>NZ_SKCH01000004.1 GCF_005434945.1 Prescottella subtropica | reverse complement strand
CTCCTCGTCGACCGGGGTGACCAGTCCGCCACCCCGGCCCCGACGCAGCGGTGGACCCCCGAGTCGATACCACAACGACTGCGCACCCCGCCGTGACATCCCTACCGCCCGGGCCGCTTTCCCTTGCGGCACACCACCACAGATCAGCCGGACGAACCGCCGCCGATTCAACAATCCCAACGCCATCCCAGCCTCCTCACGATCACCTTGTTGCTGTGACCATATGAATCCGCCAGCCGAATTCAGCGCGACAAGTGCGCACAACGCGAGGGGCGGGGGACGAAACGGGCGCGACACTAGGCTGGACGGCGTGACCTCCCCCGAACTGACGCTCACCGTCCGGCTCAACACGTCCGCCGCGGACGCCCGGCGCGGGGTGGTGCGACTGCACCCCGAAGTTCTTGCGGCGCTGGGACTGCGGGAGTGGGATGCGATCGCTCTCGTCGGGGCGCGTCGGACCGCCGCGGTCGCGGGCCTCGCACCGGTCGGCACCCCCACCGGGACGGCCCTGCTCGACGACGTCACCCTCTCCAATACCGGTCTGCGGGAGAACGCGACGGTGGTCGTCGCCCCCGCCACCGTGTACGGGGCGCGGGCGGTGACGGTGAGCGGGTCGGCGATGGCGCAGCAGGCGATCTCGGAGGTGACGCTGCGGCAGGCGCTGCTCGGCAAGGTCCTCACCGTCGGGGACGCGGTGTCGCTGCTGCCGCGGGATCTCGGCCCGGGCACCAGTACGACGTCGGCGACTCAGGCACTGTCGCGGGCGTTCGGGGTGACGTGGACGTCGGAGTTGCTGACGGTGACGGGGGTCGACCCGTCCGGTGGTCCGGTGAGCGTGCAACCGAATTCTGCGGCCAGCTGGGGCGCCGGGGTGCCGACAGGAACTCCTGTCGCACAACAGATTTCGATGGTCACCAGTGACCAACCAGCCGACGCTGTCCCGGTCGACGACCTGGTGGGGGTGGCAGCGCAGGCCGGCAAGCTCGGCGAGTGGCTGGCGCTCGCCCTGGACGAACCCGAACTTCTGCGCACGCTCGGTGCGTCCCCGCATCTCGGGGTGCTGGTCACCGGCCCGGCGGGGGTCGGCAAGGCGACGCTGGCCCGGTCGGTCCTCGCGACGCGGCGGGTCGTCGAACTCGACGGTCCGGGGGTCGGCGCGTCCGAGGCACAGTCGCGGCTCGAGCGGGTGGTCGCGGCGGTCGACGCGGTCCGGTCCGGTGGCGTCCTGCTGGTCACCGACGTCGATGCGCTGCTGCCGTCGGTCCGGGAACCGGTGTCGACGCTGATCCTCGACCAGTTGCGGCGGGCCGTGAACACCGAGTCGGTGGCGTTCGTCGCGACCACCGCGCATCCCGAATCACTCGACGACCGGCTGCGCGCGCAGGACCTGTGCGATCGGGAACTGTCGCTGCCTCTGCCGGACGGTGCGGGCCGGCGACTACTGCTCGAGCATCTGCTCCGGAAGGTACCGACCGACGACCTGAACGTCGGCGAAATTGCTTCGCGCACTCCGGGTTTCGTCGTCTCCGACCTGGCCGCCCTGTGCCGGGAGGCGGCGCTGCGGGCGGCGGCACGGGCGAACGCCGACAAGTCGGAGCCGCGGCTGACGCAGGCGGATCTGGTGGGTGCGCTCGACGTGATCCGGCCGCTGTCCCGTTCCGGCACCGAGGAACTCGCGATCGGCAGCGTCACCCTCGACGATGTCGGCGACATGGTCGAGACCAAACAGGCGCTCACCGAGGCGGTGCTGTGGCCGCTGCAGCACCCGGATTCGTTCGCCCGCCTGGGCGTCGAACCGCCGCGCGGCGTCCTGCTGTACGGTCCACCCGGCTGCGGTAAGACGTATCTTGTTCGCGCCCTTGCCAGTTCGGGCCAGCTCAGTGTGCACGCGGTCAAGGGTGCGGAACTGATGGACAAGTGGGTCGGCGCGTCGGAGAAGGCGGTCCGCGAGCTGTTCCAGCGGGCCCGGGACTCCGCGCCGTCGCTGATCTTCCTCGACGAGGTGGACGCGCTCGCCCCGCGCCGCGGGCAGAGCTCCGACTCCGGCGTCACCGACCGGGTCGTGGCCGCGCTGCTCACCGAACTCGACGGCGTCGAACCGCTGCGTGACGTCGTCGTGCTCGGCGCCACCAACCGGCCCGACCTCATCGACCCGGCGCTGCTGCGTCCCGGCCGGCTCGAGCGTCTCGTGTTCGTGCCGCCGCCGGACGCCGATGCGCGCCGGGAGATCCTGCGGACGTCGGGCAAATCGGTGCCGCTCGCCGACGACGTGGATCTCGACGACCTCGCCTGCGACCTGGACGGCTACTCGGCCGCCGACTGCTCGGCGCTGCTGCGGGAGGCTGCGCTCACCGCGATGCGCCGCGACGTCGATGCCGCCACCGTCACCGCCGACGACGTCGCGGCGGCCCGGCAGACGGTGCGGCCGTCGCTCGATGCGGCGCAGGTGGCGCATCTGAAGGAGTACGCGGAGAACCGCTGACCGGGCCGGTAGCGTCGAGGCGGTGACCACGAACGTCCGTGCGCTCCTGACCGCCGCTGCCGCCCTGTTCGGTGGTGCACTGGGCACGTATGCGCTGATCAGCCCGCCCGAATGGTACGGCGCATTCTCGGCGTCGCCCCGCCAGTTGCAGTCGTGGCTCAGTGCGGTCCCGACGGCCGTCGCGATCGGCACCGTGGTCGCCGTCCTCGCCTACGGGGCGGTGCAGCGCGCCCGCACCACCCGGCCGTCGTGGGTGACGGCGGCCGTCGCGACCGTCGTGCTGGTCGCGATCCGGTTCGCGGTGCACGGCGCCGACGACGTCGGTGTGCTGACGCTCCTGCACTACGGCAAGTGCATCGCCGCGGGAATCCTGCTGGGGGCGACGGTCGCGGCGGCGTGGGCCCGTCCGCTCCCACGGTTGGCGCTGGTGACGGCGGTCGCGTCGACGTTCGTCCTCGCGCACGGCGCCCGCGCCGACTGGTCGCCGAGCACCTCCACCCTCGGCGAGCCGTCGTGGTGGATCCTCGTGCCCGCCCTCGTCCTCACGATCGGGTGCGCCGTCACGGTCCCGACCGGACGCCACCCCGACGAACCGGCCCGCGCCATCCCGGAGGTCGCGGGCCGGGTCGCGGTCGCCGCAGTGACACTCGCCGTCGCTCATCGACTGCTCGGCGCGTGGATCGACGGACAGGACACCTCCCGTTTCCGGTTGTGGATCGTCATCGGCATCAGCCTGGTGCTCGTCGTCTCACTCACCGAACTGTGGGCCCGGCGGTCGAGGTCACCGTTCCTGTTCGCCGCGACCGCCGTCGCCGCCACCGTCCCGTTCGTCGCGACCGTGCTGTGGCGGGAATCCCTGCACCATCTCGCGTGGGCGGTGGTGCTCGTCGGGGTCGCGACGGTGGCGGCCGGTGTCGTGGCGGCGCCGCGACTGCCGTCACCCGTGATCGGCCCGGCCGTCCTCGCGGTGATCCCGATCTGGACGCTGATCGATCCGACCCCGTCCGACGGTGCCGGCCCGCTGCTCGTCGAACTCGCCGTCCTCGGCGCCGGCATCGGCCTCACGCTCGGGGCGACACTGCCGGGCAGTGGCACGACCGCAGCCCTGGGACTCGTCGTGCCACTGCTGTCGCTGGTGTTCACGACGGTCGTCGACATCACGACGCGGTTCACGATCTACACGGCGTCGTACGAACCGCTGCCCGGCGTTCCGTCCGCCGTCGACTCGCCGTCGGATACGAACGCACTCCTCGTGTCCTCTGCCGACGCCATCACCTTCGACCGACTGGCCGCGGCGGCCCTGCTGCTGGTGGTGGTGTTCTGTGGTCTGGCGTTGCGGGGCGTCCGTTCAGTCGACGAGTCCGAGTTCCCGGAGTCGGGCGAAGACGAGGCGTGAGCCGGGGGCGGTGTCGGGGAGGGCGAGGTATTCGGCTTCGGTGAAGTACCGGATTTCGTCGACTTCGCTGGTGGCGTGGGGTTCGTCGGCGAGGTCGGCGAGGTAGCAGGTCATGTGCAGTCGGGTGCCGGGGCGGTGCCCGAAGGCGGGGGCTTCGAACACGCCGAGTTCGCGGAGGGTGCCGGGGACGATGTCGGTGTCGAGTTCTTCGCGGATCTCGCGGTGCAGGGCCTGTTCGGGGGTTTCACCGGGGTCGATCTTGCCGCCGGCCATGTAGAACGCGCTCTTGCCGGACGAGCGTGCCTGCAGCAGGCGGCGGTCGCGGATGTGGGCGAGGGCGGCGGTGCGGATCACGGGGAGGTTGTCGTCGGGCACGCGTCGAAACGTACTCTCCTGGCTCCCCACCGCGCCCACATGCCGGATCTGTCCGTTTCCTACCGCTCGCGGGTGTTGTCGTCCTCTCGAGTAGAATGGCTCCGGTAGTCCATTTCGCGACCTGTTCGCACGGTCTGCTCGACTCTCGGTTCACACCGATTCGTCACCCCGCCGCCCGACAAACCCGACGGAGTGCCATTTGCTTGTCGTATTGATCGCTCACGCGCTAGCTGCTGTTCTGGCTCCACTCGTCGTGCGATCAATGGGGCGCAACGCTTTCTTCCCCCTCGCTCTCGTGCCGTTCGCGAGCCTCGGCTGGGTGATCGCGAACTGGGGTGTCGAACGCGAACTGCACATCCGCTGGGTTCCCGGCCTGTCGATGGACATCGACATGCGGTTCGATTCGCTGGCCGCGATCATGTCGGTACTCGTGCTCGGCGTCGGCACCCTGATCCTGGTCTACTGCGCCCGGTACTTCACCGACGACGAACCCCGCCTCGGCATCTTCGCCGCACTGATGGTCGCGTTCGCGGGTGCCATGTTCGGCCTTGTGACCAGCGACAACATGATCATCCTCTACACGTTCTGGGAACTGACGACGATCCTGTCGTTCCTGCTCGTGGGGCATTACGCCGAACGCGCGACCAGTCGCCGCGCCGCGACGCAGGCACTGCTGGTGACCACTGCCGGCGGTCTGGCGATGCTCGTCGGCATCATCATGCTCGGCCAGTTGGTGGGCAGCTACAACATCTCCGACGTCGTCGCGCACCCGCCGGACGGCTGGCTCGCGAGTGTCGCGATCGTGCTGGTGCTGATCGGCGCGCTGTCGAAGTCGGCGATCGTGCCGCTGCACTTCTGGCTGCCGGGCGCGATGGCCGCCCCCACCCCGGTCAGCGGTTACCTGCACGCGGCCGCGATGGTCAAGGCCGGCATCTATCTCGTGGCGCGGCTGGCCCCCGGATTCGCGGACTCGCCGACGTGGCGGGTCACGATCATCACGTTGGGCCTGGCCACGATGCTGCTCGCCGGGTGGCGGTCGCTGCGGTCGTTCGACCTCAAACTGGTGCTCGCGTTCGGCACCGTCAGCCAGCTGGGTTTCCTGACGGTCCTCGTCGGCGTCGGCTCCCGCGACGCGGCCCTCGCCGGTATGACGATGGTGGTCGCGCACGCGATGTTCAAGGCCGCCCTGTTCATGGTGGTCGGCGTCATCGACCACACCACCGGCACCCGCGACATCCGCAAGCTGGCCCGGCTGGGGCACCACGCGCCGTGGCTGGCGACGATCGCGGCGCTCGCCGCGGCGTCGATGGCCGGGCTGCCTCCGCTGCTGGGGTTCGTCGGCAAGGAAGCCGCGCTCGAGTCGATCCTCACCACCGACGTGCTCGATCCGTGGGCGCGCACCGCGACGCTCGCCGGGATCGTGCTCGGCTCGGTTCTCACCCTCGCGTACAGCATCCGGTTCGTGTGGGGTGCGTTCGGCCGCAAGCGGCAGCGGTGGCCGAGCCCCGCCGTCGCGGGCATGCACGCCCCGTCCGCCCTGTTCATGGCCCCGGCCGGGCTGCTCGCGGTCGCCGGACTGGCGGCCGGACCTCTGTCGCCGCAGCTCGAGAAGCTGCTGACGCCGTACACGACGACCCTGCCGGCCGGTCCGCACGCCGACTACCACCTGGCGCTGTGGCACGGGTTCAACGTGCCGCTGCTGCTGACCGGGGTGGTCGTCGCGCTCGGCACGCTGCTGTTCGTCGCGCACCGCTGGGCGGCGGCGCACGTGCGGTTCCAGAATCCGCCGCTCGGCAACGCCGACCGCGTGTACGACGCCGTCCTGCGCGGCATGGACACGCTGTCGATGCGGCTGACGGGCTTCACGCAGCGTGGTTCGCTGCCGCTGACGCAGTCGACGATCCTCGCGACGCTGGTGCTGCTGCCGGTGATCCTGCTGGCGCTGCGCACCGACGTGTGGGCGCGGATCCGGCTGTGGGAGTCGCCGCTGCAGTTGGCCGTCGGCGTCATGATGATCTCGGCGGCGCTCGCCGCGGTGGTGATGCGCAACCGTCTGGCCGCAGTGATCCTCGTCGGCATGAGCGGCTACGGCTGCGGTGTGCTGTTCGCGCTGCACGGCGCCCCCGATCTGGCGCTCACCCAGTTCCTCGTCGAAACCCTCACTCTGGTGATCTTCGTGCTGGTGCTGCGCAAGCTGCCCGCCGAGATCGACGAACGGCAGGCCGTCGGCTTCAAGCTGCCGCGCGCGCTGCTCGCGGTCGGGGTCGGGGCCACGATCACGACGCTCGCCGCGTACGCGATGAACGCCCGCAACTCGGTCCCGATCTACCACGAGTTGCCCGAGGCCGCGTACACGCTCGGCAACGGCCGCAACATCGTCAACGTGCTGCTCGTCGACATCCGCGCGTGGGACACGCTCGGTGAGATCTCGGTGCTGCTGGTCGCCGCGACCGGGGTCGCGAGCCTGGTGTTCCGGCACCGCCGGTTCGGGACCGCACCGCGGGTGTCCGACGCCCCGTCCGTCGTGCTGGACGCGGCCGCGTCGAACACGGAGACGACGTGGCTGCGCGGCGGCGACCTCATCGATCCGCGGCACCGGTCGCTGGTCCTCGAGGTGACGACCCGGCTGATCTTCCCGACGATGATGGTGCTGTCGGTGTATTTCTTCTTCTCCGGCCACAACGCGCCGGGCGGCGGGTTCGCGGGCGGTCTGACGGCCGGTCTGGCGCTGGTGCTGCGGTATCTCGCCGGCGGCCGCTACGAGCTCGGCGAGGCGGTTCCGATCGACGCCGGGAAGATCCTCGGCATCGGCCTGCTGTTCGCCGCCGGGACCGCGGTGGCGTCGCTGCTGCTGGGGGCGCCGCCGCTGTCGTCGGCGGTGTTCGAGGTGACGCTGCCGCTGCTCGGCCACATCAAACTCGTCACCGCACTGTTCTTCGACCTGGGGGTGTACCTGATCGTGGTGGGCCTCGTGCTCGACGTGCTCCGCAGTCTCGGGGCCCGGCTCGACGCGAAGGAGGAGGTGAACGCGTGATGGACGCCGACCTCGTCTCGCTGATCATCGTCGGTGTGCTGTCCGCGGCGGGCGTGTACCTGCTGATCGAACGCAGCATCACCCGCATGCTGCTGGGCCTGCTGCTCATCGGCAACGCCGTCAACCTGCTCATCCTCACCATCGGTGGCCGGCCCGGGAACCCGCCGATCGTCGGACGCGAGTCGATCCACGGGGAGATGGCCGATCCGCTCGCGCAGGCGATGATCCTGACCGCGATCGTCATCACGATGGGCATCGCCGCGTTCGTGCTGGCCCTCGCCTACCGCTCCTACAAGATCAACACCACGGATCGGGTCGACGACGACACCGAGGACACCAAGGTTCTGCGGCGGCGCAGCCCCGCCGAGGCCCCCGACCGCGACCGCTCCGACGACCCGGTCACCGGTGCACCGTCCAAGATCGGCGACGCCTTCGACGCCGAGGGCAACCCGATCCCCGTCGAACTCGTCGAGGAACCCGAGGACTACCGGGCGTCCGAGAACACGCTGGACAGCCACGACGGCGCGCAACCCGGAACGGTGGGAGAACGACTGTGAACCTCTCCTCCGATCTCATCGGCGTCCTGGCGCCGCTGCCCGTCCTGATCCCGATGATCGCCGCGGCCGCGACCCTGGTCGTCGGCCGCCGCTCCACCGTCCAACGCTGGATCACCCTGGGCGCGCTGGTCGCCGTCACCGCGATCTCTGCGATGCTGCTGTACCTCGCCGACCGGCACGGCACCACCGCGATCCAGGTCGGCGGCTGGGACACCCCGATCGGCATCACCCTGGTCGTGGACCGATTGTCGGCGCTGATGCTGCTGGTGTCGGCGATCGTGCTGCTCGCCGTCATGATCTTCTCGGTCGGTCAGGGCATCCGCGACGGCCACGAGCAGCAACCGGTGTCGATCTTCCTGCCCACGTATCTCGCGCTCACCGCGGGCGTGTGCAACGCGTTCCTCGCCGGCGACCTGTTCAACCTGTACGTCGGCTTCGAGGTGCTGCTCGCGGCGAGCTTCGTGCTGCTCACGCTGGGCGCGAGCGCCGACCGGGTCCGGGCCGGTGTCTCGTACGTCATGGTGTCGGTGGTGTCGTCGCTGATCTTCCTGTGCGGCATCGCGTTCGCGTACGCCGCGACCGGCACCCTGAATCTGGCGCAGATGGCGCTGCGGTTCGACGACATCCCCGTCGGCACCCGCATGGCGATCTTCGGGGTGCTGCTGGTGGCGTTCGGCATCAAGGCCGCGGTGTTCCCGCTGTCGACGTGGCTGCCGGACTCCTATCCCACCGCACCGGCCCCGGTCACCGCGGTGTTCGCGGGTCTGCTCACCAAGGTCGGCGTGTACGCGATCATCCGCGCGCACACGCTGCTGTTCCCGCAGGGCGAGCTCGACGGCATCCTCATGGTGTGCGGTCTGCTCACGATGCTCGTCGGCATCCTCGGTGCGATCGCCCAGTCCGACATCAAACGTCTGCTGTCGTTCACCCTGGTCAGCCACATCGGCTACATGATCTTCGGTATCGCGCTGTCCACCCAGTCGGGACTGTCGGGTGCCGTCTACTACGTGGCGCACCACATCATCGTGCAGACCACCCTGTTCCTGGTGGTCGGCCTGATCGAGCGGCAGGGCGGGTCGTCGTCGCTGCGCCGGCTCGGTGGCCTCGCCGCGGCCAGCCCGGTGCTCGCGATCGTGTTCCTGGTCCCCGCCCTCAACCTGGGTGGTATTCCCCCGTTCTCCGGGTTCATCGGCAAGATCGCGCTGTTGCAGGCCGGTGTCGCGCACCCGAGCGTGCTGTCGTGGACGCTCGTCGCGGGCGGCACCGTCACGAGCCTGCTGACGCTGTACGTCATGGCCCGCGTGTGGACCAAGGCGTTCTGGCGGGCCCGCGCCGACGCCCCCGAGGGCGACCTCGCGGACGTCAGTCCGTCCGCCCTCATCGACGAATCCGAGGAGGACATCGCGTTCGTCGACCGTGAGGATGTCGGACGGATGCCGGTGTTCATGCTGGCCCCGACGATCGGCCTGGTCGTGGTGGGCCTGGCGCTCACCCTGTTCGCCGGCCCGATGATCGGTGTCAGCGACCGCGCCGCGAAGGACCTGCAGAACCGCGACGTGTACATCAGTTCGGTTCTCGGCGAGGGAGGCGGACGATGACCCGGGAACGCGTGCTGCGGTTCGGCATCCTCGCGTGGCTGGCGCTGGTGTGGACCCTGCTGTGGGGCACGTTCAGCATCGCCAACCTGCTCGGCGGTCTCGCCGTCGGCGCGCTCATCATGTGGCTGCTGCCGCTGCCGCGGGTGCCCGTCGAGGGCCGGGTGCACCTGTGGTCGATGGTGAAACTGGTCGGGATGAGCGTCGTCTACGCCGCCCAGTCGAGCATGCAGGTGGCGTGGCTCGCGCTGCGCCCCGGCCCGCCCCCCATCACCGGGGTGCTGCGCTGCAAGCTCGGCATCAAATCGGATCTGGTGCTCACCCTGTGCATCGACGTGCTCAACCTGATCCCCGGCACCATGGTGCTCGAGGTCGATCAGGCCCGCCGCGTCGTGTACGTCCACGTCCTCGACGTCGGCACCACGAAGGCCGTCGACCAGTTCTATCGGACCACCCGCCGGCTCGAGCGGCTGTTCATCAACGCGTTCGAACGGGACTCCGACTGGCAGCCGGCACCGTGGCATCTGCGCGACTACGAATACCACGACCAGGGCAGGGAGGATCCGTCATGACCGCCGTGATGGTCATCGCCGGAGCGATGCTGGTGGCAGCGGCGCTGCTGACCACCTACCGGTTGCTCGCCGGACCGAGCAGCCTCGACCGCCTCGTCGCGATGGACACCCTCGTGGCGACCGCGATCGGCGGGCTGTCGGTGTGGGCGGCGTACACGCGGGACACCACGATCGTCCCGGCGATCGTCGCGCTCGCCCTCGTCGGCTACGTCGGCTCGATCAGCGTCGCCCGATTCCGGGTGAGTGACGACTCGTGAACACGTTCCTCGACGTCGTGGCCGCCGTCTGCATCCTCGTCGGCGCCCTGCTCGCACTGACCGCCGCGATCGGCATCGTCCGCTTCCCCGACACCCTGTCCCGCATGCACGCCGCCTCCAAACCCCAGGTCATCGGCCTGGTGCTGGTGCTCATCGGGTCGGTGATCCGGTTGCACGGCAACGTCGACATCTGGATGCTCGTGCTCGTCGGCCTGTTCACGCTGCTCACCGCACCGGTGATCGCACACAGCGTCGGCCGCGTCGCCTACCGCGAACAGCGGGGCCGCGACGGACTGCTCATGGACCAGTACGACGACGATCCGACCGCGTTCCGCTGACGCCGCCGCCCATACTTCGGCACCCGCCCCTCAGCAGCCGCGTTTTGCGCACTCAGCGCGAGGGTTCGGGGCCGGAATCTCGCGTCAAGTGCGCAAAACGCGGGGACGGGGCGACGGAGTGGAAGACGCGCCAGTAGGTGTACGCGAACAGCGCCGGCACGCCCAGCAGCAGGGGCGCCGACACCATCGGATATTCGGCGATCGGCACCGACAGGTACCGGTAGCTCAGCAGCAGCACCGCGAGCAGTAGTGCACCGCAGGTGACGAGCCTGATCCGGAACCGGTCCCAGCCGCGTTCCGGGTCGCGCAGTGCCGACTCGAGGGTCAGCGTGAGGACGACGCCGGCGATCAGGTCGACGCCGTAGTGGTAGCCGAAGCCGAGGGTCGCGGTGAGGGTGGCGACGAGCCAGAACGTGCCGCCCCAGCGCAGCCACCGCGGGCCCTGCCTCGAGTGCAGGAAGATCGCGAGCGCCCATGCGGTGTGCAGGCTGGGCATGCAGTTGCGGGGGGTGACGTCGTCGAACGGCATCGCCGCCGGTGCGAGATCGAACGGGACGACGGCGGGCCAGGCGTCGGGGAACGCGAAGATCGGGCCGACCACGGGGAACAGGATGTAGAACGCCGGTCCGACGAGCCCGATCAGCAGGAACGTGCGCACCAGGTGGTGTGACGGCCAGCCGCGGCGCAACTGGTGGAGGGCGACGACGATCGCGGCGACGGGCAGTTCGATGTACACCCAGTGCAGGACGCCGTAGCCGACCGGTCCGAGCGCGTCGACGACCCGGCCCATCACCCACGACGGGTTGCCGAGCGCGTGGTCGGCGAGTTGGACGTACGGGTCGAGGACCTGCGGTCCGGCGAGGATCGTGATGTGCAGCCACACGTCCCCGAATTTGGTGGCGACGATCAGCAGGGCGCCGAGGCCGACGCCCATGAGTGCGCCCCGACGCTGTTCGCCCCGCAGGGACCGGGCCGCCCACACCCCGGTCGCGGTCAGCACGATCACCGCACCGTTGCCGACGGTCAGCGGCCCACCTGCGAGGTGGCGGATCGCGGCGACGACGACGTCGATTCCGACGGCGCTCGACAGGGCGATCACCCGCTGCCGGTTCGTCAGCCCCACCATCGCGAGCGCGAGTCCCGCCCACGGCACGGACGCCGACTTGGGGGTGCCGGCGACGTCGTCGAGCAGGCTCGCGAGAGGGCCGGGGAACCCGTGGGTGGAGGCGAAGGCCTGCAGCACGACGAGGACGCCGATCACCGCGACGACACCGCCGACGAGCAGTCGTCGGCGAACATCCGGGGTCAGCCGTATCTGCCCTGTCCGGGCACCGTCGTCCACCAGCACGACGTACATCGTAAACGGCGGGTGAATGCGGGCTTACGTGTCGAGTTCGTCGACGAGGGATGCTACGACGGCCCGGACGTCTCCGCCGGTGGCGGCGGCGACCTTGCGTTGCCGTTGGTACGACGCCCCGCGCCGCGGAATGTCGGCGACGCGGGCGAGTTCGTCGGCGCAGCCGAGCCGGACGGCGGTGGGGGTGAGTTGTTCGAGCAGGTCGTGGAGGTCGTCGGTGACGAGCCGTTCCCGGTTGTCGGCGCCGAGGATCACTTCGGCGTCGAGCCCGTATCGTGCTGCGCGCCACTTGTTTTCCTGCACGTGCCACGGCGGCATCGACGGCAGGGTCTCGCCCGCTTCGAGCCGGCGGTCGAGGTCGACGACCAGGCAGTGGATGAGCGCGACGAGGGCGCCCAGTTCGGTGCGGGTGGAGATGCCGTCGCACACCCGGACCTCGATGGTGCCCCAGCGGGGTGCGGGACGGATGTCCCAGTGCAGGCCGCCGAGGTCGGTGACGACGCCGGTGGTGAACTGGTCGTGGACGAAGTCTTCGAACTGGTTCCAGCTCTCGAACTGGAACGGCAGCCCGGCGGTGGGCAGTTGCTGGAACATCAGGGCCCGGTTGCTGGCGTACCCGGTGTCGACGCCCGTCCACATCGGCGACGACGCCGAAAGCGCAAGCAGGTGAGGATATTTCAACAGGAGCGCGTTGATGATCGGGAACACCTTCTCCTTCGCGGAGATCCCGACGTGCACGTGCACACCCCAGATGAGCATCTGCCGGCCCCACCACTGGGTGCGTTCGATCAGTTCGTCGTAGTGCGGGGTGCGGGTGAGCAGTTGTGTGGACCACTGCGCGAACGGGTGGGTGCCGGCGCACATGAGGTCGACACCGAGCGGGCCTGCGGCGCGCCGCACCAGCGACAGGGTCTCGGCGAGATCGTCGACGGCCTCACCGACGGTGTCGCAGACACCGGTGACGAATTCGACGGTGTTGCGCAGCAACTCCTTGCTGACGCGGGGGTGTTCGGTGAGCGCGCCGACGGCGTCGAAGACGGTGGCAGCGGTGTTGGAGAGGTCGCGGGTGGTCCGGTCGACCAGCGCGATCTCCCATTCCACCCCGAGAGTCGGGCGCGGTGAGCCCGCGAAGGGAACGCCCACAGCCTCGATCCAACCACAGGGAGACGCCGGACGGCGGGGCCGTGTGGCCCCGCCGTCCGGTCGGATGTCGTGCTCGGGTGTCAGCCCTTGATGACACCGCAGGCGATGCGTGCGCCGGCATCGCCGGTGGCCAGGGTCTCCTGGTCCGCGGCGGCCGCGTAGCGGGTGGGGATGTTGCCGAAGTTGTCGGCGTCCGCGTGGATGACGACGGCGGTGCCCTTGCCGCCGTTCTTCAGGTCCTTCAGGGTGAAGGCGTCGGTGGTGGTGACGAGGTAGCCCATGCCGCCCTCACGCACCTCGAGCGAGGTGAGGTCGCCGCTGGCCGGGTGGCCGGTGTGGCCCTCGACCTGGAAGTGGCCGCCGGCGGACAGGAAGTTGCCGGGTTCACCGCCGGTGGGGGCGACGGAGTTGGGTTCGCACGTGCCGACCGAGTGGATGTGCAGGCCGTGGAAACCGGGCTTCAGGCCCTGCGCGTTGACGGTGACCTTGACGTAGTTGCCGGCCTCGGCGAGGGTCGCGGTGCCGACCTGGCTGCCCTTGGCGTCCTTCAGCTCGATCGACAGGGTCTCGCCGGCGGCCTCGGCGGAGCCCGCCTCGGCGTGCTCACCGGTCGGGGCGGGGGCACCGGTCCACACCGGCGGCGTGGTGCCCGGGATGTCGCTGGGCTCCTCGTTGTTCGAGCACGCGGTCAGGCCCAGGGCCGCGATCGCGACCAACGGGGTCACGACGCGCCAGGACTTGCGACGGGTGAATTGCGAGGCCATCGAACCGCTCCTTCGAGGTGGTTGAAATCTGCCGACGATCATAACCAGCAGGTCCGGTCGGTCTACTCGGAGGTGACGATCACGATCACGCCGGGTGATGCGCTGGCGATGCCGGAGAACCGAGGTTCGGCCTTGACGCCCAGCTCCGCGGCGATCTCCTCGGCGGCCTGCTTCTCGGATGCGCTGTTGCCGTAGTAGACAGTGGTGTTCTGGATCAGACCGTAGCTGTAGTTGCCGGTCTCGGAGACGTTCCAGCCGTCGGAGGTGAGGGTGTCCGCGGTGTCCGCGGCGAGACCGGAGACGGTGCTGTTGTTGAACACCCGGACCGGCACCGACTTGTCGGCCCGCGCGGAGGCACCGGAACTCGAGGTGGTCACCGGGGCCGCCTTGGTCGTCGACGCTGCAGTCCCCGATACCGCGGTCGGTAGTGCTGCCGTCGTGGTCGGGGCTGCCGCGGGGGCTGTGGTCGTGGTGGGCGCGACGGTGGTGGTCGGGGCCGCGGCGGCCGCGGTGACCGGCGCGGACTCGTCGGAGTCCGACCCGCCCAGGGAGGCGGCGCCCAGGCCGGCGAAGAGGATCGCGACGGCGATCAGCACCATCGCGATCGCGCGCAGCGGGGTGCCCGACGGCTCGGGGTTCGGGGTGCTCACGGGTCACGACCTTAATCGGCGCGTCCGACGGTTCCGGTACGGAGGGGACGACGGCCGGGGTTCGGGGGACGGCGGAGGGGCCGGCTCAGGTGGACAGATCGAAGCCGAGGCGACGCGCGGCCCGCGCCTTCTGCCGGCTGGCCCGCAGCCGCCGCAGCCGTTTGACCAGCATCGGGTCGGCGGCGAGTGCTTCGGGGCGGTCGACGAGGGCGTTGAGGACCTGGTAGTAGCGGGTGGCGGACAGCGAGAAGCGGTCCTTGATGGCTTCTTCCTTGGCGCCGGCGTACTTCCACCACTGCCGTTCGAAGGCGAGAATGTCGTGGTCCCGGCGGGTGAGGCCGTCGTCGCCGCGTTCGTCCCCCGACGTGCTGTCGGGCTGTTGCGACTGGTTCCGCGCTGCTGCGCCGTCCATCTCACTCCTCGACTGCTGGATCCGGGAAATCCAGTATGCCCCGAACACGAATTACACCGCTGTTGTTGCTGGTCATTGAATCACGGGGTCCCGACGTCCGGCGGGACGCGACGCCGGTGTCGCGCCCACTATCCTTGACGACCATGGCCATTCTTCCGATCCGGATCGTCGGTGACCCCGTCCTGCACGAGCCGACCCAGCCCGTGACCGAGTCCCCCGCCGAGCTCGCGGACCTGATCCGCGACATGTACGAGACGATGGACGCCGCGAACGGTGTCGGTCTGGCGGCCAACCAGGTCGGTGTCGCCAAGCGTCTGTTCGTCTACGACTGCCCCGACTACGAGGCCGGCAAGGACGCGTCGGGCAAGTACCCGATGCGCCGCGGCTGTGTGGTCAATCCGGTGCTGGAGACGTCGGAGATCCCGGAGACCATGCCGGACGAGGACGACGACGTCGAGGGCTGCCTGTCGGTGCCCGGTGAGCAGTTCCCGACGGGTCGCGCCGACTGGGCGAAGGTGACCGGTACCGACGAGGACGGCAATCCGGTCGTGCTCGAGGGCCGCGGGTTCTTCGCGCGGATGCTGCAGCACGAGACGGGGCACCTGGACGGGTTCCTGTACGTGGACGTGCTGATCGGCCGCAACAAGCGTGCGGCGAAGAAGACGATCAAGCGGGAGGGCTGGGGTGTGCCGAACCTGAGCTGGACGCCGGGGACCGTCGACGATCCGTTCGGCCACGACGATATCGACGACGAAGACTGACGAGATCGACAGACGGATGACGACGCAGCCGACGCTCGGCGGCCGGGTGGTGGTGCGGTACCGCCTGCCGCCCGGCGCGTCGCATCCGTTGACCGACGCCATCGGCACGCTCGAGCAGTTGGAGCCGTCGGTGGTGGTCCGCACCGCCGACGGCCGGGTGGTGGAGATCGACCGCGCCGCGGTGCTGCGGATGAAGGCGCTGGGCCCGCGACCCGAGCGTCGGGGCCGCGAACGTCGGGGCGACTGACTACTGTCTCGGGTGTGCGACTCGCGACGTGGAATGTGAACTCGGTCCGTGCCCGTACCGACCGGATCGTGGACTGGTTGTCCCGCACCGGTACCGATGTGCTGGCGATGCAGGAAACCAAGTGCAAGGACGAGCAGTTCCCGTACGAGCGGTTCGCCGAGGCCGGGTACGAGGTGGCGCACGTCGGGCTGAGTCAGTGGAACGGGGTGGCGATCGCGTCGCGGATCGGCCTCGAGGACGTGCAGGTCGGGTTCGCCGATCAGCCCGGTTTCCACAAGGATCCGGAGGCCGAGCAGGCGCGGGAGGCGCGGGCGATCGGGGCGACGGTCGGCGGGGTGCGGGTGTGGAGCCTGTATGTCCCGAACGGCCGGGAGCTCGCCGATCCGCACTACACGTACAAGTTGGAGTGGCTGGCGAAGCTGCGGGCGGACGCGCAGGGCTGGTTGGCGGCGGATCCGGGCGCGCAGATCGCGCTGGTGGGTGACTGGAATGTGGCGCCGACGGACGAGGACGTGTGGGATCCGTCGTTCTTCGACGGCAAGACGCACACATCGCAGCCGGAGCGGGACGCGTTCGACGCGTTCACCGAGGCCGGATTCGCGGATGTGGTGCGTCCGCACGCGCCGGGTCCGGGGGTGTACACGTACTGGGATTACACGCAGTTGCGGTTCCCGAAGAAGCAGGGCATGCGGATCGACTACGTGCTGGGGTCGCCGGCGTTCGCGGAACGGGTGACGGCCGCGCACATCGATCGGGACGAACGCAAGGGCAAGGGCGCGAGCGATCATGCGCCGGTGGTGGTGGATCTGGCCTGACGGCGGTCAGCCGGCCACGAGGTCGCCGCATTCGGGGTGCAGGCCGAGGTAGCGGGCGACGTAGGTGCAGACGGGCCGGATGCGGACGTCGTCGCGGCGGGCCCGGTCGAGGACGGCGGCGACGAGGACGGCCGCCCAGCCGCGGCCGCCGTGGTCTTCGTCGATCACGGTGTGCAGCAGGGTGAGCACGCCGCCTGCCGTGTCGCGGTGGTAGCCGAGGAGTCCGACGAGGTCGTCGCCGACCCACAGTTCGTAGCGTTCGCGGGCCGGGTTGTCGACGACCCGCACGGCGTCGTCGGTGACCGGGCGGGCGGCGCTGCGTGTCGATCCGGGGTTCACGTGTCCCATGAAACCGGCGGACGCGCCGGAGCGGGTCCGTTTCGGTACGGGTGGGGCGGTTCGATGCCGATCCGCGACCTGGTGGCGGGGTCGTGACGGGCTGTCAGTTCGACGCGGTGGTGTCCGCTTCGAGGGGTGCCATGAGGTCGCGGTATTCGGGGTGGGCGACGACGAACCGTTGGACGTACGTGCATACGGGGCGCACCCGCCAGCCGTAGCCGCGGGCGCGGTCGAGGGCGTCGCGCACCAGGACGGCGGCGAGGCCGCGGTGCCCGAAGTCTTCGACGACGACGGTGTGCATGAACGAGACGATCGGGGCGGCGCCGGGGCCGCGGCGGCCGGCGGGGGTGGTGTCGTAGTAGCCGACGATTCCCACCAGGTCCCCGTTGAGCCGCAACTCGAAGCGGTTCTGGTCGGTGTTGTCGGTGACGTCGGCACGGGGCGTATCGGCGAACACGACACCTCCTCGGGGCACGGTCGATGCAGTAGTGTGATCCACATCACTGTTTATACAGACGTGATGCAGGATTGTCAGGCATTTGACCGAATCGGGCGAGGATCCGCCGAATCGGGGCCCGCCCGGAAATCCGGCATTCCACCCCATCGAACCGGGGCGCACCCACGCCGGATCACACCGACACCCCGGCGGCGCAGCGCGCACCCACACCACCGCCTCCGGGCGCGGACCGGATCTCATGCAGCCACTGTGCGAGATCTGATCACTTTCTGCAGCAAGCACTTCCATGGAACACCCCGATGTCGACCGGTGATGAAACCCACACCGCAGGAACACTATTCATCGAGACGTCCGACGCCTCGACAGCGCCCTCGTCGAACCTTTTTGTACTGCAGTACAATTTGCTCGAGATCCCGGCCTCACCGGAGGCCCTCGGGAGCAGCCGCAAAGCGACTCGAGCACATGGACATTCGTCCAGATCGATGTGCCGGCCGGGTGCCTCTTCCACTTCTTCGTGAAACTTCCTGACACTGCCGATACCGGCGTGTACCTTTCGACGTGTACGAGAGGTCGGGTCACGAAGGACCGCTCGTGGGGGATTTCCGGGATACAGCAGTGGACATCACCGTTGCCCGCTGCAGATGTCGAGCAGACCACCGTCGAGTCGATACCCGGGAGCGGCGTTCACGTATCACCGTTCGGTATCCACTTCCCCTGCAGCATTTTTCGTGAGACATCTCGATACGAAGTTCCTTCTCGTGTGCTCGGCAAGATCTCCACGAACTCGATCGACCCCTGGCTTCAGGGGCGGAACCACTCGGGAGTGCTACATGCGAACGAATCTCACCCGCGCGGCTGTTCTCGCCGCCACCGCCGCACTCGTGCTGGCCGGCGCCGGAACTGCATCGGCTGCACCGCAGGCGCCGTACCAGTTCACAGGCTGGGACACGTGTCCACTCGACAGCCTGTTGAACAAGGATCCGGCCTCAGGCCAGCCCGTGCCCACACCTGGCGGATGCCAGACCGTGATCGTCAAGAGCGGCACCATGCAGCTCGGCGACCTCACGATCGACCTGCAGCCGAACAGCATGATGATCGCCGGCGGCAACAAAATCACCCCCGGCCCCCCTATGAACTGGGATTTCTTCCCCAAGAGCGGGGGACTACACTCCGCGCCGATCACGACCCCCGGCGGCGCACTCGGCACCGCATCCGCCGAGGGCTTCGGCCCCACTGCAATCACCGCCACAGTCGAGCAGGTGAGCACCCCCGTGTTCAATCTGCCGAGCCCCGAGGACATGACGGTGAAACTCCCTGTACGCCTGAAGTTGTCGAACCCGATGCTGGGCAACAACTGCTACATCGGTACCTCTGACAAGCCGGTGATCTTCGATCTGAAAGTCGACCCCGACACCGGCGGTCAGCCCAGCGCCATTCCTGGTGGAGCAGTCGGCACGTACTTCCCCGACTACACCGCCAGTGCCACAGATTTCGCTGTGCCGGGCGCTACAGGTTGTGGGCTCTTCGGCTCGCTCAACTGGGCAGTGAACCTTCGAGCCGGGCTTCCCTCGGCCAGCGGCAAGAACTCCCTGACGACGACGGTGGACATGTACACGGCCAGTTCGTGGTTGGTCCATCTGAACCGTCAGTGACGAAGAAAACCCATCAGAACACAGGAGGCATCACCATGAGAGCACTCGTTCGAGCGGGCCAGATCCTCGCCAGCGCTGCTGCTGCAGCCGCACTCACCGTGTCCGTGACCGGCGTAGCCGCCGCATCCACCACCGTCGTCCAGACCAGCACTCCGGTGACGGCAACCAGCAACTATCTGTCCATCACGGCCGGTAGCCATTATCTCGAGTGCTACACCGTGAGCGGCTCGGGTACCACACCCGCCGCAGGCTCCAACGTCAACGCGGGCACCGGTGGCATCGATATCCCGATCAGCAGCGTCAATCTGTCGAATTGCTACCTCGACGGCTTTACCGCCGCCACCGTCACAGCGACCCAGCCCTGGAAGATCAACGTCAGCGCCGACAGCGGTAGCCCCAAAGGCAGCCTGATCATGCCCGACAACAGTGCCACCGTCACGGCGGGCACCTGCTCGATCACCCTCATGCAGAGCAACATCGGCCCTCTGCCGTACAGCAAGCCCAACGTCACCGCGTCGAGCAGTCCAGGCATCACGTTCCTATCCAACGGTGTCGGTTCGTACTGCCCGCCGGCCACCGGCAGCACGCCGGCTGCGGGGAACCTGACCGGCACTTTGACGTTCTCGCCGGGCATCGACGTCACCACGTAAGACCAGGCTTCCAGCCGTCCCTGGTTCCGCTCGAGGCCGGGACGGCTGGAAGCTCCGGATCTTCATGAATCCATCTGAGCAAATTCACAATTCGAATGGGGGAAGTACATGCGCAAGTCCATTACCCGGTCGTCCGTCATCGCCGCGACAGCGGCCCTTGCACTCGTCGGCGGTGGCGTGGCCGCCGCGGAGAGCAGCCTGGGTAGCAGTGGCAGCTCGGGCAGCCTCTCTGGTTCCGAGGGCAGCAGCGGCTCACTCGGTTCCTCCGGTCCGGCCCCTCAGGATCCGTTCACCTTCACCGGCTGGGACACCTGCCCGGTCGAGGATCTGTTGAACAAGAACCCGGACACCGGTCAGCCCGTACCCACACCTGGCGGATGCCAGACCGTAATCGTCAAGACCGGCACCATGAAACTCGGCAACCTCACGGTGGATCTCGATCCCGACAGCATGATGATCGCCGGCGGCAACAAAATCACCCCCGGCCCCCCTATGACCTGGGACTTCTTCCCCAAGGACGGCGGCGTCCACGCCAATCCCATTCAGGTGCCGGGAGGTGCGTTGGGTGTGGGATCGGCCGAGGACTTCGGCCCCACCCGCATCATCGCCTCCGTCGAGCAGGTGGGAACCCCTGTGTTCAACCTTCCGAGTCCCGAGAACATGACGGTCAAACTCCCCATCCGGATCAAGCTGTCCAACCCACTACTCGGCGACAACTGCTACCTCGGTACCACCGACGATCCGATCGATCTCGATCTGAAGGTCGACCCCAGCACGGGTGGCCAGCCCGCGGGTATCCCATCCGGCGAAGTCGGCACCTACTTCCCGGGCTACGGAGCAGCGGCCACCGACTTCGCGGTCCCCGGCGCCACCGGCTGCGGACCTCTCGGTTCACTCAACTGGGCGGTCAATCTCCGCGCCGGACTTCCCTCGGCGTCCGGTAACTCACTGACGACGACGGTGGATATGTACACCGCCAGTTCCTGGATGGTCTACCAGAGCCAGCAGAATCCGTAAGCACGCTGCGATCCCGCAACACATCGTCCCGGTACCCGAATCACTCTGGTACCGGGACGATGTCGTGCCGCGGTCACACTCCGAACGGTGCCGCGTACCGCACGGTGCCGGCCGGCACGTCGGCGTCCCCGAAGGCGAGGGCCATCAGGGCGTCGTCGGGCACCTCGAACGCGACCCGGACGCCGTGGGTGGAGGCACGGGTGAACCCGAACCGCGGGTAGTAGTCGGGATGCCCCAGCACGATCACACTCGACTCCCCCTGCGCAGCCGCCGCATCGAGCACCGCCCGCGTCACCGCCGCACCCAGTCCCCGATTCTGCAGTTCCGGCAGCACCGACACCGGCGCCAACGCCAACGACTCCGCCCCGTCCACGTGACAGCGGGTACACAGCGCGTGCGCGACGACGCTGCCCGCATGCTCGCCGTCGTCGGCGACCGCCACCCACGACAGGCCGTCCACCCACGCCGCATCGGTCCGCAACGCGTCCACCAGGTCCGCCTCGTCCGGGCCGGGGAACGCGGCGAGCACCACCGCCCGCACCTGCGCGGCGTCGTCGGGATGTTCGGGGCGCAGCCGGAATCCGGGCACTACAGAGGTCATCCGCCCAGCATGACGCCGCCCCCGGAGTCGGGGCAATCGGTTTTCCGCCCCTGGGTAGGCTCGGCGCGTGGACTACCTGCCCCTGACGCCGACCGGCCAGACCCCGATCCGTGCCCTCACCATCGCCGGCACCGACTCCGGCGGCGGCGCGGGCATCCAGGCCGACTCGCGCACCATGGCGATGCTCGGCGTGCACGCGTGCGTCGCCGTCGCGGCCGTCACCGTGCAGAACTCGGTGGGCGTCAGCGGCTTTCACGAGATCCCACCCGAGACGGTGGCCGCACAGGTGCGCTGCGTCGTCGACGACATCGGGGTCTCCGCCGCCAAGACCGGCATGCTCGCGTCCACCGCGATCATCGAATCCGTCGCGCAGGTGTGCCGGGAGGTCGGCATCGGGCGTGACGGCGCGATCCCGCTCGTCGTCGACCCGGTGTGCGCGTCCATGCACGGCGATCCGCTGCTGCACGCCGAGGCCCTCGACGCCGTCCGCACCACCCTCATCCCCCTCGCCTCGCTGGTGACCCCCAACCTCGACGAGATCCGGCTCATCACCGGCATCGACGTCGTCGACGACACCACCGCCCGCCGCGCCGCCGAGGCCCTGCACGCGCTCGGCGCACAGTGGTCCCTCGTCAAGGGCGGGCATCTGCGGACGTCGGAGGCGTCGACCGACCTGCTGTTCGACGGCGACACGTTCCACGAGTTCACCAGCCCGCGGATCGACACCGGTAACGATCACGGCGGCGGCGACACCCTCGCCGCGTCCGTCGCGTGCGCGCTCGCCCACGGGTATGCGATGCCCGACGCCGTCGCGTTCGGCAAGCAGTGGGTCACCCGCTGCCTTGCGGCGTCGTACGACCTGGGTGCCGGACACGGCCCCGTCTCCCCGCTGTGGCGACTCGACCCCGACGCCGGTTCAGTGTGAGAAATCGCGGAAGGTCATCACGAAGCCGACCGCGACGACCGCGACCGTGGTGATGTAGACGGTGACGCGCAGCCAGGACGGGCCACTGTAGGTGACGGCCGTCGAGGCGGCCAGCGCCACAATGATCATCAGGACGCCGTAGAGGGGCGTCCGCTGGGGATGCTCGCCTGCACGCATGACCCCAGTATGCGCCGCGGGCGGTTGCTGCGGCATCGGCCGAGAGCAGATCGCAACAACCACCCGCGTCGTGCTCACTGTGGGATCGGGCGCACCACGAACGCCGGCAGATCGTTGGGGACACCCCGCTGCGGCGGCGTGAGCAACCCCCGCCGGTACCGCTTGGCGGTCAACCCCAGCTCGGTGAGCCGGTCGGCGCCGATCGCGTCGTACGTGTTGCCGGAGACGACGACGTTGCCGTCGCCGCCGAGTTCCATCATGCGGGCGGCGACGTTGACGTCCACCCCGAACCAGTCGGCACCGACGGCCTGCGGGGCACCGGTGTGCAGGCCGACACGCATCCGCGGCCGGTAGCCGTCGTAGTCGAGGGTCGCCAGCGCCGCGCGGGCCGCGAACACTGCCTCGACCGCCTTGTCCGGGTGGTCGAACACCACCATCAGCCCGTCGCCGAGCCGTTTGACGACGCTGCCGCCGCGCTCGGACATCGGTGGTTCGATGGTGGCCGCGACGTCGCGCAGCAGCGCCAGGGTGGGGCCGTCACCCACCTGCAGTGACCAGCTCGAGAAGCCCACCAGGTCGGTGAACACGATGGTGACCTCGCCGTTCGCGGGGCTGCCCCACGTCTTCTCGAGCATCACCTGCAGCACCTGCAGCGCCGCCATGCTCACCTCGCGGGACGCGCCCGGGCCGGTGTCGATCATGCGGGCCGCGGCCCGCGCACCCCCGGGGCCGGTGGTCGACAGCGGGTCACCGAACGACGGATCGCCCGGGAGCGCCCGGCGCAGCCGCCGGACGGCGTCGACGAGGGAAGGCAACCGGTCGG
Source organism: Prescottella subtropica (assembly GCF_005434945.1). Taxonomy (GTDB): domain Bacteria; phylum Actinomycetota; class Actinomycetes; order Mycobacteriales; family Mycobacteriaceae; genus Prescottella; species Prescottella subtropica. The sequence goes on along the minus strand of NZ_SKCH01000004.1, from coordinate 238,491 downwards.
CGTCGCGGACCCACTTCGCAACCGAGTCGGTGACCGTGGTCGGGTCACTCTGGTCGTCGTTCACGGCGGCCAGAGTAATCCTGGCCGGCCCGCCTCGCAGAAGTACCTGGTACCGCCGGTACCACCGTGGTCTATTTCGGTGTCCCGGCGCGGGCCGTGGCCCGTGCGTCCCCCGCGTCCGGCACCCCGTTCGGTCCGTCGATCGACTGCGCGTATTGCCCGATGCCGTAGGCGATCGTCCGCACGTTCGTATCGAGTGCCGCCCGGTCGACGGCGTCCAGGGTGTCGCGAACGGTGTGATAGTTCGGGTCGAACATCGTGTCCGCGTCGCCACCCCACTTGCGGGCCTGGGCTGCGGTCTTCGTCTCGTCGGCACCCGTGAACAGGCCGCCCGCCGGAATGCCGGCGGCGATGAACGGGCCGTAGTCGGAGCGGCCGTCGAAGTCGGTGCCGTCCGGGGAGGTACCGGACTGCAGCAGGATCGCCTCGAACGCGCGCTCGATACCCGCCGATCCGTCCGGGCCCGGCCCCTCCCCCACCGCATCGGAATCGTCGCCGTCGTACACGAAGTAGCCGGCGTTGTGGGAGCCGACCATGTCGAAGTTCAGATACAGCGCGATGTCGGCGCGGGCCGCGTCGTCGAGTCCCGCCACATACGCCTCGGAGCCGACGAGTCCCACCTCCTCGGCACCCCAGAACGCGAACCGCACCGCGTTGGAGATCTCGGGGGACGCCCCGAGCGCCCGGGCCGTCTCGAGCAGCGCCGCCACCCCGGACCCGTTGTCGTCGATACCCGGCCCGGCCGGCACCGAGTCCAGGTGCGCGCCCGCCATCACGACGTTGCCGCCGTCACCGGTCCGCGTCTGCGCGATCACGTTGCGGGACACCGCCGAATCCGTCGTGGTGTCGAGAACGAGGGTCACCGCTGTGTCGTTCGCGGCATCGCGCAGCGCGGCACCGTCGGCCTGCGTGACGGCCGCCGACGGGATGCGGGCGGCGTCGCGTCCGCCGAGGGTGCCGCCGATGAGGTCCTCGTCGACGTTGTCGGCGACGACCACTGCCGCCGCCCCGCGATCGGCGGCCACCTGCTGTTTCCGTGCGAACGGGCAGCCGCCACGGTCGACGAGGACCACGGCGCCGGACGCGTCGAGTCCGTCGTAGCTGCTCGCGTCGCAGCCCGGCGCCTCCCCCGGAGCCAGCGGCACCAGCCGCGCCGTCAGCCCGCCGGGCGGGGTGGACGGCGAATAGCCGAGCGTCGTCGTCGGCACGTCCCGGCCGCCCACCCGCAGCGTCTCGGCCTGCACGGTGAACACGTCGACGGCGAATTCCGGTGTGTCCACATCGAATCCGGCGTCCTCGAGCTGCCCGACGACGTAGTCGACGCTCGCGTCGTAGCCCGGGGTGCCGACGGCCCGGTTGCCGCCGTGCTCGTCCGCGATGCGCTGCAACTGCTCGAGGTCACCGAACGCCGTATCCGGATCGACCGCCGCGGCCAGGCTCGGCCCGTCCACGGGCACGTCGACATCGTCGGGGTCACCGCACCCGGCCACCAGCAGTCCCGGCCCGAGCAACAGCACCCCGAGCATGCCTGCCAGCACGGTGCGCATGCCGCGACGGTACCGGACGACGAAGCGCCCGACCGGAAATCGATTCCGGTCGGGCGCTTCGTGGCTCAGTCGTGTCCTCAGGCGTCGCGCTTGTTCACGACGACCAGGGCGACGCCGAAGACGATCGCGACGAACGCCGCGAAGTAGATCAGTCCGCCCCACGGCCCCCAGTGGAAGCTGCCGTTGCCGCTGCCGGTGAGGAAGTGCGACGCGTTGTTGAACGGCCCGAACTCGGTGACGTACTTGCCCACCTTGGGGATCATGACGCCCATGCTCTCGATCACCAGCGGCCACATCAGCAGCAGCGCGATGGCGCCGGCCGACTGGCGCAGCAACGTGCCGACACTCACCGCGAGCACCGCGAGGAGTGCGTAGTAGATCGGGATGCCGAACAGTTCACGGAGGCTGTCGCCGTCGGACAGTGACAGCGACAGCCCGGACGTCACCTGCGCCACCAGGAACGACAGCAGCGCGATGACGAGGCCGAGCACACCCGCGACGACCGCGAGGAGCACGGCCTTGCCGCCGATGACGCGGGTGCGGTTCGGGACCGCCTGGAACGTGGTGCGGATGACCCCGAACCGGTATTCGGTGGTGACGGCCAGCGCCGCCATGATCATCACCAGCATCGACCCGAACTGGGCGGCACCGAGCTGGGTGAACGAAACGGAGAACTCGCCGAACGACTCGTCGCCCGACGACCTCATCGCCTTGTACGAGACACCCATGATCGCCGCGAAGCCGACACTGACGGCGACCGCGATGAGGCTGCACCAGATCGGCGACTTGGTGGATGTGAGCTTGATGCGCTCGGCATTCAACACGCTCATCGGAGCGCACCTCCCTGGGTCTGCGGAACGGTCTGCGCGTGGTATTGGACGTCGTCGCCGGTGAGCTTCATGAACGCGTCCTCGAGGGAGCCGCGCTGCGACGACAATTCGTGCAGCACGATGCCGTTGGCGCCGGCGAGCGTGCCGACGTCGTCGGTGCGCGCCCCGGACACCACCAGCACCGGCTGATGGTCGGCACCCGGATCGACCCGGACCGCGAATCCCTGCCCCGTGAGGACGGACTGCAGCGCCTCGAGTTGCGGGCTGCGGACCCGCACCGACGACTCCGACGCACGGTCGACGAACTCCTTGACGCTGGTGTCGGCGATGAGCCGGCCGCGTCCGATCACGACGAGATGTTCCGCAGTGAGCGACATCTCGGACAGCAGGTGACTCGAGACGAGAACCGTGCGGCCCTCCGCGGCGAGGCTCTGCATGAACGTGCGGATCCAGACGATGCCCTCGGGATCGAGGCCGTTGACGGGCTCGTCGAACAGCAGCACCTTCGGATCGCCGAGCAGCGCGCCGGCGAGGCCGAGTCGCTGCGACATGCCGAGGGAGAAACCGCCGGCCTTCTTCCCCGCCACCTCGGTGAGACCGACCAGGCGCAGTACCTCGTCGACCCGCGACTTGGGCAGCGAGTTGGCCGCGGCCATCCACTGCAGGTGTGCCTTCGCCGACCGGTTGGGATGCACCCATTTGGCGTCGAGCAGCGCGCCCACGGTCCGCAGCGGCTGCTTCAACTGCTGGTAGGGCACCCCACCGATCAGTGCGGTCCCCGACGTCGGCGTGTCGAGACCGAGGATCATCCGCATGGTCGTCGACTTGCCGGCACCGTTCGGGCCGAGGAAGCCGGTGACGATGCCCGGCTTCACGGAGAACGTGAGATCGTCCACCGCTCTCGTCGACCCGTAGGTCTTCGTCAGTCCCCTCACTTCAATCATGGGGACCACTCTGCCCGAAACCTCCCTTTACCGCATCGGACTCGGGTCGGTTCCTGTATCATACCCGGGGATGATCCCGACCCCGAGCCGGGGTCGGGGATCACCCCGAGATCAGATCCGCACCATGCCGTCCGGCATCGTCACATCGGTGAGATCGGCACCGGACACGTCGGCGGTGGTGAGCACCGCACCCGTCAGGTCGGCGTGCGCGAGGTACGCGCCCGAGAGTCTGGCGCCGGTGAGGTCGGCGTCCTCGAGATGCACCCCGGTCATGTACGCCCCGGACAGGTCGGCACCCGCCAGGTTGGCGTGCGCCATGTACGTCGACGTCAGGAACGACAGCGTCAGGACCGCGCCGGTGAGGGTGGCGTTGGTCAGGTACGCGTTGGTGAAGTCGGCGTCCGCGGCGACCGCCCCGGACAGGTTGGCACCCGTCAGGTTCGCGCCGCCGAGTTCCGCGGACCGCAGGTCCGCCCCCGACAGATCGATGCCCATCATGTTGGCGCCCGTCAGGTTCGCGCCGGCCAGATCGGCGCCGGACAGATTCAGGCCGTGCAGATCGGGGGCATCGGGCAATTCGTCACGTCGGGCGTTCCACGCCACGACATCCGAGCGCAGCAGGTCGAGGAGATCGGTACTCAACGTCGTCATGGCAGGCCCTCCCGGCACTGGAACCAACGGAGCAGACGCGTCCGAGCCTAACCCGAAATCCCCGAAACCGCGCCGAACCAGCAAGTTCGACGCGATGTGCGGGTGTCGCGCCGACTCACATCGGGGACGACGCCTGCGCCCAGAACCGCTTGGGGATACGTCCGGCATGTCTGGCCTCGTGGCCGGCGACGACGGCGCCGCGCATCGCCGACGCCATGAGCGCCGGGTCCTTGGCGCGGGTGACGGCGGTGGCGAGGAGGACGGCGTCGCAGCCGAGTTCCATCGCCAGGGTGGCGTCGCTCGCGGTGCCGATCCCGGCGTCGAGGATGACCGGGATGTTCGCGGCGTCGACGATCATCTCGATGTGGTGCGGATTGGAGATGCCCAGTCCGGTGCCGATCGGCGAGCCGAGCGGCATGACGGCGGCACAGCCGACGTCCTCGAGTCGCTTCGCCAGAACCGGGTCGTCGGTGGTGTACGGCAGCACGACGAACCCGTCGTCCACGAGCTGTTCTGCGGCGCTGACCAACTCGATGGCGTCGGGCAGCAGGGTGCGTTCGTCGGCGATGACCTCGAGTTTCACCCAGTCCGTTTCGAGTGCCTCGCGCCCGAGTTGCGCGGTGAGCACGGCCTCGGCGGCGCCGCGGCAGCCGGCGGTGTTGGGTAGCGGCGCGATGTCCAGGCGGCGCAGCAGATCGAGCACGCCGGTACCTCCGGCCGCGTCGATGCGGCGCATCGCAACCGTGGTCAGCTCGGTACCGGACGCGACGAGCGCCTCCTCGAGCACCGCGAGGTTCGCGGCGCCGCCGGTGCCCATGATCAGCCGGGATCCGAACGTGCGGTCGGCGATCGTCAACATGTCCGTGTCAGCCACCCTGCACCGCCGTGAGGATCTCGATTTCCCAACCGCGACCGACGTTCTCGGCCCAGCGGCCACGCGGGAACACCGCGCCGTCGACGGCGACGGCGATGCCGCGCTGCGGCAGGTCCAGCCGCTCCAGCAGATCCGTCACGGTCAGCGGACCGTCGAATTCGCGATCCTCCCCGTTGACGGCGATCCCGATCAACTCACTCATTCCAACCTCGCTCATGCCATCACACGTGAAAATCGTTCGGGAGAAGCAGATTCCGCCTCCGCCGGTGGGGTGCCGCCGAGGATCGCGACCGCCGCGTCCGCTGTCAACGGGGTCATCAGGACACCGTTGCGGCCGTGCCCGGTGGCGAGCACCACCCGATCGGACACCCGGCCGATGATCGGCAGGTTGTCCGGGCTCATCGGGCGCAGACCGGCTTTCGCCTCGTACAGCTCGTACTCGCCGATCGCGGGCATGAGTGCCTCGGCGTCGGCGATGAGGTCGCGGACACCGGCGACCGTGACCTGCGTGTCGTAGCCGTGCTCGTACTGGGTTGCGCCGACGACGATTCCGTCGGCCCGCGGCACCAGGTACGACGGGCGTCCGTGCACGGTGCCGCGGATGGTGCGACCCGGTGCGGGGGTGACGCCGGGCCGGGCCCGCAGCCGCAGGATCTCGCCCTTGACGGGCCGCACCGGCAGCCCCGGCCACAGCTGCGCGGCATGCGATCCGGCAGCGAGCACCACTTGGTCGGTGGTGAGCGCATCGAGGTCGGTGACCGAACGTTCGACCAGCTGCACGCCCGCTGCCACCACCGCGGTCCGCAGCGCCTGTACCAGCAGCCGGTTGTCGACGGCCTGTTCGGTGGGTGCGTGCAGCGCCATCCGGATCCCGCGTCCGAGCGACGGCTCGAGTTCCCGGATCTGCGCACGGTTCAGAACCGCGAGCTCGTGGCCCTGGGTGGCCGCGAACTCGGCGATCGTGTGCAGGTCGGCGGCGTCGGCGGCGTCGAGTGCGACGGTCAGCGAGTCGTCGGACGTGAACAGCCGCACCCCGGCGAGGCGTTCGAGTTCGGCGCCGAAACCGGGCCACCGCTGCAGCGACGCCGCCCCGAACGCGAGCGCCGCCTCCTCACCGGGCCAGCCCTCCGACAGGGGGGCGAGCATGCCGCCGGCCACCCACGACGCGCCCGAGCCGATCGCCGGGTCGTACAGCGTCACCGCCCACCCGTGCTGCGCGGCCCGCCACGCGACGGACAGGCCGACGACACCGCCACCGACGACGGATACTGTTCGAGTCACTGTTTTCCACCTCACTCCCTGCGCCGGCATGATCCGGGTCAGGTATGACGGTCGGGACCGGCAGGTCCCCTCTCAGCCCCGCGATCCCCGGGACTCCCGTGTTGATTCGTCCGCTCCAGAGACTACCGTTCGACGTGTGGAAGCCTCCCGGTCCGTCATACACCGCACACCCCGTGAGCGTCTCGCCGACGCACGTCTGTACCTGTGCACCGACGCCCGCCGCGACACCGGCGATCTGGCGCAGTTCGTCGACGCCGCCCTCGCCGGGGGCGTCGACATCGTCCAGTTGCGGGACAAGGGGTCGGCCGGGGAACGCGAGTTCGGCCCGCTCGACGTGAAGGAGGAACTGGCGGCGCTGGCGGTCATCGGCGGCGTGACCCGCCGGCACGGCGCACTGCTCGCCGTCAACGATCGCGCCGACATCGCGCTCGCCGCGGGCGCCGACGTCCTGCATCTCGGGCAGAACGATCTGCCGGTGCACTACGCGCGCCGGATCGTCGGCCCGGACGTCGTGATCGGACGCTCCACCAACAACCGTGCGCAGGCGAGCCTGGCGGCGATCGAGGACGATGTCGACTATTTCTGCACCGGTCCGGTGTGGGCCACCCCCACCAAGCCGGGGCGGACGGCGTCGGGCCTGGACCTGGTCCGCAGCACCGCCGACGCGTCCCCGACCCGGCCGTGGTTCGCGATCGGCGGCGTCGACGAGCAGCGGCTGCCGGAGGTTCTGGCGGCGGGCGCGTCACGCATCGTGGTGGTGCGGGCGATCACCGCCGCCGCCGACCCGGAGGCCGCCGCGCGGGCGCTGTCGGACGCCCTGCGCGGCTGACCTTCGGTCACACCGGTCAGCAGGTTCCGGAGACGCCCGTCGACACGGCCTTCTCGATGAGCTCGCGGCTCTCGGCGGGCATGTCCTCCCACGTCGCGGTCGCCGGGTCGAGGGCCGGCTGGCCGACGGCCTCGGCCTGCTGGTTGTAGGCGGCCACCCACACGCCGGAGCTGGACTTGAGCTGGTCGAGGAACTCGGTGCCGGCCGCGGCCCGGTCGAACGACTCGCCGGACGACTTCGCCTGCTCCTCCGACACGTCGAGGTAGGTCAGGACCTGCGTGCACATCGCCGACACGGCGGAGTCGAGCAGGTCGTCGGAGGACATGTCCTGTGCAGGCTGCCCTGCGGACGGGGACGTGGAGGCGGGTGCCGCGGCTTCCTCGCTGTTGCTGCATCCGGTGAGGACGAGCAGCGCGGCGGGGACGACGGCGATCAGGTGGCGAAGTTTCATGCCGGACATGGTGGCAGGCCGCCCTGCCCGGACCCGAAACGGGTACCTACCGACCGGTGTCGTTCCCGGCGACGGCCGGCCGGCGGAACGCGATCACCGCGGTACCGGCCAGGATCGCGGCGTAGAGCAGCGGATAGATATTGACCAGTACCTCGGTGACGGTCCACCACGGCGGGTACAGGAACAGTCCTACCACCACGACGTGCTCGTCCCACCGGTAGGGCCACGCGCCCGCGGCGAGGTAGACGACGAGGGCCGCGAGCCACCAGCGGGGGTTGCCGGCGGCGCGGTGCACGATCCACACCAGCAGCGGGACGAGCCACACCCAGTGGTGGCTCCACGAGAACGGGGACACCGCGGCCGCGGTGAGCCCGGCGAGCGTCACCGCGAGCAACTGCTCCCCCCGTGCATGCAGTCGCACCACGATCCACATGCTGACGGCGACGACCGCGACGGCGAGTGCCAGCCACAGCAGGACCGGCGCGTCCCGGCCCAGCACGTGGGCGATCGCGCCGCGCAGGGACTGGTTCGCCGGGTGCGTGTCGGGGGCGATGCGGGTGGATTCGAAGAACGTCTTCGTCCAGTACTGCCACGAATCGTCCGGCAGCAGCAGCCAACTCACCCCGACGGTCGCGGCGACGGTGGCGACGGCGACCGCCGCGGCCCGCCACCGGCGCAGCACCAGGTAGTAGAGGACGAAGTAGCCGGGTGTCAGCTTGATACCGGCGGCGATGCCGATCCCGACCCCTTTGATCCGACTGCGGTCGCCGCGGGAGACGTCCCACAGCACCAATGCCATCAGCACGAGGTTGATCTGCCCGTAGAACAGGGTGGTGCGGACGGGTTCGACGAACGTGCATGCGAGCGCCAGCAGCCCCGACGTGGCCACCGTCGACCCGGTGATGCGTTCCCCGAGCATCCGCCGGCAGGCCGCGACGATCACCGCCAGCAGCACCAGGTTCGCGACCATCCAGAGGTACTTGTCGTAGCCGCCGGGCAGCAGGCCGAACGGGATGAACACCAGCGTCGAGAACGGCGTGTACGTGTACAGCAGGCCGTAGATGACGGGCTGGGTGTACAGCGGCAGGTCGGACACGATGTGCCGGGCACCGTCACGGTAGACGTCGAGATCGGTTCCGCCGGCGAAGATCCCGGCCTGCGGCGCCCACGGCGGCACCGTCGCGAACACGAGGATCACGGACACGATCGCCCACAGAGCGAGCACGATCGTATGTCCGGTCCGGCGCGACGCAGCCCGTTCGTCGGTCGTCCCGGTCGGTACCGAACCCTCGAACACAGTCTGTCCCCTCGTCGATCTGCGAGCCCAGCCTAGGTAACACGGCCGATGCCGACGTACCCGGGATCACCGCCCGCACTCACTACACTCACGATCGAATGGACCATCCGGTCTTGCACCGTATGCGGCACACCACGAAGGATCGACCATGATGCGTTTCCTCATCCGTTCCGCGATCTTCCTCGGCTCCGCCGCGATCGGCATCCTCGTCGCGGTGCTGCTGCTGCCCGAGGTGTCGGTGAGTATCGGCGGATTCGTCACCGCCGTCGTACTGTTCGCGATCGCGCAGAGCCTGCTGTCGCCGTTCATCATGAAGGTCGCGGCCCGCAATGCCCCGGCGTTCCTCGGCGGGATCGGCCTGGTCACCACCTTCGTGGCGCTGATCATCGCGTCGGTGTTCGGCGGTCTGTCGATCTCCGGTTGGCGCACCTGGGTTCTCGCGACGATCGTCGTGTGGCTGGCCACCGCACTCGCCACCGTCCTGCTGCCGATGGTCGTGCTGCGGAACAAGGTGGCCGAGAAGAAGGACGGCACCGCGGCCTGATCGGGTCTCAGCCCATCGAGCGGCGCGCCTGTTCCTCCGTGATGTTCGGGACCACCCGGAGTTCGTCGAGCGCGACCCGGCGGCCGGATTCGCTGCGGACCTCGACGTGCACCGGTTCGCCCGTGGTGTCGTCGGCGAGGTCGAGCGGACCGCCGCGGTCGCCCTGCAGGTACCGGTCCCCCCACTGCATCAGCGCGATCACCGCCGGCAACAGATCGCGCCCCTTGCCCGTGAGCGCGTACTCGTAGCGGGTGCGCTGCCCGGGCTCCTTGTACGGGCGCTTCTCGAACAGGCCTTCCGCCGTCAGTTCCCGCAGGCGTGCGGCCGCAACCGCCTCGGTGATGCCCACCCGCCCGGCGAAATCATCGAACCGCGTTGTCCCGTAGTAGGCCTCGCGCAGGATCAGCATCGCCGAGCGCGTGCCCACCATGTCCATGGCCTTCGCGATCGAACAGTGCGTGGCACGCCACGCGGTGCGATCGGAGAGGAAACCGTCGAGTCGTGCCGCCTGCATGCCCCCAACCTACCTGCTGACTTGCCAATTCCATAGCCAGGGGTCACACTCCTGGCTATGGAAAAGCAAAGTCAGCGATTCGGCGTGTTGCTCGCCGTCCTCGCCGGGGCACCGTTCGTCGCGAGCCTCGACCTCTTCGTCGTCAACGTCGCCCTCGACGACATCGCCTCGGACTTCTCCGGACCACCCCTCGCCCAACTCAGCTGGATTCTGAGCGGATATGCGATCGTCTACGCCGCCCTGCTGATTCCCGCGGGACGATGGGCCGACCGGGTCGGGCGGCGCCGCGCGTTCCTCGCCGGCCTCACCCTGTTCACCGCCGCCAGCGCCGCGTGCGCCCTCGCGCCGTCCCTGTGGACGCTGGTCGCGTTCCGCTCGGCGCAGGCCGCAGGTGCCGCGATCCTGACGCCGGCGAGCCTCGGACTGGTCATCGCCGCGCTGCCGGAGGAGCGCCGGGCATCCGGCGTCCGACTGTGGGCCGCGACCGGCGCCGCGGCGGCCGCCCTCGGCCCGGCACTCGGCGGCCTGATGGTGGCCGTGTCGTGGCGATGGATCTTCCTGATCAACCTCCCGATCGGCCTGGTCCTGCTGTGGGCGGCCGCGCGCACGGTCCCCGAGTCGCGTGATCCGCACCCCGTGCCCGTCGACGGGCCGGGCGCGACCCTGCTCGGGTTCGGGGTCGGCGCGGTCTCCCTCGCCCTGGTCCAGGGCCCGGACTGGGGGTGGACGCACGCCGGGACACTCACGGCCGCGAGCCTGGGTGCCGTCGCCCTCGCCTGGTTCGCCCGGCGCACGGTGCACCACGACAGCCCCCTGCTCGATCCCGCGATGCTCCGGGTGCGACCGTTCACCTGGTCGAACGTCACCGCGATCGCGTTCAGCGCGTCGTTCGCCGCGGGACTGCTCGCGAACATCCTGTGGATGCAGAACCAGTGGGGGTACTCGGCACTGCGCACCGGTCTCGCCATCGCGCCCGGACCGATGCTGGTCCCGGTGTTCGCCGTCGTCGGGCAGGTGCTGAGCCGGCGCCTGACGTCGGGCACGGTGGCCGCCCTCGGCAGCGCCCTGTGGGGCGTCGGGACCGTGCTCGTGCTCGCGGGTGTCGACACCGCACCCAACTATGCGACCGGGATGCTGCCCGGCTGGCTGATCGCCGGCGCCGGTGTCGGCCTGGCACTGCCGACGATCCTGTCGACGGCCGCCGCGGCGCTGCCACCCGCCCTCGGCGCGACCGGGAGCGCGGTCGTCAACACCGGTCGCCAACTCGGCAGCGTCCTCGGCATCGCGATCCTCGTCGCCGTCCTGGCGTCGTCCGGGTCCACCGCGGCATGGTGGGCGACCGCGGCGCTCGCCGCCGTCGGCGCACTCACCGCACTGGGCATGTCCCCCCACCCCAGCGGGCCGACAATGTCCGCGAAACCGATTACTGCACAGGAACTCTCGTCGTGATCCCATTCACCGGCATCGAACATGTCGTCGTCCGGCTCGATGCCCTGCCGCCGGGTTCAGCCCAGCCAGTCCCACACCGTCGACGGCGACAGCGGCAGCACCGTATCGGGCAGCCGGCTGCGCAGACCCCGGTCCGCGGTGACGACCGCGGTCATCGTGCCGGGAAGAGATGCCTGCCGGGCGAGTTCGTCGTCGCCGCTGCCGCCGGCGACGTGCACGGGGATCCGCGGGTCGGTGTGCCCGGCGCCGCGGGCCTGCCCCTCGAGCACGGCCTCGATCCTCGGTAGCCACCCGAAGCGGCCGTCCGGCAGTTCGATCGTGCGCGGCAACGCCTGCGCCAACTGCTCCAGCAGGTCGGTCGTCGCACCCGCACGATCACGCCACCATCCGTTCGGGCGGGAACCCAGCACGTTCGCGGTGTCGAGCAGCACCCGCACCTCACGGGTCCGCAGCCCCGGCCACGCGTCCGCGAATCCCGGGTGCAGCGGCAACTCCTCCACCTCGGCCTCCCGGACCCAGCGGAGTTCGGTGCTCTCCCCGTTCGGGACGAGTGACAGGACCTTCTCGGAGTCGGCGACGACCGTCGTGTACGTCCAGCCGCCCGCGACGGCCGCGGTGACCCGCTCGGCCCGCACCCGGACCGCGTCGACGTCGATACCGGTCTCCTCCTGCGCCTCGCGCACCGCGGCGTGGACCGTCGTCTCGTGGCTGTCGCGGGCACCGCCGGGCAGCGCCCACGTCCCGCCCTGATGGCTCCACGCCGCCCGATGCTGCAGCAGGACGGCCGCCGAACCGTCGGGCAGCGGCGCACGCAGCAACAGGCCCGCCGCGCCGTACCTGCCCCACTGCCGAACCCCGTCGGGCGTCGTCGCCCAGCCGTCTCCGTCACCGCGCATGAAGTGCCTCTCACCTGCCTGTCCGCCGAGCCTCGTGTCGCCCTCACACACCCCCAGGATGCCACCCCAGTATCGCCTGCAACATCGCGAAACGGCGGAACAACGCGTCGGCGAGACCTATATGCTCGGCAGCAGTCGAGCGGCGAACCGAGGATGAGGCCGTGGTGGTACCGGAGCGGGTGCATGCCCTGCGTGGCTTCATGCCGGTGCGCGCCCGCCAGATGTCGACCCGGGAGTTGCTCCGGGCCACCCCCGCACGCATGCTCCTCATCGGGATCGCCCTGCTGATCGCGACGCTCGTCGCCGGGATGGTCGCCTCGAACATCGCGAACCAGCGCAAACAGGCCCTGGACACGCTGCTGTCGACCACCGAACCGCTGGCCCGCTCGGCCCAGAACCTGTACGCGTCGCTGTCGCTCGCCGACGCCGCGGCCGCCACCGCGTTCCTGTCCGACGGCACCGAGTCCGGTGCTGCCCGCGACCGGTACGCGCAGGCACTCGGGACGGCGTCCGCCGAACTGGTCGCCACCTCGGACGAGCTGGGCGGAGACGACGAGGGCCGGCGCCTGCTCACCTCGATCGCCACGAAACTGCCGACGTACACGGGTCTGGTGGAGACCGCGCACGCCAACAGCCGGGTCGGCAACCCCGTCGGCGGCGCCTACCTGGCGGAGGCGTCGTCGCTGATGCAGGCGGAAATCCTGCCGTCGGCGCAGGCCCTGCACGCCGAACGCGCGGCGGAGGCCCGCGCCCCGCAGGCCGGATTCGGGCATCCCCCCTGGGCCGCGATCGGTGCGCTCGTGGCCCTGATCGCGGCACTCGTGGCGACGCAGGTCGTGCTGGCCCGCCGCACCCGCCGCACCCTCAACGCAGGACTGCTGTTCACGACGGTGGCACTGTCGGCGCTGCTGGTGTGGGTCCTCGGGGCCGGCATCGTCTCGGCGACGGCCGCGCACCGCGCCGTCCGGCAGGGCGCCGACCCGCTCGCGACCCTGTCCCAGGCCCGCATCCTCGGGCAGCAGGCGCGAGCCCAGGAGAACCTGCAACTGGTCCGCCGTGAGGAGAACGCCGTGCACGCGGCCCGGTTCCGTGACGACACCGACCGGCTGCGCGGCCTGCTCGACGACTATCCGCACACGGTCGGCTCCGACGAGGCCGCGGCGGCAGCGCAGGCGCTCGGCACGTGGGTGGCCTCGCATCAGCGCATGACCGATGCACTCGAGGTCGGCGACGTGGCGGTGGCCACCGCCACGATGGTCGGTACCGGCCCCGACTCGTCGGCAACACATGTCGACACCGTCGACGGATCCCTGGCCACCGCCGCCGACCGGGCGCGCGGCGAACTGCGCGACGACGTCGGATACGCGTCCCGGGTGCTGTCCGCGCTGGGGCCCGGTGCGGTGACGATCACCCTGATCGGTGCCGTCGGGATTCCGCTCGGGTTGTGGCCCCGACTGCGGGAGTACCAGTGACCGGCCGCGTGCGGGCCGGGGCGGTCGTGGCCGCGACGGTGGCCGCGGTCGTCGTCGGCGGATGCTCGGCGCCGCCCGGACCGTCGATCGCGCCACCTGCGGGCCCGTACTACACGGCCCCGCAACCGGAGGGGGCGACGGTCGTCCCCCCGACGTCGCCGCCACCGCGCCCCGTCGACTGCCACGAGCCGACCGCGAGCCTGCGGCCGTTCCCCGACGGGGAGCGTCCCACCGGCCCCACCGTCGACGCGATCCGGGCCCGGGGCCGGCTGATCGTGGGTATCGACACCGGCAGCAACCTCATGAGTTTCCGGGCCCCGGCGACCGGCACCGTCGAGGGCTTCGACGTCGACGTCGCCCGCGAGATCGCACGTGATCTGCTGGGCAGCCCCGACGCCGTCGACTTCCGGATCCTGCCGTACACCGAACGTGAGCACGCACTGTCCGACGGTGTCGTCGACATCGTCGCCAAGACCATGTCCATCACGTGCGAGCGCCGGGAGCACATCGACTTCTCCTCGGTGTACTACATTGCCCACCAACGCATTCTGACGGTCGACGGCTACCCCATCGGAGGGGTCGGCGACCTGGCGGGCAAACGGGTGTGCGTCGGCGACGGTACGACGTCGCTCGACCGGATCCGGGCGCTGCAACCGGCCGCGGTCGTCGTGTCGGCACCGATGTGGGCGGACTGCCTGGTGATGCTGCAGCAACGGCAGGTGGATGCGATCACCACCGACGACACACTGCTCGCCGGGCTGTCGACGCAGGACCCGTACACGCGCATCGTCGGCGGCAGCCTCGGCGACGAACCGTACGGCATCGGGATCGCACACCATCACGACGACCTGGTGCGGGCCGTCAACGGCACCCTCGACCGGATCCGCCGGGACGGCACGTGGGAGCAGCTCTACCAGCGGTGGCTCACCGTCCTGGGGCCGGCACCCACCCCGCCGGCCGCGACGTACCGGAACTGAGAGGGTGCCATGACCGACGACGGAACGGATCCCGGGGACCTCGTCCACACGCAGGCCACCGGCCTCGGCGACGAGCCGATCGCGACCGCCGCGCAGGAGATCGTTCCCAGCACCGGCCGCCGTGCCCGCACCCAGCGGGTCCGCACCCGGCGACTGCTCGGCGGCGGACTCGTCGAGGTTCCCCCGGTTCCGGCCCGCGACCCGCAGTCCGTGGTGCTCACCGACCCGGAGGTCCCCGAACGGCGGCGTTTCTGCTGGAAGTGCGGCGCACCGGTGGGCCGCGGCACCGACGACGGTCCCGGGGCGACGTCCGGACTCTGCCCGAACTGCGGGTCGCGGTTCGAGTTCTCGCCGCTGCTGCAGCCGGGCACCGTCGTCGCGGGCCAGTACGAGGTACAGGGCTGCATCGCGCACGGCGGGCTGGGCTGGATCTATCTGGCGATCGACCGCAACGTCGACGACCGGTGGGTGGTACTCAAGGGGCTGCTCCAACTCGGTGACACCGAATCGCGTGCCGTGGCCGTCGCCGAACGCCAGTTCCTGGCCGAGATGGAGCATCCGAGCATCGTCAAGATCTACAACTTCGTCGAGTCGCGCCGACAGGCGGACCTGACCGCGAGCTACCTCGTGATGGAGTACGTGGGCGGCAGCTCGCTGCGGGAGATCCTCGCCCGGTACCGGCGGCCGGAGCGGATGCCCGTCGACGAGGCCGTCGCCTACATCCTCGAGATCCTTCCCGCCCTCGAGTACCTGCATTCGATCGGGTTGGCGTACAACGATCTCAAGCCGGACAACATCATGGTGACCGACGAGCAGATGAAACTGATCGACCTGGGCGCGGTGGCACCTTTCGAGAGTTACGGATACCTGTACGGCACCCCGGGATTCCAGGCCCCGGAGATCACCGAGACCGGGCCGACGGTCGCATCCGACATCTACGGTGTCGGACGGACCCTCGCGGCGTTGACGTTGAATCTGCCGGCCGCCGACGGGCATTACGCGGACGGGTTGCCGTCGGCCGAGCAGTCCCCGGTGCTCGCCGAGTACGGCTCGTTCCACCGACTGCTGCTGCGGGCCACCGACCCCGACCCGCGGCGCCGCTTCCGGTCGGCGACCGAGATCGCCGGGCAGCTCGGCGGGGTGCTGCGGGAGATCGTCTCCCGTCGATCCGACCGGGATCATCCGGCCCTGTCGACGATGTTCACCCGGCAGCGCTCCGTGTTCGGGTCGGACGAGGTGGTCGAGCAGACCGACGTGTTCGCCGACGGGATCGAACGCGACCGCAAACTCAACGCCCGTCGGGTCGCGGCGGCGCTCGCGGTCCCGCTCGTCGACGCCGACGATCCGGGCGCACCGCTCGTCAATTCCGCGGCGCACAGCGATGCGCGGGTGACGCTCGACGTGCTCGACCGGTCCCGCGCGGACCGGGACGACGACACCCCCGAATCCCCGGAACTCGTGCTCGCGGAGGTGCGCGCACACCTCGACCTCGGGGACGCCCGTCGCGCACGCGCACTGCTTCAGCCGCTGGGGGCGGCGCACCCGTACGACTGGCGGATCGAGTGGTACTCGGGCATCGCATCGCTCATCGCGGACGACATCCCTTCCGCCCGAGACTCGTTCGACGCGGTCGACGCGGCACTGCCCGGCGAGCTCTCCCCCAAGCTCGCGCTGGGCGCCACCGCCGAACTGCTGCTCGCCGCGGACGGCGGTCAGGACACCGACCGGTGGCGGCGTTCGGCGACCGAGAACTACCGCACGGTGTGGCAGATGGACCGCAACATCGTCAGCGCCGCGTTCGGGCTGGCGCGTTGCCTGTCCGCCGACGGCGACGTGCACGGGGCCGTCACGGCCCTCGACCAGGTGCCCACCGGGTCCCGCAGCTACGGGGTGGCCCGGATGACCGCGGTCCTGACGTACCTGTCGGTGCGGCCGATCGGGTCGATCGACGAGGCCACGCTGCGCGAGTGCGCGAGCCGCATCGACGCCCTGCCGCACAAGGAGATCCGGCGCCCGCAGATGCGGACCGTGGTGCTGGGGACCGCGCTGCAATGGCTGCTCGCCGGCCACACCTCCACCACGGCACGCGAGCCGCTGCTCGGTGTCCCCTTCACCGAGCGCGGCCTGCGTGCCGGTACCGAGGCCGCACTGCGTGCGATGGCGCGCGGCGCCCCCACCGCCGCGCACCGCTACACGCTCGTCGATCTCGCGAACGTCGTGCGGCCCCGGAGCCTGTTCTGACCGGTGGCCCGTTCCGGCCGGGTGTCAGACGCTCGCCGACTCCTTCGCCTCCGACGCCTTGCCGCCGTGCCCCCACCCGACGTGGGCCTCGGCCCGGATCTGCTCGACCATGTGCGGGTAGTGCAACTCGAACGCCGGACGCTCCGACCGGATCCGGGGCAGTTCGGTGAAGTTGTGCCGCGGCGGCGGGCAGCTGGTGGCCCACTCGAGGGAGTTGCCGTAGCCCCACGGATCGTCGACGGTGACGACCTGGCCGTACCGGTAGCTCTTGAACACGTTCCACAGGAACGGCAGCGTCGACGCACCGAGCACGAACGAGCCGATCGTCGAGAACGTGTTGAGCGTGGTGAACCCGTCGGTGGGCAGGTAGTCGGCGTAGCGGCGGGGCATGCCCTGGGTGCCCAGCCAGTGCTGGACGAGGAACGTGGCGTGGAAGCCGACGAACGTGGTCCAGAAGTGCCACTTGCCGAGACGCTCGTCCATCATCCGGCCCGTCATCTTCGGGAACCAGAAGTAGATGCCGGCGTACGTCGCGAACACGATGGTGCCGAACAGCACGTAGTGGAAGTGCGCGACGACGAAGTACGAGTCGGTGACGTGGAAGTCGATCGGCGGGCTCGCGAGGAGCACACCCGACAGGCCACCGAACAGGAACGTCACCAGGAAGCCGACCGAGAAGAGCATCGGCGACTCGAACGTCAACTGGCCACGCCACATGGTGCCGATCCAGTTGAAGAACTTCATCCCGGTCGGGACCGCGATGAGGAACGTCATGAACGAGAAGAACGGCAGCAGCACCGCTCCCGTGGCGTACATGTGGTGCGCCCACACCGCGATCGACAGCGCCGCGATACCGATCGTCGCGTACACCAGACCGCTGTAACCGAAGATCGGCTTCCGCGAGAACACCGGGAAGATCTCCGAGACGATACCGAAGAACGGCAACGCGATCACGTACACCTCGGGGTGACCGAAGAACCAGAACAGGTGCTGCCACAACATGACCCCACCGGTGGCCGGGTCGAAGATGTGCGCGCCCAGGTTCCGGTCCACCCACAGTCCGATCAGTGCCGCCGCGAGCAGCGGGAACACGAACAGGATCAGCAGTGACGTCACGAGAATGTTCCACGTGAAGATCGGCATCCGGAACATCGTCATACCGGGTGCGCGCAGGCACACGATGGTGGTGATGAAGTTGACCGCGCCGAGGATCGTGCCGACACCGCCGAGTGTCAGGCCGATGATCCACAGGTCCGCCCCCAGGCCGGGGGCGTGCACCGAATTCGACAGCGGCACATAGGCGGTCCACCCGAAGTCGGCGGCACCACCGGGGGTGACGAAGCCGGCCGTCGCGATGAGACCACCGAACAGGTACAACCAGTAGCTGAACGCGTTCAGCCGCGGGAACGCCACGTCCGGCGCACCGATCTGCAGCGGCAGAATGTAATTCGCGAAACCGAACACGACCGGCGTCGCATACAGCAGCAGCATGATCGTGCCGTGCATCGTGAACAGCTGGTTGAACTGCTCGTTCGACAGGAACTGCAGACCCGGGACCGCGAGCTCGGTCCGCATCAGCAGCGCCATGAGACCGCCGACGAGGAAGAAGGCGAACGCGGTGACCAGGTACATGATCCCGAGCACCTTGGGATCGGTGGTCGTGATCATCTTGTGGATGAACGACCCCTTGGACGCGGCTGCACCACGGCGGGCGGGCATCGGCCGCGACGCCGTCGGCGTGCGTGGTGGAGCGAGATCGATCTCGGGGTTGGCAACCATACCGGACATGGTCGGACGTCCGAGGGTTCCGCGGCGAGGGGACAAAGTCCCGTCACCATCGGCCGACCGTCCCCGATTCGCCGGAATCGGGTCGGTGGCGTCGAATCTCGTGCGACGACACGAGTTCGACCGTGACGGCCACCACGTTACCGCCCGTCGCGCATAATCGGCACCCATGAATGATTCGGAATTTCCGGACGTCCGGTGGGGGTCGGAGAACAGTCCCCTGCGCCGCCCCGGCATCGCGTTCGCAGCGACCCGGCTCGGATCGTGGACGATCCGCAATCTCGCCGGCGTGGACCGGCGGCTACTCGAACGCAGCAAGGGCCGGTTCACCGTGCTCGGCCCGATCGGGGCACCCACCGTGCTGCTCAACACGATCGGCCGCAAGTCCGGGCAGCGTCGCACCAGCCCGCTGCTCTACATTCGCGACGGCCACCGACTGGTCGTCGTCGGCAGCAACTTCGGGCAGGCCCACCACCCGGCGTGGACCGCGAACCTGATCGCGCAACCGGAAGCGAGCGTGACGATGGCCGGCGACGACATTCCCGTCCTCGCCACCCTCGTCACCGACGACGAGAAAGACCGGCTGTACACCCGGTTCGTCGACCTCGCCGGCGCCTACGGCGTGTACCAGGGCCGCACCGACCGCGACATCCGAATGTTCGTGCTCACCCGCCGCTGATCCACTTGCCTGTGTGGCCGAATGTCACATCGGTTCAGTTGGACTGAACGCATGTGACATTCGGCCACACAGTGGGGTCAGACGACCTCGGCGGTGCCGAGATCAGACGACCGACGGCCGGTCGATGTTCGACACGTCCGCGCCGGCCGTCTCGAGTCGGGTGAACAGTTCGTCGGTGCCGTAGCGGGATGCGAACTGCAGTTCGGTGTCGGTGATGGGGACGGCCTGCAGCCACGTGTCCACGGCGTCGTCGTGTTCGACGAGGATCTCGAGGTCGGCCCAGATGAACGGGACGACGAGCAGCACGTGCCGGGTGGACCGGCCGGGGTCGGCGTCGTGGACAGCGTTGGGGACGACGGTGTTCGGGGTGACGTGCAGCGATCCGGCTGCGACGTGGAACGCGCACCGGGCGAGGATGTCGGACATGGTCCGGTAGTCGGCGCGGCCGACGGTGATCAGTTCGGTGCGGATCGGCCGGCCGTCGTCGGTGGTGACGTTGGTCGGGAACCGTGCCGTGTCCAGCGTCGCGTACGACGCGTACCCCGGGCCGGGGCAGCCGTCGCCGACCGCGACCGCCACCTCGTCCGGATCCTCCCCGTCCGCGTCGGGGGCGACCGGCGCCCGGAACCGCAGCACCTGGGGTGTTCCTCCGAACACCTCGGCGATGCGGCGTGCTGCGTCCCGGGCTTCTTCGCTGGCTTCCATGGGAAACGAGCCTAGAGGGTGGTCCTCGACGGCTCGTCTCCTGTCACCCCAGTGCGCGCAGGCGCGGTGCGAGGTCGCGTTCGAACAGGTCGAGGAACCGCTTCTGGTCGTGGCCGGGGGCGTGGAACACCAGGTGGTTGAGGCCGGCGTCGAGGTAGGGCTTGATCTGTTCGACGGCGGCGTCGGGGTCGGATGCGACGATCCACCGCTTGGCGACCTGCTCGATCGGGAGGGCGTCGGCGGCGGCCTCCATCTCGATGGGGTCGTCGATGCTGTGCTTCTGCTCGGCCGTGAGCGACAGCGGCGCCCAGAACCGGGTGTTCTCCAGTGCCGCGGCCGGGTCGGTGTCGTACGAGATCTTGATCTCGATCATCCGGTCGATGGCGGCGACGTCGCGTCCCGTCTTGTCGGCGCCTTCGCGCACGGCGGGCATCAGCTTCTCGGTGTACAGGTCCATGCCCTTGCCGGACGTGCAGATGAAGCCGTCACCGGCGCGGCCCGCGTAGCGGGCGACGACGGGGCCGCCGGCCGCGATGTAGACGGGGATGCCGCCGGAGGGGACGTCGTAGATGGAGGCGCCCTTGGTGCGGTAGTACTGGCCCTCGAAGTCGACGCGGTCCCCGGTCCACAGCTCGCGCATCAGCTGCACCGACTCCCGCAGCCGCGCGAACCGCTCCTTGAACTCGGGCCACTCGCCCTGGAAGCCGGTCGCGATCTCGTTGAGCGCCTCGCCGGTGCCGACACCGAGCATGACGCGTCCCGGGTACAGGCAGCCCATCGTCGCGAACGCCTGCGCCACGACCGCCGGGTTGTAGCGGAACGTCGGCGTCATCACCGACGTGCCGAGTTGCAGCCGCCGGGTGCGTTCCCCGACCGCCGTCATCCACGCGATCGAGAACGGGGCGTGCCCTCCGTTGTGCCGCCACGGCTGGAAATGGTCACTGACGGTGACGCTGTCGAGGCCGTGTTCCTCGGCCATCACCCCCAGCTCGACCAGATCACGCGGACCGAACTGCTCCGCGGACGCCTTCAACCCCAACTTCAGTGCCTGTGCCACCGGTTCTCCGATCGTCTACCCGATTCGATTGGTTCGAGTATGCCCGCCGCCGGGACCCGGATGTGGGTCGCGTCTCACTCGTGGTCGGTCGCCAGATGCGGGTCCGGTTTCCAGTCGTAGACGACGGACGTCCGCAGTGCGATGTCCTGCAGGGACCGCCGACGCGGGTCGACGGCCACCCAGGCCAGCCCGAAACCGCACAGCACGCACAGCACGGCGCGGGCCGCGCACCGCGGCCATCGCACCAGCCGCCCGCTCCGACCGACCAGCCGCAGTCCCATCGCGACGGCCCCGATCGTGCGACCGTTCGTCGTCCAGCACACCGTCAGGTAGGCGACGGACAGGACGACGAACGTGGTGGCCGACAGCAGGAACTGGGCCTGCGGGAATCGGAACTCCTGCGGCGAGAACAACAATCGGGTGAACGTGAGCCCCACGTAGATCACCCCCATCAGAAACAACACCACCCCGATGTCGATCAGGGCCGCGATCCCTCGGGTGACGATGCCGGCCGGCCGGTGTTCGGGGTCGGACCTCGCGGGAGTGCTCACTCGGCGCCGCCGTCGCGGCCGAACAGGCGTCCGACGAACCCGGAGACGGCGTCGTCGGCGGCCATACCCTGCGCCCGCGCGCCCCGCACCGCCTCGGTGGACATGGTGCTGGTGGATTCGCGGATGATCCGCTGCAGATCGACACCGTCGATCACCTGATTCGACAATCCGACCAGGTCGATACGCGCGATGATCCGCTGCAGATCGACACCGTCGGCGATCGCATCCACGTCCACGCGGTCCAGGATCGGGGCGATGTCGACCTTCGCAGCGATGTCGTCGACGTCCACCCGGTCGACGATGCGGTCGATGTCGACGGTGGCGACGATCCCGTCGATGTCGATCCGGTCCACGATCCGTGTCAGGTCGACACCCTCGACGATCGCGTCCAGATCGACGTGGTCGCGGACGACGGCCGTGAGGTCCACCTCGGTGAGTGCGACGGCCACCACCTTGCGCAACACGACCCGCAGGACGGCGTCGACGGTCGTTGCCGCGGCTCGGACCGCGGTGTCACCGCGGGTCTCGAGCGCGGCGATCCCGTCCCCGACCACCGGCAGTCGGGACGCGGCATCGAGTGCGGTGCTCGCGGCGGACCGGGCGCTGTCACCGACGAGCGCGACGAATCCGGCGATCACCCGCACCGGGTCGGGAGTTCGGTTGCCGTCCATACCGACATCCAAGACTCTGCGGGCACGAATGTCGATATTCGATCCCGGTCGTGTCCGCGATCGCCACCGCACGCTCCCGCTCGACCTCTATGCTGAGGCGAACATCATTCAGCCCTAATGCAATTCACGCCGATTCGGCGGGAGGTGCGCGATGAGACGCTTCGGTGCGATTCTCGCGATGGTCGGAATACTCGTGCTCGCAACACCCGGTGGTACGGCCACCGCGCAGGCGGCGCCGTCACCCGTCGGGTCCGTCACGGGCACCACGGTGGTGAGCGATCGGGTGACGCGGGTGTCGGTGTTCTCGCCGTCGATGGGCCGCGTCGTCACGAGCGACGTCATCCATCCGGCCGGCGGCGGACCGGCACCCACGTTCTATCTGCTCACCGGCATCACCGGCGGCGAGGACGGCGTCTCGTGGTTCAACAACACGAACGTCACCCAGTTCTTCGCCGACAAGCACGTCAACGTGGTGCTGCCGGTCGGCGGCGCGTTCTCGATGTACACCGACTGGGTCGCCGACGACCCGGTGCTGGGCCGCAACCAGTGGCAGACGTTCCTCACCCGGGAACTGCCGCCGGTGATCGATCGTATGTTCGGGACGACGGGTGTCAACGCGATCGGCGGGGTGTCGATGGCGGCCGGCCCGGTCCTCGACCTCGCGATCCAGGCGCCCGACGTGTACCGGGCCGTCGGGTCGTACAGCGGCTGCGCGGGCACGAGCAGTCCGGGCGGGCAGGCGATGGTGCGGTCGATGGTGGAGTTGCGCGGCGGCGGCAACGTGAACAACATGTGGGGTCCCGGCGGCGGCCCGCTGTGGGTGCAGCACGACCCGCTGGTGCAGGCGGAAGGCCTGCGCGGCAAGGCGTTGTATCTGTCCGCGGCGTCCGGGGTGCCCGGCGCGATCGACCAGCTCGACCCGAGGTGGGCGCTGCCGCAGGCCATCGGCGGCGGAGTGGTTGAGGCCGTCACCGACAACTGCACCCGCATGATGGACACCCGGCTGCGGTCGCTCGGCATTCCCGCGACCGTCGTGTACCGCGACGTCGGCGGGCACACGTGGGGTGTGTTCGAGGCGGAGATGCGGGATTCGTGGGCCGTGATCGGCCCGGCGATCGGAGCGTGACGGTGAGTGGCAGCTGGACCTACCTCATGGACATGGACGGGGTTCTCGTCCGCGAGGAACACATCGTTCCCGGCGCCGACACCTTCCTGGCCGAATTGCAGGACGCGGCAACACCGTTCGTCGTGCTGACCAACAACTCGATCCGCACACCCCGGGACCTGCGGGCCCGGTTGCTGCGCAGCGGACTCGACATCCCCGAGGAGTCGATCTGGACGTCGGCGCTGGCGACGGCGACGTTCCTGAAGAATCAACGTCCGGGCGGAAGCGCCTACGTGGTGGGCGAATCCGGGCTCACCACCGCACTGCACGAGATCGGCTACGTCCTCACCGACAGCGACCCCGACTACGTCGTGCTCGGGGAGACCCGCACGTACTCGTTCGAGGCGATCACCACCGCGATCCGGCTCGTCGAACGCGGCGCCCGGTTCATCGCCACCAACCCGGACGCCACCGGACCGTCGCGGGAGGGATCGCTGCCGGCGACCGGGGCGATCGCCGCCCTCATCACCCGCGCCACCGGCCGGGAGCCGTACTACGTGGGCAAACCGAATCCGCTGATGATGCGGTCGGCACTGCGCGCGATCGGCGCGCACTCGGAGACGACGCTCATGATCGGGGATCGGATGGACACCGACGTCGTGTCCGGTCTCGAGGCCGGACTGCAGACGATCCTGGTACTCACCGGCATCTCCACCCGTGCCACCGTCGAGGCGTTCCCCTACCGCCCGACGCTGGTGCTCGAGTCGGTCGCCGACCTGGTGGGGCGCACCTCCGACCCGTTCGGCTGATCTCCGCACATCACCACGGTGCCGTCGTCGACGACGCGGGCGCCGCACGGCCGCAACCGGTCCGGCAGGTCGACGGGATTGTGGTGGCCGAGATGCACGGCGATCACGTCGGTGCGGTCGGTGACGGCACCGACGTCCCGGAGCGCCGCGAGGGCCTGCCCGAACGTGTGCAGGTCGAGGTGGTCGGGTGCGTGGTCGAGCAGATCCCCGAAGGTCTCCTCGAGGAACACCGTGTCGTATCCGGCGCCGCGCACCTGTTCGAGGGCGTTCGACAGGAAAGGGCCGGTGTCCGTGGCCCACAACAGTTTCCGTCCGGCCCGGTCGGACACCTCGTACAGCACGCAGTCCCCGTCGCGCTGCACGCGATGCGCGGCACCCAGAACCCGCACCCGGTACCCGCCCCGGTCGACGACGTCACCGGGCGCGACGGGAATCCAGCGGACCGGACCATCGGGACCGACCCAGTCCCGGCACAGATCGAGCGCCTCCGACGGGCCGATCACGTCCAGTGGCGCGCCGGTCACCCACGACCGCATCAGCAGCGCCATCGGCCCGACATGGTCGGGGTGGGCGTGGGTGAGCAGCAGGTGCCGCACCCCGGACAGGGATCGTCCGGCCCGCAGCGCGGATCGGGGCGCCTCGTGGCCGCAGTCGAGGAGCAGGACGTCGTCGACGAGGGCCGCGGTCTGGGCGCGGATCTGCCCGCGCGCCAGCATGATCCGGCACGAGTCGCAGTCGCAGAACGGGTTGGGCCAGCCGTCGGCGGCGCCGGTGCCGAGCAGTACGACCTCCATCAGAGGCCCGCGACCGGCAGCACCACCGGGCCGCCCGGCCGGTCGAGGACCTCCACCCGCGCCCCGTACACGGCGCCGATCCGGTCCGCGGTGAGCACCTCGGCCGGCGTGCCGTCCGCGACGACACCGCCGCCTGAGAGCATCACGATCCGGCGTCCGTACTGGCCGGCGAGGGTGAGGTCGTGCATCGCCGCGACCACCGTCAATCCGTCGGACGCCTGCAGCGACCGCACCAGGTCCAGAACCTGCTGCTGGTGGCCGATGTCGAGGGCGCTGGTCGGTTCGTCGAGCAGCAGGACCCGCGGCTGCTGGGCGAGGGCCCGGGCCAGCACCACCCGCTGCAGCTCGCCACCGGACAGGGCGGTGGCCGGCCGGGACGCCAACTCCCGCAGGTCGAGCCGGTCGAGCAGGTCGTCGACGATCGCCAGGTCGGTGGCGGTCTCGGTGCCGAACCGCGGCACGTGCGGGGTGCGGCCGAGCAGGATCAGTTCCCGCACGCCCACCCCGTCGGGGACGATCGGCCGCTGCGCCATCAACGCCACCGACCGGGCCATGATCCGGCGCGGTGTGCGGGCCGGATCGCGGCCGTCGACGGTGACCGTCCCGGTCGCCGGCACCAGACCGGCGAGGGCGTGCAGCAGGGTGGTCTTGCCGGCCCCGTTGGGTCCGACGACCGCCACCCACTCCCCCGGCGTCACCGTGAGGTCGACACCGTCCAGGACGACGGCGCGCCCCCTGTCGACGTGCAGGCCCGCGGCTGTGACGATGCACCGCCCCGCGGTGGTGATCACGATGCCGTCCGGGCTCTGCGCAGCACCAGCAGGAAGAACGGGGCACCGATCGCGGCGGTGACCACCCCGATCGGCAGTTCCGCGGGCGCGGTCAGGGTGCGGGCGAGGACGTCGGCGGACACCAGGAACGCGGCACCGAGCAGCAGGGACAGCGGCAGCAGCAGCCGGTGCCCGGGGCCGACGACGAGCCGGATCGCGTGCGGCACCACGATGCCCACGAACCCGATGAGCCCGCTGACCGACACCACCGCGGCGGTGCCGAGGGTTGCGGCCGCCACCAGCGTCAGCCGCACCCGGGTGGGGTGCACGCCGAGGGACGCCGCCTCGGTGTCCCCGACCGCCATCACGTCGAGGACCCGGCGGTGCAGGGCGATCACGACGGTCGCGACCAGCACGTACGGCAGCACCATCACGACCTGCGTCCAGCCGTCGGTGGCGAGCCGGCCGAGGAGCCAGTTGTACACCTGCCGCAGGGTGTCGTCGTGCCGTTGCTGCAGGAACGTCTGGGCGGCGTTCGCGAACGCGGCGACCGCGACACCGGCGAGGATGATCACCACCTCGCTGCGGGCACCACCGACACCGCGGCCGAGCAGGTAGGTGACGGTCACCGCGAGCACACCGCCGACGAACGCGGCCGCCGGAATCCCGAACGTGCCCAGTGCCAGCCCGGACACGATCGCCGCGGTCGCGCCGAGTCCGGCGCCGCTCGAGACGCCGAGCAGGAACGGGTCGGCGAGCGGGTTGCGGAACACCCCCTGGTAGGCGGCGCCGGCGAGCGCGAGCATCGCTCCGACCACCGCGCCGAGCACCACCCGCGGCAGCCGGATCTGCCACAGGATCGCGTGCTGCTGAGACGTGAGCCCCGAGTCGACGTCGATGCCGGGCACGGCGTCCAGGAGATCGAGGAACACCCCGCGGGCCGTCAACCCGGCCGGGCCGACGGTGATCCCGACGGCCAGGGCCGCCAGTAGCAGGAGCGCGGCGGCGCCGACGACGACGGCCCGCCGGGTGGTCGTCACGTCCGGCTCACCGGGCCGGGGCGGGTTGCGCCGCGACGACGGCGCCGATGTCGCGGACCAGGTCCACCACACGTGGACCCCAGCGGCTCGCCGGGTCCGCGTCGAGGACGTGCACCTGGCCGTCTTCGACCGCGCGGATGCCGGACCAGCCGGGCCGGGCCGCAACGGTGGCCGTGGTGACGCCGTACTCGCCGTCGGCGAGGAAGATCAGGTCCGGGTTCGCGGCCACCACGAATTCCGCGGACAGTTGCGGGTAGGTGTCGGCGGATCCGTCGGCGATGCTCTCGAGTCCGAACAGACCGTAGATCTCGCCGAGGAACGTGTTCCCGGTGATCGTGTACAGGGTGTCGTCGACCTCGTGGAAGTACCGCAGCGGATGCTCCCGGGCCGGGACGGACGTGACGGCGGCGTCGATCTCGCCGCGCATGCGGTCGGCGAGAGCGTTCGCTTCGTCGGTGTGCCCGGTGGCGACACCGACCTGCTCGATCTGTGCGTACACGTCGTCGACGTTCTTCGCGGCCGGCAGCAGCAGCGTCGGCACCCCGGCCGCTTTCAGGCCGGAGACCAGGCCGCCGATGTCGTCGGACGCGACCACCAGGTCGGGGCTGTACCCGAGCACCGCCTCGACGTTCGGGGAGAACCCGGACAGGTCGGTGGTGGGGACACCCGCCGGATAGTCGGACAGCGCGTCGACGGCGACGACCTGGTCGCCGGCGCCGACGGCCCACAGCGTCTCGGTCAGCGACGGGCTGAGTGAGACGATCGCGTCGGGCCGCTCGGTGACGGCGGACTGTCCGTCGCCGGTCGGGGCCGACGAGCAGCCGGCGAGGAGGGCCACGACGGCGGCCGCACCCGCGACCGCCGTCCATCGCAGACGTGAAAACTTCTGTGCCACAGCCGGTTACCTCGACGTCAGCGCAGGGCCTGCGCGATGTCCTCGAGCAGGTCCTCGGGATCCTCGAGACCCACCGACAGCCGGACGACACCGTCGGACAGCCCGATCGCGGCCCGCCCCTCCGGCCCCATCGCGCGGTGCGTGGTGGTGGCCGGATGCGTGATGAGGGTCTTGGCGTCGCCCAGGTTGTTCGAGATGTCGACGATCCGCAGCTTGTTCAGCAACTCGAACGCGCGCTGCTTGCCCTCACCGTCGGCCGCCGCAAGTTCGAACGTGATGACGGTGCCGCCGCCGCTCATCTGCGAGCGCGCCAGCTCGTACTGCGGGTGCGACTCGAGGTACGGGTACTTGACCCAGCTCACGGCCGGATCCGCTTCGAGGAACCGGGCGATCCGCAGCGCCGTGTCGACCGACCGCTCCACCCGCAGCGCCATCGTCTCGAGGCCCTTGAGCAGGGTGTGCGCGTTGAACGGGCTCAGCGACGGGCCGGTGTGCCGGATCAGGTTCTTGACCGGGCCGTCGATGAACTCCTTGGTGCCCAGGATCGCGCCGCCGAGGACCCGGCCCTGACCGTCGATGTGCTTGGTGCCCGAGTACACGACGACGTCGGCGCCGAGGTCGAGGCTGCGCTGCAGCAGCGGCGTCGCGAACACGTTGTCGAGGACGACGGTCGCGCCGGCGGCGTGCGCCATCTCCGACACGCGGCGCACGTCGACGAGGGTCTGCATCGGGTTCGACGGGGTCTCGAAGAACACGGCCGTGGTCGGCACCGACAGCGCCTGCTCCCACTGGTCGAGGTCCTCACCGTCGACGAGCACGGTCTCCACACCCCAGCGGGGCAGGATCTCGTTGCACACCACGAAGCACGAGCCGAACAGGCTGCGGGCCGCGACGAGGCGGTCGCCCTTGCCGAGGAGCGCGGCGAGCGCCGTGAACACCGCGGACATGCCGGACGCGGTCGCGTAGCAGGCCTCCGCACCGTCGAGCGCCCGCAGGCGTTCCTCGAACATCGTGACGGTCGGGTTGCCGTAGCGGGAGTAGACGAAGTGGTCGACCTCGCCGGTGAACGCCTGTTCGGCGGCCTCCGCGGACTCGTACACGAACCCCGAGTTGAGGAAGATCGCCTCCGACGTCTCCTCGAAACCGGACCGCAGGATGCCGGCACGGACACCGAGGGTGGCCGGGCGGACGGTGTCGGGCAGGGTCTTGCGGAAGGCTCCGCCCTGCGGGATGGCGCTCACGATTGCCTCCACGGGAGTCCGAGGGCGCGCCAGCCGGCGACGCCGCGATGTCCGTTCGTATCGAGTCCACCCTCGAAGCCGTCGAGCACGTTGTACGACGGCCCGATCCCGGCGGCGGTGGCGGCCTCGGCCGCGGCGATGGACCGCTGGCCGGAGCGACACAGGAAGACGACGGGGTGCGCGCCGTCTGCCACGATCCCTGCGCCGACCAGTTGGTCGACGAAGGATGTGTTGCGGGCCCCCGTGGGGTAGCGCACCCATTCGACGAGCACGGTCCGACGGTCGATCGACGACGTGTCGGGCACACCGACGTATCGCCATTCCGCATCGGTACGCACATCGACGAGCACGGCTTCCGGATTGTCCCGCAGCAGCTCCCAGGCTTGCTGCGGCGTCATGTCACCTGCGTAGCTCACCGGCTCAGCTTTCCACACGCCCGAATCGGACAGTGCACGTGGACAGGCACGTGGACGGCCGCGGTCAGGTCGCGGTCAGGTGCAGACCAGCCAGCGGTCGTCGCCGCGGACGAACTGCCACGTCGACGTGGTCGCACCCTTGCCGTCGTTCGCGTCGATCCGCACGTCGGCGGTCGCCTCGTCGCCCATGACGCGGGCGTTCGTCAGCTCGTCGACCCGGATCTCCCCGTCGCGGCCGGCGATCGGGGAGCGGTCCGCGGCGAAGCCCTCGCACACCATGCGGTCGGTCGCTTCGGCGTCGTCGTTGTTGTGGGCGCGCACGAAATCGGAGGCGGACGCGGTGAGCCGGTCGGTCTCGGAGCGGTTCTCGTCGGCCGGGGAGAAGATCGACGACAGGACAATTCCGATCATCACGATCGCGACTATTGACACTGCGAGAAGGAACGGCTTGGCCGTGGTCCGCGACGGGTCCTCGGAGGGCTCGGGCTGATCGGTCATACCTGCGAGTTTCCCGTGCGCAGCGGTGCCGGGGCAGACCGGGTCCCGATTGCCTCCGGCCACAAATCTCATTTGTGGGCAACGGGGGTGAAACGCGACACCCGGGCGACCGCCGCACCGGGAGCATGGGGTGCAGTCGCTGCTCGGGTTCTAGCATGAAGACGTGGCCGCGGCCGAGTCGGAGAAATCCGGGCCGGATCCACCGTCCCACACGCACGTTTGTCCGCCCGATCGAAAAGGTAGATCGCCTCAGATGACTGACCAGACTCGTCCCCTGCGCGTCGCCATCGTCGGCGCCGGCCCTGCCGGCATCTACGCTGCCGATGCGCTCATGAAGTCCGACACCGAGGTGAGCATCGACCTGTTCGAGCGGATGCCGGCCCCGTTCGGCCTGATCCGGTACGGCGTCGCCCCCGACCATCCGCGCATCAAGGGCATCATCACCGCCCTGCACAAGGTGCTCGACAAGGATGCCGTCCGACTCCTCGGCAACATCGACTACGGCACCGACATCACCCTCGAGGACCTGCGCCGCTTCTACGACGCGGTCATCTTCTCCACCGGCGCCAACGCCGACCGCACCCTGGGCATCCCCGGCATCGACCTCGACGGCAGCCACGGCGCCGCCGACTTCGTGTCCTGGTACGACGGCCACCCGGACGTGCCGCGCACGTGGCCGCTCGACGCCGAGAAGGTTGCCGTGCTCGGTGTCGGCAACGTCGCCCTCGACATCGCGCGCGTCCTCGCCAAGACCGGTGACGAACTGCTGCCCACCGAGATCCCCGCCAACGTGTACGAGGGCCTCAAGAACAACAAGGCCGTCGAGGTCCACGTGTTCGGGCGCCGCGGCCCCGCCCAGGCCAAGTTCACGCCGCTCGAGCTGCGCGAACTCGACCACTCCCCCACCATCGAGGTCATCGTCGACCCCGAGGACATCGACTACGACGAGGGCTCCGAGGCCGCCCGCCGCAGCTCCAAGCAGGTCGACATGGTCGCCAACACCCTGCAGGACTGGGCCATCCGCGACCAGGGCGACCGCCCCCACAAGCTGTTCCTGCACTTCTTCGAGTCCCCCCACGAGGTGCTCGGCGAGGACGGCAAGGTCGTCGGCCTGCGCACCGAACGCACCGAACTGGACGGCACCGGCAACGTTCGCGGCACCGGCACGTTCAAGGACTGGGACGTCACCGCCGTCTACCGCGCCGTCGGCTACCTGTCCCAGAACATCGCCCAGCTCCCGTTCGACGAGCAGGCCGGCACCGTCCCCAACGAGGCGGGCCGCGTCCTGGACGAAGCGGGAACGCACATCCCGGGCACCTACGTCACCGGCTGGATCAAACGCGGCCCCGTCGGCCTCATCGGCCACACCAAGGGCGACGCCAACGAAACCATCGCCTGCCTCCTCGAAGACGCCCCCACCTTCGCCGGCGCCACCGACCCCGGCCCGGACGCCATCCTCGCGTTCCTCGAAGACAAGGGCATCCCCTTCACCACCTGGCAAGGCTGGTACCGCCTCGACGCCCACGAACGCTCCCTCGGCGAACCCGAAGGCCGCGAACGCATCAAGGTCGTCGAACGCGAAGACATGCTCCGCGCCAGCGAGCCGCACAAGGCCTGACCCGGCCCGGAACACCCTGTGGGGGCCGTGCCCCCGAAACAGCTGAAGGGTCCCTTCGTTCGCCTCAGGCGCATGAAGGGACCCTTCAGCTGTAGGGCGGGGGCATGATGAACGTGTGTTTGACGCGCACGTGCACATCATCGACCCGAAGTTCCCGCTGGTGGAGAACAACGGGTATCTGCCCGATCCGTTCACGATCGGGGACTACCGGGCCCGGATGGCGGGCTTCGGGGTGGACGGTGGGGCGGTGGTGACGGCGTCGTATCAGGGTGCGCTCGGACGGCCGCAGTTGCTGGCGGCGTTGCGGGAGCTCGGCGACGGCTGGGTGGGGGTGACGCATCTGGATCCGGATACGACGGACGAGGACATTCTGGAGTTGGATCGGGCGGGGGTGCGCGGGGTGCGGTTCAATCTGCGGCGCAGTGCCACCGATGTGCAGATCCTGACGCGGCAGGCGTTGCGGGCGTACGACCTGGCGGGCTGGCATGCCGAGTTCTATGTGGATGCGACGCTGTTGTTGTCGCTCGAGCCGGTGTTCGCGAAGTTGCCGTCGGTGAGTGTCGACCATCTGGGTATGTCGACGCGGGGGCTGCGGTATCTGCTGAATCTGGTGGATCGGGGTGCGAAGGTGAAGGCGACGGGGTTCGGCCGCACCAGCATCGACGATGTCGGTGACGTGATCCGGCAGATCCATGCCGTGAACCCGAAGGCTCTGATGTTCGGCACGGATCTGCCGGGGACGCGGGCGCGTCGCGCGTTCGAGGCTGCGGACGTCGACGTCATCGCCGACGCGGTCGGGGACGATCTCGAGGCGGTGCTGTGCACGAACGCCCGCGAGTGGTACCGCTGCCCGGCCTGACCTGCCGGTGACGACTACCCGCTGACGACCCGCACCTTCGACGCGGCCTCCCGGGCCCGGGCTCGGGCGGTGTCGACGTCCGGTCCGGTGGAGACGGCGACGCCCATGCGGCGGCGGGGGAACGCCTCGGGCTTGCCGAACAGGCGCAGGTCGGTGTCGGGGACGGCGAGCGCGTCGGCGACGCCCTCGTAGGCGACGCCGACCGCGTCGACGCCTCCGTAGACGACGGCGGACGCGCCGGGTGCGGCGAGGGTGGTGTCGACGGGCAGGCCGAGGATGGCGCGGGCGTGCAGCTCGAACTCCGAGTAGCGCTGCGAGCGCAGCGTCACCAGGCCGGTGTCGTGCGGGCGGGGGCTGACCTCGGAGAAGTAGACGTCGTCGCCCTTGACGAACAGTTCGACGCCGAAGATGCCGCGACCACCGAGGGCGGTGGTGACCTTCTCGGAGACGTCGCGGGCGGCGGCGAGGGCGGCGGCGCTCATGGGCTGCGGCTGCCACGATTCGATGTAGTCGCCGGCGTCCTGCAGGTGTCCGATGGGTTCGCAGAAGTGGGTGCCGTCGGTGGCGCGGACGGTGAGCTGGGTGATCTCGTAGTCGAAGTCGACGAATCCCTCGACGATGACGCGTCCGAGGTTGAGGCGTCCACCGGAAAGCGCGTATTCCCAGGACTTTTCGAGGTCGTCGGCGCTGCGGGCGACGGACTGGCCCTTGCCGGACGACGACATGACCGGCTTGATCACGCACGGGAACCCGATGCGTTCGGCGGCGGCCCGGACGTCGTCGAGGGAGTCGGCGAACGCGTACGGCGATGTGGGCAGGCCCAGGTCCTCGGCGGCGAGCCGGCGGATGCCTTCCCGGTTCATCGTCAGCTGGGTGGCGCGGGCGGTGGGGATGACGACGGTCAGTCCGCGCGCCTCGGCTTCGACGAGCGCGTCGGTGGCGATGGCCTCGATCTCGGGGACCACCAGGTGCGGCCGCTCGGCCTCGATGATCCGCAGCAGTTCCGCCGGATCACCCATGTCGACGGTGTGGGCGCGGTGCGCGACCTGATGGCCGGGGGCGTCGGCGTAACGGTCGACGGCGATCACCTCGACGCCGAGCCGTTGCAGCGCGATGATCACCTCCTTGCCCAGTTCACCGGAGCCGAGCAGCATCACGCGGGTGGCGTTCGGGCTCAGCGGGGTACCGATCCGGGTGGGGGCGTCAGCGGGGGTGTCTCGGCGCATGGCTGGGACTATATGCGCAAGACGGTGGTCATACTGTCGCGATGGACCTGGGAATCGACACTCGCCTGACACTGCTCGCCGCCGGCCTGATCTTCCTGCTCGCCCTGGTGCTCGGGGTGTGGAAGTACCACGGCATGCGGACGTCTCCGAACCATCTGGCGCACCCGTACGTGGACATCGCGCACCGGTCGGCGCTCCTGTACTCGTTTGCGACACTGCTCGTTTCGGTGTTCGTGGAGCTGAGCGACTGGCCGACGGCGGTGAACGCGGCGTGCGCGGGTGTCCTGGTGTTCTTCTTCGTCGCGGCCATCGGCAGCTACATCGTGCACGGCGCCCGGCGGGACACCACCAACCAGTTCGAGCATCCGGACACCGGGCTGCGTGTGTCGATGATCGCACTCGTGATCGGGGAGATCGGGGCGTTCGCGGTGCTGCTGGCCGGGTTCGCCGCCGGTCAGCTGTTCTAGATCCGGGACAGGAACGCGAGCACGGCCGCGTTGAACGCGTCGGGGCGCTGCGCGGCGCACGCGTGCCCGGCGTCGGGGATCGTCACCAACTGCGCGCCGGGGATCGCACCCGTGATCAGTTCGGTGTGCCGTCGTGGAATCTCCTCGTGCTCGCCGACGACCACGAGCGTCGGCGCGGTGATCGCCGCCAGTGCGGCGGCCGGGATGTGCGGGTGCCGGGCCATGAGCCCCAACAGTTCCCGTTTACGGGCGAGCACCGGCGACAGTGGTGCGACGACCGCCGACACCGCCCAGGCTCCGGTGACGAGCGTCCGGAACTTCCAGCCCAGTCCCCGCGGATCGAGGTTGGCCCCGTTGACGATCAGGGAGCGCACCCGCTCCGGCCGGTGCAGCGCGAGGGTGAGCGCCGTATTGCCACCGTCGCTGTACCCCAGGACGTGCGCACTTTCGATACCGAGCGCGTCGAGGACGGCGCACACGTCGTCGGCGAACCGCGGGAAATCCAGCGGCCCGTCACCACGGGTGGAGCGTCCGTGGGCGCGGGTGTCGAGTGCGATCACCCGGTAGTGCTGCGCGAACACCGGGGTCTGGTCCGCGAAGTAGCCGAGGTTCTCGCTGTTGCCGTGCAACAGGATCAGAGGCTCCCCCGCCCCGGTCGTCTCGTAGTGCAGCCGCGCCCCGGCGGCGTCGACGCATCCTGCGTCCGTCACGTCACCGGTGTGGCTGATGGAGCGAGAGCACGTTGCCGTGCGGATCCCGGAACCAGGCGACGCGGGTACCGTCGGGCGCCGTCCACGCGTCGTGCTCGTCCTGATCCATGCCCTGGTAGCGCAGGAACTCGACGCCCTTGCCGCGCAGTTCCTCGACGCTCGCCGCGAGATCCGCGGTGCGCCAGCCGAGGACCGTGTAGCCGGTGTCGACCTTGGACTGCACCAGCGTGATCCGCAGTTCGGTGCCGCCACCGTCGACGACGAGCGCGAACGGTGTCCGCTCCGTGACGGCCAGACCGAGGGTGTCGACGTAGAACATCGACGACACGTCCAGATCGGTACTGGCCACGAACGCGACGAGAGCTTCCGGGAAGGCCATGCCGTCCACTGTGCCCGCGAACCGCACCACGAACAAGAGGACGAAACACGGTGACCCGGACCACACCGGAGCATTCGGACGGGTTACCGTCACACGAATCGGCTGTTCCATCCAGAAAGAGGTGTGACGTGACAACTGCAGGTGCCGAGCGCAAGGGCCCACTGACCGGGATCCGCGTCGTCGAACTGTCCGGGATCGGCCCAGGTCCGCACGCAGCGCTGCTGCTCGCCGACCTCGGCGCGGACGTCGTGTGCATCCAGCGGGCCGGGCAGCTGCCCACCGAGGGCAAACGTGCCAGCCAGACGCAGCGCAACCGGCGGGTCGTCGAGGCGAACCTCAAGGATCCCGCCGACATCGAGAAGGTCCTCGGCCTGATCGAGCGTGCCGATGTCCTCGTCGAGGGCTTCCGGCCCGGCGTCACCGAACGCATGGGTCTGGGTCCCGACGTGGCCCTCGAGCGCAACCCGCGCCTGGTCTACGGGCGGATGACCGGCTGGGGCCAGGAGGGCCCGCTCGCACAGTCCGCCGGCCACGACATCAACTACATCTCCCTGACCGGTGTCCTGCACGCCATCGGCCGTCGCGGCGAACGTCCCGTCCCGCCCCTGAACATGGTGGGCGACTTCGGCGGTGGCTCCATGTTCCTGATCTTCGGCATCCTCGCCGCCCTCGTCGAACGACAGACGTCGGGGCAGGGGCAGGTCGTCGACGCCGCCATGATCGACGGCACCCTCGCCCTGTCGCACATGATGTGGAGCTTCCGCGGCGCCGGCATGTGGAACGACGAGCGCGGCGTCAACATGCTCGACGGCGGCGCCCCCTACTACGACACCTACGAGACCTCCGACGGCAAGTACATGGCTGTCGGCGCGATCGAACCACAGTTCTACGCCGAACTGCTGCGTCTGCTCGAGTTGGATCCGTCCGCACTACCGAACCAGCACGACGCGTCCCGCTGGGACGAACTGCGGCAGGCCCTCACCGACCGGTTCCTGACCAAGACCCGCGACGAGTGGACCAAGATCTTCGACGGCACCGACGCCTGCACCACACCCGTCCTCACGTTCGCCGAGGCCCCGCAGGACCCGCACATCGCCGCCCGCGGCGCGCTCGTCGAGATCGACGGCGTCACCCAGCACTTCCCGGCGCCCCGCTTCTCCCGCACCCCCACCCGCACACCGGAACCCCCGGCCCGGGTCGCGACGGACATCGACACCCTCTGGCGCTGACACCTGTGCGCCTTTTTGGTAGCTGCTACTACCAAAAAGGCGCACAAGCGGCGCAGCCGCCTACACCACGAGCGCCGGTTCCGCGGGTTCACGGGTGACACCGAGCGCGTCGTAGGCGGACGCGATTCCCGCGACGGCGCGACGCAGTTCGTCGGCGGGCCGCGCGTACGGCAGCCGGACGAAGCGTTCGAATGCGCCCTCCACCCCGAACCGGGGGCCGGCTGCGAGCACCACACCGTGACTCGGGGCCGTCGCCGCAAGCGCCGTCGACACCGGTGCCGGCATCCTCAGCCACAACGACATCCCGCCGGCGCCCACCGTGGGCACCCAGTCCGGTAGCCGCGCCGACAACTCGTCGAGCAGCACCGACCGCTGCACCCGCAGGGTCTCCCGCCGTTCCGCGACCGGGGTGTCCCCGAGCCCCGCCAGGTGCACGGCGGCGAGCTGGTCCATCACGGGTGTGCCGAGATCGTTCGCGGACCGGGCTCCGATCAAACGTGTGATCAGCTCCGGTGCGGCCCGAATCCAGCCGACCCGTAGTCCACCCCAGTGCGACTTGGACATCGACCCGATCGTGACGACGTCCGCGCCACCGCCACGCAGGTACGACGCGACCGGCGGCGGGGGCGGAGCGTCGAGCCACACGTCGACCATCGTCTCGTCGACGACGAGCGCCATCCGAGTGTCGCGGGCGATCCGGACGAGTTCCGCGCGGCCGGTGTCGTCGAGGCACAGTCCGGTCGGATTGTGGAAGTCCGGGACGAGATACGCCATCCGGGCCGCGGTCTGCCGTGCCGCGCTGCGGATCCCGTCGAGATCCCAGCTGTGCGACGCCCCACCTTCCGGGCGCACCGGCACCGGTACGGGGCGGCCGCCTGCACGTCGGATCGCTTCCAGTGCATTGGGATACGTCGGATGGTCGACGAGGACCCGATCGCCGGGCGCGGTGAGTGCCCCGAGCAGCAACTGGATCGCCTGCTGCGCACCGGAGGTGACCATGATCTGCGCGGCCGATGTCTCGAGTCCCCGCGCCCGGTAGCGCGCAGCGATCACTTCCCGTAGCGCGCCGATGCCGTGCGGCTCCATACCGTGTGTGTCGAGGAACGGTGGAAGATCCTGCAGTGCAGCCTCGTACGCACCCCGAACCTCGTGCGCCGGAGCCGCCATCGCCGCATAGCTCAGGTCGACGACATCGCCACCGGCCGCATACCGCGGACCCGCGACGCGAACGTTGCCGACAGCCGCCGGCATCGCGACCGTGCTCCGCGAGCCCTGCCGACTCGACAGGTAGCCGTCCTCCCGCAGAACCGAGTACGCGGTGGTGACCGTGGTGCGACTGACGTTCAGTTCGGCAGCCAGTTCCCGCTCCCCCGGCAACGCTGCGCCGAGTGGAATCCGTCCGTCGTGGACCAACAACCGGATTCCGTCGGCCAGCGCGCGGTACGCGGGACGTCGTCCGGCGTCGTCCCGCCAACCGCCGAGATCGCGGCCGACTGCGCGGGCACTCACGGCATGCATCATCATGCAGGCCAGTATTCGCATTCTGGCCATTCATCTCAAGGCCACTTACCCGACAGACTCGTCAATATGAGCACTCTGGCCTCTTTCACCTGCATCGCCATCCTCGCGTTCGGCGTCTACCACTACCTGCCGCAGGACCACCCAGGACGCCTGTTCAGACTCGAACAATTCTGTTCGGCAGCACCTTTGGCGGGCCTGCTCGACGACGACGGCAGAGGCGACAGGCGGCCGAACGCCGACTCGGACCCCGCCCCCACGGACCGGTCCAGTGATTCGACGCGGGACCGGTTCACGCCCGGGCCCGTCGACGCCCGCGAAGACCGCACCCTACCCGGCGAGAGTCGTTCACCGGAAACAATCCGACCGACCTGATATTTTCCATAGCGCCGCGAACCACCCACGAGCAACTCTCCACCGCAACAGATTTCACGCACAAACCTTCTGGACGACCGTTCAAAATTGCCGCTTGATCGATACAGTTGAAATTTCTCGTATGCCCGCTTGCGAACCGGTGTTAGGTGAAACACGTTCTACTCCGCTCCGGAGACGTCCCCCTCTTCGAAATTCAGGAGTTTCACCCATGACACACCGATGGCGCCGGATCGCGCTCACCACCGCGGCCACGACGGCCGGCACGATGCTGTTCTTCACCGGTCAGGCCGTCGCCGAACCTGCCCCTGCGGCGCCCAACGGGTCACCCATCCAGCTCGCCGACGAACCTGCCGCCGACGAGTTCGCGACGCGGGTCGATCTGACGATGCCGACCCAGGTGAAGACCGGTCTCGAGTTCGATATCAAGGCCCAGGTCTTCGGCATCGAGGCCGACAAGGGCGTCAACGGCGGCATGTTCCAGTTCGTCGTCGACGGCGCACCGGTCGGCGACCAGAAGAAGGCCGGCTCCACCGGCCTGTTCACGTTCAAGCACACGTTCACCACCTCCGGACCGCACACCGTCACCGTCCAGTACCTCGGTGGCGGAACGATCAACAAGATCCCCGGAACCGCCGCGGCGAGCAGCGCCGACGGCGGCATCGGCGCCAGCGAGCAGGACGTCGCCACCGTCGTCGAGATCCTCCCGAACACCGATGCGATCGAGACCGGTGTTCAAACCACCCTCAAGGCGAAGGTGTCGCTGCAGTCCGGCGGGATCCTGCCCTACAAGTCGGGCAACAAGGTCACCTTCTACGACGGCGACGTCGAACTCGGGACCGCGAACACGGTGTCGTCGGCGGACGGCACCGCGAATATCAAGGCCACGTTCCTGCAC
The DNA here is from genome assembly GCF_005434945.1 of Prescottella subtropica. Taxonomy (GTDB): domain Bacteria; phylum Actinomycetota; class Actinomycetes; order Mycobacteriales; family Mycobacteriaceae; genus Prescottella; species Prescottella subtropica. The sequence continues at coordinate 199,342 of NZ_SKCH01000004.1, read as the reverse complement.
GCCGGAACCCGCACGGTCACGGCGAAGTTCCTCGGTAACGCGTTCGGCTACGCGGCCTCCGAGTCCGCGCCCACCCCGATCGAGGTGCAGCACAAGGACCTGGCCACCAGCATCTCCCTGCTGGCCCCGAACACCGGCAAGGCCGGCCAGCCCGTGACGTTCACCGCGACGGTGTCCGCGCAGATCCCGGTGGACGGCACCGTCCAGTTCCGGTCCGGCGAGACACCGATCGGTGACGCGGTCCCCGTCGTCGACGGCGAAGCGACCGGCACCCACATCTTCGACGACGCCGGTGACCACACGATCACCGCGGTGTTCACCGGCACCGGATTCGCGACGTCGACGTCCAATCCTGCGCCGCTGAATATTTCGCCGGCACAGCCCGGTGACACCGTCACCACCGTCAACGCGCCGGCGGCCACGCTACCCGCGATCCCGGTGACGCTGACGGCCACCGTCGCCCCGGCACCGTACGGGGGCACGATCCAGTTCTACGTCGGCGACACCGCGATCGGGGCACCCGTCCCGGTGGTCAACGGGTTCGCGTCGACGACGCATTCCTTCGCGCAGACCGGCAAGTTCACGGTCACCGCCCGCTACAGCGGCCACACCGCCGCCAACGAGTCGACGTCCGCGCCCGCCACGGTCAGCGTCGGTGTTCCCGGCGTCGACACCGGTTCACTCGAGTTGCCGTCGTTCGGCTCCCTCGGACAGCTCCCCTTCGGCTCCTGACCGGCTCTCCCCCTTCGAATTCTTTAGGAAGACACCATGACTGACAGGCCTGTCATGCGTTACCTCGCCCCGGTGTGCGCCACCGGTATCGCGGCCGGGATCGTACTGTCGGCGGCCCCGGCCTCGGCCGCGACGGTCACGACGCCGTTCAACGCACAGTGCCGGGCGGACGCGCTCCTCACGGTCCACAAACCGGCCCAGCACGCGTTCACCGTCGACACCCCGGATCGTGTCGATCCCGGCCAGACGTTCACGTACCGGATCCAGCCGGCGCCGTCGTCCTACCCGGACAAGGACAGTGGAGCCACCACCACCAACGTGTCGCGGATGAAGGTCGACTACCAACTGCCGGACAATGCCACGTTCGTCGACGCGACGGTGGTTCCGGGCACCGGTATCGGGCTCACCGGAACTGCGGCAAACGTGTTGCAGGTAAATGAGAACGGTGACGTCGACGACGCCGGCACGATCCTGCGACTGTCCGGCGACAACGAGGTGATCGGCAACAGCCCCAAGGCCGACAAGAAGAGTACCGGCGGCATCTTCGCCGCGAAGACGAAGAACTACCTCGACGGCACCCCCAGCGCCGACGGCTCGACGTGGTTCCAGCTGCCGGCGATCGATGTCACGGTCACAGCCGGTGCGGGCGGTGAGATCACCCCGAAACTGCGTACCGCCGGCACGGCGGCGAACCTGGGCGACGACGGCAACTACAACACCTTCCTTGCCCTCGCGAAGTTCGGTGGCGATCAATGGGCTCCGACGCGGTGCGTCGCGAAGGACGCAAAGGAAGATTCCGCGCCGCTGAACCGTGGCGGCGGCCCGCTGGCCACGATCGCGGTCGGTGAGCAGACCGGCGACGTCTCGGCGACCGCGGTCACGGCCCCCGAGACCGCGGATGCCGGTACGCCCGTGACGTTCTCGGCGACGGTCACTCCCGCGCCGGCGGACGGCAACGTCGCGTTCCTCGTCGACAACATCCAGGTGGGCGAGGTGCCGGTAGTCGACGGCACGGCGACGTTCACCTACACGTTCGACCGCGGCGGCGACCACACGGTGGCGGCGCGGTACGTCGGCAACGGCATCCACCGTCCGTCGCTGTCCACCGATGCGACCGTGACGGTCGAGGGCGGCACGTCGGGCAGCGCCACCGGGTCGACGGAGCTGCCGTCGCTCGGATCGTTGACGGGATCGCTCGGGAACTGACACCCGACCGGCCGGTGAAACGTCTCCCGGCCGAATCACACACCGCGGGTGGATGCTTCACGCATCCGCCCGCGGTGTCGTCGCTTCCTGCGACGATGCACGAAACATGCCGAACGACCCGATGGATAATCACATGGACAGTATTGATTCATCACTGCCGCAAGTGATTTCACATTAAAATTCCGTACGACCCTTATCTCTTTACTTGATCGATACAGTTTCGGTTTCGATACCGATTCGACCCGCGGGTCGTGTTGCATGGTCACTGATCGATCTCCCCTACCAAGGCTTCGACCGTTCGGTCGAGAAAGCAGGAGTCCCATGTCCACGAAGATCTTCCGCACCGGAATCGCCGTGTCCGCCGCCGTCGCGGCCGGCATGCTGGCCTTCACCGCACCCGCCGGCGCCGACACCACCACGCCGGCCGCCCCGTGCACGCCCCCGATCACGACCCCCGAGAACCCCGGCGTAGACGGCGGCACGAAACCCGACGGTCCCACCATCCGCGTTCCGGAAGGCGGGAACAAGGACGGGCTGACCTCGAAGGAACTCGACGACATCCTCCAGAATTACGTCGACATTCTGAACCCGAAGCCCGACAACGGCGAAGGCAACACGCCCGTGGGGCAGATCGGCACCGGGGGCACGGACGACAGCAACTCCAACAACGACATCGTCATCCACATCAAGAAAAATGATGACAGCAACAACTACGGCGACGTCGTCGTCAACGAGTCCTTCAAGTTCACCGCGGCCGCCCTGTCGACCGACTGCGGCGGTGACACCACCGAGCAGCCCGGCACCGGTGGCGAGACCACCGAGCAGTCCGGCCTCGGCTCCGCGGAGGACGCCGACTTCGGTGCCCTGTTCGGTTCACTGTCCTCCCTGGACGGTCTGCTGAAGTAGGTACCGAGTTCGAACCGTGCACCGCGGGTGGGCGCCATGTGCGTCCGCTCGCGGTGTCGTCGTGTCTCCCGCGTGTTCGCTGCCGACTAGCCTCGTACCCGAACGCGTACCGCGTACGGGTGCGCCGCACGATCACCGTCGACGAATGGAGACACCATGCCGCAGCAGGTCCGGGGCGTCATCGCCCGCTCGAAGGGCGCCCCCGTCGAGCTCGTGAACATCACGATCCCCGATCCGGGTCCGGGAGAGGCCGTCGTGAAGATCGCGGCGTGCGGCGTCTGCCACACCGATCTCACCTACCGCGACGGCGGCATCAACGACGAGTACCCGTTCCTCCTCGGGCACGAGGCCGCCGGCGTCGTCGAGGCGGTCGGTGAGGGTGTCGACACCGTCGAGGTCGGTGACTTCGTCGTCCTCAACTGGCGTGCTGTGTGCGGAAAGTGCCGGGCCTGCAAGCGCGGTCGCCCCCAGTACTGCTTCGACACGTTCAACGCCACCCAGAAGATGACCCTCGAGGACGGCACCGAGCTGACCCCGGCCCTGGGTATCGGCGCGTTCGCCGACAAGACCCTCGTCCACGCCGGACAGTGCACCAAGGTCGACCCGTCCGCCGACCCGGCCGTCGTCGGACTGCTCGGCTGCGGTGTCATGGCCGGCATGGGTGCCGCCATGAACACCGGCAACGTCTCCCGCGGCGATTCGGTCACCGTCATCGGCTGCGGCGGCGTCGGCGATGCCGCGATCATGGGATCGCGGCTCGCCGGGGCCGGCACGATCATCGCGATCGACCGGGACCCGAAGAAGCTCGAATGGGCCCGGGAACTCGGCGCCACCCACACCATCGACGCCTCGCAGGTCGACGACGTCGTCGAGGCGATCCAGGACCTCACCGACGGCTTCGGCACCGACGTCGTCGTCGATGCCGTGGGACGCCCGGAAACCTGGAAGCAGGCGTTCTACGGCCGCGACCTCGCGGGCACCGTCGTCCTCGTCGGCGTCCCCACCCCCGACATGACCCTCGAGATGCCGCTCGTCGACTTCTTCTCCCGCGGTGGATCTTTGAAGTCGTCGTGGTACGGCGACTGCCTGCCCGAGCGGGACTTCCCGATGCTCGTCGACCTGTACCGGCAGGGCCGGCTGCCGCTGGAGAAGTTCGTGACCGAGCGCATCGGCCTCGGCGACGTCGAGCAGGCGTTCGAGACCATGCACCGCGGTGAGGTGCTGCGCTCGGTGGTGGTCCTGTGAGCCTCCGCGTCGACCGGGTCGTCACATCCGGCACGTTCGCACTCGACGGCGGAACCTGGGACGTCGACAACAACATCTGGCTGATCGGTGACGACGACGAGGTCGTGATCGTCGATGCCGCCCACACCGCACAACCGATCGTCGACGCCGTCGCCGGCCGCCGGGTGGTCGCGATCGTGTGCACCCACGGCCACAACGACCACGTCACCGTCGCACCCGAACTCGCACAGCAGTTGGACGCCCCCATCTACCTGCACCCCGCCGACGACGTGCTGTGGGACATGACCCATCCCGGCGTGAAGCACCTCGCACTCGAGGACGGGCAACGGATCACGGTGGCGGGCACCGATATCCAGGCCCTGCACACCCCCGGACACTCCCCCGGATCCACCTGCCTCTACCTGCCCGAGGCCGGGGACCTCTTCTCCGGCGACACCCTGTTCTCCGGCGGACCCGGCGCCACCGGACGCTCCTACTCGGACTTCCCGACGATCATCGGGTCGATCCGGGACACACTGTTCGCCCTGCCCGCCGACACCCGCGTCCACACCGGCCACGGCGACGGCACCACCCTCGCCGCCGAATCACCACACCTCGAGGAATGGATTGCGCGCGGGCACTGATCCCGCTCCCCCCTTTCGAGCTGAAGGGACCCTTTGTGCGCCTGGAGCACACAAAGGGTCCCTTCAGCTGTCGGGGCAGGTCAGCGCAGGGACGCCAGCACCCCGCCGCCACCGGACCACTCGCCCAGTAGTGCGGGGCCGTCGGCCGAGTCGAGGGGCCGGTGGTGCACGACAACGGTCACGCCCGTGGCCTCGACGACGGTGTCGGTGCCGTCGAGGGCGACATGCAGATGTGTGGTGTCGGGCAGCGCAACACCTGGCGCACCGCTCCCCGACACGTGCACACTGCTCGGAATCCGTTGCGGCGCAGCATCGCCGACGTGCACATACTGCTCCGCCTCGTGTCCGGCGTCGGCGATCGCCGCGATCACCTGCTGCACGTACACCGGGTCGGTGGTGGCGTCGTGGACGTAGCGGCGGCCGAGTACCGAATGTTCCATCTCGGCGACCACGGTGGCGCCGACGAGCGGCGCCGACCGGTACGTCAGCGGCACCTGGATCGTCGCCCCGTCGACCCGCACGAGATGTGTCTCGATGCCCACCTCTCCCGCCGGATCGTCGAAGCGGAACGCGCCGACCATCTCGATCGGTGCCGTCGGCGCGAGCCCGTACGGCGCCACCGGCAGCCAGGCCGCGACCAGTTCGGGTTTCGTGGGCGACAGCGTCGCGTCGTACAGAAGTGCCATGCGGCTGATCGTATCGCCGCCCCGCTCTGTGAGAGCCTGGAGCGGTGCCGCTGTTCTCGGTGGGGCACGGACGCCTCACACCCGTCGAACTGACCGACCTGCTCCGGTCGGCCGGCGTCGAGACCGTCGTCGACGTCCGACGCTTCCCCGGCAGTCGCCGCAATCCCGGCATGAGCCGCGACGCGATGGCCGGTTGGCTCCCGGACGCCGGCCTCGACTACCACCACGACGTCGCGCTCGGCGGGCGCCGACGCCTGGAACCCGGGCGGCCGGTGGAGGACCCGTGGTGGCGGGTGCCGCAGTTCGCCGCCTACGCCGCCCACACCCGCACCGACGAGTTCCGGGACGGCCTCGCGCGACTGCTGGAGCAGGCGCGACGGTCACCGACCGTCATGCTGTGCAGCGAAAGCGTGTGGTGGCGATGCCATCGCCGACTCGTCGCCGACGTCGCTGTCCTCCTCCACGACGAGAACGTGCAACACATCCTGCCGGGTGGCCGCTGCACCGCACACGTGCCGGCCGCCGGCGCCCGGGTACGCGACGGGCAGGTGTACTGGGATCTCGTGCCGGACAGCGCCGCCCCGTGAACAGCTGAAGGGACCCTTCGTGCGCCAGGAGCGAACGAAGGGTCCCTTCAGCTGAAAAAGTGAGCCGATCCACCGGACCGCTCCGGCGGGTGTCAGGCCAGGATGTCGTACCGGACGATGGTTTCGTCGCGACCCGGGCCGACGCCGATGCAGGACATGCGGGCGCCGGAGAGTTCTTCGAGGCGCAGCACGTAGGCCTGTGCGTTGGCGGGCAGTTCTTCGAAGGTGCGGGCGCCGGAGATGTCTTCGGTCCAGCCGGGCATTTCTTCGTAGATCGGCTTGGCGTGGTGGACGCCGGTCTGGGTGGTGGGCATTTCGTCGACGCGTTCGCCGTCTACGTCGTAGGCGACGCAGATGGGGATGGTGTCGAGGCTCGAGAGGACGTCGAGTTTGGTGAGGAAGTAGTCGGTGATGCCGTTGACGCGGGTGGCGTAGCGGGCGATGACGGCGTCGAACCAGCCGGTGCGGCGGGCGCGGCCGGTGGTGACACCGACTTCACCGCCCTTGACGGCGAGGTATTCGCCGTGTTCGTCGAACAGTTCGGTGGGGAACGGGCCGGAGCCGACGCGCGTGGTGTAGGCCTTGAGGATGCCGAGCACCGTGGTGATCTTGGTGGGGCCGATGCCGGAGCCGACGGATGCGCCACCGGAGGTGGGGTTCGACGATGTCACGTACGGGTAGGTGCCGTGGTCGACGTCGAGGAGGGTGCCCTGTGAGCCTTCGAGGAGGACGGTCTCGCCGCTCTCGAGGGCCTGGTTGAGCTGGAGGCGGGTGTCGGCAATGCGATGCTTGAACCCGGCGGCCTGCTCGAGGACTTCCTCGACGACCTGCTGCGGGTCGAGGGCCTTGCGGTTGTAGATCTTGACGAGCACCTGGTTCTTGAATTCCAGTGCTGCCTCGACCTTCTGGGTGAGGATCTTCTCGTCGAGGACGTCGGCGACGCGCACACCGACGCGGGCGATCTTGTCCTGGTAGCAGGGGCCGATACCGCGCCCGGTGGTGCCGATCTTCTTGGCGCCGAGGAAGCGTTCGGTGACCTTGTCGATGGCCACGTGGTACGGCATGATCAGGTGCGCATCGGCCGAGATCAGCAGGCCGGTGGTGTCGACGCCGCGGGCCTCGAGGCCCGCCAGTTCGTCGAGCAGCACGCCCGGGTCGACGACGACACCGTTGCCGATCACGTTCTTGACGCCCGGCGTGAGGATGCCCGACGGGATCAGGTGCAGTGCGAACTTCTCGCCGTTCGGCAGAACGACGGTGTGCCCCGCATTGTTGCCACCCTGGTACCGAACGACCCACTGCAGGTTTCCGCCCAGTAGATCGGTCGCCTTGCCCTTACCCTCGTCGCCCCACTGGGCACCGATGAGGACGATTGCCGGCATTTCGCTGTCTCCTACGGTCGACGTGCAGACGTATCCGACTGCATGGTTCCTGCCGTGATCTCAGGCAGTGGCCGGACGCACAGTCTAGTCGAGACCGGTGGTCGTCCGGCCTGCGAGTCCTCGAAACCCGTTCGGACCGGACATCTGCGCCGTCGGACCGTTTGCGGCGCCGCCCCGGATTCGGGTAGACATCGAAACGCCCTTGCGCGCGCCGGATCGTCCCTGTCACGGACCGTCCGGTCGCCGCCGCTGTGGCGTGACAGCCCGGAGATCAGCAAGGAGTGCCCGAATGACGCCCGTAGTGCTCAAGTGCGGCGATGCACCGCTACCGCTGGCGCTGCGCTCGCTCGACGTGTTCACCGCACCCGCGATCCCCGAGAAGGACGACCTCGACGAGGTCTTCGCCCGGCTCGAGACGGTCGAGGGTCCACGACTGGTCGTCGTCGGCGGGGATGCCGCCCTCGCGGCCGCGTTGACCCGGCTGATGCGCACCGAACGGTTGCACATCGAACTGGCGTACGTGCCCGAGGAACGCACCGACGCCACCCACGCGTACGGGCTGCGGACCGGATCGAAGGCCGCGACGATCGCGGTGTCGGGCCGGGCGCGGCCGCTGCCGCTCATCCGGGACGACGCCGGTATCGCCCTGGTCGGCGAGGCCCGCATCTACGGCTCCGAACACGCCGGTGAACTGGTCGGCGAGGTGTACGTCGACGACGCGCGACTGTTCTCCGGCACCGTCCCGGGTATCCGTATCGTCCCGACCCCGGAGCTGCCCGGCCTGCGGGCGACCGTCGACAAGCGCCGGTGGTTCGGCGGTCACCGGTGGCTCACCGGTCGGGCCGCGCAACTCGGGTCGCCGTCGGCAGTGGTGACACGGGACGGCGTCAAGACGCCACGCTCGGTCAAACGGTCGACGTTCTACCGGTACGACCAGGACTGGCTGCTCGTCTACGCGGCCTGATCGCCTCGGCACCGCAGCCGGAATGCGCCGCAGCCGGGATGCGTCGCGGCCGGGATACTGGCAGGCATGTTCCCCGAATCTCGGACCCGGTCCGCAGCGGTCCGGCCGAGTCCCGTCTTCCTCGGTATCGTCGCGGTCGCCGTCGCCGGCGGTGTCCTCGCCTGGCGGGCGGGCAGCGACCCGTCGTCCGGCCGGATCGGGGTGTTCCTGCTGGTCGTCGCCGGCTGGGTCGTCACCCTGTGCCTGCACGAGTTCGCGCACGCGTATCTCGCGTGGCGGGCCGGTGACCACGACGTCGTCCTGCGCGGCTATCTCACCCTCGACCCGCGCAGGTACACGCAGCCGCTGCTGTCGATCGGGTTGCCGGTGCTGTTCCTCGCGCTCGGCGGCATCGGCCTGCCCGGTGGTGCGGTCTACCTGAACACGTGGTCGATGCCGCCGCGCACCCGGACCCGGGTGGCACTCGCCGGTCCGGCCGTCAACATGGTCGCCGCGGTCGTGCTGCTGGCGATCGTTCGCCTGTTCGGGGTCGAGAGCGAACACCGGGTGTTCTGGTACGGCCTGAGTTTCCTGGCGTTCCTGCAGGTGATGGCGGCGATCCTGAATCTGCTGCCGGTCCCGGGCCTCGACGGGTACGCGGCGCTCGAACCGCATCTGAAGGCGTCGACGCGCGCGTCACTGGACAAGGTCAAGCCGTACGGGCTGCTGCTGCTCATCGCGCTGCTGTTCGTGCCGCAGATCAACACCGCGTTCTTCGACGCGATCTACACGATCTTCGGCCTGTCGGGGATCCCGGACGTGTACGCCGCGTTCGGCAGCTATCTCATGCAGTTCTGGCGGTGACTCCAGTGACCGCACCTGCCCCGGCCCGCACGGTTTCGGGCCGAGGCGGGTGCGGTCACATGGCATGACCCAGGCGTCCCCGTCCGAGCCGGAGCAGCAGCAACGCGAGCGTGTGCCCCTCCGGTCCCAGGTCGTCGAAGCGCGACAGCACACTCATTTCCCGGGTGTGCACCAGTCGGGTGCCGCCGTCGTGCATGCGCATCTCACCGATCTGACGGGACAGTTCGGTGCGCCGCTGGATCGCCGCGAGGATCTGTGTGTCCAGGAGATCGATCTCACCGCGGAGTTGCTCGATGTCGACGGCCGGTTGACGATCGGCCATCAGGCTCGTCGACACGCTCGAAACCTGTGCGCTGGTCATGTCCTCCACGCTAGGTATGCGAACGCGTGGGGGTCTAGGTAGTTCACTACCCGATCCGGCGGTTGCCGGTTACGGGAGATTCGTGACCCAGCCGTGCAGTTCGTCCGATCGGAGCGCCGACGCGTGCCGTTTGCGCAGCGCCTCGCACACCGGGCCCGGCGTCCCGTCGCCGACGACACGGCCGTCGACCTCGACGACCGGCGCCACCCCCGCCGACGTACCGGTGACGAACACCTCGTCGGCGATGTACAGCTCGGTGAGGTCGACGGTCCGCTCCACCACCGGGATCCCGTCCTCTCCGGCCAGGGTGAGCAGGGTGCGTCGGTTGATGCCGTCGAGAATGTCGCACGAGACGTCGGGGGTGATCAGGGTGCCGCCGCGCACCAGGAAGATGTTCGCGGCACTGAGCTCGCACACGTGACCGGCGCCGTCGAGGAAGATCGCGTCGTCGTAGCCGGCGTCGATCGCGTCCTGCTTGGCCAGCACCGAATTGACGTACGCGCCGTTGACCTTGGCGCGCGACGGGATCGCCGCGTCGGGGATCCGGCGCCACGTGCTGGTCTTCAGCCGCATACCGTCCTGCGGGACGATCGGGACCGCGTCGTAGACGAACATGCTGACGACGGTCCGACAGCCGCGGACCCGGGTGCCGGGGATCGACTCGTCGACGTGCACGGTGGCGCGCACGAACACGTCCGACTCGGGCGCGTTCGCGTCCACGAGTTCTTTTGCGGCGGAGACGAACCGGCCGAAGTTCCAGTCACCCTCGAATCGGTCGATGCCGATGATGCGACACGACTCGACGAGCCGCCGATAGTGGTCTGCCAGCCGGAACGCGGTCCGGGACGGGCCGTCGACGTGCACCGGGAAGACGGTGTAGACACTCAGCCCGTACAACACCGCCGACGTCGCGACCCCGAGCGTCGCCTCGGCCACCGGAACGAGTCGGTCACCGTAGTACACGTGCGGATGCGGGGTCGCCATGCCGGACAATGCTAGCGGCGACGCCGCGGCCGGGAAAGCGAATTGATCCGCGCGCCACCGTCTTCTCCTCCCACCACCACCGTGATCCGCCCGGCACACTGGGACCATGCTGCACCTGCGGACCCTCGCCCCCGCCGACCTCACCGACGAGGCCGTCCGCATCCTCGAGGACGAACCTGCCGTCAGCGGTATCGCCGTCCTCCGCGGTGCCGCGATCCGGCCGCACGGCGACCTGATCCACGCCGACATCGCCCGCGAGGTCGCCAACGACGTGATCGAGAAGTTGCGCGGGACCGGACTACACCACCGCGGCACCATCGAGATCACGCCCGTGCCGACGTGGTTGTCCCGCAGCGGACTCGATGCCGAACTCGGTAGCCCCGGCAGCAGCGCCGACACGGTCGTGTGGGCCGAGGTCGCGCAACGCTCGTACGACGACGTCGAACTCAACTGGACGTACCTGAGTTTCATGACGCTGGCGACGCTGCTGGCGGGGATCGCGATCGTCACCGACTCGCAGATCCTCGTCATCGGCGCGATGGTCCTCGGTCCCGAGTTCGGGGCGATCGCGGCGCTCGGCGTCGCCCTCGTCAAGCGCCGGTTCGTGTTGCTGGCCACGGCGATCCGCACCCTCGTGATCGGATTCGCAGTCGCCATCGCGGCGGCGACGGTGGCCGCGCTGGCGGGCCGGTTGCTGGGCTGGGTGACGATCGACGACGTCACCGGCCCGCGCCCGGAGACCGCGTTCATCTATACCCCCGACAAGTGGTCGTTCATCGTCGCGGTGATCGCGGCCGCGGCCGGGGTGCTGTCGCTGACGTCGTCGAAACTCGGCGGCCTGTCCGGGGTGTTCATCTCGGTGACCACAGTGCCCGCCGCCGGCAACATCGCCCTCGGTATCGCATTCGGCGCGGGACACGAGATCTGGGGCAGCACGCTGCAACTGGTCCTCAACCTGGTCGGGATGGCGCTCGCCGGGTGGGTGACACTCGCGATCCAGCAGAAGGTGTGGTCGCGGGTGTCGGTGCGCCGCGCCCGCGCCCTGGACCACCGGCGTCGCATGCTGTGACGTCCGGGCGCGCGCTGTCGGTGGCGGCCTGCACACTGGGCGCATGGCAACCTGGCAGGAATTCACCGACGCGGCCCCGGCACTGGCCGAGGCCGTCCACGCGCGACTGACCGCGCACCGGCATCACGTCCTCGCGACGCTGCGGGCCGACGGCTCCCCGCGGGTGAGCGGCACCGAGGTCGACCGGCACGACGGCGCACTGGTCCTCGGGTCGATGCCCGGCGCCCGCAAGGTGCTCGACCTGCGGCTCGACCCGCGGTACGCGCTGCACAGCAATCCCGGCCACCACGACATGGTCGGCGGCGACGCCAAGATCTCCGGGCGGGCCCGCGAGCTCACCGGCGCCGAGAAGCGGGCGATCACCGACACCTACCCGGAGGAGATCGGCGCGGCCGACGTGTTCACCCTCGACATCGACGAGGTGGTCCTCACGACGGTGGCCGAGAACCGGATGCACATCGACCTGTGGCGTCCCGGCCGCGAGGTCACCCGGTTCACCAGGTGAGGTCCTCCTGGCAGCGGGAACCCTCGGCGCCGGACTCCACCTGCACGGTGGCGTGACCGAGTCCGTGCCCGTCGAGCACAGTCTTGGCTGCGGCCAGCACCCGCTGCGAGTCGGCGGTGTCGGGCGCCATCGTGAGGTGGACGGTGGCGACGTCCATGCCGGTGGTGAGCGTCCACACGTGCAGGTCGTGGACGTCCGCGACACCGGGCAGCGCGTGCAGGTCGCCGCGGACGGCGTCGACGTCGATGTGCGCGGGGGACGCCTGGGTGAGGATCCGCAGCGCCGCACCGGCGAGGGTGAGGGCGCGCGGCACCACCCACAGCGAGATGAGGACACCGACGACGATGTCGGCGTACGTCCAGTCGAACAGCACCAGTGCGGCACCGGCGAGGAGGACTCCGACGCTGCCGACGGTGTCGGCGAGGACCTCGAGGTAGGCGCCGCGGACCGCGATCGAGTCCTTGGCGTCGGCGCGCAGCATCAGCATGACGACGATGTTGGCGGCCAGGCCGGCGGCCGCGGTGAGCATCATCGGGACACCGGGGATGTCGGGGGCGTCCCCGATCCGGCCGATCGCCTCGTACATGACGAACGCGGCGACACCGAGCAGCAGGACGGCGTTGGCCATCGCGGTGAGCACCTCGGCGCGATGCCAGCCGAACGTGCGGGCCGCAACCGTGGAGCCCTGCCGAGCCAGCAGCAGCGCGGCGAGTCCCATCGACAGTCCGACGACGTCGGTGAGCATGTGGCCGGCGTCGGCGAGCAGCGCGAGGGATCCGGTCGCCAACGCGACGACGACTTCGAGGACGAGGAACCCGATCAGGATGACGAGCGCGAACACCATCTTGCGAATACGTGTCGGCGTCGGACCGGCGCCCCCGGCGCTCGCGGTGTTGCCGTGACTGTGCCCGTGACCTGCACCCATGATCGACCTCCTCGTCGGACGGCCCATCATATGCATACATTCGCATATATGGAAAGGCGTCAGGGCTCCGGCCGGTACGCGGGCTGTGGGACCGTCGGCGGCAACGTCGCGATCGCCGAGATCCGGCCCAGTCCAGCCACCTGCAGCAGATCCACCAGCAGCGAACGGATCTGCGCGAACACGACGGTCGCCGACAGTCCCGCGTTCTCCACCAGTCCGGGTTTCATGCCCGACGACACCGTCCGCAGCACCCGCGCCGCCTCCGCACGATCCGGTTGCTCCCCCGGTTCGGTGAGGATCATCTGCCGCAACACCCCGACGGCATGCGACAGCTTCTCGATCTGATCGACCAGCCGCGGATCGAGGATCTCGTCGTCCCGGACCAGCGACAGCGACCGCCGGGCCAGCACCCGGATGTTGCGCATCGCATTGTCGATCGGGTCCGCGGTCGCGGTCAGCCGCTCGAGCCGCGCCCGACTGCCCCAGTACATCGGCGACACCCGACTGACCTCCCGGCCGCCGGACAGGTTGCCTCGCAGCGAATCGATCGCCGCCTGCGTGTCCCGGGCCCGGCGCAGCGCCGCCTCGATCGGCTTCGGATCGTTCGCGATCAACCCGTCCGCGACCAGTTGCAGCACCTCCGACGCGGTCGCCAGGATCCCCGCCGCGTCCCGCCGGGCCCGCCGCACCGGATGCGTCGGCACCACCGCGACCACCAGGATGCCGACGACACCACCGACGAGCGCGTCGACCATCCGCTCGATCCCGGCCGCGTCCCCCGGCGGCAGCAACGTCGCCACCAGCACCGCCGACGTGCCGGCCTGCATCGAGAAGATCGGGCCGGACCCGATCAGCACCGCGGACCCCATCGCAAGCGCGACCACCAGAGTGATCTGCCACGGGCCGGTACCGATCACCGAGATCAGCAGGTCCCCGACACCGATGCCGACGGTCACGCCGCACACCAGTTCCACCGAACGCCGCATCCGGGCGCCCAGCGACAACCCGAGCGACACCACCGCCGCGATCGGCGCGAAGAACGGTCGCGGATGCCCGATGACCGTCGTCGCCACGAACCAGGCGATACCTGCCGCCAGCGCACACTGGAGGATCGGCAGCGCCGAGACCTTCAGGCGACGGATCGACGCCGCCGCCCGGGCCCGGCCCGCTGCCGGACGTGGAACGAAACGGCTAGCCGAGACCAAGTGCTTCGGCCGCCCGCGGGTCGCTGTCCTCGAGCAGATCCAGGCAGCGGGCGTACTCGTCGTTCTCCCCGATGGCCTGTGCGGCCTTCGCGAGCACCGCGACGCACCGCAGGAAACCGCGGTTCGGTTCGTGGCTGTACGGCACCGCGCCGAAGCCCTTCCACCCGTTGCGGCGCAACTGGTCGAGGCCGCGGTGGTAGCCGGTCCGCGCGTACGCGTACGCGGTGATGGTGCGGCCGTCCGCGAGCGCGGCCTCCGCGAGGTACGCCCACGCGATCGAAGCGGTGGGGTGGTCGGCGGCGACCTTCTCCGGGTCGGCATGGTTGAGCAGTTCCGACTCCGCGTCGTCGTCACCGGGAAGAAGCGTGGGCTGCGGGCCGAGAAGATCACCGAAAGATGTCATGGCGTCCAGGTTACGTCCACTGTGCCCGTTCGTGACGGCGGGCCGATAGGCTGCCCGTCGGTTGATCCGCTCCCACCCCGAGAGGCATCACGTGCCCGACAACGACGACATCCCCGCCCCCGCCACGGGCGTCGGCCCGACACGTATCGCCCCGGCCACATCGGTCTCCGGCACCGCGGTATCGAAGAAGCGCGCATCCGGCGGCCGTCGCGGCTGGGTCGTCGCCTCCACGATCGCGGTGGCCGGGGTCGTCGCCGCGATCGGTGTCACCGGCTTCGTCGTGGTGCGCGGCGGGGACGCCACCGAGAACCGGGTACGCGACACCGTCGAGGAGTTCGTGGACGCCCTCGGTTCGGGGGATCTGCCGGCGCTGCAGGCGTCGACGTGCGGCGCCCTCGCCGACTTCTACCGCGACGTCCCGCCCACCGAGTTCGCCGGCGTCCACCACGACGCCGTCACCCACGGCAGTGTCCCCGTCGTCACGAGCATCGACACCGTGCAGGTCACCGAGGACACCGCGCGCATCCAGGTCACCGCGTACACCCGCGCCGACGCCGTCGCCTCACCGCGGACGTTCGATCTCCAGCGCGTCGACGGTTCCTGGAAGGTCTGCGACCCGGCCTGAGTCGCGGCCGACCCTCCCCCGAAACGCGTTTCGCGCACTTGTCGCGGTCCCCGAATGGGGAAACCGGCGACAAGTGCGCGAAACGCGGGGAAACAGAGCTCACCGCATCCGGTGAGCGGCGCCTACCGTCAGGCGGAGACCGAGCGGCCCGCGGAGTGCAGGTCGTTGCAGGCCTCGATGACGCGGGCGGTCATGGCCGCCTCGGCCTTCTTCAGGTAGCTGCGCGGGTCGTAGACCTTCTTGTTGCCGACCTCGCCGTCGACCTTGAGGACGCCGTCGTAGTTGGTGAAGAAGTGACCGGCGATGGGACGCGAGAACGCGTACTGGGTGTCGGTGTCGACGTTCATCTTCACGACGCCGTTCTTCAGCGACTCCTCGATCTCCGACTTCAGCGAGCCCGAGCCGCCGTGGAAGACGAAGTCGAACGGCTGCGAGCCGGCTGCCAGGCCCAGCTTCGCGGCGGCCGCGGCCTGGCCCTGCGCCAGCACCTCCGGCTTGAGGACGACGTTGCCCGGCTTGTACACGCCGTGCACGTTGCCGAACGTCGCGGCCAGCAGGTACTTGCCGTTCTCGCCGACACCGAGGGCGTCGACGGTCTTCTCGAAGTCCTCGACCGACGTGTACAGCTTGTCGTTGATCTCGGCCTCGACGCCGTCCTCTTCGCCGCCGACGACACCGATCTCGACCTCGAGGATGATGTTCGCGGCCTTGCTCAGCTTCAGCAGGTCCTGCGCGATCTCGAGGTTCTCGTCGATGTGGATGGCCGAGCCGTCCCACATGTGCGACTGGAACAGCGGGTTGCGTCCGGCGTTCACGCGCTCCTGCGAGATCGCGAGCAGCGGGCGGACGAAGCCGTCCAGCTTGTCCTTGGGGCAGTGGTCGGTGTGCAGTGCGATCGTGACGTCGTACTTGGCGGCGATCACGTGCGCGAACTCGGCGAGTGCGACGGAACCGGTGACCATGTCCTTGACACCCAGGCCCGAACCGAACTCGGCGCCACCGGTCGAGAACTGGATGATGCCGTCACTGCCGGCGTCCGCGAAGCCCTTGATGGCCGCGTTGATCGTCTCGGACGAGGTGCAGTTGATGGCCGGGAACGCGAAGGAGTTGTCCTTGGCCCGGGCGATCATCTCGGCGTAGACCTCGGGAGTTGCGATAGGCACGGCGGCTGTCCTCCATGTGACGAATCGGGGGGCGCGACCGACTGACGGCGCACCGGTGTGTCTATGCAGTATGGCAACCCGCGCGCGTGAATGCCTCCCCGGTGCCCGCGCGGGTGCCGGCGACGACGGTCGATGTGTACCGGTTGTATCGGCTCAGCCGGTTCTCAGTTCCCGCCGGTACGCTGGTGCGTGTGACTGTGCTGGCAGCTTCGGAGACCGTGACCACCAATCTGGCATTGCTGCCGGGATTCCTCGATCCGGTGAATCTGCTCAATTCGTTCGGCACGTGGATGCTGATCGGCCTGCTGCTGGTGGTGTTCATCGAATCGGGTCTGCTGTTCCCGCTGCTGCCGGGCGACTCGCTACTGTTCACAGCCGGCCTGATCGCGGCATCGAAGTCCGCCGACGTGGAACCGTTCGCGCCGCTGTGGGTGCTGATGGTGACCATTCCGATCGCCGCGTTCCTCGGCGACCAGGTCGGATACTGGATCGGCGCGAAGGGCGGCGCGGCCCTCTTCAAGTCCGACGACGCGAAGTTCTTCCGGAAGAGCTACATCGACGAGGCGCACGCGTTCTTCGAGAAGCACGGTCCGATCACGATCTTCCTGGCGCGGTTCGTGCCGATCGTCCGCACGTTCGCGCCGCTCGTCGCGGGTGCGTCGAAGATGAAGTACCCGGTGTTCCTCACCTACAACGTCATCGGCGCGATCGTGTGGGGTGCCGGTGTCACACTGCTCGGCTACTTCCTCGGCCAGATCCAGTTCATCGCCGACAACGTCGACCTGATCTTCATCCTCATCGTCCTGGTGTCGGTCGTCCCGATCATCGTCGAGGTCGGCAAGCGTGTCCTCGCCGGCCGCAAGTCCGGCGCCGCCACCGCACCGGCAACCACCGAGCAGGTCGCCCCGCAGAACGATCCGACGGTCTGACCGTCCGACACACCCACCGACGCCGGTGACCGGGCCTCCCGGTCACCGGCGTTTCGGATAGCCCGCCGCCGACACCAGATACGCGGATTCCATCAGCATCCAGCCGCCGAGCTGCACCGACAGGTCCCGTTCGGCGATGTCGGACGGGTTCACCGATCCCCCCGAATACGTGGCGATGTCGCCGCCGAGTCCCGGGAGTTGTGCGGGCAGGCTCCAGTCCTTCCCGAACAGCGGCAGTTCCTCGACCTGCAGCCGGTTCTCCCACGCCGCCTCCGCCGAACCGAGGACGAGTTGCGCGGCGATCTGCCGGGCGCGCACGTCGGCGGGCGCGTCACCGGGCAGCATCAGCGCGACGAGCGTGAGATACCGGGCGAGCAGTCCGTTGAACAGTCCGCCGTCACCGCCGCCCCCGCCACGGATCACGCCGCCGTTCGCGAGCCGCTCGTCGACCGCGTCGACGAGCCGGTGGACCCGCAGCCGGTGCCGCGGATCGCCGATCCGGACCGCCAGTTCCGTCTCGAGGCTCAGCACCGAACCCTGGCAGTACGTGTAGATGTTGCGTTCGAGGGTGCCGTCACGTCGGATACCGTCGAAGATCAGACCAGTGTCCGGGTCGCGCAGTGTCTCGTCGATCCAGTCCGCCATCGCCTGCGCCCGCCACAACCGACCGGTGCGGGCGAGCATCAGAGCGGCGGGCCCGTTGGCGGGGGTGTTGAAGAAATCGGAGTGGCGACGCCACGGAATCCCGCCGCCGGCGTCCGGGGACCACGCGTCGAACAGTTGCCGTTCGAGGCCGGCGAGGGGTTTGCGGTTGTCGATCAGCTGCATCCGCTGCGCCCGCTCGAGCGCCAGACCGAGCCACGCCATGTCGTCGTAGTAGCTGTTGGTCCAGCCGGTGACGTTCCGGACGCGGTGCCCGCGGATGAGTCGTTGCAGCCGACGGCGGCGGCGGGCGCTGGGCTGGCGTTCCGCGGCGTCGACGGCGCAACTGATGAGGTGCGCCTGCCACCAGTAGTGCCAGTTGACGAACATTCACTCGCGGGTCACCGCGGGCCACGCCACAACCGCCAACGCCGTACCGGGCATCCCCCAGACACGGCGAATGTGCCGGGTGGTCACCGCGGTCTCCGCCGCGTCCGCCCGAGCAGACCATTCGCGCTGCATGACTATCGATCTTGCCTGGGGGACGGCGCTTCCGCTACCAGGCGCGGCCGAGATCGGCGTGCTGCCGGATCCAGGCGTGCATCGCGACGCCCGCCGCGACACCGGCGTTGATGCTGCGGGTGGACCCGAACTGGGCGATCGACACCGTCATCGCGGCCGCCGCATGTCCCTGGTCGGTGACCCCGGGCCCCTCCTGCCCGAACAGCAGCAGGCAGTCACGGGGCAGGTCGACGGTCTCGATCGGCACCGATCCGGGGGTGTTGTCGACGGCGACGACCGTCAGCCCGTGCTCCCGTGCGAACGCGGCGACCCCGTCCAGGTCCGGGTGGTGCACCAGATGCTGGTAGCGGTCGGTGACCATCGCGCCGCGCCGGTTCCAGCGGCGCCGGCCGACGATGTGCACGGCGGCCGCCGCGAACGCGTTCGCGGTCCGCACGACGGTGCCGATGTTCGAGTCGTGCCCGAAGTTCTCGATCGCGACGTGCAGCGGATGGCGTCGGCTGTCGATGTCGGCGACGATCGCCTCCCGCGTCCAGTAGCGGTAGGCGTCGACGACGTTGCGCCGATCCCCGTCGGCCAGCAACTGCGGATCGTAGTGCGGGTCGTCGGGGATCGGCGCGTCGTGTTCGAGTTCCCAGGACCCGACGCCGTGCGGGTGCTCACCCCACTCGGTGGGGCCGGGTGTGTCGGCGTCGTCGCCGGCCGCGGCGTGCATCTTCGGTTCGTCGATGCGCGGTTCGTCGGTGTTCGGTTCGCCGGTGTTCGGGTAGCTGCTCACAACATCTCGTTCGGATCGGGGAAGTCCCTCGAACTGTAGTCCGCACGGTTGTCGCGGCCGCCGCGCGTTCAACCCGCCTGCGTCACCGCCCGCTGGTCCGGGGCCGGGTCGGCGGTCGGCGTGGAGCCGCGGGGAACAGTGCACGTCGCCGCCACCGCCGCGATCGCGACGACGAAGCACGCGATCGTGTACCAGAGGTTGCCGATCGGATCGCCGCTGTCGGTGACGCCGTTCTCGGCGGCGAAGAAGTCGGGCAGCGCGCTCGCCCACAGCACACCCATCACCACGATGTACACGGTCGCGTAGACGCGGACGAAGTCGTTCGAATACGCCGGGGTGGTGGCAGTGCCGCGTCGCAGACGCGACCACTGGGCGACCAGCAGCGGGATCGCGACGACGGTGACGGCGACGAGTTCGGCCGCGTACAGGACGCCGCGGACGGTGTCGCTGCCCAGCCCGCCCACGGTCGCCGGCAACGGCAACACGAAGACGCCGACGGACGCGACCAGACCGATCACGACGGTGCGCCACACCAGTTCGAGGCCCCCGAAACTGCGTCCTTCATCCACGTGCCGGCCGACGAAGAACTGCACGCACAGTGCCAACGACATCGGCCACAGCGCCGCGAACACCACGACGCTCGGCAGCGGAACCGCATCGAAGAACGGCAGATTGACCTTGTTGTCGAGCGTCCACTCCCACCAGCGCAGTTGCGGGCCGAGCTGGTCGAAGATCTCGTAGAACGCGTGGTGGACGAAGCCCACGCACACCGCGCCGAGGAACACCCCGTAGCGGCGGAACACGCCGAGCATGCGGACGAGCTCGAACGCCATCGTCGCCATCAACGGGTAGATCGCGACGATGTACAGCGGGAGCCGGCCCCACAGGAAGTCCACCGTGAACACGTTGTGCGCGAACATCGTTCCGAGATATTCCTCGGTGCCGAACGTGGCCGGGAAGTAGATGGGCGGTTCGATGACGAACAGGAACGCGGTGGCACCGAACCACAGCACCAGGTTGGTGGGATCACCGTGCCGGCGCAGCCGCAGGATCGCGTACACCAGGGCGAGGACCGCCCCGAGCACGATCATCGCCTCGAGCACCGGCAGCGTCCAGTTCTCCAGGGCCGCCGGATTACGGAACTCGACGAGCCCACCGGCCTCCTCGCACGAGAAGCCCAGGCGCTCCGCGAGATCCGCGAACGTGGGCGAGCATCCGGCCGCCATCAGTTCGCCCCCGACGCGGCCGGCTCGGACGTGTACCAGCGGGTGCAGTCGTAGCCGTCGTCGTAGCGGGTGAACCATGCATCGGCGAGGACCGGCAGGTTCTCGTGCGCCGGATCGTGCCCGGGGGTCTGACTGAGGGCGGCACCCTTGAGCGCGGTGAGCTGTTCACCGATCGGCAACCCGTCGAACGCACGCGGCATCGGCCCCTTGCTCAGGTACGGCGCGAAGAACGTGAGCACCTTCTGCTTGGCGCGGTGCCGGGCGAACATCGACAGCGAGTCGACCTTGCGTTCGCTGAGCGGCACGTGCTGGTTGAAGCCGGCGCACGCGATCCGGATCACCTTGAGCACGTGCGCGAACACCGACGGCGCCATCCGCATCCGGTACAGCTCGCTGCCGACGACCGCCTTGTAGAGGATCAGCGCGGAGCTGCGGTGCTCCACCTCCTCGACGAAGTGCCACAGGAACAGGGACGCGACCCGGTCGTCACCGCGCCGGAACAGCGTCTCCTCGTTGTCGAGCATGAGCTTGAACACCGGCGTGAACGTGGCCTCGAGGTCGGCGGTGTACGCGAGCCGATAGTTGATCGACGTCGCCTCGGTGAGGAGGTCGAACTCGCCGATCACCGCGTCCAGGGTGTTCTGCAGTCCCGGGTAGCGCCGGATCAGGGCGGCCACGTGCTGCCGGTGCGCGGTCGAGTGGTGACCCTCCTGCCGCATGAATGCAACCGCCTCCTCGGCGACCGTGGGATCGGTCATGAGCGGCTTGGCCTGCAGGATCAGCTTCACGATCATCTTCTCGAAGCCGACGGCGAGGAACGAGACCGCGTTCGACATGCTCGACCACGCCGGGTTCTCGGGATTCCACAGGAACGGGACGTCCCCGTCGTCGAACCCGAAGTCCATCTTCCGGGGTTTGAGATCCGTCATGCGCGCTACCTCGTTCGTCGTTCGTTCGGCTGCCGTCGCGATCATACGAATGACGGATGGTTTGTATGATGACTTTCGTCGAAATCGCCGTGGCCTGCGCCTGGACGGGCCTCGATGCTGGTACCGTCCGCCCGTGGCACGCAGACGAGGATGGGGCGGCCGACCCCCGGTCGATGACGCGGAGGCCGCGCGGCGCATCGTCGAGGTGGCCGTCGAGGCGATCTCCCGCACCGGGTCGGCGGTCGGCATCGCCGAGGTCGCCGACGCACTCGGCGTCATCCGGCAGACGGTGTACCGCTACTTCCCCAGCGCCGACGCACTCATGCGGGCGACCGCGATCGCGTCGGTCGACGCATTCCTCGACCGGTTGACCGCCCGCGTGCACGGACTGCACGATCCGACCGAGGCGGTCGTCGAGGGCGTCGTCTTCACACTCGACGACGTCCGGCGCACCCCACACCTGGGCATCATGCTGTCGGGCGCGCACTCGAACACCCCCGGGATCACGTCGGACGAGGCCCGCATGTTCGGCACGACGATGATCCGACGCTTCGACGTCGACTGGGAGCGCCACGGCTACGACGACGCGGCACTGCTCGAACTCGTCGAGCACCTGCTGCGGACCATGCAGTCGTTCTTCGTCTCCCCCGGCACACCCCCACGATCCGACGACGACCTGCGTCGCTACCTACGACGATGGCTGGCCCCGGCGATCGTGGCGCAGCCCGGATACGGGTCCGATCCGGGCGGCTAGGCTGGGGGCGAACGAGAAGAAGGCCATGAACCATCCCCGCATCGTCCGCACCGTCTGCGTCATCACCGTCAGCTACGTGATCGTGCTGGCGATCTGGCTGGGCCGACTCGTCGAGCACACCCCCGAGGGGACGATCCCCTACCAGATCGGCGGCCTGCTCGCCGCCTACGGATCGGCGCTGGGGCTGGGCATGATGTGGGCCGGGAGTCCCACCCGCTCGGATCGCCGGCTCGCGCGGCACGGACTCGAAGGATGGGCGACGATCACTCGCGCCCAACAGATTCGGAGGACCGGCAACAGCATCGCCGACGCCGTGGTCACCGAACTCGACCTCGACCTCACCGTCCCGGGGTCGGACCCCTATCGCGGCCGGGTGCGGTACGAGGTCTTCCCGGAGGACCGGGACCGGTTCGTCGTCGGCGGGATCGTCCCGATCCGCGTCGATCCCCGCGACCGGGACCGGATCATGATTCTGCCCTAACGGTTTCGTGTCCGGACGATGCCGAGCGCGATCATGCCCTCGACGAGCAGCACCTGCGCGGCCGCGTACGACGCCAGCACCGCACCCTCGGCGACCACACGCGACTTCTCCTGGCGCAGAAACAGTTTGCGTACCACGATCAGCCCGTCCGACCCGGTGAACAGCAGTCCGCCCAGGCCGAGCCAGCTGCGCCGGTCCCGCCGGTTCGGCACCGGCAGTCCGACGACGGCGGCGGCATCGGGTGCGAGCGCCGGATCGGCGGCGAGGGTCGCGGTGGTCCCGAGCAGCGCCCCGTAGCCGGTGAGGGTCGGCGCCACCGCCGGCGCCTTCGCCGCCAACAGGCCCGACGCCGTCGCCCACGCGGCCAGCCTCGGTGCCGCGGTCCCCCGGCGCGGGCGGGCACCGTGCGTGGCGAGCAGCGCCGAGTAGGCGGACTGCATCACCGCGAACGACGTCGCACCGCGGCGCAGACGGGTGTCGTCGTCCGGGTCGATCATGAAGACGTCGCCGACGGTCGCGGCGGCCAGTCCGGTGACGAGCAGCACGGTGTCGGAGGTTCCGAGATCGGCGCGGCGACGCAGCACCCGGGCCGCGAGCGCCGGCGCGATGAGCGGCTTGGCCACCTGCTGGACACGTTCGCTGCCGGCGACGCCGCCGTACACCGTCGCGGCCGCCGCACCGGCGAAGACGAAGTGTTCCGCATGGTCGAGAAGCCACGTTCCGATCCGCCCGAATGCCATGCCCACTCCCTCGTCCGCACCCTCGTGTCCTGTTCGTCACGAACGTACCGGGCCGGTGGCTGCTTCCCCCGCGTTTCGCGCACTTGACGCGGGTTTTCCGGCCCGCCGGTCGCGATAGGTGCGCGAAACGCAGGGGTTTACATAGATAGTTAGCGTATGCAATTATTCGTATCCGTGAGTTCCGCCGACCCCGCGTTCCGAGACCTGTTAGTGCAGCTGGTGAGCAACGCCCATCGCTTCACCCGGCTGGCATCCGCCGTCGCCCACGACGACCGGCCCCGACCCTGGATGCGGGCACTGTCCCTGCTCGAGGAGCAGGGACCGCTGCGGATCAGCACGTTCGCGCGGCTCGACAGTTCGTCGCAGCCGTCCGCGACCGCGCTGCTCAAGCGGCTCGGCGAGGAAGGCCTCGTGTCCCGGCACCCCGACCCCGACGACTGTCGTGCGGTTCTCGTCGACATCTCCGACGCGGGCCGACGCTGGCTCGTCGAAGGCCGGCACGCCATCGCCGACGATCTGACTCCGTACTTCGCGCACCTCGAACCCGCACAGATCGCACTGCTCACCGAGGGACTCGGAGAACTCCGCACCATCATCCGGTCCGCCGCCGTGGACCGCACGACACACCCGAGGAGGGATACGTGAGCACCACGACCGCGCCCACCGCCGCGAGCCCCAAACCCAGCATCCTGCAGCAGCCGAAATCCGTGTGGGCCGTCGCCTTCGCGTCCGTGATCGCTTTCATGGGCATCGGCCTGGTGGACCCGATCCTCAAGCCGATCGCCGAACAGCTCGACGCCACCCCGTCGCAGGTGTCGCTGCTGTTCACCAGCTACATGCTGGTCACGGGTGTCGCAATGCTGTTCACCGGCATGATCTCGAGCCGCATCGGCGCCAAGAAGACCCTGCTGTGGGGTCTGGCGATCATCGTCGTCTTCGCGACCCTCGCCGGCGCGTCGAGCACGATCGACCAGATCGTCGGATTCCGGGCCGGCTGGGGTCTGGGCAACGCCCTGTTCATCGCGACCGCGCTGGCCGCGATCGTCGGTGCCGCGAGCGGCGGCGTGGCTCGCGCGATCATCCTGTACGAGGCGGCGCTCGGTATCGGTATCGCCGTCGGCCCCCTCGTCGGCGGCGTCCTCGGCAACATCAGTTGGCGCGCACCGTTCTTCGGTGTCGCCACCCTCATGGCGATCGCGTTCATCCTCATCGTCGTCATGCTGCCGACGGCCCCGAAGCCGCAGCACAAGACATCGCTGGCCGCCCCGTTCCAGGCACTGCGCCACCGTGGCCTGCTCACCGTCGCGATCACCGCACTGCTGTACAACTACGGCTTCTTCACCCTGCTCGCGTACACCCCGTTCCCCCTCGACATGGGCACGTACGCAATCGGTTTCATCTTCTTCGGCTGGGGCCTGGCGCTCGCCGTGGCCTCGGTGTTCCTGGCGCCGCGACTGCAGCGCCGCTTCGGCACCCTGCCGGTGATGGTCGCCGCCCTGAGCCTGTTCGCACTCGACCTCGCCGCGATGGCGCTGTTCACCGAATCCAAGCCGGTCCTGATCATGTGTGTCGTCCTCGCCGGCCTGTTCCTCGGCGTCAACAACACCCTCATCACCGAGACCGTGATGATCTCCGCGCCCGTCGAACGTTCCACCGCGTCGGCCGCCTACAGCTTCGTCCGCTTCGTCGGCGGTGCCGCCGCCCCGTACGTCGCCGGCAAACTCGGCGAGCACAACGTTCACATGCCGTTCTGGGTGGGCGCGATCTGCACCGTCGCCGGCATCGCCGTGCTCATGTCCGGGCGCAGAGTCCTCACCCACGTCGACGACCACGATCCGGCCCCGCACAGCATCGAGGAGGCCACCGCCGTCACCGTCGGCGACGCCGACTGACATTCGAGTCCCGCTCCCCCGCGTTTCGCGCACTTGTCGTGGATTTCCGGCCTTCCGAGGCGCGACAAGTGCGCGAAACGCGTCGAGGGGCAAGGCGGGCAGCATTGGGCGGGTGGTTGGTCGGGTCAGGACAGTCGACGCGCCGGCGCCGACGCCGTGACCGTCGCGAAGGCCGGGTCCGGGTGATGCCGCTCCGCCGCGAGTCGTCGCGCATGCTCGACGACGTCGGCGGTCCGATCGGCGGGGACGAGGGCGATCGCGGAGCCACCGAAGCCGCCGCCGGTCATGCGGGCACCGAGCGCGCCCGCTGCCATGGCCGCTCCGACGGCGGTGTCGAGTTCGGGGCACGACACCGCGAAGTCGTGGCGCAACGACAGGTGCGATGCGGTCAGCAGCCGTCCGAACTCCGCGAAATCCGTTGCCTCGAGGGCCGTCACGGCGAGCCGGACGCGGTCGATCCCACTGATCACATGCCATGCTCGACGCCGCAGGACGTCGTCCTTCAGCGACCGCACCGCGTCTGCGCCGTCGTGGCCCCGGTCCGCGAGCTCCCGCAGCGATGCGACACCGAGGCGTCGGGCCGCCCGCTCCACCGCGGATCGACGGTTCGCGTACTGTCCGTCGACGAGCCGGTGCGGGGTTCGGGTGTCGATCACGAGCAGTTCGAGCCCGTGCGCGGACGGATCGAACGGCACGTGTCGCGTCTGCCCGGACGCGGAATCCACCAGCAGTGCATGGCCTTCCACGGTCAGCAGCGACGCCGCCTGGTCCATGCCGCCGGTCGGTGCGAGAGCGATCTCGTTCTCGGCGCGCACGCAGGCCGCGGCGAGCACCGTCCGGTCCGTGTCCGACGACACGGCCGCGGCGAGGCTGCATTCCAGGGCCGCGGAACTCGACAGCCCCGCCCCGATCGGCACGCTCGACACGAAGACTGCATCCACCCCGCCCCGCTGGCCGAGCGCCCACAGCACCCCCGCCGGATATGCCGCCCACCCGGCCGGGCACCCCGGACCGACGGCGTCGATACGCCCGTCCCACGACTGCCCGGCCGTCGACCGCAACCGGATCACTCCGTCGGTGCGGGGTGCGACGGCGACGACGGTGCTGTGCGGCAACGCGATCGGCAGGCACAGCCCGCCCGCATAGTCGACGTGCTCGCCGATGAGGTTCACCCGGCCCGGCGCGGCCCACACGAACTCCGGCTCCGCACCGAACTCACGCATGAACAACTCTGTTGCGGCCGAACAGAGTTCACTGTCGGAAATCGGGCGGAACCACATGGTCACGGCGCGACCTCCCGGAATCGCTGCGCGATGGTCTCGGGGGTGGTGTCGGAGATCCACGCGCCCATCCCCGACTCGGAGGCGGCGAGGTACTTCATCCGGTGCGGGGATCGCATGAGGGAGAACACGTGCAGGTACAGCCGACCGAGATCGCGCCCCGCTCCGACGGGCGCCTGGTGCCAGCCGGCGATGTACGGCAGCCGGTCGACGCCGTCGAAGAATCGGTCGAGCCGCCCGAGGACATCGAGATAGACGTGTGACAGTTCCTCGAGTTCGGCGTCGTGCAGTTCGGTGAGATCGGCGACGTCCCGGCGGGGCGCGACGTGCAGGTCGACGGGCCAGCGCGCGGCCGCCGGCACGTACGCGGTCCAGTGCTCACCGTCGACCACGATGCGGGTGCCGGCGCGACGTTCGGCGTCGAGCATGTCACGTAACAAGTTGCGCCCCGTACAATTTCGATGCTGCGCCGCCTGTCGCAGCAGTGTCGTCGTGCGCGGCGGCAGCTCGGGGTAGGCGTAGATCTGGCCGTGCGGGTGCGTCAGCGTCACCCCGATCTCGGTGCCCCGGTTCTCGAAGCAGTACACCTGGGCGACGTCCGGCCTCGCCGACAGCTCGCAGGTCCGGTCGCGCAGCGCCTCGAGCACCGTGCGCACGCGGCCCGGCGTCAACTGCGCGACACTGCGGTCGTGGTCGCTCGTGAAACTCACCACCTCGCAGCGACCCGCGGCCGGCCGCTGTGGCCAGAGGCTCTCCCCGTCGACACATTCCGCGACCGGAAGATCGGATCCCAGTGCAGGGAAACGGTTCTCGAATACGACGACGTCGTAGTCGGCGGCCGGGATCTCCGTCGCCGGGCGTCCCGGCCGCGTCGGACACAGCGGGCACTCGTCGTCGCTCGGCAGGAACGTGCGAGTCATCCGGTGGGCCGCCGTCGTCACCCACTCGCCGGTCAACACGTCGTACCGCATGGTCGACGCCACCCGTACCGGATCGAGCGCCCGGCCGTCGGAGACGTCGCGGGCCGGTAACGGTGCCGTGTCGTCGAAGTAGATCAACTCGCGCCCGTCGGACAGACGGGTGCGGGTGGTGCGGATCGGCATGAACCCACGATAAGCGGACCCCCGGGTTCGATGACGCCTCCGTGGCTGTGCCACCATGCACACGGCTATTTTTCCGACACCCTCGGTTACAGATAGCCGGGGGAATGCACCACCACGGGGGATACACATGAAACTTCGCAACCTTGCCGTGCGCGCACTCGGCGCCGCGGCCGTCACCACTGTCGCCGTCACCGGCATCGCCGGAACCGCGTCGGCCGCACCGGCGCCGGCGCCGCTCGTGCATCTGAGCCTCAACGGTCCGACAATGCCCACTCTCGGGCAGAACGACTTCTGCACCGGCATCATCGACACTGCCGTCGAAACCGACCCCGCGCGCCCCGGCGTGGCCACCATCGCACTGACACCGCGCGGCATGCACGGCGTCGGTCCGGGGTGGGAACAGAACCGAACGTGCCGCGTGCAGGTCTCGATCGTGTCCAGCCAGGGACTCTTCGGTCGCGAACTCCGTGAGGTCGAGATCCTCTCAGGGGAAGCTCCCGGGCCGACCGTCCGCACCGAGATCTACCCGGGACCCGGTGTTCAATCACTCACCGTTGTAGCAGGTTGGATCAACCCGTGGTTCCAACTCCGCCCGCAGATGTCCGTGCCCGTCCAGGGGTACTACCTCGCCCCCTGACCACCCACCTCACGAGCTGAAGGGACCCTTTGTTCGCCAGGAGCGCACAACGGGTCCCTTCAGCTGCAAAGGCGAAGCTCAGTTCAGCCCGAGGTCCCCGAGTCCGAGGAGCGAGCGGTATTCGAGGCCTTCGGCGGCGATGACGGCGTCGGCGCCGGTGGCGCGGTCGACGACGGTGGCGACGCCGACGACGGTGGCGCCGGCGTCACGGAGGGCCTGGACGGCGGTGAGCGGCGAGTTGCCGGTGGTGGTGGTGTCTTCGACGACGAGGACACGTTTGCCGACGATGTCGGGGCCTTCGATCTGACGCTGCATGCCGTGGGCTTTGGCGGCCTTGCGGACGACGAAGGCGTCGATGGGGCGGCCTTCGGCGTGCATGACGGCCATGGCGACGGGGTCGGCGCCCATGGTGAGTCCGCCGACGGCGTCGAAGTCCCAGTCGGCGACCAGTTCACGCAGGAGGGAGCCGATGAGGGGGGCGGCGCGGTGGTGGAGGGTGGCGCGGCGCAGGTCGACGTAGTAGTCGGCTTCCTTGCCGGACGACAGGGTCACCTTTCCGTGCACCACCGCCAGCTCGCGTACCAGCGCAGCGAGCTCGTCGCGATCGGTCATCTGCCGTTCTCCCATCACCGTGTCGGGCAGTTCTTGGTCGTGCCAAAGCCTAGCGAGGAAGCCACGTCACAGTGCTTTCGGCCCTCATGCGGCGGTCTCGTCGGCCGGGTCGTCGAACCGCTCGCCGATGTGGGTGGCGTCCGATCCCGTGACATCCGATCCCGTGACATCCGATTCCGTGGCGCCCACCGGTGGGACCGCGAGGAGGGTGGCCTCGAACAGCGGGGCCTCGCCGATGCCGGCGTGTTTCCCGAGGAGGTTGGCGGGGAAGGTGGTCAGTGCCCGGTTGAGGCTGCGGGCCTGGTCGTTGTAGACGCGGACGGCGCCGGCGAGCCGCTGTTCGGTGAGGTCGAGTTCGTGGGCGGGACGGACGAACGCCCAGTCGTTGGTGAGCTGCGGGTAACGTCGTGCGGTCGCGAGGACGGACTGCAGGGCGTCGGTGAGGGCTTTCTCGGCGCCCGCCTGCCGACCCGGGTCGAGGTCTTCTTCGCGGATGCGCATGGCGAGGGCGCGGGCACCGGTGACGGGGGCGACGAAGTCGCGGCCGACGGTGTCGGCGGCGGCGAGGATCAGCCCCGGAATGTATTCGTAGCGCCGGTCGAGTTCGGTGTGGACGAGTCGGAGGGAGGTGTCGACGTTCGACGCATCGCGCCGTAACCGGTGCAGGCGTGCCACCACCCACGCCACGCAGGCCACGCAGGCCACAACGAAAACAAGGACAACAAGAGACACAACAACCACAGCAGCGGAATCTACTAAGACGACGCGCCCGGTGCTATCCCGGACCGGTCAGGTGGCCGACTCGTGCTCGTCGTCGAACGACTCGTGTGCCACCGGACGGCCCGGGTCGTGGACGGTCGCGGTCGGCGACGGCATCGTGGCCGGCGGCAGGACCCGCAGCATTCCGGACAGGCGTGCGACGGTCTCGATGGCGGCGTCCCAGTCGCGGCCCGAACTGCCGATCGGCAGCGAGCCGAGCGTCCACTCACCCTCGCTCCACAGCATCTGCAGCTGCGGCGGCACCGTCTCGGTGAACGACACCATCCGCTGGTCACACACGCGGCGAGCGATCTCGAGGTCGGTCGCGAAGACGACACGGGGGCCGATCGCACCGAGGAGATTGAGGTCGGTGTCCCGCGGCGGCGGCGTCGACTTGAGGCGCAGGTCGATGTCGACGTCGGAGCCGACGCTGCGGTGCACGGCGACGATCGTCGCCGAGTCCCCGAGGTCGAACAGGACGAAGGAATCACCCCGCCGGGTACCGCGCACGACGTCGACCGCACCGAGGTACTCCTGCTTGGCGAGCGCCGCGCGATGCCACCGTGACGGCAGCTCCTCGTCGGCGGTGACGTACGTGTAGCCCTGCGCCTTCGCCCAGATCTCCCGGACGCGACCGGTCTGGTCGCGTCGCGTGCGATCGACATAGAGCAGTGCCACAGCACCCAGGAGCGCTATCGCTGCCAATCCGAACCACATAGCCGTCATCGGTGGTCAGCCTAGCCACTCGACGGCCCGATCCGGGTATCCGGTGCCGCGCGTCAGTTCCCGAAGTCGGGAAGCGTCGTCCCGATGATCAGTTTTGCCGTGAGGGTCCCGTTCTCCACTGTGTCGCCCTGCACCAGGACGGACTCCCCCGGCTTCAGATCCGCCACCGAGCGGGCGGTCAACGAGATGAGCGTGGTGTCGGCGGTGGTGCGGACGGTGACCTGCGAACCGCCGAGTCCGTCGAGAGTGAGGGTGCCGCCGTCGTTCGCGGTGATGGTGCCCATCGCGGTGCCGGCCTTGCCGATCAGTTCGCCGACACCACCGGGGACGCCCTCGAACGGGGACGTCGTGTCCGGCGCGGTCGTCTGACCCGGAGCTTTCGTGGTGGGCTGCGGCGGCGCGAGCCGGCCCGTCGTGGGGGCGGCTGCGGTCGGGGTGTCCTCGGAGCCGCCGCCGGAGACCAGCAGGCCAACGATCAGCCCGAGCGCCAGCAGCACGACGCCGGCACCGACGGCCGCCCACAGTCCCACCTTGTGCCCCGACTTCGGGCCGGGGGCGGGGTCGAAGGCAGGCTGCTGCCCGGGCGGCGGATAGCCGCCGGTGCCGTAGTAGGTGGGGTACGCCTGGGTCGGGTTCGGCGGGGCTGCCTGCGGGTCGAGCCGCGGATCGTACGTCGGGTAGGTCTGCGTCGGATTGGTCTGCGTCGGATTGGGTGCCTGCGCGCCGTACGCCTGGTAGGGGTCGGGCGTGGAGTACTGCACCGTCGGCTGTTCGGGTGCGCCTACGGCCCCGATCTGCCGGGTCGCGTCGTCCTCCGGGCGCGCCCACTGCACGGTCGCCTCCGGTGTCTGCTCGGCCGGGTCGTAGGCGCGTTCCTGCGGGGTGCGCGGATCGTCGGGGTTCGTCATGACGGGCTCCCATTCGTCGACTGCTGCGACCTTCCGGCCGAAACCACAGCGTAGAGCCGGACTCTGAGAGCCGTCTGAAGCCTCGGGCGTCTACTGGCTGCGGAACTTCTCCATGTCGCGACGCTCCCGTTTGGTGGGCCGGCCGGCCCCGCGGTCGCGTCGCGGGATCGACGCCACCAGTTCCGGCGTCGGCGCAGGCGGGCTGTTGTCGATCAGGCACTGCGCCGCGACCGGCGGGCCCACCCGCTTGGCGATCGGCCGGACCACCACGACGATCCGTTCGACGCCTGCCGCGCGCACCCGCACCTCGTCGCCCGGACCGATCGTGGTGGACGCCTTCGCGGTGGCACCGTTGACACGAACGTGTCCGGACCGGCACGCGGACGCGGACTGCGAACGGGTCTTGAACAGGCGCACCGCCCACATCCAGCTGTCGACGCGCGCGCTCTCGGAGGTCGAAGTGGTCACGTCGACCAGGCTACCGACCGGGACGAACGTCCCCGCCGAAGGGAAACGACCCGCTGGGCGGGACGGCCCGGTGCCGGGGCCGTTCGCACCGCCATAGCGTGAAATTCGACGCCCGAGGGGTGAGGTTTCCGGGTCTTGTCGGCCCGCGCTCGTGGAAGGACTTTCTCGTGAACGAACAACTGTCGGTGGACGCGTCGTACGACGTCGTGGTGGTCGGCGCCGGTATCGCCGGACTGTATGCGCTGCACCGGTTTCGGCAACAGGGCCTGACTGTCCGCGCCTTCGAGGCGGCGTCCGGGGTGGGGGGTGTCTGGTACTGGAACCGCTACCCGGGTGCCCGCTGCGACGTCGAATCCGTCGACTACTCGTACTCGTTCTCCCCCGAACTCGAGCAGGAGTGGGACTGGAGCGAGAAGTACGCGACGCAGCCGGAGATCCTGCGGTATCTCGAGCACGTCACCGACCGCTTCGACCTGCGTCGTGACATCACGTTCGACACCCGGGTCACGTCCGCGACGCTCGACGAGGACACGCTGCGGTGGACGGTCCGCACCGACCGCGGCGACGCCGTCTCGGCACGGTTCTTCGTGGTTGCTGCCGGGCCGCTGTCGAACGCGAACACGCCGGCCTTCGACGGCCTGGATACGTTCTCCGGCAACGTCTTTCACACCGCGCACTGGCCGCACGAGGGTGTCGACTTCACCGGGCAGAAGGTGGGGGTGATCGGCACCGGGTCGTCGGGGATCCAGTCGATTCCGCACATCGCCGAGCAGGCCGAGAAGCTGTTCGTCTTCCAGCGGTCCGCGAACTACAGCATCCCGGCCGGCAACACGCCCCTCGACGACGCGGCGCGTGCCGAGCAGAAGGCGGACTACCCGGAGCGGCGACGCCTGTCGTGGGCGTCCGGCGGTGGCTCCCCGCACCGACCGCACCCGTCGAACACGCTCGACGTGTCCGAGGACGAGCGTCGCGCCGCGTACGAGCAGCGCTGGCAGCTCGGCGGCGTCCTGTACTCCAAGACGTTCCCCGACCAACTGACCGACCGGGCCGCCAACGAACCCGCACGCGTGTTCTGGGAGGAGAAGATCCGGGCCGTCGTCGACGACCCGGCGATCGCCGACCTGCTGATCCCCACCGATCATGCGATCGGCGCCAAGCGCATCGTCACCGACAGCGGCTACTACGAGACGTACAACCGGGACAACGTGGAGTTGGTCGATCTGAAGGCGGCGCCCATCGTCTCGATCGACGGGGACGGCTTGAACACCACCGACGCGCACTACGCTCTCGACGCGATCGTGCTGGCCACCGGATTCGACGCCATGACCGGCTCGCTCGAGAAACTCGACATCGTCGGCCGCGGTGGCCGCCCCCTGCAGGACGTGTGGGCCGCGGGCCCGCGCACCTATCTCGGGCTCGGCATCGACGGCTTCCCGAACTTCTTCAACCTCACCGGCCCCGGCAGCCCGTCCGTGCTCGCGAACATGGTGCTGCACTCCGAACTGCACGTGAACTGGGTGGCCGACGCCATCGCCTACCTCGACGACCGCGGCGCCACCAGCATCGAAGGCACTCCCGACGCCGTCGCCGACTGGGTCGACGAATGCCGCACCCGCGCCGAGACGACACTGCTCAACACCGCGAACTCGTGGTATCTCGGCGCCAACATTCCCGGCCGGCCGCGCGTGTTCATGCCGTTCATCGGCGGCCTCGCTGCCTACAGCGCGATCATCGCCGAGGTCGCCGAGGTCGGGTACAAGGGGTTCACGATCGAGTAGGCGCCCGCCCCGTCGGCACGCCTACGATCGGTACGCACACGATCCGGGCCCGACGGGGAGGCGACGACAGTGACCGGCACATCCGGCGACGGTGAACTGAGACTGAGCGACGACGAACGCCTGCATGCGCTGAACTCAATCAGCGAGCACTATGCGGCAGGGCGGTTGGACGTCGACGAGTTCTACGAACGCACCGGCAGCATCGCATCGGCCCGCACGCTGGACGTCGTGCAGCCGTCGTTCCGGGATCTGCCCGGCGGGGTGCCGTTGCGTGCGTCCGGTGGCGCGATCGACAAGGTGCCGTTCACCGTCGGCGACACCGCCGGCATCGCCGCCGCCGCACCGGTTCCGTCGAAGAGCACCGAGTCCGAACTCGCATCGCTGCTGCGGCGCGGCAAGTGGATCGAGTCGCTCGACTGGCTGATCCTCGGTCTCACGCTGGTGTCGTTCCTGGTGTTGAACAACGTCGTCGACTGGGACTACGCGTGGGTGGTGTGGCCGAGCCTGATCGTCACGCTCGGTCTGCCCCGGATGATCCTGGGATTCAGTGATTCCGACGAGGAGATCTACGAGGAACTCAAGGAATCCGAGGACGCGGACCGCAAGCAGCGGCTGCGTCAGGCCGCCGAGCGGATCAAGGAACTCGAGTCCTGACGTGTGGTGCGCCTGTCCGGTAGTGGTCACTACCGGGCAGGCGCACCGCGCGTTCTATCCGAGCACCAGGTTCTCGCCGTTGTCGGACACGACCACCGGGACGGTGTCGCCGTCGCGGACGGTGCCGGCGAGCAGCAGCTTGGCGAGCTGGTCGCCGATGGCCTGCTGGATGAGCCGGCGCAGTGGGCGCGCCCCGTACAGCGGGTCGTAGCCGCGGACCGCGAGCCAGAACCGCGCCGAGTCGGACACCTCCAGGGTGAGTCGGCGGGCCTGCAGCCGGGTGGCGAGCTGGTCGAGCTGGATGTCGACGATCGACTCGAGTTGCTCCTCGGACAGCGGATCGAACACGACGACGTCGTCGAGCCGGTTGACGAATTCCGGCTTGAACGCCGTCCGCACCGCCGCCATCACCTGGTCCCGGTCACCCCCGGCCCCGAGGTTGGAGGTGAGGATCAGGATGGTGTTGCGGAAGTCGACGGTGCGGCCCTGCCCGTCGGTGAGGCGGCCGTCGTCGAGGACCTGCAGCAGGATGTCGAACACGTCCGGGTGTGCCTTCTCGACCTCGTCGAACAGTACGACGGAGTACGGGCGGCGCCGCACCGCCTCGGTGAGCTGGCCGCCGGACTCGTAGCCGACGTAGCCGGGGGGTGCACCGACGAGCCGTGCCACCGAATGCTTTTCGCTGTATTCGGACATGTCGATGCGGACCATGGCGCGTTCGTCGTCGAACAGGAAGTCCGCCAACGCTTTCGCGAGTTCGGTCTTGCCGACGCCGGTGGGTCCGAGGAACAGGAACGATCCGGTGGGCCGGTTGGGGTCGGCGACGCCGGCGCGGGCCCGCCGGACGGCGTCCGACACCGCTTGCACGGCTTCGGTCTGCCCGACGACACGCTTGCCGAGTTCGGTTTCCATCCGCAGCAGTTTCGCGGTCTCGCCCTCCATCATGCGGCCGGCGGGGATCCCGGTCCAGGCGGCGACGACGTCGGCGACGTCATCCGGGCCGACCTCTTCCTTGAGCATGACGGCACCGTCGGACGCGCCGTGCGACGCTTCCGCGGCAGCGGCCAGCTGCTTCTCCAGTTCGGGGATGCGGCCGTACCGCAGTTCGGCGACCTTGCCGAGGTCGCCGTCGCGTTCAGCACGCTCCTCCTCGCCGCGCAGCGTCTCGAGCTGTTCCTTGACGCCGCGCACCGAGTCGATGGCGTTCTTCTCGTTCTGCCACCGGGCGGTGAGCTGGCTCAGCTTCTCGCGTTCGTCGGCGAGTTCCTCACGGAGTTTGACCAAACGATCCTTCGAGGCGTCGTCCGTCTCCTTGGCGAGGGCCATCTCCTCGATCTCGAGCCGGCGGACGATGCGTTCGACGGAGTCGATCTCCTCGGGACGCGAGTCGATCTCCATGCGCAGCCGGGACGCGGCCTCGTCGACGAGGTCGATCGCCTTGTCCGGCAGGAAGCGCGACGTGATGTAGCGGTCCGACAGGGTCGCGGCCGCAACGAGAGCGGAGTCGGTGATCCGCACACCGTGGTGCACCTCGTAGCGTTCCTTGAGTCCGCGGAGGATGCCGACGGTGTCCTCGACGGACGGCTCGCCGACGAGGACCTGCTGGAAGCGGCGTTCGAGAGCAGCGTCCTTCTCGATGTACTTGCGGTACTCCTCGAGGGTGGTGGCACCGACGAGCCGCAGCTCACCGCGGGCGAGCATCGGCTTGATCATGTTGCCGGCGTCCATCGCCGACTCGCCGGTGGCACCGGCCCCGACGATGGTGTGCAGTTCGTCGATGAACGTGATGACCTGTCCGGCACTGTTCTTGATGTCGTCGAGGACGGCCTTGAGGCGTTCCTCGAACTCGCCGCGATACTTGGCCCCGGCGACCATCGACCCCAGGTCGAGGGATACGACGGTCTTGCCGCGCAACGACTCCGGGACGTCGCCGGCGACGATGCGCTGCGCGAGACCCTCCACGATCGCGGTCTTACCGACACCGGGCTCACCGATGAGGACCGGATTGTTCTTAGTGCGGCGGCTCAATACCTGTACGACGCGGCGGATCTCGGTGTCACGTCCGATGACCGGGTCGAGCTTGCCCTCACGTGCGCGGGCGGTGAGGTCCGTCGAATACTTCTCGAGCGCCTGGTAGCTGCCCTCCGGGTCGGGACTGGTGACGCGGGCGCTGCCGCGGACCGCGGTGAACGCGTCCCGCAGGGCCGCCGGGGTGGCGCCGTGGCCGGTGAGGAGCGTGGCGACGTCGGACGCCTCGGACGCGAGTCCGACCATGACGTGCTCGGTGGAGACGTACTCGTCGTCGAGTTCGGTGGCGAGATGCTGGGCGGCGGTGATCGCGGCGATCGCTTCCCGGCCGAGCTGCGGCTGCGTGGTGGCACCGGTGACCTGCGGCAGCCGGTCGACGAGCGACTGCGCCTCGCGACGGACCACCGTCGGGTCGACGCCGACGGCCTTGAGCAGCGGTGCGGCGATGCCGTCGGTCTGGTCGAGCAGGGCGACCAGCAGGTGTGCGGGCCGGATGTCGGGGTTGCCCGCTGCGGAGGCGGACTGCAGGGCGGCCGTCAGCGCGGCCTGGGTCTTGGTGGTGGGAGAGAACGAGTCCACTGGTCACCTTCCTCGAAACGACGAACAAGATCATTGTGCCTGGGTGAAGCGTTCCACCCGGCCTGTCGTTCTGCTCAACGCACGAAAGGTTGAGTCTGTTCCGCTCAACTTTAACGAGTTTGCCGAGATCTGTCCCACGGTCCGCGCAGGCACCGTTCACGCACCGCCCCCGACGGTGCACACTTGTTACGGCACCGATACGCGATCGTGCGGTTCGGGGCGCCGGGAACAGGCGAGGGAGGACACCGTGGACACGGCTGCAGTCGGGCTCATCCGCACACATTTTGCTGCCGTGACGGCCTCCCCGGAGCGACGTGACCGGTTTGCCCGCACGTTCTACACCCAGTTCTTCGGACGGCTCCCGCTGACGCGGTCACTGTTCCCGGCGGGCATGGACAGCCAGCGCACCAAGATCGTCTCCGCGCTCGAGTACATCGTGAACGGGGCCGACGACACCGCGCGGATGCTGCCGTTCCTCGCCCAGTTGGGCCGCGACCACCGCAAGTACGGCGTCGACCGCGAGCACTATGCGGCCGCCGGTAATGCCCTGCTCGACGCGATCCGCGAGGTCGACTCGAGCGCGCCGTGGACCCCGGCCGCCGATACCGCGTGGCGGGAACTGATCGCGCTCGTCACCACCACGATGTCCGACGCCGCCGACGCCGACGACTGTCCGGCACTGTGGGAGGCGACGGTCGTCAGCCACGAACGGGTGCTGCGCGACCTCGCCGTCGTCCGCCTCGAATGCGACTCCCCCGTCCCCTACGCGCCCGGCCAGTACGTGAGCGTGCAGATCCCGCAGCGACCACAGATGTGGCGATACCTGTCGCCGGCGATCCCGTCGAACCCGTTCGGCCAGCTCGAATTCCATGTCCGACGGGTCTCCGGCGGCTGGGTGAGCCCGGCCATGGTGAACGAGACCGCCGTCGGGGACCGCTGGCAGATCAGCTCCCCCCTCGGCGGCCTGCACGTCGACCCGGACTGCGGCAAGGACGTCCTCATGATCGCCGGCGGCACCGGCCTGGCACCGCTGCGCGCCCAGGTGATGGACATGGCGCACCGCGGCATCAACCCGCGCGTCCACCTGTTCGTCGGCGGCGCCTACCCGTGCGACCTGTACGACATCGAAACCCTGTGGCACCTGTCGCTGAGCAACCCGTGGCTCACGATCGTCCCCGTCACCGAGGAAGACGAAAACCCGTGGTGGCATCCGTATCCCGTCCTCGAACCCCCACACGGACTGCACCAACGGCTACGCGGCCCCATCGGCTCCGTCGTCAGCAGCTTCGGCACCTGGTCCGACCGACAGATCCAGATCTGCGGCTCCCCGGCCATGGTCAAGACCACCGCCTACGCCCTGCAACGCGCCGGGACGCCGGTCGAGGCGATCGCCTACGATCCGCTGCGCTGAGCAGCTTTCCCTGAAAGGATGTCCGTGGACGGCATGCGATCGGCTTCCAGTTCTCCCGAGCCCCGCAACCGCCCCTGGCTCGCCGCTCTCTCGATCACGGCGATCGTGATCGTGGCGATGCTGTTGACTCTTACTCCTCCGTCGACGACCACGGCGGTCGCCGGGGTGGTGGTGACGGTCGTCGGGGCCGGATCGGCTGCGGCCGGAACCGCGCGGGTCCTGCGGGAGAACCGGGGCCATCGGGTGCCGTGGCGGGGCTCCCCACCGGTTCGGCCACGGCAGTGGGATCTGTTGACGGGCACCGGTTCCCCGATGGCCTTCTACGGGCCGGTCGTCACCGCCCGCAGCGTCGACGCCCTGCCCGGCTGGACCCCGCTCGCCGTCTGCGGCCTGCTGATCGCCGTGCTGTACACGGCCCTGGCCCTGCACAATCGGCGTCTCGCGACGGCCTGACACCCGCCGGCGCGCGCATCGCGTGTGGACCCGGACAATAGAGACCATGCAGCAGGAGTCTTGGACCGCGACCGTCGTCGAACATCATCGTCTTCGTGAGGATGTGGCGGTGGTGCGGTTGATCGGTGATCCGGTGCCGTTCCGGTCCGGTCAGTACGTCGACGTGACCGTTCCCCAGTTTCCGCGGTTGCCGCGCCGGTTGTCTCCGTCGTTGCCGCCGTCCCGGGACGGGAAGCTCGAGTTCCATGTGCGGAGTGTTCCGGGCGGGTGGGTGAGCGGGGCGATCGTGTCCGAGACGGCACCCGGTGATGTGTGGACGATGTCGGCGCCGCGCGGTGAGATGAGCGTCGACGTGGACGGTCCGGCGATCGTGATGGTCGCGGGCGGAACGGGTTTGGCACCGATGCGGTCGCTGATCCTCGATCTGACACTGGTGGACAGTCCGCCGCCGGTGTACCTGTTCGTCGGCGGGCGGACCGGCCGCGACCTGTACGCGTCGGACATGCTGTGGCTGCTGACGCAGCAGTTGCCGTGGCTCACGACGGTGCCCGTCGTCGAGTCCGTGACCGATCCGGGCGCCCCCGACGAGTGGTACGACCGGATCGTCGAGCAGGTCGGTCCGGTGAGCTTCCACGAGGACGACCTGCTGGAGGGAACCCTCGCGGACGTCGTTGCCGACCACGGTCCGTTCACCGACCATCAGGTGCTGGTGTGCGGGTCGCCGGGCATGGTGGCCGCCACCCGGGAGCGGTTGGTGGCGGGCGGCACGCCGGTGGAGGCGATCGTGTCCGATCCGATCCATTAGCAGTTCCCACGACCCGATGCGGGCGAATCGCGCGAATCCGCTGCAGAACTAGACGGACGTCCATATAGTCCTGCGTGGACGTGTTTCGGGGACACGGCACGGGGAGATGCGGTGTCGTGTGCGTCCGACCGGCTACCGCAGCCGACGCCTTTCGACTGAATGGAGCTCTTCCGTGAACCACACGACACTTCGACGCGTTGCCGCCGCAGGCGCCGGTGCCGCCATGCTCGCCACCGGCCTGACCGTCGCGGTCGGTGCCGGAACCGCCGCCGCCGCCG
Source organism: Prescottella subtropica (assembly GCF_005434945.1). GTDB lineage: Bacteria > Actinomycetota > Actinomycetes > Mycobacteriales > Mycobacteriaceae > Prescottella > Prescottella subtropica. The sequence goes on along the minus strand of NZ_SKCH01000004.1, from coordinate 159,556 downwards.
AATCCACCTGCCAGCCGACCCGGAACTTCAAGGCCGACGGCATCATCCTCGAGCAGACCGCCGACAAGGCCGAGGTCGCGCCGGGCGGCACGATCACCTACACGACCAAGGTGAGCCGTGAGAGCGGCGCCTGGATGCTCAAGGAGATCGGCCAGTTCCATGATCCGGCCCTGACCCTGAAAGACTCCCGACTGAACGTCTCGTGGGCTGCCGGTGGCCAGAAGTGGGGCGAAACGCACCTCACCAACGACGCCGCCAAGAACCTGTACTGGGAGCGCACCAACAACGGCTGGGCTATGGCCGGCGGCAAGTACGCTGCCCTCGAGATGACCTACACGGTGTCCGAGGACGCGAAGCCCGGTACCCAGCTCGTCAGCGGCGTGCAGGCCAAGCCCGGCGACTGGAACAGCCAGGAGTGGCCGACGGAGGGTGCCTGCGTCACGGTGCGCGACAAGAACCCCGTCGAAACCGTCACCGGCAGCCTCGATTCCAGCGGCCTCGGCTCGATGAACACCGCCAGCACGTCGATGTTCGGTTCGCTGACCAACCCGACCGGCTCGATCACCGACGTCATCAACGGCATCGACTTCGGGAAGATCATCGGCGGCGCGATGGGCAGCTGACCTTCGAAACCGGAAACGCCCGGCCGACGAATCCTCGTCGGCCGGGCGTTGTCGTGTGCGTCTATACCGAGCGCGCGGCACCCGCCCAGAACTGGGCGCGCAGGGCCTTCTTGTCCAGCTTGCCGATGGGGGTGAGCGGCAGCGAGTCGACGAAGTCCAGCGACTTCGGCGCGTGCACCGAACCCTTTGCGGCACGGACCCGTTCGACGAGGTCGGCGGCGTCGACGGCCTGCCCGTCACGCAGCACGACGCACGCCTTGACGGCCTCGCCCCACTTCTCGTCGGGCACACCGACGACCGCGACGGATGCGACGGCGGGGTGCGCGGAGATGACGTCCTCGATCTCCCGGGGGAACACGTTGAAGCCGCCGGTGACGATCATGTCCTTCTTGCGGTCGACGATGTAGAGGAAGCCGTCGGCATCGGCGCGGGCGATGTCACCGGTGTGCAGCCAACCACCGCGCAACGCGTCCGCGGTCTCGGCGGGCTTGTTCCAGTACTCCTTCATCACGAGCGGGCCGCGGACGCAGATCTCGCCGAGCTCCCCCTGGGCCACCTCGCTGAGATCGTCGTCGAGCAGGCGCACGTCGAGCCACGGGACGGGACGCCCGCACGACGCGAGCCGTTCGGGATTCTCGGGGTCGTGCTCTTCCTTGCGCATGACGGTGATCGTCATGCCGCACTCGCTCTGCCCGAAGTACTGGAAGAAGATCTGCCCGAACTTCGCGATGCCCTCCTGCAGCCGCGTCGGCGACATCGCGGCGGCGCCGTAGAACAGGGTCTGCAGGCTCGAGACGTCGCGGGTCTTCAGGTCCGGGTGGTCGAGCAGCATGTAGATCATGGTGGGCACCAGCATTGTTGCAGTGATGCGGTACTTCTCGATCGCCTCGAGCACGGCGCCCGGCTCGAACGCCGGCAGCACCACGAGCGAACCGCCGCGCAGCAGCGTCGGCACGAAGAACGCCATACCGGCGTGCGAGAGCGGCGTGCACGCGAGGAAGCGCATCTCGTCGGGGAACTGCCATTCGGCCATCTGGATCTGCGGCAGCGTCACCCCGGACGCGAAGGTGTTGACGACGCCCTTCGGCTTGCCGGTGGTGCCGCCGGTGTACACCATGCTCGACGGATCACTGCCGTCGACGTCCGCGGCCACCAGCTTCTGCGGCGCGAACGTCGTTGCGAGCGCGAGGATGTCGACGCCCACCTCCGACGGGCCCAGCGAGAACAGGTTCTTCAGGGTCGGGACGGCGGCCTGCAGTTCGGCGGCGCGCCCCTCGAACGCCGTCGGGTCGAAGATGAGGGTCTCGATCTCAGCGTCACCGAGGATGTAGCCGTGGTCGTCGACCGACCCCATCGGGGCGAGCGCGGTGTTGCGGCAGCCGAGCACCATCTGCGCGCCGACACTGATGAGCACCTCGGGCCGATTCTTCGACAGCATCGCCACCGTCGACCCCTTGCCGATCCCCAGCGCTGCGAGTGCCTGACCGAACGAGCTGATCTGGTCGCGCATCTGACCGCCGGTGAGCACGACGTCACCGAGGTAGAGCGCGGGCCGGTCAGCGTTGCGGTCGAGGGCGGTGATCAGCAGGTCCGCCAGGTAACGGGGGCGGTGGAGGACGTCGGCGAGCTCGTCGGTCATGTGCGTTCCTTCTGCGTACTCGTGCCGCGACGGCTCGCAGTGCGCCCGCCGCACCACAGTCGGCCGGTATGTGGTCCGGGTCACCGTCACGATAACCCCATTCCCGCAAAACTGGAACCTGTTCCACCTGCTCGTGCAGTCCTCCCCCTTGCGTTTTGCGCACTTGTCGCGCCGATCCGGGGTCGAAAACCCGCAACAAGTGCGCGAAACGCGAGGGGATGGAAGCGTCAGTTGCGGCCGTCGAAGAGGTCGTCGGGGCGCAGCTTCTCGCCGAGCAGCCGGGCGCGCTTGGACGCGAGACGCTCGAACGACTCGGGATGGGTGAGGATCCAGAAGTCGTCGCGGGCGATGCCGTCGAACAGTCGCGCCGCGGCGTCGTCGGCGGTCATGCCGGCCCGGATCTCCTCGCGCCAGTAGCCGGCGTCGGCGGTCGTCGCGTCGTGCACCGGTGTGTCCTCGAAGATGCGGGTCGCGACCTGCGCCGGGTTGAACACCGACACCGTGATCTGCGGGAACGCTTCGGCGCACTCGAGATAGAGCCCCTCGGTGAGGGCCTGCACGCCGTGCTTCGACGCCGCGTACGCCATCATCCGCGGGGTGATCGCGACGCCCGCCACCGAGCACGTGTTGACGATGTGCGACGGCCGCGGGTCGGCACCCATCCGCGGCACGAACGACCGGACTCCGTGGAAGACGCCCGACAGGTTCACGTCCATCACCCGCCGCCACTCGTCGGCCGGAATCTCCCACGTGTACCCGAGCGACTCGAGTCCTGCATTGTTGAGCAACAGTGTGACCGAACCGAATTCGTCGTATGCGGCGTCGGCCAGGTCGTCGACGGCCGACGGGTCCCGCACATCGGTGGGAACCGAGAGCACCTTCACGCCGGCCAGTTCGGCGGTGACGGCTGCGATCCGGTCGGCGGAGATGTCGGCGAGTACGACGTTCATGCCGAGCGCGGCGGCGCGGCGGGCCGCGGCCGCACCGATACCGCTGCCGGCCCCGGTGACGACGGCGGTTCCGCCGGCGAGATCGTCGAGTTTCACGACGTTCCCTCCTATTTCACGCAGTGGCCCGCATCGACCGGCAGGGTGACGCCGGTGATGTAGCGGGATTCGTCCGAGGCCAGGAACAGGCTCGCATTGGCGATGTCCTCGGGTTCGATGAGCGGGACGGGCAGCAGGTGCATCGTCTGCGTGCCGGCCTCGAACTGTTCCTGCGTGGGATGGTCGACGCCGGGGCAGAACGAGCGCATCGTGCCCGGATTCTGGATCATCGCGGTACGGGTGTTCGCCGGATGGATCGTGTTGACGCGGACCCGGTGCGGAGCAAGTTCCTTCGCCAGTGAACGCATCAATCCGACGATGCCGTGCTTGGCTGCGGTGTAGTGGCCGACGCTGACCAGGCCACGCAGCCCGGCGATGGAACTGATCAACACGATCGAGCCGCCGCGTCCGCCGTCGAGGATGTGCGGGATCGCGGCCTTGCAGGTGCGCCACACGCCGGTGAGGTTGACGTCGAGCATGGCCTGCCACTGCTCGGACTCCATCTCGACCGTCGCACCGGACGAGCTGATGCCGGCGGTCGCGCACACCACGTCGAGCCGCCCGAGCGCCTCCACACCCGCCGCGACCGCAGCCGAGAGCGCCTGCTGGTCACGCACATCCGCCTCGAACGCACAGATCTTCCGGCCGAGGGACTCCACCTGGCGGACCGTCTCCGCGAGATCCTCCGGCGTCGCACCGGGCGTCGTCGAATGGTCGACGGGTGCGCAGAGGTCGACGGCGATCACGTCGGCACCCTCCTCCGCGAACCGGACCGCCTGCGCGCGTCCCATGCCGCGGGCGGTACCGGTGACCAGGGCAACCTTGCCGTCGAGACGTCCTGCCATCACGCCACCTTCTGGGTCTGTCCGGCGTCGACGACCATCTGCAGGCCGGTGACGTACCGGGATTCGTCCGATGTCAGGAACAGCACCGCATTGCTCACGTCGACGGGTTCCACCCACGGCACCGGCAGCAGCATCCGGCGCGACAGCACCTCGGCCGCGTCTGCGGCGGTGGGGTTCTCGATGTCGGGGCACAGCCGGGCGAACGTCGCCGGGTTGAGCGTCATGGGTGTGCCGACGGCGCCGGGATGGACGGTGTTCACCCGGATGGAGCGGGCGCCGAGTTCGTTCGCGAGCGTCTTGGCGAGCCCGGTGACCGCCGTCTTGGCCGCCGAATAGTGCGACGCGCCGGGCACCGCCTTGATCGCGGCCGTCGAACTCGTGATCACGACCGATCCACCGTTCGGGCTCATCTCCGCCACACCGGCTTTGATCGTGTGCCAGGTTCCGGTGACGTTCACGTCGATCGACCGGTTCCAGACCTCGTCGTCGATCTCCCACGACGGCCCGGGATTGTCGGAGATACCGGCGTTGGCAACGATCGTGTCGAGCGGGCCCAGTTCCTGCACACCCGCGCGCACCGCGGCGGTGACTGCGTCGAAGTCACGGGTGTCGACACCGGCAGTGACCACACGGGCGCCGTGCTCCCGCGCGGCGCGGGCAGTTTCGGCCAGAGCCGCCTGACCGTGGTCGCCGGGTAGATCCAGCGCGACGATGTCGGCGCCCTCCTCGGCGAGCCGGACCGCGCATGCTCGTCCGATCCCCCCACCCGCTCCGGTGATGAGCACTACCTTGCCGGTCATCCGCGCCATGGTCTTCCTTTCGTCGCACTCCGACGCTAACGAGCACGTCACAGCACCGGGGAGGGGGCGTTCCATCCAGCGGGAAACCCTCTGTCGCACGGAACACGCCGCAGAGTTCCATGAGACTCATCACAGGACAGCCCCCTGACGGCACGGAGGATCCCATGTCTCTCGACACTGCTACCACCCCCGATACGACCACCGACGAGGCCGAGGTCCGCGAGATCGAAGCCGCGGCCGCACCCACTCGGTTCGCCCGCGGCTGGCACCTGATCGGCCTGCTCCGCGACTTCAAGGACGGCAAGCCCCACTCGATCGAGGCGTTCGGCACCAAGCTCGTCGTGTTCGCCGACAGCAAGGGCGATCTCAAGGTTCTCGACGCGTACTGCCGGCACATGGGCGGCGACCTGAGCCAGGGCCAGATCAAGGGCGACTCGATCGCCTGCCCGTTCCACGACTGGCGCTGGGGCGGCAACGGCAAGTGCACCGACATCCCCTACGCCCGCCGAGTGCCCCCGCTCGCGAAGACCCGTGCGTGGACGACCCTCGAGCGCAACGGCCAGCTGTTCGTCTGGCACGATCCGCAGGGCAACCCGCCGCCGGCCGACGTCACGATCCCCGAGATCGAGGGCTACGGCACCGACGAGTGGACCGACTGGGAGTGGAAGAGCCTGCGCATCAAGGGCTCCCACTGCCGTGAGATCGTCGACAACGTCGTCGACATGGCGCACTTCTTCTACATCCACTACTCGTTCCCGCGCTACTTCAAGAACGTCTTCGAGGGTCACATCGCGACCCAGTACATGAACTCGACCGGTCGCGAGGACATCATCACCGGCACCAACTACGACGACCCGGACGCCGAACTGCGTTCCGAGGCGTCGTACTTCGGTCCGTCGTACATGATCGACTGGCTCGAGACCGACGCCAACGGCCAGACCGTCAAGACGGTGCTCATCAACTGCCACTACCCGGTGAGCAACGACGAGTTCGTGCTCCAGTACGGCGCGATCGTCAAGAAGCTGCCCGGCATGTCGAGCGAGGAGTCCTCGGCGATGGGCGCCCAGTTCGCCGAGGGCGTGCAGCTGGGCTTCGAGCAGGATGTCGAGATCTGGAAGAACAAGGCCCCCATCGACAACCCGCTGCTGTCCGAGGAGGACGGCCCGGTCTACCAGCTGCGCCGCTGGTACCAGCAGTTCTACACCGACGTCGAGAACGTCACCGAGGACATGACCAAGCGTTTCGAGTTCGAGATCGACACCACCCGTGCGGTCGCGAGCTGGAAGCAGGAAGTCGCCGAGAACCTGGCCCGGCAGGCCGACGAAGAGAAGGAACCCACCGCATGAGCTACGAAGTCCTGGCCGCTGTCGAGGCTGCTGCCGACGAACTCTTCATCGAGGGCGAGGAGGCGGAGCGGATCGGTAAGGTCGCCGATGCCACGGCCAAGAAGATGAAGGAGTTCGGCTCCATCCGCATGCTCCAGCCCAAGGAGCACGGCGGTATGGAGGCGCACCCGCGCGAGTTCGCCGAGACCGTCATGCGGACCGCGTCGATCAACCCGTCGGCCGGCTGGGTCCACGGCATCGTCGGTGTGCATCCGTGGCAGTTGGCGTTCGCCGACCCCAAGGTGCAGCAGGAAGTCTGGGGCGAGGACCAGAGCACGTGGATGGCGTCGCCGTACATGCCGGGCGGCATGTGTGTTCCGGTCGACGGCGGCTACACGTTCTCCGGCAAGTGGTCGTTCTCCTCCGGAACCGACCACTGCGACTGGGCTTTCCTCGGCGCGATGGCGTGCAACCCGGACGGCAGCATGGAGATGCCTCCCCGCATGCTGCACGTGATCATCCCGCGTTCCGACTACGAGATCATCGACGACTCGTGGGACGTCGTGGGCCTGCGCGGCACCGGTTCCAAGGACGTCGTCGTCAAGGACGCGTTCGTGCCGGACTACCGCGTCATGGACTGCGACGAGGTCATCGACGGCACCGCTGTCCGCAAGTACGGCCGCACCGAAACGCTGTACCTGATGCCGTGGTCCAACATGTTCCCGCTCGGCATCACGTCGGCCACCGTCGGCATCTGCGAGGGCATGCTGCACCACGCGAACGAGTACCAGCGTGAGCGCATCAACCCGCAGGGCACCGCGATCAAGGACGACCCGTACACGATGTTCGCGATCGGTGAAGCCACCGCGAAGCTGCGTGCGGCTCGGGATTCACTGCTGGCCAACGTCGATCGCATGTGGGATCTGGTCGACGCCGGCAAGACCCCGACGTTCGAGCAGCGTGCTCTGGGCCGCGAGACGCAGGTCAACGCGGCCTGGCAAGCAGTGATGGCGGTCGATCAGGTGTACGCCCGTTGCGGCGGCAACGCACTGCGCATGGACAAGCCGATGCAGCGGTTCTGGCGTGACGCCCACGCCGGCCTGCACCACGCGATCCACGTGCCCGGCACCGTGTACCACGCGGCGACGCTCAGCGGTCTCGGTGTGGACCCGCAGGGTCCGCTCCGCGCGATGATCTGATCCCCCGAATCCACAGTTTCGAATTATCAACGGAGACAAAGGTATGACCAACAGCAATGTCGGCGGCTTCGGTACCGACATCCGCGGTCTGGGCTACGTGAAGGTCCAGACGAACGACATGGAGCGCTGGCGCACCTTCGCGTTCGACGTGCTCGGCTTCGCGAAGGGCACCGGCCCCGACGAGAACGCCCTCTACCTGCGTATGGACGAGCGGGCCGCCCGCATCATCATCGTCCCCGGTGAGACCGACGAGGTCGTCACCATCGGCTGGGAGGTCCGGGACCACGACGCGCTGGTCCGGGTCACCGAGGCCGTGGAGAAGGCCGGTATCGCGGTCAAGCCGCTGTCGCTCGAAGAGGCCGACGCCCGCCGGGTCGAGGAAGTCGTGACGTTCGTCGACCCGTGTGGCGCGACGCTCGAGATCTTCCACGGTGCGGTCCTCGACCACAGCCCCGTCGTCACCCCGTTCGGCGCCAAGTTCGTCACGGGCGCGCAGGGACTCGGTCACGTCGTGCTGCCGACGATGGATCCGAACGGCTCGTTCTCGTTCTACACCGACGTGCTCGGGTTCCTGCCGCGCGGCGCATTCCGGATCCCGGCACCGCCGGAGTTCGGTCCGATGCGGGTGCGTTTCATGGGTGTCAACGAGCGTCACCACAGCCTCGCGCTGTGCCCCGCCCCGCACGGCGGCGCACCCGGGCTCGTCCACATCATGGTCGAGGTCGACACCCTCGACGCCGTCGGACAGGCACTCGATCGTGTTGTCGCGGACGGCTTCTCGGTGTCGTCGACGCTGGGCCGGCACACGAACGACAAGATGGTGTCGTTCTACGTCCGTGCTCCGGGCGGCTGGGACATCGAGTTCGGCACCGAGGGCACGAAGGTCGACGAGAAGTACTACTCGTCCGAGGAGATCACCGCGGACAGCTACTGGGGCCACGACTGGTCGGGCAGCGAACCGCTCGCCGCGATGTAGCCGCAACCGAACGAACGTTCGTCGAGGGGGAATCCGACCGGATTCCCCCTCGACGCGTTTACCATCAGAGTGACCTGCTTCACAAACGCTCACTTCTGTGTCATTATTCCTAATCGAAACACCCATGTCAGATGGGTCTTGCTGCTGCGCTCGACAGAAGTGAGGGAGACATCCATGACTGCATCCGTAACCGCCGACGGAGCCCCGACCGCCATTCTCGAGCGGGTGTCGCTCGTCCTGGACGCGTTCGACGGCCCCGGTCGTCTCACACTCGCCCAGGTCGTCAAGCGCACGGGACTGCCGCGGTCGTCGGCGCACCGGATGCTCGAACGCCTCGTCGACATGCGATGGCTGCGCCGTGAGGGCCGCAACTACGAACTCGGCACCCGGCTGATGGAACTCGGGTCGATCGCCGTCCACCAGAACCGACTGCACGCCGCGGCTGCCCCGATCCTGCAGGAGTTGCACCGGGTCACCGGATACGTCGTCCACTTCGGCGTACTCGACGGCTCCGACGTCCTCTACCTCGACAAGATCGGCGGCCGGCTCGCGGCCGAACTGCCCACCCGCGTCGGCAGCCGCTACCCGGCGCACAGCTCGGCGATCGGCAAGGCGCTGCTCGCCTACGCGCCGAGCACCGGGGACAACCTGGTCCAGTTCACCCCGGAACTGCACAAGGTCCGCGAGATGGGTGTCTCGTACGAGGTCAGCCAGATCTCCGGCGGCATCGGCGTCATCGCCGTCCCGATCGGCACGGTGGGCGATGCGACTGCGGCCCTGTCGATCTGCGGTCCGACCGGGCACCTGAAATTCGACCACCGACACGCGGCACCGGTCCGGATGGCAGCCAACTCGATCCTGCAGTCCCTGACCGGACGCGGACACGGCACCGCCCCGATCACACACCGCAACCGGCTCCAGAGCATGCCGACCGTCGCCGGTCGCGCCCACCTCCAGTACGCCTGACACCCCCAGGAGCACCATGCCGATCGATCCCGAGGTCCAGTCCATGCTCGACGTGCTCGACGCCGGATTCCCCCGCGTCGAGACCATGACGGGTGCCGAGGCCCGCGCCGTCGTCCGGTCCCGCTACCAGCCGAACCCGGACCCGGAACCGGTTGCGTCCGTGCAGGACCGCGAGATCGACGGACCGCACGGTCCGATCCCGGTGCGGATCTACCGCCCCGCGGAGTCCGGGTCGACCCCGCTGCCGGTGGTCGTGTTCGCGCACGGCGGCGGATTCGTCTTCTGCGACCTCGACACCCACGACGGACTGTGCCGGGCGATGGCGAACGGGGTCGGCGCCGTCGTCGTCTCCGTGGACTACCGGCTCGCCCCGGAACATCCGGCCCCCACCGCATTCGACGACGTCTACGCCGCGCTCGAGTGGGCGGCCGTGCACTGCGCCGATCTCGACGGTGATCCGCAGCGGCTCGTCGTCGCCGGTGACAGTGCGGGCGGCAACCTGGCCGCCACCGTCGCCCTCGCCGCCCGGGACCGCCGCGGACCGGATGTCGCCGCACAGGTCCTGCTGTATCCGGTGATCGACGACGACTTCGAAACCGACTCGTACCGAACCTATTCCACGGGACACTTCAACACGCGCGCCGCCATGCAGTGGTACTGGCAGCAGTACGCGCCGGGCGGCGCCGACAGCACCCTGGTCTCCCCGCAACGCGCCGACACCCTGTCCGGGGTCGCGCCGGCCGTCGTCGTCACCGCAAGCCGCGATCCGCTGTCCTCGGAAGGCGACGCGTACGCCACGCGCCTGGCCGCCGACGGCGTCCCCACCGTCCACCGCGTCTACGACGGGCTGTTCCACGGGTTCCTCACGATCCCCGTGCTGTCGATCACACAGATCGCACGCAAGCAGCTGTGGGAGGACCTGCGATCGGTCCTCGCTTCACCGAACTGACGTTCGGGACCGCGCCGACGTTCCGGGCCCGGAGTGGGCGGTCAGGACCGACCGTCCGCCTCGAACCCTGCGACGAAATCCTCCACCTCACGCCATGATCCGGCCACCTCCGGCAGCGGATTTCCCAATTCGTCGTGCTCGTGCACACCCGCGAACTCCGTGGCCGCCTCGTCGATGTCGTCGAGCATCTGCCGAGCCAGGTCGATCTCCGCACGGTAGTAGCGTTCCGCCCACTTCAGGCTCATCTTCGAGTACGCCCACGACGGTTCCCGGGTCGCGTTGGCGGCGTGCATCGCGGCCCGCTCGCGCAGCGTCTCCATGTTCTCGATGTGTGCCCGGACGAGTTCCTTGAGATGTTCCGGCTCGTTGAGGTGGCCCATCCACATCCGCAGCAGCAGGCCGTGCTTGAGCACCGGCTGCTCGACGGGCGCGTCCCGCGACCAGTTCCGCACCGCCCGCGTCCCGGGCCCGGTGATCCGGTAGACGCGCCGTCCCCGCTCCCCCGGCTCGCACACCTGCTCCGACGACACCAGGCCGGCCGCTTCGAGTTTCTTCAGTTCGCCGTACACCTGACTGGTCGACGGACTCCAGTAGAAGTAACCGAAACTCCAGTCCGCCCACTTCTTCAGGTCGTAACCCGTGAGGCCCTCACCCAGGGTGAGCATCCCCAGAACCGCCCAGCTCGTGGCGGGCAACTGCGGGTATCCGACGTCGTCGGCAGGCTCGGTCTCGGACATGAGGAAAGCGTAACAGCCCAGGTAGACGACTGATTACACGTCAGTAACCTCGACCCGCCGAGCGGGAACGAATCTCCCGCTGCGTGGGAGCACGGCAGACGGCAGGGCCACCCGGTGGCTACCGTCGTAGGCGAACGCCAGGAGGTTCGTCATGGAAAGCCTCAACTGCACCAGTTGCGGAAATCGTGTCCTCGTCGAGAAGTACAGCGACGCCCACACCAGCATCCAATGGCTCGAGGACGCCTCGACCGTGTGCCCCGAGTTCGAGGAGTCGCGGACCAAGGATGGCCGCGTGTTCGTCCCCACCTGCCCGAAGCTGCAGGAATCCATCGACGACCTCACCATGTCCGGGCAACTCGGACTGTCGCTGCGCAGCTATCCCGTTCCCGGCCGCCTGGAGTGACACCCCCGTAGGTCCCGACCCTCGGGACCTACACCACCACACCGGCTTTCGTCGACCTACGGTCGAGTCATGAAGTGGGCACTGTCGGGCGCGATGATCGCGACCCCCGAACTGATCGACCTGGCGCGCGTCGCCGACAACTACGGCTACGACGCAATCGCCCTACCGGACTCCGTATTCTATCCCGAACACATCTCCGCCGGCTACCCGTACTCCCCCGACGGCAAACGCATGTGGTCACCGGACACCCCGATGCCGGACCCGTTCATCGCGATGACCGCACTCGCCGCCGTCACCGAACGGTTGCGGTTCTACACCAACGTGCTGAAACTACCGCTGCGCGACCCGCTGCTCACCGCCAAGCAACTCACCTCGATGGCAGTGCTGTCCGGCAACCGCGTCGCCGTCGGCATCGGATTGTCGTGGATCCCCGAAGAATTCACGTTCACCGGCACCGACATGCGCACCCGCGGCGCCCGCACCGACGAGGCCATCGACATCCTGCGGATGGTCTGCGCCGGCCGCGGACCGGAATGGGTCGAACACCACGGCAAACACTACGACTTCGACCGACTGATGATCAGCCCCGCACCCGACGTACCCGTACCGATCTACGGCGGCGGGCACTCCGAACCGGCACTGCGCCGCGCCGCCCGCCGCACCGACGGCTGGATCTCCGTCAACGCCACCCTCGCCGACCTCACGACCGCCATCACCCGACTGCACGAACTGCGCACCGAATACGGCCGCGACCACCTCCCCTTCGAAATCGACGCCTCCCCCACCGACGTCACCGACATCGACGGCTACCGCCGCCTCGCCGACCTCGGCGTCACCCGCATCCGCGTCTCCCCCTCACGAATGTACGACGCCGACCCCACCGACCCCGCCGCCCGACTCGACGCGGTCCGCCGCTTCGCCGACGCCGCCATGTGACGGTGGTCCCCCGGCACAGCTGAAGGGTCCTTTTGTTCGGCAGAGGCGAACAAAAGGACCCTTCAGCTGACCACGGGGGCAGGCCTCAGACCCGCCCGAAGTAGGCGTCCTGGAGTACCGCCATGTCGTCGATGTCGGATGCCGGCGCATCCATGACGACCTTGCCGATGTCGAGGACGGTGACGTGGTCGGCGACGCGCATCGCGGCTTCGACGGCCTGCTCGACGAGCAGCACGGCCAGTCCGGTCTCCTTGAGGAGTTGGACGCGTTCCATGACTTCGTTGACGATGACGGGGGCGAGGCCGCCGGACGGTTCGTCGAGCAGCAGCAGTCGTGGGTTCGACATGAGGGCGGCGCCGATGGCCAGCATCTGTTGTTGTCCGCCGGACATGGAGCCGGCCAGCAGGTTCCGTTTCTCGCCGAGGATGGGGAACATGTCGTAGATGCGGTCGACGTCGGGTTGCAGTGCCCGTCGCCGTAGCCGGCGGGTGTAGCCGCCGAGGAGCAGGTTCTGTTCGACGGTCTGCTTGTGGAAGACGCGTTTTCCTTCCTGCACGTACGCCATGCCGCGGCGGACCCGTTGGTGGGCGGTGACACCGGAGATGTCGTCGCCGTCCATTTCGATGGTGCCGCCGTGGACCTTGTTCAGGCCCGAGATCGCGCGCAGTGTGCTGGTCTTGCCGGCGCCGTTGCGGCCGAGGAGGGCGGTCACCTTGCCGGGGTGGACGTCGAAGGAGACGTCCCAGACCACTTTGAGGTCGCCGTATCCGGTCTGCAGGTTCTTCACGCTCAGAACGGGTTCCATCACTCCACCCTTTCCAGCTCGGCAGCGGTGTCGCTGTCGGGGTCGATGCCGAGGTATTCGCTGAGGACCCGTGGATGCCGTTCGATCTCGGCGGGGGTACCGGTGGCGATGACTTGTCCCTGTGCGAGCACGACGATGGTGTCGGCGAGGGAGAGCACGAGCCGGAAGTTGTGTTCCACCAGTAGGACCGTGGCGCCTGCGTCACGCAGTGCCCGGATGAGCACCGACAGGCGCACGAGTTCGTCCTCGTCCATGCCGGACGCGATCTCGTCGAGCAGCACCACCCGCGGCTGCGCGACGACGGCGCGGGCGACTTCGAGCATGCGTCGCATCCCGAGGGGCAGGGACGTCGCGATCTCACCCCGCAGGTGCGACATTCCGACGAGGTCGAGAACGCGGTCGGCCTCGGCGAGGTCGGCGGCCGCAACCTTGCGGAAGCTCGGCAGCCGCAGCACCGCGGACAGCATCGACGCCCGATCGGTCATGTAGCGTCCCGACGCGACGGCCTCGAGGACGGTGACGTTCTCGGGGATGTTCGGGGTCTGGAAGGTGCGTGCGACGCCTTCGCGGGCCACCCGGTACGACGACAACTCCTGAACCTCGGTGCTGCCGACGATGATTCGCCCGGCATCCGCGGTGTAGAAACCGCAGATCATGTTCAGCATCGTGGTCTTGCCGGATCCGTTCGGTCCGATGAGCGCCGTCACCTGTCCCGGCTCGGCTCGCAGCGACGCATCCTTCAACGCCTGGTTGCCGCCGAACGCCTTGGAGATGCCGTCGACCTCGAGGACAGCACCGGCGATCGGGTCGACGACGGGAATCTCGTTCGGGTCCCGGGGTTCCGGTCGTTCGGCGACACCGATGCCGGCCTTGCGGTCGAGCCTGGCGGCCAGTCCCCGGAACACCTTGACCAGGCCGCCGGACAGCAGCACGCCGCCGAGGATGAGGAATCCGCCGTAGAACAACAGCGAGTACTCCTGGAACGCGGTGGACTGGTTGGGGCCGAACTGCATGATGGCTGCGCCGATCACGGCACCGTAGACACTCGCCGAGCCGCCGAGGATCGACGCCGCCAGGACGGCCGTCGCGAACGTGAACCCGAACGCCTCGGGGGCGATGAACAGGTCGGTGTTCGCGAACAGTGCGCCCGCCAGGCCCGCCGGCAGTGCACCGATCGCGTAGCCGAGCAACTTCATCCGATACACCGACACGCCCTGCGACTGTGCGAGCACCGGCGACTGCTTGAGCGTCCGGAACGCGATGCCGTGCCGCGACACCACCAGGTTGCGCATCACCACGAACCACAGGATCGTCACGGCGACGACGACGTAGTAGAAGTTCTTGTCGATGTCCTGCCCGAGCAGTGTCGGCGGTTCCATCCCGGACAGTCCGTTGCGGCCGCCGGTGTTGCCACCGAAGATCGCGAGAATGTCGGGTACCAGCAGCACCAGGAAGAACGACGTCATTGCGAGCGACCAACTACCCAGTCGCAGACCGGGAATGCCGGTGACGATGCCGACGACGAGCGCGACCGCCCCCGCCGCCACCAACTGCAGCAGGATCTCGGTGTGCCCGGCCTGCGACATCAGTCCGGCCGTGTAGGCGCCGGCCGCGTACATCGCCGCCTGACCGAGTGCGAGTTCACCGGCGTAGCCGAGACTCAGGTTCAGGCCGCTGACGACGAGCGCCAGGATGCACGCGAGTTGCAGCTGCCGAGTGTCGGACGCTGCGAGTCCCAGCATGGGCGCGAAGAACACGGCCGCCGCGAAGACGAGTGCGAAGACCCATCCGGGGATCGTGCGGATTGTTCGCCAGATCTGCATGGGTCACACCACCCGTTCCTTGACTGTGCCGAACAGTCCGGCCGGCTTGACCATGAGGACGACGATCAGGACGGTGAACACCGCGATGTTGCTGTACTGGCTGCCGGCCCACAGTGCGGTGAACGATTCGACGAGACCGACGGTGAGTCCGCCGATCAGGGCACCCGGCAGCGACCCGAAGCCGCCGATCGCGAGCGCCACGAAACCCTTGAGCGCCAATGCCGCTCCGAGTGTCGCGACCGCGAACGTCTTGGGGCCGACGAACAGTCCGAGGACACCGGCGAGCGCACCGGAGAGCGCGAACGCGCCCATCGCGATCCGACGCACGTTGACGCCGCGGAGCATCGCGGCCTCCCGGTCCTCGGAGACGCCCATGAGCGCCAGGCCTGTCATGGTCTTCTTGCTCAGCTGCCCGAGCCCGACGACGAGCACGATCGACAGCACCAACAGCGCGATCTCGTACGGGTAGGTGCGTCCACCGAGGACGGTGATCGGATCACTGGATCCGAAGAACGGGACAGTGAGCGGTTCGCTGCCCCAGATCAATTGGGTGGCGCCGTTGAGCAGTGTCGCCACACCCAGGGTGGTGACGAGTTGGTTCTGGTGATCGGCGACCGGTCTGATCGCGATCTGTTCCTCGATCGCAGCGAGGATCATCACGGTCACCGTCGCCATGACCGCCACCACCAGGACCGGAAGTTTCAGCGTCACCAGGCCGGTGTAGGCGACGAACGTGCCGACCATCATCAACTGGGCCTGAGCGAAGTTGAACGTGTTCGACGAGACGAACACGATGTTGTATCCGATCGCGACCAGCACGTACACGGCGCCGAGCGCGAGCCCGGACCACAGAATCGTCATCGCAGTTCCCTCCTCTCCGTGAGGTCTTCGGGAGTCGTCGGTGTCACGCGGCCGGGTTTCCGAACTGGCCGTTGACGACCCGGGTCGGCGCGATGAACTTCATCTCGTCCTGGTTCGGGTTGGGGCCGTGGTTGTCGGCGGTGAAGTTGTAGCGCGACAGGAACGCCGTCTTCGCGTTCTTCTGCACCTCTTCGGTTTCCAGTGCGGCGGCGAGCTTCTCTGCGTCGGTGGTGGTGCCGGCCTTCTCTGCGGCAGCAGCAACGAGCGGGAACGCATCGTAGTTGTCGGCGATGATCAGCGTCGACGAGATGGTGCCCAGCGATGCCATGGTATCGACCATCTGGTTGACCAGTGCGTTGTCCGGATCGTAGACGGTGCTCGTGAACACCTGGGAGACAAGGTTCTTCATCTCCGGCGTGCCGAGCACACCGTTCGGGGGCTCGTTCGCGACGAGGTTGGTGCTCGACACCGACGTGTTGCCGATGATCGGCACGTCCCAACCGAGGCGCTGCATGCTCTGCAGTACGTAGCCGAGCGGCGCGCCGTACGCGTCGAGTGCGATCGCCTTGGCACCGGCGTTCTTGACCGACTGCAGCTGCGCGGTCATGTCGAGTGCGGTGGACTCGTACTCCTCGTTGCCGACTTGCTTCAGTCCGGCCTTCTCGATCGCCGACGTCATCTCCTTGCCGAACAGCTCACCGTAGGCGGTGCTGCCGTGGATGACCCCGATGTCGGTGTAGCCCTTCTCCTTCGCGTGCCCGACGATGCCGCGCGCGTTGTCGGCGGCGCCGGGTGCGAGGTCGAAGTTGAGTGGGAACTTCGCCGGATTCGTCGAGTCCTCCGTGGGCGAGACGTTGAACGAGAGGATCTTGTTCTGCTTGAGGATCGGTAGGGTTGCAGCACCGATCGACGACGGCCCGGAGTTGAGGACCAGGTCGGGCTTCTGCTTGTTGATGGCGTCGCGCAGCTTGGTGACCGCGATGGTCGCATCACCGGCGTCGTCGACGACGGTGAGCTCGATCTGTCGACCGCCGATACCGCCGACCGCATTCTGCACCTGCACACCGGCTTTCGCCGCGAGGATCGAGGTCTCGGCGTTGGCGGCGAGCACACCCTGGGCACTGATTCCGCCGGTGACGAGGACGCGGTACGGCTGATCCGCACCGCCGGTCTCCGTGGAGTCCGCACTGCTGCACCCGGCGAGGGCCAGGGCCGACACCGCGACTGCCGCAATGAGAACTGGACGCCGATTTCGCATGACTGTCCTCCTAGGACACAGAAGCACACCGAACCAGGCACTCGCATGGCTCGATCGGACGGACGAGGCCCACCGCGGTACCGACACTCAGGGGTTTCGACATCCGGGTACGACCTTTCAAGCAACCGCTTGGTCACCAAGCAACCGCTCGATCGGGAGCCTAAGGTGTGACGCAGGTCTCGTCAACCGGACGCACCGCTCGGTGGGAAGTACACCCCCACAGCAGCTGAAGGGTCCCTTTGTACGCCCGGGGAGAACAAAGGGACCCTTCAGCTGACGAGGTGGGGTGCCACGGAAACGCCGAACGGGAACCCGGTGCACGTTTCCTGTCGAGAAGCGTGCGCTGGGTTCCCGTTCGGTGGGTGTCAGCGTTCGTTGCGGGGTTTCCACACGACGAGCGCGTTGCTGCGGGTGATAGGGACGAGGTCGCGGCGGTAGCTGGCGTGGACGCGGGCGATTTCGGTGGCGAGTTCGTCGACGCGGTGTTGGAGGGCCTCGACCTGGTTGGTGAGTTCGATGATGCGTTTGATGCCGGCGAGGTTGACGCCTTCGTTCTGCGACAGGCGTTGCACTTCACGGAGCAGTGCGACGTCGCGGGGCGAGTAGCGGCGGCCGCCGCCGCGGGTGCGGTGCGGGGTGACGAGGCCGAGTCGGTCGTAGTTGCGCAGGGTTTGCGCGTGCATGCCGGCGAGTTCGGCGGCCACCGAGATGACGAACACTCGGGCGTCGGGGTCCGGTGAGGCGTCCGACGTCGTGCGGTCCTTGTCGCTCATCATGGTTCACCCGTTCGGTCGGTGCGGGCCGTCAGGCGCCGGCCCATCCTGCCCGCGGATCGAATCCGCTGGCCTTCTCCGCTTCCAGGTACGCCTGGAGTGCCTCGGTGGCGGGGTCGTCGAGTTTCTGCGGGATGGAGACCTTGACGGTCACCAGCAGGTCTCCGGCGCCTCCGCCGCGCTTGGGCACGCCGCGCCCTCGCACCCGTAGTATTCGCCCGTCCGCGGTTCCGGCCGGGATCTTCACGCCGACACGGCCTTCGAGGGTGGGCACCGAGATGGTGGTGCCGAGGACGAGTTCGCCGTAGCCGACGGGGACGACGACGGTGAGGTCGTCGCCGGTGCGGCCGAACACCTTGTCGGGGCGCACGTGCACGGTGACGAACAGGTCGCCGGACGGTGCGCCGCGCAGTCCCGCCTCACCCTGTCCGGCGAGCCGGATCTTGGTGCCGTCGCTGACCCCGGACGGGACGCGGACGGTGATGCTGCGGGTGCGGTTGGTGATGCCGTTGCCGTGGCAGTCGGTGCAGGGGTCGTCGATGATGGATCCGGTGCCGCGGCAGTCGTCGCACGGCTCACTGAATCCGAACGCACCCTGGTTGCGGCTGACGATGCCGGTTCCGTTGCAGCGCGGGCACACCCGCGGGCTGGTGCCGGGCTTGGCGCCGCTGCCGTGGCAGGTGGTGCACGACGACGGGCTGGTCAGTCGCAGCGGGACGGTGACGCCGAGTGCGGCCTCCCGGAACTCGAGGGTCGTCTCGGTTTCGACGTCGCTGCCGCGGCGGGGCCGCGAACCGGTCGTGCTCCGACCGCTGCCCCGGTTGAACAGGCCACCGAAGATGTCGCCGATTCCGCCGTCCGCGCCGCCGGCACCGCCACCGCCACCGAACAGGTCACCGATGTCGAAGCCGCCGTTGAATCCGCCACCACCGGACTGGTATCCGGCGTGAGGGCCGAATCCGCCGGACGCGAACAAGCGGCGGGCCTCGTCGTATTCCTTCTTCTTCGCCGGATCGGACAGCACCGCGTTGGCTTCGCTGACGGCCTTGAACCGCTCCTCGGCCGCGGTGTCACCCGGGTTGGCGTCGGGATGCAGTTCCCGCGCCAGCTTCCGGTACGCCTTCTTGATGTCGTCGGACGAGGCGTCGGACGAGACACCCAGATCCTTGTAGAAGTCCTTTTCGATCCACTCCCGCTGACTCACTGGGCGTCTCCTCCTTTCTCGCGCCTACGGCACCTGTGCGCCTTTTTGGTAGTGGGTACTACCAAAAAGGCGCACAGGCACGTAGTGCCTAGTTGTTCGTCACCGTGACCATGGCGGTCCGCAGGACGCGGTCGCCGAGGCGGTAGCCCTTGCGCAGGACCGCGCCGAGGACGGGGGTGTCGCCGTCGCCGTCCATCTGCACGGCTTCGTGCAGGTCGGGGGCGAAGGCGTCGCCTTCCTCACCGAACGCGGCGAGGCCGAGTCCGTCGAGGACGCCGGACAGCTTGTCGGACAGGGCCTTCAGTGGCCCGGTCTCGAGGTCGCCGTGGGCGCGGGCGCGGTCGAGGTCGTCGACGAGGTCGAGGAACTTCGACACGACCGCGACCCGTTCGTCCTCGATGGCCCGGTCGATGCGGGCCAGCGAGTTGCGGCGGATGTTGGCGATCTCGGCCTTCGCGTAGCCCAGTTCGGTCTCGAACTGGTCCCGCTCGGCGGTGACCGTGGTCAGCGCGTCCGGCTCGGCAGCCTCCGAAGACTCGACAGCCTCGGCAGCGTCCGAGGGCTCAGCAGCCTCTTCGGAGACCGCCTCGTCGAACGGATCGACGACGACGCCGTCGGTGACGACCGGCTCCCGCTCGGGGTGCTCGGTGGTCACTTCTTGTCCTGGTCGGTCGGCTCGTCGACGACCTCGGCGTCGACGACGTTCGGGTCGGCCGACTCGGCGGCGTCACCGGCGGCACCGGCGTCGGCGGCCTGTGCGTCGTAGATCGCCTGGCCGAGGGCCTGCGACTCGGTCGACAGCTTCTCGACGGCAGCCTTGACGGCCTCGAGATCGGTGCCGGCGAGTGCCGTCTTGACCTCGGTGACCGCGGCCTCGACCTTGTCCTTGACGTCGGCCGGGACCTTGTCCTCGTTGTCCTTGACGAACTTCTCCGTCTGGTGGACCAGCGAATCGGCCTGGTTGCGGACCTCGGCCTCCTCGCGGCGGGCCTTGTCCTCCTCGGCGTGCGCCTCGGCGTCCTTGACCATCCGGTCGATCTCGTCCTTGGACAGGCCGGAGCCGTCCTGGATCTTGATCGTGTTCTCCTTGCCGGTGCCCTTGTCCTTGGCGGTGACGTGGACGATGCCGTTGGCGTCGATGTCGAAGGTGACCTCGATCTGCGGCACGCCGCGCGGGGCCGGCGGGATGCCCGCGAGCTCGAACGATCCGAGCAGCTTGTTGTGCGACGCGATCTCACGCTCGCCCTGGAACACCTGGATCTGCACCGACGGCTGGTTGTCGTCGGCCGTGGTGAAGGTCTCGGAGCGCTTGGTCGGGATCGTGGTGTTGCGCTCGATGAGCTTGGTCATCACGCCACCCTTGGTCTCGATACCGAGGGACAGCGGGGTGACGTCGAGCAGCAGGACGTCCTTGACCTCGCCCTTGAGGACACCGGCCTGCAGGGCCGCGCCGACGGCGACGACCTCGTCAGGGTTGACGCCCTTGTTGGGCTCACGGCCACCGGTCAGCTCGCGCACCAGGTCGGAGACTGCGGGCATACGGGTGGAGCCGCCGACGAGCACGACGTGGTCGATGTCCTTGACGGCGACACCGGCGTCCTTGACGACCTGCTGGAACGGCGCGCGGGTGCGGTCGAGGAGATCGGAGGTGATCTTCTGGAACTCGGCGCGGGTGAGCTGCTCGTCGAGGAACAGCGGGTTCTTGTCCGCGTCGACCGTGATGTACGGCAGGTTGATGGACGTCGACTGCGAGCTGGACAGCTCGATCTTCGCCTTCTCCGCGGCCTCACGCAGACGCTGCAGGGCCATCTTGTCCTTGGTGAGGTCGATGCCGCTGGACGCCTTGAACTTGTCGACGAGCCATGCGACGACACGCTCGTCCCAGTCGTCGCCACCGAGGTGGTTGTCGCCGGAGGTCGCGCGGACCTCGACGACGCCGTCGCCGATCTCGAGCAGGGACACGTCGAAGGTGCCGCCGCCGAGGTCGAAGACCAGGATGGTCTGTTCCTTCTCACCCTTGTCGAGGCCGTATGCGAGCGCGGCCGCGGTGGGCTCGTTGACGATGCGCAGGACGTTCAGGCCCGCGATCTGTCCGGCTTCCTTGGTGGCCTGACGCTGGCTGTCCTCGAAGTAGGCGGGGACGGTGATGACGGCGTCGGTGATCTCCTCACCGAGGTACGCCTCGGCGTCACGCTTGAGCTTCATCAGCGTGCGGGCGCTGATCTCCTGCGGCGTGTAGTTCTTGTCGTCGATGGCGACGGTCCAGTCGGTGCCGATGTGGCGCTTGACCGAGCGGATGGTGCGGTCGACGTTGGTGACCGCCTGGTTCTTGGCGGGCTGGCCGACGAGCACTTCACCGTTCTTGGCGAACGCCACGATCGACGGGGTGGTGCGTGCGCCCTCGGAGTTGGCGACCACCACAGCCTCGCCGCCTTCGAGAACAGACACGACCGAGTTGGTGGTCCCGAGGTCGATTCCGACCGCACGAGCCATAGTGATCCCTCACTTTCCTTCTGCGCAGCCTCATGAGCTGCGGTTTCGCTTATCTACGCTGTGTACATGAACCCCATGTGAGCGTATCCGGCTCAAGTTTGCATTCGGTTCGAATCGAAGTCAACCCGAAACTTGAGTCTTCCACGCTCAGGTTCTCGTAGGGCTCAACGGACCCCTCCACGAATTTGTTCCCGTCCCCCTGAACCCGCCGGTCACCGATACGATCCGGTACGTGGACCGACCCGTGCACCGACCACAGCCTCCGCGCCCGGACGTCGTCGTCGCCCCCCTGCACGACGCCGGTCCGCCGCTGTCGGCATGGCTGCATCACCGGGGCACCCCGTGACCGACGCGGTCGTCGTCGGCGCCGGCCCCAACGGGTTGGCGGCGGCGGTGACGCTCGCCCGGCAGGGAGTGTCGGTGACGGTCGTCGAGGCCTCCGACACGATCGGCGGCGGCACCCGCACGAGCGAACGGATCCTGCCGGGACTGCTGCACGACGACTGTTCGGCGGTGCATCCCATGGGGGCGGCGTCCCCGTTCTTCCGGTCCCTCGACCTGGCCGCGCACGGACTCGAATGGCGTTCCCCGGACGTCGATCTCGCGCATCCTCTCGACGACGCGGCGCCCGGCGTGCTCACCCGGTCGCTGGACGCCACCGCCACCGGACTCGGCGCGGACGGCCGAGCGTGGCACCGGCTGTTCGCGCCGCTCGCCGACCGGATCGACGATCTCGCCGACGACGTGCTGCGCCCGATCGTGCACGTCCCGGAGCATCCGATCACGTTGGCGCGCTTCGGTGTCGACGCACTGCTTCCCGCGGCGTGGACGGCCCGACGCTGGCGGACCCCGCAGGCGCGGGCCCTGTTCGCGGGGGTTGCCGCGCACGCCTACCAGCCGTTGACACGGCCGACGACGTCGGCGGTGGGACTGCTCATGATCGCGGTGGGGCACCGGCACGGGTGGCCGGTGGCGCGCGGCGGGTCACGGGCGATCACCGATGCGCTGGCGTCGCTGCTACGCGCGCACGGAGGCCGTATCGAGACCGGACGCCGGGTCCGCTCGCTCGGGGAACTGCCCCGCACCGAGATCACGATGCTCGACGTCTCCCCCACCGGCGCACTCGAACTCGCCGGAAACCTGTTGCCCGCCCGGGTCGCCCGCGCCTACCGCCGGTACCGGTACGGGCCGGCCGCGTTCCGGTTCGATCTGGCCGTGGACGGCGGTATCCCGTGGCGGGACGACGCGTGCCGCCGCGCCGGGACCGTCCACCTGGGTGGGACGCTCGAGGAGGTCGCGGCCGCGGAACTCGGTCTGCATCGGGGCCGGATGCCGCAGCGCCCGTTCGTGCTGATCGGCCAGCAGTATCTGGCGGACCCGTCCCGTTCGGTGGGCGACGTCCACCCGGTGTGGGCGTACGCGCATGTGCCGCACGGATATACCGGTGACGCGTCGGAGGCGATCCTGCGGCAGATCGAACGGTTCGCGCCCGGAGTGCGGGAGCGGATCGTCGGCACCTTCACCCGGTCGGCGGTCGAGATGCCCGTCTACAACCCGAACTACGTGGGCGGTGACATCGCGTCCGGCGCCAACGATCCGTGGCAACTGCTGGCCCGGCCGAGGCTCGCTCTCGACCCGTACGCGACCGGGATCCCCGGCGTCTACCTGTGTTCGGCGTCGACGCCACCCGGTGGCGGCGTGCACGGCATGGGCGGATTCCATGCGGCCCGGTCTGCACTGCGGCACCTCGGACGCTGACGGCCGTACCGGCCTCAGCTCACCACACCACCACCAGGTCGTTCCCGGTGTGCACCATCGGGTCGCCGGCACCGCAGCCGAAGGCCTGCGCGAATCCGGGGATGTTCGGCACGACTCCGTTGATCCGGTACCGGCCCGGTGAGTGCGTGTCGGTGGCGAGTCGGGTCACCGCCTCTTCGTCGCGGGTGTTCATGCGCCAGATCTGCGCGTAGTTGAGGAAGAACCGTTCGTCGGGGCGGTAGCCGTCGATCGTGGTGCCGGCCGTCTCCGGGGCGGCGGCGAGCGCGGCCTGCAACGCGTCGTATGCGGCGTTCACGCCACCGAGGTCGGCGATGTTCTCCCCCAGGGTGAGCCGGCCGTTGACGTGGAGGTCGGGGCGGCCGGGGATCGGCGCGTATGCGCTGTACTGCTCCACCAGTCGATCTGTGCGGGCGTCGAATTCGGCGCGGTCGGCGTCCGTCCACCAGTCGGTGTGATTGCCGGCGGCGTCGAACTGGCTGCCGGTGTCGTCGAAGCCGTGGGTGATCTCGTGGCCGATGACCGCGCCGATCCCGCCGTAGTTGACGGCATCGTCGGCGTCGGGGTCGAAGAACGGGGCCTGTAGGAACGCGGCCGGGAAGTTGATCGAGTTGTCGGACGGGCTGTAGAAGGCGTTGACGGTCTGCGGACTGGTGATCCACTCGGAGCGGTCCGTCGGGGTACCGATCTTCGCCATGTCGTCGGCGTGATGGAACCGCTCGGCGGCTGCGAGGCTGCCGAAGAAGTCCCCGGGGGTGATCGTCAGGCCCGACAGGTCGTCCCAGGTGTCGGGGTAGCCGATCCGCGGCAGCACCGCCGCGAGCTTGTCGAGTGCCTTGTTCTTGGTCTCCGGGCTCATCCAGTCCAGATTCTCGATGCGCACCCGCATCGCGGCGATCACCCGCTGCACCAGATCGTCCGCGCGGTCCCTCGCCGCTTCGTCGAACTCCCGCTCGACGTACAGTCGGCCCATCGCGTTCTCCATCGTGCCGTCGACCGCGGCCACGGCGTACTGCCAGCGCGGCGCCGGTTCGTCCGTGCCGCCCAGCAACGATGCGTAGCCGAAGTTGTTGTCGCGGAACTCCTTCGACAAGCGGTTGTCGTAGCGGTGGACAAGGCTCGACCGCAGGAACGCCTGCCACTGCGGGATCGGGGCACCGACCAGCAGTTCCTCGACCTTCTCGTAGTACTGCGGCTGCGCCAGCGAGAATCCGTCACCGACATCCGCGCCCTGCGCCTCGAAGTAGGCACCCCAGTCGAACGACGGGGTGGTGCGGTTCGCGTCGGCGACGGTCACCATCCGGTACTGGTTCTCCGGGTCGCGCTGTTCCTCGGGGCTCAGCGACACCGCCGCGAGCTGCCGTTCGACATCGAACGCCTGAGCGGTCTGGCCCGCGGCGTCCGCGACCCCGGCCAGTTCGAGCGCGGTGGCCGTGTAGTCGCGGTAGGCGTCGGCGATCTCGGAGTACTGCGGGTCGGTGTAGTAGTCCTTCGTCGGCAGCCCGAGACCCGTCGGACTCACATCCGCGATCCGGCGGGTCGCGTCCTGCTGGTCGGCGTCGCTGCCCGTCGCGAACAGGACACCGCCGCCCCCGACCGCGTCGTCGCGCAGGTACCGGACGATGTCGTCCCGGGTGGCGATCGCGTCGATCCGGGCCAGCAGCGGCGCGAGCGGCATCGCCCCCACCGCCTCGAGCGTGTCCACGTCCATCGCGTCCCGGTACAGGACGCCGATCTTGTCGCGGTCCGACGACGGGACGCCGTCCCCCGACCAGTCGTTCGCCGCGCTCTCGGCGATGGCACGCTGCGCCTCGAGGGTCCGGTTCACCACCACCGTCAACGAGCCGATCTGCGTCTTGTCCGCCGGAATCATGTTGCTGCGCTTCCAGTTTCCGTTGACGAAGCCGTCGAGGTCGGTGCAGACGCCGACGGCGCTGTCGAATTCGGTGACGTCGAGCGCCGCGGCGGTCACCGCGGCGTCGCCGGGGTCCGCCTGTCCCGTGGAGCATCCCGCGGCGCCGGCCGCGACCACCCCGGCCGTCAACGCCGCCGTCCACACCCGCGTTCTGTTCCGCACCGGTACACACCCCTGACTGTGATTGCCGAACCCGACTTTGCGGACACTGTAACCGGGCATGCAGCCCGGTGTCCGGCGTTCCGTGCAGGATTCCGCCCGCCCACCGACGGGAATCCTTCACAGCTCGCCGAGTTCGGCGAGTACCCCCTCGGCACTGCGGGCGGCGGTCCGGCAGGCGCGGACGGTGAACGGGTCGAGCAGCGGATGGTCGGCGCGGGCCCGCCACGCGCGTACTGCGGCGAGGGCGCCGACGCGTAGAAAATCGGGGGACGCGTCCGGCGCCAGCCCGAGCCGCTGCGCGGCACCGATCCCGAATCCGCCGAGGAGGCGGTGCAGTTCGGTCAGGTCGTCGGGCGGCAGGCCGGCGTCGCCGGTGCGCAGCCGGCCGAGCATACGGAGTTCCGCGAAGCCGTGGACGTCGGCGAGCAGGCGCCGAGCCTCGACGAGCAGGTCGGGGGACTGCTGCGTCGGATACGCGGCGAGGACGCGTTCGAGGGCGACGAGCGCCGAGTGCGCCTTCAACTGGTCGGCCCGCTGCCCGAACTGGATGTCGATCACCTGGCGCAGCCCGTCGAGGCCGCTGAGCTGCACCAATCCTGCTGCGAGCGAAGGGGAATCATGCACCCCGAGACGGATCAGGGTGATCGCCGAACGTATCCCGAACAGCCCGAACCGGTCGGCCAACTGCCGGCGCAGCGCACCGTCGACGGGCAGTGCGATGTCGTCGCGGCCGAACCGGTCCGCCGACAGCATCGCCGCGGACAGTTGCTCGGACGGTACGGCCGCGAGCGCCTCGAACGCCGCGAACTCGCTGTGCCGCAACGTTCGTGCCCCCAGCGCCAGCAGTCCCGCGACCGGGACGACGGCCTGGCACAGCCCGGTCGCCTCGAGTTCGGACGCGAACCGGGCCGCCACGTCCTTCGCGGACAGCATCGCATCGGCCCGCCCGGCCCCGACCTCGTCGGCGCGCGAGACCACCCCGACCACACCGAGCGGCCCCGACTCGCCGCCGACGTGGGCGCCGATCCGGCCGAGGAACTGCACGTCGGACGCGCTGAGGCTGCGCAGCAGGTAGACGACGGCGTCCGCGCCGGACACCGCGTTCTCCGGGGTGAGCATGTCGAGGGTGCGGGCGGAGACGTCCGTCGACAGCGACGACGTGCCCGGGGTGTCGATGATCGTGGTGCGGGTCAGCGCGCTGGCCGGCCAGTCGACGTCGATCCGGTCGACCCGGTCGGCGGTGAGGGCGCCGAGGTCGAAGGTGAGGCGCCCGGCGGGGCGTTGCACCGTGACGGGGGCGGAGCGGTCCCCGTCGTAGTGGGCGGTGACGGCCGGGGTGACGGCGTTGCGGTACCAGGTGACGACGCGGGTGCATTCGGTCGCGTCGGTGGGGGCGATGTCCTGACCGACGAAAGCGTTGAGCAGCGTGGACTTTCCGGCCTTGAGCGATCCGGCGAGCGCGACCCGCAACGGTTCGTCGAGCCGGGCCGCGCACGCGGCGAGCCGGGTGCGTGCGTCGCTGTCCGTCGGGTAGCTCGCCCGGGCGGACGCGACGAGCCGGCGGACCCGCTCGAGCGACGCCGTCACGCGCTCGCCTCCTCGCCCACCGACGCGTCCACCGGGAACAGGTGCGCCGCCCGGCTCTTCAGCCCGGACAGCACCGCGAGTTGCTTCTCCACCTCGTCGGCGCGGCGGGCCCGTTCCCCGGCGGCGACACCGGCCGCCTCCTGCGCCGCCTTCAGCGAGTCGGCGAGCGACCGCAACGTCTGCTCGGCGACGGCGGTGAAGTGGTCGCGCAGCAGCCGCTGGATCAGCCGCAGCCGGTCCTTGGATTCCTTGCCGACCTGGAAGCTGACGTCGTCGGTGAACCGTCGGATCGCGATCTTGGCGTCGCCGCGCCGACGGACCACGCGGGCGTCCCGGTCGTCGCGGTACGCCTTGGTGCCCAACAGGACTCCCGCACCGATCGACACCGGGTTGACGAGCGCCATCCCCATCAGGGTGGTGACGAGGCCGAACATCAGCACACCACCGTACGAGCCGCGCATCCCGACGAGAACCTTCTGGGTGAGCCCGATCCGGCCGGACTCGAGATCGCCGAGTTCGGCGACCGGCTCGAGGACACCGTCGAGGCCGGCGACGTCGAGGAGCGGCAGGTCCACCGTCCCGGCCGCCGCGAAATGCTCGGCGACGACCTCCGCGAGCCACCGGGCCCGGTCGTGCGCCCACACGAAGTTGTCGCCCACCGACTGTGCGACCTGCCCGGCGAGCCACTCCCCCAGTTCGGTCCACTCGCGGCCCGGATCCCCCTCGTCGACGGCCTTCTCGGCCTCCCGCGTCACCTGCCGCAGCCGGTCCCGCAGGTCGTGGTCGATGTCCGCGGCCAGGTCGGCGATACCGTCGGCGAGGGTCTGCTGCCAGCGGGCCGTCTTCTTCTGCAGGTCCTCCGTGACGGTTCCGGCCCGCCGCAGTTCCGCGACGGCAGCCGACCCCTTCTCCGGATCACGCAGTGCGGCAAGCTCACTGACGAGTGTCAGTTGCAGATGCTCGACGACGCCGTACACGTCGACGGACACGGCGCGCCGCAGACCGCCGGCCGCATGGTCGACCACCCGGGTCCGCAGGAAGTCGTACAGGGCGGCGAATCCGGATTCCTCGTGCAACGACGGGTCGTCGAGACGCAGCGCGTGCGACCGCAGCAGCGACGAGATCGGCAGCAACGGCACCTCCAGCCCGGCCCGCTCGAGATGCCCGCGGTCGGCGTCGACGATCCGCCGCCAGTGCGGATACAGGTCGGTCTTGCCGACCAGGCAGGCGACCGCCGGACACAGGCCCGTCACCTGACGCAGGAACGCCAACTCGGGTTCGGTGAACTCCTGGCTGGCGTCGGACACCACCAGGACCGCGTCCGCGGCCGGCAGCAACCCGAGGGTCGCGGCCGCGTGCGGGCTGCCGTGCCCGCCCACCCCAGGGGTGTCGAGGAACACCAGACCGTCCGCGAGCAGCGGGCTCGGCACGTTCACCTCGAGCCGGAGAATGTCGCGCCCCGCCGCGAGCGGGGACCCCGGGCCGATCGTCTCCACCTGGCCCAGGGGAACGTCGACCCGCATCGGCGGACCGGACGACGCCGCGAGTACCAGCTCCGCGAACGTACGATCCGCATACTGCACGACGGTGGGGACGGCGGTGGTCTCGTGGTCGCCCACCGAACACACCGCCAGGTCGAGCAGCGAGTTCACGAACTGGCTCTTACCCTGCCCCGACCTGCCCACCACGACGACCCGGAACCGAGGATCGGTCACCCGGGTCCGGGCCACGTCCAACCGCTCCACCAGGTCGCCGCGCCCGGCCGAGTCCGCGATCCGCGCGGTCCGATCGAGCAGGTCCACCGTCGCATCGTTCATATCCGCCACCCCGATCCTCTACTGCCGACATAGCGCGGCGGCGGCCCCGTCCGTTACAGCCGCCGCGCCGTCACGCGGAGCGGATCACGGCAGCAGATCCTGCCCGAGGTCGGGCAGGGGATGGTCGACGGCCGCCGACCCGAACGCATCGAGACCGGCCGAGAGACCACCGTGGAGGCCGGCCTCGAGACCCGCCTGCAGTCCCGCATCGATCCCCCCGAACAACCCGGTATCCGAGTGCGCCGACCCGAACGCGTCGGTATCGATCGACGACCACGCGTTGGTGGCGTCCGCGACATGACCGGCCGTGCCGATCGCGGCGCCGAGGTCGAGACCGCCACCGATGCTGCCGTCGACGCCGAGACTGCCACCGGCCGACAGCGCCGACTCGAGCGCGCCGGTGAGCGACGTCGTCAGATCACCGCCGACGTCGAGGCCGCCACCGAGGGCCGTGCCGAGGCTGCCGCCGAGATCCGCCGTCCCCTCGAGGCCGGCGCCGAGCCCTCCCCCGAGCCCGGCACCGGCGTCGAGCGCCGCGTCGAAGAGCCCGCCGAGGGCGGTGCCGAGCTCCCCACCGAGCTCACCTCCGGCCCCGAACGCGCTCTCCAGCGCGGCAGTCAGTGCGCCGTCGCTCGACAGCAGTCCCCCCAGGTCGACACTGCCCACGTTCCCGAGTGCCGCGTTCAGCGACGCCCCGAGATCGGTGACGAGTGAGCCGTCGACGTTCAGTGCGCCGCCGAGCGCGGCCGCGAGATCGCCGCCGATGTCGGCGCCGCCGGCCGGGTCGAGTGATCCGCCGAGCCCCGACGCCGCCTCGAGCGCGGCCCCCAGGGCACCCCCGAGACCCGCGCCGATCGCGCCTCCCGCCGCGAGCACCCCGCCGAGCGCGGCCGCCAGATCCCCACCGAGGTCGACGCCACCGGCCAAGTCGCCGTCCACATTCCCCCCGAGGCCCAGGCCACCACCGAGATTTCCGCCGAGGCCGAGTCCCGCACCCAGGCCCAGGCCGTCGCCGAGACCCGCGCCGAGACCGGCACCGCCGGCGACCACGCCCAGCATGCCGGCTGCCCCGGTGCCGGCCGTGAGGATCGCGCCGAGGTCGGCGGCACCGGAGCCGAACAGCCCGGATTCGGCAACCGTGGGGGCGACGGCGGCGATGTCGGCGGCGCACACGTCGGGCAGTCCGGCCGCGGCCAGTGCCGCCTGCGGGTCGGCGCAGTATGCGGCGGCCGCATCCTCGTCACGGAGGAGTCGGAGAATGAAATCGAGAACTGCGTTGCCGGCCATGGGGATCACTCCTGACGTTCGGGAGGCGAGTGTGGTGTCCACGTTACGAATCCGGGAGGGTTTCGGGAACGGGGTCGCTCCCCGACTGTCGTCCAGGGCGTGTCGCCACCCCGGATAGGGGGTCGGCGGCGGTTAGGGGGACAGCCCCGTACCCGAGCCGGGCGCGGCCGGATTCCGTAACGAACCCCCGTCGGGGGCCGACAATCGCCATACCACCGGCGGTTCCGCAACCCGCCCGAACGGATGGGAGTGACGCATGTCTGCTGGGCTCGGAATTGCTGTCGGAACCGCCAATTCGGGCACAGCGTACATTTCGGAAGACGGGTCGGTGTCCGATTCGGCGGTCACGTCCGTCCGGACCACCGACGGACCCGGCTTCCTCGATCGGGTCGGCGACCCGGTGGGGGTACTCGACGACACCGGCCGGACCCGCCCGGGCGAGGACCTGTTCGCGGACACCGTCGCGGGACTGGTCGCCGCCGTCGAACCGTCCGGCCCTGCCGGTGCCGTCGTCGTCACGCATCCCGCCGGGTGGAGCAGTTACACCGCCGGGGCACTCGAGGCGGCCCTCGGACGACGCGGGCCCGGGCACACGAGCCTGATCCCCGACGCCCTCGCGTGCACGGCGTGGCTCGACGCCGTCCACGGCCCACTCGGCGACGGTGCGGTGGTCGTCTACGACGTGGGCGCGTCCGGCCTGACCGTGACCGTGGTGCGCACCGGCGACGAGCCGTCGATCCTCGGCCGCTCCCTGCACAGCGACGAGTTCGGCGGTGACCGGATCGACCACCTGGTGACGCGACACATCCTGGGATCCGTCGCCGGCAAACTCGACGGACTCGACACGTCCGATCCGGCGACCACGGCCGCGCTGGCGGACCTGCGCCGCCGCTGCCGGGACGCGAAGGAGTCGCTGTCCACGGACACCGAGACCGTCGTCGCCGTCGCCCTGCCCGGGTTCGAGACGAGTGTGCGACTGGTCCGGTCCGAGTTCGAGGATCTGGTCCGGGAACCACTGTCCCGTTCGCTCGGGCTGATCCGGGAGGCCCTGTACACCACGAACATCGGGCTGTCCGACGTCGGTGATGTGCTGATCGTCGGCGGCGGCGCGGCGATCCCGCTGGTCGCCGAACTCGTTGCCGCCGAGTTCGGATCGACGGTCACGGTCGCTCCCCGGCCCGTCCTCACCGCGGCACTCGGGGCCGCGCACCTCGCGCGCGACCGGGCGACCGTCACCGCACCGACGGCGACGGTGGTCGTGGACGACCTACCCACCTCCGAATACCCGGTGGCAGCACCGGTTTCCGCCGGGTTCCCGACCCGACGGAACGAACGCCGCCGCGGATGGAGCACGCAGCGCCGGCTGGCGGTCGCCACCTCGGCCGCGGCGGCCGTCGCGGTGCTCGCGGCGGGTGGGCTCGCGCTGGGTACAGCCTCGAATCCCGTTCCGGCCCAGTCGCCGTCCTCTGTCGAGAACGCCCCCGTCGCCGGTACCACCCCGGCCGGGGACGGGACACCCGCAGGGCCGGGCGGTGACGCGACGGCGGTCACCGTCGGCCGTGGCGGTGCGGCGGCGCCGACGGTCGTCGACGCCGCGACCGGGCGGACCGTCCCGGCGGGGACGCCTGCACGACGCGGCACCGCATCGGTCCCCGCGCCCGGCACCCCGGATACCCCTGAGGTCCCCGGAGTCCCGGCGCTCCCCGACCCCCCGGCCGCACCGAACCTGCCTGCGGCACCGGCCGATCCACCGCCCGCGTACACACCGCCGCCCGGCCCCGACGCGGGACAGATCGGCACCGGAATCGGTAACGCCGCCACCGGGATCGGCAACGGCCTGGGTGGGGTCGTGACCGGGATCGGCAACGGGCTCGGTGGGGTGGTCAACGGACTCGGCGGCGTGGTCGGGGCCGTCGTGGACCCGGTGACGGGTCTGTTGATCGGACAGTGACGATGCCGACCACCCGAACCGGCCCTGCCGTCGACGCCACACTCGTCGGCGTGCCGGGGGCACGCGAGTTTCTCGACGCACTCACCGCGTCCACCCGGTGCATCCTGGTCCGCGGCGACGCCGGAAGCGGCAAGTCGCTGCTGCTCGGTGCCGCCCGGCACCTGTTGGCGTCCACGGGCAGCGACGTCTGCGTCAGCCTCGACGACCCCGGCACCGGACCGCTGGTCCTCGACGGTGCGCACACGTTCGGGGACGACGCGCTCGCGGCACTGCAGCGAACCGTGCAGGGCGGTGAACGGACCGTCGTCGTCGCCGTCGAGGCCCGCCCGCACCGCGGCGCCCTGGCCGACGTCGTGACGGCGTTGCACACGCGCGGACCGGTGATCGATCTGCGTCCCCTCACCGCCGGCGAGATCGCGACACGGGCCCACGGTCGGGGTTTCGCACTCGCACCGGACCGTCTCGGCGTACTGCACGACACCACCGCCGGTGTGCTCGCCGCGGTCGACGCCGGTCTCGACTCCCTGCACGTCACCCCCGGCGCCGACGGCGCCACGATCCGGACGGCGGTGACCGCGTACTGGCACGACGCGCTGCGTCACCTCGACTCCGACATGCTGGCGGCCCTGGCGTTGTGCGCGTTCGGGTTCGGCGTGGACACCGGTGATCTCGCGGCCGTTCTCGATGTCCCGTCGGAGGCCGCGCGCACCGTGGCCGACCGGGTGCGGGCGAGCGTGTTCGTCTCCCGCGCGGACACCACATCGCCGGCGTTGCGGCCACTGATCGGTGCCGCGATCGGGGTGACCCGGCTGCGGGATCTGCAGGTGCGACTGCTCACGGCCCGGCTCGCATCGTCGACACTCGACGAGCCGACCGCCCTGACCCTCGTCGGCACCGGGCTCGAGGATCCGCGTCTGGCCCGGTTCCTGTGCGACTGTGCCGATTCCGCGGGGTCGGATTCCGCGGGGACCGATTCCGCCGCGCCGGGGCGGACGTCACGTCTGCTGGATGCCGCGGTCCGGGCCGGGGCCGGGGCCGACACGCTCGCGTTGCGGCGGGCCGAGGCGAGCCTGCTCGACGGCGACCTCGACGCCGCGGAAGCCCTCGCGGACGGTCTGCTCGTCCGCACCGACACCCTCACCGCCGGTGAACTCGTCTCCGCGGTCCGTGTCTCGGCCACCGTCGCCGCCCTGCGCGGCGCGGTCGTCCGCAGCGCCGACCTCTACGAATGGCTCGGCCCCGACCGGGTAGGTGGGGACTCCGCGATCGCCGCGACCGTCCTGCTCGCGGCGGGCCGGCCGGAATCGGCGGCGGCCGTGTCCTCGACCGGGCACACCGGTCCGCCCACGTCCGGGACGGCCGGTGCGGCACTGCTCGCCGACGGTGTGGCCCGGTCCGTGGAAGGGCACGGCGGGCTCGCGATGAACTCGCTGAGCCGGGCGATGTCGCTCCTGGGGTCGGGCGCGCACACGCGGATCCTCCCGGACACCGCGACCG
Source organism: Prescottella subtropica (assembly GCF_005434945.1). Lineage (GTDB taxonomy): Bacteria > Actinomycetota > Actinomycetes > Mycobacteriales > Mycobacteriaceae > Prescottella > Prescottella subtropica. Next base: position 125,903 of record NZ_SKCH01000004.1, on the reverse strand, counting down.
CCGTCACCGCACTGCTGTGCCTGCATTCCGGTGAACTCGCGCACGCGAATTCGGTGCTGCGCCGGGCACTCGACGCCCACCCGGACGCCGGTTTCCCGCGCATCCGGCATCTCCTGCTGTCGGCGTGGACCGCGATGGTCGGCGGCGATCCGGCCGCCGCAGCAGCGACGCTGGCGTCGCTTCCCGACGGCCGTCCCCTGTCCGGACGTGACGCCCTGTTCGCGCACGGGCTGCGGGTGGGGCTGGCCCGCCGCAGCGGCGACATCGGTGCACTCCAGAGTGCATGGGCGGCAGCGCAGCCCGTCGTCGCCGGGTATTCGGCCGACCTGTTCAGCCTGCTGCCGCTGGGGGAACTATGGCTGGCGGCGGTCCGACTCGACGACGAGCAGCGGATCGCGCACCTCGTCGAGCAGGCGCAGCACCTGCTGGCCCGGCTCGGCGAGCCGCCGCTGTGGGGGTCGTCGCTGCACTGGTACGGCGTGCAGGCCGCGATCCTCGGCGAGAACCCGGCCCGGCTGCTGCCGCACGCGCGGGCGCTCGCCGCGGCCGCCGAGGTCGGTTCCTACTCCGCCGGTCTGGCGGCCGCGGGACGCGTCTGGCTGCGACTGCTGCGGGAGGAGGCGGACGCGTCCGAGGTGGAGGCCGCGGCCCGAACACTCGACCGCATCGGATTGCCGTGGGACGGTGCGCGACTCGCCGGTGAAGCGGCCCTCCGGGTGCCGGACACGAAGGGGGCGACGACACTGCTGCAGGTGGCGCGGTCCCTGCGCGACACGGCCGCAGCGTCGTCGCCGACCACCGATCCGGCCGCCACCGACACCGGCGGTTCCACACTCACCGATCGGGAAGCGGACGTGGCGGGACTGCTGCTGCTGGGGCTCACCCACCGCGAGATCGGGGCCCGGTTGTACATCGCACCGAAGACCGTCGAGCATCATGTGGCGCGGATCCGGCGTCGGCTCGGCGCCCGGTCCCGCTCGGAGTTGATGTCGATGTTGCGGGCCCTCGGCCACGGCGAGTCCCGCCCGGGCGATTCCCGGCGCGGCCCGGCATCGTCCCCTATTGTTGGTGGCTGATCCCGAACCCCCTTAAGGAACACAAGTGCGTACCTCGCTGGCGCCACGCGCCTCCGTGCAGTCGTCGGCCCGGCGTGTCGCCGTTGTCGGATCGTCCCTGCTGCTGCTCGCGGTGCCGCTGTCGGCGTCCGCGCAGGCCGCTCCCCCCGACACGTCCGGAGGTTCGGTCCGGCAGTCGGCGGCCGAGGATCTGCCCGCCGATCTGGTGGAGGCGATCACCCGCGACCTGAAGATCAGTCCGCAGGAGTACCTGGACCGTGCGGCCCGCGCGCAGGAACTCGACGCGTACGCGGCCGACTTCCGGGCGTCCCATCCGGACGAGTTCGCGGGCGCCTGGATGGGTCAGGACGGGCATCCGGTGGTCGCGGTGACCACGACGGCGGCCGCGCAGACCGCGGCCCGCGACGGCTACCGCACCCGGCTGACGCCGGTGTCGCTCGCGGGCCTCGAGAATTCGCTCGCCGACTTCAACCGCTGGGTCACGAGCCTGCCGCAGCAGATCGCGTCGCAGATCGGGTCCGCGACGATCGACCTGCTGAACAACCGGCTCGTCGTCGACATCGCGAACAGCCCGGCCGGGCGTGCGATCAACCTGCCGACGTGGCTGGCGGACGTGCAGGTGCAGTTGTCGTCGTTCGGTCAGGTCCCGGTCGACCGCACCACGATGGGCGGCGACACGTACGTCACCGCACCCGGGGCGATCGGCACCACTGATCCCGCCGACATCGGTATCTGCTCGTTCGGGTTCAACGCCGTCGACCGCAGCGGCACCCCCGTCAACATCAGTGCCGGGCACTGCGATCCCGCCCCCGGCACCAAGGCCGGCGTGTACCTGCCCAACCGGGAGGACGTCGGCGCCAGCACCCGCGTGGGCACGTTCGCCAGGTCGCAGGTCGGCGGCGGCGAGTTCCTCGACTACTCCCTCATCCGACTCGACGACGCCGGCGTGCGCGCCGGACTCGACCGTCCGACGGTCCGCGGGGCGGGCGGCAGCACCCTCACCGTCACCGGCACGGCCGTCCCCGTCGTCGGCGCCCCGATCTGCAAGTCGGGTCAGACGTCGGCGTTCACGTGCGGTGTCGTCTCCGCCGACCGCGTCGAGGCGTCGCTCATGATGCTCGACGGCACCGCCCGCACCGTCCGCGGCTTCGCCGGCACCGCGTGCACGCTCGCCGGCGACAGCGGCGGCGCCATCGTCACCGGCACCCTGGCGCTCGGCATCACCAGCGGCTCCAACTCGAGCGACGCCCCCAACTGCACCGAGGCCAACCTGGTGCTCGCGATCGACGGCGGCACATCCAATCTCGGAATCCCGATCCAGAACATCACCGCCGCGGCCGACGCCTCGTCCGGTGGCGGATTCGGCGCCGGTCTGTCGCTGCGGACCGCCCCCGCCGACCACTGACCGATCCGGCCCGCGCGATTGCTCGTTTCGGTGGGCAGGGCGGTGTCGACGCCATATAGTCGACTCCGACGCGGGGCACCCTTTCGACGGGGTGCTCCTTCTCTGCGCTCCTCGGGGACCACGGTCGCAGGGCACACCACAGAAAGGCCCACATGCGCAGCTCGCTCGCACGTGCCGCGGTCATCGGTTCGACCGCGCTCCTGTTCCTCGGCCCTGCCGTGTCCGTCGCCCAGGCGCAGCCCGACGAGCCGGGTGTGTCGGATCGGGCGGCGCACCTGCCCGCCGAATTGGCCGATGCAGTGCAACGCGACCTGCACCTGTCCCCCGACCAGTACCTCGAGCGGTCCGAGCTGGCGCAGAGGCTCGCCGAGTTCGCGAAGACCGCCCGCGACCGGTTCCCGGACTCGTTCGCCGGCGTGTGGATCGACCAGGCCGGCACCCCCACCGTCGGGCTCGCCGCGAAGGACCGCGACACCGCCCGCACCGAGGTCGAGAAGGCCGGCTTCACCGGCAAGGACGTCACACACAGCCAGAACCAGCTCGACGCCACCCGCACCGCCCTGAGCAACTGGGTCGACAAGCTGCCCAAGGAACTCGCTCAGCTGGTTCGCGGCGTCACCGTCGACATCGCGAGCAACGACGTCGTCCTGCGCGTCGACAACACGGCCGTCGACCTGTTCACCCTGCTGCCCCCGTTCCTGCAGGAAGCGGCCCGCGTCGTCCTCGGCCCGGCCATCGCACCGCTGCAGCCGGTGGAACAACCCCAGCCCACCGCCCAGTACTCGTCCGACGCGTTCCTCGCCGGCGACCCGTACGCGTCGTACGGCGGCGGCATCGGCCTCAAATGCTCACTCGGCTTCAACGCGATCGACGCCGGCGGGGCGCCGGTCAACATCAGCGCCGGCCACTGCGACCCCAGCCGCACCTTCGCCGGCACCGAACACGCATCGCAGGCGTACTCCATGATCGGGGACAGCTCCGGCCCCATGATCGGCACCTTCGAGAAGACCGACCTCGACGGCATCGACTACTCGATCCTGCGGCCCACCGCCGACGCCGCCCAGCGGTTCGTCAACAACGGGGTCCGCGTCCCGAACGCCGCGCCCCTGTCCATCACCGGCACCGCCGACCCCGTCATCGGCGCCCCCGTCTGCAAGGCCGGCAACACCTCCGGCTTCAACTGCGGCGTCGTCACCGCCGTCCACCAGGTCATCCCCGTCGGCCAGCGCACCCTGAACGACGGCTTCGCCACCGACCTGTGCGCCCTCCAGGGCGACAGCGGCGGCCCCATCGTCACCGGCACCCTCGCCCTCGGCATCTCCAGCGCCTCCAACGTCGGCAACTACAGCAGCTGCGACGTCGCCGGCGTCGCCACCACCGTCATGGGTGAAACCCCCGAACTGTTCGCCACCCCCGTCAACGCGATCCTCGCCGACAACCCCGGCCTGACGATCCGCACCTCGTAAGAGACGCACTCCACGAGAAAGGCTCCGCCCCCGGAAACCGGGAGCGGAGCCTTTCTCGTAGATGCTGCGGTTACGCCGGGGCGTTCAGCATGGCCGAGCCGTTGCCGGCGAGGACGGTGCCGCCGCCAGCGATGGTGCCGAGAACGCCACCGATGCCGGCACCGGTAGTGATGCCGGCGACGCAACCTGCGGGACCTGCCACGCACCCGACGACAGCACCGACGACCGTACCGATGAGCGACCCGATCGTGACGGCATTGCCGACGCCGGCGGAGAGCTTCTCGAGGTTCTCGGGGCTGAAGTCGAACGGCGCGGCGACGTCGGAGACGGGCGCGGCCACGTCGACGGCGGTGGCCTTGGCCGGGTCGGTCTCCGGGGTGAGCGTCAGGGTGCGGCCCTGGTTCTCGATCAGCGGGGCGATCGAGTATTCCTTGCCGCCGAACTGGATCGTGAGCGGCAGCGTCTGCAGCACGGCGCCGGCGTCGTTGCGGAGTTCGACGAACTTGCCGTCGGAGGTGAGGTGGAATCCGCCGAACTCGAGGACGGTGACGACCGAGCGGCCCTCGACGGCCGTGTGGTGGCCGATCGTGTTCTGCACCGGCGCCGGGTTCTGGGCCGGGGTCGCGTACGCGGTACCGGCGGTGACGCTCAGGGCGGCGATGGCGAGTGCGGACGATACGGCGAACTTCTTGAGCTTCATAGGTTGCTGCTTCCGTTCTGTGATTGCCACGAATGGCCCCCCGACCTATGTGGATGTCCCAGTCGAACGCGCCGATATTCCCCACCCGCGCGAACAGGTCGATGAGAACCCGATGCCGGCGAAGCATAACCCAGCCTTACCCGGCACACCTGACGAAGACCGGAGAAGCGTCAAGTTAGGACTACCTGCGCGACGCGGGTCACCCGGTCACCGCATACCGTTTACCGAATCGAAACCGGACCGCGCGGTTCAGCTCGCTCCGCAGACCTCCGCACCACCGCCTCGCGTCGCCCTCTCGGGTGCGCGTCGGGACGCAACGATGCAGGATGTCGGGCCACGCGCTATGTTACCGACAGGTAGTAGCCTCAAGTTACTGGCGAGTAACTTGTGAGCGGCTAGGATCTGTGGGCTGACCCCAGGCGGCACGCGTGCTGCCCCGAAACGAAAGGCATCGACATGAATGCCCTGACGATTACGTTGGGCACCGTCGGCGTCCTGCTGAGCCTCGTCTGTTGGGCCTCGTTCCTGAGCGGGGCCTGGCGGATGGCCAAGACCGTGCAGATCGGTCAGCCGGCGCCCGATCGCTGGCGACCCTTCCTCCCGCGCTTCAAGCAGATGATCGTCGAGTTCATCGCGCACACCCGGATGCAGAAGTTCCGCACCGTCGGCTGGGCGCACTGGCTGGTGATGATCGGCTTCCTCGGCGGCTTCCTGCTGTGGTTCGAGGCGTACGGGCAGACGTTCAACCCCGAGTTCCACTGGCCGATCTTCGGCAACACCTGGGCCTGGCACCTGTGGGACGAGATCCTCGGTATCGGCACCGTCGTCGGTATCCTGGTGCTGATCGTCATCCGTCAGCTCAACCACCCGCGCCTCCCGGCCCGGCTGTCCCGTTTCGGCGGCTCCGTGTTCTCGGCCGCGTACTTCGTCGAGATCGTCGTCCTCATCGAGGGCATCGGCATGATCATGGTGAAGGCCGGTCGCCTCGCGATGACCGGGCACGCCAACCCGGCCACCGACTTCTTCACGATGCAGATCGCCAAGCTGCTGCCGTCGAGCGCCGTCATGGTGTCGGTGTTCGCGTTCGTCAAGCTGATGTCCGGCATGATCTGGCTGTTCGTCGTGGGCCGCAAGATCACCTGGGGTGTCGCCTGGCACCGCTTCTCCGCGTTCCCGAACATCTACTTCAAGCGTGAGGACGACGGCGACGTCGCCCTCGGCGCCGCCAAGCCGATGATGTCTCAGGGCCGCGCCCTGCTCGACGCGGAGACCGTCGACCCCGACACCGACACGATCGGCGCCGGACGGATCGAGGACTTCTCGTGGAAGGGTTGGCTGGACTTCACGACCTGCACCGAGTGCGGTCGCTGCCAGTCCCAGTGCCCCGCCTGGAACACCGGCAAGCCGCTGAGCCCGAAGCTGCTCATCATGTCGCTGCGCGACCACGGCTACGCCAAGGCCCCGTACCTGCTGGCCGGTGGCCGCACCGACATGGGCGGCGACGAGATCGGTCTGGTCGATGCCGACGGCAAGCCCGACGAGGCCGCCCTCGCCAAGATCCCGGCCGACGCCCGCGCCGAGGCCGGACGCAAGCTGGTCGGCGAGACCGCCGAACTGGTCGCCGCCGGTGAACTCGCCCCGGTCATCGACACCGAGACCCTGTGGTCGTGCACGTCCTGCGGTGCCTGCGTCGAGCAGTGCCCCGTCGACATCGAGCACGTCGACCACATCATCGACATGCGCCGCTACCAGGTGCTCATCGAATCGGAGTTCCCGACCGAGCTCGCGGGTCTGTTCAAGAACCTCGAGAACAAGGGCAACCCGTGGGGTCAGAACTCCAAGGACCGCCTGAACTGGATCTCCGAAATGGATTTCGAGATCCCGGTCTACGGCCAGGATGCCGACTCCTTCGAGGACTACGAGTACCTGTTCTGGGTCGGCTGCGCCGGCGCCTACGAGGACCGCGCCAAGAAGACCACCAAGGCCGTCGCCGAACTGCTCGCCACCGCGGGCGTGAAGTTCATGGTCCTCGGTGCCGGTGAAACCTGCACCGGTGACTCCGCTCGCCGTGCGGGCAACGAGTTCCTGTTCCAGCAGCTCGCGATGCAGAACATCGAAACCTTCAACGAGCTGTTCGACGGCGTCCCGCAGGAGCGTCGCAAGATCGTCGTCACCTGTGCGCACTGCTTCAACGCACTCGGCAACGAGTACCCGCAAGTCGGCGGCACCTACGAGGTGGTCCACCACACGCAGCTGCTCAACCGGCTGGTCCGCGCCAAGAAGCTCGTCCCCGTCGCCAAGGTGGCCGAAGACGTCACCTACCACGACCCGTGCTTCCTCGGCCGCCACAACAAGGTGTACGACGCACCCCGTGAGCTGATGGAGGCGTCCGGTGCCAAGCTCACCGAGATGCCGCGACACGGCGAACGATCCATGTGCTGTGGTGCCGGTGGCGCCCGCATGTGGATGGAAGAGCAGCTCGGCAAGCGCATCAACATCGATCGCGTCGACGAAGCACTGTCGACGAGTCCTAAGAAGATCGCGACGGGCTGCCCGTTCTGCCGCGTCATGCTCACCGACGGCGTCACCGCCCGCCAGGAGCAGGGCCAGGGCGAGGGCGTCGAGGTCGTCGACGTCGCACAGATGATGCTCGAGACGGTCACCCGCCTCGACCCCGCACAGCTCACCGCGAACCTGAAGGTGGAGCAGCGGGCCAAGGCCCCGGCTGCGGCTCCGGCCGCGCCTGTCGCTGCCGCTCCGGCTGCCGAGGCTGCTCCTGTTGCCGAGGCTCCGGTTGCCGCCGAGGCTGCTCCGGCCGCGGGTAAGGGTCTGGCTATGAAGGGCCTCGCCAAGGCCCCGGGTGCGAAGGCCCCGGGCGGCAAGGGCCTCCAGATGAAGGGCGCCGCGAAGGCCCCCGGCGCCAAGGCCGAGGCTGCTCCGGCTGCCGAGGCTTCCGCTCCTGCTGCTGCACCGGCCGCCAAGCCCGGTGGGCTCGCCATGAAGGGTGCCGCCAAGGCCCCCGGCAGCAAGGGCCTCCAGATGAAGGGCGCGGCCAAGGCGCCGGGCGCGAAAGCCGCTCCGGCCGCTGCCGCCCCCGAGACTGCTCCGGCTGCTCCGTCGGCTCCGGCTGCCAAGCCGGGTGGGCTCGCCATGAAGGGCGGCGCCAAGGCCCCCGGTGGCAAGGGCCTCCAGATGAAGGGCGCCGCGAAGGCACCGGGTGCGAAGGCAGCGCCTGCTGCACCTGTCGCCGAGACTCCCGCGCCTGCTGCACCCGTCGAGGCTCCGGTCGCCGAGGCCGCTCCGGCCCCGCAGGCCAAGCCGGGCGGGCTGGGCGGGCTGGGCTTCAAGTCCGGCGCCAAGGCCCCCGGCGCCCGCAAGGCTGCAGCACCGGCGTCCCCGGCCGAGGCTGCACCGGCTGAGGCCGCTCCCGGCGAGACTGCACCGGTCGAGACTGCACCGGTCGAGGCCCCGAAGTCGGAGGCGTCCACCCCGGCGCCGCCGCAGGCCAAGCCCGGCGCGCTGGGCTTCAAGTCCGGCGCCAAGGCCCCGGGCCGCAAGAAGTAGCAGTACCGGTCAGCGCCCCCACCGCGAACGGTGGGGGCGCTGTCGTGTCCGGGGTGCCCGGGGTTACTGCCCCTCCCCCACCATCGCGCCTCCGAGCTGCGGCACCTACACGTTCCCCGGCGTCACACCCCTTTTGTTGACAACACACACGCGTTCACTGTCCAGACGGTGTGTGACTCCGAGAAAACGTGTGTGGTGCGGGCCTATCCACAGCTCCGCATTCATCCACAGGCCGGATTTTTCACCTGCGCCGGCGTCAAGCCCCACGACCGGCTCACGGCACGATGTGCCCATGGGGGAACACATCATCCGGCGTGACGAGGCGTTGCAGCGCGGTGCCGCCGACCATCAACTGCAGCGGATGTGCCGTAACGGCACCTGGCAGCGGATTCGCCCCGGACGCTATGCAGACCGTGCTCTGTTCGACGAACTCGGCGTCTACTCACAACACCGGTTGCTCGCGGAGGAAACGCTGCTGTCCGCGTCACGGGATGCTGTGCTCAGTCACCAGTCCGCCGCCGTCGTGCACGGTCTGGATCTGTGGCGCACCCCGCTGCGCCTGACACACCTGACTCGTGACCGGCCCACCGGCGGCCGGCGCACCCGGCACCGTCATGTGCATTCCGCAACCCTGACCCCGAACGAAATCACCGAGGTGGATGGTCTGCGGGTGACAACCTCCGCACGAACGGTGGTCGACCTCGCCCGGACCTTGCCGTTCGAACAGGCTGTCGTCGTCGGCGATCACGCACTGCACTCTCTTCCGCTCACATCCGTCGACTTGGCTGCCGCCGCAGATCTGCTCCCCGCACATGCCGGGCGCCGCCGCGCCCACCGCGTCCTCACTCAGTTGGACGGCCGCTCCGAGTCTGTCGGTGAATCGCGCAGTCGCGTGCTGATGATCCGTGAGCAACTGCCCCTACCCGACTGCCAGTCCGTGCTGTACGACGCTGGTGGAAAACGCCTCGGCAGGGTGGACTTCCTGTTCGAGTCGCTCGGCGTGGTGGGCGAGTTCGACGGCAGGATCAAATACGGCCGACTCGTCTCAGAGGGAGCGGTGCCGGCCGACGTGCTGTGGGCGGAGAAGTTGCGTGAGGACGCGATCCGTGACACCGGCTGGCAAGTGGTGCGCTGGATCTGGGACGAACTGGATACCCCCGATCTGGTCGCCCGTCGGATCCTGGATGCCGCCACCCGGGCACAACGCTGCCCACCGCCACTCGGACGCGTCGTGCACTCGGAACGTCCGTGACGCCGGACTGCCACCGTCCCGTATCCCACGGGATCACACACGTTCTGCCGGGCTCACACACGTTTTCGTCAACGAACCCGTGTGTGATGCCGACAGAAGGTGTGTGACCTCGCCGCGACGACCCCGCGGCACCCGCACCGACAGCGCCCCTACCCCCGCCACAGCTCCAGGGCCGGTACGCCGGGTGTCTCGAAACCCATGACCTGGCCGTAGAAGGACAGTTCGGATTCGCGGGCGTCGACGATGGTCTCGACGCGGCGGAATCCGTGGGATTCGCCTTCGTAGGCACGGTAGGCGTGGGGAATGCCCTTGCGCACCAGTGCGTTCCGGAATCGTTCGGCCTGTGCGGGCGGGACGATCGGGTCGGCCAGGCCCTGCAGCAGCAGGACGGGGCAGGACAGTCCGTCGACGTTGTTCAGGGGTGCGCGGCGCTCGTACAGGTCCCGCGCCTCGGGGAGTGGTCCGACGAGTCCGTCGATGTACCGGGATTCGAAGTCGTGGGTTTCCTTCACGAACTCCGTCAGCTCGGCGACACCGAAGTATGATGCGCCGCACGCGAACACGTCCGAGGTGGTGAGCGCGGCCAGCACCGTCCAGCCGCCGGCGGAGCCGCCCTCGACGGCGAGCCGGTTCGGGTCGGCGAGTCCGGCGTCGGCGAGGCCGCGGACGGCGGCGACGGTGTCCTCGACGTCGACGACGCCCCACTGTCCGCGCAGCCGGCCCCGGTAGTCGCGTCCGTAGCCGGTGGAGCCGCCGTAGTTGATGTCGACGACGCCGATGCCGCGGCTGGTGAAGTACGCGTACACGAGGTTCACGGCGGGTGCGACGTGCGCGGTGGGGCCACCGTGGACGAATGCGACGTACGGGGGCAGTTCCCCGTCCGGTGCGGTGTGGTCGGGGTTGCGGGGCGGATACACGATCGCGTGGACCTCCCGCTGCGGGCCGTGGAACGTGCGGAGCTGTGCCTCCGGCAGGTAGGCGATGTCGGGCAGATCATCGACGGACAGCCGGACGTCGGTGAGCACACCGGTGGCGAGGTCGAGGATCCGCAGACCGGAGACGACCCGGGCTCCACCGCAGCGCAGCAGGATTCGCGATCCGTCGACGTCGCACACCTGCACCGACGACACACCGTCCAGTTCGACGTCGTCCAGTGCACCGGTCGCCGGGTCGAGGATCGCGAGGGTGTCGGTGCCGACGGTGCGGACGGTGAGCAGGCGGCCGTCGCCGAGGGGGACGTGCCAGCGGGCGCCGAGCTGCCACAGCGGTCCGCCGAAGTCGGCGTCCACAGCCACCAGGGGCGAAAGACCTCCGTCCAGAGCTACCCGGTACAGGTTCCACCAGCCGCTGCGGTCGCTGATCACGCGCAGGTTCCCGGCGTCGGTCCATTCGGGTTGCAGCACCGACTCGTCGACACCGCCGAGCAGCACCCGAATCTCACCCGATGCCAGATCCATAGCTTTCAGTTCCGTTCCGTCCCACGGCATCTGTGGGTGATCCCACGCGATCCATGCGAGCCGGGTGCCGTCCGGGGACAGTCGCGGGTAGGCGAGGAAGTCGGAGCCGGCGACGATCGACCGGATCGCCGACGGGTCGTCCAGCGCCCTGCCGGAGAGCGGAACGACGCAGATGTCCCGTGCCACACCGGTTTCGGTGTGTCGTTCCCGCACGCACCACACGTCGTCGCCGACGATCGTCAGGTCGCCGTAGCGGTCGGCGGCGCCGCGCGACGGCCACGTGATCGGTGCCGGGGCGATGTCGGCGGCCGGGTCGAACCGGTACAGCCGTTGGTCGCTGAATTCGGCGAACACCAGCACGCCGCCGGCTGCGACCGCCCATGCGCCGCCGCCGTACTCGTGGACGCGGGTGCGGGCGTTCCACGGTGGCGGCAGTACGTCGACCGGCACACCGTCGTCGCCGAGCCTGCGGATCGTGGTGCGCCCGGATTCGGTGGGCCGGGTCTCCGACCACCACGGGCCGCCGTCGACGAAGCAGCCGCCCTCGACGGGGTGACCGCTCGCGGCGAGGTCGGTGGCGGTGATCGGGGACGTCCACGATCCGTACGGGGCAACTGTCGGGGCAGCGGTCGTCATATCGAGACCCTAGCGATCTAGCATCCGGTTCATGCGTGTGTCGCTTCCACCGCGTTTCGTCGACGCCCCCGTGGCTCGGATGGCGACGGTGTCGGCCGACGGTCGGCCGCATCTGGTGCCGGTGGTGTTCGCGGTGCACGGCGGCGTCGTCTACACGGCGGTCGATGCGAAACCGAAGACGACCACGCGTCTGAAGCGGCTGGCGAACATTGCCGCGACCGGGCGGGTGAGCCTGCTGGTCGACCGGTACGACGACGACTGGTCGCGGCTGTGGTGGGTGCGGGTCGACGGCGTCGCACATGTCCTGGCAGCCGGGGCCGAGGAGACGGCGGCACTCGACACCCTGGTCGCGAAGTATCCGCAGTACCGCGCGCTGCGACCGGACGGGCCGGTGATCGCGGTGCATCCCGTGGCCTGCCGGGAGTGGGCGGCGACGCACGAACACCCGTAATCAGCGGATCGTCCCGGGCGTGACCGAACTGTGCAGTCCGGAACCTTGAGACGAACCGGCGACTGTGGCGACGATGGAGGTGGTGCGGATCCGCACCGGTCAGCGATCGCCGTCGAAAGGGATGGTTTCCGCCATGACACGCCGAATCGCAGGAGTGCTCGCCGCGGCCGCGGTCACGGTGTCGCTGGGGCTCGTCACGGCCCCGGCCGCGTCGGCCCAGACGGTGCCGCCCGGTATGGGTAGTACCGAAGGCCCGGGATCGGTGGGCCTGTGCCTCGTCATCCCGGTGGGCTCGCTCGTGCTGCCGCTGTGCATCTGACGCACGCACGCCCGTCCGTCAGGTCGCCACCCCGACAGCGGACGCACCGTCCGATATGCACTTGCGGCCGGGTGGGATCATGGGATGCGTGAGCACACCAGAAGCCCCGCGTCCACGGCAATCGCAGCGCATGCTCGAGCAGTCCGCCAAACTGCAGAACGTGCTGTATGAGATCCGGGGGCCGGTGCATGCGCACGCGGCACGCCTGGAGGCCGAGGGGCATCGGATCCTCAAGCTCAACATCGGCAATCCGGCCCCGTTCGGGTTCGAGGCGCCGGACGTGATCATGCGGGACATGATCGCGGCGCTCCCCTACGCGCAGGGCTATTCGGAGTCGAAGGGTGTCCTGTCGGCGCGCCGGGCGATCGTCACCCGCTACGAGCTGGTGCCCGGTTTCCCGGAGTTGGACGTCGACGACATCTACCTGGGCAACGGCGTCTCCGAACTCATCACGATGACGATGCAGGCGCTGCTGAACGACGGTGACGAGGTGCTCATCCCGGCGCCGGACTACCCGTTGTGGACAGCCATGACGAGCCTGTCCGGCGGCACCCCGGTGCACTACCTGTGCGACGAGCAGAACGACTGGAACCCCGACATAGCGGACATCGAGTCCAAGATCACGGACAAGACCAAGGCGCTGCTCGTCATCAACCCGAACAATCCGACGGGCGCCGTGTATTCGGCCGAGGTGCTCACGCAGCTCGTCGACCTGGCCCGCAAGCACCAGTTGCTGCTGCTGGCCGACGAGATCTACGACAAGATCCTGTACGACGACGCCAAGCACATCTCGCTCGCGAGCCTGGCGCCGGATCTGCTGTGTCTGACGTTCAACGGCCTGTCGAAGTCGTACCGGGTGGCCGGTTACCGGGCCGGCTGGGTCGCGCTCACCGGACCGAAGGACCACGCCGCCGGGTTCCTCGAGGGCCTCGACCTGCTGGCATCCACCCGCCTGTGCCCCAACGTGCCCGGTCAGCACGCCATCCAGGTGGCTCTCGGCGGGCATCAGAGCATCGAGGATCTCGTTCTGCCCGGCGGGCGACTGCTCGAGCAGCGCGACGTGGCGTGGGAGCGGCTCAACATGATCCCCGGCGTGTCGTGCGTCAAGCCGCGCGGTGCCCTGTACGCGTTCCCCCGGCTGGATCCGAACGTCCACGAGATCCACGACGACGAGAAGCTCGTGCAGGACCTGTTGCTGCAGGAGAAGATCCTCATGGTGCAGGGCACCGGCTTCAACTGGCCCGACCACGACCACCTGCGGATCGTGACGCTGCCGTGGGCCCGTGACCTGGCAGTGGCGATCGAACGGTTCGGTAATTTCCTGTCGAGCTACAAGCAGTAGAAGAAATTTCACTCCAGGCCTGCACGATTGCCGCGCTTTGGGTAAATTGACCGTTCGGCACCATCGGGTGCCCGTAAGCGCCTCGTCCTGACCCCACCCCCCTGGGCGACGAGGACATCGGTGGCGGGGACGACCCCCCCTGCTCCCCGCCACCGTCGCTTACCGCGCCCGCCGGATAGCCTGACCGGGTGCGGAGACCACACCGATGACATCCGGCTCACCCCACAGCCACGGACACGGGCACGGGCACTCTGCGGGCCCGGTTCCCCTGGGACCGACCGCTGCCCGCGTCGTCGTGGGCCTGCTGGTCGCGATCGGTGTGGCCGTCGTCGCCGGCGCGGCGATCCTGTGGCCGTCCCACCAGCACGTCGACATTCCGCTGCCGTTCCGGAATGCCGGTGGTGGTGCCGTCGTCACCGAGGCCGGGACCGTCGTCGCGCAGGACATCGCACCGTGCGGAAGCCCTTCCGCGGGAAGGGTGTTCACGGGCGACCCGGCGCCGTCACCGTCGGCGGCGGCCGGAGTCGACTGCCGGCGCAGCGTCGTCACGATCGAATCGGGCCCCCACGACGGCACCCGCACGCTCCTCGAGATCGTGCCCGGTCCGGGACAACCGGACCTGCGTGTCGGCGAACATGTTCGGCTCGTCCGGCAGACGGATGCGAGCGGCTCACCGATCTACTCGTTCAACGACTACGCGCGTGGGGGTTCACTGCTGCTCGTCGTCGCCGCGTTCGCCGTGGCGATCGTCGCGGTCGCCCGATGGCGGGGGTTGCGCGCACTGCTGGGACTCGGGATCGCGTTCGGCGTCCTGATCGTCTTCACCCTGCCGGCCCTGCTCGACGGTCGGGCCGCGATGCCGGTCGCCCTCGTGTCCGGGGCGGTGATCCTCTACGCGGTGCTGTATCTCGCGCACGGGGTGAACCTGCGCACCAGTGCCGCACTGCTGGGCACCCTCGCGTCGACGGTTGTGGCCGCGGTGGCGTCGACGGCCGCGATCCGGCTGACCCACCTGACCGGCCTGTCCGAGGAACAGAACACCGAGGTCCAGGCCTACATCCAGCACGTCAGTATCACCGGACTCCTCCTCGCCGGCTTCATCATCGGTTCGCTCGGCGTCCTCAACGACGTCACCATCACGCAGGCGTCGGCGGCGTTCGAGATCGCGGCGATGGACGAATCCGCCACCCGCCGAAACATCTTCACCGCCGCGATGCGTGTGGGACGCGACCACATCGCGAGCACCGTGTACACGCTCGTCCTCGCCTACGCCGGTGGGGCGCTGCCGCTCCTACTGCTGTTCAGTGTCACCGACAGCCCCCTCGGCGACGTCCTGACCGGTGACGCCGTCGCCGTCGAGATCGTCCGCTCCTCGGTCGGCGGTATCGCCCTGGCCCTGTCGGTTCCGCTGACCACCGCCATCGCGGTCCTGCTCGCGCGCCCGCGTCCGGCTCCGGCCGCGCGTCGACGCGGGCGTCACGCCCGGCCGTAGCCCAGCCCGAACCCGGTCACGGCGAGAAGCAGCAGCGCCGCGCAGGCGATACCCGCCCCGACGAGTTGGACCCGCGACACCCGCGCGGGCGGGCGTGCCTGAATCGGGGACGCAGCGGGCGGAGCGGAGCCGGTGGACTCCGCGAGCAGAGCCGCACCCGACGCCGCAACGTACTCGGGTGTCGCTGCGACCACGACCGGAATCGCCGAACGACCACGGAGAATCCCGGCAGCGTCCTGCGCTCGTGCGCCGGCGCCGAGGACGACGACGGCCTCCGCGGCCACCCCGGCCTGCTCCACGAGATCGCCGACCAGATCGACCGAGTTCTCGACCGACCCCGCCGCCACCCCGCGTCCCACGGACTGTTCGGACGCCACGACCTCGCCGGACTCCCGGTCGACGACCGTCACCGTGAGCCCCGTCTCGTCGAGGTCGTACAGGACCACCGTGCGCAGGCCGTCCAACCGCTCGTCGAGATCCAGCCACGCCGGGACCGCCGACGCCTCCGGAACCAACCGAACGTTCGCGATGCCGTGCCGGCGCATCGCCGCGTCCAACGCCGCCGCCTGCGCTTCCCCGCGGTAGGCGACCGCGACGTCCGCACCCGCGTGTGCGGCCAACAGAATCCCGATCGTTTCCACCGCAACCGTTTCCGGCGACAGTCCGTCCACCGGCACCGACTGCCGATCGACCCGTCCCGATCCCGCGGCGGAGCCGAAGCACACCGCCCGCACGGATTCGGCCCCCACCGAAATACCTACGACCCCACCCATGAACTGCCTTCACTCGACTACGCGCCCACCCGGGGCCGTTGAACCCGTCGAGTCTATACGTCGGCACCTACACTCTCGGGCATGAAGCTGCTGTTCGTCTGCACCGGCAACATCTGCCGCTCCCCCACCGCGGAACGTCTCGCTGCAGCGTGGGCGGCCCGCAACGGAGATGCCGATCTGACGGTGTCGAGCGCCGGAACTCGCGCCGTCGTCGGATCCGGAATGGAACCCACTGCAGCACGTGTTCTTTCGTCACTCGGCGGCGACCCACACGCGTTCTCCGCCCGTCAGCTCACCCCGGTGCTCGCGAACGGTGCCGATCTGATCCTCACCATGACCGAGGCGCACCGTGACGCCGTGCTGCGCCATGCTCCGCGTCAGCTCAAACGAACGTTCACGCTACTCGAGGCGGCGCAGCTGGTGACGGTGGCCGGCCCTACCACCGTCCCCGCACTCGCGACCGCACGCGGCACCGTCCCCCGGCCGGCCCGCATGGATGTTCCCGACCCGATCGGTGCATCCGCCGACGTCTTCACCGATGTCGGCACGATCGTCGACAGGGCAGTTTCGGAGGTACTCACCGGCCTGCGGACCGGCACCTCACACGGCCCGATGTCCGGGATCGGATGACACGGACGGATCCGTCGATTACGGTGTAGCTCATCGCATCCCGACGATGCGATGAAGTCGGGGCCAGTCGGGGCAAGATCTTCCTCAGCGTTCTCGTGTGCAACTGCACCGGGGCGTGACTACGGCACGCGCACCGGCCGAATTCACTTTGGACAGAGGAGTAATCATGGGTTCTTTCGAGGATTTCGTTCTCATCGACACCGTCGTCGGCAGCATCGGCGGATTCGTCGGCGAGCTGGGCACGTTCATCAGCCGGCTCGGTGCGCTGAGCCTCGGCGGTAACTGAGCACGCGCACGCACCGGAAGCCCCCGACCGCGGTCGGGGGCTTCCTCGTGCCCTGCCCTAGATTCGGCTGTGCGCGGCCATCGGGGCCGGATCGACCTGCGGCACAGTCCCGACCGTCTTCTCGACCGGAGCGTCCGCGTCGTAGTAGTACCGGTACTCGTACCCGCCCTGCCCCTTCGACGGGGTCATCGTCAGGATCGTGCCCAGCACGGTCGCACCGACACCGCGCAGGTTGCCGATCGCCCGGGACACCTCGTCCCGCTTGGTCTTTCCGTGCCGGACGACGACGAGCGCACCGTCCACCTTCGCTGCCAGTACCGCCGCATCGGTGACCGGTAGCAGCGGCGACGCGTCGATGACGACGAAGTCGAACCGCGAACGCAGATCGCTCAGCAACGTCTCGGCGTGGGACGACCCCAGCAGCTCACTGGGATTGGGCGGCAACGCGCCGGAGGCCAGTACCGACACGTTCGGGAACGGCGACGACTGCAGTGCGTCGTCGAGGTCGGCCTGCGCCGAGAGGACCGTGCTCATACCGACCGACCCGATCAGATCGAGGTACTTCGCGACACGTGGGCGACGCAGATCCGCGTCCACCAGACACACCGTGTATCCGGACTCCGCGAGCGCCAGCGTCAGGTTGATCGCGGTCGTCGTCTTGCCCTCGCCGGGAAGGGAACTGGTGACCTCGATGACCCGCGGCGGATTGTCGACCTCGAGGAACTGCAGGTTGGTCCGGAGCTCGCGGAACGCCTCGGCGCCGGCCGAGTAGCCGTCCTGGAATGCGATGGCCGCCTTCTGTTCCCGGTCCTTGTCGAACGGCACCGTGCCGACCAGTCCGACGCCGGCGAGTTCGTCGAGAACCTCCCGGGACTTGACGGTGTTGTCGAGGCGGTCGCGGAGCACGGCCAGCGCGATACTGCCGAGCAAACCCACGACGAGTCCGAGCGCGAGGTTGCGCTCGGTCCGCGGGCTGACCGGCGCATCCGGTGTGACCGCCGACTGTTCGACGATCACCCGCGCCATCGGCGGCGTGCCCGGTTCCACCGTCTCGTATTCCGCTGCCATGGAGACGAACTCGTTTGCGAGCCCGTTCGCCAGGTCACGGGCACGTTCGGCCGAGGGGTCGGTGACGGAGAGCTTGATGAGGACCGTGTCGGGTGTCGACGACGCCTTGACCTCGCCCGCCAGCGCCTTCGCCGTCATCGTGTCGTCGCCGAGCGCGTCGAGGGTGCGCTGCGCCAGCGTCGTTCCGCTGAGCAGGCTGGTGTACGACGCCACCCGTTCCTGCGAGAGCCTGTTGCTCTGGAACGCTTCGTTGACCGACGCCCCGGAGGACGTGGAGACGAACAGCCTCGCCGAGGCCTGGTACATGCGGGTGGACAGCAGCGAGACCACCAGCGCCGCGAGCACACCGAGCAACGTCACCGCCGCAATGATCTTCCAGCGCGACTGCACGATGCGCAGGTAGTCCTGTACTTCCATTCCACGAACCCCGACTTTCGTTAGAAACAGTTGCAAACACCTTATGTGCGAGTCGTTCTCACCGCTCGCTACCGCTCATTCCTCGAGACTTCGCCCCACCTCGCGCAGCACCACCTCGGACAGCATGGCGCCGTGTGTCACCGGCAGCGTCGTCTCCGCGACGACACCGTTGACGTGCCGCCGCCAGAGGTCGGCCAGCCGGTGCCGACCGTCCTCCTCGCCCGCGACGAACAGCAGCACGTCGCCGTCGTAGCTGCGCGGCAGGTGTTTCCGCGCAACCACCTCGAGGGCCGCACCGATCTCGTGGATGTGCTGCACCGTCGCCGCATCCGCGCCGATCGTCCGATCATCCGGCGGCACCGGCGATTCCGGAACCGGTCGGTCGGACGGTACGACGTCCGGTGGCAGCGAGTCGAGCAGCGTCAGCGACGCGACCTCGTGCCCGCGCAGGCGCAGCTGCACGGCCATCTCGTGCGCGATGGTGCCGCCGAGCGACCAGCCGAGCAGGTGGTACGGGCCCGCCGGTTGCACGGACACGACGTGGTCGACGTAGTGCCGTGCCAGATCGGTCAGGGTGTCCGGGATCGCCGGCAGTGCAGTGGCCTGCAGTCCGTAGAGCGGACGCACCCCGAGATGCGGGGCGAGGTCGCGGTAGCACCAGGCGAGACCGCCGACCGGATGCACGCAGAACAGCGGGGTGCCGGTGCCGGTGGCGCGCAACGGCACCAGTGTCGCCAGCGGGTCCGCGGCGTCGTCGCCGATGCGGGCTGCGAGGCCGGCGACCGTGTCGTCGTCGGTGAGCCAGGTCAGCGAGATCGTGAGGCCGTACTCGTCGCGCAGGGTGCTCGCGAACCGCACCGCCCCCATCGACGTGCCCCCGAGGTCGAAGAAGCCGACGTCCCGCGACACTGCCGTACATCCCAGGGTGCCCGCCATCGCGGCCGCCACCGAGCATTCGACGGGGCCGCGCGGTGGTTCACCGGCGACCGGTTCCACACGGAGGTCCGGGATCGGAAGTGCGTCGTGGTCGAGTTTCCCACTGGATGTCAACGGCATTCGATCCAGGAGGACGATCGCGGCGGGTACCTGATGCCGGGGCAGTGCGGAGGCGGCGTGGCGGCGCAGCGCCGCCGTGTCGACCGAACGCCCGAGTCGCGGCAGGACGTACGACACGAGTACCGGGTCACCGGACGGCCCGGAGCGCGCCCGTGTCACCGCAGCTGCCACGTCGGGGTGTCCGGTCAGCACGGCATCCACCTCACCCGGCTCGACCCGAATCCCGTTGAGCTGCACCTGACCGTCGGCGCGGCCCACGAATTCGAGGGTGCCGTCCGTGCGGGCCCGCACCAGGTCGCCGGTCCGGTACAGCCGCGTCCCGGGGGCGCCGTGCGGGTCGGCGACGAAACGCACCGCCGACGGGCCCGGCAGGCCGTGGTAGCCGCGGGCCACACCCGGACCACCCACGTACAGTTCGCCGACGACCCCGACCGGGGCCGGGCGGAGGCGTCCGTCGAGCACCCGGACGATCGCGCCCGCGAGTGGCCGGCCGATCGTCACCGGCCCGTTTCCGAGTGCATCGCTGCAGGTGACGCCGACCGTGCATTCGGTGGGACCGTACCCGTTGTGCAGGCGGTGGTGTGCCCAGTCGCGGGCCACGTCCGGTGTCAGGGGTTCCCCGGCGGCCACGATCGTCAACGGCCGCGGCAGCGCGTCGGGGTCCAGGGTGCGCAGCACGCTCGGGGTCAGGTTGGCGTGCGTGATCCCGGTGGTCTCGATGTGCGCCTGCAGATCCGGTCCCGCGTACCGGGCGTCGCCGGCGCACACCAGTTCGCCGCCGTGTGCGTGGGCGGCGAGCAGTTCGAAGACGGCCGCGTCGAACGTCGGTGTCGCGGCCTGCAGGATGACGGCGTCGCAGGTGACCCCCAGGGTGCGGGACTGGAGATCGACGAGTGCCGCGAGACCGCTGTGGGTGACCGCGACACCGCGGGGGCGGCCCGTCGTCCCCGAGGTGAACAGTAGGTATGCGAGGTCACGGTCCCGGTGTCCGGCGCGGGCGTCGGCGAGGATGCGACTGCGTCGTCCGACGGGGTGCCGCGGATCGATCGGCACCCATGCCGCCCCGAGCCGGGTCAGGGCCCACACGTCCAGCACCCAGTCCGCGCCCCGGGACGCGACGACGGCGGCGACATCACCGGCGCCCACTCCGAGTCTGTGGAACTCCGCTGCCCGAGCACGTGTTTCGGTGTCCAGGTCGCGGTACGTCCACCGACGCTCCCCGTCGCGCAGCGCGAATCGGTCCGGGAACCGGCGCACGGTGTCGGCGAGCAGGTCCGGCAGGCGCCGTGGCGGTGCCGCGGGCCGCACGGTGCACTCCGCTGCCGCCAGGTGCAGGTCGCCGACCGGGGTGGCCGCGTCGTCGCACACCTGCGCGAGCAGCCCGATCCACATGTCCAGCAGGCGCCCGACGGTGTCGGTGTCGAACAGGTCCGTCGCGAAGACCACCCGGACGTCGATGCCGGCGGCGTCGGGGTGCTCGGTGATGTCCCACGTGAGGTCGAACTGGGCCGGGGGTGCCCCGGTACTCGCATCGCGGACCGTGATGCCCGGCAGGATCGGCGGCTCCGGCGTCGCATGTCCGTGGGCGAGCAGCACCTGGAAGACGGGGTGGTGGGCCGGGTTCCGGGCCGGGGCGATCCGTGCGACGACGTCCTCGAACGGGACGTCGGCGTGTGCGAAGGCGCCGAGGTCGACGTCGCGGACAGTGCGGAGGAACGCGTCGAACGGCTGGGCCGGATCGATCCGGGTGCGGAGCGCGACGGTTCCGACGAACATGCCCACCAGGTCGCGCAACCGGGTGTCGGTGCGGCCGTCGACGACGGTGCCGACGGTGACGTCACCGGTGCCGGCGCACCGTGCCAGCAGGACCGCGAGCACCGCGTGTTCCACCATGAACGTCGACACACCGTGCGCCCGTGCCAGTTCGAGCAGCGCGGCGTGACGGTCCGGGTCGAGTCGTCCGTGGACGGCATCCCCGCGGTGGGTCGGGCGGGCGGGCCGACGCCGGTCGGCCGGAAGGTCGAGCGGACCGGCCGGGGCGTCGGCGAGCACCCCCGTCCAGTAGTCGAGTTGCCGGGCTGCCGTGCTCGACGGGTCGGACGGATCGCCGAGCAGCGCGGCCTGCCGGGCCGCGTAGTCGCCGTACTGCACGGGCAGCGGCGACCATGCGGGTTCCGCGCCGCCGGCACGGGCGGTGTAGGCGGACACGAGGTCCCGCAGCAGCGGTGCCGCCGAACCGCCGTCGAAGGCGATGTGGTGGACGACCGCCGCGAGCGTCCAGGACACCGGTCCGGTGCGGAAGATCCCGACCCGCAGCGGCGGACGCGTCGTCAGGTCGAACGGCTGCCGGACGAACGCGGTGACGGTATCCGTGCCGGTGGCGTCCGCCACGACCGTGACGTCGACCGATTCCAGCACGATCGGGTGTGCGCCGTCCGGGTGGACGGTCCGCAGCGGGCGGTGCCGCGCCGCGACGTCGGTGACCGCGGCGGTGAACGCGTCGACGTCCAGTTCGCCGTCCACGTCGAACACGAACGGCACGTTGTACAGCGATGATTCGGGTTCGGTGGCCTGGTGCAGCCACAGCCGCCGTTGGGCGCGTGCGATCGGTTCCGGTGCCGACGGGTCCGCCGCCGGGTGTTCCGCGGACGGCGCGTCCAGGTCCCGCGCCAGCACCGCGAGGGTCGGCGCCTGCAGGACCGCGCGGGCGGTCACGTCCCGGTGCAGCAGGGCTGCAAGTCGGCCGGCGACGGTGACCGCAGCCAACGAGTGCCCGCCGCCGCTGAAGAAGTCGGCGTCGATGTCGACGGTGTGTCCGAGCACGTCGGTGACCGCTCGCACCACGGCGTCCTCGGTCGCGGTGAGCGGTCGACGCGACACCGCCCCGGCGTGTGCGTCGGCGAGCACGGTCAGGCGCGCGAGGTCCACCTTGCCGCTGCGGGTCGTCGGCACCGCGTCCACGACGTGTATCCGGGACGGAACGAGCGCCGCCGGGAGGGTGTCCCGAACCTGCTGCCGCACCGCCGGACCCGACAGGTCCTCCCCCACCACGAACGCGATCATCACGGCGTCCCGGACCAGTACCGCGGCCTGACGGACCCGCGCGCACCCCAGCAGCGCCGACTCCACGTACCCCGGTTCGACGCGGATACCACGCAGTTTCACCTGCCGGTCGGTGCGGCCCAGGTGGATCGTGCGACCGTCGGGCAGGACCTGGACCCGGTCACCGGTGCGGTACATCCGGCCGAGGCCGTGCGGTCCGGCGACGAAGTGGGCGGCAGTGACACCGGGGGCACCGAGGTAGCCGCGCGCGAGTCCGTCTCCGGCGACGTACAGTTCGCCGACACCGCCGACCGGGACCGGCCGCAACCGGCTGTCGAGGACGAGCACGGTGGTGCCCGGGATCGGGGAGCCGATACCGCCGCGGCCGTCCACGTCCGCGACCGTGACTGCCACCGTCGTCTCGGTGGGCCCGTACGCGTCCAGCATGATCCGGCCGGATCGCCAGCGGTCGGCGAGTTCGGCGGGCAGTGCCTCGCCGCCGCTCGCGACGACCCGCAGGTCGTCGAGCCCGCCCGGATCCGTCGATGCCAGCACCGCGGGTGTCGACAGGAAATGCGTGATCCGCTGCTCCCGCAGCAGTGCCCGCAGCGGTTCGCCCGCGACCACGTCGTCGGGGGCGATCACCAGGGTCGCCCCCGACGTGTGGGCCAGCAGGATCTCGAGCATCGCCGCGTCGAACACCGGGTCGTAGCCGTGCAGCACCCGGTCTCCCGGCGCCACCCGGTAGCGGTCCCGGGCCGCCGTCGCGAGCGCCGCGAGCCCGCAATGCGGTACCCCGACCGTCTTCGGCACACCGGTCGAGCCGGAGGTCGTGACGACGTAGGCGAGGGCGTCCGGTGTCGACGGGTCCACCGGGCCCACCGGGCCCCGGTCCGGTGCACAGCCGAATGCGCGGCCGGATTTGGCGACCGCCCACAGCATCTCGATGCGGTCGAGGCTGCGGGACGCACCGATGTCGACGATGCCGGCGGCGGTCCCGAGTCGGCCGGACGCGGCATCGGAGCGTGCGTCGAGCTCGCGGTACGTGAGCCGACGGTCACCGTCGACCACCGCGACCCGGTCCGGATGGGTGGCGGCGGTCGCGCGCAGCAGATCGGCGAGCATCGCCGCCGGCGGCGCCACCCCACCCTTCATCGGTGCGGTCGGCTCGAGTGGCAGTTCGCCGACCGTCAGGTCGGCATCGACACCGGTCAGTGCCGCCGCGAACCGGTCGGCGAGCGCCCCGGCGACGGCGGGGTCGACCCGCGCCGTGTCGGCCGTGAGGACCGCGTCGTAGCCACCGGACCCGGTACGCGCGAAGGTGAACCCGAGTTCGAAATCCGCGACTGCGGAACCCGTCTCGAACGCGGTCACCTCGAGATCCCCGATCCGGACCGCCGGCGGGGTGAAGTCCTGCAGTGCGAGCGCCACCTGGGGTGCGGCGATCCCGGCCGTGTCGAGGATGTCGTCGAACGGCACGTCCACCCGGTCCCACGCGGCGGCGTCCGTATCCCGCACCTGCGCGAGCAGCCCACCGAACGTCGTCGACGGCGTGACCTGTGCACGCAGGACGAGTGTTTCGACGAACAGTCCGACGACCGCCGCGACCTGGGCGTGCCGCCGCGTCGACACGACCGCGGCAACGACGACGTCGCGCTGGTCGGTCAGGCGCGCGAGGACCGCGGCGAGGACCGCGTGCAGCACCATGAAATCGGTGGCGCCGAAACGTCGTGCCAGCGCGTCGAGTCGACGGACGACCCGCGGCGGCACCGCGAACCGGATCGTCGAGGCCTCGGACGCCGGCCCGTGCCCGTGCCCGGTCGGCAGGATCGCCGGGTCGGCACCGGCCAGCACCCGGCGCCACTCGTCCCGCTGCGGGTCGAGGTCGCGGCCCCGCTGCCACAGCACATGATCCGTGTACTGCACCGGCAGCGGCGCCCAGTCCGGGCCGGTGCCGCCCAGCCGGGCCCGGTACGCCGTGAGCAGGTCACCGAACAGGACACCGACCGAACCGCCGTCCACCACCAGGTGGTCGAAGGTCACGTCGAGAGCGTGTCCGGTGTCCGTGCGGTGCAACGACATGCGGGCCGCGGAATCGGCGGTGATCTCGTCGGCTTCGTCGATCACGGCGAACGGCCCGTCGGGTCCGTCCACGATGCGGGTGCGCAGCGCCTCGTGCCGGTCCACGACGTCGCGGCACGCCGCGTGCAGGGCGGCGACGTCGAGCGGTCCGCGGAAGTCGAGTCGCACCGACGGCCGGTAGGTATCGGTTCCCGCACTGCTGAGCACCGCCCACAGTCTTCGTTGACTGCGACTCAACGGTATTCGCGACGACCGCGGGCGGGAGACCGGGCCGGGGTCCGTGTCGGCGGTACCGTCGAGGGCCCGTGCCAGCCCCGACACGGTCGGATCGGTGAACAGTGCACGCAGCGGAACGTCGCGGCCGGTCGTCTCCCGCAGTCGCGCGACGACGGTCGTCGCGAGCAACGAGTCGCCGCCGTGGGCGAAGAAGTCGTCGTCGCGTCCCACCGGATGCCCGAGCACGTCGGCGAACACCCGTGCGACGAGTCGTTCCCTCGGATCGACCGCGGCGAGCGCCGACGGCGCAGCCGGGGCCGGGAGCGCCGCGGTGTCGACCTTGCCGTGCGTGGTCAGGGGAATCTCCCGGACGGCGACCACGGCGGACGGAGTCAGGTAGCGCGGCAGCCGCTCGGCCAGTGCGCGGCGGAGCGCGGCGATGTCGGCACCCTCCGGTGCCACGTACGACACCAGGCGGGTGTCGCGGACGATCGTGGCCGACGCCGTGATGCCGGGCAGCGCCTGCAGGTGTGCGTCGATCTCGGCCGGCTCGACCCGCACCCCGCGGACCTTCACCTGGGTGTCGGCGCGGCCGTGGAACGCGAGCACGAATCGGCCGTCGCCGGCACCGCGCCACCGCACCAGGTCACCGGTCCGGTACCAGCGCCGGCCGTCGGCGCGGGCGACGAACCGTTCGGCGGTACGCCCCGGCGCGCCGAGATAGCCGGCGGCGATCCGGTCACCGCCGAGGTACAGCTCGCCGACGACCCCCGTCGGCACCGGTTGCAGCCGGCGGTCGAGGACGACGGCGTCGACACCCGCTGCGGGCGTGCCGATCACAACCGGGGATCCGGGATCGAGCGGGCCGGCGTACGTCGCGAACGCGGTCGCCTCGGCCGGTCCGTACGCGTTGAACAGGCGTCGCCCGTCCACCCATTCGCGTACCAGTTCCGCGGGTAGCGGTTCGCCGCCGAGCATGAGAGTCCGCAGGTGCGGGAGTTGCCGGTGGGCAACGGATGCGAGAACCGACGGGGTGAGGCAGGCGTGCGTGATCCGCTCCCGCTCGAGCAGATCCGTCAGTGCCGCACCGGCGTACGTGTCGGTGTCGGCGACGACCAGCCTCGCCCCCGAGGTGCCCGCAACCAGGATCTCGACGAGGGCCATGTCGAATCCCGGTGCGGCAGCATGCAGCATCCGCGAGTCCGGCCCGGCCTCGAACGTCTCCCGCAGGTCGGCGGTCAGGGCGCCGATCCCGCGTCCGGTGAGGACGACGCCCTTGGGTCGTCCGGTGGTGCCCGACGTGAACACCACGGCCGCCGGGTGATCCGGTGCCGCGGTCGGTTCCGGGACCGGCACCGTTCCGGTTGCGGACGGGTCGAACCACGTGATCGCGCCGGGCAGGCTCGGGATGCGGTCGACGGTGCCGACCCCGACGCGAATCCCGGAACCGGTGAGCATGCGGGCGATCCGCTGCGGTGGGTTGGCGGCGTCGATCACGGCCGGGGCCGCGCCGGTGCGGGCGATCGCCCAGATCGTCACCACCGCTTCGACCGACCGCTCCAGCAGGCAGGCGACGACGACGCCGGGCCGGGCCCCGTGCGCGTGCAGCGCGGAGGCGAGTGCCTCGGCCCGGACGACGAGTTCCCGGTAGGTCAGGGTTCGCGCCCCGGTGACCGCGACCCCGTCGGGTGCGATGCGCATCCCCCGGGACAGTGCCTGCCACAGGGTGTCCGGAGCGCTGTCGGTGCCGGATGCCGGCGTCAGGTGCACGCGTTCGGCACTCGTCAGCAGGTCGACGTCCCCGATGCGGCCGTCGGGATCGGCGACGGCCGCGTCGAGGAACGACACGGTGCGGCGCGCGAATGCGGTGACGGCCGCGTCGTCGTACACGGCACTGTCGTAGGCGAATTCGAAGTCGAACGTGTCGCCGTGTTCGGTGACGGTCAGGTGCAGATCGAACTGCACCGTCTCGGCCGGTCCGGGTGCCACCGACACCGTCAGCCCGGGCAACTCGGTCCGCCCGGTGGTCGGCTGCCGCACCGACAGCGCGACCTGGAACAGCGGGTGATGGTCGAACGTTCGATCGGGTGCCAGGGCATCGACGATCGTCTCGAACGGGGTGTCGGCGTGGGTGAACGCCTCGACGTCGCGGCGGCGGACGTCGTCGAGGAACTGTGCGACGGTCGCGTCCGGGTCGACGGGGGTGCGCAGCGGTACCGTCGACGCGAACATGCCGACGGTGCCGTCGAGGTCGGGGTGTCCGCGTCCGGACGTCGCCGTGCCGATCACGATGTCGTCCTGGTCGGCGTGCCGGGCCAGTGTGGCCGCGAGCGCCGCGTGCACCAGCATGAACGTCGTGATCCGGTGCCGCCGTGCGGTGTCGGCCAGTGCGACGGCGCGGTCGGCGTCGACGACGAGTCGGACGGTCGACGCGGGTCCCCCGCCGGGTACCGTCCGCGGCCGGTCGTAGGGCAGCGTGGACCGGGCGGCGCCACCGGCGAGAGTCGTGCGCCAGTGGGGCAGGCCGTCGTCGGCGGTACCGGCCCGCCACCGTGCGTAGTCGAGGTACTCGATGCCCGGTGCGGGCAGGGCGACCGGTCCGCCCTCGGCGCGGCGGCCGTAGGCGTGCAGCAGATCTCGCAGCAGCACCGACATCGACCACTCGTCGACGGCGATGTGGTGGACGACGAGGACGAGTCGGTACCGCTCGGGTGCGGTGCGGTACAACCGGACCCGGATCGGCACGCCGGTCGCCAGATCGAACGGTGTACGCGTCAGGTTCCGTACGGCGTCGTCGACGGCGTCACCGGGGATGTCCGTCACGGCCGGCGCGAGGTCCGGGACCGGGAGCACCACCTGCTCCGTGCCGTCGACGGAGTACCCGGTGCGCAGGCTCCGGTGCCGATCGACGACGTCCCGCAGTGCCGCGAACAGCGCGTCGACGTCGACACGTCCGCCGAACGTGAGAACCAGCGGGAGATTCGCTGCCGCAGACTGCGGGTCGAGTTGCTGCAGGAACCACAGGCGGCGCTGCGGCGGCGCGAGCGGGCCACGCGTGGCGAGCGGCGCCGACGGTACCGGCGCCGCCAGTTCCGTGGGCGCACCGGCCCGGCGGTCGAGGAGACGGGCGAGGTCGTGCACGGTCGGCTGCTCGAACACGTCCCGGACGTCGACCCGTGCATCGGTGACGGCGTGCAGTCGACCGGCCAGTCGGGTCGCGAGCAGCGAGTTGCCGCCGGCATCGAAGAAGTCGGTGTCGGAGTCGATCCGGTCGGTGCCGAGCAGGTCGCGGTACGCGTCGATCACGAGATCCTCGACCGGGGTCCGTGCGGCCGACCCCGAGAAGCCCGGTGTCCGAGACGGTGCCGGCAGCGCGGCCGTGTCGAGCTTCCCGTTCGACGTCACCGGAAGTTCCGGTACCGCGACGACGGCCGACGGCACCAGGTAGCCGGGCAGTTCGCTGCGCAGTGCCCGCACGATCCGCCGGTCGTCGAGCGGGTCCGTGGTGACGACGTAGGCGATCAGCCGGCCGTCGTCGACGACCACGGCGGCGTCGGACCCGGACGTGATCCGGTGGAGCGCTGCCCGCACCTCCCCGGGTTCGACCCGATGTCCCCGGATCTGCACCTGCCGGTCGGAGCGGCCACGGTATTCGAGGCCGCCGTCGCCGCACACCCGCGCCAGATCCCCGGTGCGGTAGCGGATCACGCCACCCGGTCCCGCGACGAACCGGGCGGCGGTCGGTCCCGGGCGGTTCCGGTAGCCGTGCGCGATCTGCGGCCCGGCGAGGTACAGCTCGCCGATCACCCCCCGCGGCACCGGGCGCAGCGCGGCGTCGAGTAGTTCGATCCGGAATCCGGGGATCGGCGATCCGATCGTGCTGTGCCCGGAGCCGCCCGGACCGATGTCGGACCAGGTGGCGTGCACCGTCGTCTCGGTGATACCGAACATGTTGACCGCATGCACGTTCGGATGTCGGTCCAGCCACGGCCGGATCGACCGCACGTCGAGGGCTTCACCACCGAACACCAGCAGTCGGACCGCCAGATCGTCCGGGTTCCCGTCGACCGCGGCGAGTTGGCCGAACGCGGTCGGGGTCTGGTTGAGCACGGTCACCCGCTCCCCGACCAACAACTCTCGGAACTCGCGCGGACTGCGGGCGACGTCGGGATCGACGAGCACCAGGCGGCCGCCCGTCGCGAGTGCACCCCAGATCTCCCACACCGAGAAGTCGAATGCCGGGGAGTGGAACATCGTCCACACGTCGTCGGCGCCGAAACCGAAACCGGCCCGGGTGTTCGCGAGCAGCGCCAGCACCGCGGAGTGCGGCACCGTCACCCCCTTCGGGGTACCCGTCGATCCGCTCGTGAAGATCACGTACGCGGCCTGTCCGGGTGCGACCGGGCCGGCGAACTCGGCCGTTCCCGGAGCGGTGACGGTGTCGAGGTGCAGTGCCCGGCCGGGGATCTCGACGGTCCCGTCGGTGAGTACGAGTCGAGGGCGTGCCGCGTCGAGGACGGCGGTCAGACGCGGCACGGGGTGTGTGACGTCCAGCGGAAGATATGCGCCGCCGACGCCGATGACCGCGATCATCGCCGCGATCAGGTCCACCGATCGGGGCAGCGCGAGGGCCACCAGATCACCCTGTCGCACACCGGAATCCACCAGTGCCGCCCCGATCGCCCGCGCGCGGGTGTCGAGGTCGCGATAGCTGACCGCCCCCGTACCGGTGCCGACGGCCGTCGCATCGGGCCGCTCGCGCACCTGCTGTGCGAACAGATCACCGAGGGAGGTCGCCGCTGTCGTCACCGCGTCCGCACCGGCGTCCAGGACGCTCGACGGTTCGAGTCCGATGCCGCCGACGACCGTGCCCGGGTCGTCGGCGACGGTCGCGAGGATCCGGACCAGCCATTCGGTCCACCGCGACACGGTCGACCGGTCGAACAGTTGCCGGGCGAACGTCACCGTCCCGTCCAGTCCGGCGGGCTCCCCCAGTTCGGGTTCCCGTTCCCGGATCGTCACCTCGAGGTCGAGACGTGCCCGGCCGCTGTGCAGTTCACGCACCGTCACGTCCAGACCGGGCAGCGTGAGGGTGGTGGGCACGGCGGTCTCGTAGGCCAGCAGCACCTGGAACACGGGATGCCGGTGCCCCGGGCCACCGAGACCGAGGTGCGCGACGACGTCGTCGAACGGTAGTTCGGTGTGCGCGAAGGCCTCGACGTCACGGGCCCGGATCCGGTCGAGCAGATCGCCGAACGTGCTGCCGCCGTCGACGGTGCACCGCAGCGGCACCGTACCGACGAACATGCCTACGACGTCGTCGAGTACCGGTTCGCTGCGTCCCGAGACGGGGGTGCCGATGGTGATGTCGTCCGCACCGCCGAGGCGATACAGCAGCACCACCAGGGCGGCGTGCAGAACCATGAACACGGTGGCGTCGTACTCGCGGGCCACCTTGGTGAGCGCGGTGTGCAGGTCGACGGGGATCGTGAAAGGAACTGTGCCCGCGGGACCGTCGCCGTCGGTGCCGGACCGGTCGGCCGGCAGCGCCGACGGCGCGGGGGGCGGCGTCAGCACGTCCCGCCAGAACCCGAGCTCCCGGTGGGCGAGGCTGCCGTCGACCGTCGGGTCGCCGAGTACGGTCCGATGCCAGTGGGCGTAGTCGGTGAAGGTGACGGGCAGCGGCGCCCACTCCGGTGCGCGCCCGCGCCGCCGAGCCGAGTAGGCCTGCGCGAAATCCCGCACGAGGGGTGTCATGGACAGCCCGTCCAGCACGATGTGGTGGGCGACGACGGCGAGGACGGATCGTTCGGGGCCACAGTGCAGCAACGTCACCCGCACCGGTGGTTCCGCGGCCAGATCGAAGCCGGCTCCGGCCAGTTCGGTGAGGTCGCGGTCCGCGTCGCCGGTCTCGACGATGCGCACGTCCGGCGCGGTGGGGTGCACCACCTGCCGCGGTCCCTCGCCGGTGTCGGCGAACACCGTGCGCAGCACCGCATGCCGGTCGGCGACGTCGGCCAGCGCCGCCGTGCACGCGCCGACGTCCACGACACCGTCGAACTCCACGGCGAAGGCGATGTTGTCGACCGCCGAACGGTCGATGCGATTCGACAGCCACAGTCGTGTCTGCGCCGGTGACAGGGGGGCGTGCCCGCCGGATGTCGTCGCCGTCAGTGCCGGCAGACCGTGGGAATCACGGCCGGCGACGACACGGGCGAGGGTCTCGACGGTCGGGCGCGCGAAGATGTCCCGGACGTCGAGATCCACCCCGAGCGCCCGGCGGAGTCGCGCCGCGAGCCGGACCGCGAGCAGCGAGTTCCCGCCGAGCGCGAAGAAATCCGCGTCGCGGCCGACCGTGTCGACCGCGAGCACCTCGGCGACGAGCCGGCCGACGATGTCCTCGGTCGGTGTGCGCGGCGGCGACGCCGGTCCCGGACGGGTCCGCGGCGGCGGGAGTGCGCGGCGGTCGACCTTGCCGCGCACGGTACGCGGGAGGCGGCCGAGCAGTTCGACGACGTTCGGGACCATGTGCCGCGGAAGCCGGTGCGCCGCACGGGCACGTACCTGCAGCGGGTCGACGTCGGGACCGGTCACGTACCCGACCAGCAGGTCGCCGTGCACCGTGACCGCCGCGGAACGCACCGCGGGATCCGACGCGAGCACGGCCTCGATCTCCCCCGGTTCCACCCGCATGCCACGGATCTGGAGTTGGGTGTCGGTGCGCCCGACGAACTCGTACTGGCCGTCCGGGTGTCTCCGTACGAGGTCACCGGTCCGGTACATGCGGCCCGGCCCGAGGGTCGATGCGACGAACCTCGCCGCGGTCGCACCCGGTCGCCCCAGGTAGCCGCGAGCCAGACCCGGACCGGCCAGGTACAGCTCACCGACCACGCCGATGGGGACGGGGTGCAGGCGCTCGTCCAGCACTGCCGCCGCCGCACCGTCGACGAGCGCCCCGATCGGCACCCGCGCATCGGGACCGACCGGGGAGCTGACGGCCGCGACCACCGAGAACTCGGTGGGGCCGTACAGGTTCAGCAGGGTGCGCCCGACGGCCCACCGGGCCGCGATCCCGTCCGACCACGCCTCCCCGCCGAGTCCGAGCACCCGCAGATCCGGTAGGTCGGCGGAGTCCAGGTCCGCGACCACCGCCGGGGTCGAGAACCAGTGCGTGATGCGCCGCGCCCGGACCACGTCGAGAAGGTCTGCGCCACCGTAGATCTGCGGCGGCAGCAGGACACCTGCCGCCCCGGTCCCGAACACCAGCAGGTACTCGAGGACGGACGCGTCGAACACCGGGGCCGCGGCGATCAGCACCCGGCTGTCGGAACCGACCGCGAAGGCACGCCGCAGCGACACCGCCAGGGACGCCAACCCCCGGTGGGTGACGACGACCCCCTTCGGGGTGCCACTGGATCCCGATGTGTAGAGGACGTACGCGGGAGAGTCCGGGTGCGGTGGCGGCGGCGGTGTCACCGGTCCGTCGTCGGAACCGGCCGCATCCGGGTCGACCCGGACGACACCGTCGGGGAGTTCGGTTCCGGCAGCGGCGATCACGTGCCGGGCGGCGGCGTCGCCGAGAACAGTGGCGACCCGCTGCGGTGGATGGGCCGGGTCTAGTGGCAGGAACGCGGCACCGGCCTTCGCGACGGCCGCGTACGCGACGAGTCCGTCCACCGACCGCGGCAGCAGGACACCGACGATGTCACCCGGCCCGACACCGAGCGCGACGAGCCGGCACGCGAGTGCGGTTGCCGCCGGGGCGATGTCGGTGACGATTCCCGGCACAGCTTCGACGCGCATCGGCCCGGCCACGAGTTCCGGGAACGACGCGGTGGCCGCGGCCGGGCGACCACGATCGACGGTGCCGCGGCCGAGGAGGTCCGCCACGCACGCGGTCGGGTCGGTCGTCGCGGACTCCACGACGGCGCACACGAGGTCGGCCCACACGCGCACGGTGCTCGCGGACAGCACGGACCGGTCGAAACGGAACTCGAGATCCAGACGCCGGTCGTCGCCGTCCCGCGCGACGATCTCGAGCGGGAAGCGGGCCTGCGGACTCGACAGTTCCCGGGGGCGGACGGTCAGCCCGGGCAGATCGGCCTGCGGGTCGATGAAGTTCTCGTACGAGAACATCGCCTGCAGCGGCACCCGCCCGCCGTGCAACTCGGCCACCTCGTCGAACGGTGTCTCCGCGTGCGCGAACGCGGCGATATCGGTGTCGCGGACAGCGGCGAGCAGATCCGCGAACGACAGGTCCGTCTCGACGCGGGTGCGCAGGGCGAGAGTGCCGACGAACATGCCGACGAGCGGATCCAGGTGCGGGTGCCGGCGACCGGCGTCGACCGTGCCGACGACGGTGTCGCGGCTGCCGGTCACCGCCGCGAGGACGGCGGCGATCGCCGCGTGCAGCACCATGAAGACGGTGACGTCGTGGGTGCGGGCGAGGCCGCGCAGGTGCTCGAGGTGTCGCGCATCGAACGAACGACCGACCCGGCCGACCGGTCCGGCAGCGGTGGCCGCACGATCCAGTGGCAGCGGACGGACGGCGGTGTCGGCGAGAGCCGGCCGCCAGTAGTTCAGGTCCCTCTCCCGAGTGCCCGAGGCGAGGAGCGCCGTCTGCCATCGGGTGTAGTCGGCGTATCGGATCGTCAACGGCGCCCAGTCCGGCTCCGACGCTGCCGAGCGGGACGTGTAGGCGGCGGCGAGATCGCGGGCGAGCGGCGTGAACGACAGGCCGTCGAGAGCGATGTGGTGCCCGACCGTGATCAGCACATGCCGGCGCGGAGTCACCCGGTGCAGCCGGAAACGGATGGGCGGTTCGGATTCCAGATCGAACGGCGTCGCCACGAACTCGCCGGCCAGCCGTTCCGACTCGCGGTCGTCCCGACAGTCGACGACCCGGAACGTCTCCGTCACGGCAGCGGAATCCAGTACGTGCCACCGGACGTCGTCGCCGTCGACCCGGACGACACTGCGCAGCGGTTCGTGTCGTTCGACCACGTCGCCGAGTGCCGCCCGCAATGCGTCGACGGCCAGGTCTCCGTCGAGGTCGAGCGCGAACGGGACGTGATAGGCGGTCGTCCCCGGCCGGGCCCGCGCATCGAGCCACAGGCGTCGTTGCGCGGGGGCGAGCGGCACGGGACCGTCCGGGGTCGCGACGAGAGCGGGGCCCGCGTCCCGGTCGGACGCGATCGCGGCGAGCCCGGCCACGGTGCGTTGCTCGAAGACGTCCCGGATCGTGACCCGATGCCCGGTGGTGGCCGTGATCTTCCCGGCCAGGTGCGTTGCGGTGAGCGAGTCGCCGCCGAGGTCGAAGAAGTCCGCGGTGGCCGGCACATCGGTGACGTCCAGCAGGTGATGTACCGCGTCGGCGATCGCTGCTTCGAGTTGTCCCCGCGGCCGACGTCCCGGCTCGCCGGTCTCTCGCGGCGGTTCCGCCGCGGCCAGTGCCGCGCGGTCGATCTTGCCGCCCGCGGTCACCGGGAGCGCGGCGAGCACTCCGATGCGCTCCGGCACCAGGTGCCGCGGGAGACGATCGGACATCCACCGGTGCAATGCTTTCCGGTCGACATCCACGGCCGCGACCCAGGCGACGAGCCGGGTGTCGTCCACGTGCACGGCGGCGGTGACGACCGAGGGATGCTCGGCGAGCACCGATTCGATCTCCCCCGGTTCGATCCGTGTTCCCCGCACCTGGACCTGCCGGTCGGTGCGCCCGACGAAATCGAGTTGTCCGTCGGAACGCCGCCGGACCAGGTCCCCGGTGCGGTACATCCGGCCCGGCCCGAGAACCGAGGCGACGAACCGTTCGGCCGTGCCACCGGGGTTCCTTCCGTAGCCGCGGGCGAGCGCCGGGCCGGCCAGGTACAGCTCACCGACCACACCGTCGGGCACGATCCGCAGACGCCGGTCGAGAACGCCGCACCGGGTACCGTCCACGGCTCGGCCGATCGGAACCGTCGTGGCGCCGTCGAGTTGCTCCGCCGTGATCGGATCGCTCACCGCGGCAACGACGGTCGCTTCCGTCGGACCGTACGCGTCGAGCATGGTGCGGCCGGCCGACCAGCGACGCGCCACCGCGACCGGCAGTGCCTCCCCGCCGGCGTCGACGACCCGCAGGTGCGGAAGATCCGACTCCGGTGTGGCGGCGAGGAGCGCCGGTGCCGACACGACATGTGTGATCCGTTGCGTCCGGAGTAGATCCGCGAGTGCGGTGCCGGAGACTGCATCCTCGGGTGCGAGCACCAGGGTCGCGCCGGCGTCGGCAGCGAGCAGGACCTCCTGGATCGATGCGTCGAACCACGGACCCGACAACTGCAGCACCCGTTCCGCCGACGCCGACGCGTACCGACTGCGCAGCGTCGACACCAGACCCGCGACCCCGCGGTGTGTGACGACGACCGGCTTCGGGCGGCCGCTGGTGCCGGACGTGTGGATCACCCAGGCCGGGTGGTCGGACCGGAGCGGGCTGCGCCGGTCGGCATCGGTGACCGGGGTGGTCGCCCAGCCGTCGACGTCGAGGTCGACGGATTCGGTTCCGGACGGGAGAGCAGTGCCGTCGGTGGCAACGACGGCGAGCGGCACACCGGCGAGGTGATGCGCGAGTCGCCGCATCGGAAGGTTCGGGTCGACCGGTACGTAGGCCGCACCGGACTTCGCCACAGCCCACAGTGCGACAACGGATTTCACGGATCGTGAGGCGACGACCGCGACGCACGTCTCGGGTCCGGCACCGCGGGCGATCAGCTTCCGGGCCAGGGCCGACGAATGCGCGTCCAGGTCGGCGTACGCGATGTCGCGGGCGCCGGCGCGGACCGCGACCCCGGCACGTCCGGCGTGCCGGGTCAGTGCGTCCGGGAGGAGGAGCGTGTCGGTGTCCGGGGCCGGGGCGTGGTCGACCGTGCCGGCAGGACCGAGGGGCACGTCGGCGATCCGACGGTCGGGGTTCGCGGTGACGTCGCGGAGGAGATTAAGGAAACGCCGCTGGTGTCGGCGCAACGAACCCGCCGTGTACCGCGTGGGATTCGCCTCGAAATCCACGCGGGTAGGTCCGCTTCCGCCGCCGGTGTAGACCGTGACGGACAGGTCGTCCACCGGACCGGTCGACAGGATGTGCAGTTCTCCGTCGACATCGCCGAACGAGTAGCGCAGCGGAAACTGCATGATGTTGACGACCGGACCGAACGTCCCGCCGATACCGGCACCGGCCGATCCGAGATCGAACTCACGGACCATCGCGTCGTACCGAAAACGTTGGTGGCGCAGCGCACCCGCGAGTTCCACCCGCACCCGGTCGGCGAGCGCACCGAACGGCTCCTCGTGATCGATCCGGATGCGCAACGGGACGACGTTGGACACCGAACCGGCGGAGCGGCGCAGCGCAGCGGTGGTGCGGGCGGCGACGGGCAGGCTCAGTGCAATGTCGTCGGTGCCCGTCGTCCGAGCGAGGTAGACGGCGAAGG
Source organism: Prescottella subtropica (assembly GCF_005434945.1). Classification (GTDB taxonomy): domain Bacteria; phylum Actinomycetota; class Actinomycetes; order Mycobacteriales; family Mycobacteriaceae; genus Prescottella; species Prescottella subtropica. The sequence continues at coordinate 89,708 of NZ_SKCH01000004.1, read as the reverse complement.
CCGCCACGATCGCGGGCACCTCGGGCCGGGACGCTGCGCCGGTGAGTGCGGCGGACGATCGTCGGGCGGGAACGACGACGGGACCGGTTCGGTCCGCGAGCGACACCGGCAGCGGAAGCCGTGCCGTCTTGTCCCGCCAGTACTCCCGGTCGACGGCGACGCGAGTACCGGCCTCGTAGTCGTCGGCCGCCCGCCCGATGTCCGCGACCGAGGAACTGCGGTCCGCCGGCGCCTCGGCACCCGCGATACGGACCCGGTAGAGCTCCGCGATGCGTGCCATCAGGATCTGCGCCGCGTAGCCGTCCAGCACGACGTGGTGGGCGAAACAGTGCAGGAAGTGCCGTTCGTCGGACAGTCGGATGAGAGTGAAGGCGGCGAGCCGGTCCGAGAACAAGTCGATCGGTCGGGATGTTCGCTGCGTCATCCATTCCAGCGCAGCAGATTCCGGATCATCCGCGGCAGCGAGATCGAGGAAGCGTGGTGCGTCGTCGATGTCGAGCACCGCGCTCTGCCGGATGTCGCCGTCGTGCTCGTGGAGAACCACCACACCGGATTGACTCTCGCGCGCCGCCCGATCACTGACCGCGAGCAGCACGTCACGACGCAACGGCCCACGTAGATCCAGGTATTGGGCGACGGTCAGAGGGGTGTCCGGGTGCAGTTGCTGCGCCGCCACGAGCGACTTCTGGGCAGGCGAAAGCGGGAACGGACGCAATCCGACCCCCTCGCGTGCAGCAGGTCCCGACAACTCCGAGGGAAACGACCCGACGGGTCCACGGAGCCCACCCGCACCCACCTGCATGGCACGGACGGAATTAACTTACTGTGCGAGTGCACCATTCACCACTTGAACGCCCGACCAATCGAGTTTCGGGTTAGCCTGCCCCGGGTACGACGATCGAAAGGGAACTCCGGCGTGGATCAGATCGAATCGGCTTCGGCACCGCCGGCGCGTGGGGCGCGGAAGCGTCGGCGCCGCATCGCGGTCGGGGCAGGAGTCGGGCTCACCGCAGTCGCCGCCTGGGCCGGATACACCGCGTACGAGGCATCCCAGGTCAAGTTGAATCTCGAACGAGCAGCAGAGTTTTCACTGGCATCGAAGGATGCCCTGCTGGCCGGGGACACGGCCGGTGCCGCCGATGCGGCCGGGGAGGCCGATCGGTATGCGGGACAGGCAAGGCAGGGAACCGAGTCGGTCGCCTGGCGGGTGGCCGCCACGATCCCGGGGATCGGCGACCCGTTCCGGACGACACGGGAGATGGCGGACGTCGTCGACGGCCTCACCTCCGAGGTGCTTCCGCCGGCGGTGCGTGCAGGGGCCGCACTCTCCCCGGATCAGCTCCTCCTCGACGGCGCCCGGATCAACGTGCAGGCATTACGGGATGCCGCACCGGACGTCACGGAAGCCGCTACCGCGGCACAGGAATGGGAGGCGCGTGCGGCATCCGTGCCGGGCTCGTTCGTCGGACCGGTCGACGACGCCCGCGCCGAACTGGTGACGCGGACGGAGGAACTGTCGTCGATGCTCGGTGCGGTGTCGACGGCCGCCGAGATCGCCCCCGCGATGCTGGGTGCGGACGGGCCGCGGTCCTACTTCCTCGGATTCCAGACGAACGCCGAGGCCCGCGGCACCGGCGGACTGCTCGGCGGTTTCGGCGAACTGCGTGCCGTCGACGGCGGTATCCGGGTCGACGAGTTGGCCAGCAACCGGGAGCTGTCGGTCGACGGCAAACAACCACTCGATCTGGGGCCGGACTTCGAGCGCATGTACGGGCAGAGCCGCCCCACCACGGACTTCCGGAACAGCAACGTCAGTTCCCACTTCCCGTACGCGGCACAGATCTGGCAGTCGCTGTGGGAGCAGGAATCCGGGGAACGCGTCGACGGTGTCATCGCGACAGACCCGGTCGCTCTCGGCTACGTGCTCGGCGTCGTCGGACCGGTCACGATGCCCGACGGAGAGAAGATCACCGCCGACAACGTCGTCGAACTCACCGAATCGACGGCGTACTCGCGGTTCGCCGACAACAACACCGCCCGCAAACGCTATCTGCAGACCGTTGCCGCGAAGGTCGTCGAAAAGATGACCGGACGGATCTCCGATCCGCAGGCGCTCCTCGAGGCCCTCGGCAAGGCCGCCGGCGAAGGACGGATCGCGGTGTGGAGCTCCCAGCCCAGCGAGCAGTCGGTACTCGCCGAAACAACTCTGGGCCACACGATCCCGGACACCGACGCGCCGTACGCCGGGGTCGTCGTGAACAATCTCGGCGGCAACAAACTCGACTACTACCTGCAACGCGAGATCGAGTACCGCGGCGACACCTGTACCGGAGACACCCGCAGCACCACCGTCACCGTGCGCCTCACCAACACGCTGCCGGACGGCGACTACACGAACTACGTCGCCGGCATGTACGACAACCCGCGAGGCGCACCCGCCGGCACCAACCTCACCAACCTGTCCCTCGTCGCCACCCGCGGCGCGAAACTCGAGAAAGCCACCATCGACGGAAAACCCGGATTCGCCTTCACCGGAAACGAACTCGGCCACCCCGTCTACGACCTACAGTTCCCCATCCCACAAGGCAAAACCGTCGAAATCGTCTACCGGCTCACCGAACCGGCCGTCGACGGGGAAGCGGTCGTGGCAGTGCAGGGGTTGGTGGACGAGCCGGTCGTACGCTCCTCACTCTCCCCGTGCAACCGACCGTGACAGTCGCGGTTCGGGACACGTGAAACACATCGACATCGATATGCCGTCCAGATGCCGCAGCCACGTCCGCGCGGCACGAACCCGTCGGGGGATCAATGGGAACAACAACCGTGGTCAGCGCTGCTGCTCGCGAGAGTCACTACGCATCGGGAACGACGCTGGGCGGCGCAATCTGGATCGGGATCATCGCGATCACCCCGATCCATCGACTCGTCATGACCTACGGCAGCGTCCTCTTGCCCTATTTCGTTCTGGGTGTCATCACGGTCTGCACTCTCCTCGGCAAGCTTCGGCGGCCTCCCGGCGCCCAGGTGTGGTTGTTCGCACTGTGCACGATACCGCTGGCAGCGGTGGTGTCCGGAACGTCGTCGGCTGTCGTGCCGAGCATGTACGTAGGCATCAAGCTGGCCGCATTCGTGGGCCTGACGCCGTTTATCCTTCGCTACTACGCGACCGAGCGTGATTCGTTCACCCGCTATGCCCTGGCCGGATTCCTGGGTGTTCAGTCCGTTTCCGCGCTTGTCGGGATCATGCAGTTGTCGGGTACATCCGTCCTCGGACTTCACGCGAACGCAGGCCGTGCGAACGGTCTGGCGGCACACCCGAATGTTCTCGGTCTGATGGCCACGATCGCCATTCTCGTAGGAATCTTCCTCGCCTACCGAGCGTCGGGAGCTGTTCGGTGGGCCGGTTGGGTGGTGATCATGATCAATACGATCGCCCTGGTCGGATCGGGAAGCCTGAGTTCAATGATCTCGTTGGGCGTCGGATGTTTCGTTCTGCTTCTCGCGATGCGAGTGGCGTTCAAGAGTCTTGCCCGCGTGGCAATCGGGGTAGCGGTGTGCAGCGGTATCGCGCTCACAGTGGGATACGACCCCAGTAACACACTCGAACCAGTCCAGGGACGCGTCGATACCGTACTCGGGATCACCGACGATGGCGTCGCATCACTGTCCATTCGTCAATCCACGTACGAGTTCGCGGAAGCGAGCATTCGATCTGATCCCGTGACGGGAGTCGGAATGGACTCGATGCATCAAGGCACATTCAACGGCGTCACAGTGGTACACAACTATCTCCTCCGGGCGTGGTACCAGGGTGGTCTTCTGCTGTTCCTCACTGTCGCGGCGATTTCCGTGTTGCTGATCGTGATCATCGCCAAGTCGATGATGTCGGCCCGGAACGAAGTGCAGTCCGCCGTGATCGCGACGGTCATCGCATTCGGCATGACCTCCGCCTTCTACGACCAGCAACAGTACTGGCTCCCTGTCCTACTCGCCGTCGCCGCTGTCGATCTGCATCTCACCGGCGTGAGGAGATCACGCCGGGCAGGTCCGGACGAGTCGGCTTCCGAACAATCAATGATTCCGAAAGAAGGCCATCGATGAATTCCGATACGCACCCCTCCGACCTCACGGTCGTGATCCCGGCCTTCCGTGCCGAACAAACGATCCGCCGGGCAGTCAAATCTGCCTTCGCGGCCGGTGCGGCCACGGTGATCGTGGTCGACGACGGATCCGACGACGCCACGGGCGAACACGCCACCGACGTGGGTGCCACGTGTATCCGGCAGGAGAATGCCGGCGCAGCCAAAGCTCGTGCAACCGGCGCCGAACACGCGACCGGCACGTATCTGATCTTCCTCGATGCGGACGACGAACTCATTCCGAGCGCCGTCCGGAACTCCGTTCGGATCCTCGAGGAGAATCCGTCGCTCGCGGTATCGGCAGGGACCGTTATCGGTGTCGCCGAGGGCGGCGTAGAGCGCCCGTTCCCCGTCCGATACAGCCCGGTGACCACGAACTCTCTGTTGACGAACGGATTCGGCCCCTGGCCCCCGTGCGCTGCCGTCGTCCGACGCGCGGCGTACGCGGCCTCGAAGTCGATCGAACCTGCCGCCCTCGCTCCTCGCTACGCGGAAGACTACGAACTTCTCATCCGCCTGTCGATGGTCGGGGACATCGCCGTGCGCGACGAGCCCAGTTGCCGGTACAGCCTCGCCGGCGGAAAGTCGGTGCGGTCGGCGTCATCTGCGATCGAAGCGAAGGAAGACATCCGCCGGCACTACGCGGACCACTTCGGACTCGACATCGAGTACATGTCCGATCGTCGGGTTCGGATGGCCGCGTCAGCACGGCGCGCACGCGCCGAATGGGCGTCGGGCAACCTCCTGTCGGCCGCCCTCCGGCTGGGCGAGTGGGTACTAGCCGATCCCGTTCACGCCGGCCGCAAGCTCCTCACGAAACCGTGGAATCGAAACTGAGAGAGTCGGTTCAGCTCGTCGCGCGCACCTTGCGATCAAGGACTTTCCCAACGGCGTGACGGCCCGTGCGGAACGTCTCGCGCGCGAATCGGGACGTGAACCACAGCGCCGTGAAGTATCCGGCTGTGACGGCTAGTCCGACACCGATCGACGCGAGGTCGTCGGGCACGAACATCGTGGAGATCACCCCGAACAGACCGGGCGGAACCGCGAACATGCCGAGACATTTGGTCCCCGCGACGAACAGCTCATGCATGTCGGTCTCCGTCACCCGGCCGCACCACCAGTACGAGAGGGCCCAGTTGACGCCGTATCCGACCGAATGCCCGACAGCGACTCCGAGAGCGCCCCACGGGAGTCCCGCCAGCATGCACACCACGATCAGCGGCTGGGAGACGAGGTAGAAGCGGAACTGCGCGGCCGTCGCGCCTTTGGCCAAGAATGCCCAGAACGTCACCTGGTTGAGCGCGCGAAAAGCGCCGCCGACCGTCAACGCCTGGAAGATGGGGATCATCGGCGCCCACTGCGTGCCGAACACCAGTGTCACGATCGGGTCGGCGAGTCCGAACAGGATTCCGTACGTGACTCCGAGGACGACACCGCCCATGAGCTGGCCGGTCCGCAGATAGGACTGGAATCTTTCGCGCTGATCGGCGACCCGGGTCAGAATCGGGACCGCGACCCGTGTGAGCGGCGCCGCGATCTGGTTGATCGGCACCATCAGCAGTTGATACGCGCGGTTGTACATGCCGAGTTCGGCAGGCCCCCACACATAACCCAGCGATAGATTGTCGACGTTCCTGGTGAAGTAGGCCACGCCTTGAGTACCGAACAGACCGAACCCGAACGACATCAGATGGCCGACCGGTCCACGGCGGGTGGGCAGCCCCGGTAGCCACCGGCTCGCGAGCACCGCGAATGCCAGTCCGGCAACGGCCGTCACCAACTGCTGGCACACCAATGCCCAGTAGGTCGGCTCGGCTAGAAGAACGAATCCGACCGCCGCAGCGAGACCGAGCACGACCGGAACAGTGTCTACCAGGGCGAGCTTCTTGAAATCGAGTCGCCGATTCAGTTCGGCGCGGAACTGTGTGGCAGCCCCGTTCGCCACGAACACCACCGCAGACCATCGAACGATGTCGGCGAGGGCATCGTCGGAGAACACCGATGCCACGACCGGCGCCAGAAAGTACGTGGCAGCACCCAGGCCGCATCCGAGTGCGGTATTGATCCAGAACAGGTTCGACTGTTGTTCCCTGGACAGTCGGGTTTCACGCGCAGCGGCCGTGGACAGGCCGAAGTCCCGGACCAGTTCACCGAATGCCATCAACGAGGTGACGATCGCGACCAAGCCGAAGTCGGTGGGACTGAGGACCCGTGCCAGGACGATGGTGCCGGCGAACAGTACGACGATCCGAACCAACTGCCCTGCAACGGTGTACGACGCTCCACGTGCCGCGACAGCTGCCAACGATCCGCTCGGATCTGTGGGGCCGGTCGCTACACTCCGATCTGTCGTCATCGCCCGCTACCGGCGAGTGTCCGCCCCACCGTCGTCAAGCGGGCGCGCGCGTCGTCGACGGCACCAGCCATTTCTCGTCCCATCCGCGTGATGTCCGCGGTGCTCACGTCCGAGAGACCGTCGGCGGCACACCCTTCACCGGAGCCCGGCCAGTCGAGTCCGATGGCGTCGAAGTGTCGCCGAATCTTGCCGTTCGACGACTCGACCCATCCGAGTGGCACCGCTCCTTCCGTTGCGCCGACGATGAGCCCGTGCAGTCGGTCTCCCACCACGACGGCACTCCGCGCGTAGATGCGTCGGACCTCACGCTCCCGGGCCGCATGATCGGCACTCCCCCAATGCGAGACGACACCATCGAGTTCGGTGGCCAGCCATGCCGCCGTACCCGAGTCGCGCCGGACCTGGACGACCACGATCGGCTCGAGCCCCAGTGCCTCGGCCGTCGACCGCACCCAGGCGATCCATGCCGGCGACGGTCGTTCGCGGTCGCCGCGGAGCACCACCGCCAACAACGACCGTTCCTCCGAGGAGGGCCACTCGTGTGTCGCGCTGCCCAGCGCGAACGCCCAGTCCGGTGCCACCTCACGCGTGACCGCGAGCGAGGTGTTCGATTCCCGGTCGCGGAAGTGGACGACGTCGCAGAGCCGGGCCACCACTCGGTACGGCAGCGCGAGCACGGTCCACGCACCCGGGCGCGGTACACCGGCACCGGCCCAGACTGCGGCGCCGCCGAACAGTCGGCACCAGATCGTCAAGACCGCGAGGGTCGCCATCCGTGTGGCACCTCGCCGCGAGAGGGGAACCTCACCGGCGTTGACGGCCACCATGGTTCGAGCGTCGAAGGCGGATCGGAGGGCAGCCAGGTACCACTTCCGGTAGCTCGTGAACACCCGGTCCGACGGATCCAATCCGAGACCCGCGACGAAGTCATTACTCGCCTGCGCCGTCCATACGCTGATACCACCGTGCACCCGTAGGTGTTCGAGATACGCCCGGCGCAGCAGGGAGTCCCCGATGTTCTCGTCCTGTCCCGTCGCCCAGACGAAGACACGGGTGGAATCCGCTCCCCGCACGGCACGTCGACGTATCAGCACGCCGACGTCTCCCGACTGCGCCGGGCACCGTCGACCCGACCCCGGAGGTCGGCGACCAGTGCGGACCGTACGGCCTCCGCGGACTCGACCGCGGCCGCGGCGCGACGCCGATAGTCGTCCCGGGTCGCGCTGTCACCGGTCAGCCGTCGAATCTGCTCGAGAATACGTTCCGGCTCGAACATGTTGACGTTGTGGACGTACTCGTCGAGGCCCAGATCCTCGAACGCCCCGAATCCCTTGCGCTCGTAGGCGAGGTGGACGACGTAGTGGCCGGCTCGCAGCGCCATGAGGGCGGCGTGGAGACGGACCGCGACGACCACGCGAACGTGATCGACCGGACGCATCAGTTCGTCACGCGTGAGGATCCGATCGGCACCGATCGACGCCATTACCGCCCGATCATCGTTGCCCGCGGTTTCGCTCTGGATGTATCCGTCGAACGTTCCGAGTTGCCGACACAGATCGGTGACCAGGGGAGAAACGGTGCCACGCACGGATCGCACGCTCACCACCGGAACGTCGGCCACCGGCAGGTTCCCGACGTTCGCGGTCGCCGACAGGATCGCGAGATCGGGTACCCGCTCGACACCGCATCGGCCGAACTCGGCCACGGTCCTGTCGTCGCGGACGTAGAACCTGTCGATCGCACGCATACCCCGACCGATCACGCGACGTACCGGCGATCCGGCCGGACCCACACTCTGGGGGAGATAGACGGTCGGGGTCGAGGTCCGTGCCGCCGCCGCGAGCTGTGGACCGTGGACGAGTCCCATCTTGAGTGCTTCCAGTCCGTACCCTGCCCGCAGGTAGCCACCGCCGACCCCCACAACCAGGTCGAATCGGTCGAGTGTACGCAGCAGTCGCAGGTAGTCGCGGGAGTATCCGCGGGCGCTCGGCGCGGAATCGACGACGCGGACACCGAGGTGCCCGAACGTCTCCGGGTGTGAGGCGGCGAGAGTGAACTCGATCTCGTCCCCGAATGCCTCTCGCACGATGGTGATCGACTCCTCCACGAGAAGTCCGTCTCCCGCGTTGACCGCACTGTATCCGTGAAGCAGAACAACTTTCACTGGTCCATCACCGATCTGTAGACGGAAACGTGGTCGTCGAAGCTCTTGTCCCACGAGAACGTCTCGGCCCAGGCCCGCCCACGCGCAGGGGCGTTCTCGAGCCAGCGTCGGTCGCCGATCGCATCCCGGATCACCCTCGCGATCGAGTGCCGATCGATGTCGTCGGTGATCCGGGCGGGACCTGCCACCTCCCGCAGGGACCCGCGTGTCGAGGCGATGACGGGTGCGCCCGCGGCCATCGCTTCCAAGACCGGGAACCCGAAACCCTCGTATTTGCTCGGGAAGACGAATGCCGTGCAGCGCTGCATCAACGCGATCTTGTCGTTCTCCGACACGAATCCGAGGTAGCGGACGTTCGGCGCCGATCGGATCGCTTCCATCGACTCGTCGGCATCCCACGCCGGCTTACCGACGATCAGCAACGGCAACCCGAGATCCGTGAGTGCGGCGTCCCTCATCGCGTTCACCAACTCCACGAGGTTCTTGCGCGGTTCGATGTTCCCGACGTAGAGGAGGAACTCCTCGGGGACGTCTGCGCTGATCTCGTCGGAGACACCCCGTCGCGCACTGAACGTCGCGCAGTCGATCCCGTGGGGGATCACCGTGATCGCGTCCCTATCGACGTCGAACACCTCGGCGATGTCGTCGGCACTCGATTCGGACACGGTGACGATCCGGTCCGTGCATCGGATCGCGGCACCCACTCGTCCTCGCCATACTCGCTCGGCACGCGGCGTCCGCACGCCGTCGACCCATTTGCTGGCGACACCGTGCACCGTCACCACGGACGGCGATCTGGTGGCGACCAGCGGTCCGGTGTCGGCGACGTAGTGGAGCACCAGGTTCGGCTTCCGCGGCCGCAGCGCCTGCACGGTCTCGAGCGCGAGGGTTCCGACCGGGTTCCCGGTGAACCTCATCGTGTCGACGTCGAGTCCGCGTTCCCGGAGTCCGGCGGCGAGGGTACGCGCGTAGGTCGTGTTGCCCCCGACGTGACGTTCGAGGATTCTCCCCGGCATCAGGATCTTCATGCGGCCACCTCGGTTCGGTCGGAGTACAGGTGCGCCAGGGCGCGACGCTGTGCGGCGGCCGAGTGCACCGTCACAGATTCCGCCGCGCGTCGGCGAACGGATTCGCGGGAGTCGGGGTCGTGGGCGAACCGCGTCACCGCGGCAGCCACGTCGGCAGCCTCGACACCGGCCGAAGCGAAGCCGAGTCCGCGAAGGGTGTCGACCTCACGCACGAGGACCGGTGTCCCCAACGCCGTCGCCTCGAGCAACGTCATCGGGGCTCCCTCCCATCGTGCGGGGTGCAGATACAGATCTGCGCGAGACATCCGTTCCAGTACTTCGGCGTTCGGAATCCAGCCGGTCACCGACACACCCGCCGAGACGAGTTCACGTTTCATCGGTTCGTCGCCGTCTCCGATCCACGTCCACTCGATCGACGGATCGTCGACGAGTCGCACCACGTTCGCGAGGAAGCCCGGGTCCTTCTGCGCCGAGATCCGGCCGACAGTGACCACCTGTGTGCGCCCCGGTGCGGGCACCGATACCGACCGACAGCCATCTCCGACGTCCCCGGCGACATTCGGCAGATAACTCACGCTCGATCGTCCGGTGGTCAATCGTGATGCCGCTGCGGCCTCGTGCGGACTGATCGCGGCGATCACGTGACCGCTGCGGCGACTCAGCAGGTACTCGGCACCCAGATAACCGGCGCGCACGGCGGGGTGGACGTCCTCACGCAGGAAGGCGTACGAGTGCGGCGTGTACACGACCTTCACGTCGGGGAAGTCGAAGGCTCGGAGCGTTCCGGCGAAGCTCGAATGCAGGTGGACCACTCGGGGCCGACGCTCACGGATCACCCGACGGGCAGTGCGGACGAACCGCGGCATCGAACCCTGCATTCGAACGACCTCGACATCCGGCAACTGTCCGACATCATGCGCGTCACGCACTCGCACGAACATCGCATGACTGCAGAACGGGGAGTTCTCGATGTACCGATTGATCGCGGTCTGGACCCCACCCCCGTAAGCCTCGGACACGTGCAGAACGTCGAGACGTGCACCGCCCGTCGTCGTCATCGCCCCATCCCCCGGTACACCCATCCCTCGTCCTGCCATTCGCTCGGCCGCAGGCAGTTGCGTCCGTCGATGATGTTGCGGCCCCGGACGAGTGGGCTGATGCGGGAGGGGCGGAGGTCCCGGAATTCTTTCCATTCGGTGAGGACGAGGACGACGTCGGCGCCTTCGACGGCGTCGGTCACGCTGGTGGCGTAGCCGAGTGTGGGGAACAGTCGGCGCGAGTTGTCCATGGCTTTGGGGTCGTACACGGTGACGGTGGCGCCCTGCAACTGGATCTGGCCGGCGACGTTGAGGGCCGGGGAGTCCCGGACGTCGTCGGATTCGGGTTTGAATGCGGCGCCGAGCACCGCGACGCGGGTGCCGAGCAGTGTGCCGCCGCAGGCGTCGCGTGCCATCTCGACCATGCGGGTGCGGCGACGCATGTTGATCGCGTCGACCTCGCGGAGGAAGGTCAGGGCCTGGTCGGCGCCGAGTTCACCGGCGCGGGCCATGAAGGCCCGAATGTCCTTGGGGAGGCATCCACCACCGAATCCGACTCCGGCGTTGAGGAATCGGCGGCCGATACGGGCGTCGTGTCCGATCGCGTCGGCGAGGACGGTGACGTCGGCGCCGGCCGCCTCGCACACCTCGGACATCGCGTTGATGAACGAGATCTTCGTGGCCAGGAAGGCGTTGGCGGAGGTCTTGACGAGTTCGGCGGTCGCGAGGTCGGTGACGAGGAACGGGATCTTCTCGGCGAGCAGTTGCGCGTAGACCTCGCGTGCCACGTCCTCGGCGCGTCCCGGTCGCTCTCGATCCACACCGAGGACGAGCCGATCCGGGTGCAGGGTGTCCTGCACCGCGAAGCCTTCGCGCAGGAACTCGGGGTTCCATGCGACCTCGACATCGTCGCCGGCCGGGGCGAGTGCACGTGCCCGCGCGCCGAGTCGCTCGGCGGTTCCCACCGGTACCGTCGACTTCCCGAAGATGACGCTCGGGCGGGTCAGCAGGGGTGCGAGACCGTCGATCACCGCGTCGACGTAGGTCAGGTCCGCGGCGAATTCACCTTTCTTCTGCGGGGTTCCGACACCGATGAAGTGGATGTCGGCGAACTCTGCCGCTTCCTCGTAGGACGACGTGAAACGAAGTCGGCCGGCCGCGATGTTGCGCTGCAGGACCTCGTCGAGACCCGGTTCGTAGAACGGGACCTCGCCGGCCTCGAGTTTGGCCAGCTTCGACTCGTCGATGTCGACACCGAGGACCTGGTGACCGAGTTCGGCCATGCAGGCGGCGTGTGTCGCACCCAGATATCCGGTACCGAACACCGCAACGGATGTGCCCATAGTTCTGCCTTACCTTCGAAGTTCGGGGTCGACGAACTCCCGCACCGCTGTGGTGAGGTTCGTCGTACGAATGGGGGGGATGTGGGTGGTCGCGGTGTCAGTACGCGCCGCTACCGGCGGTCACGGCCCGCACGGTCTTGCCGACGATGAGGATGTCCTGCATCATCGACCAGTTCTCGACGTACGAAAGGTCAAGGCGCACAGTCTCGTCCCAGGAAAGATCGCTGCGTCCACTGACCTGCCACAGGCCGGTGAGGCCAGGTTTGACGAGCATGCGTCGTCGGACGGTTCCGTCGTAGGCGTCGACTTCGCGGCGGAGTGGTGGTCTCGGTCCGACGACGCTCATCTCGCCGCGAAGGACATTCACGAACTGTGGGAGTTCGTCGAGGCTGTACTTGCGCAGGAACTTTCCGACCGGGGTGATGCGTGGGTCGTCCTTCATCTTGAACAGGACGCCGGCGCCGTCGTTCTGGTCGAGCAGTGCGGTGACCTGCCTGTCGGCTCCGTCGACCATGGTGCGGAACTTGAGCATCGGGAACGGTGCGCCGTCGAGTCCGATGCGCTCGGACTTGTAGAGGACGGGGCCGCGACTGGTGGTCTTGACGGCGATTGCGGCGACCAGCATCACCGGTGAGATCAGGAGCAGGGCCGCGAGCGCGAAGCACATGTCGAATGCGGTCTTCCCGAAGCTCTTGGCTCCGTGATACTGCGGCTTCTCGACGTGGATGAGCGGGAATCCGGCGACCGGACGCATCACCAGACGCGGTCCGGCGACGTCGACGACGCCGGGCGCGACGACAAGATCGACGTTGGACGGTTCGAGATCCCATACGAGACTGCGGATTCCGTCGTGCCCGAGTTGCTCGGTGGCTGTGACGACGACGGTGTCGGCGCCGCACTGCTGCAGCGCGTCGACCACCGCGTACTCGTTACCGAGGACCGGGATCTCCCGGCCGTCGACCACGATGTGCTCGTCGTCTCGGTAGCCGGAACCCGGTACGCACACACCCACGACGCGGTAGCCGGACGCCGCCTCACGCTCGAAGTTCCGGGTCATCGTCAGCACGGATCGCCGGCCGCCGACGACCAGCACCGAGGTGTAGCAGTCACCGTTGGCCCGCTTGCGGGCCACTATCTTCCGCACGACCCACCGTCCGGCGAGCAGACCGACCAGGCCCAGCGGGAACGCGATGGCGAGGTAACCACGTGCGAGGTCCGCCTGGAACAGCAGGCTGAGGATTCCGATGATGCCGAACAACTGGAACGTGGCGACCGTGATGCGCCGGTACTCCTCGGCCCCGGCACCGATGACGCGGGTGGAACGGGTGCGGTGGATCGCCAGCATCGCGAGCCACAACGCGCCGAGCGCGATCGACATCATCGTGTAGCTGAGCCCGGAAATCGTTCCGGCCGTGACCGCTTCCGGTGTCGTTCCGAAGCGCGCGACCTGTGCCGCAGCGACCGCGGCGGCCACGACGACGGTGTCGACGACCCGGAGTCGGCTCACGTAGCAGTGTTGCCAGCGGCTGCGCGAATTGTGTTGCAGAGAAGATTCGTTCACTAACCGGAGTGGCGAGTTCTCCCCCACCATCCCGGCTTCGGTCCCTGTTTCCAGGTAGCGCGAAGCCGTCACGCCGTCACCTCCATCGACCATCACACATGACATGACCCCCGACGGGCCGATCTTGCTGTGGAGTCCGGTGCCTCCGTTGAATCCGGCACCCTCCGCTGTACGAAATGGTTGTAGCACGCGGTTACGCCCGTCACAGCGTGAAACGAACGACCGGCAGACCCGAACGGTCGACCTGTTCCACCTGCACGGACCTGGACGAATGTCCGTCACGTCCACACGGAACGAACATCACTTTGTTCCGAATTCAACAGGGAGAACGACCTTTTTACGCCCCGCAGGCGGCGGCACTACCGTCCGGTAACCGAATCCACCTGCGCGGACCATGCGCACCGAGTGCAGCATCTGGGGCCGATATCGGGACTGCGGCATCGACTCGACCGTAGCGACCCGGCGGATACTGACACACGTTCATCGCCGACCGGACGACAGGAAGTGTGACCGCCGGCAAGAACACACCCATCCTGATGTGATCCAAAACACACTTCATCGAGTGGCTACTGCATGAACGTTCAATCAGCCCGGAGGTTGCCGAACCCGCTGCGCGACAGGGTCAGCGCGCTGCGCTGCTCGGGTGCGTCGGGAAGTTGAGGTACGCCCGCGACGGCGTCGGTCCCCGCTGCCCCTGGTACTTCGAGCCGACGGACGAACTGCCGTACGGACTCTCGGCGGCACTGCTGAGCCGGAGCAGGCACAGCTGCCCGATCTTCATGCCCGGCCACAACGTGATGGGCAGGTTCGCGACGTTGGAGAGTTCGAGCGTGATGTGCCCGCTGAATCCGGGGTCGATGAAGCCTGCGGTGGAATGTGTGAGCAGTCCGAGTCGGCCGAGGCTGGACTTGCCCTCGAGTCGTCCGGCGAGATCGTCGGGCAGCGTGCACACCTCGCGGGTGGAACCGAGAACGAACTCACCGGGGTGCAGCACGAACGGCTCGCCCGCCGCCGGCTCGACGAGCGACGTCAACTCGTCCTGCCGCAGCGCCGGATCGATGTGCGTGTACTTGGTGTTGTCGAAGACCCGGAACAGGCCGTCGAGTCGGACGTCCACGCTGGACGGCTGCACCATCTCCGTATCGAACGGGTCGATACCCAGGCGTCCGGAAGCGATCTCGGCACGGATGTCACGATCTGAGAGCAGCACACCGCAAGGCTACCGACACGCCGACGGACCACCTCGGGCGCCCACGACGAGGCTTCTGCTAGAGTTGCCGCTTGCAGGCCGGTTGCAGTTGAGAAATCGGAAAACCGCAGCGTACGGCCTGTATGCCGATGTAGTTCAATGGTAGAACATCAGCTTCCCAAGCTGAATACGCGGGTTCGATTCCCGTCATCGGCTCTCTCGGGTATTTCCCACTTCCTGACCGATCGTACCCCGGGCCATCGCCTGATCGATCACACATCCACGCCGCTACCGCATCATGATCAACTGTGACGGTGATGAGCGAGGTGGCGTCCGGCGTCTTCCAGGTGTCCGGGACCGATGTGAACATGGTGATTCTGCGGGACGGTGACGCGTTGACGCTGGTCGACGGCGGTTATCCGCGGGATGTCGCGGTGGCGGAGCGGGCGATCCGGTCGTTGGGTCGGCACCCGGAGGATGTGCAGGCGCTGTTGTTGACGCACGCGCACATCGACCACATGGGGGCGGTCGCGGCATTCCACGAGCGGTACGGGACGCCCGTGTACACCGATGCCGTCGAGGTGGCGCACGCCCGCCGCGACTATCTGGAGCAGGCCGCCGCCCCCGATTTCCTGCCGATGATCCACAAGCACGGCGTGCTGCCGTGGCTGCTGCGGGTCGCCCGCGCCGGCGCCACGAGGAAGGTTGCGATCCCGAACGTGCGGGCGTTTCCCGCCGACGGCAGCATCGACATCCCCGGCGCCCCGGTACCGGTCGCCACGCACGGGCACACGTCCGGGCACACCGCCTTCCATCTGCCGCGGCACGGGGTCGTCATCACCGGCGATGCCCTCGTCACCGCCCACCCGCTGTCGAAGGTTCTTGGCCCGCAACTGCTTCCACCGGTGTTCGATCACGGCACCGGGGACACTCTCGCCGCGTTGGATGCGCTCACCGGGCTCGACGCCGACACGATCGTCCCCGGCCACGGCCCGACACTGTCGGCTCCGATCGCCGACGCCGTCGCGCAGGTCCGGGAACGCGACTGAAAGCCGGCCGATGAGTCAGGATGATCCGATGGTCGACGTCTTCTATCCCGTTCTGACTATGAATCTGCTTCTCGTCGTGGGTGCGTGGTGTCTGGCGCGGCCGAGTCGGCCCGCCGCCGTGTGTCTCGTCGTGCTCGCGGTGGTGTGGGTGCTCGTCAACGGTCCGATCGAGGGGCACATCCTGTGGACGCTCACCCCGGAACACGGCGTCACGGTGTCGGATCTGTTGTCGGTCATCGCAATCGTCGTCGCGGCACGGACCTGGCACGTCCGCACTTGACCGGTGCAGTCCCCGAAGAACCGCGCGGATTCGCGCGCGGCGACTTACGATGCGAGAACCCCGCGATCCGTGGGGTCGCCGCATCCGAGCACGCATCCGATGCTCACCGTCGGCCGTCGCGCTGCCACGAGTCGCAACAAGGAGTCCCGATGGAATTCGCCGTCGTCGATGGAAGTGTTCCCGCGTTCGCAGGTGAGGTGGTGTTCGTCGGCAGTTCGACGGCACTGCAGGAAGCGCATTCCCTGGCGTCCGGGCGCGGATTCCGTTCCGTCGAGGCGGTCGCCGACGGCGTCGCGTACGCGGTGGTCGACGACGACGCCCTCGACGGCATCTGCACGCCCGCCGAGGCCGCCCTGCTCGCGCAGGTCCGCGCCCTCGAGGTGCCGGTGCTGACGGTGCAGCAGGCCCGCACCCTGTTCCGCGCCCCGGTGGACGCCCTCACCCTCGCGTGACATCGCGCGCTTCGCTTTTTCACAGGGTGCGCTGCTAGAAACGATGTCATGTCGTGGTTGTGGATCGCTCTGGGCGGGTGGCTCGTCCTCGCCTGCGTGGCGGCCGTGCTGATCGGTCGTGTCGTCCGGCGCGGCGATGTCGAGGAACTCGGCTCCGATCTCGACTGGGATCCCGCGAGCCTCGACGAGGAGAACCGCCGGTCCCGCGATTCACACGGCTGACGTGCCCTTCCGGGTCCGGTGCAGTCCGCGGGAATCGTAGAAGTGGGTGACCGCGGCCCCGAGTACGAGTCCGATGACCAGCCCGACCCCGGTCATCCACACCGCGTGCAGCAGTCCGGCGCCGGCGCTGCCGTCGAAGTAGAGGATCGCGCGGACCCCGACGAACACCTGATGCATGGGCTCGAACTGGGCGAGGAGTTCGTAGATCCGCGGGGTCGCCTCGATCGGGATCGCGCCGCCGGACGACGGCAGCCCCATGATCACGAACACCACCAGATTGATCAGCATCCCGACGGTACCGAACGCCGCCATCACCGACAGCGCCGTCACCCCGATCGCGGTGATCGCGAATGCACCGAACTCCCACAGTGCCAGCGCATTCGGTATCGGCATGCCGAGCGCACCGGTGATCGCGATGTACAGCGCCGACACCAGTGCGCCGAGTACCGCCATCACTCCCCATTTCACGAGCAATGTCCGGAATCGACTGATTCCCGCCGACTCCCGGTGCACGTACCACGGCCCGTACTCGGTGGGGGCGAATCCGAGTGTGCTGTCGACGATCGAACTGACGATCGTGGCCCCGGTGAAGCCGGCCAACACCAGCAGCAATGCGAAATAGAAGGCGGACAACCCATTTCCGGTCCCCGGCGGCAGCGGATTGTGTTGCACGGTCAGGACGTCGACCGGTTGCGCCAGCGTGAGGGCCGCGGCACCGGACACCGTCGTACCGGGAGCGACCGACGCCAGCCGGTCGTTCACCGTCGCCGTGAGCTTGTCGCCCATCATCGTGTTCACCTGTGCGAGCGCGGTACTCGTGATCGCCTCGGTGATCCCGATCCCGAAACTTCCCGCCCGCGGATTGGTGTAGGCCGTGACGATCGGCTTCTCCACGTCACCCGGAATCACCGACGCCTGCGCGAGAATCGCTGTGCGCTTGGTGAAGTCACTCGGAATGACGATGGCCCCGAACAACTCGCCCTTACCGAGCCGCGATGCCGCCTCCACCCACGGAAGCTGCTGCAGATCGACCTTGTCGGCGGGCACGTTCGCGACGAGACCGGCCGCGATCTCGTCGCCGAAATTCTCCCGCACCGGACCGTCCGGACCGTCGATCACATCGCCGACGTCCTGGTTCACCAGTGCGATCGGGAAGCCCCGCAGATGCTTCGCCGGATCGAGGATGCCGCCCATGTACAGCGCGGCCAACAGGGACATCACGACCGCGACCACCGCGGTCGGAGCCAGCCAGAGCCTCCACGTGTGCAGTGATCGCATCCGTTGTCCCCTCCCGTGTACCGCCGAAGCTCAGGCCTCGAACGGGATCAGATTCCCCGCAGTGTCCCGCACCCCGACACCGGACTCGATCGCATCCACCAGATCGTCGAGCGCCGCCCACGTGATCGGCGGGTCGGCATCGAGGTTCCCGATCGTCAACCAGTCGTCGGTGGCCCGGTAGCGGACCAGTCCCCGTCCCGCGGCGTCGACGGCGACGTCCAGTAGCCCGGACACCGTCCCCTCCTCCTCGGTCATGACGGCGACCGGCATGCGGATTGCGGCGATGTCGATGATCCGAGCCTCCTCTACCGGAACGCGCCCTGACGGACACAGTCGTCGACGGCGGTGCGCAGGGCCGCCTGCTCCGCCGGGTCGACGGTGAGGCCGTACTTTACCTTGACGTGCAGATACCGATCGACGTATGTGCAGCGAAACTTTCCGGGCGGCAGGTAGTTCGCGGCATCCTGGTCGCCCTTGGACCGGTTCGCCGACGGGTCCGCGGCCACCAGATTGACGGCGTCGTTCGCGATCCTGCGACGGGTGTCCTCGTCGAGACCGGCCGCCCCCGACCGCCACGCCTCCGCCAACGCGACGATGTGCTCGGCGTCCACGTCGGACGGCTTCTCCATCTTCTTGTACGGACGCAACTCCCCGGTCTTACGGTCGACGAACCCGTACTCGTCCTGCCAGCCGCCACCCTTGCCGACGATCAACTCGCACGTCTTCGGGTCCAGCCGCACCGAACCGACCGCGTCACGCAGCATCATCACGTCCCGAGTGGTGCACCGGGAATACTCCGCGAACCCGTCACCGAACCCGTGTTCGGGCAGATTCCGGTCCCAGTGCGGAAACTTCTCCCGGCTGTACCCGGTCATCGGCGCTTCCGGCGCAACCGTCAACCGCGCGAGCAACTCCTCGATCTCACCGGACGCGACCGACGGCGGAACCGGACCGGACGGCTCGTCCTTCGACCCGAACCACGTGTCGACGGCGACGTACCCGATCGCCAACACCACCGCGAGCACGACCGTGCCCGCCAACGTGAGCACACGACGCATCGAACCGGACATCGACGATCTCAACCGAACCTCATCTCTCGCACATACGTTCGTACGGACCGAATACTAGCCGGTACGCACACGCCGGTTCCCCGAGAGTGCCCACACACCGGAATTCACCGTCGCCCGCCGTCACGCCACCGGCGTACAGTCCGCCCATGAAGTACACCACCATCCCCGGAACCGACCTCTCCGTCTCGGCAGTATCATTGGGCTGCAACAACTTCGGATCACGCACCGACCCGGAACAGTCCCGCACCGTCGTCGACGCCGCCCTCGAACACGGGATCACGTTCTTCGACACCGCCGACATCTACTCGGCCGGCGAATCCGAACGACACCTCGGCGCCGCACTCGCCGGCCGACGCGAACAGGCCGTCGTCGCAACGAAATTCGGCGGACCCATGAGCGACACCGACCGCGGCTCGGCGCCGGACTACGTGCACCGCGCGTGCGACGCCAGCCTGCGCCGCCTCGGCGTCGACCACATCGACCTCTACTACCAGCACATGCCCGACCCGCAGGTCCCCATCGAGGACACCCTCGGCGCCCTCGACGAACTGGTCCACGCCGGCAAGGTCCGGTACGTCGCATGCTCCAACGTCACCGCCGACCAGATCACCGACAGCGTGCACACCGCCACCGCACGCGCCCTGCCGCGATTCGTCGCCGCCCAGATCGAATGGAACCTGCTCGAACGCGGCGTCGAGGACACCATCGTCCCCGCCTGCGAGGAGAACGATCTCGCAGTGATCCCGTTCTACCCGCTCGCCGCGGGCCTGCTCACCGGCAAATACCGCAAGAACACGCCGTTCCCGACCGGATCCCGATTCGACCGCTCCGACTACTTCGCAGCCACCGCCACCGACACCGCCCTCGACCGCGTCGAAGAACTACTCGTCGTGGCCGGGAAACTGGGACGCCCACTGTCCGAACTCGCGATCGCATGGCTCGACGCCCAACCACAGATCGCGTCGGTGCTCGTCGGCTCCGCCACCCCCGAACAGGTAGCCCGCAACGTCGCGCACCTGCAGCACCCCCTCACCACGGACGAGGAGGAGGCGCTGCGCACCTGTGCGCCTTTTCGGTAGTAGCTACTACCGAAAAGGCGCACAGGGGCCTACGCCAGTGGCGGCAGGGTCACGACCTGGCCCGCGTACGACAGGCCGGCACCGAAGCCGACCAGCAGGGCCAGGTCGCCCGGCTTCGCCTTGCCGGTGCGGAGCACTTCCTCCATCGCGAGCGGAATCGACGCCGCCGACGTGTTGCCGGTGTCGGCGATGTCGTCGGACACCGGCACCGACTCGGGCAGCTTGATCTGGCGGGCGATGACCTCGTTGATGCGGCCGTTCGCCTGGTGCGGGATGAACGCGCCCAGATCCTCCATGGTCACACCGGCACGTTCGACGGCCTGCACGGCGATCTTGCCCATCTCGAAGGCGGCCCAGCGGAAGACCGCGGTGCCCTCCATCTTGATCCACGGGCGGTTCGTCGGATCGGCCGCGAACGACAGCCAGTCCGGCTCCTGCCGGATGGCCTGCGACTGCGAACCGTCCGAACCCCACACGGTGGGGCCGATGCCGGGGGTGTCGCTCGGGCCGACGACGACGGCACCCGCACCGTCACCGAAGATGAACCGCACGCTGCGGTCCGTCGGCTCGGTGCTGTCGCTCATCCGCTCCACACCGATGACGAGGACATAGTCCTCGGTGCCGAGACGCACCATGTCGGATGCGACGGACAGCGCGTAGCAGAAGCCCGCGCAACCGGCCGTGACGTCGAACGCTGCGGAACCGGCGGTGCCGAGCGCGTCGGCGACGACGGCCGCGCACTGCGGCGTCTGCACCGGGTAGGTGGACGTGGCGATGACCACGGCACCGATCTGCTCACCGGTCAGCCCGGCCGCCTCGAGCGCCTTGCGGCCCGAGTCGATCGCCATCGCGAGCACGGTCTCCTCGTCGTTCGCGAAGCGACGGTTCTTGATGCCCGAACGCGACTGGATCCACTCGTCGGTGGAGTCGATGGTCTGGCAGATCTCGTCGTTGCTCACGACCCGCGCCGGGCGGTAAACCCCCAGCCCGAGGATGGCGGACTGCCTGACCTCGGTGGAGTTCGAGATCTGCGCACCCATGTCTGGTCTCCTCTACAGCCTGATCTCACGGCGTGACACGCCGCGCGACAGGGCCGTCGTGACCCCGTCCCACGACACGGTACTTCGCGAACCGTGTCCGCACTGTTACTCGGGTCTCCTGATTCGTCACAGCGCGACCGGCCCGGACGCACCGCTCACCCGCACGGGTGGACCCGACCGCCCGGAAGAATGCGTGAGTTCGCCCCCGGAGAAACCGTTTCCGCTGTTACCGTGTTATCCGCCCGCTACGGCCGTAGGAGCCGTTACAAAGCGGACATACAACCAGGCAGACATCGCTTTTCGACACCGATGGGAACATCCGTGCACCGAAACCGAACGCGCTCAGCAATCGTCGTGGCCGCCACGGTAGCCGTCGCAGCATTCGCGACACCCGCCTCCGCGGACCCGATCATGGTCAATCCGATCCCCGTCATCAACGGCACCACCGGGGTTCCCGTCCTCCACGGGCGCAGCCAGGCCGTGTCGCAGGTCACCGGGATGCTCAGCGCGAACCGGACGCAGGACACCAACGTCCTCGGCACCGACCTCGGCATCGCCTGGGACAACGGCAACGGCGAGGTCCTCACCGCGTTCGGTGACACCGCCGGCCTCGGCCTGCCCAACCTGCTCGCCGGCAGCCTGTGGTCGTGGCGCAGCAACGTCCTGTTCCGCAGCACCGACCGCAACCTCGGCGACGGCATGACGTTCGACAGTTCCCCCCGCGACATCGTCGGGCAGTCGAAGGAAGTGGTGCCCAGCCCCAAACTGCCGTTCGTCGAGATCAGTCGCATCCCCACCGCCGGCATCGCGGTCGACGGCGTCCAGTACATGAGCATGATGTCGGTCAAGGACTGGGGACAGCCCGGCAAATGGGAGACCAACTTCTCCGGACTGGTGTCCTCGTCCGACAACGGCGAGAACTGGACGGAAGCCGTCGACACCCGGCGCCCCGACGAGGCCGGCAACCGCAACTTCCAGATGAGCGCCTTCATGAAGGACGGCGGCTACGTCTACCAGTACGGCACCCCCGCCGGCCGCGGCGGAACCGTCCACCTCGCCCGCGTCCCCGAGAAACAGATCCTCGACCTCGGCGCCTACGAATACTGGGACGGCGGCAAGTGGGAGCCGAAGAACCCCGACGTCGCGGTGCCGATCGTGTTCGGCGGCGTCGGCGAGATCTCCGTGCAGTACAACGACTACCTGAAGCAGTACCTCCTGCTCACCACCGACGACCGCAACTCCGTCGTCATGCGTCGCGCCCCCACCCCCGCCGGACCGTGGAGTGCCCCGGAAACCCTCGTCGACGGCTCCGAACTGGCATCGATGTACGGCGCCTACATCCACCCGTGGTCGACCGGCCCGGACCTCTACTTCCTCACGACGGTGCACTCCAACTACAACGTCCTGCTCATGCACACGACACTGCAGCAGTGAACCCGTCCCACTGCTACCGTCCGAACAAACGATCGGTACGGAGCGAGGAGACGGCGTGACCCAGGGCAGTGACATCCACAGCAGCGTCCGAGACGACATCGCGAACCTGCTCGCGCGCATCGCGCACCTCGCCGACGACGGCACCGTCGAGGACTATCTCGACCAGCTCACCACGGACGCCGTCTGGGAATCGCAGGCCAACCCCGTCACCGGCATGGCCGCCCAGACCCGCACCGGCGTCGACGCCATCGCCGAGGGTGTGCGGCAGCGTCGCACCGACGGCATCCAGGGCCCGGGCACCTTCACCCGCCACGTCATCACCACCGTCGCGGTCACCGTCGACTCCGACACCCAGGCGTCGTCCACCGCGTACTGGCTGTTCTTCCGCGACGGCGCCACCGAACCGCGTCTCGCGGGCGTCGGCCGCTACGACGACACCCACCGCCTCGAGGGCGGGTGCTGGAAACTCGCCCACCGCCGTATCACCGTCGGCTGATCCGACAGTCCAGCCCCGTCGGCTGCTCTTCCCGCGTTTCGCGCACTTATCGCGGAGTTCGACCGCCGTCCGGTCGCGATAAGTGCGGAAAACGCGGCCGGCGCCTCGCGAATCTCGCGACAAGTGCGCAAAACGCGGGCAGGGGCGAGGCGAGCCGCTCGGCGCGCGGCCGCGGCGCGTCCTCGATACCGTCGTGTCCATGAAGGCAGCGGACTGGGACGAGCGGTATTCACAGGCGGACATGGTGTGGGGGACGCCGCCGAATCCGGTGGTGGTGGAGTTCGTGACGTCGCTGCCCGCGGGCCGGGCCCTGGATCTGGCGTGCGGGGAGGGCCGGCATGCCCTGTGGCTCGCGACGCGCGGCTGGCGCACCACCGGCGTCGACTTCTCGGCCGTCGCGATCGACAAGGCCCGGAAGATCGCGGCGCCGTCGCCGCGGGCGGTGCGGGAGCGCCTCGACTACGTCGTCGACGACATCACCACGACCGCCGTCCTGGACGAGCCGTCCGGTTTCGACCTGATTCTGCTGATCTTCGTGCACCCCGCGCCGGCCGAGCGGACGGCACTTGTGAGGCGTGTCATCGACGCCCTGAAACCCGAGGGAATCCTCATGATCCTCGGCCACGACGCGATCAATGCCACCGATGGCGTCGGCGGTCCACCCGATCACGAAATCCTGTACACCCCAGACGATTTGATAAGCGATCTGAACGGACGGCTCGACGTGACGGTCGCCGAGAGACGCTTCCGGGAGACGCCGGACGGCACCGCGATCGACGCGCTTCTCGTCGCCCGCAAGCCCGCCCTTGGCAGCTAACTTAATCGCGAGTAACATCGGCTAAGTTACCGGCGAGTAGCTATTTCGATGCAGCGCCACTTCAGGGAGAGAACATGGGCCACTACAAGAGCAACGTCCGCGACCTCGAGTTCAACCTCTTCGAGGTGCTGGGTCTGGACACGCCACTGAGTGAGGGCGTGTGGGGCGATCTCGACGCCGACACCGTCCGCGACATGCTGTCCGAGGTCGCGCGTCTGGCCGAGGGGCCGCTCGGCGAGGCCTTCGCCGACGCCGACCGCAACCCGCCGGTGTTCGACCCGGAGAAGCACGAGGCGATGCTGCCGGAGTCCTTCAAGGCGTCGTTCAAGGCGATGTGGGACGCCGAGTGGTACCGCATGGGCCTGTCCGAGGAGATCGGCGGCATGCCGGTCCCCCGCGCGCTCGTGTGGGCCATCTCCGAGATGCTGCTCGGCGCGCAGCCCGCCGCGTTCATGTACCAGGCCGGGCCGTCGTTCGCGGACGTGTTCTTCAAGAACGGCACCGACGAGCAGAAGCAGTGGGCCGCAACGTGTGTCGAGCGCGGCTGGGGCGCCACCATGGTCCTCACCGAGCCCGATGCCGGCTCGGACGTCGGCGCCGGACGCACCAAGGCCGTCCAGCAGACCGACGGCACCTGGCACATCGAGGGCGTCAAGCGCTTCATCACGTCGGCCACCTCCGACGACCTGTTCGAGAACATCTTCCACCTCGTCCTGGCCCGCCCCGAGGGCGCCGGCCCGGGCACCAAGGGCCTGTCCCTGTTCTTCGTCCCGAAGTTCCACTTCGATTTCGAGAAGAACGAGCTCGGCGAGCGTAACGGCGTCTTCGTCACCAACGTCGAGCACAAGATGGGCCTCAAGGCGTCCACCACGTGCGAGCTCACGTTCGGCGGCCACGGCACCCCCGCCGTCGGCTGGCTCGTCGGCGACGTCCACAACGGCATCGCGCAGATGTTCGACGTCATCGAGCACGCCCGCATGATGGTCGGCACCAAGGCCATCTCGACGCTGTCGACCGGCTACCTCAACGCCCTCGACTACGCCAAGCAGCGCGTCCAGGGCTCCGACCTGACGCAGATGACCGACAAGACCGCGCCGCGCGTCACCATCACCCACCACCCCGACGTCCGACGCAGCCTCGCACTGCAGAAGGCGTACGCGGAGGGCCTGCGCTCGGTGTACCTGTACACCGCCGCACACCAGGAACCGGCGATGGCGCAGCACGTCTCGGGCGCCGACCCGCAGCTCGCGCACCGCGTCAACGACCTGCTGCTGCCGATCGTCAAGGGTGTCGGTTCCGAGCGCGCCTACCAGTACCTCACCGAGAGCCTGCAGACCCTCGGCGGCTCCGGGTTCCTGCAGGACTACCCGATCGAGCAGTACATCCGCGACTCGAAGATCGACTCGCTGTACGAGGGCACCACCGCCATCCAGGCGCAGGACTTCTTCTTCCGCAAGATCGCCCGCGACCGCGGCGTCGCCCTGGCCCATGTGGCCGGCGAGATCAAGAAGTTCATCGACAGCGAGGCCGGCAACGGACGACTCAAGACCGAACGCGCCCTGCTGTCCACCGCCCTCGAGGACGTCCAGGCCATGGCCGCGACCCTCACCGGACACCTCATGGGCGCGCAGGAACAGCCCACCGAGCTGTACAAGGTGGGTCTCGGCTCGGTCCGCTTCCTGATGTCCGTCGGCGACCTGCTCGTCGGCTGGCAGCTGCTGCGGCACTCCGAGATCGCCCTGGCGGCACTCGACGCGGGCGCCGCCGACAAGGACAAGGCGTTCTACGAGGGCAAGGTCGCGACCGCGTCGTTCTTCGCGAAGAACGTCCTGCCCGAACTGACCGCGACCCGCACCGTCCTGTCGCACCTCGACAACGACATCATGGAACTCGACGAGGCCGCGTTCTGATCGACCCGTTCGACGACGAGAGCCCCCGCACGGTTGTGCGGGGGCTCTCGTGTGTCCGGGGGTTGTTCACCGGTGTCGCAGGGCTTCCGGCACTGTCGCAGGGCTTCTGCATACGGAAAACCCCTGCGACCGTCGGACAACCCCTGCGACTACCGTCCGGGCTCGGTCGCTCCGGGCTCCGCCGGTGCGGCCGGCTCCGACGGCTTCGGCTCGTTCGACACGCACTTGACGACCGGCACCGGGTCGTAGCGGACGGTGCGGGTGTGGCGGGAGATCTCCGCGCCGGTCTTCGCGTCGGTGATGATGCGGGTGTTGCTGGTGGTGAAGCCCTGCGCGCCACCGGACGGCACACAGTGCGGACCGGCGGGCAGTGTGATCGTCGTCGGGGACGTGTAGTTGCTGCGCTCCCCGGTCACCGATTCGACGTTCACCGTCTTGGTGCCCCACAGCCGCACCGTGATGTCCGAACCGGTACCGATCGTCTGGATCACCACACCGGTCTGCGCGGGGTTGCGGAACTGCAGGTCGATCGCGCCCTCGAACACCGTCGCCTCCCGCGCCGCCGGATACCGCGAGATGTAGTAGCTGTGCTCGGTGTGGTCGACGTCGTCCATGCCCGCGAAGTAGGCGGCGTTGTAGAGGGTGGTCGCGAGCTGGCTGATGCCGCCGCCGACGGCGGTGTCCGGGCGGCCGTTGTTGATGATGCCGGACGACACGTAGCCCTCCGCGGTCCCGCGCGGGCCGGTGTAGCCGTTGAGGGAGAACGTCGCCCCCGGCTTCACGATCGCCCCGTTGATCTCACTTGCCGCGAGCCGGATGTTCACACCGGACGCGTACTCGAAGCCGCCGGTGGTGTACTCGGAGATCACCTCACGGATACCGAGGGCCTTCGCGCCGTCCGTGGTCAGCGCCGGTTCCGCCGGCTCGTAGACCGCGGGCGTGGTCCGCGCGTCCGGTGCCGCGAGCAGCGCCGGCAGCGGTTCGAGCGTCTTGGCCCACTGCACCATCTCGCCCGTTACCGACGGCACCACCTGCGGTGCACCGCCCCCGAACGAGAACGACGCGTCCTTCGGTTTCGTCTCGGTGTCCGCGAGTTGCGGCGCCAGGAGCGCGGTGGCCGCCTCCGTGTTGTACTGCGGGGTCAGCCCGCCGTCCCCGTCCGGCACGAAACTCAGGATCGCGCCGACCTGGGCGCGCGGCAGCGTCGCCACCGCCCCGTCCTTACCTGTCACCACGAGATCCGACGCGACCGCCGGCGCCGCGACGTCCCGGACCGCGGTGTCGACGCCCGCCTGGGTGACGGCGACCTCGACCGTGTCCACCGGCAGCACGACGGTGGTGCCGCGCGCCCAGTCCCCGACGAACGTGTCCTTCGCGGCCTCGACGTCGAGGGCCTGTCCGGGCAGCGGATCGACCGGCACCACCTCGGTGCCGTCGAACACGACGTTGCCCTCGCGTGGCGCCCGATCCGCCTGCTGTCCGACGCCGGTGATCGCCGCCGTCAGCGCGGCGTCGTCGACCGTGGACACCACCCCGATCTCCTGCGCGGTGAACAGCGACGACAGCCGGGTGAACGGGTTGATCGGCTGCTCCCCCGCCCGTTCGACGGTCGCGGCCCAGTCGATGCCGATACCGGCCTGTGCCGGGACGATCGTGGTGTCCGTGTCACCGGCCTGCACGGGGACGGCCTGCTCGACCCGCGGGCCGAGCGCGGTGCGCAGCGTCTGCTCGGCGTCCGCGACGGATTCGCCGCCGATCTCCACACCCGCGACCGTGACACCGCGCGGCACCCGGTCCGCGGAGACCACCCAGTCGGCGGCGTACGCGATCACGGCGACCGCCACGACCCCACCCGCGACGGCGGCGTACTTCACCCAGCCGCGCTTGGCGGACGCTTCCGGTTCGGAGGGCTCGGCAGCAACCTCGGGGTCGGTAGCAACCTCGGGGTCCGGGTTCTCCGGTTCCGGTGCGACGGCAGTCTCGGGTTCGGCAGGCTCCGGCTCCGCCGGGACCGCGGGCATGACCTCGGTCGGATTGTCGTCCGGCGCGGGACCGTCCGGACGGTTTTCTCCTGTGTCGGCGCTGCCGCCGTGTTCGTCACTCATTACGTGGGCTCCTGCCGAATCGACACCGTGCGGGGCCGTCGCGTGCGTGCTCGTACCGGCTCAAGGGTAATGAACACAGAGCGGCCCCGTGCCGTTGCCAGGTCGGGGGTCAGGCAACAACACGGGGCCGACTGGGATATCGCGCCTACACGGAAGGTGTTACACCGACATTTCGAGTCGGCCGGATTTTTCTTCCGGGCGGCCCGCCGATCACACCTCGACGATGGCGGTGACGCCCTGGCCGCCGGCCGCGCAGATCGAGATCAGGCCGCGTCCCGATCCCTTCTCGGCCAGCATCTTCGCGAGGGAGGCGACGATCCGTCCGCCGGTGGCCGCGAACGGGTGCCCGGCCGCGAGCGACGAGCCGTTGACGTTGAGCTTGGAGCGGTCGATGCTGCCGAGGGCCCCGTCGAGACCGAGGCGTTCCTTGCAGTACTCGTCGGACTCCCACGCCTGCAGCGTCGCCAGGACGACCGACGCGAACGCCTCGTGGATCTCGTAGAAGTCGAAGTCCTGCAGCGTGAGGCCGTTGCGGGCCAGCAGGCGCGGCACCGCATACGTGGGTGCCATGAGCAGACCGTCGCCGCCGTGCACGTAGTCGACGGCCGCAGTCTCCGAATCCACCAGGTGCGCGAGCACCGGCAGGTTCCGCTCGGCCGCCCACTCGTCGGTGGACAGCAGCACCGCCGACGCGCCGTCGGTGAGGGGGGTGGAGTTACCGGCGGTCATGGTCGCGTCGCCCAGCTTGGTACCGAACACCGGCTTGAGCGTCGACAGCTTCTCGACGCTCGAGTCGGGACGCAGGTTGTCGTCGCGGGTCAGACCCAGGAACGGGGTGACGAGGTCGTCGAAGAAACCGCGGTCGTAGGCGGCGGCCATGTTGTGGTGGCTGGCGGCGGCGAGTTCGTCCTGGTCCTCGCGGCGGATGCCGAATTCCTTGGTGGTGATCGCCGCGTGATCGCCCATCGACAGCCCGGTACGGGGCTCGCCGTTGCGCGGGATCTCGATGCCGAGCATCGACGGGCGCACGTTGCCGAGCAGCTTGATCCGGTCCGTGGTGGTCCGGGCGCGGTTGACCGACAGCAGGAATTCGCGCAGTTCGTCGTTCACGCCGATCGGGGCGTCCGACGTGGTGTCCACGCCGCCGCCGACACCGGCGTCGATGCGTCCGGACGCGATGGCGTCGCCGACGGTGACGATCGCCTGCAGGCCCGTGCCGCACGCCTGCTGCAGGTCGTAGGCCGGGGTGTACGGGCTCAGCGCGCTACCCAGGACGCACTCGCGCATGAGGTTGAAGTCGCGGCTGTGCTTGAGTACCGCGCCACCGGCGACCATGCCCAGTCGTTCGTCCTGCAGACCGAACCGGCTCACCAGCCCGTCGAGGGTGGCGGTGAACATGTCCTGGTTGGATGCCTGCGCGTATCGCCGGTCCGAACGCGCGAACGGGATACGGTTGCCGCCGACGATGGCGACGGGGCGCAGCTGACGACCACCGGACTGCGCTGCGGGTGCCGGCTGGGTGCTGCGGTTACGGGCTCTGCTGCTCACGTCGGTCTCCATCGGAAGTGGCGGGGGATACGGTCACACTCGACATTGAACTTACTCCAGAGTAAGTTCAATGTCGATACCGCACCCGGATGCACGCGGGTGCCCGACAAGCGACAAAGAAGGTGGACCGTGGCAGCCAGCAAGGGCGCTCCCGACCTCTACTCCCAGTTCCTCTCGTCCGCGCCGGGCGCATTCATCGCCAAGCAGGCCGGGCTGCCGCAGCCCGAGAAGCTGCGCCGCTACAAGAAGGGCGAGCCGCCGCTCGCGGGCCCGATCCTCGTCGGCGGCAAGGGCCGCCTCGCCGAACCGGTCCGGGAGCTGCTGTCGGACTACCCGGCCGCGCAGCCGCACGACGACCGCTACGGCGCGCTCGTGTTCGACGCCACCGGCATCGGCCAGGTCACCGAACTGGTGCAGCTGTTCGAATTCTTCCAGCCGGTGATCCGCAACCTGGCCCCGAGCGCCCGCGTCGTCGTGCTCGGCACCACCCCCGAACTGACGTCCGGCGTCGACGAGCAGGTCGCCCAGCGCGCCCTCGAGGGCTTCACCCGCAGCGTCGGCAAGGAGATCAAGCGCGGCTCCACCGCCCAGCTCGTCTACGTCTCCCCCGACGCGTCCACCGGCCTGTCCGGGCTCGAGTCGACGCTGCGGTTCCTGCTGTCGGCCAAGTCGGCGTTCGTCGACGGCCAGGTCATCCGCGTCGGCGCCGAGGACTCGGTCGCCCCCGCCGACTGGGACCGCCCGCTCGACGGCAAGGTCGCCGTCGTGACCGGTGCGGCCCGCGGCATCGGCGCCACCATCGCCGAGGTTCTCTCCCGCGACGGCGCGACCGTCGTGTGCGCCGACATCCCGGCCGCCGGGCAGGCGCTGTCGGAGACCGCGAACAAGGTCGGCGGCACGTCGCTGGCGCTCGACGTCACCGCACCCGACGCCGCCGAGAAGCTCGCCGCGCACCTCACCGAACGCCACGGTGGCGCCGACATCATCGTCCACAACGCCGGCATCACCCGCGACAAGACGCTCGCCAACATGGACGAGTCCCGCTGGAACAGCGTCCTGGGCGTCAACCTCCTTGCCCCACAGAAGATCACCGAGACGCTCGTCGCCCAGGGCGTGCTGCGCGAGGGTGGCCGGGTGGTCGACGTGTCGTCCATCGCGGGCATCGCCGGCAACCGCGGCCAGACCAACTACGGCACCTCCAAAGCCGGCGTCATCGGTCTCGTGCAGGCCAGCGCACCGGTCCTGGCCGAGAAGAAGATCACCATCAACGCCGTCGCGCCGGGCTTCATCGAGACCGCGATGACCGCGGCCATCCCGTTCGCGACCCGCGAGGTCGGCCGCCGCGGCAGCTCGCTGCTGCAGGGCGGTCAGACCGTCGACGTCGCCGAACTGGTGGCGTACTTCGCGAGCCCCGCCTCCAATGCCGTCACCGGCCAGATCGTCCGGGTGTGCGGCCAGTCCCTGCTGGGCGCCTGATGGCGGGCGGCAAGCAGGTGCTCGTGCAGTTGCGCGAGCAGCCCGGCGCCCTCGACAACTACGCTCGCGCCGCGTTCGGGGCGCTGCCGTTCGTCAAGCCGGCGGGCCGACGGACCCTGCCGCAGGAGACGCTGGCCCTGTCGGGGGTGCGCGTCGATCACGACAATCTGGCCGCGTACGCGAAGGTGTGCGGGTTGCGGTTCGGCGACACCCTGCCGGTCACGTACCCGTTCACGCTCGTGTTCCCGACGGTGATGCGTCTGCTCACTTCCCGCGAGTTCCCGTTCCCCGCAATCGGTTCCGTGCACACCGACAACGTGATCGAGCAGCGACGCCCGATCTCGGTGAGCGAACCACTGGACCTGACGGTGCGCGCCGACAACCTGCGGCCGCACCCCAAGGGCACCCAGGTGGACCTCGTCAGCGAGGTGTCGGTGGGACGCGAACTCGTGTGGCGTCAGGTCAGCACGTTCCTCAAGATGCACCCCACCGGGGCGCCGAAGGAACCGAAGACCGAACACACGGACGAGGTCCCGCCGCCACCCACCCGCACCCTGCGGGTCGATCAGAAGATCATCGGACGGTACGCGGCCGTGTCCGGTGACCGTAACCCGATTCACGTCTCGTCGCTCGGCGCCAAGGCATTCGGGTTCCCCGGCACCATCGCGCACGGCATGTGGAGTGCCGCCGCGGTACTCGCCCCACTCGAAGGACGCCTGCCCGACGCATTCACGTACACCGTCCGGTTCGGCAAGCCGATCGTCCTGCCGGCCACGGTCAACCTGTACACCGACCGGACCCCCGACGGCTGGGACCTGTCGCTGAAGAACCCGAAGAAGGGCTACCCGCACCTCACCGCGACGGTGCGCTGACGCCGCCGTGTGCCGTTCCGGTCGTAGCCACGGCCGGAACGGTGCACCGGCCGCCCGGCGCCTACCGTCCGTCGCGCAGCCGCTCGTTCTCGGCGAGCAACTCGCTGTTGGCGGCCTCGAGTTCGAGGATCTGCCGGATGCCAGTGAGATTGACCCCGGCCTTCACCAGTTCCGACACCCGCGACAGCCGGTAGATGTCGTCCTCGCTGTAACGGCGGGTACCGCCGTCCGTGCGGGACGGCATGATCAGGCCGCGGCGCTCGTAGAGCCGCAGGGTCTGCGGCCCTATTCCGGTCAGCTCCGAGGTGACCGAGATTCCATAGACTCCGCGAGTGGAGCGGGGCGGAGACTGCTGCGTCATCGTGGCCTTCAAATCCCGTCTGGGTCGTTCGAGGGGAGGGGAGGGTCCGACGTTCGCCCACCGTCACCTGCTGATGACTCGAGCCGCCGTCGATGCGACAACGGTAGCACCGAGGGTGCATCGAATGTGCGGCGGCAGACAAAGATTCCCCCGAGCGCATCCGGCCGAATGTCACATCGGTTCCGTTGGACTGAACCGATGTGACATTCGGTCACCGGACGGGCGGCCCCGGTACGACACTGCGGCCGCCGCTCATCGCTTTTGCTGCCTGAAACGTTACGCAGTGGGCCGTCGATATCGACCGGCCGACGGGTACACGGCACCTATCGGGCATCGCCCGAGAACCCACCCTCACCTGCTAAGACAGTTTATATGCTTTCGTCGACATAGATTTTGTTGTACGTTGCGTAGGTCAAAACTTCGAGATGCACGAGAAGAAGAGTGAGACGGCGGAGTACCCGACAGGCCGACACGGCCGGTCCGCACCGCCCATGCACCCGGCTTCCACAACCCGGACGGCACGTCGACCGACAGCGCCGCCACGGGTGAGCCGTATCAGAGAAGAGGAGAATTCCATGACCGGAACCCGACCGAACCTCGCCCCGCTGGCCGACACCTGGGAGTGGCAGCGCCACGGCAGCTGTCAGGGCATGAACGAATCCGTTTTCTTCCCGCCGACCGGGGAACGCGGCAACGCCCGCACGATGCGTGAGCGCCGCGCCAAGGCCGTCTGCGCGTCCTGCCCCGTCGCAGCCGCCTGCCTGCAGCACTCCCTCGCGGTGCCCGAACCGTTCGGGGTGTGGGGTGGGGTCGGCGAATCCGAGCGCGCCGTCATGCTGCGTGGACGCCGCGTCCGGAACCGGCGCGCCGCGTAGCGCGCCGGCCCGGCGGCTACTTCTTGGTGCCGGCCAGGCCGCGCCAGGCCAGCTTGTCGAGCAGATCGACGGCGGCGGCCACTTCGATCTCACCGCCGGCGACCCGGTCGGCGACCGCCTCGCCGGCACCGACGAGTGCCACCGCCATGATCGAGAAGTCGGTGTCCGGTTCCGGTTCCTTGGTGCTCGACTCGAGCAGTTTGGCGGTCAGTTCGATGAGCCGTTCGCGGCTGCCCCCGACCTGCGTGGCGAACGACTGCTGGCCGATCGCCTGCCGGTACAGCACCATCCAGGAGCGGCGGTTCTCGTCGACGAATCCGAGGAACCCGGCGAGCGCGGCCCGCAACTGTTCCCGCGGCGGCAGCGTGGGGTCGCCGGCCGGAGAGATCGCCTCGACGAACCGCAGCCCCTCCCGATGGATGCACGCGGAGAACAACTCGTCCTTGGAGCCGTAGTACAGGTACAGCATCGGCTTGGAGATGTTCGCCGTCGCCGCGATCTTGTCCATCGACGCGTCGTGAAATCCGTTGTCGGAGAACACCTCGATCGCGGCGTCGAGCATCTGCTGCTCACGCACCGCCCGCGGAAGTCGCTTGGTGCCGCCTGCCATGTCTCCTCCAGAGGTAAGACTCTCCATCTTACTCTAGAGTAAGAACGCGGGTATCTCCCCCATTCTGCCGGATCGGATCACCCGCCCCGGCAGCAACCCGTCAGGAGCGCGACGGCGGCGGCAGCACCTGCGTGAAGAGCACCTTCCCCGTCGCGTCGAGCAGGCGCACCGTCATCTCGCCCGTGTCACCGGCGATGTCGACCTCCCCGAAGTGCTGGAACCCGTCCATCGGGGACGCGCTCGGGGCGGGCGGCGCATGCACGAACACAGCCTCCGGACCGAACGTCGCATCCAGATCGTTCGGACCGAACCCGCCGGCGTTGAGCGGGCCGGACACGAACTCCCAGAACTCGTCGAAATCGGTGAACGCGGCCCGCTCGGGCGAGTAGTGGTGTGCGGCCGTGTAGTGGACGTCGGCGGTGAGCCACACCGTGCCGGTGACCCGGTTCGCCTTGATCGCCGACAGCACCCGCGCGATGTCGTGCTCCCGTCCGGACGGCGCACCCGGATCCCCGTTGGCGACCCCCTCGAACGCGGTGTCCCCGTCCGGGACTACCAACCCGATCGGCAGATCGGCGGCGATGATCTTCCAGGTGGCCGTCGAGCGACCGAGCTCGTCGATCAGCCAGCGCGTCTGTTCCGGGCCGAGGATGCGGCCGTCGGCCCCGGTGTTGGCGCCGTTGGCATCCTTGTACGTGCGCATGTCCAGGACGAAGACGTCGAGCAGCGGGCCGTACCCGATCTTGCGGTAGATCCGCCCGTCCACCGCCTCCGACGGCGCGATCGGCAGCCACTCGTGGAACGCCTGGAACGCGCGCGCCGCCAGCACGTCCACGTTCTTCTCGGTGTACGCGTCGAGGTCGAGGATCTCCCCCGGATACCAGTTGTTCACGGTCTCGTGGTCGTCCCACTGAACCACCTGCGCAACAGACGAATTGAACCTGCGGTAGTTCTCGTCCATGAGGTTGTAGGCGTACTGGCCGCGGTACTGATCGAGCGTTTGGGCGACTGCGCTCTTCGGCTCGGTCACGATGTTGCGCCACACCCGACCGTCCGGCAGTGTCACCGTCTCCTTCAACGGCCCGTCCGCGTACACGACGTCCCCGGAGTGCAGGAACAGGTGCGGGTCGCGGGACGCCATCGTGTCGAAGATCCGCATGCCGCCGAGGTCCGGGTTGATGCCGAAGCCCTGGCCGGCGGTGTCGCCCGACCACTGCAGACGGATGTCGCCGGGCATGTCCGGCGCGGTACGGAACACCCCGGTGACCGGCTCCGACGTGGCCCCGTCGTCGCCCTCGAGTGTCACCCGGTAGTGCACCTGCTGTCCGGCGGGCAGCCCCGTCAGCCGCAACCGCCCGGTGCCGTCCGACGCCGGCGTGAGTAGTCCACTCTCGGCGCGCGTGACATTCGAGAACGATTCGGACGCAGAGGTTTCCACGATCATTTTCGCCGGACGATCCGACCTGGCCCAGATCAGCGCCCCGTCCCGGCGGACGTCACCGGACGCCACCCCGTGCGTGAGGGTCGGCCGCGGCCGCACCAGCGTCGGCCCCACCGAACCCACCGAACTCGCCGACGACGGCGTCGAGCACGCCGACAGCACGGGGACCGCCAACGCGCCGAGGGCGGCGGAACGGAACAGGGCACGACGGGACAGACCACGACGGGGTTCGGACACGGAGACTCCTCGAGCTCGTCGGCCGACCCCCGACGGGCCGGCACTCAGCTCGTGAGCATCACGAAGGAACCTCTCGGGTCCGTGAACAACGGGTGAGCGGCGACCGTCGGCCCGGTGACGGTCCCGTCAGCAGCTGACGACGCCCTTCGCCCGCGCCATCGTCAGCACCGACGCGTCGACCTGCTCCTGCGACAGCCGGCCCTTCTCGACGGCCGCCTCGAGCCGGTCCAGCACCCGGGGGACGTCGTCGGTGGTCAGCCACAGCGCCGTCGTCGCGCCCGCCGACAGTGCCTGTTCGACGGCCTCGGCGATGTCGAACCGGTCGGTGATCGCCTTCATCCCGGACAGGTCGTCCGTGAAGATCGGGCCGGTGAACGCCGGCGCCCCGTAACCGGTGCCGTCACGCAGCAGGGCCACGGCCTCCGGGCTCAGGCTCGCCGGCAGCCCGTCCGTCGTCAGCCCCGGCACACTCAGATGCCCGAGCATCACCCCGACACCCGTGTCGACCAGGTTCCGGTACGGCACCAGGTCGGAGGTCTGCAACTGCTCGAGCGGCGGCGTCGTCACCGCCCCGGTGTGCGAATCACCGGACGCGGACCCGTGGCCGGGAAAGTGCTTGAGCACCGGCAGGATTCCCGAATCCCGCATGCCGCGGGCGTACGCGTCCGCATACGTCGTCACCACCTGTGGGTCGTCCGAGAAGGAGCGGTCACCGATCACCGTGTCGTCGGGCTGGCTGCTCACGTCGACGTCCGGGGCGAAGTTGACGGTGACACCGATCGACCGCAGGTTCCGGCCTCGTTCGAGCGCCATCTCGTACACCTGTTCGGGGGTCATCGTCCGCGCCGCCTCCCGCGCCGACGGGTCCGTACCGAACAACTGGTCGACCCGCGAGACCCGGCCGCCCTCCTCGTCGATCGTCACCATCAGCGGAATCGGGCTCTCCTCCGCGATCACCGCAGCATCACCGTTCGCGAGCATCGACTCGTCGGTCCAGCTGCCGATGAAGATGCCGCCGATCTGCTCGGATTCGACGATCTTCCGGGCGTCCTCGGTGCCGGTGACCCCGACCGTGAGCAGTTGCGCCAGCTTCTGCCGTTCGGTGAGCGACCGCAGCAGCCCCGGACCGCACATTGCCGACCCGAACGGTCCCGGCGCGGGCGGCACACTGCGCGTCGTCGTCGACTGTGTCGTCGTCTCGGACAACTCGGTCGTCTGTTGGGCGCCGGTCGTCGTGTCCGATCCGCCGCCCGACGAGCATCCGGCCGCCAGACCCGCCACCAACACGACCGCGACCGCATGTCGAATACGCATGTCTCGACGGTAGCGGAGACGGATTCGGTCCGTTCCCGAGCCGAGCGACACGGGTAATGGCAAGGTAATCTCGGGGGACGGAGAGTCACCGTCCGCGAACTCCGGTCGAACCTGATTTCAGGAGGTCACAGTGCCTGCAGATCTCATGCTCATTGCCTACGACGGCTCCGACAACGCCAAGCGCGCGATCGAATACGCCGGACGGTTCCTGTCCGCGAACCGCGCGGTCGTCGCCACCGCGTGGGAACCGATGGTCCGCCAGGCCGCCCGCATGTCCGGACTGTCCGGGGTGATGCAGCCCGAATGGGTGCCCGACGAATCGTCCGAGGACATCGCCCTCACCGACGCGAAAGCCACCAACGCCGAGGGCCTCGAACTCGCCCGACAGTCCGGGATGGCCGCCGAGGGCCGCTGCTGCGAATCGTCGACCGCGATCTGGGCGACGATCGTCGAATGCGCCGACGAACTCGACGCCGACATCATCGTCACCGGCACCCGCGGCACCACCGGCCTACGCTCACTGCTGCAGTCCAGCGTCGCCGACCACGTGCTGCGGCACAGCCACCGACCGGTGCTGATCGTCCCGCCGGGCAACTGACCTCACAGGCGGCGCCGTATGGCAACCGCCGCCCCGGCAGCGATCGTCACGGCACCGATCGGCAACAGAAGACTGGGCTTCACAGCGTTGGTGAAACCCTCGTCGAAGGTCTGTTTCACGAGGTCCTTCGCCTTGTCGACGACCTGCTCGGGTATCCCCGGCGGCGCTTGCGGCGCCTGATGCAACGCACTGTCGGCGGTCCCGGACGACGCACTGTCGAACGCGGCGACGAACGGCGCCTGCGCCTGCGCGGGCAGGGCGGCACTGTTCTCGACGGCCGCATCGTGCAGGGTGCCACCCATCATCGACTGCAGGATCGCGCCGGTCGCCGCCACGCCGAGCACCGGGCCGAGGTGGAGCATCGTGTTGAACACGCCCGACGAGGTGCCGGCCAGTTCCTTCGGAACACCGCGCATCGCGATCGTCGTCTGCAGCGACGACGCCAACCCCATGCCCGCACCGATCAGGACGAGTCCCGGAACGAATGCCCAGCGGCCGGAATCCGGTTGCAGGGTGAACGCCACCACCGCGATCCCACCCGCAAGAGTGAGCAGACCGCCGACCATCGGCCAGCGGGCGGTGTGGTGATCGGCCAGGCGTCCGGTGAACGGGGCGACCATCAACAGCGCCACGAACAGTGGGATCGTGACCAGACCGGCCTCGAACGCCGACAGTCCGAGCACGGTCTGCAGGTAGATCGTGAACGGCATCATCAATGCGGCCAGCGCCAACGACGTCGCGAACCCGACACCGCTCATGAGACCGAAGTTCCGGTCCCGGAAGAGACTGAACGGGACGAGTGGTTCGCTGCCCGGACGGCGTTGCATCCGCCACTCGTACACGATGAATCCGGCGACCGTGAGGGCACCGAGCGCGAGGATCGCCGGGATCGACACGACCCCCCAGATCCGGCCCCAGTTGTACCGTGAGCCCTCCATCAGGCCGAAGGCGATCAGTGCCAGACCGGTCGTGGAGAGCACGGCCCCGACCGGATCGAGGGACCGCGCGGTGCCGAAATGCAGGTCGGGCACGAGTCGTATCGCCAGCGCGAACACCACGACACCGATCGGAATGTTCAGCAGGAACACCCATTCCCATCCGAAACCGGTGACCAGCCAGCCACCGAGAATCGGCCCGGTCACGGCGGCGAGGCCGGAGACCGCCGACCACACCCCCATCGCCACACCGCGACGTCCCGCCGGGAAGATGCCGGTGATGATCGTGAGCGTCTGCGGCGCCATCAACGCACCACCGATGCCCATCGCGACGCTGAACACGATCAGCCACGCCGCGCTCGGTGCGAACCCGCCGGCGGTCGAGAAGACGGTGAACCAGACGACGCCCACCAGGAACAGGCGGCGCTGACCGAACAGATCACCGAGTCTGCCGCCGACCAGCAGCAGCGCGGCATAGGCCAGCAGGAAGCCGTTGAGCACCCACAGGCCCACGTCGATGGACACCCGGAAGGAACTCATGATCGCGGGCAGTGCCGCGTTCACCGCAGTGTTCGCCAACAGGATCATGAAGAATCCCATGCAGACGACCATCACGATGGTCCAATCGCGGACGGTCGGGGCGTCGTCGCCACGTGGGGCGACCTCGGTTGTCGGTGTGCTCATTCGGCGGTTCTCCTGTCTCCCCGGCGCAGGTAGGCAGGCCGACGCTAAGCCGATTCGCGGCAGATCACCTCACGCGTAGGGGGTGAGGACCACCGTCGGCGCCGACGACTATCGTCGGCAGCATCATGGACGGCTTTCTCCTCTCCCGCCCCGATCGCACTCTCCGCACCATCGGGGCGCGGGACCGCTTCGACACCGCGGCCGCCGCCGCCGCCGCACTCACCACCGGACGCGCCGACCTGATCGTCGGGGCGCTGCCGTTCGATCCGGCGGCACCGGCCGCGCTCACCGCCCCCGAGACGGTGTCGTGGACGGACGGGCCGTGGCGTCCCGCGGCCGTCGCACCGCTGCCGGCCGTCCGTGTCGCCGACGAACTTCCTTCTCCCGCAGAACATGTGGACCGGGTGCGGCGCCT
Organism: Prescottella subtropica; assembly: GCF_005434945.1. GTDB lineage: Bacteria > Actinomycetota > Actinomycetes > Mycobacteriales > Mycobacteriaceae > Prescottella > Prescottella subtropica. The sequence continues at coordinate 50,290 of NZ_SKCH01000004.1, read as the reverse complement.
CGTCGACCGGCTGGGACACGGTGGCCTCGACAAGGTCGTCGCCGCGCGGGCCGTCCGTCTCGTCGCCGACACCCCCCTGTCCCCCGAGGCCCTCGCGGCCCGCATGATCGCCCGGCACCCGGCCGCGAACGGGTACGCCGTCGACCTCACCCCGGCCGGGCGCGGCTACGTCGGGCACAGCCTCGTCGGGGCCAGCCCGGAGATCCTGCTGAGCCGCCGCGGCACGACCGTCACCTGCCACCCGCTGGCCGGGTCCGCGCCGCGGCGCACCGACCCGGACGCCGACCGCGCCGAGGGTGACGCGCTGCTCGCGTCCGCGAAGAACCTCGCCGAACACGCGTTCGTCGTCGACTGGATCCGCGACGTCCTGGCGCCGCTGTGCACCGACCTGGACGTGCCGGCGACACCACAACTGACCCGCACCGGCGAACTGTGGCATCTGGCCAGTCCCATCCGCGGACGGCTGCGTGACGCCTCCGTCGACTCCCTCGACCTCGCGACCCGCCTGCACCCGACACCCGCCGTGTGCGGCACCCCCACCGGCCGGGCCCTCGACACCATCCGCGACGTCGAGGGTGACCGCCGTTTCTACGGCGGCGCCGTCGGCTGGTGCGATGCGGCCGGTGACGGCGACTGGGTGGTCGCGATCCGCTGCGCCGAGATCGACGCCGCCGGCACCGGGGCGTTCGCGTGGGCCGGCGGCGGCATCGTCGCCGCCTCCGACCCCGTCGCCGAACTCGACGAAACCACCACCAAACTCGGCACCCTGCTCGGGGCGCTCGGTGTGGACGTCCACGCCGGGACACCCCCGCAGGTGATACCTTGACCCGGATATCTGCGTTTCCTGAGTAATCAGCGGCTCGACCATGGGAGATCCGAGATGGCGAAGTTCCTTGTCCCCGGCATTGCCAGTGCCGTGATCGGTGCGGTTCTCGGTGTCGGCGCCGTCTTCGGAGTCACCCAGGCCGCCCAGGACAACACTCTCCCGACCATCGACCGATCCGGGAACGCCAACTCGTCGCTGCTGAACCAGGTTGAATACGGCAGCCGCTGAGCCGTCCACCGAACCCCTCACCCGGCGCTGGCTGATCGGCGCCGGGTTCGTCGCGTTCGCCGCATGCCTGTTGCAGGCGCCCGGCCGGATCGTCGCCGACACCAAATACGACCTCACCGAGAACCCGATCGGGTTCCTCACCCGCGCCGCCCACCAGTGGTCGTCGATCGCGCCGCTCGGCCAAGTGCAGAACCAGGCGTACGGCTACTTCTTCCCGCACGGCGCGTTCTTCGCGTCCGGGCAGCTGCTGCACATTCCGCCGTGGATCACCCAACGCCTGTGGTGGGCACTGCTGATCACCGCCGGATTCTGGGGTGTCGTCCGCGTCGCCGAAGCCCTCGGCATCGGCTCCCGCAGCTCCCGCATCGTCGCCGCGGTCGCGTTCGCGCTGTCACCGCGTGTCCTCACCACCCTCGGCTCCATCTCGTCCGAATCCCTGCCGATGATGCTCGCGCCGTGGGTGCTGCTGCCGGTGATCCTGGCGACGACCCCCGGCCGCGGGCCTGGCACCGGTAGGAGCCTGCGGGTACTCGCCGCGCAATCCGCCGTCGCGGTCGCGTTCATGGGCGCCGTCAACGCCGTCGCCACCGCCGCCGCATGCCTGGTAGCGGGCCTGTGGTGGATCGTGCACCGACCCGACCGGCGCTGGTGGGTGTTCACCGCGTGGTGGATTCCGTGCCTGCTGCTGGCGACGCTGTGGTGGATCGTGCCGCTGTTGTTGCTGAGCCGGGTCAGCCCCCCGTTCCTGGACTTCATCGAATCGTCCGGTGTCACCACCCAGTGGACGTCGCTGACCGAGGTGCTGCGCGGCACCGACAGCTGGACACCGTTCGTGTCCCCCGAACGCGTCGCCGGCACCGTCCTGGTCACCGAACCGGTCGCGGTCGTCGCGACCGGGCTGATCGCGGCCGCCGGACTGGCCGGACTGTGCATGCGGCGCATGCCCGCGAAGGGTCGGCTGACGCTGATCCTGCTGGTCGGCATCGCCGGACTCGGCGCCGGGTACGTCGGCGATCTCGGCTCCCCGATCGCCGAGCAGGTGCGGGCGTTCCTCGACGGCACCGGCGCGCCGCTGCGCAACGTCCACAAGCTCGAGCCCCTGGTCCGGCTGCCGCTCGTCCTCGGGTTGGCGCACCTGTTGGCGCGGGTGCCGCTGCCCGGGTCGGTGCCGTGGCGCCGCTGGCGGTCCGCGTTCGCGCATCCCGAACGACAGCCGACGGTCGCGGTCACCAGCGTGCTGCTCGTCGCCCTCACCCTCACCACCTCCCTCGTCTGGACGGGCCGGCTCGCCCCCCGCGGCGCCTACGACGCGGTCCCGTCGTACTGGCACGACGCCGCCCGGTGGCTGTCCGACCACGCGTCCGGCACGACGGGCGCGGACGCAGAACGGGCCCTCGTCGTGCCGGGCGCCCCGTTCGGCACGCAGGTCTGGGGCCTGACCCGTGACGAGCCGCTGCAGGCGCTGGCGTCGACGCCGTGGGCGGTGCGCGACGCGGTCCCGCTGGTGCCGCCCGGCGCGATCCGCGCCCTCGACTCGGTGCAGCGGATCATCTCCGACGGCCGCCCGTCCGACGGGCTCGCCGACACCCTCCTCGCGCAGGGGGTCCGCTACGTCGTGGTCCGCAACGATCTCGACCCGGACACGTCCCGGTCGGCGCGCCCGATCCTGGTGCACCGGACGATCTCCGGGTCGCCGGGCCTCGAGAAGGTCGCCCGGTTCGGGGACGACATCGCCCCCGCGACCGCCGCCGACGACATCGTCGCCGACAGCGGACTGCGGCCCGCATATCCGGCGATCGAGATCTACCGGGTGACGTCCCCGACCGGTCCGACACCGCCGCCCGGCCCGTACACCGTCGATCTCGATGCGGTGCCCGTCGTGCAGGGCGGGTCCGAATCGCTGCTGCGGCTCGCCGGCAACGGCACCGTCACCGTCACCGGGCCGGCGCTCCTCGCCTCCGACGCGGACCGCGCCGGACTGCCGGTCGGCGAGGTGACCGTCACCGACACCCCCACCGACCGGGAAACCGATTTCGGTCAGGTCGACAACCATTCCTCCGCTCTCCGCAGCCCCGACGACGCCCGCCGCACCCACAATGCGGTCGCCGACTATCCGGTGCCGGGCGCGCACCTCGTCGAAGGCGAATGGTCCGGGGCGACACTGACGGTGTCCAGTTCCGCGGCCGACGCCACCCAACTCGGCGGCACCGCCCCCGGCAGCGGACCGGCCGCGACCGTCGACGGCGACCCCGCCACCGCCTGGCTGAGCAACGGCCTCGAGACCGCCCGCGGGCAGTGGCTGCGCGCCGACCTCGACACCCCGATCACCAGCGGCATGCTGCACGTGACGACCAGTCCCGCCGCGTTCGGTACCCCCGTGAAATGGATTCGCATCGAAACCGCGAACGGGTCGACGTCGGTGCGGATCGACAAGCCCGGCGAACCGGTGTCCGTGTCGCTGCCGTCCGGGACCACGGACTGGCTGCGGATCCTCGCCACCCACACCGAGGACGGCTCCCCCGGCTACCAGTTCGGGATCAGCGAACTGTCCGTCGACGATTACTCGTCCGGCAGCAAGGTGCCCGTCCCGATCGTGCACCGCACCGTGCTGCCCCCCACCCCGGACGGCGCCCACGTCCGCGGCTGGGACCTCGGCCCGGAACTGCCCGGGCGTGCCGGCTGCGTCGACGGCCCCGACCGCGTCCACTGCACACCCGCCCTCGGGTTGCCGCCCGAGGAACCCGGCACGTTCACCCGCACCCTGCAGGTGCCGGACGCGACCGCCGTCACCCCGTCGCTGACGGTGCGGCCACGTCCCGGTGCCGGACTCGACGCGCTGCTCACCGACCCCGCGGCGGTGACCGCGAGCGGCCCCGCCGACGGTGTCGAACCGCGCGGCACCGCCCGCGCCGCCGTCGACGGGGATCCCGCGACGTCGTGGACGGCGCCGGCCACGACCGCGACGCGCACCGAGGGTCTGCCGACGCTGACGATCCGGTTGCCGCAGCCGACCCTCGTCACCGGACTGCAACTGACCGCGAGCACCGGCACGCTCCCCGCCGCACCCACCCGGATCGCCGTCGACCTCGGTAACGGACCGCAGACCCGGGACCTCGACGACTCCCCGCAGACCGTGGAACTGGAACCGCATGTCACCGACCGGATCGTGCTGTCGCTGGTGCGGTGGGACGACGTCCTCGACCGCACCGGACTCGGGTTCCTGCAGGCCCAGCCGCCCGGGCTCGCCGAGATCGTCGCCCTCGGCGCCGACGGCACCCCCGTCCCCGGCACCGCGACCGCACCGTCCCAGCGGCCCGTCACCGTCGGCTGCGACACCGGACCCGTGATCTCGCTCGGTGGATCGACAGTGCACCTGTCGGTCACCGCGACCGCGCAGCAGTTGGCGTCCGGGCAGCCGGTCACCGCGACCGTGTGCAGCCCCGACCCGGTGCCGCTGCCGTCGGGCCGTCAGGACGTCGTCGTCGCCCCCGGACCCGCGTTCACCGTCGACAACCTGCAACTGACCGTCACCCCGGCGGCCACCACCCCGTCCGTTACCCCGCCGACCGTCGGCCGCTGGACCGAGAACCTGCGTGAACTCGCCGTGACCGCATCCGGCACCGACCGGCTGCTCGTGGTCCCCGAGAGCACCAACGTCGGCTGGATCGCCACCGCACCCGACGGCACCGAACTGCAGCCGATCGTCGTCGGCGGCTGGCAGCAGGGCTGGATCGTCCCGGCCGGCACCGACGGCGTCGTCACCCTCGAATTCGCGACCGACCGCTGGTATCGCGCCGGACTCGCGTTCGGGCTGCTGCTGCTGATTCCCCTCGCACTGCTGGCGTGGGTGCGGCCCCGCCGGACACCTCTCGACGGCCCCGCCCCGCGCACCTACCGCAGCGCCGTCGCCGGATTCGTCGGGGTCCTCGCGGTCGCGACACTCGTCGCCGGGATCGTCGGGTCCGTCGTCACGCTGCTCGTCGCAGCCGGCGCGGCAGCACTGACCCGGTGGCGCGGGAACACGTTCGCGGCCCGGGTCCTCGTCGGCACCGCGGGTGCATCCCTGACAGTTGCCTCCGTACTGCTGTCGACCGGACCGTGGCGGGCACCCGACGGCTACGTCGGGTACTCGCTGCTGATTCAGCTGTGCGCGCTGACCGGGGTGGTCTGCGCGGGTGTCGCCGCCCTGCCGCTGTCCCGGTCGCCGATGTGGCGACGCTTCTCCCAACGCTGGACGGCCCGCCGCGCCGGCTCTTCCACCAGCGCGTAGCTGGCCGACGCCACCGCGACACTCAGCACCGTGGTGACCGCGAGGACGAACCAGAAACGGCCGGCGAACGGGGGGATGTCGAACATCGGGAACACGATCGTCAGCACCGCCAGATGCCAGATGAACAGCCCGTACGACCAGCGGCCCACCGCCAGCGCGACCGGACTCGCCAGGATCCGGTGCCGGTGCCCGGCCAGCACCAGCGGCGCCAGCAACGCGACACTCAGCACCGCACCGAGCACGATCTTCGTGGCGTACTGCCACGGCTCCGGCCGCACCAGACCCTCCGGCCCGGCCAGCCACGTCGTCGACAACCCGAACGCGACCACCGCGATCGTCGCCATGACGAGTCGACGCCCCGCCAACCGGTGCATCCGGGTGCCGCTCACCATCGCGAGTTCGGCGAGCAGCATGCCCGCCGCGAACCACGGAATGTAGCCGGGCAGCCAGTTGTCGTGGTGGATACCGTCCGGTGCCGGTACCGGCAGGAACGCCCACGACAGGCTGACCAGCGACAGCCCCAGCAGCACCGGGATCCGCAGTCGGGCGTACCCGCCGCGCAGCCGCACCATCGCCAACGCGACGATCGGCAGCACCAGATAGAACGCCACCTCCACCGACAGCGACCACATCTGCGTCAACCCCTCGGTGAGGGTGAGCGGCACGAACACCTGCACCAACCCCAGATTCGCCGCCCACACCGTCCAGCCGCCGCTCGCCGCCGGCAGGAACGCCAGCACCAGCACCACCACCACCCAGTAGGCGGGCAGAATGCGGGCGGCCCGGTTGAACCAGTACTTCACGATCGTCGGCGGGACCCCGAGCCCGCGGGCCGCCGCCGCATGCGGACGCCACAGCAGGAACCCGGACAGCGCGAAGAACACCGCCACCGCCAGATCGAACCGCCCCCAGATCCGCCCGATCACCGGATCCCCCGCCGCACCCGTCTGGAACGCCACATGCGTCACCAGCACCCCGAACGCCGCGAACCCACGCATCCCCTCCAGTGCGGGCACGAACGCGCGCGGATTACCGACCGGGGCGGTGTCACGAATGCTCATCGCCGTTCAGTGTGCCCGCACCCGGCATCCCGCCGAAAGCAGATGGGATGCGGTGCTCCGACGCAAACAGGACACCGAGACTGTTAGTGTCTGGGCTCACGACCCGTGTAGCGTGCGCGCTGGCGGTAGGGGCACCTCAATTCAAGAACGTTGAGTTAGGAGACAGCATGGCCGAGCGCTCAGGCCCGAGCCGGATACTTGCGTGCGTCCTGGTAGGCCTCGGGACCTTCCTGCTGGCCATCGCGATCATGATCCCCGCGTTCACGGTGGACAAACTCAAGAAGACGCCCCTCGACCTCGAGGTCACCACGATCGCCACCGGCACCGGTGACGTGCTCGACTCGAAGGCCCTGCTCGCCGGCAAGGCCGAAGTGAACACGAACGTGCCGATCGTCGCGCAGCGCTACGTGATCACGCAGGAGCCGTCCGACTCGCAGGTCGTGTCCGTGCAGGCCGGTCAGACACTGATCCGCACCGACAAGCAGGGCGACACCGGACTGCTGTCCGCGACCGTCGACACCGTCACCCTCGACCGCGTCAGCTCCATGCCCGTCGAACCGCCCGTCGGCACCATCCAGACGTCGACGACCAGCCCGGCCACCAAGGTCAGCCACACCGGCCTGCAGTACAAGTGGCCGTTCGGCGCCGAACAGAAGAGCTACCCCTACTTCGACCTGAACATCCGCACCAGCCAGGACATCGATTTCGTCGAGGAAACCGAAATCAACGGCATGAAGGTGTACCACTACAGCCAGAAGATCGAACCCACCGATCTGTCGAAGGTGGTGCCCGAGCCCACCAACAAGCTGACACTGCCCGCCTCCACTTGGGGTGTGCCCGGCGACGAGCAGCCCATCACCATGACCCGCTGGTACCAGAACCAGCGCGACGTGTGGGTCGACCCCGTCACCGGTGTCGTCGTCAAAGGCCAGGAAAAGCTGTACCAGTACTACGCCCGCGACAAGGCCAAGCCCGAGGTCACCGTCCTGAAGGTGACGCTGCCGTTCGACGAGAACACCATCGAATACCAGATCAAGCAGGCCAAGGACGGCCAGGACAAGCTGTCGCTGTTCGGCCGCACCCTCCCCATCGTCGCCGCCGTCCTCGGCGTGATCTCCCTCGCCGCCGGCGCCTTCCTCGGACTCCGCGGCGGACGCGGCAACAAGGGTGCCGCCGCAGCCGGCGGCCCCGGCAATCCGCCCGCCGACGGCCCCGGCCAGACCGGCGACCACGACTGGACCACCGACAAGACCGAAGAATTCCCCACGGTCAACCTCGGCAAGGACGGATTCACCGAACCGCCCCGCCAGTAAACAGTTTTCGTAGAACGGCACCCCGCACGACGATTCGTGCGGGGTGCCGTTTTTTGTGTGGACGGGGCGCTCGGGGTCGTGCGGGTGGGGTGCGTCGGCGCACCCGCCTCCCCGCGCGTTTCGCGCACTTGACGCGAGGAAACCTGCCGAATCCGTCGCGCTAAGTGCGCGAAACGCGGGAAACCTGTTGCGCCGGGCGCGCTTTGCGCACTTATTACGGGGTGACGGCGGGGGTGGTCGCCGGCACCGGCCGCCGCGACCAGACCAGCCAGATCCCATACATCGCGGCAACGCTGAGCAGTACGAACGGGGTGGTGGCGACGATCGTGCCGGCGGTCGACAGTTTCGGTGCCCACGAGGTGCCGTCGTCGGGCCAGTCCGAACGGTCGGTGATCACCGAATCCACGAGACCGACAAGGATGAGCGGTAGAAATGCGGCCGGCAGCGCGAGTCCGACGGTCGCAACGACGCGCCCGAACACCGGCGGCTGCGGCAGCAGATAGGCGCCGTACGCAGTGAGCAGCATCGACGGCACGAAGAGGACCGAGCCGAATGCCAGGACGAGCGCCCAGTTACCTGCGACGTCATACAGGAAGCCCGCTGAATCCCCGATCACCACGCCGACGACGATCGCCACGACGAACAACACCAGCGGCGTCGCCGCCACCCCGTACACCCACCTCTGCACACTCCGCATCCGGTCAGCGTCGCACGGGATCACCCCGAAGTCCGGTATGCCTACATCGGTGTCGCTGCCCGGCGCGCCTGCCCTCCGCGTTTCGCGCACTTAGCGCGGAGTGGCAGGCGGGGCGGACGCGACGCGTACCGCCCGCACCGCCAGGACTGCGGCGACGGCGGCGGTGACGGTGGCGACGACCATGGCGACGGTGACGAATTGGCGGACGGTGTCGGCGACGGTGAACATCAGTGCCGCTTCGACGGCGAGTCCCACCCAGGCGACGACGGCGAGGCGGGTGCGTTCCCCGGCGATCGCGGACAGCAGCGCCCCCTGCAGGACGGCGAGGGCGGCGCCGTTCCACGCGAACATCCACAGGACGTCCTGCACCGACGCGTAATCGTCGCCGAAGAGGATCGGGGCGAGGGGCGCGCAGATCGCGGCCCCGCCGACGAGGACCACCCCGAGCGCGGTGAGCACCCCGAGCGCCGAGCGGACCGCGGACGCCGACTGCTGCGGATTCGCCATCCGCGGATACAGCACGACGCCGATGGCCTGTGGCAGCCAGAATGCCGCCTTGGTGGCGACCGCCCCGGCCGCGTACAGGCCGGCGTCGTGGGAGTCGAGGACTGCGCGGGCGATCACCAGGTCCATCGACGACAGCGCGATCAGCGCGAGTTGCACCTGCGACGCCCGCAGTACCGTCGCCACACCGAGTGGCATGCCGGAGTCGTCGGACGGTGTGCCCGAACGGCCCGTCACCGTCCGGGCGGCGACGGCCACGACACCGGTGCCGACGGCGGCCGCGAGAAGCGCGGGACCGGGTCCGCCGCCGACCGCGAGGACGGCGACGGCCGGGACCACTTTGCCGACCCCGGCCGCGGCCAGTACGACGCTCAGTTCCGCGAACCGGCCCGTCCCCTGCAGCAGTCCCTGTTCGGTGGCGAGCAGCACCAGCAGCGGTGCGGCGACGAGGGCGGCGGCGGTCGCGGCGAGGCTCGTGTGCAGCGCCCACGACAGCACCGGGACCAGCGCGCAGGCGAGGACGGTGACGATCGCGGCGCACCGATACCCGAGGGTCCGCAACTCGTGTGCGGAGCGTCCGTGCACGACGTCGCGGGCGACGACAGTCTGCAGGGCCAGTGCCGGCACCGCGAGGACCAGTTGGGCGGCGAGGAGACTCGCGAATTCGCCGTAGCCGGCGGGGCCGAGCCAGCGCAGGGCGGGCAGGGCCAGGAGGTAGGCGGCAATGTTCGCCGTCATCGACCCGAGGGTCACCAGTGTCATCCCGGCGACCGTCGAGCCGGACAGGGATTGACGTGGCACCCGCCCATGATGCACCACGTACAGTGCCGCCCATGACGCCCCGGCACCCGATTCTCGTCCGCGCGGTGCCGTCGCTGTACAGCCTGACGCTGACCGTCGTGATTCTCGGGCCGCTGCTCGGTCCCGGCTATCTGCTGTTGCGGGATGCGGTGAGCACGCCCCGCTCGTACGTCACGGATACGGCGTTGGGGGTGGCGGACGCGGCGGCGCGGGCGGTCCCGCAGGACTGGCTGATCGCGTCGCTGAGCACGGTGGTCGACGGCGGGATCGTGGTGAAGACGATTCTGGTCGGGGCGCTGTGGCTCGCGGGCTGGGGTGCGGCGCGGATGACGGCCGTCATGCTGCCCGGCGCCGGGCTCGGCCCGCAACTGGTGGCGTCGACGGTGACGCTGTGGAATCCGTACGTCGCCGAACGGCTGCTGCAGGGCCATTGGAGTCTGCTCACCGGCTATGCGGCGCTGCCGTGGATCGTGTGCGCGGCCGTCGCGATCCGACGCGGCCGACCGGGCGGCTGGTGGGCGCTGGCCCTGAGCCTCGCCGCGGCAGCCCTCACCCCGACCGGCGCCCTGCTGGCCGCGGTCCTGGCAGCTGCGCTGCTTGTGCGCCTTTTTGGTAGCTGGGACTACCGAAAAGGCGCACGGGCAGCGTGCTGCCTGCTGCTCGCGTCGGCGCCGTGGCTGACGGTGTCGCTGCTCGCGGCGGGTGGTGGGGCCGGGGCGACATCGGATCCGGCGGGGGTGGCGGCGTTCGCGGCGCGCGCCGAGCCGGGACTCGGGACGCTCGGCAGTGTCGCCGGTCTGGGCGGGATCTGGAATGCGGACGCAGTGCCGGGGTCGCGGACGTCGTGGTGGGCGCTGGTGGGGACGGTGCTGTTGCTGGCGGTGGTCGCGTGTGGGTTGCCGGCGTTGTGGCGCAGGCGGCGGCATCCGGTGATTGCGACGCTCGGGGTGCTCGCCGCGCTCGCGGTACTGCTGCCGGCGTTGGGGGCGACGGGGTGGGGGCTGACGGCCGGCGAGTGGGCCGTCGGGCAGGTGCCGGGGGCGGGGCTGCTGCGCGACACTCAGAAGTGGGTGGCGCTCGCGGTGCCGCTGTACGCGCTGGCCGCGGCGGCGGGGGCACGAGCCGTCACGGCGCGCACCGCCCGGCCGGCCGCGTCGCCGGTCGCCGCGATCGCCGTGGTGCTGGTGGCCCTACCCGACCTGGTGTGGGGGGTGGGGGGCGCCCTGAGACCCGTCCACTATCCGACGTCGTGGCAGCGGGTCGCCGAAACCCTTTCCGCGACGGACGGTTCCGGCGACGTCGCCGTTCTCCCGGCGGGCATGTTCCGCATCTTCCCGTACGGCGGGGACGCCCCCGTCCTCGATCCGGCGCCACGGATGCTGCCGGTGGACGTGCTGCAGACCGGACAGCTCGTCGTCGGACAGGCGTCGGCCGTCGCGGGCGAGGGGGCGCGGGCGTCCCGCGTCGAACAGCTGTTGCTGGCGGGGTCGTCGCCGCGGGATCTCGCCGACGAGCACGTCGGGTGGGTGCTCGTCGAACGCACCACGCCGGGACCGATCGGGGAGTCGCAGCGCACCCTCGATCGGCTCGAAAAAGCCTGGGGGGACGACGAACTAGCCCTGTACCGGGTTCCGGACGCCACGCACGCACCGCCGCCGACGCGATGGCCGGCCGTGGTCGCGCACCTGGTGTGGGCGGGGATGCTGGTCGTCAGCGCCGTGGGGCTGGGGTGGACCCGGACACGCTGGTCGCGTCGGGCACGCTGACGAGCCCCGAGACTCGCCGGCCCTCCGCCGACGCCGCGAGCACCGCGTGCACCCCGGCGGCGGTCTGTTCCCACGAGAACTCGTACGCCCGGATGCGGGCCTTGTCGCCGAGGTCGGCGCGCAGGTCCGGGTCGAGCAGCAGGGTGTCGACGGCCGTCGTGAGCGCCGCAACACGCTCACCACCACCGTCGACGAGCAGTCCGGTGACGCCGTCGACGATCGAGTCGGTGAGCCCCTTGGAGCTGCGGTAGCCGACGGTGGGCACCCCGTGCTGGGCGGCCTCGACGACCGCGAGCCCCCACCCTTCCTTGCGGGACGGCATGACGTGCACCCATGCGCGGGACAGTAATTCGTGCTTCCGCCCCTCGGGGACGTGCCCGTGGAAGGTGACGGCGTCGGCGATGCCGAGGGTGTCGGCGTGCTCGCGCAGGTTGTGTTCCCACCAGCCGCCGCCGATGACGTCGAGGTGCAGTCCGGGAATGCTGCGGCGCAACTGCGCGACGGCGGCGAGGGCGTCCTCGATCTGCTTGTGCGGCACCAGCCTCGACAGCACGCACAGGCTCGGATGCGGGGTGCGGGTGCGGCTGCCGCCGGGGGTGACGGTGTCCGGGATCGCGTCGGCGCCGTTGCGTACCACCGCGATCCGGTCACGTTCGACACCGAGGTCGGCGAGTTCGTCGGCGGACGGCAGCGACACCGTCAGGTACTGGCTGTCGCGGTGCACGCGCGGCGACAGCCACGATTCGATCCACCAGCCGACGCGTCCCATGAGCCGGCCGGCGACGGGCCACTGTTCGCGGTGGCAGTGATGCACGAGCACGGTGACGGGGGCGCCGGTCACCGCCGTCGAGAAGAAGGGGATGCCGTTCTGGGTGTCGACGACGGCGTCGGGGCGTAGTCCGGCGAGCGGGCCGAACCCGAGGCGTCCGGCGACGATCGCGGCGAGCGCACGCGGGTACACGGTGAGGCGTCCGCCGCCGCGCACGATGCGGACGCCGTCGACGATCTCCTCGCGGGGCGCACCCGGATAGGCGGCGGTGCGGAGGGTGACTGTGATGCCTCGGCGGGCCAGTCCGGCGCCGACCTCCTCGAGGTACCGCTCGCTGCCGCCGCCCTGGGGATGCCCCGTGTCGCGCCAGCACAGCAGGAGAACCTCTCGCACGTGCGTGCCTCCTCACTGCCTCCGCTCGGACGGTCGCCTGCGAGACACCTTATCGGCTCGCCGAGCCGTAAGGTTTCCTCCCGTGACCCGCGTGACCCGACATTTCGCCCGACGCGCCACCCTGAAACGGTCGTTCGGACTGCTGAGTGACTTCCGGTACGAACAGACCGATCCGGACCTGTTCTACGGCGCCCTGGCCCGTGACTCCGTCGAACTGATCGGCGACCTGCACCGCGGGCTCACCGACCGCGACCTCACCGGCACCACCGTCCTCGACGTCGGCGGCGGCCCCGGCTACTTCGCCGACGCCTTCGCCGCCGCCGGGGCCCGGTACGTCCCCGTCGAACCGGATCCGTCGGAGATGCACGCGGCCGGACTGAGCGTCGGCGATTCGATCCGCGGGTCCGGGCTGGCCCTGCCGATCCGCACCGGATCGGTGGACGTGTGCTTCTCGTCGAACGTCGCCGAGCACGTCGCGCAGCCGTGGGTGATGGCCGAGGAGATGCTGCGGGTCACCCGACCGGGCGGACTGACGGTGCTGTCGTACACGCTGTGGTGGGGGCCGTTCGGCGGCCACGAGACCGGGCCGTGGCACTACCTGGGCGGCGAGTACGCGGCCCGCCGGTACGCCCGCACGCAGGGCAAGGAGCCGAAGAACCGGTTCGGGGTGTCCCTGTTCGACGTCGGCGCGAAGGACGGGCTGCGCTGGGCGCGAACACAGACCGGAGGCGACGTCCTGGCCGCGTTCCCGCGCTACCACCCGCGCTGGGCGTGGTGGATGGTGAAGATCCCGGTGCTGCGGGAGGTGCTGGTCAGCAATCTCGTCCTGGTGCTGCGCAAGCGCTGAGCGGACTAGCCTCGAGCGCATGACCGCACTCGCCCTCGACGTCGGCGGCACCAAGATGGCGGCGGCCCGGGTCCGCCCGGACGGCACCCTCGACGACCCGGTCACCGTCCCGACACCGGCGTCCGGGGTGTGGGACGCGTGCGCGGGCCTGTTACGAAAAGTGGCGGACGGGCAGACGGTGACGGCGGTGGGGATCGCGTCGGCCGGACCGGTCGACACCGTCGCGGGTGTGGTCGCGCCGCTCAACATCAGGCAGTGGTGTGACGGGTTCCCGCTGGTCGACGCCGTCCGCGGACTCTTCCCGGACGCGTCCGTGCGGCTCGTGCTCGACGGGGCCGCCGCCGCGTACGCGGAACATCGGCTCGGTGCGGGCCGGGGCATCCCGGATCTGCTCGGTGTCGTGGTGTCGACGGGTGTCGGGGGCGGGCTGATCCGCGGCGGCCGGATCGACGGCGGCCGCACCGGCAACGCCGGCCACATCGGGCACATGGTGGTGCCGGACGCCGACGACCGCTGCGGCTGCGGCGCCGTCGGCTGCCTCGAGGCCGTCGCGAGCGGTTCGGGGGCGCTGCGCTGGGCGCGGGCGAACGGGTGGAGCGGGGCGACGGGCGCCGACCTGGCCGTCGACGCGGAACTCGGCGAGCCCACCGCGGCGGCGGCGCTCGAGCGGGCCGGGATCGCGCTGGGGCGGGCGTTCGCGTCGGCCGCGGCCCTGCTCGACGTGGACGTCGTCGTGATCGGCGGCGGGTTCGCGCAGTCCGGTCCGGCGCTGTGGGAGCCGATGACGGCGTCCGCCGCCGCACACGCCCGGCTGTCGTTCCTGCACGATCTGCGGCTCGCCCCCGCCGAACTCGGGGTGCTCGGCACCCTCTCGGGCGCCGGACTGGCCGCGATCGACGACGCCTGACCGGCCGGCCTGTTCCCTCGACCTGTAACGTGTTCTAGTGTGACCCAGGGCACTCCACACGAGCGAGGGATGAACTGATGACCGACTACGACAAACTCTTCATCGGCGGACGATGGGTGGCCCCGGCCACCGACCAGCGGTTGGAGGTGTTCTCCCCCGCCACCGAGGAGCGCGTCGGCAGCGTTCCCGTCGCGGCCCCGGCCGACATCGACGCCGCCGTCGCCGCGGCCCGCACCGCCCTCGGGTCGGGTGCGTGGGCCGAGACGTCGCCCGCCCAGCGCGGCGAGATCCTCGCCAACGTCGCCAAGCTCATCGAGGAGCGCAGCGCCGACCTGATCGCCACCCTCTCCGACGAGATGGGTGCCCCGGCGGGCGGCGTCGAGATGATGCAGAAGATGCCGTCGCTCGCGACGCTGAACTACTACGCCGGTCTCGCGACCGAGTTCGCGTTCGAGGAGACCCGCACCGGCCCGTTCGGCCAGACCCGTGTCCTCCGTGAACCGGTCGGTGTCGTCGGCGCCGTCATCGCCTGGAACGTCCCACTGTTCCTGATGATCAACAAGCTGGCCCCGGCTCTGCTCGCCGGCTGCACCGTCGTCCTCAAGCCGGCCCCCGAGACCCCGCTGGCCGCGAACCAGATCGCCGACATCTTCGCCGAGGCCGGCCTGCCCGAGGGCGTCCTGTCGGTCGTGCCCGGCGGCGCCGAGACCGGCGAATACCTGATCTCGCACCCCGACGTCGACAAGGTCACCTTCACCGGCAGCACCGCCGTCGGCCGCCGCATCGCCGCGATCGCCGGCGAGCAGCTCAAGCGCTGCTCTCTCGAGCTGGGCGGCAAGTCGGCCGCGATCCTGCTCGAGGACATGGACGTCGCCGCCACCATGCCGATGCTGGTGATGTCGGGCCTGATGAACACCGGTCAGGCATGTGTCGGCCAGACCCGCATCCTCGCGCCGCGGTCCCGCTACGACGAGATCCTCGAGGCGATGACGCAGTTCGCCGGATTCATGCCCGTCGGCCGCCCCGGCGACGAGGGCGCCCAACTCGGCCCCATCATCACCGAGAAGCAGCGCGACAAGATCCTCGGCTACATCGAGAAGGGCAAGGCCGAAGGCGCCCGCGTCGTCCTCGGCGGCGGCATCCCCGCCGGCCTCGACACGGGCTGGTTCGTCGAGCCGACGATCTTCGCGGACGTCGACAACTCGATGACCATCGCCCGCGAGGAGATCTTCGGCCCCGTCCTGTCGGTGCTCCCCTACGACACCCTCGACGAGGCCATCGCGATCGCCAACGACTCGGACTACGGCCTGGCCGGGTCGGTGTACACCACCGACATCGACAAGGGCATCGAGGTCGCCAAGCAGATCCGCACCGGCACGTACGCCATCAACTGGTATGCGTTCGATCCCGGTTCCCCGTTCGGCGGCTACAAGAACTCCGGCATCGGCCGCGAGAGCGGACCGGAGGGCCTCGAGGCGTACTGCGAACTCAAGTCCGTCCTCATGCCGCCCGGCTACACCGGATAGGACGACGTCCGTGCAGGCGCGGTCCCGGATTTCGGGGCCGCGCCTGACGCGTATCCGGGGTGCCGGCCCCGACCGCCGCGAGTACAACTGGAAGGAGCGTCATCGGTTCGGGTCGTCGTATCGGACGGAGCAGCCGTGGACCCCATCCTGCCCGAGAGGCTCGGTTACCGGATCAAGTGTCGTCTCCTCGGTCCGCCGCTCACCACTGCCCGCCTGCACCACGAACGGCTGTCGAAGACGACGGCGCTGGGGGTGCTGTCCCCGGACTGCATCTCGTCGTCGGCGTACGGTCCGGAACAGGCGCTCATCGAACTGCTGCCGTTCGCCGCAATGGGGGCGTTCGTGCTGTTGCTGCCGATCACCGGTGCCATCCTCGTCATCCTGCTGCTGCTGACCCTGTCGTACCGGCAGGTCGTCATGCTGTACACCCGCGCCGGCGGCTCGTACGTCGTCGCGCGGGAGAACTTCGGTCCCCGGATCGCCCAGATCGCAGCCGTCGCCCTGCTCATCGACTACGTGGTGACCGTCGCCGTGCAGTCCGCGGCCGGCACCGTCGCGGTGGTGTCCGCGATCCCGGCGCTCGGCCCGTACAGCCTCGAGATCACCGTCGGCGCCGTGCTGCTCCTCGCGTACGGGAATCTGCGCGGACTACGAGAAGCCGGTCGGGCCTTCGCATTCCCCATGTACTTCTTCACCGCGTCGATCGCCGTCGTCATCGTCGTCGGCGTCGTGCGCGCCGCGCTCGGCACCCTCGACCGGATCGATCCGACGACCCTGACCGGGACCGTCCCCGTCGGCCACGGTGACGGTGACGGCCTCGTCATGGGGGCGACGGTGCTGGTGATCCTGCGGGCATTCGCGAACGGCGGCACCTCCCTCACCGGTCTGGAGGCGATCAGCAACGGCGTCAGCGCTTTTCGTAAACCTGCCGGCCCCAACGCCCGACGCGCCCTGGTCGTCATGGCATCGATCCTCGCGTTCCTCGTCGCCGGCGTCTCCCTGCTCGCCTACCTCACCCACGCCACCCCGTACCTCTCCGGCTACCCGTCCGTGATCAGTCAGGAAGCCCGCATCGTGTTCGGGTCCGGCACCCTCGGCGACATCCTGTTCGTCGTCGTGCAGACCGCCACCGCACTGATCCTGTTCACCGGAGCCAACACCAGTTTCAACGGTTTTCCGTTCCTCGCCAGCTTCGTCGCCGACGACGCCTTCCTGCCCCGCCAACTGCGCCGACGCGGCCACCGCCTCGTGTTCTCCAACGCCATCATCATGTTGACGGCCGTCGCGATCGTATTGCTCGTCGTCACCGACGCCCGCGTCAACTCCCTCGTCCCGTTCTACGCGATCGGCGTGTTCACCGGGTTCACCATGGCCGGACTCGGTATGGCCCGGCATCATTCGCGGGTGCGCGGTCCCCACTGGCGGTGGGGTGTCGCATCGAACCTCGCCGCCGGCATCACCTCCGCGATCGTCGTCCTCGTGTTCGCCGTCGCCAAATTCACCGACGGCGCCTGGGTCGTCCTGCTCGTCTTCCCCACCCTCGTGTTCGTCCTCATCCGCCTCAACCGTGAATACCGCGACGAAGCCGTCGAACTCCGCAAACTCGATGACACCGAAGACGATTCGCCCGCCGTCTACTCGAACCACGTCGTCCTCGTCCTCGTCGACGCCTACGACCTCGCCACCGTCGAAGCCCTCCGCTACGGACGCAGCCTCCGCCCCAGCCGCCTCCGCGCCGTCCACTTCGCCCTCGACGACGCCCACGCCGCCCACCTCGCCCGTCAATGGGAGAACAGCAGCCTCGACATCCCCCTCGACGTCATGGACTGCCCCGACCGCCGCCTCGGCCACGCACTCCTGAAACTCATCGCCCGCACCGAAGCACCCCGCACCGAAATCAGCATCCTCCTCCCCCGCCGCACCTACAGCCCCCTCCTCGGCCGCCTCCTCCACGACCGCACCGCCGACCACCTCGCCGGACTCGTCAGCGACCTCCCCCACACCGTCGCCACCATCGTCCCCTTCGACGCCCGCCGACACCGCACGCTGCAGGCGTTACCGGCCGGCCCGGGAAAGAGCTGAAGGGACCGTTCAGCTGTAAACGTCGGCGTCGAGCGAGCCGAAGATGTCGTTCACCAGTGCGGGAACGGTCGTATCGAGGACCCTGCTGAGGGCGATCAGGGTGGACAACCGCGGGTTCGCCGGCGTCTTCCCCTCACGCTTGCCCCAGCCACTCTCGAGCAGTTGATAGTGCTGCCGACTGATTCCGGCTTCGTTCGCGACCGCGTCCTGACTGAGCCCCTTCGCCACGCGCAGTTGTTGCAGCCGACGGCCGAGGATCGCCGCGAGCTGTTTCTCGACGACGGAATCAGACACTCGAACGAGGCTTCCGAGCGATCCGCCCGAGGTCGACCATCTATAGATGGCTAAAATCCACCCCGTTGTCGAGTGCCGTCTATAGACGGCGGCAAGGTGGGGTGTTCCAGTGTCCGAGGCGATCGAGAATCCGATCCTGAACTCTCCGTACGAGCCGCCCGCGCAGCACTTCGTCGTGGGTGATTTCGGTCCGACGGGTGAGATCGCCGATGGTCGTCGTCCCAGCGAGTCGTTCATTCCGATCGCACCGACTCGGAAGCGTGGGGTCGGCGTCCAGGAACAGTTCGATCTCGGAACTCGGGAGCGCACCGAACGCAACACGTTGATCAACAGCCTGCGCCGGGATGTCGCGCAGTGGCGCCAACGCGACTACGAACGCGCGACGCCGATCAGCCGCAAACTGCTCCAGCACTGGGCCGACCCCACCCGCGACAACCGTGTCCTGTTCTGCCAGCGTGAAGCCGCAGAGACCGCGATCTTCCTTGCCGAGGTCGCCGGCCGTCACGGGTACAACGATTGGCGGCAACGACTTGCCGAGGCCAATGACGAGCACAACAACGGCCTGCCCCGCGTCGCCCTGAAGATGGCCACGGGATCGGGCAAGACCGTGGTCATGGCGATGCTCATCGCGTGGCAGACGCTGAACAAGGCCTTCGCACCGCGCGATGCACGGTTCACGAACAAGTTCCTCGTCGTCGCACCAGGTATCACGATCCGCGATCGTCTGCGGGTGCTGCAACCCAGCGACCCGGGCAACTACTACTCGGCCCGCGACCTCATCCCCGCCGATCTGCAGGGTGCGCTCACACAGGCCCAGATCATCGTCACGAACTATCACGCTTTCCTGCCTCGGGATGCCAAGGAGATCAAGGGTGTCAGCGCAACCACACGGAAGGTGCTGCTGGCCGGCAAGTCCGAGGACCCTTTCAAGGAAACGCCCGACGCGATAGTCGCGCGAGTCCTCCGCGGCTTCGGTTCCGTCAAGGGAGAGATCCTCGTACTCAACGACGAGGCGCATCACTGCTACCAGGACAAGCCCGTCGGCACCGGCAAGCTGTCGAAGGACGAAACAGACGCGAACGTCGAGGCGCGTGTCTGGTTCAAAGGAATTCAGGCGATCACCCGCAAACTCGGGGTCAAGCAGGTCTACGACCTGTCTGCGACGCCGTTCTACCTGTCCGGATCCGGCTACCAGGAGGGGTTCATCTTCCCCTGGACCGTCAGCGATTTCTCACTGATGGACGCCATCGAGGCCGGCATCGTCAAGGTGCCGCGGACTCCCGTTGACGACGATGCAGCCGGCGAACTGGTCACCTACCTCAACCTGTGGTCGCACGTCGGCAAAGATCTTCCGAAACGCAAGTCCGGCAAGGATACTCATACCGGCTGGATTCCCCCGGAAGTCCTCGAGGGTGCTCTGCGCAGCCTGTACACCAGCTACCAGCGCTCGTACGAGCATTGGCAGCGTGAACTGGCACCGCTCGGCCAGACGCCACCGGTCTTCATCGTGGTGTGCCCCAACACCGTCGTGTCCAAGCTGGTGTACGGCTGGATTGCTGGAACCGACATCGAGATCGACGGCACCACCGTCCACCGCCCCGGACAACTCACGCTGTTCAGCAATGTCGAGAACGGTGCGCCGTTGGCTCGGCCCCGCACGATCCTGGTCGACTCGGCGCAACTCGAGTCCGGCGAGGCACTCAAGGGTGACTTCAAGACCGCAGCGGCCGCGGAGATCGAGGCGTTCAAGGCGCAGTATCGGCTCGACCACCCCGGCGCCGACACGGAGAAAATCACCGACGAGGACATCCTGCGTGAGGTGATGAACACGGTCGGCAAACCTGGACTGCTCGGTGCCGGCGTGCGCTGCGTGGTGAGCGTCGCGATGCTCACCGAGGGCTGGGATGCGAACACCGTCACCCACATTCTCGGTATCCGCGCATTCAACAGTCAGTTGCTGTGCGAGCAGGTGGTCGGTCGCGGTCTGCGCCGCCGCTCGTACGACGTGAACGACGAGGGTCTGTTCGAACCCGAGTACGCGAACGTCTACGGAATCCCGTTCGCCTTCATCCCCTCCGATCGCGTGGTGAAGGAACCGACGCCGAAACCTCCCGCACTCGAGGTGCGTTCACTCGAGGGACGAGAGCATCTGCGGATCGAGTTCCCGCGACTCGACGGCTACCGCATGGAGGTTCCCGACCCCGAACTGCTGTTCGACACGACCGACCTCCCGACGTTCGTGATCGGCGTCAACGAGGTTCCGACCCGGACCGACGTCGAGGGTGTCGTCGGCTCGGCAGAACGGGTCGAGGACACCGATCCGCATGCGATCCGACGGCAGGAGATCGCCTTCGCTCTCGCGAAACACTTGCTGGAGAGGCACTTCCAGGAGGGTGACAATCGTGCGCCGTGGCGATTCCCGCAGCTCGTCCGGATCGCACAGCGGTGGCTGACGGACTGCGTCGCGGTCCGAGACGGCTGCAGTGTCGGCAGCCTGGTCACCTCGACGCAGTTGCGGGCCCGCGCCTGCGAGGACATCGTCAACGCGATCTCCGTGCAGGAGAGCAGCCGACGCGGACGTCTACGCGCGGTGCTGCGCCGGTTCGACCCGGTCGGCTCCACCGCCGACATCCGGTTCCTCACCCGCAAGCACGCAGAACCGACGGAGAAGTCGGAGGTCAGCCACGTCGTGCTCGACGGCATCGACGGAAATACGTGGGAGCAGATTCTCGCGCTGCAGTGCGAGTTGCATCCGAGGGTCGCGGCGTACGCAAAGAACGACCGTTTGGGATTCGAGATCCCGTACGTACACAACGGACGCAGCCATTCCTATGTCCCGGACTTCCTGCTGCGATTGCAGCGTGTCGAGGGCGAGGACTTCGACCGGCATCTGATCGTCGAGGTCTCCGGCGGACAGAAGAGTCCCGGCCCGACGCGGGAGAAGGCGCGCACCGCGCGGGATCAGTGGTGCCCGGCGGTGAACAACCACGGCGGGTTCGGCAGGTGGGGGTATGTCGAGATCACCGACATGACCGCGGCCCGCGCCGACCTGAACGACGCGATCGCGCGTCTCTACGACGACCAGCCGATCATCGGCAACCCGGATCTATTGGATTTCAACGAGGTGCAGCGTGGCGCGTAACAGCAAGTCGACCGGACCGACCCCGGTGGATGCGATCCAGCATCAGGACAAGCGGACCAACATTCCGACCGCCGACGCACACGACTTCGTCGACCACAGCTCACAGAAGCTCGAACCCGTTCGCTATCAGCGTGATCCAAGTCTCGACCCACAGTTGGTATGGCGCGGCAAGGACCAGCAGGATGCTGACGATCTGGTCGTGGATGCGCCGCCGATCTACATTCAGGAGAAGATCGACCCACGGGTGCTCGTGGAGAACTTGCGCCGCACCGCCGAACGCCCCGAGGACGAACCGGAACTGTCGCTGTTCGACGAATTCGACGGTCTCGACGAGCTGTCGCAGATCGAGTTCTACGAGCATCAGGCCAACTGGTCCAACCGGATGATCCTCGGCGACTCACTGCAGGCAATGACCTCGCTCGCGGAGCGCGAGAGGCTGCGCGGCCAGGTGCAGATGGTCTACCTCGACCCGCCGTACGGCATCAAATTCGGCTCCAACTGGCAGGCCTCGGCACGCAAGCGGGACGTCAAGGACGGCAAACTCGAAGATGCGGCCCGAGAAGCCGAGCAGATCAAGGCCTTTCGCGACACCTGGGAACTCGGCATCCACTCCTACCTGCCCTATCTGCGGGACCGACTGATCGTCGCACGAGACCTGCTCACCGAGAGCGGATCCTGCTTCGTGCAGATCGGCGACGAGAACGTGCACCTCGTGCGAAGTTTGATGGACGAGGTCTTCGGGAGTGAGAACTTCGTCAGCCAGATCGTCTTCACGAAAACGGGTGGGTTCAGTTCGGCAGCCTTGGATGGCGTCTACGACTTGATCCTCTGGTATGCGCGTGACACGAAGAAGCTGAAGTACCACCAACTACATGATCCGAAGATCTATGGCGGCCAGGGCACAAGTGGCTATACAGCCGTCGAACTCGCCGACGGAACTATTCGATCGATGACTGCTGCGGAGAAGAAGGCCGGCCGGGTCGATGGCGGACGCATTCTCGACGGAACTCCATTGATCAGCACAGGCGTCACGAAAGAGGGTTCGTTCGAGGTCGAGTTCGAAGGTCGCACACACCGTCCTCCGAGCAATTCCCATTGGAAGACAACCCCTCACGGTGTTGAAAACCTGCGGCATGCCGGACGTCTTGTCCGGCTTGGCAATACACTTGAATACAAGCGGTACCTGGACGACTTCCCATACATCTCTTTCACCAACGTCTGGCTGGGCCTCGGCGAGCGCGGCTTCTCAGGCAAACCCATCTACGTGGTACAGACGGACTCCACGGCCATCGAGCGCTGCATGCTCATGTGTACCGATCCCGGCGATCTTGTCGTCGATCCTACTTGCGGTTCGGGCACAACGGCTTTCGTCGCCGAGCAGTGGGGCCGACGTTGGATCACGATGGACACGTCCCGGGTCGCGCTGGCGTTGGCGCGTCAGCGTCTGATGGGGGCGAAGTTCCCGTACTACCTCATGGCCGATTCCACGGAGGGGCGTGCGAAGGAAGCCGCGCTGAGCGGCAAGCCTGCGGCCCCGAATCAGTCTGCCGGCCACGACATTCGATACGGCTTCGTGTACGAGCGCGTCCAGCACGTCACGCTCAAGTCGATCTCGAACAACCCTGACATCGTCGAGGGTATGTCCCGCGAAGAGATCGACGCCGCAATCAAACGTCACGCCGACTTCGAGTACCTCTACGACCGCCCCTACGAGGACAAGAAGAAGGTCCGTGTCACCGGACCGTTCACCGTCGAGAGCCTGTCACCACACCGGTCGATCTCCTTCCCCGGCGATGTAGCCGAAGAGGACCGCGACACCATCAGCACAGCCAAGGCCGCTACCGATCCCGAGAACCCCGACTTCGAGCGGTCGATCCTCGACAACCTCGCCAAGGCCGGCATCCAGAACGGAAAGCGGAACGAGCGCATCACGTTTGCGTTCGTCGAAAGCTACGCCGGAGAGTACGTGCAGGCCGTCGGCGAACGCCCCGGCGGCGACAGCACCGCGTCGGGACGTGTCGCACTCGCGATCGGCCCGCAGTACGGAACCGTCGACCCGCAGTTCGTGAAGAACGCTGCCCGCGAAGCGATCCGGGACAGCAGTGTCGATCTGCTGTGCATCCTCGGCTTCTCGTTCGATCCGCAGGCCACCGGAGTCACCGAGGACGACGGCATCACAGTCGCCGCCAGCGACGAGAGCTTCGCGAACGTCGCGGGCGAACGCAAACTCGGCCGCATCCCGGTCCTGATGGTGCGAATGAACTCCGATCTGCTCATGGGTGAGGACCTGAAGAAGACCGGCGCCGGCAACCTGTTCACCGTCTTCGGTGAACCCGACATCGAACTGCACACCACGGATACCGGCGACATCGTCGTCGACCTGCTCGGCGTCGACGTCTACGACCCCACCACCGGCGAGGTGCGCAGCAACGACACCGGACGCATCGCGCTGTGGATGATCGACACCAACTACAACGAGGAGTCGTTCTTCGTCCGGCACTGCTACTTCACCGGCGGCAACGACCCGTACAAGCGGCTGAAAACCGCACTGCGGGCCGACATCGACGCGGACTCGTGGTCGAGCCTGTACTCGACCACATCGCGGCCGTTCGTCAAGCCCGACACCGGCAAGATCGCGGTCAAAGTCATCAACGACTACGGCGACGAGGTCATGAAGGTGTTCGAAGTGTGATCCGATGATGGGCCGGTCCGGGCAACGGACCGGCCCGTCTCACCTCCAGAGTTCCGTGGAGAGCAGCGGAGTCCGCTCGATCGGCGGCAGGCCGTCGTCGCACTCCCTGAGTCTTCGGTACACGTCCCGCATCACGCCCTTGTCGGGCAGGTACTCACCGCCCGCGGCGCGTTGAAGGATCGTGCCGGTGTTCACCAGGGTGATGGACCCGCACTGTGTTCCCTGTTGCCGTAGCCGTTCCAGTCGCCGCATCTCGACCGTCGCGGTGCGGGCACCGTCCTGATCGTCGATGATCACCGTCACCTGTCGGCCGGCCTCTGCCGCCACGACGGCATGGGCGATCACCATCAGCTCGCCGAGGTCCTTAGCGCTCCCCCTACGCTGCACCAGCGGCAGCCCACTGATACGCGCCACTGCAGCGTCGAGATCGGGTACGACGTCGTCGGACATGACCTGAATCCACTTCGGCGTCAATTTGTTCCACACCGACTCGACCCGAGCGAATCGCGTGCCAGTCCCCGATCTGGCGTACCGGAGGACCTCCTGCTCGACTGTTTCGGGGGTACTGATCTGCCCGAGCACGCTGAACAGGAGCCGTTCCTTGTTGATGGCGAGAAAGTTGAGCGCTGGGCCGGCATCGATGATCGGCCGCGTGCTCAACAGCCCGGATCCTCGAGCATGTCGAGTTCGCTGAGGTCCACGTCGACTGCCGGCAGCGCGGACGCATCCCCCCAGTCAGCCGTCAGCGGGCGTGGCTCGACACCCACGCTACGCAACTCGTCCTCCACCTCACGAGCGTCGACCCTCCGTAGTGCTGCGATGGTCTGCGGCGACACGACGTTCTCGATGTATCCCTCGATCGCACGAGCCAGGAGACGCTGCGGGGCGCGGGCCTGCATGGAGTCGTGCTGCAGCGCACGGTACTGGTCCGACCAGCCGTATCTCCCCGCCAACCCCGGTGTCGTGAGCTTGCGCCACGCGTCCTTGGTCGCCGGATCGATGTACCCGCCCTGCTCGAGTGCGATCGCGGCCACCGCCGGAGAGACCTCGAAACGTTGGACGACCAATGACAGGGTGTCTACGTCCAGCCCGGTGGACGCTCTCAGGACCTCTGCCAATCCTTCGACCGGGATGAGGAGATGCCTGGCGAAGGCGTCCGCCCTGATCTCCTCGTACGGCCTCGGCCCCGCGCTCCCGACCGGCTGCGTGGTCCAATCCTCGAACAGGATGTGCCCCAACTCGTGGGCTAGCGTACTGCGCTGGCGCATAGGCCGGTCGGTACGAGCAACCGCAACGAAGACGGCACCGCGCGCCGGGTCTCGCATCGTCAGACCGTGCTCGTCCGGCCCGGCATCGAGCACCGCGACGTCGATACCCGTTGTCTGCTCGATGATGGTGATCAGATCGCCGAGTGGCTGCGTCCCCAGATGGTGATCCCTACGGAACTGCCGAGCGGCAACTGCGCCTTCTGTCTCTGCACTCATCGCGCTACTGCGATTCCCTGATCGTCGAGATACGCATCGAGTTCGAGGTAGTGGAGCAGCGCTCGCCGCATCTGTTCCATACTCGCGCCGTTCGTGGCCCGGGCCGCCATCTGAACACGTTCGGCGACCTTAGACCGACCGGTGATCTCCCCCACCGTGCATCCCGTAGCGATCGCGATTGCAAGCAATTCGTTCGTCTTCGGCTCGCGTGCACCCGCGATGATCCGACACAGCGTGGGCTGCGAGATCCCTGTTTCGTCGGCAAGCGCGCGCTGACTCAGCCTCGCCCGCCCCTGCGCCTCGACGATTCGTTCACCGATCCCCGACATCACCACACCCCTTGAATCAGTTCAATCAAACCTGATTCAAGGGTACTTCTCCGCGGAACGTTCCGCCACCCACACACAGCTGAAGGGGTCCTTCGTTCGCCGTGAACGAAGGACCCCTTCAGCTGATACGAGAAAGGTGCAGACTAGCTGCCGGCGCCCGCGCCACCGGCGAGCGAGCCGAGCAGCGGGAGCAGAGCCGCGAGGTCGGCCCCGGACTCGAGGACGGTGCTGCCGAAGGCGAGGCCCGGCTCGATGCTGCCGATACCGGACGGCACGATGACCGGCTTGAGGGAGACACCGACGTTGCCCGGTTCGAGGGACTTGATGCCGCCGCAGGTGCCGAGGTAGATGTAGACGCCGTTGTCGACCTTGACGGTCTTGGTGTCGGAGTTCGGACCGTGACTCGTGATGCCGTTGCTCGCCGCGGGGCCGAGACGCAGGCCCGGCGACAGCATGATGTCGATGAGCTTGCCGAAGTCCTTGTTGTTGTAGGCGACGAACGCCTCGAGGCCCTGCGCACCGTCGAGCAGCGCCGACGTGCAGCTGGAACCGTCGCCGATCGAGTCCCACACGTTCGGGTTCGTCAGCGTCAGCTCGACGTTCTTGCCGTCGAAGTCGCCCTGCTCGACCTTGAGCTCCGGCCCCTTGTAGCTGTCGGCTGCTGCCGCGGTGCCCGTTCCGGCAACCGCGAGACCCGCGACCATCGCTGCCGACGCGACCACACTCGCCGCAACCTTCTTCGTCTTGCGAAGCTTCATATTGTTCCCTCCGTACACGATGTGGCTCCCCGAAACGATCCCCACGGACAAGCGTGAGGATCGGCATTATCGTGCCACGCCATCGCCGGAAACGGGCTGAAGGGTCCCTTCGTGCGCCAGGAGCGAACGAAGGGACCCTTCAGCTGAAACATCCAGGAGGTCCCGGAATTCGGGCAAACCTCAGATATACATGGCCGGGTCGATGTAGGACGTCGGGTCGACGAGTTGTTCGTGTTTCTTGCGGGGTCGCATGGAGGCGGGGATGCCGGTGGCGATGTGGTCGGGGGCGATGTCGCGGGTGACGACGGCGTTGGCTCCGATGGCGCTGTCGTCACCGATGACGATGGGGCCGAGGACTTTGGCGCCGGCGCCGATGGTGACGCGGTTGCCGATGGTGGGGTGTCGTTTGGTTTTGGCGAGGGAGCGGCCGCCGAGGGTGACGCCGTGGTAGATCATGACGTCGTCGCCGATTTCGGTGGTTTCGCCGATGACGACGCCCATGCCGTGGTCGATGAAGAAGCGTCGGCCGATGGTGGCGCCGGGGTGGATTTCGATGCCGGTGAGGAATCGGGTGAACTGCGACAGGACGCGTGCCGGGCCGCGCAGTGTGGGTACGGCCCACATGCGGTGCGCGACCCGGTGCGACCAGATGGCGTGCAGTCCGGAGTAGACGACGGCGTTCTCGGCGTCGCTGCGCGCGGCCGGGTCGTGGCCTCGTGCCGCCTGGAGGTCTTCCCGGATCGTGCGCAGGACGGTCATGGTTTTCAGCCTCGGATGTGTTCGAACAGTGGGGTGGAGATGTAGCGCTCACCGAAGTCGGGGACGACGACGACGATCGTCTTGCCGGCGTTCTCGGGGCGCTTGGCGAGTTGCAGTGCCGCCCACACGTTGGCGCCGGCGGAGATGCCGCCGAGGATGCCTTCGTCGGTGCCGAGGCTGCGGGCGGTGGTGATGGCGTCGTCGAACTGGACGTCGATGATCTCGTCGTAGATGTCGCGGTCGAGGACGTCGGGGACGAAGTTGGCGCCGAGGCCCTGGATCTTGTGGGGGCCGGGGTTGCCGCCGGTGAGGATGGGTGAGTCGGCGGGTTCGACACCGACGACGGTGACCTCCGGCTTGTATTTGCGGAGGGTGCGGCCGGTGCCGGTGAGGGTGCCGCCGGTGCCGATGCCGGCGACGAAGATGTCGACGGCGCCGTCGGTGTCGGCCCAGATCTCCTCGCCGGTGGTGCGGGCGTGGACGTCGGGGTTCGCGGGGTTCCCGAACTGGCGGGCGAGGACGGCGTTGTCGGTCTGCGCGACGATCTCCTCGGCCTTCTTCACGGCACCGGCCATGCCCTCGGCGCCGGGGGTGAGGACGATCTCGGCGCCGTACGCGCGCAGCATCACCCGACGTTCGGTGGATGCCGTCTCGGGCATCGTGAAGATCGCCTTGTAGCCGCGGGACGCCGCGACCATCGCGAGCGCAATACCGGTGTTGCCGGACGTGCCCTCGACGATGGTGCCGCCGGGCTGCAGTTCACCGGACGCCTCGGCGGCGTCGATGATCGCGACACCGATACGGTCCTTGACGCTGTTGGCCGGGTTGTAGAACTCGAGCTTCGCCACGACCTGGGCGCCGGCGCCCTCGGTGACACGGTTCAGGCGCACCAGCGGGGTGCGTCCGACCAGTTCGGTGACGTTGTTGTAGATCCCCATGCCGGATCCTCCTCGTGGCCACGGCTCGCTGCCGGGTCGGTGTCTGTATCGGTTGGTGTTATTGCACCATCTTGTCGACGTCCGCATGTCATCGGGTCCACTCACATACGAACGTATACGCAGAAGGGCGTCGTGTGTGCACCGATCCCGCCGTACCCCCACCCCCTGAAACGCCGAATGTCACATCGGTTCAGTCCAACTGAACCGATGTGACATTCGGTCACATCACGAACGGGCGGATCAGCCCAGGCGCTGCTTCAGGGCCTCGAACTCGTCGCGGACACCCGACGGCACCTTCTCGCCGAGGAACTCGAGCCACTCCTCGATGAGCGGGATCTCGGCCTTCCACTCGTCGACGTCGACGGCCAGGGCCTCGTTCACGTCGGCGGCGTCGACATCGAGGCCGTCGAGGGTGAGGTCGGCGGCGGTCGGCACGTAGCCGATCGGGGTGCTGACGGCGTCGGCCTTGTGCTCGATGCGGTCGATGATCCACTTGAGCACGCGGGAGTTCTCACCGAAACCGGGCCACAGGAAGCGGCCGTCGTCGCCGCGACGGAACCAGTTCACGTAGAAGATCTTGGGGAGCTTGTCCGCGTCGGCGTTCTTGCCGAGGGTGATCCAGTGGTTGATGTAGTCACCGGCGTTGTAGCCGATGAACGGGATCATGGCCATCGGGTCGCGGCGGACGGCGCCGACCTTGCCCTCGGCGGCCGCGGTCTGCTCGGATGACAGCGTCGCACCGAGGAAGGTGCCGTGCTGCCAGTCGAACGCCTCGCTGACCAGGGGAACCGTGGTCTTGCGGCGGCCACCGAACAGGATCGCCGAGATCGGCACACCCTGCGGGTCGTCCCACTCGGGGGCGAGGATCGGGCACTGCGACATCGGGGTGCAGTAGCGCGAGTTCGGGTGGGCGGCCTTCTCGCCGGACTCGGGGGTCCAGTCGTTGCCCTTCCAGTCCACGAGGTGCTCGGGGGTCCCGTCGAGGCCCTCCCACCACACGTCACCGTCGTCGGTGAGCGCCACATTGGTGTACAGCGTGTTGCCGGCCTCGACGGTCTTCATGGCGTTCGGGTTGGACTCGTGGTTGGTGCCCGGCGCGACGCCGAAGAAACCGAACTCCGGGTTGACCGCGTACAGGCGGCCGTCCTCACCGAAACGCATCCACGCGATGTCGTCGCCGAGGGTTTCGGCGCGCCAACCGGGGATGGTCGGCTGGATCATCGCCAGGTTGGTCTTGCCACACGCCGACGGGAACGCCGCGGCGACGTAGTAAGCCTTGTCCTCCGGCGAGATCAGCTTGAGGATCAGCATGTGCTCGGCCAGCCAGCCCTCGTCGTGGGCCATGGCCGACGCGATACGCAGCGAGTAGCACTTCTTGCCGAGCAGCGCGTTGCCGCCGTAGCCGGAACCGTAGGACCAGATCTCGCGGTCCTCGGGGAAGTGGGTGATGTACTTGGTGTCGCTGCACGGCCAGGGAACATCCGCCTGGCCGTCGGCGAGCGGCGCACCCACGGAGTGCAGCGCCTTCACGAACGGGCGGTCGGTGCCCAGCTTCTCGAGCGCGGCCGAACCCATGCGGGTCATGATGCGCATCGACACGACGACGTACTCGGAGTCGGTGAGCTCGACACCCAGCTTCGGGTCGTCGGCGCCGAGCGGGCCCATGCAGAACGGCACGACGTACATGGTGCGTCCGCGCATGCAGCCCTTGTACAGGCCCGTCATCAGGCCGCGCATCTCGGCCGGGTCCATCCAGTTGTTGGTGGGGCCGGCGTCGATCTCGTCGCGCGAGCAGATGTAGGTGCGCGACTCGACGCGGGCGACGTCCGACGGATCGGAGTTACCGACGAACGAGTTCGGCTTCTTCTCGTCGTTCAGTCGGGTGAACGTCCCGGCCTCGACGAGCTTGGTGGTCAGACGGTCCCACTCCTCGTCGGAACCGTCGGCGAAGACGACACGGTCGGGCTGGGTCAGCTCGGCCACCTCGCGAACCCAGGCGAGCAGCTCAGCATGCTCAGTGGGAAGCGTGTCGTCAGTTCCGTTCAGACCGGGAATGGTCGCTGAGGTCATCAAACTCTCCTGGGGTGGGGCCGGGAACCGGATAGACCACGACAGCCCCCGCATCATGTGGGGCCGATGGGTCGAATCCGACTTCCCCCTCTCTGCGGGGTGCAGCCCGCCCACTCCGCCTGCCGCCCGCGTATGCCACCGCGGACAAAGAACGAAGGACACGGGTGCCGGGTGTCCTGAATAGAGGTTAACGCCGCGCGTCGAACTCGGGGGAACCGGGTGTCGTCGGATAGGTCACAGGAACGATTCAGACCGGTCCGGTCACCGATACCGGCAGCTCACCCACCTATTCGGTCAGTCGTCCAGACGGCCGTCGTCGACTTGCTCCCACCGGTGGCCGCCGTCGGCGTCCCGATGGAACTCCCAGGCCGCATACCCGCCGGCGCCTCCCACCATCGTGACGTGGTCGGCGTCCCCGTCCCCGTCGACGTCGGTCGCGACGACCAGCGTGTCACCCGCCTCGAACGTGACGGTGTCGAGGATGCCGTCGCCGTCGATGTCGTACTGGAGCTCCGTCAACCGGACGGCGTCCGCGTCGGTGTCGAAGGTGCCCGGGTCGAGGGTCGCCAGGTCGCCCGTCAACTCGTCCGTCGTGATCATGATGTCTCCCGTTCGGGGCCGTGCAACTGTCGTCACGGGGTTGGACGCACCGCGGCCGCATCCGGTTCCGTCCGGTCCCCGAGCGACGCGAGGACGGCGGCGAGTGCGGCCCGATCCCGCTCACACGAGCCGATCCGCCCGGTGCGCTGCGCGGCGAGCCGGCGCAGTTCGGCGTCGACGGCGGCGAGTTCCTCGTCGGCGGTGAGTCCGGCGGCCCGCCCGTCCGCGAGGATCCGTGCGCCGACGGCCGCCTCGGTTTCCAGGATCCGGCCCAGCACCCGCTGTTCGAGTTGCGCCCGCAGGTGCGCGGTGGCCTCGGCCGCCCACTGCCGCACGTGCGCCCGGTCCGCGGCCAGCCGGCGCGACCGGGCTATCCCCCACGCGGCCGCCCCGCCGAGCGCGAGGGTGACCGGGATCGTCGCGATGTCCAGGGCGGGGACCATCGCGATCGGGGTGACCGCCAGACGCCCCAATCCGACACCGGCGGACGCACCGACGACGACCATCACCCGGTCCTCGACACCCCGGTGCCGCGGTTCCGGACCCGCGAACCCCAGCTCGATCGGCGGGGCCGCGGCCGGCGGCAGGTCCGACGTACCGGCCCGGACGGCGAGGTCCGCGAGTCGCGGCGACACCACGGCGTCGACGTCGGCGACCGCCGCCCGCGACAGTTCCGCCATCCGGACCGGGTAGTCCCGCAACTCGACGCGTCCGGCCCGGTCGATCTCCGCGCGGGCGGTCGCCGCGACCGCACGCACCCGGGCACCCGCCTCGTGCAGCAGGTCCATCCGGGCCCGCTGCACCTCGGCCCGCAGCTCCGCGGACCGTTCGACGCGTCCGCCGTCCCGGGCTGCGACGAGCCGCGCGCGTCGGGCCCGCAACTCGACGGTGCCGGTGTCGTTGCCGGCGCGCAGGGCGTCCGCCACCTGCCCGATCCGACGGCACGTCCGGGTGAGCAGCACCGACACCGCCCGCCGGTCGCCCCGGTCGGCGGTCGTGGCGGGATCGGCGGCGAGTGCGTCGGACACGGCGGCCGTCAACGCGTCGACATCGGTCAGGATCCGCGCGTCCGCATATCGGGTGTGGTGCGCCCGGAGCAGTTCCTCGTCACGACGGTGCACGGCGTCACGGCCCGGTTCGCCGACGTCGGTGAGCACGAAGAGCACGTGTTCGACGCCGGCGGCGGCCTCATCGAGCGCGGCCAGTTCGTCGCGTCCGAGCACGGACGCCCCGTCGAGCACCGGCACGAC
The DNA here is from genome assembly GCF_005434945.1 of Prescottella subtropica. Lineage (GTDB taxonomy): Bacteria > Actinomycetota > Actinomycetes > Mycobacteriales > Mycobacteriaceae > Prescottella > Prescottella subtropica. The sequence continues at coordinate 17,984 of NZ_SKCH01000004.1, read as the reverse complement.
GACGGCGGCGCCGCCGTCCCGGGCGTCGGTCACCGGGTCCTGCCCGGCCAGCGCCGAGAGGACCGGGCCGGCGTCGATGCCGGGTACCGCGACGACGTGTACGGCCCGCCCGCCCGAGGTCCGGTCTCGCCACCGCTGCAGCCCGTCCGGATCCCAGCGTTCGACGACCCGCTGCGCGTCGAGCGGGAACCAGGGCGGGTCCGACCGGTCCGGCGTCACGGGCGCACCCGTGCCGCGAGCTCGCGGCGCCGCCGACCCGCCGCACCGTCTCCGGCCACCGTGGCCGAGGCCGCGCGCAGCCGGGCGGCCTCGGCGCTGCGCAGATAGTTCTCGAGGACGTCCCGGTCCGGCCCGCGGGCCGCGGCCTCGGCGAGGGCCGTCAGCGCCGACCGGGCGCGGTAGGCACCCGCCGTGCGGACCGCGGTGGCGACGGCGTCGAGGGCACGTGCCCGCCCGTCCTCACCACCGGACGCGGCGGCGTCGTGCGCGACGAGCGGCAGCGTCGGCACCCCGGTCCCGGATTCGGTTTCGACGGCGATCCGGGTCGCCTCCGCCCACGACCGCTGCAGGTCCGCCTTGCCCACGACCGCGACGGTGACCCCGGCCGGTGCGGCCCGCAGTGCCGCGACGTCGGGGGTGCGCGGCGCACCGGACAGTACGTAGACGATCACGTCACCGTCGAGCGTCGGATCGTCGCTGCCGGGTGCGTCCACCGGTGAGGTCTCGACGAGTGACATGTCGACGGCGTCCCACCCCGCCTGTTCGAGGAGTCGCACCACCGAACTGCGGCCGACACCGGCCCGTCCTGCTACCTGGATACGGATCGGCGCCGCGAGGTCCGACGCCGCCTGCCGCGCCGCCCCACCGACGTCGGAGCCGACCCGATGCAGCAGTTCGCACGTGCCCACCACTGTGTTCTCCCCCGCTTTCCCCCTGGTCCGTGACCGACGACGCCGATGCCCGATCGGAGGATCGGGAACGCTGTCACCAGCCATGATGCCGCGAAAACCCTGCTCGGCACCGTCGAATCGGACCAAATCGTCCAGATTATCGACCGACTGCAACCGCCCAAGTCGGCCCGTACTCGCGGACATACGTGACAATGGTGCGGTGAACCACCCCGACCAGGAAACCTCGGCCGAGCCTGTGGCCGAGTCGAGCATCGAGTCCGACACCACCCCACGAGAAGAATCCGGGAAGGGGTCGCGGCTGTATCCGCGGGTCACCAGCTTCCGGTCCCGCCGCGGCGCGCTCACCGAGCCGCAGCAGTCCGCATGGGATCGGCAGTGGCCTCAGATCGGCCGGGACGTCGGTGACGACCTGATCGACACCACGGCGTGGTTCGGCCGCGAGGCCCCGCTGATCGTCGAGATCGGCTCCGGCACCGGCACCGCGACCGCGGCGATGGCGAAGGCCGAGCCGCACGTGAACCTGATGGCCGTCGAGGTGTACCGGCCGGGTCTGGCACAGCTGCTGCAGCTCGTCGAGCGCAACGAACTCTCGAACGTGCGAGTGCTGCGCGGCGACGCCGTCGAGGTGCTCGAGCACATGGTGGCGCCGGAATCGCTGACGGGTGTGCGGGTGTTCTTCCCGGATCCGTGGCCCAAGGCCCGGCACCACAAGCGCCGGCTGCTGCAGGGGCCGACGTTCGCGCTGATCGCGAGCCGGTTGAAGCCGGGCGGCGTGTTGCACGTCGCGACCGATCACGCCGAGTACGCGGAGGCGATCCGCGAGGCCGGCGACGCGGAACCGCTGCTCACCGAGCTGGACTGGGAGTCGCCGATGACGCACGAGCGCCCGGTCACGAAGTTCGAGGACAAGGCGCACAGGGTCGGAAGCACCATCACGGAACTCATTTGGGGGAAGATCAAGTAATGAGTCTCAGTGAAGGCGGCAACGGCCAGGACACCGCGCGGAACAAGCGGGTGTTGCTGGTGTGGGACGCCCCGAACCTCGACATGGGTCTGGGTGCGATCCTCGGCGGCCGCCCCACGGCCGCGTACCGTCCGCGGTTCGACGCCCTGGGCCGCTGGCTGCTGTCCCGGACTGCGGAGCTGTCCGCGACCGAGTCGGCGACGCTCGAGCCCGAGGCGACGGTGTTCACCAACATCGCCCCCGGTAGCGCCGATGTCGTCCGCCCGTGGGTCGAAGCCTTGCGTAACGTGGGTTTCGCGGTGTTCGCCAAGCCCAAGGTGGAGGAGGACAGCGACGTCGACTCCGACATGCTCCACCACATCGCGATGCGTCGTGGTGAGGGCCTGGCCGGTGTCATGGTCGCGTCCGCCGACGGCCAGGCGTTCCGGGAACCGTTGGAGGACATCGCCGCAGCCGGGGTTCCGGTGCAGGTGCTCGGGTTCCGGGAGCATGCGAGTTGGGCGGTCTCCTCGGAGGTCCTCGAGTTCGTCGATCTCGAGGACATTCCGGGTGTGTTCCGTGAGCCGCTGCCTCGGGTGAGCCTCGAGTCTCTGCCCGACGAGGGCGCCTGGCTGCAGCCGTTCCGTCCACTGTCCGCGCTGCTCGTCAGTCGCTGAGGAGTCGATACGTGTTCGCTCGCTGGGGAGATCTGGTTTACCGAGCTCGGTTCACCGTCATCGCGGTCATGGTTGCGGGACTGTTGGCGCTGGGCGCCTACGGATCCGGTCTGGCCGATCACCTCAGTCAGAGCGGTTGGGACGATCCCGGCTCGGAGTCGGTGGCGGCCGCGAAACTCGCGGACGGCACGTTCGGCCGGGACACGGGCGGTGACGTCGTCGCGATGTACACCGCCCCCGAGGGCACGACCGTCGACGATCCCGCGTTCGGCGCGAAGGTCTCCGACAGCCTGCAGCAGGTGCTGCGGGATCATCCCGACGAGATCGCGAAGGTCAACGGCAGTTACTTCTCGATTCCGAACACGCCACGGCTACCGGCCCTGGCGACACCGGATCGCAGTCACGCCATCGCGAGTATCGCGCTCAAGGGCGACACCGACACCGCGATCACCAACAACTTTCGTGCGGTCCGGGATTCGTTCGCGATCGACGGCGTCGAGGTGCAACTCGCCGGCATGCAGCCGGTGGCGAGCGCCATCAACGACACGATGGCCAACGACATCAAGCGCATGGAGTTGCTCGCGATCCCCGCGGTCGCGGTGCTGTTGTTCTTCGTGTTCGGCGGCGTGATCGCGGCGGCGCTACCGCTGATCGTCGGTGGCCTGACGATCGTCGGGGCCAACGGTATCGTCCGGGTCATCACCCACTTCACCGAGGTCAACGCGTTCGTGGCGTCGGTGGTGTCGCTGATCGGCCTGGGCATGGCGATCGACTACGGCCTGTTCATCGTGAGCCGGTTCCGGGAGGAACTCGGCGAGGGCTACGACACCCGCACGGCGGTGCGCCGCACGGTGATGACCGCCGGCCGGACGGTCCTGTTCTCGTCGACGATGATCGCGGTGAGCCTGGGCGGGCTGATCCTGTTCCCGCAGGGCTTCCTCAAGTCGGTGGCGTACGGCGCGATCGCGACGGTGCTGCTGGCGGCGTTCACGTCGGTGACGGTGCTGCCGGCGATGCTGAGTATCCTGGGCCGCCGGATCGACAAGTTCGGCCTGAAACGGTTCGGCCAGATCAAGTCGGCCGAGGAGATCGAGGCGAGCTTCTGGGGACGCCTCACCCGCTGGGTGATGCGGCACCCGCTCAAGGTGACGATCCCGATCGTGGTGGGTCTGCTGCTGCTGATCATCCCGATGGCGGGCATCAAGTTCGGCGGCATCAACGAGGACTACCTGCCGTCGGACAACCCGACCCGGGTCGCGCAGGAGCAGTTCGACGAACTGTTTCCGGGCCAGCGCACCGAACCGGTCAAACTGGTCATCGAGGGTGCCAGCGGTATGCAGGTCGGCCAGATCCTCCAGACCGCGAGCGGCGCCCCCGGGTTGGTGGAGAAGTTCACCGTCACCGGCCCCGCAAAGGACGGCGTCCAGGTCCTCAAGGCCGGTCTGGTGGACCGCAACAACTCCGCCGAGACCATCGACTACCTGCGTGCGATGCCGGTCCCGGACGGCGCGACGGTGCTGGTCGGCGGCACCCCGGCGATCGAACAGGATTCCATCGCCGCCCTGCTGGACAACCTGCCGCTCATGATCTTCCTGGTGCTGTCGATCACGACGCTGCTGATGTTCCTGGCGTTCGGGTCGATCGTGCTGCCGATCAAGGCGGTGCTGATGAGCGCGCTGGGCCTGGGTGCCACGCTCGGCATTCTCACGTGGGTCTTCGTCGACGGGCACGGGTCGGGTCTGCTGAACTTCACGCCGGGTCCGATCACGTCGCCGGTGCTGGTGCTCATCGTCGCGATCATCTACGGCCTGTCCATCGACTACGAGGTGTTCCTGCTCTCCCGCATGGTCGAGGCCCGGTCGCTCGGGGCGAGCACCACCGAGGCCATCCGGGTCGGCACCGCGCACACGGGCCGCATCATCACCGCGGCCGCGCTGATCCTCATCGTCGTCACCGGCGCGTTCGGTTTCTCCGAACTGGTGATGATGAAGTACATCGCGTACGGCATGATCGCCGCACTCGTCATCGACGCGACGCTGATCCGCATGTTCCTGGTGCCCGCGGTGATGAAGATGCTCGGCGACGACTGCTGGTGGGCACCGGCGTGGATGAAGCGGGTCCAGCAGAAGATCGGCCTCGGCGAACCGGTACTCGAGAGCGAACTCGTCGCCGACGACGTCCCGCAGGTCGCGACGGTCGGCAACGATCCCCTCACGCAGCCGATCCCCCGGATCTCGGCGGCGCCGCGCGCCCGGTCGGCGACCCGCCGTCCGAAGCCTGCACCCGCACCCACACCGGCACCGGCCCTGCAGCAGGCGCGGCGCGACGACGGTGACGAGGTGGCGTGGCTCACGGCGCTGCGGGCACCGAACACGGGCACCGTCCCGGCGGTGACCCCGACGCCGGAACCCGAGTCCGGGCCGGCGCCGAAGCCGGAACCCGTGGCCCGGCCGGACGACGAGGTTCCGGGCCGGCATCGCACCGGCACGGACGTCGCGCTCAGTGTCAGTGAACTGCTCGCCCGGATCGAGGAAGCCCGCCGGTCGAAGGACTGAGCGCGACGCCCGGTCCGGGTCAGCCCCGGATCAGGTCGAGGAATTCGCGTCGGGCCGATTCGCGTTCCCGGAGCAGGCCGCGGACGGCGGAGGTGACGGTCTTCGTGCCGGTGGCCTGGACGCCGCGCATCGACATGCACAGGTGTTCGGCCTCGATCACCACCCCGATTCCTCGTGGATGCAGGTGGTCGTCGAGCCAGTCGGCGACCTGCATCGTGAGCCGTTCCTGCACCTGCAGGTCGCGGGCGAACAGTTCGACGACCCGCGCGAGTTTCGACAGCCCGAGGATGCGTTCGCCGGGCAGGTATGCCACATGGGCGACGCCGCGGAACGGCAGCATGTGGTGTTCGCACAGCGACGTCATCGGGATGTCGCGGGCGAGGACGAGTTCGTCGTAGCCGGCGTCGTTGGGGAACGTGGTGAGGTCGAAGTCCCGCGGGGTGAGCAGTTCCCGGTAGGCGGCTGCCACCCGCTGCGGGGTCTCGGCGAGGTGCACGCTGTCGGGGTCGCGGCCGAGGGCCCGGAGCAGATCGGCGACGGCCTGCTCCGCGGCGCCCTGGTCGACGTCCGGGACCTGGCGGCCGGATCGGAGCCGGGCCGGTACCGCGGCGTCGATGCCGGTGAGGTCGGGTTCGGGGAGGTCGGCGAGGCTCATCGCAGCGCCTTCGGGCCGGTGTAGACGACCGCCAGTCGGGCGAGGGCGAGGGCGCCGACGAGCAGGCCGAAGTCGCGCAGTGCGACGTCGTAGAACCCGGACAGGGTCAGCAGGTCGACGATGATGCCGGCCAGCCAGGCCGTGACGACGAGGGCGCCGTAGCGGGGGGCGATCGCGACGAGGACGCCGGCGACGATCTCGATCACGCCGATGATGTACATGCCCTGTTGGGCGCTGCCGGGCAGGATGCCGTCGATCCACGGTGCGAGGTACTGCGGCCAGTCCGTCATCACGTTGAAGAACTTGTCGAGGCCGAACAGGATCGGTGCCGCGGTGAACACGGTCCGCAGCAGCAGGAACGCCTGGTAGCCGGGCTCGGACAGGCGTGACGAATCGATGAACTTGCTGGTGGGGGCACTGGTGGACATGACTCTCTCCTTCTAACGTCAACTCTCATTGACGTTAGAAGGAGAGAGTCCATAAAGTCAACACTCACAAGTTTTAGAATGCGAGTATGAATGTGGGTATGCACGCGAACCCGGACATCACCGCCGTCGCAGCCCTCGACGAACCCGCCCGCCGGAGGCTGTACGACTACGTGTGCGCACAGCCGGACCCCGTCGGGCGCGACGAGGCGTCGGAGGCACTCGGTATCCCCCGGCAGACCGCCGCGTTCCACCTCGACAAGCTCGCCGACGCTGGGCTGCTCACGATCGAATTCGCCCGCCGCGGTGGCCGCAGCGGCCCCGGCGCGGGCCGGCCGTCGAAGTTCTATCGGCGCAGCGACCACCCGATCACGGTGCAACTACCCGAACGGTCGTACGAGCTGGCCGGGCAGCTCCTCGCGCAGGCCGTCGACGACGCCGAGGCCACCGGACGGTCCCCGCGGGAGAGCCTGAACGCCCGGGCCGCCGAGTTGGGGCGCTCCGTCGGCGCCGCCACCGACCCCACGGATGCCGGCATCCTCGCGGCGCTCGCCCGCTGCGGCTACGAGCCGCGGACCGAGGACACGGACATCGTGCTGGGCAACTGCCCGTTCCATGCACTCGCGCAACAGCACACCGCCCTGGTGTGCGGCATGAATCTGGGGCTCGTCGAGGGTCTGCTCGACGGTGCGCAGTGCACGTCGCGGCGGGCCCGCCTGGCCCCCCACGAGCGGTACTGCTGCGTCCGGATCGAACCGACGCAGTTGAAGTGAATACGGCCGGCGCTCAGCCGAGCATGCGTCGCAGTGCGGTGCCGTACGAGTAGCGGGCGGTGATCGACCCGAAACGGATCCGGCCGCGGACGACGACGTGCAGCGGGCCGTAGGGCGGGCCGGTGCGCACCTTGTTCGACGTCGATCCGGCGACGGAGTCGATGTCGCCCAAGTCGGCAGTGGCCTCGGGCGGCAGGATCAGGGTGACGGAGCCGGCGATGTCGTCGACCGTCAGGTGCACCACCTGGGTCTGCATGACGGCCTCGGTGAAGTCGAGGGTGGTGCTGCCCAGTCGGGTGTCGAGGTGCAGGGCGGGCGGCACGTGCCAGCGACCCTTACGGGTGATCGTGGACATGCGGCCGCGGATGACGTACGGCTGACCGTGCGGGCCGACGGCCGGTACCGGAGCGGGGACCGTGGTGGCGGGGGCCGGGGGTGCTACGGGGGTGGCGGGCGGACCGGCCAGGTAACCGGGGTCGATCTGCATGCCGGGCAGGTCCACGACGACGGCGTTGAGTTCGCCGCGGGTCTTCGCGGCGAGCACGGTGTCCATGCGTTCGGTGAACTCGCCGAGCGAGAGCATGCCCTGTCCTACGGCACGCTGGAGCAGTTCACCGACGTGTTCCCGTTCGGCATCGGACACTCGTAGATCTCTCGCCTCCATGGGGGCAAGGATAGGTCAGCCGTCCGGTTCGTCGGCACACAGCGATCGGACGGCGGTGTTGAGGAACGCGACGATCGGTACCGCCAGCAGGCCGCCGACGATGCCGGCGAGGACGATGCCGGTGGTGATCGACAGGACGACGGCGAGCGGGTGCACGCGGACGGCACGGCCCAGCAACAGTGGCTGCAGCACGTGCCCTTCCAACTGCATGATGCCGACGATGAGGCCGAGCACGATCACCGCCGTCAGCATGCCCTCGGTCACGAGCGCGACGAGGACGGCGAGGAAGCCGGTGACGAACGCGCCGACGATCGGGACGAACGCGCCGACGAAGACGAGCGACGCCAGCGGCAACGCGAGCGGGACGCCGAGGATCGCCAGGCCGGTGCCGATTCCGACGGCGTCGACCGCGGCGACGGCGACGGTGGCCCGGGTGTAGCCGACGAGGGAGTGGAAGCCCTGCCGGCCGGCCAGACGGACCCGGCCGCGGGTGTCGCGCGGGACGAGTCGGGTGACGAACTCCCAGATCCGGTCGCCGCCGTACAGGAAGAACACGAGGGTGAACAGGGTGAGGAACGCGCCGGCGAAGATCTCCCCGACGACGGTGACAGTGGTGAGCGCCCCGGTGGTGAGCGCCTCCTGGTTGTCCTGGACGACCTTGACGATGCTGTCGCCGATGCGGCGGATCTGGTCCTCGCTGAAATGCAGGGGTCCGTCGCTCAACCACTCCTGCGCTTTGGTGATGCTGGTGGTGAACTGGTCGCTGAGCCCGGGCAGGCCGTCGACGAACTGTTCGACGACGAACGACAGGATCGCCCCCACGATCCCGATCGCGCCGACGACGGCGAGGAGCACCGCGGCCGAGCGCGGCATCCCTCGCCGGTGCATCCGGTCGACGGCCGGAACGAGGAACGCCGCCATCAGCAGTGCGAGTGCGACGGGGATGACGACGGTCTCGAGGGTGGAGACGACGTAGCCGAAGGCGAGGACCGCGGCGAGCAGGACGAGCAGCCGCCACGCCCAGGCTGCGCTCACACGGACGAGCGGGGGGACGGCCTCGTCCGGGCTCTTCTCGCTCACCGCGCGAGCGTATCGGGACGGCCGTGTTCGTGTCGCCGATCGCACGTCGACCGGCGCGGCACGGTGTGCGTTGCCCGGTCGCGCGGAATGTCCCGCTAAATTAAAGGTCGTGTGGGCATCGTATCGAGCAGTGACGCTGACGATTCGCAGTCGTTGGCCGCTCTACATGCTCTCGATGTTGGGCGCGAACCTGATCGGCGCGGTGCTGGTGTTCGCGTTCGTCCGGTACGGCATCCCGCTTCCGGAGTCCGCGAACATCATCGCCGACCGGGTCCGCAACGTCGCGATCTTCGGCGCCTACCTGGTGTTCGCGGGTGTGGTGAGCCTGTCGGCGGCGGCGATGATGCTGCGGTCGGTGATCCGATGGCAGTTGCGGGGCGGCCCACCGAACCGGACGGAGCAGATGGCGGCGTTGCACGCACCGCTGCGGCAGGCGATCGTGCATCTGGGGTTGTGGTTCCTCGGCGGCGTGCTGTTCGTGTTCCTCACCATCGAGGAGATGCCGGAGTTGGCGATCGCGGTCGTCATCACCGTCTGTATGGCCGCGACGACGACGTTCGGTTTCACGTACATGCTCGGCGAGCGGATTCTGCGGCCGGTGGCGGCACAGGCGCTGAGCGAGGGCCAGTTCGATCGGACGATGGCGCCCGGTGTCGGCACCCGCATGGCGATGACGTGGGGGTTGGGCACGTTGATGCCGGTCATCGGCATCGTCCTGCTGTGTGTCACCCAGTTGACGACGGAACTCGAGTTCGCGCCGGGCGCGTTGGCGTGGGCAATCCTGCTGCTGGCGATCATGACGATCGGGCAGGCGTTCGCGCTGTCGATGCTCACGGCGAGCCAGATCTCCGATCCGATCAGGCAGCTGCGCCGGGCGATCGAGCGGGTGCAGCGCGGCGAACGGGACGTGCGGGTCGACGTGTTCGACGGTTCCGAACTCGGCCGGCTGCAGGTCGGCTTCAACAGGATGATGCGCGAGTCCGACGAGCGGAAGCTGCTGCGGGAACTGTTCGGCCAGCATGTCGGCGAGGACGTGGCCCGGCGCGCCCTGCAGTTCGGTACCGAGCTGGGCGGTGAGACGCGGTTCGTGGCGGTGCTGTTCGTCGACATGGTCGGCTCCACCGGGGCCGCGGCGGAACGCCCGCCGAGTGAGGTCGTCGAGTTGCTCAACGAGTTCTTCCGGGTGATCGTCGACGTCGTCGACCGGCATCACGGGTTCGTCAACAAGTTCATGGGCGATGCCGCGCTCGCGATCTTCGGCGCCCCGCTGGACCGCCCGGACGCACCGACGGCGGCGCTGGCCGCGGCCCGCGAGCTGCGGTTCGCGCTCGACGAGATCACCGGTCTCGACATCGGGATCGGGGTGTCGGCGGGGCTCGCGGTCGCCGGCAACATCGGTGCGGCCGAGCGGTTCGAGTACACGGTGATCGGGGATCCGGTGAACGAGGCGGCCCGTCTCACCGAGCTCGCGAAGCTGCGGCCGAGCCGCACGCTCGCGTCGACGAGCGCCCTGTACTTCGCGGACGACGAGGAGCAGGCGCACTGGGAACTCGGCGACCAGGTGCAGCTGCGGGGCCGGCGCCGCAACACGCACCTGGCCTGGCCGGTGCTGTACCCACACTCGCCGTGACCGATCCTCGTTACGCTGAGCGCGTGGCACAGCCCGAAACGGATCCCGGCGGTGTGGGCCGTCCTCGCGGCCGGTTCCGGTGGGTGAAGTGGGTGACCGGCGTCCTGCTGGTGGCACTGCTCGCAGGTGAGGGCGCCTATCTGTGGCCGCAGCTGCACGACTCGTGGCAGGCGCTCACCGAGATCCACTGGGGGTGGCTCGCGGTGGCCGTGGCGGCGCAGGCGGTGTCGCTGAGCGGGTACAGCCGCGTCCAGAAGCAGTTGCTGCACGCCGGTGGCGTGTCGGTGAGCCAGGGCAGGTCGGTGTCGGTGATCTACGGGTCGACGGCGATGTCGCTGACACTGCCGGCCGGGCAGGTGTTCTCGACGGCGTTCACGTACCGGGAGACCCGCCGCTGGGGTGCGACGCCGGTGGTCGCGTCGTGGCAGCTCGCGATCTCCGGGGTGGTGGCGGCGGCCGGGCTGGCCGCGATCGGTATGGCGGGCGCGCTGCTGGTCGGCGGTTCGATCAGCCCGTTCACACTGGTGTTCTCGGTGGCGGGGCTGGTGGCGCTCGGCTGTGCGGGCCGCTACGTGTCGGCGCATCCGGACGTCGTCGGACGTGTGGCCCGGTGGGTGCTCGCCCGGGTGAACCGGCTGCGACGCAAGCCCGCCGACACCGGCATGGATGCGGTGCGGACCACGATCGAGCAACTCGATTCGGTGCGGCTCGGCAAGCGGGACGCGGCATGGACGGTGGTGTGGGCGTCGGTGCACCGGGTCGCGGACATCGTGTGCCTCGGCGCGGCCTGTCTGGCGATCGGCGCCGACCCGCTACCGGCGGGCCTGCTCATCGCGTTCGCAGCGGGCAAGGCGGTCGCCACCATCCCGGGTGCGCCGGGCGGTCTGGTGTACGTGGACGCGGCCCTGATCGCGACGCTCGCGACGGCCGCGGGGATCGGGGCATCGCAGGCAGTGGCGGCGGCGTTCGTGTACCGCATGGTGAGTTTCATCCTGGTCGCGATCGTCGGCTGGATCGTCTTCGCATTCCTGTTCCGGGGCCGACAGCAGGGGGACATCGAGTTCGACGAGGAGACGATCAGCCCAGGTCTCCGGCCATCCCCTCGAGGTGCGCGCGACTGATCCGGGCGGCAGCCTCCACGTCACCGGACGCGATGGCGTCGACGAGGTCGGCGTGCTCGTCGGAGTTCGGTTCGGTGTCCCGGTCCCGCAGCCCGAGCAGACCGATCATCTCGACCATGGCGTCCGCGAGTCGCGGTACGAACGTCGCGAACAGTTCCGAGAGCACCGGGTTGTGTGCGGCGTCGACGATCGCCCGGTGGACGGCGATGTCGGCGGTGACGAACTCGCGGTCGGAGGCCTCCGCAGCTGCCGCCCGCAGATCGAGGGCCCGTCGCATCGCGGTGATGTCGGCGTCGGTGGCACGCCGCGCTGCGAGGCGGGCCGCCTCGATCTCGAGCGCGGCGCGCACCTCGACGACGGCGGTGATCGCCCCGCGTCGGAGCACGTCCTCCCAGCCGTCGGCCTCGGGTTCGGTGCGTTCGACGAACACCCCGGCCCCCTGCCGCGGCCGCAGCATCCCCTGTCCGGCGAGCATGCGCAGCGCCTCCCGGATCGTGGACCGTCCGACGCCGAGCTGTGCGGCGAGAGTGGTCTCACCGGGCAGCTTCGTGCCGATCGCCCACTCCCCCGACTGCAACCGGCGTCGTAGCTGGTCGGCGGCCTGATCGGCGAGCAGATTCCGGTTGAGTGCAGCAGGCACGCCAACTCCTCAGGTTGTCAGACAAGTTGCTTTCCTCTAGCTTAGCCGACACGCCGATCCCGCAGGAGCATCCACCATGAACTGGAACCCCCAACGCCCCTCCCCCATGCCGAGCCACCGCTACCGCCCGTACAGCGAACGCGTCCCGGTGCCGCTCACCGACCGCATCTGGCCCACCGTCCGCACCACCGAGGCCCCACTGTGGGTGCCGGTCGACCTGCGCGACGGCAACCAGGCACTCGCGGAGCCGATGGACCCGGCCCGCAAACGCCGACTGTTCGAACTGATGATCGCCATGGGCTACAAGGAGATCGAGGTCGGCTACCCGTCGGCGAGTCGCACCGACTTCGACTTCGTGCGCGACCTCGTCGAGCACGACCTGGTACCCGACGATGTCACGATCGTCGTGTTCACCGCCGCCCGCACCGACCTGATCGCCCGGACGTACGAGTCCGTCCGTGGACTCGGATCCGTGGTGGTGCACATGTACACCGCGACAGCCCCGACGTGGCGCGACGTCGTCCTGGGTCAGGACCGGGAAGCGTTGCACCGCTTGATCGTCGATGCCGCCCAGGATGTCGCCCGCGGAGGTGACACACAGCCCGGGGTGCGGTTCGAGTTCTCCCCCGAAGTGTTCAACCTGACCGAGCCCGACTACGTCCTGCAGGTGTGCGACAGCCTCACCGAGCTGTGGGATGCGTCACCGGACCGCCCCGTGATCCACAACCTCCCTGCGACAGTAGAGGTTTCGACACCGAACGTGTACGCCGACCAGATCGAGTACATGCACCGCCATCTGACACGACGCGATTCGGTGATCCTGTCGGTACATCCGCACAACGATCGCGGGACCGGTGTCGCCTGCGCAGAACTGGCGGTACTGGCCGGCGCGCAGCGTGTCGAGGGCTGCCTGTTCGGCAACGGTGAACGCACCGGCAACGTCGACCTGGTGACGCTCGCACTGAACCTGCACGCACAGGGTGTCGACCCGATGATCGACTTCTCCGACATCGACGAGGTGCGCCGAACAGTGGAGCATTGCAACAGGATCGAGGTGCACCCCCGGCACCCGTACGGCGGCGACCTCGTATACACCGCATTCTCGGGGACACATCAGGATGCGATCAAGAAGGGCTTCGCCCACCACTATGCGGCCGCGGAGGCGGCCGGACTCGATCCCGGGAAGACACCGTGGGACGTGCCGTACCTGCCGATCGATCCGCGGGACGTCGGACGCGACTACGAGGCTGTGATCCGGGTGAACAGCCAGTCCGGCAAGGGCGGTATGGCGTATCTGCTGCAGACGGGATACGGCGTCGACCTACCGCGGCCGCTGCAGATCGATTTCGCGCGCCGAGTGCAGGACGCCGTCGATGACAGCGGCACCGAAATCACCGCCGAACAGTTGTGGGAGTTGTTGCTGGCCGAGTACGGGTTCACGGGCCGGCTGGGGCAGTGGTCGGTCGAGCACCTCGAGGACTGCGATCGCCTGCGTCTGCGCTCGGACCTCGGCGGTTCCGTGATCGACGGGACGGCATTCGCCGGCGGACCGGTCGAGGCGCTGACGAAGATCCTGACCGACCACGGTCACCCGGTGGAGGTGCTGTCCCTGGTCCAGCAATCGGTGGGCGAGGGCAGCGCGGGCCGGGCGGCGACGTTCGCGCTGTGCGACAGCGGCGGCCGTCGCCGGTGGGGCGTCGGCTTCGATCAGTCGGTGACGGCGTCGGCCCTGCAGGCAGTCCTGGCGGCGGCCACCGGAATCGTGGCCACCGCCGGAGTTCACGTCAGCTGAGCGCCCCGGACAGCATGCTGCTGCCGGCACCGCTGGTCAGCAGGTTGGCGATGATCTTGGCGGCGCCGTCCGTCTTCAGGGTGGCGCTGCCGAGTCCGAGGGCCTGGCCCAGGCTGCCGACGCCGCCGGGAGAGAACACGATCTGGTAGCTGTAGGACAGGATCTTGTCCTGCTTGTTGGGGTCGGCGTCCACGCACGCACCGACGACGGCGTACGCGCCGGGGGTGATCGGCTTGAGCAGGTCCGGGTTGACCTCGCCCTCGGCAGCGCCGGTGGTGCTCTCCGATGTCGGCGCCGCGTCGGAGGTGGGAGTGCCGATGTAGTAGACCGAGCCGAGGAGTTCGACGAAGTTCGGCCACTGGTCCGGTGCGGTGGCGGCGAGCGGCAGCGCCGACTCCGCGTCGAGGACGAGGGGGACGCACATGACGCTCTGCCCCTTGCTCGTCTGGGTGAGGGTCATGTCGATGACGTCACCGTCGGTGGTCGCGGAGATCTTCGGGGCCGGCACCGTGGCGTCGGCGGCGGAGGCGATTCCGGGCAGGACGAGAGCGGATGCGGCGGCGACCGCCGCGGCGGCACCGATGGAGCGGGTGATACGGACCTTCTTCGACAACGTCTTCTCCTTGACTTCCGGGATGACTTCCAGGATCGGCGCGCTGCCCTGCCCGGCCTCGTCGATACGAAAAACGGATCGGCAGAAGCGAATCCACGGCAGCCCGTGCGGGTGAACGAGCGGTAGAGAGTCGGAACCCGGCGAACGTATCACGGCATACTTACCGGGCAGTAGGAAACGGGCGAGAAAGTTCGCCGAGCGAAGCCCCCCCCCCTGAATGGTGACTCACGTCACACTCGATGCCGGAATGGCTCCGGCGATGACATGGTTGAGGAAGTTGAATTCTCAACTACATCCGGAGGAGCCTCCCCCATGACCGCCAGCATCACCCTTCCGAACCTGTCCGCCGGCACGTGGGCCGTCGACCCGGTCCACTCGACCGTCGGCTTCACCGTCCGCCACCTCGTGGTGAGCAAGGTGCGCGGCACGTTCGACGACTTCACCGGCACCATCACCGTCGACGAGAACGGTGTCCCGGCCGTGCGGGCCGAGATCCAGGTCGCATCGGTCAACACCCGCAACGCACAGCGTGACGGGCACATCGCGTCGGCCGATTTCTTCGACGTCGAGCAGTTCCCCACCGCGACGTTCGTGTCCACCGCGGTCCGGCCGGCCGGTGACAACCTCGTCGTCGAGGGCGATTTCACGCTGCACGGCGTCACCCGCCCGGTCGAACTGGCCGTCGAGTTCCTCGGTGTCAACCCGGGCATGGGCAACGGCCCGGTCGCCGGTTTCGAGGCCACCACCACCATCAACCGCAAGGACTTCGGCATCAGCATCGACATGCCGCTCGAGGGTGGCGGCGCCGTCGTCGGCGACAAGATCACCATCAACCTCGAGCTCGAGGCCGGCCTGCAGGCCTGATCCGCCGCAGCGGAACGAGAACTGTCGGTCGGGTTCGCTACGGTCCCTGCCATGACGACCCCCGACGACTTCGCCGGCCTCGAACCCGTTCTCCTCGTGCACGGCGCCGACAGCTCGAGCATCATCTACTCGCCGGGCGGGCCGGAGTACCACCGGCACCGTCCGGCGCTCGACGCCCACGGCATCGAGGGCTCGGGATACGACTTCACCGGGGCCCTGCGCGCGGCCCTGACCGACGAGGCGTCGGACACGCTCGACGCGGTCGGCTTCGATCCGGAGGCCGGCATGGTCAGCGTGTACGGCACCGATCTCGGCGCACTGCTCGTCGCCGCGAAGACCCTGCAGCGCATCGTCCTCGACGCCGACGCCCTGGACACCGCCCTCACCCGGTCGGCCGAACTCGGCATCGAGGAGGACTAGAACCGGAACGGGAACCGACTTCTCGGTTCTCCGTTGCCGCGTCGGGCGATCTACCACTGCCTTTAGTCTGGTGGTCGTGAAAAAGTACGTACCTGCCGCCGTCGTCGACGTCCTGCTGGTGCTCGCGTTCGCTGCCGCGGGTCGCCGGAGCCACCAGGAAGGCGTCGACGCCGCCGGCCTCCTGACGACCGCGTGGCCGTTCCTGACCGGCGCGGCCGTCGGCTGGGTCGCGACGCTGCTGCTCCACCGCGGCAAGTTCGACGCCCGTCTCGTGGTGCCCACCGGTGTTCTCGTGTGGGTGTGCGCGCTCGTCGTGGGCATGGGGTTGCGGGTGGTCAGCGGCCAGGGCACCGCCTTCTCGTTCGTTCTCGTCGCGGCGTCGGTCCTCGCCTTGTTCCTCATCGGGTGGCGCGCACTGTTCCGGGTCGCCGCCCGGCAACGCGATCGGAGTGCCCGATGAGTTCCACGGTCGATCAACAATCCGAGTCCGGCAGGAAGTTCCTCGGGCAGCCGTTCGCGCTGGCAAATCTGTTCGGCGTCGAGATGTGGGAACGCTTCTCGTTCTACGGCATGCAGGGCATCCTGCTGTACTACCTGTACTACCAGACCACCGACGGTGGACTCGGCCTCGACAAGGTGGCCGCGACCAGCATCGTCGGCGCGTACGGCGGCACCGTCTACCTGTCGACGATTCTCGGGGCGTGGATCGCGGACCGGATCCTCGGCTCCGAACGCACCCTGTTCTACAGTGCGTGCCTGATCATGCTCGGGCACATCGCGCTGTCGGCGCTGCCTGGGTTCGCCGGTGTCGGTGTGGGCCTGATCCTGATCGCGTTCGGTAGCGGTGGCCTCAAGGCCAATGCCACGTCCCTCGTCGGCGACCTGTACTCAGCCGACGACGACCGCCGCGACGCCGGCTTCTCCCTCTTCTACATGGGCATCAACATCGGCGGCCTGATCGGGCCGCTGGTCACCGGTTGGGCGATGGACGACTTCGGTTTCCACATCGGCTTCGCGACCGCCGCGGTCGGCATGGCGCTCGGCCTGATCCAGTACACGATCGGGCGACGCAACCTGCACGGCATCGGCTCGCGCGTGCCGAACCCGCTGCCGGCATCGGCCCGCCCGAAGGTGATCGGCGTGGCGGTCGTCGCCGTCGTCGCGGTCGTGGTGCTCGCTCTGACCGGGGTGGTCCGCGCCGACAACCTGTCGGACATCGTGGTCGCGCTCACGGTCGTCGCGACCGTCGCGTACTTCGCGGTGATCCTCACCAGTCGCCGCATCACGGCCGTCGAACGCAGCCGGGTGATCGCGTTCATCCCGATGTTCATCGCGAGTGCCGCGTTCTGGTCGCTGTTCCAGCAGCAGTTCACGACGGTCGCGATCCTCGCCGACACCTGGCTCGATCGGAACCTGTTCGGGTGGGAGTTCCCGGCGACGTGGGTGCAGTCCATCAACCCGGTGTTCATCATCGTCTTCGCGGGTGTGTTCGCTGCCGCGTGGACGAAACTGGGTCCGCGGCAGCCGTCGACGCCGATCAAGTTCGCGCTCGGCACCGGCATCATGGGTGTCGCGTTCCTGTGCTTCATCCCGATGTCCGGGGGCGGCCCGAACAGTGCGCCACTCCTCGGACTGGCCGGGATCCTGCTGCTGTTCACGTTCGCGGAACTGATGCTGTCCCCGGTGGGTCTGTCGCTGTCGACGAAGCTCGCGCCGCAGGCGTTCCACACCCAGATGGTGGCCCTGTTCTTCCTGTCGCTGGCGCTCGGCTCGAGCCTCGCCGGCACCCTGTCCGGATACTACGACGAGGACAATGCGGTGCCGTTCTTCGCGACGATCGGCCTCGCCTCCATCGCGATCGGTGTTCTCCTGGCCGTCCTGTCGCCGTGGATTCGCCGCCTCATGCACGGCGTGCACTGACGGACACCCTGTTCTTCCGTGACGAGGGAACCCCGGAGCCTCCCCGCTCCGGGGTTCCCGCGTTTTGCGCACCTATCGCGCCCCCGACGCCCGGTCCCCCGCGTTTCGCGCACTTGGCGCGCCGGATCCGGGCCGGGAAACCGCGGTAAGTGCGCGAAACGCGGGAGGTCAGAGGGCGGCGAGTCCGGCGGCGACCAGCGGTGGAACGGCTTCACAAGCGAGGGCGAACCCGTCACCGGTGGTGGCACCCGCCCGATACCGGTACGTGATGCCCTCCGCGATCACCGCGAGTTTGAAGTTC
>NZ_SKCH01000039.1 GCF_005434945.1 Prescottella subtropica | reverse complement strand
TGCGTGCGACGGCGATGACGTCGCGTCGGAACTCCTCGGGGAACGGCTTCGGCATGGGGACATCCTTCCATCGTGAGGACGGATCCTCACAGATTGGGTGTCAACCAAACCGGGGGCAGTCCCGTCGGCACCACGCGTCCGTTCGCATCGAAGTAGGTACTCCGTGTGTCGTACCCGTACAGCACCGGGAACTGCGTGCGGTAGATCGTGCACAGCTCATCCGCGGTAACGTCGAGGCTCAGAGCCACGAGAGTGTCAACCTCGATAAACGCACGCCGCCGGTGCTCCGCGATCCGTAGGGGGATTTCAGGGGTCCAGACTGGACCGACCTCACCTATGCGGTGGGCGTTCGCCGCCGGCAATGCCCACTCGTCATCCTGGAAGCCTTCGGAGAAGCACGATGCCCAAAGCTCTGCGTACACATCGGTCAGGCAGTTGAGGCGCAGGGCGCGAAGCGCGAGCTCGGGCATGAGTTCATTCGATTGAAGCCACGGAAGGCGCTCAAACTGTGGGGCCCGGATATCTCCTTTTGGGGCGACACGAGTCAGGAAGTCAAGAATTAGTGAGCCCGCAAGTGCCGCGACCACCGGCAATCGCTCGATCGACTCCAGCATCCCTGCACTGTAGATGCCATCGACATGCGCCGCACGATCCGGGATGATGGCCGAGATCAACGTGCGTTCGCCGGTATTCGCTGCCATCCGACGCCAAGCGAGGCGGTAGTGCTCGCGGGAAGATGCGGACGAATCCGACTCTCCTGACTCGGTCCTCCAGCGTGTATAGGCAGCGTCGTATCTTGCTCGGTCACCGCGGGGCTTGTAGGACGTCACGGGAATCTCGTCCGGCGCAATTGCTTCGAGGTCGGTAGCCGTCCAATCGAGATGGTGAAGCATGGTCGAGTTCGGCCGCTTGTACATGGGTGTCCCGACGTAGAGGTGAGGCCCCTGCAGGATCACCGAATCCCACGGTTTGTACTGCAGTACCGGGATCTTCGCCAGACAGTATCCCCATGACTGTTGATGTGATCCCCGACGAATGGTCCAGCGAAATCGACTCGTGGCGAATCGCCATGCGCGCCATGCGACTGACTCCCCAGACCATAGATCTACGCGCCTACCACGTACGCCGTCTCGCGCGTGCCGCGCTGGCGGACTCCCCCTGGTCTGTTGAGGCCTCCGAGTTGCTCGACTGGGTAGGCCAGCACGACTGGCGTCGCGAGACTGCACGTGCTGTCCGGTCCTCACTTCGCCGGTTCTGGGCCTGGGGAATCGACACGAGTCGGACGACGAAGAACATCGCCGAGATCCTTCCCATGGTCAAGCCCGAACATCCCCGCCCTCGTCCAGCCGAATCGGAAGTCGTATCCAGAGCCATCGGCGCCGCCGATCCACGGGTAGTCCTGATGCTCCGTCTCGCGAACGAACTGGGCATGAGGCGTGGAGAAGTCGCCCAAGTACATCCGGAGAATGACCTCGTCAAGGACGGTATCGGCTGGTCCCTCATCGTGCACGGCAAAGGACAGCGCAAGCGAGTTCTTCCCCTCCCCAACGACCTTGCCGACGCGCTCCACGCAACACCCTCCGGCTACCTCTTTCCCAGTCCCGCCGGTGGACACCTGTCCGCGCATTGGGTCGGCACCTTGGTCTCCCGCGCATTAGCTGACGGCACAACGATGCATCAGCTTCGACACTTGTGCGCCACAGAGATTCACGACCAAACGCATGATGTTCGACTGGTCCAGACGATCCTCGGCCATGCATCGCTCGCCACGACACAACGTTACTTGGCTGTCGATGAGGCGAAGATACGAGATGCACTGGTCACTCGGGCGAAGAACTGGAATCACGGATAGCGGCGCTGCAGTTGGTGACCGATAGGACTCACCCGCCCACGGTCACCAACTGCCGGCGCGGAAGCACTCGTGCTCTACGCACTGAGGTTGCTGCGCTTCGGACCTCACATGGATGGCAGAACCTCTGCCAGGTCACCGGCCAGAAACGACACTGCCACCGCGACCTCGTCGGGATTGCCGACGCCCTCCTCTGCGCGCCCCGCCATCTCCGACCCCAGCGCGCCCGGTCCGGATGCGAACAACTCGCGCAGGTGCGTGACGGCTTCCATCGTTACCGGACCGCTCACCCCATCCGCCAGCAGGCGCGTGAACGAACCTCGTAGCTCTTCGGTCTCGACTGCCCGGAGAATCCGGTAGATGTCGTGTGCATCCTTGTCGTTCAGTCGACTCGGAGTATCGACCCGTTCCCCGAGCTTGTGCAGCTTGGCGACCAGGAGTGCCGCAGGGCTGGCGACGCGCACATTCAACCGTCGCTCATCAGCCGGATCGAGAGCGTCGACCCACGTCGGGGCATTGTCGACAACAGCTGCTTCCAGCCCGCGAGCCCGCCGGGTAGCCCGCCTGTCGTGGGGAGGAATCCTTGCCCCTCGAGCACTTTTCGATCCTGTCCCCGCCAGCGCTTCGGGCACCATCAGATCGACCGGGATTCCGTCGGCGTTGCGCCACGCACCCGGTTGTCCACTGACACGATCGAGGAAGAAGCCCGCCGCCTCCATGGCCTCCTCGACCCTCGGGTCTTCCGACAAGTCCCGAGGATCGAGCGCGAGGTCTGCGTCCTTGGTCGACTCGGCAAGGGCCACAGGTACGCCGCCTGTACGAAGGTAGATCGCCTGCGCCCCGATCACCACTACCGAGTCCCGATGCTCGCCCAAGGCTTCGACCGCATCCAGCAGCGCCGCCCTCGTCCGAACCAGCAAATCTCCGCTACCGTCGGCGCCACTGCGGCTCATTTCGCACCATCCATTCGATGAGTTCTTCGGCCTCAGACGGGCTGCGACCGGGTCCAGTGAGGAGATCGACCGCCACCTGAGCAGGTGCCGCGCAAGTCACGCCCGCATCGTTAGCCAGCGACCGGGCGAAGACGACATCTGTACTCGGTTCCGCCAGAAGCACATTCACACCCGACTCCGTGGCGCGGAGCCCCCACTCCTGAGCGCATCTGGCACTGTCCTCGACGTAGACCATTGCGTTGCGCGGCGGAGCATACTCGGCCCAGGACGCAGCCGCGATCGTACCGGTCACGGCATACTGCGCCGCGGAACCGGCAGCTCTCTCCAGCAGCGTTGGCAATCCTCGAGGCGCAATCCAGCGAGTGACGACGCTGCTGCGCACGAACCCGTAGTCCGCACTCCACCGTCTCAGCAACTCACTCCAGCGCGGGACGACAAGCCCCCCGGTATCGGTTCGGACGATCAGCTCCTCATCCGCCAGGAACTCCGCCACCCGGTAGGTCGACCCGGTAGACGAACCCGATTCTCGGATCAGGTCCCTGATCGTCCACTCACGGTCGACGTCGATCAGCGCCCGGACCACCTTTGCAGCCGGGGCCCCCTTCAAGGTTCCCCGCGGACGCCCGGGTCCACGCCAAGGATCTCGATCTGCGCCGCTACCCAACATGAACAGGCCCGGCACATCGACGTCCACCCGAACGTTCCCCGTGGCATCGACGTACGAAATGCCGGCATCCTGGAGACGTTCACGCACCGGCGGCGACAGGTACTTCGCGACCACCACACCGTGGGCGCCGGATCGCCCGCCGATGACACTGCCTAGCTGCTCCCGCACCGTCGGAACGTCGCGGCTCTCGACGCTACGTTTGATCTCCAGAACAAAGTCCACCGCACGCCCGTCCGGCGCAGCCACGCGCACCACCGCATCGAGACCAGCATCCGAAGCCGCAGAGACTGGGCCGACCTCCCACCGAGATGGCAAGTGGTCGGTCAGCACCGACACACCGGCACGCAGGATCTCGGCCCCGTTCCGAGGTTCAGTGCTCGTACCCATCCCTTCACCCTCTCCACGTTCAGGAAACAGGATAACTCCACTGGCAGTGGAATCGTCTAATTATCTGAACATCACAGGAGGGTGTGTCGTCCGGCCGCCAATCGCCCTCTTCTCGTCGTCGGGCAAGATTCGACGGAACACCGAGTGCAGGATCGGAAGGCGGATACACATCGTGGGGGCACTACTACCGACCCTTCAGGCCAACCACCTACGCGAGGGCCTGACCGACTACCTCGCGACCACGTTCGCCCTCACCGATCCCGATGCGCAGGGCGCCCTGTCGGACTTCGTCGGCCACCCCGACACCGGCATGTTCAAGGGCCCCTACGTGCGCCTGCGCCTGCCGTTCGCGCCGGCCGGTGGCAACTGGGGCATGCACCTGGACTGGCGGCCAACGGGATTCGCCCCCTACGGCCACCAGGCCGCCGCCTTCGAGCGTCTGTCGTCGAAGTTCCACGACCGCCCGCAGCCGACGCTCGTCACCACCGGCACCGGCTCCGGTAAGACCGAGGCGTTCCTCTACCCGATCCTCGACCACGTCCTGCGTGCCAAGGCCGCCGGCGTCACCGGGATGAAGGCACTCATCCTCTACCCGATGAACGCGCTCGCCAACGATCAGGCAGAACGCCTCGCCCGGCTCATCACCGAGCACCCCGAACTCTCCGGCGTCACCGCCGGCCTCTACACCGGTGAACAGTCCACCGGCGGGCGCACCAAAGTCACCGAGGACGGCCTCATCACCGACCGCTCGTTGATGCACGCCGCCCCACCGGACATCCTGCTCACCAACTACAAAATGCTCGACCACCTGCTGCTGCACCCCGACCGCTCCGACATCTGGCGCCTCTCCGCCGACTCGCTGCAGTACGTCGTCCTCGACGAATTCCACACCTACGACGGCGCCCAAGGCACCGACGTCGCCATGCTGCTCCGCCGCCTCGGCCTCACCGTCAAAGCCCACTGGACCGACACCACGGACGCCACCGACGACCGTGCCCGCCCCCTCGGCCGCATCACCCCCGTCGCCACCTCCGCCACCCTCGGCTCCAAAGCCGAACCCACCGCGATGCTCGGCTTCGCGCACACCGTCTTCGGCGAACAATTCGACACCGACGCCGTCATCGGCGAAACCCGCCTCACCCCCGCCGCCTGGCTCGCCGACCGGGACACCGCCCTCGACCACCTCTACCGGCCCGCCGCACCGTCCATCGTCGATGCCACTGCCCGCCTCGACGAACTCATGTCCGGCTCCCCCGGCAACGCCGCACTCACCACGGCCGTGCTCACCGAACTGTTCGAGCGGGAAGAAATATTCGAACGCGCCGACCTGTTCGGCACCGCAGACGACTTCGACACCGACCGACGCCTCACCCCCTCCGACCTGCGACACCTCACCCCCGTCGAACAACTCCACCTCCTCAAACGACACCCACTGCTGCGTCGCCTCCTCGACCACGCCGTCGACGCGACCTCCCTCGCCGATCTCGCCGACCGACTGTTCGACTCCCCCACCTCCGGCCGCGGCACCCGCCGCGTCCCCGCCGCGCAGCAGCGCTTCCTCGACTACCTGTTCGCCGCGCTCTCCCACCTGCGCGCCGAGATCGGCCGGGCCGCACTCAATGTCGATGTACACCTGTGGATTCGGGAACTCTCCCGCATCGACCGGGCCGTCGCCGGAGGCACCACCTACCGGTGGTCCGACGACGGCGTCGACGAAGACGGCGACGTCATGCATCTGCCCGCCCTGTACTGCCGGCATTGCGGCCGCTCCGGATGGGGTGCCCGTCTCGCCCCCACCGGCCACGCCCTCGACGTCACCGACGACTCCATCCGCGCCGACCACGCCGCCGGCGCCAACCGCTTCCGCGCCATGATCTCCGCACCCGCCGAAGCGGCACTCGCCGCCACCGGCGGCGACGAGGTGGAGGGGCTGCGCTGGTTCCGCATCGACGACCGCGAAATCGTCGACACCCCACCCGATCCCGACAGCACCGACGAGCTCGAGGGCAAGATCCTGCCCATCCTCGTCCTCACCGGCACCGAGGTGGAGGAGAACTCCAAGAACGACATGTGCCCCGCCTGCGGTGCCGCCGACGGCATCCGTTTCCTCGGCAGCGCCGTCGCCACCCAACTCTCGGTGACCCTGTCCAACCTCTTCGGTGACGCCCGCCTCGACTCCGACGAGAAGAAGGCGCTGATGTTCACCGACAGCGTGCAGGACGCCGCGCACCGCGCCGGCTTCGTCCAGGCCCGCTCCCACACCCTCAGCCTGCGCTCCACACTGCGCAGCGCCATCGGCGAGTCGACGCTCACCCTGCCGGAGCTGCGCGACGCCGTCATCGCCCGCGCCGGCGACGACCCGTCCCGCCGCTACCACCTGCTCGCCCCCGACATCGTCGACCACGACGACTTCACCCCGTTCTGGCAGCACGATGCAAGCGCCGCGGCCCGCAAGAAGGCCACCGCGAAGGTGCTGCGCCGCCTCGAATTCGACATCGACCTCGAGTTCGGGTTGCAGTCCCGCCTCGGCCGCACCCTCGAACTCACCGGCAGCGCCGTCGCCGAGGTTGACCTCGGTGGACCGGAGCGTCCCGTCCGGCTCGGCCGCGCCGCCCTCAACAGCGCCGAACACCAGCTGTCCCTCACCCCGCCCGATCCCGCCGCCGTCACCCGGTGGGTGCGCGGCACCGTCGAACGCGTCCGCACCCGCGGCGCCGTCGGCCACCCGTGGCTGCGCAAGTACATCGACAAGGACGCGAACCGGCGCTGGGTGTGGGGGGCCCGCCCCAAGGGTGAGGGCATGCCCGCCTTCCCGAAGGGCCGGCCCGCACCCGCGTTCCCCGCCGTCGGATCCCGCTCCGTCCCCGAGGGATTCGATGCGATCACCGCATCCTCCTCCTGGTATGCCCGGTGGGCGTCGCAGTGCCTGAACGTCTCCCCGTTCGACGGCAGCTTCCTGGCCCGCTCCCTGTTCTCCGTGCTTGCCGAACAGCGGGTGCTCACCGCCGACCTCACCGAGTCCGGGCTCACCGCCTACGGACTCCCCGCGGCGTCCGTCGTCGTCTCCGCCCCCACCGACGACGACCTCTCCGACGGCCGGCACCTGCTGGTGTGCAGCATCTGCCAGACCCCCACCCCCGGCAGTGTCACCGTCGTCGACCAACTCGACGGCGCCCCCTGCCTCCTGGTCCGCTGCCCCGGCACCCTCACCCGCGCCCCCAAGACGCAGAACTTCTACCGGCGCCTCTACGACACCGCCGAAATGAAGCGTGTCGTCGCCCGCGAACACACCTCGCTGCTGCCGACGGCGACCCGACTCGGCTACGAGACCGCGTTCAAACGCGGCGGCGCCGACCCGCAGGCCCCCAACGTCCTCGTCGCCACCCCCACCCTCGAGATGGGCATCGACATCGGCGACCTGTCCACCGTCATGCTCGGGTCGCTCCCGCGCACCGTCTCCTCGTACCTGCAGCGGGTCGGCCGTGCGGGACGATTGACCGGCAACTCGCTGGTGCTCGCGTTCGTCCGCGGCCGCGGCGAACACCTGCCCAAGCTGTACGACCCGACGTCGGTGATCCAGGGCGACGTCCGCCCGCCCGCCACCTTCCTCACCGCCGAGGAGATCCTGCAGCGCCAGTACGTGGCGCACGTGATCGACCGGCTCGCCCGCGACCCCGGCACCGTCGCGCCCCGCGGCGCCCGCGCCGTCCTCGGCAGCTTCGACACGGGCAGCTGGATGGCCGGTCTGCTCACGGCCGTCGCCACCGATGCCGACCGGCTCGTCGACGGATTCCTCGCCCAGTTCGACGACGTCCTCGACGAGCCGACGCGGGAATCGTTGTGCACCTGGGCTGTCGGATATCCGGACGTCGGCCCGAGTGGTCTCGTCGCCGACCTGCAGGAAGCCGTGCACCGCTGGAACCGGGACCTCACCGAACTCACCGCCCGTAAGGCCGCCGTCGAGGCGGAGATGCCGGAGTTCGAGCGGCGCGCGTCGTCGCCGGCCGCCACCGACGACGACCTGCGCGACCTGCGCACCGCCAAGGGCTCGCTGCGGCTGCTCGGCGGGCAGATCCACGACCTCACCGACGACTACTGGATTTCCGTCCTCGAACGCTACGGCGTGCTGCCCAACTACACGCTGCTCGACGACTCCGTCACCCTCGACGTCGGTGTCACCTGGATCGACCCCGACACCAACCAGTACATGGGTGAGGCCACCAGCTACCAGCGCGGCTCCCGCGTCGCCCTCACCGAACTCGCCCCCGGCGCCACCTTCTACGCGCAGGGCCTGGCCGCGAAGATCGACGCCGTCGACCTCGGCGCCGGCGAATCCAACATCCACACGTGGCGGCTGTGCCCGCAGTGCGGGTGGGCCAGCATCACCCTCGCCGGCGAGGAAGCCCCGACCGTCACCGTGTGCCCGCGCTGCGAGTCCGGCGGCATCGCCGACGTCAGTCAGCAACTCCAGGTCGTCGAGATGGCACGCGTGTCCGCGGAAGTACGCCGCGACGAGGCCTCCATCAACGACTCCCGCGACGAACGACACAAGGAATCGTTCACCGTCGTCACCGCCGCCGACATCGACCCCGTCAACGTCGACCGGTCCTGGTCCGTCGACGACCTCGAGTTCGGCGCGGAATACCTGCGCCGCATGGACGTCCGCTGGCTCAACATGGGTCGACGTACCTCCCAGGGCCGTACCCGCACCATCGCCGGCCAGGACACCACCACCGGACTGTTCCGGGTGTGCGCGTCGTGCGGGCAGCTCGACAAGAACGCCGGCCGCAACAGCCGCTACGAGCACCGCAGCTGGTGCCGGCACCGCAATTCCGCGACGGAACACGTCCGCGAGATCGCCCTCGCCCGCACCCTCCGCACCCAAGGCGTGCTGCTGCACCTGCCGCGCGCGCTCGAGTACGACATGTTCGCGCACCCCAGCCTGTCCGCCGCGATCCTGCTCGGGCTGCGGCAGGTGATCGGCGGCTCCCCCGAACACCTCGACGTCGCCACCATCACCGACGCGCTGCACGCCCCCAACCAGCGGGCACTGCTCATCCACGACACCGTGCCCGGCGGCACCGGCTATCTCGCCGAATTCGCCGACCCGGCCAAGGTGTGGGCGGTACTCGACGCCGCCCGCACCGTCGTGAAGGACTGCGACTGCGCCGACCACGACCGGCTCGCCTGCCACAAATGCCTGCTGCCGTTCGCGCCGCCACACGAACTGGACAAGGTGTCCCGCAAGACCGCGCTGCGGGTGCTCGACCAGCTGCTCGGTGTGGACGGCGACGAGCCGGCCCTCGAGGCGTGGCTGGGCAAAGTCACCGAGGGGAAGCGACGCAAGCGCACCGGCAGCGAGGAGTCACCGCTGGAGAAGGAGTTCTACGTCGCGTTCGTCGAACGGCTGCGCACCATGGGTGCCACCGTGAAGGAAACGCCCGGCACCTACGGGCCGTCCGCGACGATCACACTGCCCGGCAAGAAGATCCGCACCTGGAAACTCACCCCGCAGGTGCACATGGCCAACTCCAAACCCGACTTCGAACTCGCCACCAGCGACCCGGACATCCCCCGCATCGCGATCTTCGCGGACGGCCGCGCCTTCCACGCGGGGCCCGGTGACCGCAACCGGGTCGCCGACGACGCCGCCAAGCGGGCGATCCTGCGCGGCAGCGGGCACCTGGTGTGGTCGTTCGGGCACGAGGATCTGCAGCGGTTCAAGGCCGGTGACACCGCGGTGCCGTCGTGGCACACCGACAAGTCGGCGTCGGCGGCGATGGCAGCCGGGAACCTACGCCCCGCCCTCGTCAAACTGTTGACCGCCGACCCGATCACCGCGCTGCTCGCCTTCCTCACCGACCCCGACGTCGACGCGTGGGAAGCGGTGGGACGCTGGCTGCCGATGGTGTTCGTGCGCAGCGACAACCGACGCCAGGGCGCAGGAAGCACCCTCGGCGACGCAGCCCGCGCCCTGCTCGACACCCACCCCGCGATCTTCGGGGACGGCGGCGACATGTGCTGGTCCTATGTCGACGGACTCCTCGCCGTCACCGCCGCCATGCAACCCGGGAGCCGCACCATCACCACCGTCCTCGCCCTCGACGACCGGGACGACCGCCTCGAGATCCACGACGGACGCGCCTGGAAGGAATGGCTGAGGCTGTCGAACTGGCTGGGACTCAGCGACCGTCACCGCGTCACCACCATGAGCCTGCTCGACGCCGACGCCAGAGTGCCTGCCGCCGCGCCGATCCCGAATCCCGTCGAACTGTCCGCCGCATGGCAGGACGTGTACGACAGTGCCGTCTCCGACGCCGAGAAGGCGCTCGTGCTGGCCCTCGCCGACGCCGGCATCGACCTGCCGACACCGACACTCGGCTACGAAACCGACGACGGCGACGTCCTCGACCTCGCCTGGGCCGACCTCCGCGTCGGAGTGGTGACCGAAGACGAATCAGAGCTGACCAATACGATGTCCGAGTTGGGGTGGACGATGTGCCCACCCGACGCGGGGCAGATCGTGGAAGCGTTGAAGAAGAACGGGGTGGTGTAGGTGGCGATCCAGGTTCAGGGGAAGGGGTAGTCAGTGCAGGGCGGTATCAGGCGAATCACGGAGCTGTTCGACGGCAACAGCAAGCACTTGCTGATTCCCGTGTACCAGCGCAACTACGACTGGAAGCTCAAGCACTGCGCCCGACTGTTCGACGATCTGGTCGACATCGTCCACCAGGACCGCGAGACGCACTTCTTCGGCGCGATCGTGGGCCACTCCGAGACCTCCTTCACGTATGTCGTGATCGACGGCCAGCAGCGGTTGACCACCACCAGCCTGCTGATGCTGGCACTGGTCCACTCGCTCGAAGACGGCACGGTCACGTCCAAAGACTCCAACTTGGCTGTGACGATCCGTGCGGGATACCTCGTCCTCACGTCCCAGCACAACGCGATCAAGTTCAAGCTCAAACCGGTCAAGAACGACAACGACGCCTACAGCCGCCTGCTGCGCGGAGACACCCCGATCGAATCGTCCACCGTCACCGCCAACTACCGGTACTTCCGCGACCGGATCGCCGGGGGCGAACTCGACGGTGACCAGATCTGGAAGGCCATCTTCCGCCTCCAGGTGATGGCATTGGACCTGGAGAAGCAGGACGACCCCCAGCGGATCTTCGAAAGCATCAACTCCACCGGCCTCGAACTCAGCGAAGCCGACAAGATCCGCAACGTGGTGTTGATGCACCAGCCGAGCCACGAGCAAGAGGACCTGTACGAGAACTACTGGAACCGCATCGAGCAGGCCGTCGACTACCGCACCGACTGGTTCATCCGGTTCTATCTGGTCTCGAAGACCGGCAAGACGCCCCGGCAGGACGCCGTGTACGAGGCGTTCCGCGAGTACCAGAAGAACGCCAAGTCGAGCACCCGCGACATTCTCGCGGAGATGCGCGACTACGCCGAGTACAGCCGCCAACTCAACGCCGCCGGCACCGGCATCGCCGCCGCGGACAAACGGCTGCGGCGCTTCAACATGGTCAAGCACGACGTGACGCTGCCGTTGACCATGCCCCTGCTCGGCGAGGTGAAGGCCGGAACGGTGTCGGCAGAAGACTTCACCGAGGTCGTCGGGATTCTCGACACCTACCTGTTCCGGCGATTCATCTGTGGCGTTCCCACCAACGCCCTCAACAAGATCTTCGCGACCCTGTATTCCGAGGTTCATCGTCTCCGCGGCGTGGGCGACCGATTCTCCGATGTGCTGGCGTATTCGCTGCGCCGACGCACCACGTCGAGCCGGTTCCCCACCGACAGCGAATTCAAGGAGTCCTTCGCCACCCGCAACCTGTACAACATCAAGGGCGAGAACCGCAGCAGCTACCTGTTCGAGTGCCTCGAGAACAACTGGTCCAACGACACCCACGACATCGCTCAGGCACTCGAGAGCCAGTCGATCAGTATCGAGCACATCATGCCGCAGACGCTGACCTCGGCGTGGCGACAGGACCTCGGCCCCGACGCCGAAGAGATCCACGCGACCTGGTGTAACCGCATCGGCAACCTGACCGTGACCGGCTACAACTCCAGCTACTCC
Organism: Prescottella subtropica; assembly: GCF_005434945.1. GTDB lineage: Bacteria > Actinomycetota > Actinomycetes > Mycobacteriales > Mycobacteriaceae > Prescottella > Prescottella subtropica. The sequence continues at coordinate 5,645 of NZ_SKCH01000039.1, read as the reverse complement.
AACTCGACCTTCGCTGACAAGAAGAAGCGCGACAACGGCTTCGACGCCTCGCCCTATCGACTCAACGCCCTGCTGAAGAGTTCCGACGTGTGGACGGTGACGCAGCTCGAGGAACGAACCCAGGCGCTGACCGCCGTCGCGCTGAAGTACTGGCCGCTTCCCTCCACCGACTTCGAACCGTACGTTCCACCGCTGCCGTCCGTGCCGATGGGTGACGACGAGTCGTTCACGAACCGCACCATCGTCTCGTTCGAATGCGGTGGCACCCGCAAGACAGTCGCAAGCTGGAAGGTCGCCTACGTCGAGGTGGTCCGCCTTCTCGTCGACGAACGCCGCGAGGAAGTCTTCGCCTACGCCGCCGAGTCGAACGATCTTACGGTAGTGGATGATTCATACGAGATACCCTCCTGGGAATCCCAGGTGGTTCCGGGACTTACTCTGATGACCGCGAACTCGACCCGCGCGAAACTGGCGGGCCTGCGGAAGCTGTTCAACCATCTCGACATCGACACCGACGATCTGGTATTCACGCTCCGCAACACCGAGACTGCCGAGTTCGAAGAGACCGTGGACGAACCCGGCCCGTTTGCAGAGCTGACGAAGTTCCTTCCCCGCATGGAAGAACTCTCGTCGGCCGCCACCACCGTGGAGGACACTCGTGACCTCCGCGACGAGTTCACCCAGGCGTTCATCGGGTTCACCGTCGCAAACCCCCAGACCGCTCTTCCAGGAAAGAATCTGCCCGACCTGGAGACCGCCGGCTTCATCGAGAAAGCAACGGCCGACGACATTCTCGCGGGACTGAGCATGATGTTTCAGGTCGAGGGCATGATGCCCCAGTTCCACCGCCTGATCGCCTCGGGAACCGTCGTGCGATGGCTGACGGTGCTGGCGTCGAACGGGCTGGAGTTCACCGACCGTCACCGCGCCACCACCCCGGCCGACGAGCCGAGCACCGCCGCGCTCGCCCCACGGTGGCAGGGCCTGGTCGATGCCACCGTCTCCGACGCGGAGAAGGAACTTGTTGTCTCCCTTGCCGAATCCAGCATCGACCTGCCGGTACCGGCACTCGGCTACGAGACCGACGACGGTGATGTCCTGGACCTCGCCTGGCCCGACATCCGCGTCGGAGTGATCACCGGAGACCGGTCGGAGCTGAGCCACACGATGTCCGAGTTGGGGTGGACGATGTGCCCACCGGACGCGGGGCAGATCGTGGAAGCGCTGAAGAAGAACGGGGTGGCGTAGATGGCGAATATCGTCCTGGCATCGAACAACAAGTCGATGCCCAAACTCGACGGCTCGATCAAGGACAAGGTGTGGGAGTTCCTCGGGAAGCTGTCCGAGGACCACGCCCTGCCCGGCCTCCACATCGAACCGATCAAGGGTGCCGTCGACAAGAAGGTCCGCACCGGCCGAGTCAATCTGCACTACCGGGCGATCCTGTTCAAGGTCGACGACAAGCTCGGCGACGACCCCACCTTCATCTACATGGGCACCTGGCCGCACGACGAGGCGAACAAGCTCGCCGAGCGGTCACAGCTTCGGGTCAACCCGATCAACGGTGTCCTCGAAGGCATCATCGGGGAACTCGACGGCACCGACGACCGTAAGAAGCGCGTCGTCGTCCCCGACCACAGCGGTGACCTCGACCGGGCACTCAAGGCCGTACCCGGCTATCTCGCCGGACTCGGGTTCACGCTCGACGATCTCACCGAGCGGATCGGCATCGATGGTGCCATCGCGGCCGAGACCCTCACCGCCCTCGACGAGGACGCTCTCGTCGAGATCGCCGCACGTGCCGTCACCTGGCAGGGCAGCGCCCTCCTCGACCTCGCGACCGGCGCATCCATCGACGACATCCGGGAGAAGTACAGCTTCACCGACACCCCCGTCGACCCGTCCCTCGACGAGACCGAGCGGATCTTCAAGGCCCTCGAGCAGCCCGCGTCGAAGATGCAGTTCGCGTTCATCGAGGACAACGTCGAGCTGCGTCGCGTCATCGAGAGCGGCGACTTCGCGGCTTGGCGGACGTTCCTGCATCCCGAGCAGCAGACCTACGTGGAGAAGAGCTACAACGGTGCATTCCGTCTCTCGGGTGGCGCCGGCACCGGCAAGACCGTCGTCGCAATCCACCGAGCCCGCAATCTTGCCCGCGCGAATCCGGATGCCCGGATCGTTCTGACCACCTACAACAAGACACTCGCCCAGACGCTCGCGTCGGACCTGCTGCTACTCGACCCCCAGCTGCGGATCGCCGAGAAGCCCGGTGAGCCGGGCGTGTACGTCGGCGGCATCGACGCCCTCGGCTACGCGGTACTGCGTCAGGCCACCAATCTGGCAGAGGCCGCCCAGTCGGTACTCGGCTACGCCAGCCTCGACTCGATCAACTCGCGTACCCGCTCGTCGGCGTGGCGTGACGTGATCGCCGAGGTATCGGCCGGGCTGGACGCCAACCTTGCAACACCGGGTTTCCTCGAAAACGAGTACGTCGCCGTGATTCTCGCGAACCGGGTGACGACGTTGGAGCAGTACGTCAAGGTGGCCCGCCCCGGTCGCGGCGTGCGGCTGAGCCGGCCACAGCGAATCGCCGTGTGGAAGCTCGTCGAGGCCTACCGTCGGCGGAGCCGCATGGACGGAACCCTCAGCTACGCCGAGGTTCTCGCCCTCGCCGCCGAATCGCTGCGGTTGCACGCCGAGGCCGGCGAGACTCATCTGGTCGATCACGTGATCGTCGACGAGGCCCAGGATCTGCACGCCACCCACTGGGCGTTGCTGCGGGACCTGGTGGCCGAGGGGCCGAACGACCTGTTCATCTCCGAGGACTCGCATCAGCGGATCTACGGGCAGCCCGTCGTCCTGGGCCGGCTCGGCATCAAGATCGTCGGACGGTCCCGGCGACTCACCCTGAACTACCGCACCACCGCCCAGAACCTGCACTTCGCGATCAGCATCCTCAGCGGAGCCGACTACAAGGACCTCGAGCAGGACGACGAAACGACCGCCGGCTACCGGTCGGCGCGCACCGGTCCGGCACCAGAGTTGGTGGAATGCGATTCCGCAGCAGACGAACTCGACAAGGTTGCGACGCGGGTGAAGTCCTGGATCGGTGAGGGCATCGAACCGTCCTCGATCGCGGTACTCGCCCGCTCGGAGACAGTGCGTGACCAGTTCGTGCGCGCACTCGGTGAACGCGGCGTCACGGCCCGGGCACTCGAGAACAAGCCCATCTCCGGCGACTACGTGCAGGTCCTCACCATGCACCGCTCCAAAGGCATGGAATTCTCCCGCGTCGTCCTCGCCAGCGTCGACGACGCCCACGTTCCCTCATCTGCCTCGTTGAAGTCGGTGCCCGACGAGGAACAGACCGAAGCTCTCCTGCGTGAACGATCCCTGCTCTACGTCGCCGCCAGCCGGGCACGCGACGAACTGGTCGTCACGTGGAGCGGGAAGCGGTCGGAGTTGTTGGGGAGCTCCACCGAGTAATCCGAACGGGGGAAACATGGCTCAGACACGACGCACCGGCGTGTTCCTGCACACCGGTAACCCGATCTCGAAGGCGCGCACTCCTTTCACCGGTGGTCGTGATGTGAAGGGCTCCGGCGTGTGGGACTCCGACGGCAAGCGGGAATCGGGTCCGAAACCTCCGAAAGCGAAGGCCGGCAAGGGGAGCGTCAAGAAACCGAAGCCGCGGGCCGTGTGTGCGTGGTGCGGCAACGCTGCGAAGAAGCCTCCGCAAGGAACCAAGGCCCGGTGCGGTCGATGCAAGCGCCTCGACGAGGTGATCGCCGCAGCAGCCCGGTACATCGGAGCGAACGGCCTGCGGCCTCTGGGAGCCTCGCTCGATTCGGACTCCGCGGGCGAGGCGCGTCACAGGGAAGCCGCCGCTGCTGCACAACGCACGTTGAACTCGGTGAGGAAGGTCCCGTCCGGACAGCAAACCGATCCTCACCACCCCAAGGCGTCACCTCCGCCGGTGAAATCGGCGGCTTCACCCGCTCCGACGAAGGTTGTGAAGAAACGCAAACCAAAGAAGGCCAAGACGCCCCACCTACCCGAACCGGACCACAACGACCTCGAGGCCATCAACCGTAAGCTCGCAGAGCTACACATACGTGTCGAGGCGCAGCAACGACACGGTGCAGCCGACACCGGAGCTGGGCGCGCTCGACTCGGAAAGCTGCAGGCTCATCGCAGACGACTCGCCACCAGAGCGGCAGCCCTCAGGGCCGAGCGCGGTCGCCTCAACTAGTATTCTGAGTCAGGAATTCTATTCAGATATGAGGCGAGGCGGTCGAGGATCTCGTCGGCGGACTTGGTCCACACGTAGGGCTTGGGATCGGTGTTCCACTGGGCGATCCATGTCCGAATGTCCTTCTCCAGGGCGGGAACCGACTTGTGCACGCCGCGGCGGATCTGCTTGTTGGTCAGTTCGGCGAACCACCTCTCGACCAGGTTCAGCCAGGACGACCCGGTCGGGGTGAAGTGCATGTGGAACCGCGGGTGCGCCAGAAGCCAGGTCTTGATCGCCGGTGTCTTGTGGGTGGCGTAGTTGTCCAGCACGAGGTGGACCTCGAGGTCGTCCGGGGTCTGCTTGTCGAGGGTGACCAGGAACTTCTTGAACTCCTCTGCGCGGTGGCGGCGGTGCAGCGATCCGATCACCTTCCCCGAGGCCACCTCGAGGGCCGCGAACAACGTCGTGGTGCCGGCACGCACGTAGTCGTGGGTGACCCGCTGGGGCACTCCGGGCATCATTGGCAGCACGGGTTGAGACCGGTCCAGCGCCTGGATCTGGGACTTCTCGTCGACACAGAACACCAGTGCCCGCTCCGGTGGATCGAGGTAGAGGCCGACGACGTCGTGAACCTTGTCGACGAAGAACGGATCCGTCGACAGCTTGAATCCCTCGGTGCGGTGGGGCTGTAACCCGAATGCCCGCCAGATCCGTGAGACCGTCGACTGGGACAGACCCGTCTGCTGGGCCATCGAACGGGTCGACCAGTGCGTTGCGTCCTTCGGGGTGGTTTCGAGCGTCCGGGTCACCAGGTCGGCGACCTGAGTGTCGGTTACGGACCGCGGACCGCCCGACCGGGGCATGTCCCCGAGACCGGAAATCCGGTGCTCGAGGAAGCGAGATCGCCACCGCCCCACCGCATGTGGCGTCGTCCCCAGATCGGCGGCGACGTCCTTGTTCGACGCGCCGCCGGCGCACGCCAGGATGATCCGACACCGCAACGCCCAGGACTGCGGCGTCGATTGCCGCCGCACCCAACCCTCCAACGAGGCACGTTCGTCATCGGACAATGTCAGTTCGGCCTTCGATCGTCCGGTGCGAGCCATTCATCGATTCTCGCATATATGAATGGAACTCACGACTCAGAACACTAGGGCGTGTCTGGTAAATGCTCGCGGCCGGATACGCGACACTCACTGAGTGTTGCGTGCCGATGAGATCTCCGACGACCTGTGGACCGTGATCGTCCCCGTCTTTCCGACACCGTCGGGAAGACGGGGACGCCCCTCAGGGGCCCGGCAAAGTCGCATAACCCCATGTCAGGCGGCATGAAGTAGATCGATCGGTCGGTGTGGATCACGGCCGTGGTGGCGTAGCGCGCCGGCGATGTTGGTGTGGCCGGCGAGCCGCA
>NZ_SKCH01000038.1 GCF_005434945.1 Prescottella subtropica | reverse complement strand
AGCTCGGATAGGGCAGACTGGTCCAGGGCCATCGCGTGGTCTCCTTGTCGTGAGTTCCTTGGTCGGTACTCACAGAGCTTCACGCGGTGGCTCTTCCGCTTCCGGGACCGACACGGTCACGGAAGCGGGGATCCCGGTTTACACCACCCCAGGGGACTCTCCCCAGGAAGTTATCCGCAGGTTCCAGTCGGCAGGGATTTTCGACGCGATCCGGTGGGCATACGAGTCCGCGGTGAGTCGGGTCCTGGAGGACTACTCCGAGGAAGCGGGACATGATGCAGGCTGGCGCGGCACCACACTCTTCACCCTGTTCAGGGACCGTCTCGATCGCGTGTTTTCGTGTAAGCGGTACGCACTGAGAGACGGCGCCGACGTCGGCGCCGGTCTCGACTTGGTGCGTGCCGAGCTGACGGAAAAGGACCTCGAGGCCATGCCTACGCTGCCGCCTGATCTGGTGCTCCGAGTCAATCGAAACGGAAGCCCTGGGTGGGCAGTCGGAGATCTCCAGTTCCTTCTCCAGTCAGGCCCCTTCGGCGAGCTCAACACACTGCCCTGGGTGCAGAAGAGTCCGACCAAGCAGCAGGTGGCCAAGAAGACACCACCGGCGGCGGATCTGCCCCCCGCGCTTTTCGACCTCGAAGGACCGGCAGTGGAAGAGCTCGTCGAGCCTTCCGATGACCTCGAGCCGTTCATCGCGGCCTATGCCTTGGATCCTGTCGGATCGCGGAGGGAACTCATATTCGGCCGCTCACGTTTCAACGCCGGCGGTGGTGAAGCCTGGTACTGGTACAAGAACCTCATCACGTTGCCCCCCACCCACGGCGGTCGCCGTGAGGACACCCCCACGCCGCCCGGTCCGGACGGCGTGCCCGACGCTCCCGTGCGCCTCCGTAAGAGTGTTTCCGCACCGCAGAAGGCCGGCGAGCAGCAATGACGAGCAGTATGTCGGCAACCGATGCCGCTGCACTGTTCGACGGTTCCCGGCTGACTCTCGCCCGACAGCTCGCTGCCATGCGCAAGAGCGCTCTGGCCGAGTTGATCGGGAAGAGCCCCACTGCGGTGGCGGGATGGGAATCAGGGAGCAAGCGCCCCACTGCGTCGACAGTGGCAGAGCTTGCTCTGGGACTTGGTGTCGATCCGGGGTTCTTCGCTGTGCGCCGGGGAGACGTTGCGGAGCTCACCAGCACACCTCATTTCAGGTCGTTACGCGCAACCACGCAGCTTGCACGAGACCAGGCTCGCGCCTACGGGCAGTTGGCAGTGGACATTGCCGCGAACCTCGAGAGGTACGTGGAGTTCCCGGACCTCGACGTACCGACCATTCCAGTGGAGCTGGACGACGCGGAAGGCGACGGACCAGAGCAAGCCGCTCGATTGGTTCGGGATCAGTGGGGCATGGGTGTCGGGCCCGCAGGCCACTTGGTCCGGCTTCTCGAGAACCACGGCGTCCTGGTCGTGTTCAGCCCTACTCAGACGGCCGCGGTCGACGCTTACTCGTTCGACAGTCATCTACGGCCGGTGGTGATCCTCAATCCCGCGAAGCGGGACTACTACCGGCAACGGTTCGATGTAGCGCACGAGCTCGGCCATCTCGTGATGCACGCCGACGCTGAACCGGGCGGTCGCGTGGTTGAAGAACAGGCAAACCGGTTTGCCTCGGAGCTACTGATGCCTGCCGACGAGGTATTCGATCTACTTCCCGGCAAGATGAACGCTGCTGCGTGGGGTCTTCTCGCCAGACTGAAGGAACAGTGGGGTGTGAGTATGCAGGCCCTGCTCTTCCGCGCACGAAAGCTCGGCAAACTCAACGATGTTTCTTATCGAAATGCCATGACCACCGTCTCGGTGCGGGGCTGGCGGCGCAGCGAGCCCGGCCAGGTCCGGATCCTCGAACAGCCCTCGTTGTTGCCGCGGACGATCGAGGTACTCGCCGGCGAAGGCATCGACGAGGACATGCTCATCGCCGAATGCGGAGTACCGGGCGACCTCTTCCGAGACGTGGCTGCGCGAGCACCACAAGCGGGGACCTTCAGCGAGTCGGTTGACAGGCAGGCAGACGATCGGACCACCCATCGAGTCGTTTCCCTGCTACCCAGGATCGAAAACTCGAAAACCTCAGGGAACCAAGTGGTTTCCGAAGAACCTAGTGGGAGAGTGTGATGGCGGACGTCAACAAGCGAGTCGTTCAGAAGCGTCAAGGCGGGGGCTGGGAGGTACGCAAGCCAGGTGCGAACCGAGCGAGCGCGGTAACAGGCACGCAGGCGGAAGGCATTTCCCGCGCCCGTGAGATTCTCGGCAACGGTGGGGGTGGTGAGATGCAGATTCGGGGTACCAACGGGACGATCCGCGCTCAGGACACCATCGCGCCGGGGAACGACCCACGCTCCTCGAAGGGGTAGCACGATCCCCTCGATCCGGCCACCCTCAGGGCGGCCGGATCGAGGGTTCGAGATCGCGGAGGTCAGTAGACCTCCTTCCGGTCCCCGACGCGAAAGACGTGAACCTCCACCTCCGTGTCCAGGATCGAGTACAAGATCCGGAAGTCACCGAAGCGAACCCGGTACCCCTCGCGGTCGGTGAGTTTCGTGCAGCCGTGGGGGCGAGGGTTGTCGCCGAGCGCCTCGGCGACATCGAGCAGGTCCTCCGCGAGCTTCCGGTCGTGCTTCGCGATCTTCTTCAGGTCCCGCTTCGCGCTGCCGGCGAAGGTGACGCTGTATCGGTTGGTTGCCATCGAGGTCCTTGGAGATCCAGTGATCCAACACTTTTTAGTACAAAACGTACTGAACGTATCATGCGTACGTTTCGTTTGACTTGGAGTGCTCGTCAGACGTACCTTGGGGCCTATGACCGCCCCCGTTGAGACCCGCGAAGTGACCTCCGGAGATCTGCGCGGCCACCTTGCTGACGTGTTGAATCGCACCGCTTACGCGGGCGATCGAGTGATCGTGACCCGTCACGGCAAGCGGATCGCCGCGGTGATCCCCGCTGCCGATCTCGAGCTGCTGGAAGCTCTGGAGAACGCGCGCGATGCCGCGGCACTCGAGCAGGCAATCGCGGAAGACGACGGTGAGCGCGCTACCGCAGCGGACCTTCGCGAGGAGCTTTTCGGCTGAGTGCTGGGTCCTCGGCCCTGGGATACGAATCCCGGGGCCGGCGGTGGCTGAGCTACCGTCCGGAATCGAACGACCCCCGGGGCGTGTCGATCTTCCTGCCCACACCAGCTCAGCTGACGGACGCTTCCGGCCCGTCCGCTTCTACAGCGGCAGGTATTCGCGGATTTTGCCGCGGATGTGGGGGCGGTGGTCACCGAGGCGGATGCCCAGGGTGGGGAACCTTGTGGCGATCTCCAGATCGGTCAGGGGCGCACTGACGGCGACATCGGCGTAGCCGCGGTCGTCGTCCGGCCCCCACCGGCTCGGGTCGTCGACGGCCCGGACCCGGACCACCACACCGTCGGCGACGTAGACGATCGCGCGTAGTCGGTGCCGGCGGGCGGCGGCGATCGGCCACCATTTGCGGTCGGCGTCGAGCTGCACGTGTTCCGGTGCTCCGGTCTCGCCGTAGCGGCGGTTGGTGTCGGTGTCGATTTTCCGGCTGCGGGTGTTGCGGTAGACGACCAGCACGCAGTCCCCACCGGTGTTGTAGGCGTGGAGCTGCCGGTACAGGGTGGCCCGCCCGACCGTGAACGCGGCGGCGATCTGGTCGACGGTGTACCTCCCGGAGTCGTACATCTGCTGGGCCTGGTCGAGCTGGATCTGGCTCAGGGCTGGGGGCCGGCCCCCGACCCGGCCGCGGGCGCGGGCAGCGGCGAGGCCGTCGCGGGTGCCCTCGACGATCATCTCCCGGTCGTACTCGGCCAACGCCGCCAGGAAATGGAACACCAGCCGCCCACCCGGGGTGGAGGTGTCGATGCCCTGCTCGAGGACGATGAAATCGACGTCGTGGTCGCCGAACCAGCGCACCAGCTCGAGCAGATGCTGCTGGGAGCGGCCGATGCGTTTGAGGCGGGTCACCACCACCTCGTCCCCGGCTCGAAGCTTGGCCAGCATCAGATCCAGCTGCGGGCGGGAAGCGAGCTTGCCGGAGATCTTGTCGACGAACAGATACTCGGCGGTGACGCCGGCCGCGAGCAGGGCGTCGATCTGATGGTCCGGGTTCTGATCCCGCGTCGAGACCCGTGCATAGCCGAACCGTGCCACCGATGAGTCTCCCAACTGTCGCGCACGCCTATTCGAGACGTTGATTCCAAGATCAAGTTACGAGACCCATGCTAGCTGCGGGAACACCCCCGACGCCAATGAGTCCCGAAAACGATCGTTTCCAAGACTCATGACCGATTCCCCTCAGTCACTCGATGAGCTGCGCGGCCCGTGAACGGAAACGAGATTCCCCTGATGCTGCGGCCGGGCTCTCTCCGTCCCCTGCCGGACGAGCAGGTGCTCCCCGGGTCCTGGCATGAAGGGGCGCGACACGCCGATGAGGGGCATTACCAGTCAGTTACTTACCGACAGGAATAGGTTCAGGCGGCTCCAAGCAACTTCTCAGCTTCTACACAGAAAGTCGGGGATGCATGATCTCGCATCATGAACACCGCTGGCGTAAGGGGAGACTCGCCAGCCGGTCCGCACGCGCGCTGACCGTGGTCGCTCTCGCTGCCTCGCTGGTGTCGACCACCGCGGCCACCGCCTACGCCGAGCCGGACACCACGTCCACGACGTCGGCAACGACCACCACGACGACGGCGCGGCCGACGACCACCACACCGCCCCCGACCTCGCCGGAAGACACCACCACAGTCGAGTCGACGACACCGCAGGCCACCACCGTGCCGACGGCACCGGAGTCCGCTCCGGCCGCACGAACGACCGCGAGCCCGGCGACGACCTCGGCGCAGACACCGGTCACGGCAACGACCACGACGGCCCCCTCGACCACCGTGGAGCAGACACCGGTGCAGACGGCTGCACCGGACAAGTCCGCCGCGATCGCCTCGACACCGGCCACCCCGCCGCCCTCCGCCGCGGAAAAGGTCGAGAAGCCCGAACGGGAGCCCGGCAAGACGGCGCCGACCGGCATGGCCCTGGTCCGCGCCCAGCAGCACGCACTGACCGTGCCCGCCGATCAACTCCCCGAACTCCCGGCCGGCGCCATGTCGCGCATGCAACGCACGGCACTGCCGGAGGGCGTCAGCCAGGACGACGCCGAACTCGCCGAGCGGATGGCCATGGTCGTCGCCGACAACTGCCAGTTCTACGGACTCTCACCGTTCGCAGTGTGTGGTGCGATCCGTGACAAGTACAACGCGATGGGCGGGCCCGCGAGCTTCCTCGGCTACCCGTCCTCGCCGGAGTACCAGAATCCGGGCAATACCGGCGCGCGTAGCGAGTTCCTGCACGGCAGCATCTACTGGTCGGCCGCCGCCGGCGCCCACCCGATCACGCCGCTGTTCATGACCAAGTGGTCTCAGCACGGCTGGGAAGCCGGCTGGATGGGTTACCCCACCAGCGACGAGATCCCCAACGGCGACAACATCGGCAGCCGCCAACACTTCGAGACCGCCAACGCCGCTATCTACTGGAACTCCGCACGCCCACTCGAAGCACTCGCGGTCATCGGCGGCGCCATCCGCGACAAATGGGGCCAAACCGGTTGGGAAACACCTGGAAGCCCCCTCGGGTATCCCATCAGCGACGAGATCAAACTCCCCGACGGTGTGGGCCGCATGAATCAGTTCGAGCGGGGCGGATCTATTTACTGGTCCCCTGATACGGGCGCTATCCCAGTTTACGGGACACCGGACCGGTTCTCCGGGCGTATTATGGGTAAGTGGGCTGCTGCAAACTACGAGGTCGGCCCGTTCGGATACCCAATCGAGGACGAACAATGGGTCGGCACATCGAGCGTGATCCAGAAATTTCAGGGCGGCACCATCGGATGGCCCTATGATTCGGTTGGCGATATCGCAGATGAGATCGGTTCCGACTGGGACGAATACGTTTACGACGAGAACTCCTGCGACAGTTGTGGAAACGACGACCGAATGACTGTCACTTCTGCCGCATACTTCAACGTGCCGCAGCCGCCCACGCAAGGTCCCGATCCCTTATCGTCGGAAAATTCAGATCCACTTCTTGCTGGTGCAGCTGAGGAAATTGGGGGCCAGATGGAGTCGTGTGATGTCATGCTCGCGAATCCCTCAAGTTGGCCTACAGATGTTATTTTCTGCACACCTTCTCCCGAGATGGTGCAGAACGACAGTGAAGTCAACGTTCCTCAAGGCGGTGAGGAAATTCCGAACGCGGTTCCATTCTCCGATAGTGGATGGGACAGCTTCACCCAGCCCTACTGCGAAAATCTTCCCCAGCGTCAGTGGGCCGGAAACCGATCTTATGCGTGCATGTGGCGAGAGGATTGGACATTCATTTACAATCGAAATGATGGACTGCCGACTCCTGGTGCACTGCCCGTCGGCCGTCTCCACTACGTCCAGGAGCATGAGTTGCGAACCGTATGGAAAAACGGAAACTCGCAGTGGGTCGGAAAATCTGCCATCCACTTCTTTCGAGGTGGAGTGATGGGTGAAGCCACAACCGCACTTGTGAGTGCGAAGTTTACGTGTGACACGGCTCCGGGGTGCACGATGAGTGGCCCGGGAATCGGGAGCTCGCCCGTCGCAACACAACGAGACCATGAAACGACCTTCACCATCTCTCAGGTCAATCCCCTTACCGCCGGTGCTGTAGTTACGAATCAGCTCAATGCTTTGTTCTACTTCACGCATTCGAAAACCACTCCGGCGCAGTGGAAGGCGCCGAAAGCAATTTTCCCTGATGTTCGATGCGACAAGAACGCGAAGGATCAGGGCTGTGTCATTCCTGAAGCGGAGCCGATCTTGGACATGACGGCTCGACCGAACGCCGGCGATCATGCAAAGCACATCGGTGACGCACAGCGCAGCGGCCTGCCCGGAGCTCCTGATGAGGCTCCGTTGACCCGCGCGAACCAGGCAACGGCACAGCAGAACCGAAACAACACCTGCAACCTGTACAAGACCAAGCGTCCCACGGGACAGGATTGTGACGAGTACCCCTTCGCCACGACCACGCAGGGCGGATCGAGGCAAAATGTTCGAACCTGGACCGACGGACTGGTCAACTTGCCGACCATCAAGATCCTGAATCCGAATAATATCGAGACGATGCCTAATCCCGGCATGAGCATGAAGCTGATCAGCAGTAAGGCGAACCGAAGTGGAGGTGGAATCCTGACCTGGTTCTTCCGCAAGAACCGCGTCTTCGACGGCGAACACTTCTACGTGAAGGGCAGCTAGCTGCGACAACTGACCACTCAGGTCAGTATTCCTGTACCGACTGTTCGAGAAGGGTTTCGTTCGATGTACACCGAAGGCACTGTCTCCGTCGACCACCACCAGTTCGTTCTGGGGGAATCCGACGTCGACTACCTCCAGACCGTCGCGCACGGAACCCTTCTCGACGCTGGGCCGGGTTTCGTCTCGTTCTACACCGGCATCGCTTATGGCCCGGCCCGGATCGTCGTCCGCGTTCTCGACGAGGAGCCGGCCGGCCTGGATACCGCGTCCTGGGAGGTCGTCGAAGAGTCGTCGATCGCCGCGGCGTCGGAGATTGTTGTCCATGCCACCGACGGCACGGTCGCAGGTCTGGCACCGGTTCCCGCCGGCACCTATCGTGTCCGCGCTCACGGCCGCGGCCGGGACCGTCACTACGGCGAAGAGGTCACCGAACCGGTGGAGGACTACCTGGTCGAACTGTGGGCCGTTCCCGCCGCGGCCTCGTCCGTCGAGACCCTCCACAAAACCGACGCCGCCTGGTCGCCGCGGACCGAGATCAACGAATCGAGTCTGTCGTCGGACTACGTGTTCGTCTGCGACGACTCCGGGGCGGTGGTCAAGGTCGCCCCGCAGAGTCCCGAGGCGCAAGCCGTCCGGAAGAAGCTGAAGGAGTTCGGTGGTAGACCGCTCTCCCCCACACTGGAAGCTGTGTTCTCGAGCCGCTATGTTGCCGGCCTCGACCGCGAACTCGTCGACAAGATCGACAACGCCACCCCGGAGCGGCAGCAGGCCTTCGCCCGATGGTGCGTCCGGCGGGCCTGTGAACGCGCCGGCATCGCCCATATCGACTGGCTCGCCGAGGTCCTCGACGACATGGACGCAGGAAAGCCGGCCGATTCCCGTTTCATCGCCAGCTTCGAAGCACGCAACCGTCTCGACGAGGACCCCCGAATCACCCGCACCATCGGGACCGGGCTGCCTGCAAGCGGGGAAGTCATCCCGCAGTACGAAGCCCTCCATGCCTATTCGTTCAGCATGTATGAAGGAATCGCACCCCTGGAAGCCGCGATCGAAGCGTTCTGGCACGCCGCAAGCACCTACGGCATGGACTACCGGGAACTGACTACAGCCGCACACCGGGACTTCTTCGACCACACATAGAGACACCTGCGCGAGTAGGCGTCCCGAGCAGCCGACCCAGTGCATAGCTGGTAATACAGCTTTACGGCAGCCGTAAAGCTGTATTACCGTCAAGCTGGTTGTAGGACTACATGGGCGGGAGACGGTCTCCGAGATGATCATCAGCACGGTGAATACCAAGGGTGGGACGGCGAAGTCGACGACGTCGATCTATCTGGCCACGGCGTACAGCCGGCTCGGTAGGCGTGCGGTTGTGTTGGATCTGGACAAACAGGGGTCTGCTACGGATTGGGCCGATCGGGCAGCGGAGAACGGCGACCCGTTGCCCTTTCCGGTTCATGTGACGAACATGAAGCGGCTTCCCAGATACACAGACTCGACCGAGTACGACATCGTCTTGATCGACACGCCTCCGGGGGACAGTCAGGTGATCGACGCGGCCATCGCGGTCTCCGACTTCGTGATCCTCCCGACCCAGGCAACAGGCCTGGACACCGCGCGCGTGTGGGAGACGCTGCCGGCAGTGAAGGACCGGATCCCCTACGGCGTCCTCATCACGTCCGCCCGCCTCAACACCAACCTGCTGGAGAACGCGAAGGCAGCATTCGACGACAACGGCATCTCCCGCTTCGACACCGTCATCCCCATGCGAGAACGCATCCGGACCACGTTCGGGTGGACACCGACACACGACGACGGGTACTCCGACGTGATCAAGGAGATCGAGGAGGCACTGGCATGAGCCTGAACAAGCCGAAGGGAAACCTCGGTCCGAGAAAACCCCTGAACACTCCGGCCGAACCGGCAACCTCCGTGCCGTCCGTCGCGGCTGGCTTCATCGAGCCCGCTCGTACGAAGCTGACCGTGCACATCGACGAGGATCTACACCGGCGCTTCAAGTCGACAGTGGCAGCCAGCGGCCAGACGATGCGCGCCGTCGTCGAAGAGGTGCTCGAGGAATGGGTCAAACGGAACGCCTCCTGACACCGGTTGTGGAGATTGCTCGCGGCGAAGGATCAGGGCTATCGAAAAGCATAGTGAACAGGGGAGCTGTATAGCTGTAAATACATTTACAGCTATACAGCTCCCTTACGCTAACGGTGGTCCAGGTCGGCGACTTTGGCCTATGGCTTGTGTTCGAGGGGCTGTCGGGTTGTCCGAGCATCCAGTAGCGGGTGTTCCTGATCTGTTCGTCGGTGACGTTGGCGTCGGGGTCGAGGCCGTGGAGGGCTGCGGTGATCTCGACGAGCAGGCTGTAGACGTCGCCGGCTTCGGCGCGGGCCATCATCTCGTCCTCGGGGTGCTCGGCGAGCTCACGGTCAAGGAAGTTCAGTGCGTAGCCGATGGTGCGAACCAACACGCTCGGGTACTGCATGGGCACGGTGGCCGCGGCATGTAGGAGCGCAGGCTCCGGCTGCCACGGGAGACCGTCGAGATCAGCAGGCATCGCGGACGGGGTTCTCCTTCTCTTCGAGTTTGCGGGCGTCGTGCAGGATCCGGCCGACGGCGCCGGTGGAGATGCCCATCTCTTCGGCGATGTCCTTGTACTTGAGGCCTTGCTTGCGCAGGGCGACGATGCGGTCCCGCCGGACCTTTGCGCGCTCGAGGAACTCGTCTCGTGGTTCGGCGATGAGCCGGCGGGCTGTGCGTTCGGACGACCCGAGGCGTTCGGCGAGTTCTCGGGCGGTGATGGACCGGCGTTGCGGGGCTCGGGCTGCACCTGTGCTCATAGTGCGTACTCCAGTGCTGTGGCGAGGTCGAACTTGGTGGCTCGTTTCCGGTTGGCTTCGATCTTGGCAGGGGTCATGACCTTGCCGCCTTTGCTGCCGAGGTGGGCTTGTCGGGCGCGGTAGGCGTCTTCGTCGAAGTTGCGCCAGATCCATTTGCCGATGGAGTGGGCGGTGGCACGGACTTCGGTGAACGGGAGGGGGTCGGCGAATTGGGTGTTGATGGCGTGGCAGTGCTGCAACACGAGCATCAACCACTGGTCGAGGCCGCCGTGGCGGTGGTGCCACCACTGTCCGTAGGCCCAGGTGCGGGTGGTGTCGAACATGGTGACGTTGCGGCCGAGGCCGGCGGCGCGGTCCGGGCGGCGGGGGGCCTGGCGGGGGGTGTGGATGGTGGCGAGCTGGCGCAGCGTGTACGGGGTGGCCGGGCCGTAGATCGTCTCCCAGTCCGGATGGATGGGGTTCTTGGTGAGCTGCCCGCCGTAGGAGAAGTCGCCGTCGACGCAGAGTTTGAGGCCGGTTTCGATGCGGTGCGCGTACCGCAGTGGGGTGAGCCGGGCGCAGTCGGTGCGGCAGACGTGGTGGGGGCCGAGCCACCAGCCGAGGTGCGCCCGCCCGGACGGGGATTGGGCCACCCAGGACGGCGCCGGATGATCCCGCGGCCGCTCGAATGCGCGCATCGCGGCGTCGGGGTGGTCGCAGTCGATGACGATCGAACCGAGCAACGCGTGCGGGGAGTGTTCGATGTAGCGCATCGTGAGAGCGTCGTCGCGGCTCATCCGGTACTGGCCGCGGTCGAGGTAGTTCGTCGCGTGCGGGCGGTGGGGGAGCAGTACCTCGTCGGCCCAGTGGGCGTCGTCCAGTAGCTGTGCGCCCGTGGTGTCCATGGAGCACATGGTGCCGCACCAAGATCGATGTTCGGGTCGGACACGCCGAGCCATGTAGAAAATTGTTCGGGTAGGTCGAGCCAAGCCATATCAGGTATCCCGGCGAGCACTTCGGTTTTACCGGGTGTTCCGTAGAGGATCGAGCTCCCCAGGGTCCGTGTCGGGAGGTGCAGCGGTGGCGGCGATCCCCCAGTGGTTGCTCGACGACAGCACTCTCTTGTCGATCGGCGAATCTCTGACTCCGCCACGCTCCCCGAGAATGCTGCAGGGCGGATTGAGGCTGGTTCGCGACTGCAGGCCGGAACAGCGGGTAGGGGTCCGGGTGTGGCTCGAGCAGACCGCGCTCGAACCGACTCTGGTGTGCGGTTCGGGTCGGTGGGGTTCCTCGGGATCTGTTCGCCGAACCGGTCGACTGGCGGCGGTGTTACGGGCCGAGTTCGTGGTCGATACGGGCTCGGTAGCGTTCCCGGAGTTCGTCGACATCCGCGTAGAGGGCGCGGGCGATCTCGTCCCAGGACAGTCCGCCGGCGAGCGCATATTTGATGATCAGGTGCCGCTGGTCTTCGACACTGCGGCGTAGCTCCCCGACGAACGCGAGAGCAGTTCGGTGGTCGCCGCGGGACAACGGCGGCAGATCGTGGCGGTGGATGCGGGCGCCGGTGGCACGGAAGTAGCGGCCGAGTTGTTCGACGGCCTCGGCGGTGTTCGGTGGGTCCATGCGGATCGCCGAAGTCGACGATGTGGCGGGGTTCCTCGGTCACGATCGGCTCGGTCCTTCCGGGTGTCGGGGCGGGTTCTCGTCGGTTCTAGGGGTGGTTGGTCTTCGCGTCCTGGCGTTGCAGGGCGCGTCGTTGCTGCCGGGACAGACCGGTGTCGCCGGAGCGTGTGGGGGCGGGTTTCGGTGGTGGGGGTGTGGTGTGGCGACGGTAGTCGTCGAGGTAGGGGGCGAGGCGGCGCGCGGCGTCGTGCAGGGGCCCGGTGAGCTCGCGGCCGGCGGGCAGAGAGCGCAGTCCCGCGGCGAAGGAGTTCAGGATTTTCGCGAGCAGGTCGGGGTTGCGCATGACGTGCATCGCGACATCGTGGGAGTCGAGATGGTGGGCCGGAGTCGCGGCCACAGGGGGTTCCCGGTACTCGACCACGGGCACCGGAACGGGTTTTTCGATGGTTCTGGTTTGCCGGACCACGCGCATGCCGACGGCGCCGGCGCGGGCGGCCTTGCGGGCGCCGTGGGCGTCGCGGCGGCACTGATCGCTGCACCACACCCGCGGCCGTCCCCGCCCCGAACGCGCCGGAACCGGGCGCCGGCACCACGGGCAGATTCCCGGATCCGCGTCCTCTCCGTCGCTGCGATCCGCCGGGGTCGGGGCCGGGTTTTCGGTGTTCTCGTGCGACGACTCAGGCGCGTTCATGCACGAAATCGTATTTCGTCGCGCCAAAAATGCACACATAGTGCAAGAGGTGTGTCAGGTTTTTCGCCTCGACCAAATGGACTACAGGCCGGTGAGAACGCTGGCGCGTTCCGGTGCGCGATCGGCTGCGGGAGGTAGGTCGGGGACGGCCGCCCGGTGCGGCAGCACGGTCCGCATGCGGGGACGGTCCGGGCGCCGTAGAAACGGCCGACCCCGCGACCGCGCGTGACGGTTCCGGCGTCCACACTCTCGGCGCGCGGCGGCCCGCGGTGCGCATACTCCCGCGACGCTTCTGCGGCGCTGGCGGACACGAGCGGTGCTCCGCGGTTGCACGCATGTCGGCGTGTGCGGTGCGCCGGCGACGTCGTCCGTTCGCGTGTGGCGCCGGTCGGCCGTCGGCGGGAAACGGTGTTGCCGCGAGGCCGCGTCGCGTTCTCGCGGCTTCGTCGCATCGGCCGCGGCCGATGCACGCGCGCGGGCGTTCACCGCGCACACCCCGAGTCGGTTTCTCACGCGATCACGCGACGACAGTTGTGCGCGGGGAGACGGGCGCCGGGCAGAGCAAGATATTCCAAAAGTGTTCACTTTTAGTCGTGCCGCGGCCGCGGCCGTGCACGCCGGGCGGCGAGGACGACGGCGCGCCGCCGCTGCGGGTGCGGGGCCGGGCAGGCGTCACGAAGAAGTGCGGGGCAGATGGTGCGAGTGCATCGGGCGCACGCAGGCTCAGCGCGCACGCACAGCACGCGGGTGGTGTTCACCGGAGAAGAAGCGGCGCTCATCGAGTACGCGTCGACACGGCGCGCACTGCGGGTCGGCGCCTACGTGCCGACCCGGCGCCGGCAACGGGTTCGGGAGTGCGAACGCCGATCAGGTGCGTGAACTGACCGCGCAGGCGCGCGAGTTGCGGCGACTGCTCGGCAACGTCGCCGGCAACCTCAACGATGCCGCCCGCCACGCGAACAGCGGCAGCGAACCACGCGCCGACACGGACGCGGTCCTCGCACACACCCGGGCGATGAACGCCCGCATCGACGACTGGCTGATGCAGACCCTGCGCACTCTCCGCTGGCGCCGACCAGACCCCGCCGGCGAGGCACGGCAGCCCACGGTGGCCCCGCCGTCGCGGCCCCGGCGCTCCCAGCGCGTCCCGCCTCCCGGATCCGCGGCACGGACACGATCCTCCGGTCGTCCCCCGGTGCTGCCGGAAAACGTCCCGCCGAAAAACGGGCGAATACCCACACACCTCTTGCATTAAGGTCACAGAAAGATAACGGCGCAGGTGGTGGGGTTCCCGGCCCGACGCCCCCGCCGCCGTCGATGCGGGCGCCATGAGGCCCGTCCGATGTCGGGTCGAGGTGCGAGAGTGAACACGAACACTCCATCCACACACGACGACACGAGGGGGCCGGCCGTGACGACAGGCGACAGCCACAGTCAGCGGCAGTGGGAGCAGGCGGCAGCCTGGGCCGAACACGCGATGCGGCTGCCGGTGGCCTCGGTGACCGCTCGCCGCGGGGTGGCCGCGGCCGCCGCCGGCCGACAGATCCTCGCTCGCGCCGAGAGTGGGGACCGGTGACTGCCGGCCCCATCCCGCCGTCTGTTGGGGTGGGTGAGCTCGCTGACCGGGTGCGCCAGGCCCGTGAGGAGATGCACGCCCTCGCCCGCACTCTCGCGGCGTTGGCCGTCGCCTACGACGAGCTCCCCACCGACGCACTCAGCGACGCGGACCGTGCCGCTCGTCTCGAGATGATCGACAGCCTCTCCGATGTCCAACTCGCCCTCGGGGATGCTGGCGAGCCGTTCGCCGGCGCAGTGTGGAACGCCGACCGCCTCGCCCGCGGTACCTCGAACAGGTAGCGCGCGAGACCCGCACCGAACAGATCCGGGCCACCCCACCGGCCCCCGCGGGACGGTGTGCGACGACGCCGCGGCAGTCGACACCGGACTCCCGTCCACAAGCCAAAATCTGGACGCGACGGAAGACGTGGGATTTCCGAAACAGGCTGGGGGTGCGGCGTGGTTCCTCGCCGGGGCGGCGTGAGCGCCGCCGCCGAACCGAGTCGGGACTGCGATGCAGAACGGTCGACCGTTCTACCCGGTCACCGGATCCGGTCGGTGGGCGGCTGCCCGCGGTCCACGCAGTCGGTCGGCGTCAGCAAGTCGGTTGCCGCGGGCTGACGGGATCGGGGACGCTCGTTCCTGCCGTGCCCGGTGCGGCGGGGACGTGCCGATACGCGGCCCGTGGTTCGTGGCGGGAGGTGTGGTCCGGTGTTCGTGACCCGTAAGGCGTTGCGGCAGAAGCTGCTACAGGCCGCGGTCCTGGCCAAGATCGACCGCGAGGGCTTGCGGATCGACACCGATCCGATCCGCGGCAATCTGCGCACGATCCGTCGGCACGTCTCCGATGAACCGTTGATGCGCTCCTACCTCGCATGGTGGGAACGGATCGTCGACGGCAACGACATCGAGGAACTGCGGGCCGTCGTCGCCCGCGACGACGAGGCCGGCGCCGAGATGCGCAACCTGTCGCCGCTGTCGATGCTCCTCACCGAGGACGAACGGCGGCAGTTCCTCGGCGAGTTCTCGGCGCGGTGGGCGACGCGATCGCGGCATCCGCCGGCGTAGTCGGGTGCCGGCAACCGGTCCCCGCCGCTGCCAGAAGGAGTGGACTGCCTCAACCACGAAACGGTGTTGCACTTGTAAGTGAAAGCGGGTTACGGTCGGGGTGAATGGGCCAGGAGGTGTGAGGCGATGGGCGCGGTGATCGACCGGGGAGTCGGGAAGTCGACGTTGACGGTGACGTCGGATCAGGTGGTGGCGGCCGGGGAGTTCGATCCGGAGGGCCTGCAGGCGGTGGTGCCGGCGGGGCTGGCGGGGATCCTCACCGAGGTGGTGCGGATCGTTGCGGCCGGTGGGACGGTGACGATCGGGTCCATGCCCGAGGAGCTGACCACGACGTCGGCGGCGGATCTGCTCGGCATCTCACGGCCGACTCTGATGAAGCTGGTCTCCGGCGGCCAGCTCGCCGCGCACAAGGTCGGCACCCACACCCGGCTGCACACCCCCGATGTCCTCGCCTACCGGAATCGGCTGCGTGAGCAGCAACGCGCAGCACTGCAGGACCTCCGCGACTTCGAAGACGCCGAGGGACTGGACT
This sequence comes from Prescottella subtropica, assembly GCF_005434945.1. Lineage (GTDB taxonomy): Bacteria > Actinomycetota > Actinomycetes > Mycobacteriales > Mycobacteriaceae > Prescottella > Prescottella subtropica. Next base: position 2,407 of record NZ_SKCH01000038.1, on the reverse strand, counting down.
ACTGACCGCCTCCGCCGGGCCGCGGGGTCCGGCGGGGAGTGGTCGGTGCCGGCCCTTAGGGTCGTTCGGGTGAGTTCACGAGTGCCGAACGTGTTGCCGGATGCGAACGTGTTGTATTCGCGGACGTTGCGGGACTGGATCTGCCTGTTGGCCACCCGGTCCGGGCCGCCGCTGTTCCAGCTGCGCTGGACCGAGGACGTGCTCGCCGAACTCGTCTACCACCTGCGCAAGAACCACCCGCACTACTCCGACCGGCAGATCGGGGGCGTGCGGGACCGGATCGTCGCGGTGGCCGCCCACGGCCGGATCGGCGGATACGAGATCGACCCCGGGCTCGCGTACACCGACGAGTACGACGCGCACCTGCACGCCGCCGCCGAACACGGCGGCATCGACTACGTCGTCACCGCCGACCGCGGATTCCACGAGTTCGCCGGTGCGCACGATGACCGGCTCGGCTACGAGGTCTACACCCCCGACGACTTCCTGATGCTCGTCCACCGCGACGCGATCGCCACCGTCCGCGAGACCCTGCTCGACCAGATCACCTACCACCGCCGCCTCGGTAAGCCGTTCAACCTCGCCGCCCGCCTCGAGTCCGCGCAGGCGCCGCAGTTCGCGGCCGCGATCCGCGCGATGATGCAGGCGCCGGCCGTCGCTCAGGCTCTCGCCCGTACACCCGAGGGCATCTGAGGGGACGGCATCTCGTGGACGCGGGAATGTCGGTGCGACCGGGTACCGTAAGAACATCTAGTGGTGACATCGATGTAATTCGCCCACATGTTGTGGCGGCCTGGTCGAGGGTCCACGAGATACGCGTCTACAGCAAAGCCCCGACCGTCGGGGTGAGCCGACAGACGGGGCCTGCACAAGATTGGACCCTTGTTAGGCCACGGTAACGCACTGCATCAGGAGTCGCCCCCGACGGGTGGACTCGGGTGGAAACGGTGCGTCGGCTCGTTCTGGCTGGAGTCGCACGCTCTCTGAGGAGGGAGCAACATCATGAGCAAGAACCCCAGCAACCACGGCAAGACATGGACCGGCGGCGACGATCAGCAGCTGCGCCGGCTCGCCGCTCAGAACACCCCGACTCGCGTGATGGGACTCAAACTCGGTCGCACCGAGGACGCTGTCCGCACGCACGCATCCGACCTCGGCGTCAGTCTGAAGCCGACGAACCAGTCGCCGTACAACCGGCGGAACAAGTGATGTTTGAGAAGGAACACGACTATCCCTGCGCTGTCACCAACAGCAGTTCGGGAGACCCGACGGCCGTAGCTCTCGCCTTTCGCTGGGTGCGTCAGCACAAGCAGCCGGGGCAGAAGATCCTGTTGTGGACTCCGCTCAAGAGCAACATCCGCAACGATCAGCTGGTGGAGGCGATCTCGTGCGAGCCGGATGTCGTCGTCGGGACGTCCCGGGGCCGTGCATCGTCCGGCTGGTACGAGGGGCCGGTCCTCGGAATGTGGCAAAACACCGAAGACCTGGCCAAGATGCCGTTCGGTCGTCCAACGGCCATGTGCATCGTGCCGTGGGTTCCCGAACGCCTCGCTGGGTGGGTGCAGGCCGTCAATGCGGAAATTCTCGGGGATGGGCGCGACTGGCAGACGGGTACTCCCCAGAATCAGACTCTTGATCCCGTCGTCGTGCGTGGACTCGAGAGCGTCACGCTCCTGATCAACCACAGCAACACGATCAAGGCCGGCTACGAGAAGCGCGACGTCGTCAGCGCACTGCTCGCACTGCACGATGCGGGATACGACCTCCCTGCAGAGGCGATCCAGTCCTGGGCGCTCGGCCACAGTTGGAGCGCACAGAACGCCAACGATCTGGCTGACTACTGCGCCCAGATCAACCGCGGAAGCCGGCCACGATTCACCGGCACTACGGCCCTACGTTCCGACATCGTCGCTCTCTGGCGCGGCGAGGTTGCCTGACCGCAGCTTCCGTAGCCCTCAACGGGTATAGGTCCGGCCCCTGCGAAAACCACTCGCGGGGGCCGGACCCGTCTCCCGGATCGGAGCGCTGTGACGGTCCCGAAATCGAACGGTTCGGGGGCCTCGGGCCCCGGCTGGCAGATGCTCGAAGGCCCTTCAAGGGGAATGGACTCTAGTCTGCCTGTGGCACGCAGCGGCGGTCCGAGTCGGGGTACCTCTCGGATCCTTGAAGTCGCGAGGGAAGGATCGCATCGTTATAGGCGGATGATCCGATGTTTGGTTCAGTTTTTGTCGGTAAAGTCTGGCCGGGCGTGTATCCTTCCTCTTGTGAGCGAGAAGCAGGAAGTGATAGAGCCCCGTGGAGTGGTGTAAACCGTTGAGCGCGTAGCTCTGTGGTGCCGGTGATTATGCCGTAAGCGGGACAGATTCGTCCACGTCCGTCTCCGCGGGCGGGGCAGGTTCGATGGAGG
>NZ_SKCH01000037.1 GCF_005434945.1 Prescottella subtropica | reverse complement strand
CTGGTTTCGGCTGGGTGCTTCGCAACTTCCATCCAAGCCGGTAGGTCACACCCTCAAAACACCGGCCCCGCCTCCGCGAATCCGCAGGTCACAGCTGCCTCATCCGATCTTTCCGGGGCCCTGACCCCTGACCAGCCCTCATATTTCGACCGATTTCTCCGAAACGGCCCGCGTATCGTCCCAGCTCGCCTAGCATCTCCCGGAACTGGACAGTAGTCCAGATTCGGGATGGTCGGTTGTTTCCAGGAGACGAGGGACGACGTGGGCAGAAGAAGAACGATGGTGTCGGCGGCACTCACCGCATGCGCACTGACCCTGGTACCGGCGCTGTCACCGGTGCCGACAGCGTCCGCGGCACCCGCCTCGACACCGATCACCCAGTTGCAAGCCGAGGGCACCGCGCTCGTCGACGGCTACGGCCGCACCGTGCTGCTGCACGGGGTCAACAACGTCGACAAGAAGGCACCGTTCGTCAATCCGGGTGACGGGCTGACGATCACGGCCGCCGACGCCGACCTGCTCGCCGGGTACGGCTTCAACACCGTCCGGCTCGGCGTCTCGTTCGAGGGACTGATGCCCACCCGCGGCGTCGTCGACACCGCCTACCTCGACCGGGTCGCCGGCGTCGTCGACGTCCTCACCGCCCGCGGTATCCACGTCCTGCTCGACAACCATCAGGACGGACTCGCGAGCCCGTGGGGCGGCAACGGCTTCCCTGCGTGGTCGATCCAGTCCCGACCGCAGTCGTGGGAACCCAACCCCGGCTTCCCCCTCTACTACGTCATGCCCAGCATGAACGCCGGTTGGGACGAGGTGTGGAACAACACGCACGGCGCACTCGACCACCTGGGTACCGCGCTCGGCGCGCTCGCGGATCGCATGGACGGCAAGCCCGGCGTGATGGGCATCGAACTCATGAACGAGCCGTGGCCGGGATCGCCGTTCCTGACGTGCTTCCCGAACGGCTGCCCCGACTTCGACCGCACCTACCAGTCCGCGATGCAGAAACTGACCGACGCGATCCGCGCCGAGAACCCGGCGATGCCGGTGTACTGGGAACCGAACGTCACGTGGAACCAGATGATGCCGTCGAATCTGGCGAACCCGCCGAAGACCCCCGCGATCGAGGACGCGGACATCATGTTCGCGCCGCACGACTACTGCATCCCCAGCCAGCTCGCGATCTACCTGGGGTCGTCGCAGCTCCTGAAGGGACTGTGCACACCGCAGCAGGACCTCACCTGGTCGCACATCGACGACTTCGCCGGCCGCTCCGGCATCCCGACCGTCGTCACCGAATTCGGGGACGGCGATCCGACGGTCCTGCGGAACACACTCGCCCGCGCCGACGAACGGTTCGTCGGCTGGCAGTACTGGCACTACTCGTCGATCGTCGGTCCCGGCGCCGGGCCGGACCCCTTCCTCGGCCCCGTCGGACGCCAACTCGTGCGCACCTACCCGCAGGCCACCGCCGGCGACCCCGGCCGGATGATCTTCGACGCCGACAACGGCGACTTCGCATACCGGTACACGCCGCGCACCTCGACGAAGCCGACCGAGATCTACGTCTCCGACCTGCACTACCCGAACGGCTACGAGGTCGTCGTCGACGGCGGACACGTCACGTCGACGACGGGCGCGGACATCGTCACGATCGAGGCCGACGGCACCGCACCGGTCACCGTCAAGATCCACCAGCCGGGTTCCGCCGGCGCCGAGGTGCCCGACGGCCCGATCGGCGCGAGCTCGTCGGGCAGCTCCGGTTCGCTCGGCAGCAGTGGGTCCCTCGGCAGCAGTGGTTCGCTCGGCAGCACCGGCTCCCTCAGTAGCAGTGACGTCCTCGGCAGCACCGGTTCCCTGAGCAGTTCCGGCTCCTGACACGCACGTGGACCCCGTGCCCGGATCCGCAGACGATCCGGGCACGGGGCCCACGTGTGTGCCGCACCTACCCCTGTGCGGCGCGGCGCCTCAGCCGCCGGGCCGCCGCAACCAGGTTGCGCAGCGACGGCTCGAGCTGCCAGTAGTGGCGGGTCTTCAGGCCACCGTCGGGGTTGGCCCACAGTCGGTCGAGATCGACGGATTCGGCTGCCTCTGTGAGGAGTTCGTCGAGCTCGTCGATGTCCGGGATGCGCGCCGACCGGGACTCGTACACGCCCGGACCGACACCGTGGGTGAGGGTCTTCTCCTTGATGGCGTCCAACACCCATCCGATCGAACGGGTCGCGACGATCGCGGTGACGTCGGCGTCGAGTCGTTCGATCGCGTCGACCACCGACCGCCGCCCCGAGTACGTCAGATGCGTGTGGATCTGCGTCTCCGGCTCGGCGCCACCGGTCGCGAGACGGAACGCGTCGACCGCCCAGTCCAGGTACTCCTTGTGCCCGGTCTCCCGCAGCGGCAGCAGTTCCCGGATGGCCGGCTCGTCGACCTGGACGATCGCGATACCCGCCTTCTCGAGGTCCGCGATCTCGTCGCGGATCGCGAGCGCCACCTGGTCGGCCGTCTCGTGCAGCGGCTGATCCTGCCGCACGAACGACCGCGCCAGCATCGTGACCGGGCCGGTGAGCATCGCCTTGACCGGCTTGTCGGTGAGCGACTGCGCGTACGAGATCCATTCGACCGTCATCGCTTTCGGGCGACGGACATCGCCGTACAGCACCGGCGGACGCGTGCACCGCGACCCGTACGCCTGCACCCAGCCGAAGTGGGTGACCGCGTACCCCTCGAGCAGTTCCGCGAAGTACTGGACCATGTCGTTGCGTTCGTGTTCACCGTGCACGAACACGTCGAGTCCGATGTCCTCCTGCAACGCAATGGTTTTCGCGATCTCGTCCTGGATGCGCTTGTAGTACTCGTCCCACGCGAGCCGGCCCTCACCGAGGTCGTAGCGGGCCTGCCGGATCTCGGCGGTCTGCGGGAACGAGCCCAGTGTCGTGGCCGGCACCAGCGGCAGGTTCAGCCGCTGCTGCTGCGCGATCCGGCGTTCGTCGTACGGCGCCCGCACCCGATCCTCCGGCCGGATCGCGTTGACCCGGGCCCGGACGTCGTGCTTCTGCTTGAAATGCACCGACGTCGGCTTCTTGCGCCACCGATCCGACGGACCCTCGGTGAGGGCCGTCGCGAGCGACACCACCTCACCGACCTTCTGCTTCGCGAACACCAACCGGTCCGCGACGTCACCGGGCATGTCGTATTCGGCGAGCACGTCGTACGGGACGTGCAGCAGCGTGCACGACGTCGACACGACCAGATCGGGGACGACGTCCTTCAGCTCGTTCAGATAGGCGAGCGTGTTGAACCGGTCGACGCGCCACACGTTGCGGCCGTCGACGATGCCGGCATAGATCCGCTTGCGGCGGATACCCGGCACCTTCGCGAGCTGATCGGCGGTGATACGGCCGTTGACCAGGTCGAGGCCGATCGCCTCGACGGGGGTCGCGGCCAGGATCGGCAACGCCTCACCGAACGACCCGTACGGGCCGGTCACCAGGATCCGCGGACGCAGCGGGGCGTGGGTGAGCGCCTCGTAGGCGCGGGCAAGTGCCGCGAGTTCCTCGGGGCTGCGATCCTCGGTGAAACACGGCTCGTCCAACTGGACGCACGTGGCGCCGGCCTTCGCGAGCTGCGCGAACAACTTCTCGTACTCGGGGAGCAGCCGATCCAGCAGATCGAGGGTCGCGAACCCGTCCTGTGTGGATCCGGGCGCGATCTTCGACAGCAGCAGCAGCGACACCGGACCCAGCATCACCGGGCGCAGTTCGATACCGACTGCCTTCGCGCGCTCGAACTCGTCGAGCAGCGCCTCCGCACGCAGCCCGAACGTCGTGTGCTCGGACAGCTCCGGCTGCCGGTAGTAGTAGTTGGTGCCGAAGAAACGCACCAGTTCGAGCGGCGGGAAGTCCGGACGCCCCCGCGCCATCGTGAAGTAGAAGTCGAGCGGATCGAGGTCGCTCTCGAGCGGCGCGAACCGCTCCGGGACCGCCCCGAACAACAGGGCGTTGTCGAGGACGTGGTCGTAGTAGGAGAACGTGTTGCCGGGAACCTGGGTCAACCCGGTCGCGGCGAGCTCGCTCCAGGTCTGTTCCTGCAGTTCCCGTGCGACGGACTCGAGTTCGGCCTTGCTTCCGGTCCCGTGCCAGTAGGCCTCGAGCGCGCGCTTGAGTTCACGGCGAGGACCGATACGCGGGTATCCCAGGATGCTGGATCCGTACCCGGCGGTGCGTGCGGCGGACATGCGGATCGCCCTTTCGTAGGCGGCTGCGCCACCCGTGCGCCTTTTTGGTAGTTGCTACTACCAAAAAGGCGCACGGGGGCGAAGCGCTCTGCTCAGCTTGCCTTCTTGGTGACGCGGCCGTTGTCGGCGTATTCGTAGAAGCCGGTACCCGACTTCTTGCCGACGAGCCCCGCCTCGACCATCCGCTGCAACAGCGGCGGCGCCGAGTACAGCGGCTCCTTGAACTCCTCGTACATCGAGTCGGCGATCGACTTGACGGTGTCGAGGCCCACCAGGTCGGTCAGTGCGAGCGGACCCATCGGGTGGGCGCAGCCGAGGACCATCGTCTTGTCGATGTCCTCCTTGGTGGCGAATCCGGATTCGACCATGCGGATCGCGGACAGCAGGTACGGCACCAGCAGGGCGTTGGAGATGAAGCCGGCCCGGTCGCTGGAGCGGACCACCTGCTTGCCGAGCACCTCGCTCGCGAATGCCTCGGCGCGGGCCGACACGGTCGCACTGGTCTTGAGCGTGGTGACGACCTCGACGAGTGGGAGGACGGGAACGGGGTTGAAGAAGTGCATGCCGATCACGCGTTCGGGTGCGGTGGTGGCGATGCCCAGCTTCATGATCGGGATCGAGGACGTGTTCGACGCGAGCACCGCGTTCGGGTCGGTCACGATCCCGTCGAGTTCGGTGAAGATCTCACTCTTGATCTTCTCGTCCTCGACGACGGCCTCCACGACGAGTTGCCGGTCGGCGAAGTCCCCGAGGTCGGAGGTGAACCGGAGCCGCCAGGCGGCCTGTTCGCGTTCACGTTCGGTGATCTTGCCGCTGCTCACTCCGCGGTCGAGGGAGCGCAGGATGCGCGAGCGTCCCGCCGCGGCAAGTTCGCGGCTCTGCTCGAACACCAGCACGTCGACGTGTGCACGAGCGCACACCTCGGCGATTCCCGAACCCATGATGCCGGCGCCGATCACACCGACGCGCTGAATCTTTTCGCTGGTCACGTCAGCTCCTTTACGGAAGTGGAGGTCGGTCCCCGGGAGGGATCGAACGCGGAGGACACCCGGCCGATCCCTCCCGAGAGGTCGAGAGGCGGTTCAGTCCTAGTGGAACTGGCCCTCTTCGGTGGAGCCCTTGAGGGCGGCCGTGGAGGTGTTGGGGTCGACGGTGGTGGCGATCGAGTCGAAGTAGCCGGCACCGACCTCACGCTGGTGCTTGATGGCGGTGAAGCCCCGCTCCTCGGCGGCCTTGAACTCACGCTCCTGCAGGTCGACGAAGGCGGTCATGCCCTCGCGGGCGTAGCCGTGCGCCAGGTCGAACATGCCGTAGTTGAGCGAGTGGAAGCCGGCGAGGGTGATGAACTGGAACTTGAAGCCCATCGCGCCGAGCTCCTTCTGGAACTTCGCGATGGTCGCGTCGTCCAGGTGTGCCTTCCAGTTGAAGGACGGCGAGCAGTTGTAGGCGAGCAGCTGGTCGGGGAACTCGGCCTTGACCGACTCGGCGAACTTCTTGGCGACCTCGAGATCCGGCACACCGGTCTCCATCCAGATGAGGTCGGAGTAGGGGGCGTAGGCCTTGGCGCGGGCGATGCAGGGCTCGATGCCGTTCTTGACGCCGTAGAAGCCTTCGGCGGTGCGGGTGCCGTCGAGGAACTCGCGGTCACGCTCGTCGACGTCGGAGGTCAGCAGGGTCGCGGCCTCGGCGTCGGTGCGGGCGATGACCACGGTCGGGACGTCCGCGACATCGGCTGCCAGACGCGCCGAGGTCAGGGTGCGGATGTGCTGCTGGGTCGGGATGAGCACCTTGCCACCGAGGTGGCCGCACTTCTTCTCCGACGCGAGCTGGTCCTCCCAGTGCGAACCGGCGACGCCGGCCGCGATCATGGCCTTCTGCAGTTCGTAGACGTTGAGAGCGCCACCGAAGCCGGCCTCGCCGTCGGCGACGATCGGGGCGAGCCAGTTGTCGACGGAGGTGTCACCCTCGACCTTGGCGATCTCGTCGGCGCGCAGCAGGGCGTTGTTGATGCGACGCACGACCTGCGGCACCGAGTTGGCCGGGTAGAGGGACTGGTCCGGGTAGGTGTGGCCGGACAGGTTGGCGTCGCCGGCGACCTGCCAGCCGGACAGGTAGATGGCCTTGAGTCCGGCACGGACCTGCTGGACGGCCTGGTTTCCGGTGAGGGCGCCGAGCGCGTTGATGTAGTCCTCGTTGTTCACCAGGTCCCACAGGATCTCCGAACCACGGCGGGCGAGGGTGGCTTCCTCGACGACGCTGCCCTGCAGCTTGACAACCTGCTCGGCGGTGTAGTTACGGGTGGTGCCCTTCCAGCGCGGGTTGGTGTCCCAGTCCTGCTGGATCTGCTCGGCGGTCTTCGGAGTGCCGGTGGTCGACATCGATAGCTCCACTTCTTCTCTGCTGCTTCAGCCGGTACGGATGTACTGCTTCACATCGTTGCCAGGCCGTTCGGATGTACAAGCCGACAATGGCACAGCCGAAAACCGTCGTCTACCTGTTGCTAATGCCAATCTTCGCTAGGTTTTCAGATCAATCTGCGAAGCTTGCTAATTTCCCCACCGGCCAAGCAGTTGCTTTGGTTACTCGCCAGTAGGGAGGAAAGTTACCGGCAAGTAGGCCATGACCTCGACGTTGACGTGAAATCCGGACACAGACACCCGGAGGCGCCGCCGCGGCAACGGGCAGCCGACGTGAAAGGGGGTTTTGCGCGCACGCGGACGGCAAAGTGACGGTAATCACATGTGAATTACGGCCGGCCGGCGATGGACACCCGCGCGAACCCGTAGCGCGCCGCGAGCGACGACGACCCCGACAGGTCGTACGAGTGCTCACCGAAGTCCGCGCACTCCACGACCGCCCGGCCGGTGACGACGGGCGACAGCCGCGTCACGTCCCAGCGGGTACGGACGAGTTCACCGACACCACCGACGGTCCCGCCACCGACCAGGTCGGGCCGCCACCACTGGTCCGCGAGCCAGTCCGGCGTCAACTGCTCCGCGCCGCCCTCCTCGCCGTCCAACTCGACGCGGCCGACCACCCCGCGGCCACCACCGTCGACGGGTGTGATCGAGAAGCCCATGCCGCCGACGCCGTTGACCAACCGCAGCGATGACTGTGCCAGCGCGGGCAATGCAAAGGGGTCGCGGTCGGTGTCGACGATCGGCGCCCCCACGAGCAGGTCCGACGTGAACGCACTCTCGGTCGACTCCCCACGCAGCAGGCCACTGCACGACATGCCCGCGAACATCCGTCCGACGGGCACACCGACCGCGTCCGACGTCGCCGACATCGGTTCGACCATCCACACCGCGAGTTGCGGACGTCCGGACACCTCGAAGCTGTCGGGCAGCAGTGCACGCGCGAATCCGTGGCCGACGGACGTCGTGAGAACCATCCATCGGGCCGTCACGGAGATCGCATCCGGATCGCCCGCATCGGCGCCGGTGTCGGCGCCCTCGGCCGGTACCGGCGACGACGGCTGCGTTCCACCGCGTCCGCGGCGCTTCGACGTGAAGATCATCGGGCCCTCTTCATGTGCGCTCTGATCCAAACTGGCTGGCAGTCAATGCTTTACATAAACGAGTGTCGATCGTTGCCCAGCTTTTGTCACCGCCCTCGAGATGTCAAGCATCATCCCTGAAACATTACGATCGGTCTGTTATATTTCGTGCTAACGCGCCCCTTTGCACAGTTAGCAACCCGCTCGTACCCTGGCGTCATGTCCAAGACCTTCGTCGGTGCCCGCCTGCGGCAGCTCCGGACCGAACGCGGCCTCAGCCAGGCCACTCTGGCGAAGACCCTCGAGATCTCGGCCAGCTACCTCAACCAGATCGAGCACGACGTGCGTCCGCTGACCGTGCCGGTACTGCTACGCATCAGCGAGGTGTTCGGTGTCGACACCACGTTCTTCTCGTCGCAGGACGACACTCGGCTGATCGCCGAACTGCGGGAGGTCGCACTCGACAAGGACATGGGCATCGACGCCGACTCGCAGGAGATCGCGGAAATGGTCTCGTCGCACCCCGGGCTGGCGAAGGCGATGGTCAACATGCACCGTCGCTACCGCAACACCAGCGCCCAGCTGGCGGCGGCCACCGAGGACCGGTTCAGCGACGGCAGCGGCAGCGGCGCCATCACCATGCCGCACGAGGAGGTCCGCGACTACTTCTATCAACGGCAGAACTACATCCACGACCTCGACACCGCAGCCGAGGACCTCACCGCACGTCTGCGGTTCCACCGCGGCGACATCGCCGAGGGCATCGCCCGCCGGCTCGAGAACCTGCACGACGTGCAGATCGTGCGCCGCATCGACCTGGGCGAGAACGTCCTGCACCGCTACGACCCCGAGACCCGGGTGTTGGAGATATCCCCGGCCCTCTCCGGCGGGCAGCAGGTGTTCAAGTTCGCCACCGAACTCGCCTACCTCGAGTGCGGCGACCTGCTGCGCCGGCTCGTCGACGAGGGCAACTTCACGTCCGACGACGCCCGATCGCTCGCGATGCTGGGCCTGGCGAACTACTTCGCGGCCGCGACGGTGCTGCCGTACGGGCAGTTCCACGAGATCGCCGAGGACTTCCGCTACGACATCGAACGGCTGTCCGCGTTCTACGCGATCAGCTACGAAACGATCTGCCACCGGCTGTCGACGCTGCAACGCCCCAAACAGCGCGGGGTGCCGTGGTCGTTCGTCCGCGTCGACCGCGCCGGGAACATGTCGAAGCGGCAGTCCGCCACCGGCTTCCACTTCTCGTCGAGCGGCGGCACCTGCCCGCTGTGGAACGTGTACGAGACGTTCGCCTACCCCGGCAAGATCATGACCCAGGTCGCGCAGATGCCCGACGGCCGCAACTACCTGTGGGTCGCGCGGACCGTCGAGCGGCGTGCACAGCGGTACGGCCAGCCCGGCAAGACGTTCGCGATCGGACTCGGCTGCGAACTGCGGCACGCGCCGCGCGTCGTGTACGCCGACGGCCTGGACCTCGCCGGCGGCACCGCCACCCCGATCGGTGCCGGCTGCCGGGTGTGCGAACGGATGAAGTGCCCGCAGCGCGCGTTCCCGCCGCTCGGCAAGGATCTCGACATCAACGAACACCGGAGTTCGGTGTCGCCGTACACGATTCGCTGACCGCCGCGCGTAGTTCCCGGACCGCGTCCTGCAGGTCACGCACGTCGCGGCGGAGCGTGTCGAACTCGGAATCCTCGGTGGTCCGGTCGATCACGGGTTCCGGTTCGACGACGACCGCCACCGGCGGCACGGTAGGCACTGAAGGCACTGCGGGCGTGGGCATGGTGGACACACCCGGCGCACCGGTGGCGAAGCCGTCCAGGAACACGGCGATCAGATTGTGCCGCAACCGGTCTGCATCCCGATCCAGCGTCGGACGGGACACCCGGACGGTGGACCACACCGCGTCGCTGAACATGCGGTGGAAGTGCCGGGCGTCGAGGTCCGGCCGGAACTCTCCCGCGGCGACACCCTCGTCGATCGTGTCGGCCCAGATGCCGTGGGCGCGCCGGACGGCCGTCGTGATCGCGCCGTCCTCCGGCTGCGACGACAGCACACTCTCGTTCTGGTAGATCTCGGTCGCGTACGGGTGGTCGATCGCCGCCGCGAACGCGACCGTCACCATGCGATCGAGTCGTTCCCGGGCGCTGCCGCCGCACGCGACCGCGGCCTCGTATCGTCCGTTGAGATCGTCCACGAACGCGATCACGATCTCGAACGCGATGTCGTCCTTCGACGCGAAGTAGTGGTACAGGCTGCCGGAGAGGATGCCGACCGCGTCGGCGATGTCCCGGACGGTGGTTCCCGCGACACCGCGTTCGCTGAACAGTCTGGCCGCGTGCCGCAGAATATCGTCCCGCCGGGTCGTTGCCACCTGCCGACCTCCCACCACCAGTCAACCTATCGAATGCTTGCTCGACATCGCGATGGTACCTCGCCGCACGCGTTTCCCCGACGATTTCGGGCGTCCTCCGTATGCTCGGCCACCATGACCGCACACGACGCGACCACCGGCGACGGCACCACACCCCGGATCCGGCCGGGGCGACTGCGGGAACTCGGCCCCCTCAACTGGGCGACGTGGCGGGTGCTGTCGCTCGGATCGGGCACGAAGGACGCGAAACTGTTCAGCACGCTGGGCCGCACCGGTGGCCTGTTCCGCGGCTGGCTGCACTACTCGGGTGTGCTGATGCTGCTGCCCGGCACGAAACTCACCCGGTTCGAGATCGAGGTCGTCGTCCTGCGGGTCGCGCACCTGCGTGACTGCCGGTACGAGATGGACCACCATCTCCGGCTCGGGCGCCGCGCCGGCGTCACACCGCAGATCCTGGGCCGCATCCTGGACGGGCCGGACCATCCCGACTGGAGTCCCCGGTTCCGCGCGATGCTGGCCGCGGCCGACCGACTGGTGACGACCGACGCGATCGACGACGCGACGTGGTCGGTTCTGGCCGAACACCTCGACGAACGACGCCTGGTGGAGTTCTGTCTGCTCGTCACCCAGTACGACGGTCTGGCCACCACGATCGGGGCGCTTCGCATCCAACCGGACTTCTGAACGGGTAGCGGTGGCACACTGGAGTGCGTGGACCCCGAGCAACTCCGAACCGACTTCTCCCCCTTCCTGATGACGTACCGGTTCGGCATCACCCAGTTGCTGACGAAAGTGAACATTCTCAAGGACGAGTTCACGCACATCAACCGCTACAGCCCCATCGAGCACGTCACCTCGCGGTTGAAGACACCCGAGAGCATCATCCGCAAGGCGGACCGGATCGGCTGTCCACTCACCCTCGACGACGTCCGTGCCCAGATCCTCGACATCGCCGGGGTGCGGATCACGTGCAGCTTCATCTCCGACACGTACCGGATCGCGGACATGATCACGAGCCAGCCGGACATCGAGGTCCGTGAGGTCGAGGACTACATCGCGAACCCGAAGCCGAACGGCTACAAGAGCCTGCACCTGATCGTCGCGGTGCCGGTGTACCTGAGCGACAGCGTGCACCGGATTCCGATCGAACTCCAGATCCGCACCATCGCAATGGATTTCTGGGCCAGCCTCGAACACAAGATCTACTACAAGTTCAACCGTGACGTGCCCGCCGAACTGCTCGCCGAACTCACCGAGGCCGCCGAGACCGCGCACCGGCTCGACGTGAAGATGGAACGACTCAACGACGAGTTCGCGAAGATCAAGGCACAGTCCGGGGCGACCGACGACGCCCCCGAGGTAGCGCGCTCCGCCCGCGTACTCGACGCCCTGCAGATGCGCCTGAACGAGCGGGAATCGTCCGACTGACGACGAAAACCGTCCGTGCACACAGATTCTCGGCGAACACAAGCGCAGACGCGGTTCGTGTGAACATTCCGACGATGCACCCGGCTGCAATTGTCGCGGCATCGAGGACATCGGTAACGTCGTCGCGTTCGGCCGTGACGTTCGTCCGTGCCCCCGATCCCGTAGGAAATCATGTCCTCAGATGCCCAGGTGGCGTCGCGTCCGGATGCCCCGGCCCCGGACGCCGCGCACCACAACCCCAACCATGATCGACGCTGGCTCGTCCTGTGCATCGTCGCACTCGCCCAGTTGACGGTCGTCCTCGACAGCACGATCGTCTCGATCGCGCTGCCGCAGGCGCAGCACGCTCTCGGCATCACCGACGCCGACCGGCACTGGGTGGTCACCGCGTACGCCCTCGCATTCGGCGCGCTACTGCTGCTCGGCGGACGCATCGCCGACTTCTGGGGCCGTAAACGCTCGTTCATGGTCGGCATGATCGGCTTCGCCGTCGCGTCCGCGGTCGGCGGCATCGCCCAGACCGGCCTCCAGTTGTTCGCCGCCCGCGCCGGTCAGGGCGTGTTCGCGGCACTGCTCGCACCCGCCGCACTCGCAATCCTCACCACCACGTTCGTCGGGGAGAAGGAACGCGCCAAGGCGTTCGCGGTGTACGGCGCGATCTCCGGTGGCGGCGCCGCGATCGGCCTGCTGCTCGGCGGACTGCTCACCCAGTACGTCGACTGGAGGTGGTGCCTCCTCGTGAACATCCCGATCGCACTGTTCGCGCTCGCCGTCACCGCCCCCATCGTCGAAGAGACCAAGGCACACGGCGACACCAGCTACGACGTGCCCGGCACCGTCCTGGTCGCCGTCGGACTCGGCGCGCTCGTGTACGGCTTCACGCAGGCCGAGAAGCACGGCTGGACCTCGGCCCAGGCGATCGGTTTCATCGCCGCCGGCCTGATCGCACTCGCCCTGTTCGTGATCGTCGAGAAGCGGACCGCCAATCCGCTTCTGCCCATGTCGATTCCGTGGCACCGCAACCGCGGACCGAGTTTCCTCGCATCCGTCATGGTCGGCGCCGCCCTGCTCGGCGGCACCCTGTACCTGACGTTCTACCTGCAGATCGTCCTCGGCTACAGCCCGTTCGTCTCCGGGCTCGCATCGCTGCCCCTGTCGATCGCGATCACCGCGGCCGCCGGGTTCGCCGCCCAACTCAGCACCCGCATCGGCCCGAAACTGCCCATGACCGCCGGCCCCGTCGTCGCTGCCGCCGGCCTGCTGCTGCTCTCCCGCATCGAGGTCCACAGCTCCTACTGGACCGGCGTCCTCCCCGGACTCCTCGTGTTCGGCGCCGGCCTGGGCCTGCTCATGGTGCCCATGCAGAACGTCGCCCTCGTCGGTGTCCGCGACCACGACGCCGGCGCCGCCAGCGCCCTCGTCAACGCCACCATGCAGATCGGCGGGGCACTGGGCACCGCCCTGTTCACCACCATCTACGTCGCCGCCAAGACCGGCCTCACCGTCGCACCGACCGGTACCGGCCCCGACGCCCTACGCGACGCCGCCTTCGCCGCCGAAGTCGCCGGCTACTCCCAGGTGTTCCTGTGGTCGGCCGCCCTGCTCGTCGTCATCGCCCCACTCGTCGCGGCCCTCGTCCGCGCCGAGAAGCACGACCTGCCCACCGAAGGCGCGGTCGGGGCGCACTGAATCGCTTCCCCGAACGAGCTGAAGGGTCCCTTCGTACGCTGCGAGCGTACGAAGGGACCCTTCAGCTGTTGCGACGGAAAAAGAACCGTCAGAAGTTGATCATGTGGCCGGCGAGGCCGTGGATCGCTTCCTGCAGTGCCTCCGACAGGGTCGGGTGGGTGTGCACGTTGCGGGCCAGTTCGTTGACGGTGAGGTCCCACTTCTGTGCGAGGGTGAGCTCGGGCAGCAGTTCGGAGACGTCGGGGCCGATGAGGTGGCCGCCGAGCAGTTCGCCGTGGGTCTTGTCGGCGATGAGCTTGACGAAGCCGGTGGGGTCGGCGAGTCCGTGGGCCTTGCCGTTGGCCATGAACGGGAAGGTGGCGACCTTGATGTCGTAGCCTTCGGCCTTGGCCTGCTCCTCGGTGAGTCCGAACGACGCGACCTGCGGCTGGCAGAAGGTGGCGCGCGGCATCATCCGGTAGTCGCCCAGCTCGAGGGTCTCGGCATCCCCGATGGTTTCGGCGGCGACGACGGCCTGCGCCTCGGCGACGTGCGCGAGCTGCAGCTTGGCGGTGACGTCGCCGATGGCGTAGATGCCGGGGACGTTGGTGCGCATGCGCTCGTCGATGGCGATGGCGCCGCGGTCGGTGAGCTGCACACCGGTGTTCTCGAGGCCGTAGCCGGTGACGTTCGGGGCGAAGCCGACGGACTGGAGGACCTTGTCGACGACGACGGTCTCGACGGCGCCGGACTTGTTGTCCTTGATCGCGACGGTGACCTTGGTGCCGTCGTCGTCGATGGTCTGGACGGCGGCGCCGGTCTTGATGGTGACGCCGAGCTTCTTGTACTGCTTGGCGATCTCCTTGGAGACGTCGGCGTCCTCGTTGGGCAGTGCCCGGTCGAGGAACTCGACGATGGTGACGTCGACGCCGTAGTTCTTCAGGACGTAGCCGAACTCCATGCCGATGGCGCCGGCACCGACGATGAGGATCGAGCCGGGCAGGTCACGGGTGAGGATCTGCTCCTCGTAGGTGACGACGTTCTTGCTCACCGAGGTGCCGGGGAGCAGTCGGGTGGTGCTGCCGGTGGCGATGATGACGTTGTCGAACGAGACCGTCTCGCTGCCGCCCTTGGTGAGGGCGACGGAGATCGCGTTCGGGCCGGTGAACGTGCCACGGCCCTCGAACTGGTCGATCTTGTTCTTCTTCATCAGGAAGTGGATGCCCTTGACGCGGCCGTCCGCGACCTGACGGCTGCGGTCGAATGCCGCGCCGAAGTCGAACGACGCCTCTCCCGAGATACCGAAGGTCTTGGCCTCCTTGTGGAAGATGTGCGCAAGTTCGGCATTGCGGAGGAGCGCCTTGGACGGGATGCAGCCCACGTTCAGGCAGACACCGCCCCAGTACTTCTCTTCGATGATGGCGGTCTTCAGTCCCAGCTGTGCCGCGCGGATAGCAGCGACGTACCCACCGGGACCGGCTCCGAGGACAACGACGTCATAGTGTGAGGTCACGAGGCCCTAGCCTAGTCCCGCCCGGATCGCGTGTCCCGAGATGGTCCCTACCCGAAAGTAAGGTACCGGCCGACCCCCGGACACACCTGCGGCCCCAGCCGCCGTGGCGACCGGGGTCGTAGGTGCGAATGCTCAGCTGAACGAGATGGAGCTTCCGAGGTCTCCGACGGTGCTCCCACCGAAGACGCTGCCCCGGCTGAGGCCGAGGACGATGTCGAGTACACCCGACAGCGAACCCGTGGCCGACCCGCCGAGCGAGCCGAGATCGATGGCGTCCAGATTCATAGCAATCGCCTTTCTACTACCGGTGGTCCGAGATCAGCTGAGCTCGGTGACGGAACCGAAGTTCACGAGGTTGCCGATGACACCGATGAGGGCGGCGAAGATTCCATCGAGATTCATTGCTTGTCCTTACTTTCGTGGTGGTGGTGCGACAGGTGTGACGAACTAGCTGAGTTCGGTGACGGAACCGAAGTTGATCAGGTTGCCGATCACGCCGATGAGGGCGCCGAAGATTGCATCAGTGTTCATTGCACTGCCTTTCGGGGGAGTTCTTCCGATGTTCGTGATTGATGTGTGATCTGTTTCTGCCCGGGCCGAGAGCTGTGCCGGCCGGAGGACCCCGCTCCACCGGATGCTTTCGCTCCCATGACATCCCGTCCGTCTCACACTCCGAGCGAGGTGACCGTGGTGTGTCACTCCGCCGGCTTTCCGGCCGGGATGACGGTCGCTTAATTTCGACCGTGAGGGAAAGGTAGACCAGATCGTGTCGGCTTGTCTTCGGTTTCGTTACATCAACTGGGCAGTCGTCCAGAAACCCCCGGAAATCACCCTCCCACTCACCCCCGACAGGCCTCGGCATTCGACTCCGCGCACGACCGACCACAATGATGGGATGACGGGATCCTCCACGCACTCCTCGCCCACTCCGCCGGCCGACGATCCGTATCTGTGGCTCGAGGACGTCACCGGCGGCGACGCACTGACCTGGGTCCGTGACCGCAACGACCGGACCGTCGCCGCGTTCACCGCCACCGACGAGTTCACCCGACTCGAAACCGGGATCCGCGCGATTCTCGACACCGACGCCCGCATCCCGTACGTGCGCCGGCGCGGGGAGTATCTCTACAACTTCTGGCGCGACGCCGAGCACGTCCGCGGGCTGTGGCGTCGCACCACCATGGACGAATACCGCAGCGACACACCGGCATGGGAGATCCTCGTCGACGTCGACGAACTCGCCGACCGTGAGGGCGAGAACTGGGTGTGGTCCAGCGCCCAGGTACTGCGCCCCGAGCAGGACCGCGCACTGATCAGCCTGTCCCGCGGCGGTGCCGACGCCGTCGTGGTCCGCGAGTTCGACCTCACCACCCGAACCTTCCTCGACGACGCCGACGGCTTCCACGTCACCGAGGCCAAGACCGACATCGGCTGGATCGACAGCGAAAGCGTCTACATCGGAACGGGTTTCGGTGACGGAACGCTCACCGACTCGGGCTATCCGCGGATCGCGAAGCGCTGGCACCGCGGCACCCCCCTCGCCGACGCGGTCACGGTGTTCGAAGGTGAGCAGACGGACGTCGCCGTCTCCGCATGGCACGACAGCACCCCGGGCTTCGAGCGCAGCTTCGTCGAACGGGCGATCGACTTCTACACGGCGCAGCGCTTCCAACTCCTCGGCGACGACACCCTGGTGCGCATCGACACCCCGGAGGACGCCCGGATCTCCGTCTACCGCGAATGGCTGCTGATCCGACCCCGCTCACCGTGGACCGTCGGCGACACCACTCACCCGGCCGGGGCACTGCTGGCCGCACGATACGACGACTACCTCGCCGGCGACCGCACACTCACGGTCCTGTTCGCCCCCGACGCGCACACGTCGCTCGAGCAGTACGCATGGACCCGCAACCATCTGCTGCTCGTCACGCTCACCGACGTCCGCTCCGACGTCCACGCCCTCACCCCGTCCGAAAATGGCTGGGACACAGCCACCCTCACCGGCCTACCGGAGTTGGCGTCCACCGAGATCATCGACACCGACCCGCGGGAGAGCGACGACTTCTTCCTCAACGCGAGCGGCTACCTCACCCCGGCGACGCTCTTCTCCGGCACCGTCGGCGGCCCGCTCGAGGCGCTGAAGTCGGCGCCCGGATTCTTCGACACCACCGGACTGTCCGTCGGGCAGCACTTCGCGGTGTCCGACGACGGCACCCGCATCCCGTACTTCGTGGTGCGCCGCGACGGCACCCCCGCCGGTCCGACGCTGCTGTACGGCTACGGCGGCTTCGAGAACTCGCTGACCCCCGGTTACAGCGGCATCAACGGCACCGCCTGGCTGCAGCGCGGCGGCACGTACGTGGTCGCCAACATCCGGGGCGGCGGCGAGTACGGCCCGGACTGGCACACGCAGGCGGTGCGCGACGGCCGGCACCTGGTGTTCGAGGACTTCGCGGCGGTGGCCCGCGACCTCGTCGTCCGCGGCATCACCACCGCTGCACAGTTGGGCGCACAGGGCGGCAGCAACGGCGGACTGCTGATGGGCGTCATGCTCACGAAGTACCCGGAGTTGTTCGGGGCGATCGTCTGCCAGGTGCCACTACTGGACATGCGGCGCTACCACCTGCTGCTCGCGGGGGCGTCGTGGATGGCCGAGTACGGCGACCCGGACAACCCGAACGATTGGGCGTTCATCTCCGAGTACTCGCCGTACCAGAACACCGATCCGGAGGCTGCCTACCCGCCGATCCTCGTCGCGACGTCCACCCGCGACGACCGCGTCCACCCCGGTCACGCCCGCAAGATGACCGCCCGACTCGAGGAGCAGGGGCACCCGGTCCACTACTACGAGAACATCGAGGGCGGGCACGGCGGTGCCGCCGACAACGCGCAGGCGGCGTTCAAGTCGGCGCTGACCTACACGTTCCTGTGGGATCACCTGGCGGAACCGGATTCGGACACCGGCCGCGTCGACTACGCTTCGCCGGAATCCGTCAACGCGAATCGAGCCACTACATGATCTCCGAGGACTCCTCTGCCTCCCCTGCCTCCCCGCATCCACTGTTCCGGCGCCTCGGCGCGGGCGCCCTCGCCACCGCGACCGTGGCCGCCGCCCTGTTGGCCGCCGCCCCCACCGCCGTCGCGGGAGGCATCCCGAACGCCGCGCCCGCCGCGCAATCGGCGGCCCCCTCGGCGTCCGACGCTCGTATCACCCGGATCGAGAACATCACCGACCGCTGGCTGCGGGTGTTCGTGTACTCACCGGCCATGCAGGCCGAACAGCAGGTGCAGGTCCTGTTGCCGCGGGACACGTCGGCGCCGCGGCCGACGGTGTACATGCTCGACGGCAGTTCCGCCGACCCCGGCACCGACAACTGGACCGAGCAGGGCGGTGCCGTCGAGTTCTTCGAGGACAAGCCGGTCAACGTCGTCCTCACCACGGGCGGCGAGGCCAGCTACTACACCGACTGGGAGCGTCCCGACCCGAAACTCGGCGACTACAAGTGGGAGACGTTCCTGACGAAGGAACTGCCGCCGCTGATCGACGAACGCTTCGACGGCACCGGCGTCCAGTCGATCGTCGGACTGTCGATGGGCGCACAGTCCGCGATGATGCTGGCCATGCGGTCGAACGGCTTCTACCGCGGTGTCGCGGCGTTCAGCGGCTGCTACCAGACCGTCGACGATCTCGGCTTCGCCCAGATGAAGGCCACTGTCGGCTACCGCGGCGGCGACATCACCAACATGTGGGGGCCGCGCACCGACCCGCGGTGGGCCGAGCACGACGTGCTGATCGGTGCCGAGAAACTGCGCGGTACCGCGCTGTACGTGTCGACGGCCACCGGTCTGCCCGGGCCGAACGAGACACTCGACAACCCGGATCTGCCGCTGCTGCTGGCACTCGGCGGGCCGATCGAAGCCGTCACCGACCACTGCACCCACCGGCTCGACGACCGGCTGCGTTCACTCGGGATCCCGGCGACGATCGTCTACAACCCGGTCGGCGTGCACACGTGGCCGTACTGGCGCGCCGAACTCCCGAAGTCGTGGCCGACGATCGCGGCGTCACTCGGCGTCTGAGACCGTCCGGACGGACGGACGAGAAGGGCGGTGACGGTGCATACGCACCGTCACCGCCCTTCTTCGCTCCGAGGAGCCGGTCTCAGCTGAGCGAGCTCAGGGAGCCGCTGTCGAGCGAACCGGAATCACCGGCACCACCCGAGCTGCCCGAGCCGATCTTGTTGATCTGCTCGAGAATGGTGGTGACGGACTTGAGAATGCCGATGATCTCAGTCGAACCCATGATGACTCCCCTGTAAATACTGGTGGTGTGACGCCTCGAAGCGGAAGCGCTGCGGCCAATATAACGTCTCGAACGCGTTATGGAAACAGATTCGTCAATCAACAGGGGACGAAAAGTGCGGACAGGCCGTTACCCCAGGTCACGAACCCACTCGACGACCCGGTCGACCGTGCTTTCCGGTGTCCGAATCCAGCCGTTGTGCCCTAGTTTCTCGGGCTGATGCCACGTCGTTACCTCAGCACCGGACAATTTACGCAAGAGGTTTTCCGTCGACGGCCGCGGCGCCAGATCGTCACCCTCGATCGAGATCGACAGAACCGGCAACGACAGTTGTGTGAGCCGTTCCTCGTAGTCGATGTCGGCACCGGACGGTTCGATCCGCCCCGACCGCGCGAACCGCGACCAGTCCGCGATCAGGACCCGCGACTGCCGTCCGAACCCGCCCACGTCCAGACGGTCGCCCGGCCAGAAACCCGCGACACTCGCCGTGATCGACATCGCCGCCGACCCGAGCAGCAGTCCCGGCGACCGCACACCGGAGAAACCCCGGTAGTACGGCGAACCGGACGCCACCAGGATCAGGCCGCCCAGCGCACCCCGGACCCGGGCCGCGTACATCGCACCGAGTTGCCCACCCATGCTGTGCCCCAACAGGAACGGTGTACTCGCGTCGAACCGCTCGTGCACCGCCTCGACGATTGCCGGCAGATCCACCGACGCCAACTCCTGATACCCGAACGCGCTCGACGCGTTCGGTCGCGGACGACTGTCCCCCTGCCCCCGCAACTCCCCCACCGCCGCACAGAAACCGCGGTCGACGATCGCCGACGCGAAACGGTCGTAGAAACCGGCCGGGATTCCCAGTCCCGGCACGATCACCACGACGGGCGCCCCCTCCGGGCCGGGGAACAGTCGCACCGGCGTCGTCGTCCCGTCGGGCATCTGGATCGGCACGGTGTCCACGCATCCGAGCCTATGCCCGGAGGCCACCCCGAGTGAGAAGTTCAGGGTGCAGATCCGGGTGAATCCCGATGGTGCCGGCAGCCTCCGCGAACCAGACTCGATGTCATGACCTCCAGCGACTCGCCCCGCCCCTTCGTCCGCTCCCGCACCCAGCGTCAACTCGCCGGCGTGTGCGGCGGCATCGCCGAATACTTCGGGGTCGACGCCAACCTCGTGCGGGTCCTCGCGATCCTCGGCGCGTTCGCATCATTCGGCACCGTCGCACTGATCTACGCCGCCGCGTGGATGCTGATGCCCGACGTGTGACCTCCGGACATGCGAGAAGCCCGGGACACCGTCGAAGGTGTCCCGGGCTTCTTCGTCTTACCCGAGCTCAGGTATTCCGATCCGAGGGGATCAGAAGTCCATGCCGCCCATGCCGCCGGTCGGGTCGCCCATGGGAGCAGCGGCCTTCTCCGGCTTGTCGGCGACGACAGCCTCGGTGGTCAGGAACAGGGCCGCGATGGACGCGGCGTTCTGCAGCGCCGAGCGGGTGACCTTGACCGGGTCGTTGATGCCCGCCTCGAGCAGGTCGCCGTACTCGTTGGTCGCGGCGTTGAGGCCGTGACCCGCGGGCAGGTTGCGAACCTTCTCCGCGACGACGCCGGGCTCGAGGCCCGCGTTGAACGCGATCTGCTTGAGCGGAGCCTCGAGCGCGACGCGCACGATGTTGGCACCGGTAGCCTCGTCACCCTCGAGCGAGAGGGCGTCGAGTGCCGGAGCGGCCTGCAGCAGAGCCACGCCGCCACCGGCGACGATGCCCTCTTCGACGGCAGCCTTCGCGTTGCGGACAGCGTCCTCGATACGGTGCTTGCGCTCCTTGAGCTCGACCTCGGTCGCAGCGCCGGCCTTGATGACAGCAACGCCACCGGCCAGCTTGGCCAGGCGCTCCTGCAGCTTCTCGCGGTCGTAATCCGAATCCGACGCCTCGATCTCGGCGCGGATCTGGTTGACGCGACCGGCGATGGCGTCGGCGTCGCCGGCACCCTCGACGATGGTGGTCTCGTCCTTGGTGACGACGACCTTGCGGGCGCGGCCCAGCAGCTCGATGCCGGCGGTCTCGAGGGACAGGCCGACCTCTTCGCTGACGACCTCGCCACCGGTGAGGATGGCGATGTCGGCGAGCTGCGCCTTGCGGCGGTCACCGAAGCCCGGAGCCTTGACGGCGACGGACTTGAAGGTGCCACGGATCTTGTTGACGACCAGGGTCGACAGGGCCTCGCCCTCGACGTCCTCGGCGATGATCAGCAGCGGCTTACCGGCCTGGATGACCTTCTCCAGCAGCGGCAGCAGGTCCTTGACCGTCGAGATCTTGGAGCTGACCAGCAGGATGTACGGATCCTCGAGGACCGCTTCCTGACGCTCGGCGTCGGTCGCGAAGTACAGCGAGATGTAGCCCTTGTCGAAGCGCATACCCTCGGTGAGCTCGAGCTGCAGGCCGAAGGAGTTGGACTCCTCGACGGTGATGACGCCTTCCTTGCCAACCTTGTCCATCGCCTCGGCGATGAGCTCGCCGATCGTGGAGTCGCCCGCCGAGATACCGGCGGTGGCAGCGATCTGCTCCTTGGTCTCGACCTCCTTGGCGGTGTCGAGCAGCTTGGCGGTGACAGCCTCGACGGCCTTCTCGATACCGCGCTTCAGACCCAGCGGGTTGGCGCCGGCAGCAACGTTGCGCAGGCCCTCACGGACCAGCGCCTGCGCCAGAACCGTCGCCGTCGTGGTGCCGTCACCAGCGACGTCGTCGGTCTTCTTGGCGACCTCCTTGACCAGCTCGGCGCCGATCTTCTCGTAGGGGTCCTCGAGCTCGATCTCCTTGGCGATGGAAACACCGTCGTTGGTGATCGTGGGGGCGCCCCACTTCTTCTCGAGCACGACGTTGCGACCCTTGGGTCCCAGCGTCACCTTGACGGCGTCGGCGAGGCTGTTCAGGCCACGCTCGAGGCCGCGACGTGCCTCTTCGTCGAACGCGATGATCTTGGCCATTGCGAAGTGATCCTCCGGATTGGGGGTGACACAC
The DNA here is from genome assembly GCF_005434945.1 of Prescottella subtropica. Taxonomy (GTDB): domain Bacteria; phylum Actinomycetota; class Actinomycetes; order Mycobacteriales; family Mycobacteriaceae; genus Prescottella; species Prescottella subtropica. The sequence continues at coordinate 4,156 of NZ_SKCH01000037.1, read as the reverse complement.
AGAGCGATCGCTCGTCGGATCGCCCCATTTACGCTTCCGGCCAGGCTCGGTGCCCGCGACGGACGACCAGGGGTGTCTAGGTTCCCGATCTCACCGTCCCGACCTGGCACTCACGAGTCGCGAGTGCCAAGTGCATTTCTAGCACCCGAGCAGGGTGAGTGCAACGTTCCCGGAGTCGCGTGCACCCACCCGTGACGACGTCAGCCGAGGCAGCTCTGCCCGGTCTTCAGATTCCACGCGAACGACAACGGCCCGACGCAGCTCACCCGACCCTGCTCGGCCGTCGCACCCGAACCCCAGCCGGCGATCGCGAACGTCGCGTAGCCGTCGTCCGCCCACGAATGCGCGATACCGCCCCCGAGCGCGACCGCCAGCGACTGGCCGTTGCCGCGCGACGCGCTCAGCGCCGTGCCGTACCCCGTCGCGAGACTGTTCGACGACCCGAGGCCCTGCGCCACCGACACTGCGGTGCCGCTGTCCGTCGCGGCCGAGCGGGCCACACCCTGCTCGAACGCCTGCGCACCGCAACTCGCGAACTCCGACACCTGGATGTCGTTGGGCGCGGTCGGCGACGTGCAGACCACCGGAGCGGCCGACGCTGCACCCGCACCGACCAGCGAAGCCCCTGCCACCACGCCGATTCCCGCGGCGGTGACCACCGCCGTGCGCGTCATCGTGCGGCCGAGATTCGAGAGAGCACGCAGACGGGAAAAGAGGGACATTCGAACTCCTTCACGAGCAGGGAGAGCTACAGACAAGTGCCCGCGACACTACCCGCCGAGAACGCCCGAATCGGGGATTTCGGTAGCAAGCCGAAGAAGCTCGGCGCGTCACCCCGACGACGTCAGCAACTCCGGCAGATCGGCCACCGAATCGATCAGATGATCGGGCCGGTCCACCGCCAACTCGAGGACCGGTTCCCGGAACTTTCCGGTCCGCACCAGCACCCCCGTCATCCCCACCCGCTGCGCCGGCAGGACGTCGCCACGGAAGTCGTCACCGACCATCACCGTCGCCGCCGGGTCCGTACCGGTCAACTCGGCCGCGGTGAGGAACCCGGCGAGCGACGGCTTGCCCACCGACACGATCCGCGACCCCGACGCCTCCTCCAGTCCCGGCAGGTACGTGCCGACGTCCGCACGCAGCCCGTCGGACTCCGCCCACATCGTCGACCTGTGCATCGCCACCACCGGCACCCCGGCCACCATCAGATCCAGCACCCGACTCAGTGCTGCATGCGTGAACTCCGGACCGGCCCCACCGAGAACGATCACCTCGGGATCGTCGTCGTCGAACACGACGTCCGGCATGTCGGCACGGACGTCACCCCGGTTGAGCAGCAACACCCGCGCCCCCGGATACGTCGACCGCAGATACTCGGTGGTCAACCGCACCGCCGTCACGATCTCCTCGGGTCGCACGTCGAATCCGACCGAGTCCAGCGACGCGGCGATCTCGTCGCACGTCCGCGACGTCGTATTGGTGAGGAAGGCCCGCGGCATCCCGCGCTCCCGGATCTCGCTCAGCGCCGCCACCGCGCCGGGCACGGGCTCCCACGAGGTGACGAGCACCCCGTCGATGTCGAACAGCACGCCCTCGACCCGGCCCATGGATCGAGGGTATCCGCCGGAGCCGCCGGTCGTCGGGCTATCCGACGGGAACGACGATCGTGACCTGGCGCACACGACCGGCTACCATCGTCGAGTACCTGTAACCATCCGTATCACCTGACTGGAGAACCGCCTCGTGACGAACACCCTCGAAGCCGGCATCGAGATCGCCGCCACCCCGCAGGACGTGTGGACGATCGTGTCCGACCTGAAGCGGATGGGCGAATGGAGCCCGCAGTGCCGGAAGATGCGGGTGTCCGGCGAGGTCCGCGAGGGCACCAAGACCTTCAACATCAACCGTCAGGGCCTGCTGGTGTGGCCGACGACGTCGAAGGTGATCCGGTTCGAACCCAACAAGGAGATCGCGTTCCGCATCGCCGAGAACCGCACCATCTGGTCGTACACCCTCGAGCCCACCGAGACCGGCACCCGCGTCGTCGAACGCCGGGAAGCCCCCACCGGCACCAGCGCCGTGTCCCAGTTCCTCGTCAAGATGGTCTTCGGCGGCCCCGACAAGTTCGAGGCCGACCTCACCGCCGGCATGAACGCCACCCTCGCGCGAATCAAGAACGCCGCCGAGGCGATCGCCGTCGAATCCCGCTGAACACGATGCACACCAGGGCGACCCGACGGTTCGGCGCTGTCGAGTAACCTGGGACAGCACGTGCGGCGGGCACCGCCGCTCACATCGACCGGTAAGAGGAAACGTGGCACGTCGACCGACGCCCCCTGGTACGCCCCAGCCCACCGGAGTCGGCCACCTGCTCGACCTCGTCAAGTCGGCCGTCCCGCCGCTGCACCCGGCCGGACTGCCGTTCGTACTCACCCCACTCGCCGTCGCCGCGGTGGGACGCAACCGTCCGTGGGTGCGCCGGGCCGGGATCGCCTCCGCCGTCGCGTGCGCCGCGTTCTTCCGGCACCCGCACCGGGTACCGCCGAACCGTCCCGGCGTCGTCGTCGCCCCCGCCGACGGTGAGGTCGCCCTCGTCGACACCGCCGTCCCGCCCGCCGAACTCGGTCTCGGCGACGCACCCCTGCCGCGGGTGAGCATCTTCCTGTCCGTGCTCGACGTCCACGTCCAGCGGGTACCCGTCGCCGGCACCGTCCGGAAAGTCGTGCACCAGCCCGGACAGTTCCTGTCCGCCGACCTCGCCGACGCCAGCGAGGTCAACGAACGCAACAGCATGCTGATCGAGACCGCCGACGGCCGCAGCGTCGCCGTCGTCCAGATCGCCGGCCTGCTCGCCCGCCGTATCGTGTGCGACGCGAAGCAGGGCGACACCCTCACCATCGGCGACACCTACGGACTCATCCGCTTCGGCTCCCGCGTCGACACCTACTTCCCCACCGGCACCGAACTGCTCGTCGAACGCGGTCAGCGCACCGTCGGCGCCGAAACCGTCCTCGCGCAGCTGCCGTGAGACCACCCCGCCCCAGCCGGCAGCAGGCGGTGCGCCTCCTGCCCAGCATGATCACGATCCTCGCGCTGTGCGGCGGACTGTCCGCCGTCAAGTTCGCGCTCGACGGCGACCTCGGCACCGCCCTCGCGATGGTCGGCGCCGCCGCCGTCCTCGACTCCCTCGACGGCCGCATCGCCCGCATGCTCGACGCCACCAGCAAGATGGGCGCCGAACTCGACTCCCTCGCCGACGCCATCTCGTTCGGTGTCGCCCCCGCACTCGTGCTGTACGTGACGCTGCTCGACGGCAACCGTTTCGGCTGGATCATCGCCCTGCTGTACGCGGTCAGCATCGTGTTGCGCCTCGCCCGGTTCAACACCCTCCTCGACGACGACACCGCGCCCGCCTACACGAAAGACTTCTTCGTCGGCGTCCCCGCCCCCGCCGGCGCCCTCATCGCACTCACCCCCCTCGCCGCGCACATCCAGTGGGGCGACGGCTGGTGGTCGTCGATCGGGGTCGTCACCGTGTGGACCTTGCTGTCCGCCACACTCATCGTCAGCCGCATCCCCACCTTCGCGATGAAGAGCGTGTCGGTGCCGCCGCGCATGGTCGCAGCCCTGCTCGTGCTCGTCGCACTCGCCGCCGCCGCCCTCGTCACCTACCCGTTCGTGCTGCTCATCGTGCTCGTCGGCGTCTACCTCGCACACATCCCGTTCGCGATCCGCTCCCAACGCTGGGTCGCCGCCCGCCCCGAAACCTGGGACATCAAACCCGCCGAACGCCGCGCCATCCGCCGCGCCCCCGGCAGCAATCGCCGCTCCGCCGCCCGCCTCGGCCTGCGCCGGCCACGGTAGGCGCCGGACTCGGTTCGGGCTCGTGGCTCGTGGCTCGGGTTCGGGCACCGGGTTCGTGGCTCGCGTTTCGCGCACTTGTCGCGGGTTTTCCGCCGGGGAAGTCAAGCGGTCAGGGCAACATCGGCCTGGATGAGGGCGTTGAGACGGTCGGCGGGGGTGTCGTAGTCGAGGGTGGGACGAGGCCGGGTGTTGAGGAGGTGTTGGACCCTCTTCAACTCGGCCGCGTCGTGCCCGGACAGATCGGTGCCCTTGGTGAACCAGTGCCGCAGGAGCCGATTGGTGTTCTCGT
>NZ_SKCH01000036.1 GCF_005434945.1 Prescottella subtropica | reverse complement strand
CCTCCATCGAACCTGCCCCGCCCGCGGAGACGGACGTGGACGAATCTGTCCCGCTTACGGCATAATCACCGGCACCACAGAGCTACGCGCTCAACGGTTTACACCACTCCACGGGGCTCTATCCGGGTGGACCTCACCGGCCGGTTCCACGGTGTGATGCAGTACGACGCCGAAGGCGAGGTGCGTGGCCGGGTCGCCCGGGTGCAGGTCGTCACCGAACGGTTCGGGCTCACCGCGGGCCGCGGATGGTCGCTCGTGCCGGGGCATCGGCGGTTGCGGGACGTCGACGCCGCGCCGCGGTTCTTCGACCGGGACGCCCTGCATGCGGCGGACGGCGGGGAGATCGGCATCGAGGTCGGCGCACTGATCGACCTCGATCTCGACAACGTTCCGGAACCGCCCCTACGGCCGAGTCTTGTTCCCGGCGCCGTGTCGGCGGCTGCCGGCCTGTTGTGGGTGATCGACCGCGATCTTCCGCTGCTGGTGAGCATCGACGACGACCGTGTCGTGACCGAGTACGTCCTGCCCGGAACGATCGGGGTGTCGCGGCGGATCTGGGCCACCCCGACGGGCTGCTGGATCGACGGCACGGACGGCCTGTTCCGGGTCGACACCGGTGGCGCCCCGCGCCGTGTCGGCGACGACGGCGGTGCTGCCGAAGCCCTGCTCGGCGAGGCGATCCTCGTCTGTCGGTCCGACGGCACCTGGATGCTGCATTCCCCCGACGGCGGTGCCACCGCGATCGAGGCACCGACCGGGTACGTCGCCACGCTCGCCCCGGACCGCGACACGGCCGTCGTGCTCCTTCGGACCGATGACGGCACGATGCAGCTCACGCGGGTCACCGCGGACGGTTCGATCACTGTCGGGCCGCTGCTGCCGCGCACACATCGTGCGTCGCGTCCGGCGCTTGCAGGAACGCCGCTGCGCCTGTTCCTCGGGGACCAGGCGGGAACCGTCGAGGACGATCTCACCCTCCGGCCGTCGAAAGCCCTGCCGGGGCACCTGCTGTCCGTGGGCCCGGTCGGGCCTCACGTGTGGTGCACCGGACATCCACCGGACGGCACCGGCCGCGCGGGCTGGTGGCCGCTGCCCGGGCCGGTCGACTACGACCGGACCCGCCAGTTCTGGCTGTTCACCGTCCTCGACGGTCGCACCCTCGAATCTGACTGCAGCACACCGATCTTCACAACACATCCGAGTGTGACCGTCGACGATCGGGGCACGGTCTGGGTGGTTGCCGACGGCGTGCAGTCCATCCCGAGCACCCCGATGCAGTGGCCCGGAACGCTCGACGTCGCGGCCCTGCTGGACGATGCCCGCACTACCCGCCCAGGTGCTGCCGCACGATAGGCCCGATCTCGGCGACGGCGTCGGGTGCGGTGAGGCGGTTGTGGGGGCGGTCGACCGGATACGCCTGGATGTCACCGGAAATGTAGGCACGCCAGGGGTTGTCGCCGTCCGTGTCCTCCGCCGCGATGTAGACCAGGTTGCCGTCGAACACGGTCGGGCGGTAGCGGTTCGCCAGGGCGATCGTGTGCAGGTAGTCGTCGTAGATGCGCTGGACGTCGGTGTCGGTGAGGGTCGGGTACGCGTCGGCGGTGCCGACGAATTCGTCCTCGAGCATCGCGCGGGTCGGGGTGGGGGCGTCGGCGGGGACGGAATCGGCGGTCTGGGTGTCGAGCATGATCAGCGCGGCGACGTCCTCGCCGAGAGTCCGCAACCGGACCGCCATCGCGTGGGCGATCGCGCCGCCCACCGAATAGCCGAGCAGCCGGTACGGGCCGTGCGGCGCCGGCCCGCGGATCAGGTCGACGTAGCGGGCGGCGAGATCCTCGAGCGTGTCCGACGGGTCGCTGCCGTCGACCAGTCCGGGCGAGCTGATCCCGTACACCGGGCAGCCGTCCGGCACGTACGGCAGCAGACCGGTGTAGCACCAGGGCAGCCCGATCGCCGGATGCACACAGAACAGGGGCACACCGTCCCCGGGACGCATCCGCACCAGCAGATCCGGCCCGGACTCGGACCTGGAATCGGACGAGAGTCGGGCGGCGATCGCGGCCGCGGTGGGATCGCTCATCACCCACTGCATCGGCAGGGCCCGGCCCAGCCGGGACTGCACCTCGGCGACCACCCGGACCGCGCTGAGCGAGTTGCCGCCGAGTTCGAAGAAGCTGTCGTCGAGGCCGACCCGCTGCACACCGAGGACGTCGGCGAACACGTCGACCAGGACCCGTTCGGTGTCGGTGCGGGGCGGCCGGTAGTCGACCGTCGGGAACGCCGGGGCCGGGAGGGCGGCCCGGTCGAGTTTGCCGTTCGCGGTGAGCGGCACGTCGTCGACGATCGTGATCGCCGACGGCACCATGTATGCCGGGAGTCGGGTGGCCGCGAACTTGCGGAGGGCGGCCGCGTCGATCACGTGATCCGGTACGAGTCGCACGTACGACACCAGGACCGTTTCGCCGTGGCCGGCGTCGTGGCCGAGGGACACCGCGAAGTCGATGTCGGGGTGCGCGGCGAGGGCGGCGTCGACGTCCCCGGTCTCGATACGCAGGCCCCGGATCTTGATCTGGAAGTCGGTGCGGCCCACGTACTGCAAACCCTGATTCCCGGTGCGCCGCACCAGGTCCCCGGTCCGGTACATGCGGGATCCGGGCGCACCGAACGGGTCGGCGACGAACCGCTCCGATGTCAGTGCGGGCCGGCCGCGGTAGCCGCGGGCCAGGCACGGCCCGAACAGGTACAGTTCCCCCTCGCCGCCGTCCGGGACCGGCCGCATCCAGCCGTCGAGGACGACGGCTCCGACACCGGACCGGGCGACCGGGGTGCCCATCGTGATCGGGTCCCCGACCGACAGGGTGCCGCTGGTGGTGACGCAGACGGTGCATTCGGTGGGGCCGTACGCGTTGAGCAGCCGGACGTGGCCGGCCCAGGCGTCGACCAGTTCGGTGCCGAGCATCTCGCCGCCCACCTCGGCGACCTGCACGTCGGGGAGCACGGTCGGGTCGAGGGTGCCGCACACCGCCGGGGTGACGAGCAGGTGGGTGACGTGCTCGTCGCGGGCGAACCGTTCCAGTTCCGCGCCGGCGTAGACGTCCGGCGGTGCCACCACCAGCGTCGCGCCGGCCGCGAACGTGAGCGTCAACTCCAGGATCGAGACGTCGAAACTCGGTGAGCACACGTGCAGGACCCGCGAGTCCGGGGTCATGTCCTGGTAGGCGACCTGCGCGGACGCCAACAGTGGCAGCCCGGTGTGGGTGACGGTGACGCCCTTCGGTGTGCCCGTCGACCCGGACGTGTACAGCAGGTAGGCAGGGTCGTCGGGGCGGATCGGGTGGGTCCGGTCGGCGTCCCGGAGCGGCTCGGCCGGGTACCGGTCGAGGTCGATCGTGTCGACGGGCAGCCAGTCGAGGGTGTCGGGCAGATCGTGGCGGTCCCCCGCGGTCAGCCCCACCGACGCCCCGCAGTCCGCCAGCATGTAGTCGATCCGGCCGCGCGGCAGGGTCGGCTCGATCGGGACGGGCGCCGCCCCGGATTTCGCGACCGCCCACGTGGCGGTCACCGAGTCCGCCGAGCGTGGGATCGCGACCGGCACGAAGTCCTCCGGTCCGATACCGCGGGCGACGAGGGCCCGGGCCAGGCGGGTGGAGTCCTCGTCGAGGCGCCGGTAGGTGATGTCGCGACCCTGCCAGCGCAGCGCGATCGCGTCGGGGTCGCGGGTCACCGCGGTGGTGAGGACGTCCGCCCACGTCCGGGCCGGGATCGGGTGGGCGTCGGCGACGTCGACCAGTGCCGCACGGCGGCCGGCGCCGAGGACGTCGATGCGGCCGACGAGGGTGCCGGGATGCTCGGCGATCGCGGTGACGATCCGGGCGAGGCGACCGGCGGCGTCGGCGGCCGTCGCCGGGTCGATCGCGTCCGGCGAGTAGCGGACGAGCAGGTGCAGGCCCGGGTCCTCGATGCCCATGAGCGACAGCGGATAGTGCGTCGAGTCGTTGCCGACGACACCGGTGACCTGCAGGCCGGTGCGGTCGACGAGCCGGGCCGCCGCGGTCACGTCCTGCGGATACGACTCGAGCACCATCGCGGTGTCGAACAGGCCCGCGAACCCGGACGCCTGCTGTATCGCGGTGAGCCCCAGGTGTTCGTGCGGCATGAGGGCCGCCCGCTCGGACTGCAGGCGCGCCAGCAGATCCGCGATCCGTTCGGCCGGGTCGAGTCGGACCCGGACCGGGATCGTGTTGATGAACAGCCCCACCATCGCCCCGACCCCCTCGACGGCGGGCGGGCGACCGGAGATCGTGGTGCCGAACACGATGTCGGAGGTGGACGTCCACTGCCCCAACAGGATTCCCCACGCCGCCTGCAGCACGGTGTTGAGGGTGACACCGGCCGCGACGGCGGTGCGGGTGAGCGCGTCGGTGACGGCCGCAGCGAGCGGAACCGGTTCGCTCGCGGTCGCCGACAGATGTCGTCCGGCGGTGTGCGGGGCCACCAGGGTGGGCCCCGGTAGTCCGGACAGTGCTGCCGCCCAGGCCTGTTCGGCGGCGGCCGTGTCGCGGCGGGTGAGCCACGACAGGTAGTCCCGGTAGGCGGGAACGGGGCGGTCGAGGGGTACGCCGCCGGTGACGTACAGGTCGAACAGGTCCGCGATCAGCAGCGGCATCGACCAGCCGTCGAGGACGATGTGGTGGTTGCCGATCGCCAGCCGGTAGCAACCGTCGCCGCGGTCGACGAGCAGGAACCGGATCAGCGGTGGGGTCCGTAGGTCGAAGTGCCGCACCCGGTCCGCGGCCAGGACGGCGTCGGCCTCCGCGTCGGTGTCGACGGCCGTGACCGTCCATTCGGCGTCGACGTGGCCGAGGACGAGGTGTGCGATCGTGCCGTCGTCCCGGTTGTCGAACACGGTGCGTAGGCTCGCGTGCCGGTCCACGAGGGCCTGGGCGGCGGCCCGCGCCCGGTCGACGTCGAGCGGTCCGGACAGGTCGAGCACCAGCTGCACGTGGTAGGCGTCGACATCATTGTCGCCCGCGAGCAGGGCGTGGAACAGCAGCCCCTCCTGCAGTGGGGTCGGCGGCCACACGTCGACCAGGTCCGGGTGGGCCGCCTGCCATCGGTCGAGTTCGGTACCGGTGACGGCCACCAGATCCAGGTCCGACGGGGTGAGCCGTCCGCCGGGGGCGCGGGCCAGTTCGGTGACCGCGTCGCGCCAGCGGGCGGCATACCCTGCCGCGGCGGAGTCGGCGAGAACACCGGGTGTGTACCGGATTTCGGCACGCAGCTGCGGTCCGTCGGCGGTGTCGACGAGGTATGCGTCGACGGCGAGGGGGGTCGTGGTCGGTCCGCGGCTCGCGGCGGTGGTGAGGGCGTCGGGGCCGTCGGCGTCGAGCGCCCAGCCGCCGGCCCGGTCCGCGGTGAGCCGGCCCAGATAGTTGACGGCGAGCTGCGGCTCCGGCAGGTCGTCGAATGCGGCTCCGGTGTCCGGGTTGAGGTACCGCAGCAACCCGTAGCCGATACCGTGGTCGGGGACGGCCCGCGACTGCCGGGCGACGGCGGCCAGCGCGTCGGCGGTGTCGGTGGTACCGGTCAGGTCGATCCGCACCGGGAACAGCGACGTGAACCAGCCGACGGTGCGGGACAGGTCCGCTCCGGGCACGATCTGTTCCTCGCGGCCGTGGCCCTCGGCGGCGACGACGGCGCAGCGGCCGCCGGTCCAGCGGTCCCAGCCGAGCAGGGCCAGTACCGTCGCGGCCAGCACTGCGTCGGCGACGGTGGTGCGGCGCGGCCGTCCGAGGAGCGCGCGGGTGACGTCGCACGGGATCCGCACCGGCAGGTGCTCGGCGACCGCGTCCGGTGGGTGGGGTCGGTCGGCGACGATCCGGCCGGCGGGGGCGAGGACGGCTGTCCAGTAGTCGAGTTCGGCTTCCCGGTCGGGATCGTGGGCGAGCCGGTGCAGTTCCCGCGCCCACGTCCGCATCGACGTGCCCACGGGCGCCGTCGGCGTCTGCGCGCACGCCGCGACCAGGTCGGCGAGCAGGATCCGCCACGACACCCCGTCGACGACGAGATGGTGGATCGCGACGGCGAGACGTCCGGGCCGGTCGGGGCCGGCGTCGCACCACGCCGCCTGCACCATGATCCCTGCCGCCGGGTCGAGCCGGGTCACGGCGGACGCCCGCTCCCCGGCGGCGACGTCCGCGACGGCGGCGTCGTCGGGCAGTCGGGTGCAGTCCACCCGGCGCAGGCACGCGGCGGCGTCCACGCATCCGGGTTCGCCGACCACCAGGTGCCCGCCGGCACGGGTGGCGCGCAGCATGTCGTGCCGGTCGAGGACCGTCTGCAGACCGGCGGTCAACACGTCGCCGGTGATCCCGGCGGGCACGGTAACGGTGATCGACTGCGCGAACCGATCCCCCGCTCCGGGTCGTCCGGCGAGCCACGAGGCGAGCGGGGTGGGCTCGACCGGCCCGACACCCGAGTCGGCCGCCGTGACGGCGTCGGATCCGGTGGCGACCTCCGCGAGCCGGGCGACGGTGGGGTGTTCGAACACGTCCTGCGGGGTGAAGCAGATCCCGGCCGCCCGCGCCCGGGACACCAGGGTGATGACGGTGATCGAGTCGCCGCCGAGGGTGAAGAAGGAAGTGTCGGCGGCCACCGCGGGGACACCGAGTACGGCGGCGAACAGGTCGGCCAGCCGCTGTTCCCGCACCCCGGACGGATCCCGGCCGTGGGCCGCGAACACCGTGAAATCGGGGTCCGGCAGCGCCGTCCGATCCACCTTGCCGTTGACGGTGACCGGCAGATCGCCCAGGACGACGACCGCGGCGGGCACCATGTACGACGGCAGCGTCCGCTCGACGTCGTCGCGGATCGTGACCGGGTCGAGGCCCCGCCCGGTCTCCGGCACCACGTAGCCGATCAGCCGGTCGTCGCCTCCGTCGCCGCGGCGGGACACGACGACCGCGCGGCCGACACCGTCGCAGCGCAGCAGCGCCGACTCCACCTCCCCCAGTTCGACGCGGAAACCGCGGACCTGCACCTGGAAGTCGCTGCGGCCCAGATACTCCAGCACGTACCCGCGGCCGTACACGGTCCGACGTCCCAGGTCGCCGGTGCGGTAGCGGCGGTGCCCGTCGGGGGCGGCCACGAACCGGGACGCCGTCAGCGACGGCCGGCCCCGGTAGCCGCGGGCGATCGCGGCCCCGGAGAGGTAGAGCTCACCGACGACGCCGAGCGGAACCGGATGCAGGCGGCCGTCGAGGATCTCGACCCGCACCCCCGGTATCGGTGTGCCGATGACTGCCGGCGGCAGGTCGGCGAGCGTGCCGCGGTCGAGTCCGGCGAAGGTGTCGACGACGGCGGCCTCGGTGACCCCGTACATCTCGGTGACCGGCGCCGCGTCCGGGTCGGCGTCGTACCAGCGGGCCACCGCCTCGAGCGCGAGCTCCTCTCCGCCGACGAGGACGTGCCGCAGGGCGAGGCCGCGTCCGGCCGCGTGATCGACGAGCTGGTAGAAGGCGGCCGGGGTCTGGTTGAGGACCGTCACCTGTTCACGGGCCAGCAGGTCGACGAGATCGTCGGGGGCGCGGGCGGTCTCCGGGGGGATCAGGACCAGCGCGGCACCCGTGGACAGCGGCCCCCACATCTCCCACACCGACACGTCGAACGCGATCGAATGGAACGCCGCCCACACGTCGGTGTCGTCGAACCCGAAACCGGTGCGCGCGTATGCGAGTAGACCCGTGACGGCGCGGTGCGTCACCTGCACGCCCTTCGGTCGCCCGGTCGACCCGGACGTGTAGATCACGTAGGCGACGTCGTCGGGGGCCGGTGGGACCGGTGGCGTATCGCCGGTAGCCGACGTATCCGTGAGGTCGGCGGCGGTGAGCACGCACACCGGGTCCGCGTCGGCGAGGACGACGTCGAGACGCTCCCGCGGAGTCGTGGCGTCGATCGGCAGGTAGGCGGCGCCGGCGAGTGTCACGGCCACGATCGCGACGATCGCGTCCACCGACCGTGGCAGGACGAGCGCGACGACGCAGCCCGGCCCGATACCGCGGTCGGCGAGACGGCCCGCGAGGCGGCGGGCACGGGCGTCGAGGTCGGTGTAGGTGAGCCGGGTGCGGCCGTCGACGACCGCGATCGCGTCCGGGTGCGCGGCCACCGTCGCGGTGAACGCCTCCGCGAGTGTGGTGCCGGGTCCGGGGGCCGGGGTGTCGGCGGCGAGCGCGGCCCGGTCGGTGGCGGTGAGCAGGTCGATGTCGCCGACCGGCCGGTGCGGGTCGGCGGCGGCCGCGGTGAGGATGCGGCGCAGTCGTTCCGCGAGAGCGTCGGCGGTGGCCGCATCCCACAGGTCGGTGGCGTAGCCGAGGGAGAACGTCATCCCGTTGGGCTCGCCTGTGTCCGTGCGGGTTTCCGACACGCTCAACTGCAGATCGAACTTGGCGACGTCGGGGTCGGCGTCCAGGGGTTGCACGTCGAGGCCCGGTAGCCGCAGGTAGCCGCTCATGTCGGTGCGGTACTCGATCAGCACCTGGAACAGCGGCGCGTACGACGTCGACCGGGCGGGCGACAGTTCGTCGACCAACCGTTCGAACGGCAGGTCGGTGTGCGCGAACGCCGACAGGTCGGTGTCCCGGACGGCGGTGAGCAGATCGGCGAACGACGCCCCGGCATCGACCGGGGTACGCAGCACGAGGGTGCCGACGAACATACCGACCATGTCGTCGAGTCCGGCCTCGCCGCGACCGGAGACGGGGGTGCCGATCACCACGTCACCGCTGCCGGACAGCCGTGCGACCAGCACCGCGAGGGCGGTGTGCGCGAGCATGAACATCGTGGCGTCGGCGCTGTGGGCGAGTCCGGTCAGCCGGGTGTGGGTGTCGGCGTCGAGACCGAATCCGGTGGCGGCGCCGCGCAGCGACGCCCGGGCCGGGCGGGGACGATCGGTGGGCAGTGCGACGACGTCGGGGAGGCCGGCGAGCGTGGTCCGCCAGTAGTCGAGTTGCCGCCGGTACAGCGACTCCGGATCGTCGGGGTCGCCGAGCAGGTCCCGCTGCCACAACGCGAAGTCGGCGTACTCGAGAGCCTGTGGATCCCAGCCGGGGTCCCGGCCACGGCGCCGGGATTCGTAGGCACGCATCACGTCCCGCGTGAGGGTGCGCATCGAGAAACCGTCGGCGGTGATGTGGTGGGCGACGACGGCCAGGACGTGGTCGGTGCTCGACAGCCGCAGCAGCCGCGACCGCACCGGCACCGCGTCGGCGACATCGAATCCGGTGGCGGTGAGGTCGTGCAGGTGCGTGGGCAGGTCGGCGGCGAGGACTGCCCGCAGTTCGGTCGCGGGCGCCGCGTCCGGGTCGAGGATCTCCTGGACCGGGACACCGTCGCGGACCGGGTAGCGGGTGCGGAGGGTGGCGTGCCGGGCGACGACGTCGCCGACCGCGGCGATCAGTGCGGCCTCGTCGAGGCTGCCGCGCAGCCGGACCGCCATCACGATGTGGTAGGTGGGTGAGGCGGTGTCGAGCTGGTTGATCGACCACATCCGCAGCTGCGCCGACGACAACGGGATCGCGGCGGGCCGTTCGTAGCGGCGCAGCACCGGGCGCCGACTGCCGGTCCCTGTGTCCCGGCGCACCCGGGCGACGAGCCCTCGGACGGTGGGGGCGTCGAAGATCGCGCGCACGTCCAGGTTCGTGTCGAGGGCCGCGCTCACCCGGCGCACGAGCCGGGTCGCGGTGAGCGAGTTGCCGCCGAGATCGAAGAAGTTGTCGCCGGGGCCGACCCGGTCGATACCGAGGACCGCCCGCACTTGGTCGGCGACGATCGCCTCGATCGGGGTGAACGCGGCGGCACCCGCTGCGGCGGCGGGAAAGTCGGGGGCCGGGAGGGCGCGGCGGTCGAGTTTGCCGGCCGGGGTGAGCGGCACCTGCCCGATCGGGACGATCAGTGTGGGCACCATGTGCGACGGCAGCCGCCGCGCGACGTGGTCGATCAGGTCGGCCGGGGCGACGGCCGGTTCGTCGCCGGAGCGGACGTACGAGACGAGGACCGTCGCCCCGGACGGGGCCGCGACCGCGACGGTGGCCGCGAACTCGACGGCCGGATGGTCGGCGAGGACGGCGTCGACCTCCCCGAGTTCGACCCGGATGCCACGGATCTTCACCTGGAAGTCGCTGCGCCCCAGGTATTCGAGGGTGAGATCGTCACGCCACCGGACGATGTCGCCGGTCCGGTACAGCCGGTCGCCGGGCAGTGTGCCCTCGTCCGCGTCGGTGGGCCGGTCGGTGGCGGCGACGAACGGGCTCGCGACGAACCGGGCGGCCGTCAGCCCCGGCCGGCGGTGGTAGCCGCGGGCGATCGCCGGACCGCCGAGGTACAGCTCGCCGGGGGTGCCGACCGGGACCGGCTGCAGGCGGCCGTCGAGGACGAGTTCGACGAAGCCGAGCGTCGGGCCGCCGATGGTGACCGGTTCCCCCGGGTCGAGGGGGCCGGCGAGGTTCGACATGATGGTCGACTCGGTGGGCCCGTACGCGTTGAACATCCGACGTCCGGGCGCCCAGGCCTGCACGGTCTCCGGCGGGCACACCTCGCCGGCGACGGTGAGGGACCGGAGGGTTCCGAGATCGTCGGGGTCCATGGTGGCGACGACACCGGGGGTGAAGAACGCGTGCGTCTCCGACTGTCGGGCGACGACGTCGGCGAGGGCGTCGCCGGCGATGACCTGCGGGGGCGCGATCATCAGGTGCGCGCCGGACCCGAACGCCATGAGTTGCTCGAACACCGACGCGTCGAAGCTCGGGGACGCGAACTGGGAGACCCGGGACTCGGAGGTGACGGCGAGGCTCTCCCGTTCGGCGGCCACGAGATTCGCCAGCCCCCGGTGGGTGAGGACGACACCCTTCGGGACGCCCGTCGACCCGGACGTGTAGATCAGGTAGGCGGGGTTGTCGATGCGCAGTGCCGCGGTGCGGTCGGTGTCGGTGACCGGACCGGACCGGTAGCCGGCGATCGCGTCGGACCAGGATTCTGTGTCGACGTCGATCCAGGACAGCGTGCGCGACAACCGGTCCCGCCACCGCGACACGGTCAACCCGATCCGGGCCCCGGAGTCGGCGAGCATGTGCTCGATGCGGGCGGCCGGGTATGTCGGGTCGACGGGCACGAACGCTGCCCCGGTCTTCGCGACCGCCCACACCGTCTCGACGAACTCGACGGACCGGGTCATCGCGAGCGCGACGACCGTCTCGGGGCCGACACCGGCGGCGGCGAGGAATCGGGCCGCCCGGCTCGAGCGGGTGTCGAGGTCCCGGTAGCCGACGGTGCGGTCACCGCACGACAGTGCGGGGGCGTCCGGGTCGAGACGTGCCGCGCCGGTGAGGATGTCGGGCAGGAGCCGGGGGGTGCGGCCGGGCCGGCCGTGGACCGGGGCCAGGCGGGCGTACTCGCGTTCCGACAGCAACCGCAGGCTCGCGAGGGTGCGGTCGGGGTGGGTCGCGATCGCCTGCAGGACCCGTTCGAGACGGTCGGCGACAGCGTCCACGTCCCGCACGTCGAACAGTTCCGGCGCGTAGTCGATGCGGATCTCGAGCCCGCCGTCGACGGTGGCACCGAGCGCGAACGGGTAGTGCGTCGCATCGCGGACGGTGACGTCGGCGACGCGCATGCCCGCGATGTCGGTGTCGGCGGTGAGGCCGCCGCGGTCCACCGGGTAGGACTCGAACACCGTGACCGTGTCGAACAGGGCGGCGGCGCCGACGGCGTGTTCGATGTCGGCGAGGCCGACGTGTTCGTGGCCGAGCAGAGCGGTGTGGTCGGCGTGGCAGCGGTCCAGCAACTCCCCCAACGTCTCCGCCGGATGCAGCGTGACCCGGATCGGGATCGTGTTGATGAACAGCCCGATCATCGATTCGATGCCGTCGATCTCCGGTGGCCGCCCGGACACGATCGCCCCGAACACCACATCACCCCGGCCGGTCCACGCGCCCAGCACGATCGCCCACGCCACCCGCACGATCTCCGCGAGCGTCACACCACGGTCGTGGGCGACGGCCTCGAGCCGGCCGGTGTCGGCCTCGGTGAGCAGCAGATGCTCCGGTCGGGGCACGGTCGGGAGCGGCCGGCCGCGGGCGGGCGGGCCGAGCAGGGTGGGTCCGTCGACGCCGGCGAGCGCCTCCCGCCAGTAGGTGAGCGACGCCTCCCGGTCCACGCCGGCCAGCCACGCCAGGTAGCGGGAGAACGACGGGGATTCCGGAAGGCCTCGGGGGTCGTCGGCCGTGTAGAGCGCGAGGAGCTCACGCACCAGCAGCGGCACCGACCAGCCGTCGAGCAGGATGTGGTGGTAGGTGAGGACGAGCCGGTGCCGGTCGACCCCGGTGCACATCAGCAGGCCGCGGACGAGCGGCGGGGCCGCCATGTCGAATCGGCGGGCGCGGTCGGCGCGCAGGACCCGATCGACGGCGTCCGGGTCGGGCAGGTCGGCGACCGCCCACGGCAGGTCGACGCCGGCCGAGATCGGTTGCAGCGGTTCCCCGTCCGGGTCGGTCGTGAACGCGGCCCGCAGGATGTCGTGCCGGTCGACGAGCGCCTGGACGGCATGCCGCATCCGGTCGGCGTCCACCCGCCCGTGCAGGTCGACGATCGTCTGCACCAGGTACGGGTCGGTGTCGTCGCCGGCGGCGGCGAGTTCGGTCTGGAACAGCAGTCCGGCCTGCAGCGGGGTGGCCGGCCACACGTCGACGAGCCGCGGGTACGTCGCGGACAGGACGTCGAGGTTCACCTGGTCGAGGTGGACGAGCGGCACATCGGACGGGGTGAGCCCGCCCGCGCCGTCGGCGGCCGCGGCGGCGAGGTCCCGGCACGCCTGCTGCCACCGGGCCGCGAGATCCTCGACGTCGGGGGCATCGAGCAGCCGGGTCGGGTAGGTGACGGTCATCCGCAGCATCGGGCCGGCCGCAGCATCGACGGGGTCGACGGTGAGGAGGTTGACGTCGAGGACCGCCGGCACCGGCATCGCCGGGTCGACGATCTCGCCGAGGTCACCGAGGTCGTCGACGGGCTGCCAGTCGCCGGCGCCGCCCGCGTGTCCGACCGTCATCCGGCCCAGATAGTTGACACTGACCTGTGGTTCGGGGAGCCCGGCCAGCGGATCGTCGGCGCGCAGATACCGCAGCGTCCCGTAGCCGATGCCGTGGTCGGGGGCGCCGCGCACCTGTTCCTTGACGCGCTGCAGGGCACCGGCGGTGTCGCCGGCGTCGAGCCCGGTCAGGTCCAGGTGGACGGGACGGGTGGTGGTGAACCAGCCGACGGTCCGGGACAGGTCCGCACCCGGCACCACCTGCTCCTCCCGGCCGTGCCCCTCGAGCAGGATCGTCCGCGCCGGCGGTCCGTGCCGCCGCCATCTCGTGAGGGCCAGGGCCAGCGCGGTGACGACGGCGTCGTCGACGGTGCCGTGGACACTGTCCGGGACGGTGGTGGACAGCGCGGCGGTGACGTCGGGCGGCAGGTCGATCGTGGTCGTGGCGGCGGTGGCGGCGGTGTCGCGGGCGGGATCGAGGGGCGCGACGGTCAGCGGCGGATCGGGGGCCGCGAGTTCGGTGCGCCAGAAGACGGCGTCGTCGTCGCGGTCACCGGCGACCGCCCAGTCGGTGAGCGCGTGCGACCACGTCCGCATCGACGTCCCGACCGGCGGCAGCTGCGGGATGCCGCCGGCGCGGGCCTGCTGCCACGCGGACGCCAGGTCCGGCAGCAGGATCCGCCACGACACCCCGTCCACGACGAGGTGGTGGATCACCAGCAACAGCCGGCCGGGCGTGCCGGGGGGTCCGGGGCACCACGTGGCCGCGACCATGCGGCCGGTCTCGGGGTCGAGGCGGGCGGCGGCGGCCGCGCGGGCGGCGGCGAGGTCCGAGCCGTCGTACCGGCGGACCACGTCGGCGGCAGTGACCGCGCCCGGCGGCGGCACGTCGAAGGTGGCGGTGTCGCAGCGGAATCGGGCCCGGAGCAGGTCGTGCCGGTCGAGGACGGCCTGGATCGCCGCATCCAGGTCGGCGGCGGTGAGGTCGGCGGGCACCGACACACACACCGACTGCGCCAGCCGACGCCAGCCGGCGCCCCGGGCGAGGAGCCACCGCACGATCGGGGTGGGTACGACGTCGCCGACCCCGCCGCCGGGCAGTTCCGGCAGGCCCGGCGTCTCCCCCGCCGCGGTGGCGACGGCGGCGAGTCCGGCGACGGTGAGCCGGTCGAACACGTCGTGCGGGGTGAACACCACCCCGGCCTCGCGGGCGCGGGACACCAGTTGGATCGCCATGATCGAGTCGCCGCCGAGCGCGAAGAACGACTCGTCGGCGGACACCGCGTCCACCCCGAGGAGCTGTCCGAACAGGCCTGCGACGGTCTCCTCGACGGGCCCGGTCGGGGCGCGACCGGGTGCGGTGGCCCCGGCGTCGGGGTCGGGCAGCGCTCTCCGATCCACCTTGCCGTTGGCGGTCAGCGGCAGCTGTTCGAGAACGACGACGGCCGCCGGGACCATGTACGACGGCAGCGCCGCACCGACCTCGTCGCGCACCGAGCGGGGGTCGAGGACCGCACCCGGATCGGGCACCACGTAGCCGACGAGTCGCACCGGGCCGGCCCCGTCCCGGTGACCGGCGACGACCGCACGGGCGACCCCGGGGCATGCGGCGAGCGCCGCCTCGACCTCGCCGGGCTCGACCCGGAACCCTCGCACCTGCACCTGGAAGTCACTGCGGCCCAGGAACGTCAGGACGCCGTCCCCGTCGGCGCGGGCGAGGTCACCGGTCCGGTAGAGGCGGGCGCCGTCACCGGCGAACGGGTCCGCGACGAACCGGCCCGCGGTGAGACCCGGCCGGCCGCCGTAGCCGCGGGCCACCTGGTCGCCGCCCGCATAGATTTCGCCGACCACCCCGGACGGGACGGGACGCAGCCGACGGTCCAGCAGATACAGGCGCACCCCGGGCAGCCCGCGGCCGACGAGGTTGCCCGGTGCGGCGGCGGTGCGGGTGTCGAGGACCGCACCGGTGAGGAACACCGCGGTCTCGGTGATGCCGTACACACTGATCAGGGCGGAGCCGTCGCCGACACGGCGGCCCAGCCACGGCAGCGTCCGGGACTGGTCGAGATCGTCGCCGCCGACACAGATCCGTCGCAGCCCGGTCAGGGTGCGGCCGGTGACGCGCTCCGCATCGGCCAGGTTGAGGAACGCGGCCGGCGTCTGCCCCAGGACCGTCACGTGTTCGCGGGCCAGCAGGTCGGCGAACGCCTCCGGGGCGCGGGCGGTGTCCCGGTCGACGACGACGAGGGTGCCGCCGGAGGTGAGGGCACCCCAGATCTCCCACACCGAGAAGTCGAACGCGAACGAGTGGAACAGCGTCCACACGCCGCCGTCGGGGGTGTCGAATGCCGCTGCGGCGTGTGCGAGCAGTGCGGTGGCACCGCGATGCGTCATCTGCACGCCCTTCGGCCGGCCCGTCGACCCGGACGTGTAGATCGTGTAGGCGAGGTGGTCGGGCCGCAGCGGGCCGCCGCGTTCGCGGTCGGCGACGGGATCGGACGGCAGTTCCGGGTCGGCGTGGGTGTCGTCGGTGACGACGAACCGGGTGTGCGCGTCACCCAGGATGTAGTCGCGGCGGGCGGCGGGAGTACCGGCGTCGACCGGCACGTAGGCGCCGCCGGCCGTGAGCACCCCGAGCAGCGCCACGATCTGGTCGATACCGCGGTCCACGAGCACCCCGACCGGGATGCCGGGGCCGACGCCGCGAGCGAGGAGATGCCGGGCCAGACGGTTCGCCCGGGCGACGAGCGACCGGTAGCTGATCGAGTGCGGACCCGCGACGACCGCGACCCGGCCGGGAGTCGCGGCGGCCCGGGCGGCGACGAGATCCGGGAGGGTGCGCTCGGGTGGCCGGGCACCGGTGTCCGGCCACGACGCGACGACGACCGGACGGTCGTCGAACGGCAGATCGCCGACGGGATCGTCGGGGCCGGCGGTGAGCAGACCACCCAGCAGCCGGGTGAGCCGTTCGTGATGGGTGCGCAGGGCCGCGTCGTCGTAGAGCTGCGGATTCGCCTTGAGGTCCAGGCGGATCGGGCCGGTCGGACCGTACCGGTAGACGTTGACGAGCAGGTCGTCGATCGGACCGGACGACAACACGTCCAGGGTCGTCTCGGTGTCCCCGAGTCGCAGTTCGGTGGGGAACAGCATGAGGTTGAGCAGCGGCCCGGTGAAACCTCGACCGGATCCGTGGTCGCCGCGTTCCTGTCGCAACTCCTCGTGCCGGAACCGTTGGTGCCGCAGCGCCCCGGACAGGGTCCGGCCCACGTCGGCGATCAGGTCCCCGACGGTGGTGCGGCTGCCCAGGGTGACGCGGAGGGGGACGACGTTCGCGAGGGTGCCGCCCGAGCGGCGCAACACCACCGTCGTGCGCGACGACACCGGCAGGCTCACGACCACGTCGTCGACGCCGGTGTGCCGGGCGGTGTAGGCGGCGACGGCCGACGCGATCAGGACCGCGATGCTCACCCCGTAACGGTCCTGGGCGTTCCCGAGTGCGACCGCGATACCCGGATCGAGGTCGCCACCGAGGTCGCGGCCGAGGGCATGGGCGGGTGCGGACGTCTCGGAGAGGCTGCACCGCTGCGGCATCCCCGACGCCTGTGCCAGCCAGTAGTCGCGGTCGGCGTCGTGCCGGGCCGACGCCAGATAGGACGTTTCGGCGGCGTGGACGACGTCGAGTCCGGACGCCGGGTTCGGTGGCGGTTCACGGCCCGCTGCGGCCGCATTGTACAGGTCGGCGGCGCGGTACAGCATCGATGCGGCCCCGACGCCGTCGAGCGCGATGTGGTGGATGCGGGTGTACCAGTACCAGCGCCGGTCGGCCAGACGGAGCAGCACGGAGACGGCGAACCGGTCCCGGAACGGGTCGAGTGGTGCCTCCACGTCGCGCCGCATCCAGGCCAGGGCCGACGCCGCCGGGTCGGGTTCCCCGCGCAGGTCGACGAGGCGGGTACTGACGTCCAGGCGTGGGTCGAGGATCTGCTCGGGCACCCGACCGGACCCGGAATCGGTGTGTACCAGACGAATCAGACCGGATTCGAGTTCGCGGGCGGCTCGCGACATGGCCTCCGAGAGACGGTCCGGGTCGAAAGATCCCGCGATGTCACGGATGTCCGTGTACAGCGCCTCCGACAGTGGGACGGTCGGGTCGAGTTGCTGCGCGAGCCACTGCCCCCGCTGCGCCGGGGAGAGCGGGAACGGTGCCGAATGCCCGTCCGGCGGATCGTGCAGTGCGGGCAGAGAGGATCCGGCGTCCGTGATGCCGGGCGCCGCATCGGCTCGGAACGGTAGATCCATGAGCATGAAACGCGGCAGGACGTCGGGGACGTCTCACATGGCTGGAATCTGGTCGACAGTAGTCATCGATTCCACGATACGACCGGTGCTCGGTTCGGTGCGAGTGACGATTTCGTGTCGGTCAGTCGGGGATCACCGGATCGTCACCACTGTGGACCGGCGACGAGCAGGAACACCAGGCCCGCGATCACACCGAACGTGCCGGCCAAAATCCCGAACAGCGCTTCGAGGGACGACTGCTCGTCGTCCACGGCAGCCTCGGACCGGGACGCGACGACACCCGCACCGATCGCGGCGACACCGAGCACGATGCCGAACCCGAATGTCCAGAAAGTGACGATCGACAGCGCACCGAGCGCGATCGAGGTGTCACTGCCGGAGCGATGCAGCCAGTCGACCAGACGTGAGACGGGCCGTGGGCGGTCCGGGCGGGGATCGGGTTCCGAAGTGGGGCGGTGTGCGACAACGGACATGGTGGAGCTCTCTTCGACGCGCCCTTGTGGGGCAGCTGAACAAACGTTGGTGCGGTTCCGAAGTCTACCGACGCGGCGCAGGCCCGCCAACCGTCGACGGCAATGTTCGCCCACGGCAGAGCAGAAGCGAAACCGCTTGGGGCGCAGCACTCACAGACGGGTCGGCAGGCCGACGTCACGGAGGGACAGGACGTCGGTGACACCACGAAGGGCGTCGACGACACACGGTGCCGGAGTTGCGAACAGTGTCGGATAGTCGACCTCACCGCGTGCCGGGTCGACCGGCCACGCCAACCGTTCCGCGCCGGACGAGAACTGCGCGTCCACACCAGGCTTGTTGCCCCGCGGATCCTGCCGATGCCACTCGCCGTCCACATGGACGGCGACGAGTCCGTGCAGGACGTGACCGTCGCCGTGCGCGAGCCGTTGATAACACAGGCCGGTCGGCACCCCCTCGGCCCGCAGCAGCGCCGCCAACAGGTGCGATTTCGCGTAGCACAGGCCCACCCGATGCTCGAGTACCTCACCGGCGGTCAGCGTCACCCGCGGATCCTGCACGTCGTACGAATGGCCCACCTCGTCGCGCACCCATTCGAAGGCGGCTTCCGCGAACGACACGTCGTCATCGGACTCCTGCCGCAGCGACCGTGCCAACGCCCGGACGTTCCGATCGTCGACGTCGACGACCTCGTCGCCGGCCAGGAAATCGGACGAAAGTGCCTCGTCGAACATCATTTTCACCTTCCCGAAAAGTCCCGTAGCCGGTAATTACGTAGCACGGAACCCTGCTTCGGGACCAGCGATTTCCGACGCATCGACTCCTGGATCAGACCGTCCCGATGCCGCACTGCTGCGCCACGCGTGTACGGGTGAGCGAGTCGAGGACGGTCGATCGCACGAACAGAAATCTCGGGTCAACCGGCGGACTTCCAGCGCAGTCGGCCGTCGCTGCCGAGGCCGCACACCATCGCGGTGCCCTTGGTGGTGACGCCGGTGGCGCCGGCCAGGTCGCAGTAGGAGCCGGGATGCACGGTGGCGCCGGACGGCTTCTGTGGCGCAACGGGCGGGGTATGAGCGGGAGGGGTGTAGGCGGGGGGAGTCGGAGGCGGCGTGTAGGCCGGTTGCTGCTGGGTCTGCGGTCGCCACGGCGCACCGCACAGTTCGTCGCCGCGAGAGCCCATGGTTTCCCGCCAGCCGGGGTCGCTACACGAGTACTCGAGAGACCGCGCTGTGGTGAGCGGCGGAGTCGTGGTGGTGTACGTCGTGGTGGCCTGTGTCGTGGGCGGCACGGTGGTCGTCGTGGTCGGCGCCGGTGTGGTGGTCCGCGTGGTCGTCGTGGTGCGCGTAGTCGTCGTCGCCTGCACCGTTGTCGTCGTGGTGGTGGGTGCGGGCGGGGCGGGTTCGCCGCTGCCGGTGGCCGCACCGATCGCTCCGATACCGACGAATGCGGCCGTGACACCACCGGCGATCCACGGCCACTTCCGCTTCCGCGCGGGAGCACCACCGGCGGCGCCGACGGTGGGAATGACCTGCGTTTCCGCTTCGCTGTCGCGAGGCCGCGTGTTCCCGGTCCACTGGGTGCCGTCCCAGTACCGTTCGATCGCCGGGTCGTAGGGGTCGGGATGCCAACCGGCAGGTGGGTTCATCGCGGTGTCCGTTCCGTGTGCGCCGATCCGGTCGGCCAGGAGGTGACGTAGTCGTTGTACTGCGGGCAGTAGGCGGACACGGCGGCGCCGACGAAATCCTGCGCCTGCGTGCGTGTCAGGCCTCCGGTCGTCGCGAAGACGTCCGTGATCGTCCGGAGTTCGGACGCCGGGTCGGAGTGGACCGAATCGCAGACCACGCCGGCCGACCAGATCGCGTCGGCCACAGTGCCGTAGTCGATGCCGTGGTCGTCGAGAGATCGGATGAATACCGCATCCGCACCCGAGCCCTGGCTGTCGCTCTCGACCGTGCTACTCGGCGCGACAGACGTCGGCGGCGACGCCTCCGCGCCCCGGTCGGCGACATACACGATCCCGCCGACCACGACGGCGGCGACCAGAACAACGGCAACCACGACAACGGCCACCAGACCGCGGCCCGCACGGACCATGCCACACCTCACGACAACCACTACCGAACCCGGACGGCAGGCGCCGACCTGGTCGACCACTGCCCTGCCGCACATCCATCGGCAGGTCAGCGGCCGACGTTACGGGTGCAGTCGGCGCACCGCCACCTCCCGCCCGGCACCACTGGCCCCGACGCGGGAGGTTGCTGCACCGAACACCGAGAGGACTTCGCAGCAACCGCCCGCGGCTCAGCGTCGCGCCGCGCCGATCTCCACCACCTGCGCCCAGTCCGGTGGCCGGTCCGGGACGTAGTCGTCGTCCGGCCAGGCGTTCGGACGTACCCGCGGGAACAGGCCGACCACGGTCCGGCACACCGGTCGGTCGCTCGGCCAGGGGGTCTGCCCGTCGGTGAGGACGACGACCACGTCCGGGCGGCTGCGCAGTGCTGTCGCGAATCCGGTGCGCAGATCCGTGCCTCCGCCCCCGAACAGCGGAATGTCCTCGGCCCGGCACAGCGGGTGCACGATCCGGGTCGCCGCGTCACACGACAACACCGTGACCAGGTCGCGGCGCCCACCGACGGCCCGCGTGATGGCAGCCACCTCGAGCAGTGCGCTGCCCAGGTCCGCGTCGCTGACCGACCCCGACGTGTCGACGACGACGCTGACCCGGGGCGGGGTGCGCCGCAGACTCGGCAGGACCGCACCGGGCACGGCGGCGGAGCGTCGCGCCGGACGCCGGTAGGTGTAGTCGTCGCCGACGCCGGACGCGGAGGTGGCCGCGCGGATCGCCGCACCCAGCAGGGCCCGCCACGGTTGGGTCGGGTGCAGGGCCTCCTCCGCCCACCGCCGCCATCCGCGGGGCGCCTGCCCGGGCCGGCCGACGATATTGTGCGCCACCCGGTATCGGACGGCGTCGCGTTGCTGATCGGTGAGGCCGTCGGCCCCGTCCGGACCCAGTTCCCACTCGCGGTGCAACCCGTCGGCGCCACTGCCGCAGTCGAGCCACGCCGACCCGTCGGTGCCGGGGCCGAGGCCGAACTCGCGCAGGTAGTCCTCCATGAGTCGGCCGCCGGGCAGTCCCAGGGTCGACGGCAGCACGGCGTCGGCGGGTACCGGTAGTCCGTCGCCGAACGCGTCGTCGTTGATCTCCGCATCGGCGGCGAGGTTCATCCGCAGCCGCTCCGCGGGGCCGGTCAGGTCGTGGGCGCGGGCGTAGCGGTCACTGCGGCCGTGATGGTCGCGCAGCAGATGGGACACCCCGTGGACCAGGTGGGAGGCCAACTCCTCCACCGGCCGCTGGGCGACGAAGGCCGGCGAGACGTAGCAACGCCAGTACCGGTCCACGCCCACCGTCGGGACCCGGGGCGCCGCGACGATGTGCAGCGTGTAGAGGGCGGTCGCCAGGTAGGGCCGGGCGCGGACGGCATGGAGGCGGGCGGCGTAGATCTTGTCGACGTCGAGCGTCGCCCCCTCCACGACGGTCGTCATCGTCCGGCCCGCGCTGCGGTGCGGTCGGCGGCCCGGTCCGCCTCCCGGGACACCGACACGACGCCGGCGAGCGAGTCGATCGCCGGGGGCACCTCCCAGTCGTCCCGGCGCAAGGTCGCCAGGGTGGTGGCCGGGACGACCACGAGGTCCGGCGGTCCGGTGTGCACCGCGGTGACCAGGAGCGTCCACGCCGCGTCCCAGCGGGACTTCTCCGGCCGACGGCGGACGGCGGCGACCACCGCGTCGAGCACGGCCTGACGCAGATCCCCGCGATCGGGCAGGACGGCGGCGGCCGGATCGGCGAGCAGCGTCTCCGGATCCGGAAGGTCCATGCGGTCCATCGCCGCCAGGAGTTCGAACCCGGCACCGTCCCCGACGCTGCCCCGCACCAGCAGGGACAGCACGTCCACCGACGACGACGCGGCGGTCGCGAACGCGATCAGCCGCACGGTCATCTCCCAGCTCCGCGGCGACGGCCACGCCCCGCCGCGGCGGGTCTGGCTCCCGGGGAGCTGGTGCACCAGCGCGGGACGCGCGGCGAGGAGTTCGCAGACCGCGCGGCGAGCGAACGTCACCGCGTCGGAGAACTTTTCCGGGTCGAGGCCGGGCAGGGTCGCGCGCGGCCAGGTGCCGCCGAGACCTCGAACGACGACGTCGTGGTCGTGGGTCCACTGCAGGTGCACGAAACGGTTCGCCAACGGCGGGCTCAGTTCCCAGCCGTCCGCCGCCGAGGACGGCGGATTGGCGGCGGCCACGATCCGGACACCGGACGGCAGTTGCAGCGCCCCGATGCGTCGTTCCAGGACCAGACGCAGCAGGGCCGCCTGCACGGCGGGCGGCACCGTCGACAGTTCGTCCAGGAACAGCAGTCCCCGCCCGGCCTGCACGAGCCGGACGGCCCAGTCGGGTGGGGCCATCGGGACACCGTGTGTCGCCGGGTCGTCCCCGAGGACCGGCAGGCCCGAGAAGTCCGACGGCTCGTGGACGCTCGCGATGACGGTGGTCAGCGGCAGGTCCAGGGTCTCGGCGAGCTGCGTCAGGGCGGCGGTCTTACCGATCCCCGGTTCACCCCACAGCAGGACCGGCAGGTCGGCCGCCACCGCCAGGGTGAGGGCCTCGAGTTGGTCGTCGGGGCGCGGTTCGGTGGTGACGGTGTCGAGCATCGCCGACAGTGCTGCGGCACTGTCGAGTTCGAGTGATCGGTGCGGAAGGAGTGTGGAAGTCATGTG
Source organism: Prescottella subtropica (assembly GCF_005434945.1). Classification (GTDB taxonomy): domain Bacteria; phylum Actinomycetota; class Actinomycetes; order Mycobacteriales; family Mycobacteriaceae; genus Prescottella; species Prescottella subtropica. The sequence goes on along the minus strand of NZ_SKCH01000036.1, from coordinate 3,650 downwards.
CATCACCTGTGGTGGCGAGAGGTGGCGCAGGCTGCGGCCGTCCGGCCGCGCTGCGGGACAGTGGGTGTCGCGGGGTCGGTCAGCGGGAGAGGGTGCGACGCGACCGTCGGGGGCGCCGAGGTCGCGACGCGGGCGGCGGCTCCGACGGGGCGGAACGGAACCGGTCGTACGTGCTGCGACGGTCCGCGGCCGCCCGGAGTTCGTCGAGCAGTGGGCCGTCCCGGAGGACGGCGTCGTGGCCGAGGAGTCCTTCGACGACGGCCATCGCCCCGACGGTGTCCCCGTGGTCCAGCCGTTCCCGGACACCGAGCAGACAGTCCGGCCGGCGATGGGCCTGGTCGACGGCCTGCAGGCACGGCATCGGGGTGCCGCCCAGCGCGACGAGCAGTTCCTCGCGCCTGATCTCGGCCGGGTCGTGATCGAGTGCGGTCAGCACGCCGTCGACCAGTCCGATCCGGTGCCGCCCGCCGCGGCAGTCCACCAGACGGATCCGGTTCTCCCCGTCAGGCTTCCGGGGGTGCACCGACGGTGACCAGCCCGGTTCCAGGGCGGCGGCGACCAGCGGGTGCAGCCGATCGACGGTGAGCGCCCCCGACCGGAGCAACTCCAGGTCGGGCAGCACCCAGGTCGCCGCGTCGGGCAGCACCGGGAGCGCGGCGCGTCGGCCGCGCGGGTAGTCGTCGACGAACCGCAGTGCGGCAGGATCGGCGCTGTCGGTGACCCGCTCCACCACCAGGTCGTACCGACTCCCGCATCGCACCCGCACGAGGCCGTCGGGCGCCTCGTCCGCATCGAGCAGGATGTGAGCCTCGGCCGCCCACCGGTCGACGGCGCAGCCCTCCGGCACCGCCTCGACCAGGGCCGAAGACTCCGGTAATCGTCCTGTCCCGCAACGTCTTCGCAGATCACCGGACGCACGGGCGTCCCACAGGTGCCGGTGGAGGTCGAGCCGGTACCGCCGGCTGGGGCGGGGATGCGGGTGGGTGTGGCGTGTGGACTCCGTACCGTCCCACAGGGTCAGCACGATCCGCTGGCCCGCGTCCGCCCAGGTCGGCGCGGTGCGGGCCACCAGATGTATCAAATCTCTTCCACCGCACCGTTTTCGGTGACCCGGCGGACCGTATCGGGCCAGCGCGACGGTCAGTCCGGGGCGCAGCAACCCGTCGGGGGCCACCCGCGGCAGGTGCCAGCGCAGCAGGTCGGGCGCCAGGTGCCGTAGGTCGGCCAGGAGTTGCTGCGCGACGTCGCCGCCGTATCGGCGAGTCACTGCCGGCAGGTCGATGTCGGGGTCGAAACCGGCTGCGGCACAGGCCCCGAGCCAGTCGCCTGCCAGGCGCCGCTCGGTTGCGGTTTCGATCATGGAGGGCGGCACGGCGAACTCGCGCACGCGCAGCCAGAAGGACAGTCGGGGATCGGTCCCGTTCACGGTCGGAGGGTGCATCAGCACTCACCGCAAGTGAACTGGGCCCCCAATCTTGGATCGGAGAAGGTCGTCACCTCGGTAAGGCTAGCGCGGCGCGGCGATTCCGGCCAGTACGACATGATGTCGGAGTGATCGCGGAGGGCGCCCGACCGGCACGGCGCCCTCCGCGATCTGTGGCGCTGGCCGGGTCTCTGCCGCCGAAAGGAGTAAACGGCTCTCCGACCATGCCCTCCACTACGACCGCAGAGCGGAGAGTTTGACGCCGGTGGATCATGATCACCGTAGCCCCGCGTCGACGACCTCGGGACGAGATCGGTGAACACTCACCCGGCAACACAAGGACCGTCGCCGGTCGCATATGTAGACTCACCGGCAAGGTAGCCCCGCGCCCGACGGCGTCGCCCGTCGGTTCCCCGACTGCGTGGGGTTCGACAATGATTGCCGCGCCGGCACATCGCACACTCACCGTGTTCGTTCCCGAATGGGTCGTCGCCGACGGATCCGTAACTCGTCCCGTACCCGGAGAACTGCTCGACACCGTTCTGTCGTTCCAGTCGGCCGACGCCCCCGACTCCCTGCCTGCACAGACATTCGTAGCGTTGGTCCGCCCCGCATACGGACGCACACCAGTCGATCGGCCGGGGCGCGGCCTGCACTGGTTGCTGGAGTTGTACGGGGACGGTTGGATCGCGACCTGGTGGTCGGATCGGCCGCGCGCCGGCCGGGTCGAACTGCACGGAACACTCGTTGCAAACCTTCCGACGGGTGCCGACAGCCCCATGCCTGTTCGAGGTCGCATACGGCAGGTGCAATCCGGACCTGGATCCGGAACCTTGGTCGATCTGGACCTCGACGACGTCCCCCCCTCGGAACCGGAGTTCGTGGCGGGTGCGGTGTCGGCTCACGGCACCGAGATGTGGGTGATGCACCGCTCCGATCCTGTTCTGTTGCACATCGATACGGCCTCCACTCCGCCGCGTGTCACCGAGTACCTGCTGCCGATGACGATCGAGTCGCCTCTCCCCGATTGGCTCCGCTTTCCTCACGCCGACGCCTCCGGATGCTGGATCACCTCCCGCTACGACGTGTTCCACTGCGACCGGACCGGCCCGGATTCGTTGACCGTCGAACGGGTGTGCACCACCGGCGGCCGGGGCGTCGTCGACGATCCCGCCACGGTCACCCACCTGCGAGCGCCGGCACATCGCCCATCCTTCGACCGCCGCATCTACGATGCGCTCCGGTCGATCGACCTCGACGCACGCACCCGCGGCACGGTCCGCCGGGTGCGGCCCGACCGGTGCCGGGACCCGGCGAGTACCGGACTCGGCCCGTACCCCTACGCGCCGCTTCGGCACTCATGACGACCCTGTGGATGATCGAGGATCTCGAGCCGTTCCCCGACCGACCCGAGGGGGTGTTCACCTATGGCGGTGTGGGCCGGGCTGCACAGACTCTGCCGGAACTGACCCGCTGGTTCACGATCCTCGCAGCCCGTCAGATCCACCGCTCGTACTGCTCCACAGGCATCAACTTCGGAAATAGCTCACGCCGTAGGTCCCTGATCAGTGAGGCGTAGTCGGGTCGGGCCTTGACCCTGGTTCGTGGACACGCTGAATCCAGCATCTGCTGGGGAAGCGAGATGATCTTCAGTCATGGCACGCAAGAACTACTCGGAAGAGTTCCGACGCCAGGCGGTCGACCTGTACGAGTCCACACCCGGCGCGACGATCCGAGGCATCTCCGCCGATCTCGGGGTCGTGCGCGAGACCCTGAAGCACTGGATCGACCAGTACGGCACCGGCAGCAGAACCCACCTCGACGGCACCCGGATCCCCACCTCGGCGCGACCGGAAACCTCGAAGTCCGGCCCTGACAGCGCCCCGGAGACCGTGGAAGAGCGACTCGCCCGACTCGAAGCCGAGAACGCGCGTTTGCGGGCGGAGACGACCAAGCTCACCACCGAACGCGAGATCCTCCGTAAGGCGGCCAAATATTTCGCCGGGGAGACGAACTGGTGAGCCGCTTCCAGTTCGTCGCCGACCACTGCGACACCTACGAGGTGAAGCGGCTCTGTGAGCTCGTCGAGATCACCCGGTCCTCCTGAGGTTCCCCCCGAACAGCGGACAAGGGGCTAAGCAGCTTCGACGTGATCCATCGCAGCCAGTGACATCTCGTACTCGTCGGGACTGAGCATCCCAATCGACGAGTGACGCCGCCTACTGTT
>NZ_SKCH01000035.1 GCF_005434945.1 Prescottella subtropica | reverse complement strand
CACGCGACGTCGGCATTCCTACTGCGACAACACATCCCCGAACGCCTACGAACGCCACTTCTCCGATAGCATCGGCGACGCAGCGTAATCCACCCCTGTGTCCACTATCCGGGGGTAAGGCCCAATGTCGGTTCTTCGGAAAGAGGCGGGATGACGGGTCGGGTTGCGGGGAAGGTCGCGTTCGTGACGGGGGCCGCGCGCGGGCAGGGGCGCAGCCATGCGCTTCGTCTCGCCGCCGAGGGCGCCGACATCATCGCGTTGGATCTGGCGGAAGGCATCGACACCGTCACCCGGTTCTATCCGCACGCCACTGCCGACGATCTCGCCGAGACGGTCCGTGGCGTGCAGCAGTTGGGCCGGCGCATCGTCGCCGCGGACGCCGATGTCCGGGACTTCGCGGCCGTGCAGGCGGTCGTCGACCGCGGTGTGGCAGAACTCGGCCGTCTCGACATCGTCGTCGCCAACGCCGGCATCTTCGTCAGCGGTGAACCGGCACACCGGATCACCGAGGCCGAATGGGACGACGTCCACGACGTGAACCTCAAGGGTGTGTGGCACACGTGCAAGGCGGCGATCCCGCACCTGATCGAGCAGGGCGACGGCGGATCGGTCATCGTCACCAGTTCCACTGCAGGACTGAAGGGTACGCCGAAGGCGGCTGCGTACACGTCGAGCAAGCACGGTGTCGTCGGACTGATGCGCACCCTCGTCGGGGAACTCGGCGAGCACCGGATCCGCGTCAACACCGTCCATCCGGGCGCCACGGACACCGACATGATCATCAACGACCGCTGTTTCGGCCTGTTCCTGCCCGGCGTCGCGCACCCGACCAAGGAGCAGGTGGCCCCGATGTTCGCGGGTACCAACGCCATTCCCGTCCCGTGGGTGCATCCCGAGGACGTGTCGAATGCGGTGCTGTTCCTGGCGTCCGACGAGGCGCGGTTCGTCACCGGCACCGAACTCAAGGTCGATGCCGGCTTCACCACTCGCTGACACACTTTCGGAAGGACCGTCATGACGACACACTCGGATCACTCCCCGTTCGACGCCTCCGGCATCGCGCAGCAGTGGCTGACGCGGTTCGCGGACCTGCTGTGCGCCGACACCGACGCCGGTCCTGTGCTGCATCAGGATCTGTGGTGGCGCGATCTGCTCGCGTTCACCGGGGACCTGCGCAGTCTGCACGGGGACCGGATCGGCGAGGTCCTCGCCGTCGCCCGGACCCGGCAGGTGCGGGACGTGCGCCTAGACCCGGACACCGACCCCGTTGCCCTGCCCGGCGGGGCGGGTGTCCGACTGCTGCTGCGCTTCGACACCGGCCTCGGGCACGTGCGCGGCGTCGCCCGACTGATCTGCGACGACGACGGCGTCTGGCGGGCCCGGAACCTGCTCACCGCACTCGACACGCTGACCGGCCACGAACCGGCCACCGGTGACCGTCGCCCCGACGGCTCGGAGATGCCGGAAGGTCGCATCGAGTACTGGTCGGCACGGCGGGAACGTGAAATCGACTGCGGCGACGCCGATCCGGACGTCCTCGTGATCGGTGCCGGGCATTCGGGTCTGGCCCTGGCCGCGCAACTCGGTGTCCTGGGGGTGCGGACCCTGCTGGTGGACCGGGCCGATCGGGTCGGGGACAACTGGCGCGGCCGCTACGACTCGCTGGTCCTGCACGACGCCGTCTGGTCCAACCATCTTCCGCTGCTGCCGTTCCCGGAGTCGTGGCCGGTGTTCACGCCCAAGGACAAGATGGGCGACTGGCTCGACATCTATGCGCGGGCACTGGAGTTGAACGTGTGGACCCGGTCGGAGATCGTGTCGTCCACGTTCGACCCGGACACGCGCCGCTGGACCGTCGAGATCGACCGGGACGGCACCCGCCGCACCCTGCACCCGCAGCACGTCGTGCTGGCCACCGGGCTGAGCGGCACCGAACCGGTGCTGCCCGAGTTCCCCTGCGCCGAGGACTTCGCCGGAGAACTGCTGCACTCGAGCCGCTACCGCACCGATCCCGCCCGTCGCGGCACCCGCACAGTGGTGATCGGGACGGGCAACAGCGGCCACGACATCGCGCAGGACCTCCACGAATCCGGTGCCGACGTCACGCTGGTCCAGCGTGGCCCCACCCATGTGGTGAGCGGGCGTGCGCTGTCGGAACGCGGTCGGGCCCGGTACGGCGAGCACACCCGCACCGACGTCGCCGACCTCCTCGACGCCGCCACCGCGCGCCGCGACCCGGAGTTCCTGGCAGGACTGCAGGCCGGGGTGACCGCGCTCGCCGTCGACGACCGGGATCTGCTCGACGGCCTCACCGCCCGCGGGTTCGCCCACGACGGCGGCCCGGACGGGGCCGGTGTGATGATGCTGTTCCTCACCCGCAACGGCGGCTACTACATCGACGTCGGTGCCGCCCCGATGATCGTGGACGGCCGGATCTCGCTGGTGTCCGGAGCGAAGATCGAACGTCTCGTCGCGGACGGACTGCTGATGTCCGACGGGACCCACGTCCCCGCCGACACCATCGTGTGCGCCACCGGGTTCCGCGGCATTCTCGACACCGCCCGCCGGGTCCTCGGCGACGCCGTCGCGGACGCGTGCGGTCCGGTGTGGGGCCTCGACGACGAGGGCGAGGTGCGGTCGGTGTGGCGACGGTCCGGACACGACCGGTTCTGGATCCACGGCGGCAACTTCATGCTGGTGCGCAACTACAGCAAGTATCTGGCGTTGCAGATCGCGGCCGACGTGGCCGGTATCGACCTGTAGGTGCTGCGCACCCGTGCGCCTTTTTGGTAGTGGTTACTACCAAAAAGGCGCACAGAGAGGATGTTGGTATGGCAGTCCAGTTGGATCTGGCCGCGGCCCGGCTTGCGGTGGAGGCGGCGTTGGAGGCGGCGCGGCGGGACGGGAGCCGGGTCAGTGTCGCCGTCGTCGACGCGCGGGGCCACGATCTGCTGGTGGTCCGGGACGACGGTGCCGCCTGGTTCACGGCGGGGGTGGCGCGGTCGAAGGCGGCGACGTCGGCGCTGATGGGGATTCCGACGACCGCGTATGCGGGGTTGGCCGACGCGTATCCGGCGCTCGCGGACCTGATCGACGACCAGACGCGGCCGACGATGACGACGCTGCCCGGTGGGCTGCCGGTGATGGTCGGCGGGGAGGTTGTCGGCGCGATCGGGGTCAGCGGCGCGCAACCGGAGCAGGATGTCGAGTACGCGAAGGCTGCGGTGTCCGGGGTGGCGGTGCCGTCGGCGCTGACTCGACGGTGAGACACGTCGAATTGTGTCCGACGTTGTCCCGTAGGCTTCCGATGCAGCTTGCTTGGTGAACCTCGGGAGTAACACGTGGCACAGAAGGTAATTGTCGAGCTCATCGATGATCTTGATGGTGAGCCGATCGACTTCGGCGGCGAAACGATCAGCTTCGCGGTCAACGGCGTCGAGTACACGATCGACCTGAACGACAAGAACGCCACCGAGTTCCATCGGAAGCTGGACTATTACATCCGGCACGCGGAGAGGGTCGGCGGACGGCAGCAGCCGACCCGTGTCGCGAAGACGTCCGCCGCCCCGAGTTCCCAGGTGATCCGCGAATGGGCCGCCGGCAACGGATACCCGGTCTCGACCCGCGGCCGTATCGCGGCCGACGTCGTCGAGGCGTACGCGGCCGCCCACTGACGATGGCGACCGACGACGAACGCTCCGGCGGCACCATGGAACCCGACACCACGCCGGACGATCCGGTGTCCGACGAGACCGGCGCGAACCCGTCCGACAGCGGCGCGGACGCGGAGGTGTCCTTCTCGCACGGCGACCCGATCCGGGTGTTCCTGTACGACATCCCGAACGACGGCGGCGAGTGGACGGCCCGCTACGAACTCGGTATCGCCCGGATCCGTGCGAAGAAGGTGAGTCCGGGCGTCTACCTGGATCTGCTGCACCGGGTGTTCCCCAAGCACGAGGTGCTGGTCAAGGGCGAGCTGCTCAGCGTCAAGAGCCGGCCGCGCCCGGACGACCCGAAGGTCCTCACCGAGGTGGCGCTGCTGGTGTACCTGGCCACCGAGACCGCCCTGTTCAAGGCGTTCCTCGACTGGGCCGGCGATGCCGTCGCGGCCATCCGGATCACCCCGGAGAAGCTCGACGACGTGGCCCGCAAGATCCACAACGACATCTACCGCATCCACCTGTTCAAGCAGCGTCTCGTCGCCGCCGGCATCGAGGATCCGGCCGAACTCGACGACGACGTGCTGCGTCCGATCGAGGTCATCAAGGGTGAGATCGACGCGATGCAGGATCTGCGGATCTCGGTCAAGCGGTACCGCGACCGTATCGTGGAGGCCAAGCGGGAACGTGTGATCAAGGAGAGCCAGAACCTCGTCGGGAACATCGAGATGGCCACGTGGGACTCGGTGCAACGCCGCGAGGAGATGGTCGTGATGCGCGAATGGGTCGACAACCAGCAGCGGGTCCTGCCGATCGCGAAGGCCGTCAAACTGTCCTGACGGACGGCCCGCAGCGCCGCTGGGCCGACGCGGTCCCGGCGCCGGGTGTCGACTGTGCGTCGTGGACGACGACCAGCAGTGCCGCACGGTGCGGTGAGGTCGACCGCATCCGGTGCGGGGTGTTGGCATCGAAGTACAGGCTGTCGCCGCGGTGCAGGGTGATCACCCGATCGGGGAGGCTCACGTCGACGGTGCCCTCGGTGACGAAGACGAATTCCTCGCCGGGGTGTTCCATGAAATCGGTGCCGTCCTCCGTCGTCGGATGAACGACGAACGGTTGCATGGCTTTCCCGATCATGCGGGCGGCGATCGCGTCGTACACCGCCGCCCCCGCGTCCGCGGCGGGCAGTCGCTCGTCGTGACGTTCGACGGTCATGGTCTCGCCGTCGAGGCCGTCGGAGAACAGTTGACCGACATCGGCGTCGAGTGCTCGTGCGATGCCGAGGGCGGCCGCGATGGACGGGGTGCTGATGCCCCGCTCCACCTTCGACAGGTAGCTCTTGGTGAGTCCGGTGCGTTCGGCGAGGGCCTCAAGGGTCAGTCCGGCCCGGCGTCGATGCGCCCGCAGGAACGTCACCACCTCGTCGACTCCTCTGTCCGGTGGGGGTCCGGGCGGGGTCGCCCGGCGCGATCCGAGTCTAGTCGGCGGGATACCCGTTGCCGATAGGACACAAGGTGTCCTATTGTTGTCAGTGTGTCCTCGCTGGGTGCGGAAGGGAGACGACATGGCAACCACGATGGGCCTGGGTAAGGCCGAACTGATGGAGACCGCGAAAGCGGCCATGATCGAGAACGTTCCGACACACGATTGGACCGATCGGCAGAAGATCGCGCTCACCTGCCGCGCACTCTTCGACGCCGGTCACGACTCAGGATTGGCGGGCCAGATCTCGGCGCGCGGCACCGCCCCGGGAACGTTCCTCACACAGCGTCTGGGACTCGGCTTCGACGAGATCACCGAGGACAACCTGCTGCTGGTCGACGAGGATCTCGCGGTCCTCGAGGGCGACGGGATGCCCAACCCCGCCAACCGGTTCCACAGCTGGATCTACCGTGCCCGGCCCGACGTCGCCTGCATCGTCCACACCCATCCACTCCACGCGGCGGCGCTGTCGATGCTCGAGGTGCCACTCGTGGTCTCGCAGATGGATGCGGCCCCGTTGTACGACGACTGCGCGTTCCTGCCGGACTGGCCGGGTGTGCCGGTCGGCAACGAGGAAGGCGAGATCATCGCGGGCGCACTCGGCGACAAGCGTGCGATCCTGCTCGCCCACCACGGCCAGCTCGTCGTCGGATCGACGATCGAGGAGGCGTGCTCGCTCGCGCACCTCATCGAGCGGGCCGCCCGACTGCAACTGCTCGCGATGGCCGCAGGCGAGATCAAACCGCTCCCGCCGCGATTGGCGAAGGAGGCGCACGACTGGACACTCGCGCCGCGGCGCAGCGAGATCAACTTCGGCTACTACGCGCGTCGGGCACTCCGATCCCACCCGGACGCGATCACCGATCCCGGTCGGGCGGCGGCGTCGTCGTGAACCCCGTCGTGCGCGGCATCGTCGCCTACCCGGTCACTCCGTTCCGACCCGGTGACACCGAGGTCGTCGACGTCGCGGTCCTGCACCTGCTCATCGACCGGATGATCGAGGCCGGTGTCGACGCCGTCGCCCCACTCGGTAGCGCCGGTGAGGGCGTGTACCTCGATCGGGGGGAGTGGGACGCCGTCGCCCGGGAATCCGTCGAGTACGTCGCCGGCCGGGTTCCGACGGTCGTCGGCGTCAGCGACCTGACCACCGCGGGTGCCGTCCACCGCGCCCGCATCGCCGAGGACGTCGGCGCGACCGCGGTGATGGCGCTGCCGATGTCCTACTGGCGGTTGACGGAGACGGAACTGCGGCGGCACTTCACGGCGATCGCCGACGCGATCTCGATCCCGGTGATGGTCTACAACAATCCGGCGACCACCGGAATCGACATGTCCCCGGAGTTCCTCGCCGACCTCGTCGGGACGGTCGACGGCATCACGATGGTCAAGGAGTCGAGCGGGGACATCACCCGTATGCACCGGCTCCGGGACCTCGGTGGCGGCGAGTTGCCGTTCTTCAACGGCCGCAATCCGCTCGCGCTGCAGGCCTTCGCGGCCGGTGCGGTCGGCTGGTGCACGGTGGCGCCGTGCCTGATCCCCCGGCAGATCGTCGAGTTCCGCCGTCTCGTCGACGCGGGGGAGTCGGCGGCGGCCGCGGCCGTGTTCCGGCGCATCCGGCCCGTCCTCGACGCGATCGTCGGCCGCGGGCTGCCGACCACCGTCAAGTCGGGGCTGCGCAGCATCGGTATCGACGCCGGGGAGCCGCGGCCACCGATGCTGCCGCTCGAGGACGCAGCCGCCGGTGAACTGCGCCGGCGTATCGTCGCGGCCCTGTGAACATCGTGAGTCGTCTCGTTCGCTGTCCTCGCCGGGGTACCGCCGGCCGGCGTGCGTGCCGTGAGGGAAGGAACGCCGAGTGGTGTCGGTCTTAGTCGAGCAGCTACTCACCGGCCGCGTCCGCGCGCTGCCCGGCGAGGACGCGACCAGCGGCATCTACAAGACGCCGGTCGACGGGGTGCTGTGGCTGTCGGAGACCGGGTTCACCGGCGACGAGCAGGCCGACCTGCGCCATCACGGCGGTCCGGAGAAGGCTGTCCACCACTATCCGGCCGACCACCTGCCGTTCTGGCGCGGCGAGTTGCCCGGTGCGGTCCTCGGGCCGGGCGCGTTCGGGGAGAACGTCTCCACGACCGGTGTCACGGAGGCCGACGTGTGCGTCGGTGACACGTTCACCGTCGGCACCGCGATCGTGCAGGTGTCGCAGGGGCGGCAGCCGTGCTGGAAACTGGACCGCCGCTTCGAGACCCGCGGCGTGTCACGGCGGATGCAGTCGGTCCGCAACACCGGCTGGTACTACCGGGTGCTGCAGCCCGGGCACGTGCAGTGCGGCGACCGACTCGAGCTGATCGACCGTCCCGAACCCGACTGGTCGATCGCGCGGATCCTGCGGTTGCTGTTCGACCGGCGTGCCGCCGCGGCCGACGAGTGGGCGGCGGTCAGCCGCGTCGACACCCTGTCCCCGAACTGGCGGGAGACGTTCGCGTCGCGGGTCGCGAAGGGGGCCGTCGAGGACTGGAGCAGCCGGCTCGGCGCGTCCTGACCGGCCCACCCAGGCGTATGCTTGCCGATAAGCAAGTATATGGAGGTGAGTGGTGACGGACCTCTTCGACGACGACGCCGTGACCCGGTTGCGGGTCGTGCTCGGGCGCATCGCCCGGCAGGTCGACCGCCAGACGTCGGGCGGTGAACTGACCAAGACGCAGTTCTCGATCCTCACGACCGCGGTGCGCCGCGGACCGATCGGGGCCGGCGAGATGGCCGAGATCGAATCCCTCAACCCGACGATGCTGTCCCGGATGGTCTCCAAGATGGAGGCCGGTGGGCTGCTGCAGCGCTCCGCACACCCGGACGACCGACGGTCCGTCATGGTGTCCGCGACCGACGCAGGCATCGCACTGCACACCGAACTGCGCGACAAGCGCACCCGCCTGTTCGCCGACCACCTCGCCCGACTGCCCGAGGCGAAGACCCGGGACCTCCTGGGTGCCCTACCGGCCCTCGAGGCCCTCGCCGGCGAGATGTGCCGTTCCGCGGCCCAATCGTGACCGCCGCGGCCACGCTCGGGCGTCAGACGTTCGCGGCGTTGGGCAACATCAACTTCCGGCGCTTCATCGGCGGCCAGGCGGTCTCGCTCGTCGGCACCTGGATGCAGACCATCGCGCAGTCGTGGCTGGTTCTCGAACTCACCGGGTCGGGCACCGCGATCGGTGTCGTCGTCGCGCTGCAGACCCTGCCGGTGCTGCTGCTCGGCCCGTACGGCGGGGTGATCGCCGACCGAGTCGACAAGCGCCGCTTGATGATCGGGTTGCAGTCGATCATGGGGGTGCAGGCGTTGATCCTCGGCACCCTGACGATCACCGGGGCGGTCGCGCTGTGGCACGTCTACCTGCTGGCGCTGCTCCTCGGCTTCAACCAGTGCTTCGAGAACCCGGCCCGGCACTCGTTCCTGCTCGAGATGGTGGGCCCCGACGACCTGCGCAACGCGGTCAGCCTGCAGTCGACGCTGGTGAGCGCGTCACGCATCATCGGGCCGGCGGTGGCCGGTGTGACGATCGCGGCCGGTGGTATCGGCGTGTGCTTCCTGCTCAACGCGGCCAGCTTCGTCGCCGTGGTGACATCGCTGTTGCGGCTGGACGTCGCTGCCCTGCACCGGTCCCCGCCCGCCGAACGGGCCCGCGGGCAACTACGCGAGGGCCTGCGATACGTGCGCGGCAACCGCAACCTCGCGGTGCCGCTGCTGATGATGGCGTTCATCGGCTGCCTGGCATTCGAGTTCCAGGTGGTGCTGCCGATCGTCGCCGAACACACGTTCGGCGCCGGTGCCGAGGCGTACGGCTTCATGACCGCCGCCATGGGCATCGGTTCGGTGTGCGGTGGCCTGCTCGTCGCCACCTGGGGTCGCACCGGCACCCGTGTCCTGATCGTGGCCGCCGCCGCGTTCGGGTTCGCGATCCTCGCGGCCGCCCTCGCACCCACCCTCACCCTCGAACTGATCGCGTTGGCCGTCGTCGGCGCCGCCAGCATTGCCTTCAACTCCACCACCAACAGCACCCTCCAACTCGAGGCCGACCCGCAGATGCGTGGCCGCGTCATGGCGTTGTGGTCGACGGCGTTCATCGGTTCCACCGCGGTCGGCGGACCGATCGCCGGCTGGGTCAGTCAGCAGTGGGGCGGCCGGGCCGGCCTGCTGCTCGGCGCGGTCACGTGCCTCGTCGTCGCGGCCACCGCCGCGGTAGTCGTGGGGCGGGGGAGACGCGCCGCCGTCCCTACTGGGTAACGTCGGCGGCGAATCGGACGGCGCGCGGCAACGGTGGAGGAGTGGCATGCACATCACGGCGCGAGTGGACTGCGCGGTGCGTGCCCTGACCGAGCTGGCGGCGTCGCCGTCCGGGCTCGTCAAGGCGGACGCCGTGGCTGCGGCGCAGTCGATTCCGTACAAGTTCCTCGAGTCGGTGCTCGCCGACCTGCGTCGCGCCGACCTCGTCACCAGTCGGCGCGGCCCGGACGGCGGCTACCGGTTGGCGCGTCCCGCCGCCGCCATCACGATCGCCGACGTCATCCGTGTCGTCGAGGGACCGCTGGCGTCGGTGCGCGGGGAGCGGCCCGAGGACGTGTCCTACGACGGCCCGGCCGAGTCGCTGCAGCGGGTGTGGATCGCGGTCCGCGTCAACCTGCGTGCCGTCCTCGAGAGTGTGACGATCGCCGACGTCGCGGCCGGGGCGCTGCCGGGATTCGTCGACGAGTTGAACGCCGATCCGGAGGCCTGGCACCGCCGCTGACCGCGGTCCGGCGCATGTCGGAATTGACCGATGTGTCGAATCCCACAATATTGCACGACTCTGCAACATTGCAGGGTTCTGCAATCTCGGTACTTTCGATGAAGTGAGTGAAACACTCGGTCTGCGGGACCGGAAGAAGGCCGCGACGCGCATCGCGCTCAGCGAGGCCGCCGCGCGTCTCGCCAAGGAACGGGGCATCGACGCCGTCACCGCCGACACGATCGCCGCCGCGGCGGGCGTGTCCACCCGAACCTTCCACAACTACTTCTCCTGCAAGGAAGAAGCCGTCCTGCACCACCTCGAGGCGGAGGTACTCGAGTGGGCGGACTGGCTGCGTGAGCGTCCCGCCGACGAACCGATCCTCGACTCCCTCGAACACATCGTGCTACGGGCGGTCACCGGGCCCGGCGCCGACCTCGCCGAGATGAAGGCCCTCGCCGACCTCGTCGACTCGAGCCCCACACTCCTCGCCCGCAAGATGGAGATGCACTCGCGGCTCAACCCGATGCTCGGCGAGGTCATCGCCCAGCGCACCGGCACCGACGCCGGCCGCGACATCTACCCCAACCTGCTGCACACCGTCGTCGGCGCCGCCTGCAGGGCGTCACTCGATCTGTGGCTCAGCGGCCGATCGTCCGCCACCAGTGCCGAACAGGTCGTCCGCGAGGCCTTCGACCATCTGCGTTCCGGCCTCGCCCACCCCCGGTAAGTCCCCCACCACCACGAAGGAGCGGCCCATGGCCACCTACCTCTACCGGATCGGTCGATTCGCCTACCGGCGAAAAGGCACGGTCCTGTCCATCTGGCTGGCCATCCTCGTGCTGATGGGCGTCGGCGCCGCCACCCTGTCCGGCCCGACGAAGGACTCCTTCTCCATCCCGGGCACCCCCGCGCAGCAGGCGCAGGACCTCATGTCCGAACGGTTCGGCGACCGGACGAGTGCGATGGATTCGCTGTCGGCGCGGTTCGTGTTCGCCGCCCCAGACGGGCAGACCCTCGACACGCCCGACAACCAGGCCGCGATGGATGCCGTCCTCGACAAGATCCGCGGCATCGACAGGGTCAGCGCGTCCGCCAAGGGGGAACCGGGTACGCCGGGTGCGCTCACCGACCCCGTCGTCGCCGACGCCGGCCTGCAGCAGATAGCTGTCGCGTCCGCCGCCGAACAGGGCATCCCGGAGGACGTCGCCGTCGCGAACGCGAAGGCACTGTCGCCGCTGAGTGCCGACCGCACCGTCGGCTACGTCGAAGTGCCGTTCGACGGCGACCACAGCGACGTCGACCAGGCGCTGCGCGACCGGATCCAGGACGCAGCCGACGTCGGCCGCGACGCCGGACTGAACGTCCAGCTCAGCGGCGCCGCCGCCTCCGAAGCCGAGATGCCGGGCGGGATCACCGAACTCATCGGTATCGCCGTCGCCGCCGTCGTCCTCGTCATCACGTTCGGGTCGCTCGTGGCCGCCGGCCTGCCGCTGATCACCGCGATCATCGGTGTCCTGATCGGCAGCCTCGGTATCACCGCCGCCTCCGGTTTCATGAACCTCAGCTCGATGACCCCGACCCTCGCCGTCATGATCGGTCTCGCGGTCGCGATCGACTACTCGCTGTTCATCGTCTCCCGCTTCAAACACGAACTGTCCCGCACCGACGACCGCTCCGACGCCGCGGGCCGTGCCGTCGGCACCGCCGGATCGGCCGTCGTGTTCGCCGGCCTGACCGTCATCATCGCGCTCGTCGCGTTGCGGGTCGTCGGCATCCCGTTCCTGTCCGACATGGGTGCGGCCGCCGCGTCGACGGTGTTCATCGCCGTCCTCATCGCGCTCACCCTGCTGCCCGCCGTCCTGGGCCTGTTCGGGGCGAAGGCGTTCGCCGGGCGTGTCCCCGGCCTGAACTCGCGGGACGCCGAGGGCGATGACGGCACCCGAACGTTCTCCGGTCGCTACGCGTCCGGGGTGGTCCGGCGTCCCGCGATCGGTCTGATCGCCGGGGTGCTGCTGCTCGGCGTACTCGCGATCCCGGCCGTCAAGCTGCAGTTGGCGCTGCCCAACGAGGGCAGCGGTGATCCGGCGACCAGCGCCCGCCAGGCCTACGACCTGGTGAACGAGGGCTTCGGCCCGGGCCGCAACGGGCCGCTGCTCGTCGTCGCCGACGCGCAGGACGCGACCGTGCCGGCCGGGGAAGCCTTCGGGGCCGTCGTCTCGACGATCTCCGCGCAGCCCGACGTCCTCAACGCGCAGGTGATCGGTATCAACGAGGCCGGGGACACCGCACAGATCCTGGTCACCCCGCGCAGCGGGCCGAGCGACCCGTCGACGATGGACCTCGTCGCCGACATCCGCGGCGCCGAGCCCGGTCTGCACGAACAGGTCGGAGTCAGCTTCGGTGTCACCGGTCAGACGGCGCTCGAAGGTGATGTCTCCGAGCGACTGCAGGACGCGTTGATCCCGTACCTGGCGGTGGTCGTCGGACTCGCGTTCATCCTGCTGATGCTGGTGTTCCGGTCGCTGCTGGTGCCGCTGACCGCGACCCTCGGCTTCCTGCTCAGTGTCGCCGCCACGTTCGGCGTGACCGTCGCGATCTTCCAGGAAGGCTGGGGTGGGCTGATCTCCAACGCGCAGCCGATCGTCAGCTTCATGCCGATCTTCCTCATCGGCGTCGTGTTCGGTCTCGCGATGGACTACCAGGTGTTCCTGGTGACCCGTATGCGGGAAGAGTTCGTGCACGGCGCGTCCGCGAAGGACGCCGTCTCGATCGGCTTCCAGCACGGCGCCCGCGTCGTCACCGCAGCCGCGATCATCATGATCTCGGTGTTCGCGGCGTTCATCGCCGAACCGAACTCGTTCATCAAGTCGATGGGCTTCGCGCTCGCGGCCGCCGTCTTCTTCGACGCGTTCGCCGTCCGCATGGTGATCATCCCGTCGGTGATGGCGCTGCTCGGCGACAAGGCGTGGTGGCTGCCGAAGTGGCTCGACCGGATCCTGCCGAACGTCGACATCGAGGGCGAGAAACTGGCCCGCACCCTGCAGGAGCAGGCGCCCACCACCCGGGACGCCGATCTGTCCCGAGCGTGATCCGGACACCTGCGTGAACATCACGTGACAATGGAGAGGTCGAGCCCGACGACATGGGCTCGACCTCTCTCTTTTCGCCCTTCGGATTGGTAACCTTCGCAAACCATGCTGATCAGACTTCTCGGCACCTATCTGGGGCCATACAAGCGCGACCTCGTCGGCGTCGTCTTCCTCCAACTCGTCGCCACCGGCGCCGCGCTGTATCTGCCCAGCGTCAACGCCGATCTGATCGACCACGGAGTGGCGGTCGGTGACACCGGCTACATCCTGACGGCGGGCGCGAAGATGCTCGCGGTGACCGTCGTGCAGATCATCTGCTCGATCGGTTCCGTGTACTTCGGTGCGCGCGCCGCGATGGGCTTCGGCCGTGACGTGCGTGCCGCCGTCGTCGGCCGGGCGCGGGCGTTCTCGTCCCGCGAGTTCGGCCGGTTCGGGGCGCCGTCGCTCATCACCCGCAGCACCAACGATGTGCAGCAGGTGCAGATGATGGTGGTGCTCAGCGCCACCATCCTCGTGATGGCACCGATCATGTGCGTCGGCGGCATCATCATGGCCATCCGGCAGGACGCCGGACTGTCGTGGGTGCTCGCGGTCAGTGTCCCGCTGCTGGCGCTGACGATGATCGTGCTGATCACCAAGCTGGTGCCCGAGTTCCGGACCATGCAGACCCGCATCGACGCCGTCAACCGGGTGCTGCGCGAGCAGATCACCGGTATCCGCGTGGTCCGCGCGTTCGTGCGGGAACGATCCGAGGCCGAGCGGTTCGACGACGCCAACGGCGCCCTCACCGACACCGCACTGCGGGTCGGCCGCATGATGGCGATGATGATCCCGGTCGTCATGATGATCGCGAACCTCACCAGCGTCGCGGTGTTGTGGTTCGGCGGCCACCTCATCGACGAGGGTGCGATGGGCATCGGTTCGCTGACCGCGATGCTCAGCTACATCATGCAGATCCTCATGTCGGTGCTGATGGCGTCGATGCTCGCGATCCTCGCGCCGCGTGCCGCGGTGTGCGCCGAACGCATCACCGAGGTGCTCGAGACCGAGCCGTCCGTGCTGCCGCCGGGTGCCCCGGTGTCGGTGATGCGTCAGCCCGCCCGTGTCGAACTGCGAGACGTCGAATTCCAGTACCCGGGCGCCGACGAACCGGTGCTGCGCGGCATCAGTTTCACCGCCGAACCCGGCAAGACCACCGCGATCATCGGTGCCACCGGTTCCGGCAAGACCACCCTGCTCAGTCTGATCCCGCGGTTGATCGATGTCACCGACGGCTCGGTGCAGGTGTCGTTCACCGACGTCCGCGAACTCGACCCGGAGACGCTGCGCTCCCGTATCGGCCTGGTGCCGCAGAAGCCGTTCCTGTTCTCCGGGACCGTTGCGAGCAATCTGCGCTACGGCAAGCCGGACGCCACCGACGACGAACTGTGGCGGGCCCTCGAGATCGCGCAGGCCGCCGACTTCGTCCGCGCCATGCCCGACGGCCTCGAGGCCGCGGTCTCGCAGGGCGGTACCACCGTCTCCGGCGGTCAGCGGCAGCGTCTGGCGATCGCGCGGGCCCTCGTGCGCCGTCCGTCGATCTACCTGTTCGACGACTCGTTCTCGGCGCTCGACCTGACGACCGATGCCCGACTGCGGGCCGCGTTGCGCCCCGAAACCGGGGACGCGTGCGTGATCATCGTCGCGCAGCGCGTGTCGACGATCGTCGACGCCGACCAGATCGTCGTCCTCGAGGAGGGTGTCACCGTCGGCATCGGCACCCACGCGGAACTTCTCGAGACGTGCTCGACGTACGTCGAGATCGTCGAATCCCAGCGGTCCGCCCAGGAGGCACTGTGAGCAGCACGACCCGGTCCTCCCCGCCGATCCCGGGCGGACCCGCGCCCACCGCGAAGGCCGAGAACTTCGGCGTATCGATGAAGCGGTTGCTCGGACGCTTGAGTTCGCACCGGGCCGCGGTGGTCGTGGTCCTGGTGCTCGCGATCACGTCCGTCGTGATGACGGTGATCGGCCCGCGCCTGCTCGGGCACGCCACCAACATCATCTTCGACGGTGTCGTCGGCCGGCAGTTGCCGGAGGGGCTCACCAAGGAGCAGGCCGTCGAGGCGCTGCGTGCGGGCGGGCAGAACCAGTTCGCCGACATGGTCTCCGGCATGAACGTGGTGCCCGGTGTCGGTATCGACTTCACGGCCGTCGGCCGGGTGCTGGCCCTGGTACTGGCGCTGTACGTGGTGTCGTCGGTGGTGGCGTGGGCGTCCGCGTACCTGCTCAACATCATCGTGCAGGGGGTCGTGCGCCGGCTGCGCAACGACGTCGAGCAGAAGCTCCACCGACTCCCGCTGCGCTACTTCGACACCAACTCGCGCGGTGACCTGCTCAGCCGTGTCACCAACGACATCGACAACGTGTCGCAGAGCCTGCAGCAGACCCTCAGTCAGCTGCTGACGTCGATCCTCACCGTGATCGGCATCCTCGCGATGATGATCACGATCTCGCCGCTGCTGGCGCTGATCGCGGTGCTCACGGTGCCGCTGTCGGCGGTCGTCGCCGCGATGATCGCCAAGCGGTCCAAGCCGCACTTCGCGGCGGTGTGGAAGACCACCGGTGAGCTCAACGGACAGGTCGAGGAGTCCCTCACCGGCCACGAACTCGTCACCGCGTACGGCCGTCACCGTGAGGTGCAGGCCGAATTCCAGGAGAAGAACGAGCAGCTGTACCAGTCCGGGTTCAAGGCGCAGTTCATCTCCGGCATGGTGATGCCGGCGGTCATGTTCCTCGGCAACCTCAACTACGTCGCGATCGCCGTTATCGGCGGCATGCGGGTCGCGTCGGGCACCATGACCCTCGGCGACGTGCAGGCGTTCATCCAGTACTCGCGTCAGTTCACGCAGCCGATCACCCAGATCGGGTCGATGGTGAACCTGCTGCAGTCCGGTATCGCGTCCGCCGAACGCGTGTTCGCGGTCCTCGACGAGGACGAGCAGAGCCCCGACCCGGAGCCGGCGCAGACCCCGGCCGTCGTCCGGGGTCGCGTCGAGTTCGAGGACGTCCGGTTCGGCTACGACGCGGAGACCCCGCTCATCGAGGGCCTGTCGCTCACCGCGGAGCCCGGTCAGATGGTCGCGGTCGTCGGACCGACGGGTGCCGGCAAGACCACCCTGGTGAACCTGATCATGCGGTTCTACGAGGTGGACGGCGGCCGGATCACCCTCGACGGCACCGACACCGCGCAGATGACCCGCGACGACCTGCGTTCGCGGATCGGCATGGTCCTGCAGGACACGTGGCTGTTCGGTGGCACCATCCGCGACAACATCGCATACGGCCACCCGAACGCCACCGACGAGCAGGTGTACGAGGCCGCCCGGCTGAGCTACGTCGACCGGTTCGTGCACATGCTGCCCGACGGCTACGACACCGTCATCGACGAAGAGGGCAGCAACATCTCGGCCGGCGAGAAGCAGCTGATCACGATCGCGCGGGCGTTCATCGCGCAGCCGTCGATCCTGATCCTCGACGAGGCCACCAGCTCCGTCGACACCCGCACCGAACTGCTCGTGCAGCAGGCGACGGTGGCGCTGCGCAGCGACCGCACGAGCTTCGTGATCGCGCACCGGCTGTCGACGATTCGTGACGCCGATCTGATCGTCGTCATGGACAAGGGCCGTATCGTCGAACAGGGTAGCCACGACGTGCTGCTCGAGCGGCGCGGCGCGTACTACGACCTGTACAACAGCCAGTTCGTGGGAGCGGTGGAGTAGCGATGACCATGCAGCCGTTGGACCTGTTCGGGATCGACGCCCTCCTCGACGACGAGGAACGCGACATTCAGAACACGGTCCGACGGCTGGTGGACGACCGGCTGCGGCCCCGGCTGCCGGACTGGTTCGAGCAGGGCACGCTGCCCGGCGACGACGTCCGGGAGATCGCCCGCGAACTCGGGGACCTCGGCCTGTTCGGCATGCATCTGCAGGGCTACGGGTGCGCCGGCACCAACGCCGTCTCCTACGGGCTGGCGTGCCTGGAACTCGAGGCCGGCGACAGCGGTCTGCGCAGTTTCGTGTCGGTGCAGGGATCGCTGTCGATGTTCTCGATCCACCGGTTCGGGTCGGAGGAACAGAAGCAGCAGTGGCTGCCGCGGCTCGCGTCGGGGGAGGTCCTCGGCTGCTTCGGCCTCACCGAACCGGACTTCGGGTCCAACCCGTCCGGCATGCGGACCCGCGCCCGCCGTGACGGCGGCGACTGGATCCTCGACGGCACCAAGATGTGGATCACCAACGGCGGCCTCGCCGACGTCGCGACGGTGTGGGCGCAGACCGACGACGGCGTGCGTGGTTTCCTGGTGCCCACGGGCACCCCCGGTTTCACGGCGAACACCGTCACCCACAAGCTGTCGATGCGGGCGTCGGTCACCTCGGAGCTGGTGCTCGACGGGGTCCGGGTGCCGGCGTCGGCGCAGCTGCCGGAGGCGCGGGGCCTGCGGGCACCGCTGTCGTGCCTGAACGAGGCCCGGTTCGGGATCGTGTTCGGGGCGCTCGGCGCGGCCCGTGACAGCCTCGAGACGGCCATCGTGTATGCCGGAACCCGAGAGGTGTTCGACCGCCCCCTCGCCGGATACCAGTTGACGCAGGAGAAACTCGCCGACATGACCCTCGAACTCGGCAAGGGCATGCTGCTCGCGCTGCAGCTGGGCCGGATCAAGGACCGCGGCGAGATCACCCCCGACCAGATCAGCGTCGGCAAACTCAACAACGTCCGCGAGGCCATCACCATCGCCCGCGAATGCCGCACCATCCTCGGCGCCAACGGCATCACCCTCGAATACTCGCCGCTGCGGCACGCCAACAACCTCGAATCGGTTCTCACCTACGAGGGCACCAGCGAAATGCATCTGCTGTCGATCGGGCGGGCCCTCACGGGGCACGCGGCGTTCCGGTGACAGGTGTTCGGTGTTCGGTATCGCCCGAACACCGAACGGTTTGTGATTCGTGCTGGTCACTGCTCGCCGGGCCGGGTGAGCCGGCTGTGGCACCATGGCCGGGTGACTGATGTAGTGCCGACCCCGCCCGACCCGTTCTTCACTGTCGGCACCCGTCTGCCCGACCGGTTGGGGCGCACCGGCGTCATCCACACCCCGCACGGCGAGATCCGGACGCCCGCGTTCATCGCGGTCGGCACCAAGGCGACGGTGAAGGCGGTGCTGCCGGAGTCGATGAAGGATCTGGGGGCGCAGGCGGTCCTCGCGAACGCGTACCACCTGTATCTGCAGCCGGGATCGGACATCGTCGACGAGGCCGGCGGGTTCGGCAAGTTCATGAACTGGGACGGGCCCACGTTCACCGACAGCGGTGGTTTCCAGGTGATGTCCCTCGGGGTCGGGTTCAAGAAGGTGCTCGCGATGGAGTCCGTCGGCGTGCAGTCCGACGACGTCATCGCGTCCGGCAAGGAGCGGTTGGCGCGCGTCGACGACGACGGGGTGACGTTCAAGTCGCATCTGGACGGGTCGTCGCACCGGTTCACCCCTGAGGTGTCGATGCGGATCCAGCACGAGCTCGGTGCCGACATCATGTTCGCGTTCGACGAGTTGACGACGCTGATGAACACTCGCGGCTATCAGGAACGGTCGGTGGAGCGGACGCAGGCGTGGGCGGTGCGGTGCATCGCCGAACACGAGAAGCAGACCGCGGAGCGTGCGCACCGGCCCTACCAGGCGCTGTTCGGGGTGGTGCAGGGCGCGCAGTACGAGGATCTGCGCCGGCAGGCGGCCCGCGGTCTGGAGTCGATCACCGGTGCCAGTGGCCGCGGTTTCGACGGCTACGGCATCGGCGGTGCCCTCGAGAAGCAGAACCTCGGCACCATCGTCCGCTGGGTCGTCGAGGAGTTGCCCGAGCACAAGCCGCGGCACATGCTCGGCATCAGCGAACCCGACGACATGTTCGTCGCGATCGAGAACGGCGCCGACACGTTCGACTGCGTCAACCCGTCCCGTGTCGCCCGCAACGCCGCGATCTACCACCCGGACGGCCGCTTCAACATCAACACGGCACGGTTCCGTCGGGACTTCACCCCGATCGACGACGAGTGCGACTGCTACACGTGCGCCCACTACACCCGCGCCTACATTCATCACCTGTTCAAGGCGAAGGAGATGCTCGCCTCGACGCTCTGCACCATCCACAACGAGCGGTTCACGGTCCGCCTCGTCGACCGGATCCGGGACAGCATCGACGGCGGCTACTTCGACGAATACAAGGCCGAGATGCTGGGCCGGTTCTACAGCAGCCGGCCGTCGGCGACGGGCGTGTAGCCGGGCTCGCGGCTCTTCACGAACGCGATCACCCGGTACGTCACCGGCATCACGGCGATCTCGACGAGCGTCTTCCACAGGATGCCGACGATCACGTAGTTGAGGAAGTCCTCCCACGTGGAGATGCCGATCGCGCCGGCGGCGATGGAGCAGAAGATGACGGTGTCGGCGAATTCGCCGACGACGGTGGAGCCGATCAGCCGCGCCCACAGGTGCTTCTCGCGGGTGCGTTCCTTGATGAGGACGAGGACCGCCGAGTTGAGCAGCTGGCCGACGAGGTAGCCGGCGAGCCCGGCGATCAGGATGCGCGGCACCACACCGACGACGGCGTCGAATGCGGCCTCGTTGCCGTAGAAGTCGGCGGCCGGCAACTGCTGGGTGAGCCAGAAGCTGGCGGTGGCCAGCAGCATCGCCCCGAAGCCGATGTAGATGGCGCGGCGGGTGGCCTTGAAGCCGTACACCTCGCTGAGGACGTCGCCGACGACGTACGCGAGGGGGAACAGGAAGAAACCACCGTCGGTGATGATCGGCAGGACCTGCAGCGGGCCGAGGGTGACGTCGTGGCCGGTGAAGAAGGCGACACCCTTGGTGGCGCAGATGTTGGAGATCAGCAGCGTCACCGCGAACAGGGCCACCAGGGTGGCGTAGTGGCCGCGGCTGACGAGCGCGAATGCGGCCGGGTCGGACGATGACGGGGTGGACTGGCGCGGCTGTACTGACTCTGTCACCGCGCCATCCAAGCACCCGGGGCGATGTGACGTGCTCCGCACCCCGAACGCTGCCCGTTTTACGCACGTAGCGCGGTCCCGGACGGCATCCGGGCCGCGCTACGTGCGCAAAACGGTTGGTTTTCTACTGGTAGACGGGTCCGCCGACGGTGACGCGGTACGCGTACGTGGAGGCGAGGATCGTGACCGGGATGCTCACGAGCAGGCCGATGCCGCACAACAGTGCACCGACGATGTTGAGGCCGAACAGTGTGAGCGCGAGCAGCAGCAGGGTGCCCCCGTTCGACGCGATCGCGCCGAAGCTGGACTTGATCGCGGTGATCGCGTCCTGGTCCTGGTCGACGACGAACTCGAGCGTCCACCACGTCAGGAAGGCGATGACGATGCCCGGGATGACGAGCAGGACGAACCCGATGCCGGTCATCACGCCCACGAGGAAGCTCGCGAGGATGATCGCTCCGACGTTCTTGAACTCGAAGAACGACGCGAATCCGGGCGGACGTCCGTCCGTCTCGTGCAGCGCACCGCGGATGAGGGCGGCCGAGATCAGGTAACCGACGACGATCGAGACGATGTTGCCGATGATCTGCCAGAGACTGAACGACGCGCTCGTCAGATCACCGAGATCGTCGTAGTCGCGGCCGATGGTCCACGGCAGCGACACGACGATCGAGATCACCGCGGCAACGACGAGGATGCCGACCCAGACACCGGCGTTGGCCGTGAACTTCTTCCAGCCGTACGAGAGGGCGGCGCCCACGGACAGGCCGCCGGGCGGGGGGCCGACCGGCTGCTGACCGAAACCGGGGCCGAAGGCCGGCGGGGGCGGCGGGTAGTTGCCGGGCGGCGGCGGGAACCCGCCCTGCGGCGGCGGGTAGTTGCCCTGCGGCGGCGGGTAACTGCCGGGCGGGGGAGTGGCGCCGGGCCGCGGCTCGTTGCCGCTGTCGGGGTTCTGGTTCGGGTCGTGTCCACCAGTGGTCATGGCTGCACCTGGGTTTCGTCGGGGAGCGGCGAATATCGATCTTGCGATCCCACAGCCTACGTGGCAAATGGTCGGTTTGTGTGTGTTACGGGGCCGAGATTTCCGGTGTGAAGATCCACGGCCCCGTCGGGAGGGCGTGCGGGTCCCAGCGGTCGAGCAACTGTGCGACGGTGACCGCCTCGTGTGGGGATGCCAGTCCCAGCGAGGCCGCGAGTGCGGTGAGGACATCGGTGGGGGTGCGGCCGAGGGCGACCTGGTCGGCGAGAGTGACGGCCCCGTCGCGTTTGGCCAGACGCTTGCCGTCGGTGCCCAGGGCGAGCGGGACGTGCGCGTACGTCGGTGCGGGCAGGCCGAGCAGTCCGGCCAGATAGGCCTGGCGGGGGGCCGACGACAGCAGGTCGTCGCCGCGCACCACCTGATCGATGCCCTGTGCGGCGTCGTCGACGACGACCGCGAGGTTGTAGGCGGGGACCCCGTCGCCGCGGCGCAGGACCAGGTCGTCGACGGTGCCGGTGTACCGGCCGTGGAGTTCGTCGTCGACGGTGAACGTGTCGACGTCGGACCGCAGCCGGATCGCGGGCGGACGTCCGCTCGCGCGACGTTCGGCCCGGTCGGTGTCGGTGAGATTGCGGCATGTGCCCGGGTAGGCGCCGGCGGGGGCGTGCGGGGCGGCGGCAGCCTCGAGGATTTCCCTTCGCGTGCAGAAGCATTCGTAGGTCAGTCCGGTCCGCTGCAACCGGGCGATCGCGGCGTCGTAGATCGGGAGTCGTGCGGACTGGCGGACCACTTCGCCGTCCCAGTCCAGGCCGAGGGCGGTCAGGTCGTCGAGTTGCCGTTGTTCCGCACCGGGACGCACCCGGTCCAGGTCCTCGACACGGACGACGAATCGGCGTCCGGTCGCGCGGGCGAACAGCCATGCGAGTAGCGCGGTGCGGAGGTTGCCGAGGTGCAGGTCGCCCGACGGGCTCGGGGCGAAACGTCCTGCATGCGTCGAATTGTCGGCATTGTTCAGCATTACTGCAGCCTATCGACCGGTTCGGAATCCGTAGCCAACCCCGGCGGGAAGGCGTAGCGTCCACAGTGCTGAGTCCGTGCCGGTCGTCGTCCTGCCCGTTGCTCGTCGCAGACTGCTCCGGTACCGATCTCGAGGGGGCGTGCCCGGTGACGGGCCGCGAGTTCAGGAGGTCTCCGGTGGCGACTGTCGCATCCGAACCCGTTGCCGTTCGGCCCCATCCGCCGCGATGGGCCCGAAAAGGCGAGTTCATCTACAAGATGATCACGACGACCGATCCCAAGCAGTTGGGGATCATGTATCTGGTCACGTCGATGGCCTTCTTCATGTTCGGTGGTCTGCTCGCGCTGCTGATGCGCGTCGAGTTGGCCCGGCCGGGGCTGCAGTTCCTGTCCAACGAGCAGTTCAACCAGTTGTTCACGATGCACGGCACGATCATGTTGCTGCTGTATGCGACCCCGATCGTGTTCGGTTTCGCGAATTACATTCTGCCGCTGCAGATCGGTGCTCCCGATGTGGCGTTCCCGCGGCTCAATGCGTTCAGTTACTGGGCGTATCTGTTCGGTGGTCTCATCGCGGTGGCCGGCTTCGTCACCCCCGGCGGTGCCGCCGATTTCGGGTGGACGGCGTACACGCCGCTCTCGGACATCGTGCACTCGCCCGGGTTGGGGGCGAACCTGTGGATCATGGGCCTCGCGCTCAGCGGTCTCGGCACGATTCTCGGTGGCGTCAACATGATCACCACGGTGATCTGTCTGCGGGCTCCGGGGATGACGATGTTCCGGATGCCGATCTTCACGTGGAACATCTTCATCACGAGCATCCTGGTGCTGCTGGTGTTCCCGCTGCTGACCGCGGCGTTGATGGGCCTGTTCGCGGATCGTGTCCTCGGGGCGCACGTGTTCGACCCGGCCACCGGCGGGACCCTGTTGTGGCAGCACCTGTTCTGGTTCTTCGGGCATCCCGAGGTGTATGTCGTGGCGTTGCCGTTCTTCGGTATCGTCTCGGAGATCTTCCCGGTGTTCTCCCGGAAGCCGATCTTCGGTTACACGGGTCTGGTGTACGCGACGATCTCCATCGCGGCACTGTCCGTGGCGGTGTGGGCGCACCACATGTACGCCACGGGCGCGGTGCTGCTGCCGTTCTTCTCGTTCATGACGTTCCTCATCGCGGTGCCGACCGGGGTGAAGTTCTTCAACTGGATCGGCACCATGTGGCGCGGTCAGCTCTCGTTCGAGACCCCGATGCTGTTCTCGCTGGGGTTCCTCGTCACCTTCCTGTTCGGCGGTCTGACCGGTGTGCTGCTGGCCAGCCCGGTGCTCGACTTCCACGTCACCGACTCGTACTTCGTGGTCGCGCACTTCCACTACGTGCTGTTCGGGACGATCGTGTTCGCCACCTACGCCGGCATCTACTTCTGGTTCCCCAAGATGACCGGACGGATGATGGACGAACGATTGGGCGTGTGGCACTTCTGGCTGACGTTCCTCGGCTTCCACACCACGTTCCTCGTCCAGCACTGGCTCGGCAACGAGGGCATGCCCCGCCGGTATGCCGACTACCTGTCGTCCGACGGCTTCACCACCCTCAACACGATCTCCACGATCGGCTCGTTCATCCTGGGGTCGTCGCTGTTGCCGTTCGTGTGGAACGTGTTCAAGAGCTACCGGTACGGCCAGGTCGTCACCGTCGACGATCCGTGGGGCTACGGCAACTCCCTGGAGTGGGCGACGAGCTGCCCGCCGCCGCGGCACAACTTCACCGAACTGCCCCGGATCCGGTCGGAGCGTCCGGCGTTCGAGCTGCACTACCCGCACATGGTCGAGCGGATCCGGGCCGAGTCCCACGTCGGTCCGGGGGCCCACAAGTATCAGATGGCGGAGGTCGTCGAGAGCAGCGACCGGGAGGCGGACAGTGATCGCACCCCGCCGCCGGAAGGGGAGCGGCACGGCCGACCCGACGGCGACGCCTGAAGCGTCGCGGGACCCGTCACGCCGTATCGCCGGTGGGTGGGAACGCCACGCCGCGACCGTGTACCTCGACGCTCACCCGGGTGCCGACGGCCGGTGTCCGGGTACTGGACTGCCGGACCCGGATCTCGGTGCCGGAGTCGAGTGTGATGTCGAGTATCGAGGGTGCGCCGAGGAATTCGGTGCGGGTCACCGTGCCGATGCCGGAACCGTCCACCACTTCGGTCGCCACGATCTGTTCGGGCCGTAGCATCAGTCGTGCCGGACCGTGAATGATGCTGTCGCGTACCGGGATCCGTCCCAGGACGCACGACGCGACACCGTCGGCGACCTCCGTCGGCAGCAGCACGCACTCGCCGAGGAATCGGGCGGTGAAATCGTCGACGGGCGAGTGGTAGAGCTGCTCGGGCGTGCCGATCTGGGTGAAGCGTCCGGTGCGCATCACCGCGACCTGGCTTGCGAACGTCAGCGCCTCCTCCTGGTCGTGGGTGACCAGCAGGGTCGTCACGCCGGCCGCGCCGAGGGTGGCGGCCACCGATGTGCGGGTCGTCACCCGCAGTCCGGCGTCGAGGGCGCTGAACGGCTCGTCGAGCAGCATCACCTCCGGGTCGCGGGCCAGCGCCCGCGCCAGCGCGACCCGCTGCTGCTGGCCGCCGGACAGCTCGTGGGGGCGTCGTCGCCCGTACGACGCGTCGAGCGAGACCATGTCCAGCAGTTCGGTGACGCGGCGTTCGGATGCCCGTCGGCCGCCGAACCGGGATCCGGGGAGCCCGTACGCGATGTTCCCGGCGACGGTCAGGTGGGGGAACAGTGCACCGTCCTGCGCGACGTATCCGACGCGGCGTCGGTGTGCGGGCACCATCCGGTCCCGGTCGGCGACGACGGCCCCGGCGATCGACACCGTCCCGTCGTCGGGGCGTTCGAATCCGGCGATGATCCGCAGCAGGGTGGTCTTGCCGCAGCCCGACGAGCCGACGACGGCGGTGATGGAACCGTGTGCCACGTCGAGGCTCACGCCGCGCAGTACGTCGGTCGGTCCGAACGACTTCGACACCTGGTCGATCACGATCTCGCTCATGCGCCGGCCGCCTTCCGGGATTGACTGAACAACAGGTAGGTCATCGGCAACGAGAGGACGATCATCAGCAGCGCGTACGGTGCCGCGGCCGCGTAGTCGAGTTCGCTGGTGAGCGACCAGAACCGGGTCGACAGGGTACGGGTGCCGTTGGGGGCGAGCAGCAGGGTCGCGGTCAGTTCCGTCGCGATCGCCATGAACACGAGGGCGGCCCCGACGGCGGCGGACGGCGCCGTCAGCCGCAGCGTCACCCGTAGGAATGTCCGCCACGGCGGCCTGCCGAGTGCGGCCGACGCCTCCTCCAGGCCCACCGGGACCTGGGCGAGCCCGGCGCGCAGCGACACCAGCGCCCGCGGCAGGAACATCAGGACGTACGCGACGATCACCAGGATCGTGGTCTGGTACAGCGGATTCGCGTACCGGATGGTGACGGTGATCAGGGCGAGTGCGGTGACGATGCCCGGCAGTGAGCTGGTGACGTAGTTGGTGCCCTCGACGATCCTGCTGAACACGCCGGGCCGACGGATCGCCAGCCATGCGACGGGGAACGCGAGGGCCGTCGCGACCAGGGCGCCGACCACCCCGAAGGTGAGGGTCTGGGACAGCGCCGGCCACAGCGGCGCTTCCTGCCACACGGCGGGGCCGCCGATTCGTAGCCACCGCACGATGGTCCACAGCGGAACCCCGAGCGCCGACACGGTCAGTGCGACGAGCGCGAGCGCCGCGGGCACGGCGCCGAACCGGAGTCGGCTCCGCGGTGCGCTGCGGGGCGCGCCGGCGCCGATGCGGGCGTAGCGGGCGGACCCGCGGGCCGCGGACTCGGAGACGAGCAGCACCAGGCAGCACACCACGAGCACGCCGGCGAGCATGCTGCCGGCGGCGCCGTTGAACGTGGACTGGAACTGTTCGAGGATCGCGGTGGTGAACGTGTCGAACCGCAGCATCGCGAAGGCGCCGTACTCGGCGAGCAGATGCAGGCCGATCAGCAGCGCCCCACCGAGGACGGGCAGTCGCAGTTGCGGCAGGACGACCCGGAAGAACACCGCCCACGGCCCGGAGCCGAGGGCCCGGGCCGATTCCTCGACCGCGGGGTCGAGGCGTCGCAGTGTCGCCGCGACGGGCAGCGCAACCAGCGGGAAGTAGGAGAGGGTGGCGACGAGGACACCGGACCACAGTCCGTGCAGGGACGGGATCACCGTCACCCAGGCGTAGCTGTTGACGAACGCGGGGACGGCCAGTGGTGCGGCGAGAACCGGTCCCCACCAACGGAATCCGAACACGGTGGTGCGTTCCACGAGCCAGGCCGCGCCGACGCCGAGCGTGACGCAGATCGGGAGGGTGACGACCACGAGGGAGACTGTGTTCACGAGGAGTTCGCCGACGCGGGGACGGAAGATCAGCGCGGACGCCGTCTCCCACCCGACATCGATCGCGGTGACGACGACGTAGCCGAGGGGGATCAGCGTGACGGCCACGAGAGCCGTCACGATCAGGGCGAGAAGCAGCGGGGGACGGGGTCGGGCCCGTCCCCCGAGCCGGTCAGATGAGACCGGCATCCGTCATCAGCTGGGTGACTTTCTTGCTGTTGAGCTTCGACGGATCCACGACGGGCGCCTGCAGGTCCGCGAGCGGGACCAGCTTCGGGTTGGCGGTGACACCGCTGCCGACCGGGTACTCGAACGACGTGCCGGTCTGCAGGATCTCCTGGCCGGCCTTACCGGTGATGTACTTCAGGAACGCCTGCGCGGCGGCCGAGTTCTTGCTGGACTGCAGGACTCCGCCACCGGAGATGCTGACGAAAGCGCCCGGATCCTCGTTCTCGAAGTAGTGCAGCTCGGTGTTCTTGCTGTTCTCACCGGTCTTGGCCTGGTCGCCGAACCAGTAGTACTGGTAGATGATGCCGCCGTCGATCTCGCCGGCGTTGACGGCCTTCATCACCGTGGAGTTGCCCTTGTAGGGGACCGCGTTCTCCTTCATCCCGGCCAGCCACTGCTGCGTGGCGTCCTCGCCCTTCAGTTCGAGCAGGGCGCTGACGATGGCCTGGAAGTCGGCGCCGGACGGGGATGCACCCCAGCGGCCCTTCCACTCGGGGTTCTGCAGGTCCAGCAGCGACGTGGGCAGCTGGTCGGCGGTGAGCTTGTCCTTGTTGTAGACGAACACTGTGGAGCGGGCGGCGATGCCGGTCCACTTGCCGGTGGACGGCCGGAACCGCGTCGGCACCTGCTCGAGCGTTGCGGCGTCGACGTCGGCGAACTGTCCGGCATTCTCGACGAGCGCCATCGCCGGCGAGTTCTCGGTGAGGAAGACGTCGGCGGGGGAGGACTTCCCCTCGGCGACGATCTGGTTCGCGAGCTCGGTGTCCGAGCCGTTGCGGAGGGTGACCTCGACGCCCGTCTCCGCGGTGAAGCCGTCGACCCATTCCTGGGTGAGCGACTCGTGCTGCGCGTTGTAGACGGTGATCGCGCCGGACGGTGCGCCGGAGGCGGCGGTGTTCGAGGTGTCGGTGCCCGAGTCCGAGTCGCTCGAGCAGGCGGTGATCCCCACCAGCGTCGACGCGAGGAACGCCGCACCCACCATCCTCTTCCACGTTCTTGCCATGTCGGGCCTCTCGTCGCCCCCACCGGCACTTCCAGTGAGGTATGGCTAACCAACATACATGGGGAGTGGTGGTGGCGGTCACCCTGCGGCGAGACGTGGGAGGTATGCCCTTTTCGGGGGCGGGGAATGGAGAAAGCCCCCGGTGACTGAGTCACCGGGGGCTTTCTGTGGCGGAGGATAGGGGATTTGAACTGACGATGGCCCGCCTGCATCGAGCTACGGGTGGAGGCTCAAAACAGCCTCTAACCTGGTGATTCTCCTGTCATCGGCGCGCCAATCGAGCATCTGGATACATGCCGATGCAATAGCGGTGTTGCATGAGCTGTTGCATGGCCTCACGACAGCAATCCCGCGAACCTGTCTGACGCTCCCCGCTGCATCGTCGGTGTCACATGGGAGTAGGTGTTCATCGTCATGGAGATATCGCGGTGCCCAAGCCGCTCCTGCACCACCTCCCTGCGTGTCAGGGTGAGTTGAGTCCAGAGGTTCACAGCAACCCCGCCAGCAGGGCGAGATACGGATCAACCCCACCATGACGATTTCCACCACCGCCCCGGTCCAGGACAATAACCGAATG
>NZ_SKCH01000034.1 GCF_005434945.1 Prescottella subtropica | reverse complement strand
CCTGCCCACCGGCCAAGGCGCCGGCACCGCCGAGGACGCTCTCGACACCGCCTGCGGCCTCTACCTCGCAGACCCGACCGCGTGGGGCTGAACCCCCGACGAACTAACGCCGACGACCACTAGCGGGAACAGGCTGTATAGGTCGGTGTCAGCGCGGTCGAGGGACTGTGCGGCGGTGCGGGGGTGCGCGATCACGAACGCGGCCAGTGCGGTTTCCGCGTCGGTCAGCCGGCCCGGAGGGTTCGTGGACGGTGCGGCCACGGTTTCCCGTGCGCGGGTGTTCGCGGGTGTGGTGTGGATGTCGCCGGTGTGCACGCCGATGCGGTCCGCGGCCCAGCTCTGGTATTCGCGGCGGAGGACTGCGGAGCGGACGTTCTCGAGGCGGCGGCGGACCTGCTCGGTGGCGTTCACTTTCCCTTCGGGGGTGGTGAGGTCGCTGCCGGTGATGTCCGCCTCGAGGAGCATCTGCAGTGCGGGCTTGCGGGCGGTGATGGCAGCGGTGAGGGCGTCGTCGCCGCCGAGGAGGCGCACATCGCACGGGTCGGCTTTCGTGGCGTAGCCGGTGAGGTCGAGGGCTGTGATGTTCGTGGTGCACTGCTGGCATGCCTGGAACAGTGCCCAGGCGGCTTTGCGGCCGGCGTCGTCGTTGTCGAACGCGATGACGATTTCGCCGCCGTCGCCGATCTGGCTCGCCAGCAGGTCTGCCTGGGTGGTGGTGAAGGCGGTGCCGGATGCTCCGACGGTGTTGGTCACCCCGGCTGCGGTCATGGCCATGACATCGGTTTGGCCTTCGACGATGAACACCTGGCGTTGCCGCAGCATCTGCTGGCGGGCCTTGTCGTAGCCAAACAGCAAATCGCCTTTGCGGAACAGGTCGGTTGCTGCAGTGTTCACGTATTTTCCGTGGGCGCGGCCGGTCAGGTCGCGGCCGGTGAATCCGACGATCCTGCCTTGTGGATCGTTCAGGGGCCACACGATCCGGCCTCTGAACGCGTCGTAGGGGCCGCGGTCGGAGTGTTTGGTCATCCCTGCCGCGGTTTGCGCGTCCAGCGTGTGTCCGGCGGCGGTGAGGGCTGCGGTGAGGGTGTCCCCTCCGGCGGGGTTGTAGCCGATCCCCCATTCGGTGGCGTGGGTGCTGGTGAAGCCGCGGGAGCGGAGGAAGTCGCGGGCGTCGCGGGCGTCGGGGTGGTCGAGGAGCCGCTGGTGGAGGATCGTCTGCGCGGATTCGAGGACGGCACGCAGTTGGGCACGGGCCTGCAGGTCGGTGTCGCTGTCGGGGTTGGTGCCTTGTGGGAGTGGCATACCGGCGCGGCCCGCCAAGTCTGTGACGGCGTCGACGAAGCTCACCCCGTCGGCTTGCATCAGGAAGTCGATGATGTCGCCGTCGGCACCGCACCCGAAGCAGTGGAAGCGGCCCCAGTCGATGTTGATCGTGAACGAGGGTGTCCGTTCGGAGTGCATCGGGCAGCGGGCCTTCAATCTGCCGGGCCCGGCAGGTTTGAGGTCGACGTAGTCTGCGGCGAGCGTGTCGAGTCGGACGCGGGTGCGGAGTTCGGTCAGGAACTCACTGGTGAAGCGGCGGTTGGGTGACGGTGATTCCACGCCCGAACTCCTGAATGTGCTGATCTCGCGGCAACTGGTGCCCGGTCAGAGTAGAAGTGCAGGTTGCGGGGCGCGGCACTGCGCGGCGGAGCGATCCGAGGTCTGGCTAGTTGCTGTCGCGGTGTCGCGTCGCCGCGACCGCGTACAGCAGGGACACGATCAGCACGGTCATGGCGAATACGACGAACACTTTCAGCACGACGGGGATGTCGGAGAGGAGGCTTCCCGTGCACAGCACCATGCTGGCGAACGCCATGATGCCCAGCCCGATTCCGTGCCGGGTGTGTTTCTTGTTCTCCGGGCCGGTTTCCTGCGCCGGCAGACTGTCGTGTGCAACTGGTGCTGCCCGGTTGGACACGACGATGATGCCGAGAAGGCCGATCAGGGAGAGGGTGTTCACGGGGCGGTGCG
Source organism: Prescottella subtropica (assembly GCF_005434945.1). Taxonomy (GTDB): domain Bacteria; phylum Actinomycetota; class Actinomycetes; order Mycobacteriales; family Mycobacteriaceae; genus Prescottella; species Prescottella subtropica. The sequence goes on along the minus strand of NZ_SKCH01000034.1, from coordinate 26,739 downwards.
CTCCTATTCGATGGCGGTCGTGGGTGACAGGGCCTGTCTCTGCACCCCGTCGATGATGACGCCGGGTAGGCGCCTCCACGAGTGTGTCCGCTACCGGTTCCGACCGCGGCTTCTGATCATCGCTTGGTGCTTCTTGAACCACGCCTGCTGCTTGGCCTGCCAGAGGTCTTCTTTCTCCTGCCACGGCCCGCGTGATGTTTCCTCGCGTTCTCCGAGCAGGTCAAGGTCTATCGGCCCGTCTTGCAGTACCTGTGTGATCGCGGCGTCGTCTCCGCCGGCCGCACGGATCCGTTTCAGGAACTCCTTCGGAATCCACGCCGGACAGCCGTGCAAGCGCAGCTCGTTGGTGGCGTCCTGGTCGTCGTCGAACCAGGCGACGAGACGGTGGTCGGTGTCGTAGTTGTCGTACCAGGACCACCAATGCCGGACCTTGACTTCGAGGTCGGGGCGGGGCCCGTCTTTGATGAAGTGGCGGAACATGATCGGCCCGGGGGGAAGCCGGTGTCCTGTGATCCAGTTCCAGGTGGTGCGGGCGAACTGTTCCGGCCGGGTGGTGGAGTAGGCGATCTCGACGCCGACTTCCTGCAGCGATTCGATGAGTTTGATGCCGGATCGGATCGGTTTGGCGAGCCCGTACGAGCGGTGGAAGGTGTGCCAGTCGCGGTCTTGGGATCGTTCGGTGTGCACGAGTGGTTCGAACTCTTCCATCGAGGCGATGACCCCGTCGATGTCGATGATCGCGAAGTCCCCGGTGCGGGCTGGAGGGTTCTTCCAGGGTGTCGGCCGGGTTCGTGCATCGTTTCGGCGTGTGGGTGGTGCCATGTCTGGGGGTGTTCTCCTGGGCCCGTGTGCGTGTGTGGTGCTGCCGCCGCAGGGTGCCGTTGCAAGCCGGGAACCCTGAGACGATCCAGGCCGCCACATTAGCGCGTTACCGAAAGGATTCCCTGCTAGACCGGGTCTGTCGGGGTTTCCGGGAGGGGTATAAACACCGGTGGCGTCTCCTTCCGCGGGTGCGGGAGGAGACGCCACTGCAGGTAGGTTCGTCGGGTCTACTGCGAGGTGAGTTCGGTGAGGAGCAGTTCACGCTGACGGTGCCCGAGACCGCGCACCTTCTTGTTGTCTGCGATCTGCAGCTTCTCCATGAGGGTGATTGCGCCCTGCCGGCCGCGGCCGGGCATGGATTCGATCAGGTGGATCACCCGCATCTTGCCGACGACGTCGTCGGTCTCTGCGCGCTCGAACACGTCGGTGATGGTGATGCCGCCGGCCTTGATCTGCGCCTTGAGGTCAGCGCGTTCCTTGCGGAGTCGGCTGGCCTTGGCCAGGCTCTCGGCGCGCTGTTCGGGGGTGAGGACGGGAAGCGCCATGTCTGCAATCTCCCTTGCTGATGGGCGACGGTGGATGGCCGTCTGTTTCCGGTGGTGGCGTTTGGGCGCCGTGGTCGGATTCGTTGTATCAACACGGTTTCCGGGTATGCGGCATCCGCGTCACAGTGGCTGCGGGATACGACCGATGGTGACGGCGGTGGCACCGTTGCCGGTCAGGACGAGCTGCGACATCGATTCGTACGGGGTGTAGCCGCGGAGGGTGATGCGGCCGCCTCCGCTGTGCATGGCGGTGGCGACGATCTGCCGCATCTGCGACAGGGTGACGTCGACTTCGGCTTCGTCGACGCTGGTGGTCATCACGGGGCGGGTGATGATGTTGCGGAACGGTTCGCCGGCGACCGCGAGTTGGCTGCCTTCGCGGGCGACGAACTCGATCTGGTGGGGGCGGCCTTCTGCGTGCCCGAGGTGGTTGCGGATCTGCACGAACGCGGTGTCGTCGTTGAAAGTGCAGGGCAGCAGACGCAGGAAGCTGTCGATCACGGAGATGTCGGCGATGTCGAGATCCCAGCAGCGCAGCCCTGCCGGCGCGGCGAAGGCTGCATCGAAGTTCGGGGTTCGGGTGGTGGGTGCGACGACGGTGACTGCGGTGACGCCGTCGGTGACGGTGATCTGGTCACGAGTCGTGCCGGGGACGACGGTGATCGTCCAGTTCGCGGCAGTGGGGTCGAGCAGGTTCACCGCTTCCGTCCACGCCCCAATCCTGGTGTGACCATGGCAGTCGGTGGTGGCGGTGTCGACGTCGAGAGCGGGGATGTGGACGGATGCAGCGGAGTAGTCGCCGACGACGGCCATGCTGACGGCGCCGTGCCGGGTGATGGACAGTCGGGCGTGGCCCTCGTTGCGGGGTTTGACGGCACGTTTGTGCGGTTCGAGGGCTGTCAGTGCGCGAAGGAACGCGGCGGGTGCGATGTGGGCGGTGGCGTGCCCGCCGGTGTGGTCGGCGGCGATGGTGACGGGTTCGGCGGCGACGGCGGGCACCTCGATGTTGGTGCCGAGGCGGAAGGTTCCGTCGTCGAATGCGAGGGCGCGTGGGTCGCTGCGTCGGGAGCCTGTCAGGGCCGTGAGGTGCGTGGGTGCGATGTGCGCGGTGAATGACTCGGTCGGGCCACGGCGGGAGCGGGTGACGGCTGCGACGACAGCGCAGCCGTTGCCGGCGTTGTCTGTGGCGGTGAAGCTGATCGTGTCACCGTTCAGGCTGATCGTGAGGCCGCTGTTTCCACGGGGGAGGGTCTGGGCGACAGCGATGGCGTCGGCGATGGTCCTGATTGTGGTGCGGGCTGTAGACACAACGGTCCCCTCGTGTTGGTGATTCGTGCGTGTTCTCCGATGGGGTGAGCGTCGCATACGGGGTTCTGTTGGTGCGGCGCGTGCAGGGTGTGACCCGAAATACGGTTCGTATGGTCAGCGCATGTGTAGGAGTCGGAACCAATGCGAGGGCGGCCGGCGGTGCCCGAGCCATTCGAACCCGGTGCTTCGCCGGTTGGCATCTGCGGTGCAGCGGATGTCGCGGTGGGAGCGGCGGGCTGTCGAGGCGGAACAGTCCGGGGATGAAGTGGCGCTGCAGAAGTCGATGGAGTGCTTCGAGGCGGCCGTCAACGATGTTGCGGAGCGGTCGGAGTGGGATCCGCAGTGGAAGGCGGTGCCGCCACCGTCGAGGGCTGCGGAGTTCACCGGCGACTACGTGGCGGCGCAGTCCGATGATGGGCTCGAGCAGCAGTGGAATGCGCTGCATTTCGATCCGCGTTCGCAGGCGTTGATCGAGGAGGAGTGGGATCGTCGGGCCGCGGTGGAGGCGTTGCGGGTCGAGGAGGAGAACACCGAGATCCGTGAAGTGTGGGAGGAGACTCTGGCCCCGGACTGCGTGCAGGCTCTCGATGACGGACAGCTGCAGGGCATGTGGTCTGAGCTGCACGAGCATCGGGATCTGCAGGAGAAGATCGAGGCGGAGTGGGATCGTCGGGCCGCGGTAGAGGCGGGCCAGACACTGAGTGGGGCGGAACTCGAAGAGCTTGAGTGGGCGTACAACAATCTGTCGCCGGCGAAGTATCAGGAAGTGGAGCGGCGAATACTCACCGATCCGAGCATGTGGTCGACCAGCGGCGATGGCGCTGCTGTGGTCAAGCACGGGACGGTGAAGGACGCGCAGGAACGGGAGCGGTTGGCGTACTTCGAGTACCAGTTCGAGCGGTACATCGCGGCCGAAGGGAAATGCCGCGGTCACATGCTCAACAAGCGGGGTGAGGCGTTGGGGGTTGACCCACAGTCGCTGATGTACGGCAATTCCAAGCGGATGCACGCGTACGCGTCGGACGAGTTCAAGGCGGCTGTCGGCGCGTCCGGCGGGCACATGAGTTTCGCCCGGTTCACGGCCCTGCGGGGTGCCCCGACGTCGTCGTCGTATGGGGCGCACAACGCTGAGACATTCCAGGATGTGGCGTATGCGTGACAAGGGTGTTCGCCAGTTCGAGAGCACATCGAGGTCGGGGTATCCGGCGACGATGGTGGAGATCACGAAAGCGCAGACGGAGGGGGCGGCCGCGTTGATGTCGAACCAGCCGTTGAGTGCATGCCCGTATCTGCGGGATGAGTCGGAGCGGGGCCGTTTCCTTGCGGTCATGTGGCAGCGGGGGTGGCGGGCGAAGCAGGCGGAGGCCCGGAACCTGCCGTGACCACGAGTTCGACTCGCAATCCCCATTCCCGTCCAGTCCCCTCACCGTGCCCGATTCGCCGCGTTTTAGTCTCGACGGGTCGCCCCGCTCGAAAGGATTTGCACCGTTGGATTCCGCAACTCCCCTGTTGATGATCGACCGCGAAGGCAGCCGAGATCGCGATGACACGTTCGCGGTGACGCCGCTCCCCGACGGCGGCTGGCGATTCGTCGTGCACATCGCGGCGGTCGCCGACATCGTGCCGGCAGGCTCCGATGAGGACCGGCGGGCGTTCACCCGCATGACGACCCGCTACCGCCCGACCCGCACGTTCCCGATGCTCGGCGAAACCGTGGAGCAAGCCGCGACACTGACCGGGCAGGCGGATCGGCCGAGTATGCGGATCAGCGGCACGATCCGCGCCGATGGGATCGTCGCTGACGTCGACGTGTCTCGGGCTGTGATCCCTGTCGGGGGTTGCATCGAGGTCACCTACGCGGCCGTCCCCCGTCTGCTCGCGGACCCGGATGCGTTGCTGCACCAGCCGTTGCGGGACGCCTACGACGCCACCCAAGCTCTGCTGGCGGCCCGCCGCGCGAACGACGGCTTCGTCTTCTACGACCTGGCGCGTGGTCTGGTCGCCACCGAAGAAGGTGGGATCACCCACCTGGCGGAAGAGTTGAGGACGAACGCGTATGTGATCGTCCAGGAAATGATGATCGCCGCGAACGAGGCCGTCGCCACCTGGTGCGTCGGCCGTGAACTGCCCATCCTGTACCGGAACCACCGGGCGAACCTGGTGTCGTGTGGTGGGCGACTGCTGGCCGATGAACTCGAGGCGGCCGCGGGCGACCCGCAGATGACGGAACGGATTCGGGCCCGCCTGGTGACGGCGTTGCGGCCGGCCACCTACGACGCGACGGTCGCCGGCCATCAGGGTGTCGGTGTCGCCGCCTACTCGCATGTCACGTCACCGCTGCGGCGGGTCGCGGACTTGATCAGCCAGCGGATCATCCTCGCCGAGGTTGACGGCCTCCCGGCCCCGTACACCCGCGAGCAGGTCGCGGCGCTTGCTGCCGACATCAACCGGCGGGTGCGGGAAGAACGGGACGCAACATCCGAGCATTTCAAAGCCGCTGACAGGCGGAAGACGGTGCAGGCCGCGGCCGGGAATCTGGCGGTGCTCGACATGAAACGGTTCCGGAAGCTGCTGAAAGCCGCTGGCGGCGGGCCGCTGGACAGCAGGCTCGACATCGAGATTCGGCGGCGCGTGGATGCGGACCTGCTCAACCCGCCGGATGTGGCGGTGCTGTTGATGATCGACGACGTGTCGTGGCGGCCGGTGCAGGTGTATGCGTGCGCGCGGTGGGCCGATGTTCGACGCGAAGCAGCGGCAAGTGTGCTGTCGGCGTGGGTGCAGGAACGGCCCGAGATTCCCCCCGCCGAAGTCGAGGTGAGGCAGCAGGGCGCCGCGCATGCACCAGCTTTCGCAGTGCAGGCCGCATTCGATGGGGTTCGGGGCCCGTGGGTGGTGGGGTCGGTGAAGCGGTCGACGGAGCAGTCTGCGATGTGGGCACTGTTGGAGGCTCGTCTGCACGGCGATAACCATGCTGGTGACGAGCCCGTGTGGCCGGTGCTGGCCACACCGGTCAAGACGCCAGCCCCGAAGCCGGTGAAGGCCAAGTCCGGCCCGCCGGCGGCCGCACCGCGACCCGCCTCTCCACCGTCGTCCGGGGATATGGACCGGAAACGGGTGAAGGCGTTGAAGAATCCAGTCGCGTGGCTCCACAATCATGCGAAGACGCTCGGCTGCGAGGAGCCTTTGTGGGTAGCGGAGAAGGCTGGGCCGGCGCATGCACCGGTGTTCACGGTGACCGTGGAGTTCCTGGGCCACCGGGTCGCTGTGTCGAAGTCGGTGAAGTCGGAGGCGAAGACCGCCGCAGCTGCGAACCTTGTGAATGAAATCTTTTCCAGCGCAACGGGTTAGCCGGGCATTTCGCCGTCCACATGGGTGATTGTGTGCGCGTGCCGCACGCCCGGAACACGGTCGCGACGATGAGTGGGTCAGATCACAGAGTCCCCGCTGGGTGTCCCTAGCACCCAGCGGGGATCACGACCCGCAGATTGGATGCTCGCGATGTCGCACAACCACGATATGGCATACCTGCTCGCCCTCCTGGACCGTTCTCCCGCACCCACCACCCGCTACCAGGCGGACCCGGTCGCGGTTGCGCAGCAGTTCCACGACGACCTCGATGCCGCCGCGTCCGGTCGAGTGATCTACTCCCCCAGCCTGTCCCCGACCTCGGCCCCGGACGTGGTCGAGCCTGTCAACCCGCACACGATGGGGTGGACCGCTGCGGGCCTGGCCGCCCTCGCAGTCGGCGCGCTCGGCCGACTCGACGTCCTCACCATCGACTGGTCCGCGCTGCCGCTCACGTAGCGTCCGGCCACCGAAACCGCCCACACCCACCCCAGATTGTGCGTGGGTGTGGGCGGTTTCGTCTGCGACCACACCACGACCGGGCCGCCCGGGTCACCGGAAGTGGAGACCCGGAGGTACGGGCAAGGTCAGGTAGTGATTGCGGCGAGGTCGGCGATGTCGATGCGGTTGTCGGCCCAGGCGTCGAGGAGGTGGTGGTCGTGGCTGATCGCGAGGATCCCGACGCCGGTCGCGGCGAGATCGGACAGGACTGCGGCTATGGATGCGGTGGTGGCCGGGTCGAGCATGGCGGTGGGTTCGTCACAGATCAGGTAGCGGGGCCGGGTGGCGAGGGCGCGGGCCAGGCAGGCGCGTTGCAGCTGTCCGTCGGATACCTGGTCGGGGGTGCGGTCGAGGAGGTCGCCGGTGAGTCCGACGTGGTTGGCCAGCTCGTTCACGCTGCGGGTGGCCGGCCGGTGGCGGGTGGGTTCGGTGATGATCTGCCGCAGTCGCATTCGCGGGTTGGTGGCGGCGCGGGGCGATTGGTGGAGGAGTCCGATGGTGCCGGGCATGCGGCCGCGTCGGGTGGTGACTGGTTGCCCGTCGCAGGTGACGGTGCCGTGGTCGGGTCGGTGGAGGCCGCACAGGATGCGGGCGAGGGTGGATTTTCCGGTGCCGGAGGGGCCTGTGAGTCCGAGGATGTGGCCGGGGGTGACGGTGATAGTGACGGAGTCGAGTACCGGCACAGGGGACGTGACATATTTGCTGGTGATTGCGTGTGCGGTGAGGGTCATTGGGTGACCTTCCTGGTGGCGGCGAGACGGTCGGCGAACGTGCAGTTCGGGTCGAGGTCGGTCAGCTCGGGAGGCATCCCGGGGATCGGGTGCAGGCCGCGTGTTGGTAGGGCCGCGAGCAGTGCGCGCGTGTAGTCGTCTCGCGGGCTGGCGAGGACATCGGTGGCACGACCGGTTTCGATGATCCGGCTGGCGTACATGACGGCGATCTGGTCGGCGACGCCGGTCGTTTCGAGGGCGTGGAGGTCGTGGGTGATGAGCAGGACCGCTCCACCGGCGTCGGCGTGTGCCCGCAGCAGCGTGAGGATGGTGCGGGTCGTGTCGGGGTCGAGGCCGGCGGTGGGTTCGTCGGCCACCAGCAGCGGCGGGTTCGCGGTGATGGCGGCGGCGACAGCGACACGCTGCGCCATGCCTCCGGACAGTTCGTGCGGGTACAGGTGTTGGGTGTGCGGGGCGAGACCCACCTGTTCGAGGAGTGCCGTTGGGCTGGTGGTGGCGTCGACGGCGGCGATGGTTTCGGCGAGCTGCCGGCCGATCGTGCGGTTCGGGGTGAAGCTGGCGGCCGCGGACTGGGCGGCCAACCCGATGGTGCGGCCGCGGAGTCGACGCCAGGATCGTTCGGTCGCTGTGCTCATGTCGCGGCCCGCGATGGTGAGTGTGCCGGTGTGTCGGGCCCCGGCGGGGAGTAGCCCGCACAGGGCGGACGCGAGAACGGATTTGCCGCAACCGGATTCGCCGACGAGTGCGGTGATCTGCCCGGCCGGGATGGCGAGGGACACGTCGGTGGCTGCGTGGACGACCCCCACCGGGGTAGGGATGTGGACGGTCAGTCTGTCGACGATCGCGGTAGCGGCGGTAGGCATCAGGCGATCACGCTTTCGATGTTGCGGGTGCGGGTGCGGCGGGCTGCGGCGATACCGGCGACAGCGAGGGTCGTGACAATCAGCGCACCAGCGGGGGCGGCGAGGGTCCACCAGGCGCCGGTGAGGAGGTCACCGCGGGCGAGTTGGAGGAGTGTGCCGAGACTCGCCCGGTCCGGGGAGAGCCCGAGGCCGAGGAAGCTGAGGGTCGATTCGTGCCAGATCGCGTGGGGCAGCAGCATCAGCAGCGCGATCACCGCTTGCGGGGCGGCGGCCGGCAGAAGGTGGTGGCGGAACACGTGCCGGCGGCTGGCGCCCCACAGGTAGGCGGCGTCGACGTAGTCGGCGGAGCGGACAGCGAGGATTTGCGCGCGGACCAGACGTGCAACCTGCGGCCAGTGGGTCAGGGCGATGGACGCGATGATCGCGGGCAGCGAGCCTGGGAACATGGCGACGATGACGATGCCGAGCAGAAGGTGGGGGAGGGCGTTGACAGTGTCGGTGGCCCGCATCAGGGCAGTGTCTGTGCGGCCGCCGATGGTGGCTGCGGCGGCACCGATCACGGTGCCGAGGATGGTGGCGGTGGCGGCGCAGACGGCGGCGATCAGCAGTGAGACACGGAGTCCGTCCGCGGTGCGCACGAACAAGTCGTAGCCGGAGTGGTCGGTGCCGAACCAGTGCCCACCGCTTGGTGGTTGGAGGGCTTGAGTGAAGTCCGCGGTCTGCGGCCCGGCGATCCACGGGGTGGCGACGGCGTAGATGACGACCGCCACCAGCACCCCCACTGCAGCGATCTGACCAGCACGGTTGGCATGTCCCCGGCGGGGTGTCGGACGCTCAGACATCAGCGGTGATCCTCGGGTCGATCAGCAGATACAGCACATCAGCGAGCAGCGATCCCACGAACACGACAGCGGTGGTCGCGACGGTGAGCGCAGCAAGCAACGGGAAGTCCATCGCCTTCGCCGACTCGACCACCGTCGCCGCCAGCCCCGGCCACGCGAACACCTCCTCGACCAGGACAGCGCCCACAATCAGCTCGGGCAGCCGCGCACCGATCAGCGTGACCAACGGCGTCAACGACATCGGCACGATGTGCTTGCCGACGATCACCGCCGGTGCCACACCACGGGCTCGCGCACCACGCACCGCAGCCGACCCCGCGGCCTCTGCAACAGCGGACCGGACCGCGAGCAGCATCCACGGCAACTGCGTGATCGCCAACGCGATCGCCGGCAGGACGAGATGCCGGGCCACCTGCCCGACCGTGTAGTCGGCGCCGGGATCGGTGGCGCCGGCGGCAGGAGCCCACCGCAGGGTCACTGCGAACACTGCGACCGCAGCGAGCGCGACCACGAACGGGGGGACCGCTTGGACGACGACCGCGAGAGCCGAGCACGCACGGTCCAGCCAGGAACCCGGCCGCAGACCCGCCGCCGTTCCGAGAGCAACAGCGGTAGCGACAGCGACCGTCAGGCCGGTGGCGGACAGCAGCAGCGTCCACGGGAGCCGTTCACCGAACACGGTGGTCACCGGCTGCGAATAGATCCGGGACCAGCCGAGATCTCCGCCGGCAACCGCGGTCACCCACTGCCACCATGCCTGCCACCACGGTGCGTCCAGCCCGAGTGCGGCCGTGAGCGATTCACGTTCGGTGGCGCTCGTCGACTGGTAGCGGGTACCGAGGTAGGCGGAGAGCGGGTTGAACGGCGAGTAGGCGGCGAGAAGGAACACGCCTGCGGAGATCAACGCCAGCAGCGGGATGGTCACTGCGACACGACGGGCCGCGAGGCGTGTGATGTCACGGCGGCGGCGCCGCAGACGCCCACCGACCACTCCCCCGGCTGCGCGGGTCGGCGCGGCCGGGGGTGTCGTCACGGCGGTCACGGACGCCAGCCCGCCACGTTCCACCACGGACCCCAGGTGACGCCGTGGGTGTGGGGTTCGAGGACGAGTGGTCCACGCTCCCAGCTGTTGTCGGCGGTGACGTAGGTGTGGTCGATGAACGCCAGGAACACGTGCGTGGGGTGGTCGATGTAGGCGTCTTGGACCTGCTGGTAGGCCGGGTTGCGGACAGCCGGGTCGAGGCTGCGGCGCGCGAGGTCGAGGGCGTCGTCGACGCCGGGGATGGTGAAGTTCCCCGGGTTCGAGTACGTCGGGGTGTTCGAGCTGCGGGTGTGCAGTGTCTCGTAGACCTGGGTGTCGATGCTGTACGGCTTGTCGCCGCCGCCGAGCATGATCGCGGCGGTCGTTGCGTCCTTCTCCATCTCATCCCACGTCGCGCCCCGCAGGTTCACCTTGATCCCCAACGGTTCCACTGCTGCGGCGAATGCGGTCGACATGTCTCGGCGGGAGGAGTCCGAGGCGAGGTACATGAGGGTGAACTCGGCCCGCTGACCGTCCTTGACGCGAACCCCGTCCGGGCCGGGCTGCCAGCCGGCCGCGTCGAGGATGCGGTCAGCGTCGTCGGGCCGGTAGTCGAAGACGGCGTCCGCGTTGTAGGCGTCACCGTAGACGGGCGCGAACGGCGTGTAGGCGGGAAGTCCGTGACCGGCGAGGACGTGTTCGATGATCGAGTTCCGGTCGACGCCGATGTTCATGGCGATCCGGGCCTGCTCGTCACTGGTGAACGCGTTGTTCGATGGCAGCGACAGGCCCCGCCAGTCCGCGGTCTCGACCGCGACGACAGGGGTGGCCGGGTCGGTGAACGCGCCAGCCATCGACGGGGGGATCACGGTCCCGGACAGCGACCCGGCCTGCATCTGCTGGGCGCGCGAGTTGTCGTCGGGCACATACGTGGTGACGAGCTTGGTGATCTCCGGTACCCCGCCCCAGTAGTTCGGGTTCGCGGCGAACACTGCCTGGTCGGGTCGCAGCTCGGTGAGCGTGTACGGGCCGGTACCGACGGGCTTCTTGTTGAGCTGCGAGTCACGGGCCGGGCCGTTGGTCACCAGTTCGGATGGTGCGATGCCGAGAAGGAGTCGGGCCGGGAACTCCGCGTACGGGTAGCGGAGCGTGAACCGAACGTGCTGATCGTTGATGGCGGTGACGGTGTCGATCATGTCGTAGGAGGCTGCGATCTCCGATCCAGTCCCCGGATCGAGCACGGCGTTGTAGGTGGCGACGACGTCCGCGGCATCGAATGTGGTGCCGTCGTGGAAGGTGACCCCGTCGCGGAGTTCGACGTCCCACACCGTCTGATCCGGGTTGCTGGTTGGTGCACCGGCTGCCAGCGCGGGAGTCAGCGCAGGAATCTCCTTGTCGGACACTGGCTGCGGGCGCAGCAGTCCGTCGTAGAGCGGGGAAACCCCCAGTTCGCTGTACCCGTTGACGGGGTTGTACTCCCCCAGTGGTTGGGCGTCGGCGAGGACGAGGGTGGTGGGCCGGTCGCCGGCGGTGTCGCTGTTCGCGGGTGCGCAACCGGACGCGATGGCCGCGAGGCCGGCGATCGCAGCGACCGCGGACATGCTTGTGCGTGAACGCATTCGAGATTCCTAGCGTGTGGTGTGTACAACCTCCGATGTGTCTAGTTGAACACATGAAGGGGTATTACGCTAGAAACACCCCCCACTCAGCGACCCCGTCAGGACGGCCATGCCGACACCCACCCATCCCGGACTCGACATCGACGAATGGTCGACCAGATTCCACCTTCTCGGCGACCCCACCCGGCTGCGGCTGCTCGCCGCGATGCACCACGCCGGCCCCGGCACGGCGACGGTCGGTGACCTCGCGGACGCCGCCGGCATCACGAACACCGCAGCGTCCCAGGCTCTCCGCGTCCTGCGTCTGCAGGGGTGGGTCCGCGACGAGAGAGTCGGCCGCACCGTCCGATACACGCTGACGGACCCGACTGTTCACCAGCTCCTGCACCTGATGGGTGCCACACACGACTGACCAGCACGCTCGGGAAACCGGCATGCCCCGCGGGAACCCCAGACCGTCGGCCCAGAATCCCCGCGGGCATCACGCGTCGCGTGCATCTCCGATAGGCCGCTTCTCAGCAGCGGTGACGCCTGTCCTGGTAGAACAGGCGTCCGGCCCGAGGCGGCATCACCGCGCCGGGCCGCAGGACGACAATCACGTGAGGACCGTGATCGGACCGTCCTGCAGATTCGAAAGGAAAATGCCAGCTCCGCAGGGTGATCGGTGGATTCACCACCCCCGCTGACTCCTTCACTTCCACTTCGTTAGATGCCCCGCAGACCGAGAAGGTTCCCGGACCACTCGACGGCACCGCGGTTCAGGCTCTGTCGCCGTCAGAACGTGACCGCGACGACGTCCACCAGGCGCACTGTGGACCCGCCCTCGAAGTGCACCGAGATCCCGGCCGGTCCGGATGTGACCGCGGTGACGACTCCGTCGACCTGGCCGCTGATCGTGTCGATCAGCATCCGTTTCGGCCCATCGGCGACCTCCGTGCGCACCACCAGTTCGGTGAAGAACAGGAACGAGTCGGATCCGCCCGGCAGGTCTGTCGACAGCCGCATGGTGGTGCCGTCGGGCCACCGCCACCCGTCCGGCTCGAGTGCGGCCGTACCCCGCTCGCCAGCCAACGCGGTCACGCCGCCCCCTGGCTCGCCGTGGCCGCGCACGGGTGACAGGTCACGCAACCGGTGAACAGGGACTTGAAGAGCAGCAGGCCCACATACGTGGTGTCGTCGTTGGTGACGACGACCGTGTACGGGTGGCCGCCGATGTGCTCGACGTAGTTCTCCACCGCGGTGACACCCGCGGCGGTCGTACGGCGAGCCTCCCAGCACGCCTCGTCGATGCCGGCAACGATCCACGCCCGGATGCCCGACGCAATCGCTGGGGTCGCGGCCGCTGCCGCGACATCGAAGCCGAACCCGTCCACGCCGAACACCCGATCGGCGGACGCATCGTCGATGTCGAAGTCCTCGGCGATCAGTTCGCACAGCGACTCCGCGGCCTCGACCAGTCGCTCGGGGGAGATCGTGTCGAGTGCCGCCAGGTACACCTCGCGGGCCTGCGGGCCTGCCAGCGGCCCCATGGCAACATCGTGCGGGTACTCGAAGATCACGGGCCGGTACGTGCAGGGAATGCTCATAGTGCTGGGCCTTTCTCACGTTCGGTTCGGGTGAAGACGAACCGAGCATCCCGACCCAGGCCGGCGCGTGCGGCACGGTGCAGCACCGCCCGCGATGAGTGCTGTGATCGGACAGGTTGCCATCGCCACTGAGGGTCTTGATCCGCTGCAACGGCCCCGACGAGACCATCCGTGGTCGTGTCCGCCCGCTGGCATGCCCTCAGCTACACCGCCTCATTGACGCGCCACGTTCAATGCCTTGACCAGGAAAACAGTCCTGTCCCCTGGCCCCCGTATTCTCGATCTCGTCGGAGGTCATGCACTGCTACGAATCGGAGGCTTCCCATGTCGTCACCTATCCCGCTGACGGAGCGCCTGGAGTTGCTGTTCCGGGTGTGGCATAAGTCCGGGGAGTGCGGGCAGTCGTCTGCTGCTGTTGCCGCCGCTGTCACCGCGGGTGGACATCAGGTGTCAGGCGACGAGATCGACGCGCTGCGGACAGGAGCGGGCCCGGACGCCGACGTCACGCTCCTGGCTGCAGTCGCTACGCACTTCCGTGTCCCGGCCGGCTACCTGGTCGACGACGATCACCACGATCTGCACGAGCAGCTGCTGCTGCTCGAGTTGTTCCGGGATGAGCGCATCAACTCCATCCAGTTGCGGGGTGCTCGCACACCCGAGGATCGGCGGGCGCTTCTTGAGGTGTTCCGTGCCCGCCAGCGGCCCGTGGCGGGGAGGGGTGGCCCTGCAGAGGATCAGGGAGCTGATACTGCAGGGCTGGTGTGACGGTCGGATCGGCGAAGCTGTCGGGCCAGCCGCCACTGACGGGCGAGGCTCATCATCGAGGCGATGGTGGCGTCTGCGTCGTCGACACCAGGACGCGTTCGGGGTAGGTCGGCGATGGGTGCGCCGCCGGCGCGCCGACGTTCGATCGCGTCCTGTAGTTGCGCAGCCTGGTAGACCGCAGCCCGGTCGACGACCCCTACACCACGCCGATCCAGTTCCTTGTCCCAGCGGCCTTCGGTGATCGGCGGCGCGTAGCTGCCAAGGGCTTGGGCGACGGCGTGGGCTTCGCTGGCGACACGGAGCTGTCGTTGTCCTTCGGAGAGCGAGCGGCGGTCCCGCACGGTCCCGAGGACCAGTTCGGGTTCAGCCTTCGCCAGGATCTTCCACAGTCGGTGGATACGCAACTGGTCGCGGGTGGCGGCGCGGATGTCCGCACGCAGGAACGGCAACGCGGAGAGCGCGACGGCCACAACCATCATCACCGCGAACAGCCAACCATTGGCGTGTTGCTTCGCGGCGACGAATGCGGCGCCGACACCGAGGTTGGTGCACACGGCCGCGATCAGCATCTGTACTGATTCGACGAGCATCGACATGAGGAAGACGACGACACCGATGACGGTGACTCGGGCCGAGGTGCTGGTGACCTGCCGCCACGTTCGCAGGTAATCAACGGTCACGCGTCCCAGGCCGTACCCGTTGAATCCGGCGTAGAGCGCGAAGTAGGCGATGGCTTGCCAACCGCCGGCTTGTTCGACAGTTGTGCCGGCATCCCGGGCGGGGGCGGACAGCACGACGAGTAGGGCACCGATCAGGGTGGCGACTGTGTACAGCGCCGGTTGCATCCAGGATGGTTCTGCTGGATCCCACGAGTTGTAGACGCCGACGAGTGCGGCGATCGACCACAGGATCAGCACGTGCACGATGGCTCTGGTCAGGGTTTCACCGATGGCGGGGGTCAGCACGGAGGCAACGGTGGGGTCTTTGAGGACGAGTGCTGCCGAGGCGAACGAGAGGGCGTGGGTGAGCCGCACGTCGTAGTTGTTGAATCGCAGCAGGGTCCATCGGGCCGCCAGCGCGGACCAGATGAACAACAGCAGGAGCAGATGGATGGGGGCGGGGATCGTGTTCGTCACCGGCGGCCGTCCCGGACGAAGGTGCCGAGCATGCGTGCCTGCCGGGAGTCCTTCGCTGATCCGACGGCCTTGTCCATGATCAGGGTTGCCAGGTATTCGGCCTCGTATTCGCGTTGCGCCGAGAATCCGTGGCGGCCGAGGACCGCTAGGACAGCATCGTGGTCGAGGTCGGGGAGCCAGTCGGCGAGTCCATCGAGGTCAACCAGTCGGCCATCGGAGGTGGGTTCGTTCGCGGAGATGGCGGCGACATCGTGTTCGAAGAGCATGTGGCTCAGTTCGTGGCAGATGACGAGGTCGGTGACGAATGCCGGCGCGTCCTGCGAGTACAGGAGGTAGTCGTCGTTGCTTGCGCTGACCCACAGGCCGCACACCTTGTCGGCCATGACGTGGTGGGGTACCGCGACGAGAGTGATCGGCTTCCCGCGTTTCTGCGCGATCTGTTCCACCAGATCCCGGCTGTCCCACGGGTCCGGCAGTGCCAGCCCGTCGAGCAGTTGCAGTGCCTGCCGTTTCGATGTCGACTTGAACCGAAACATGACCCACCTCCCCGATCCGGTCCCGGATCGTATCGCTCCCCCGGCTTAACGGGCTGCGAGCGTCTGCGTGATCTGCGCCTGAACGGTGGCGTAGTCGATTGCGGTGACGAACTGGTGGGACACCGACGTGCGCTGGCTGGTGTGCCCCCACACGCTTGCTCGGCCATCTTCGCCGGTCAGGACTCCCCCGGAAGCCGTGCTGCTGTCGCAGATGACAGCAGGGGTGAGCATCACCGTGGCGGCAACACTGTCGTGGGAGGTGTAGATCGGCCGGTCTGCGTCGTAGGTGCTGGTGCAGTAGGCGTGGTAGTCGCCAGTGATCGTGTGCACGAATCGTGCGACGGGCGCCGACTCTGCCATGTGCTCCAACTCGGCCCACGACAGTTGCAGCCGGCCGGTGACGTCCATACCCACCCAGGTGACCGGGCCGGGTGCGGCCGCGACACGGGCCGCGGCGGCGGGGTCGTGGTTGGTGTTCGTGTCGCCCTTCGCCAAGAACTTCGGCAGCGCCTCGGCGACGACGTCGCGGCGTTCGATGACACCCATCCCGCCCATGATCGTGACGCTGCGGAAGCGTTCGAGGACCATCGGATCCTGGTCGAGGGCGCCGGCGAGATTGGTGAGCGGGGCCAGGCACAGCAGGTCCACCTGCCCGGGGCGTTCACGTGAGATACGCAGGATCTGCTCGACAGCGGTCTCACTGCGGGGCTGCTGCCCGGGAGGCGGACAGAGTCCACGGTCGCCGAGCCCGTCGGCGCCATGCGGGGATGCCGCGCTCGGTGCCGGGCCGGGGCGCGGGCTGCCGACGCACACGGGGATGTCGGGGCGGCCGGCGGCGGCCAGGACCGTCAATGCGTTTCGGGCGGCCTGGTGTTCGTCGCAGTTCCCGAAGACCGATCCGATACCGATGAGGTCGGTGTCCGGTGCGTGCAGCACGGTGAGGATCGCGAGTGCGTCGTCGATCCCGGTGTCGGTGTCGACGAGGACCAGCCTGCGGTTGTGGTTGTCCGTCTGGGGGTGTGTCCCGGGCACTGCGGTGTTCTCCGTCGGTTGTCGTCGGCGATGGGTACTGGTGGATCGTATGGCGTTCCCATTCGGACCAATCGGGCAGCCTCGGTTACTTGGACGCCAGCTACCTGCGAATCTTTCCCGCCGGGGTGCTTTCGTGGGCGATACATCGCGCACCCCGGCGGGCGCCTGTCAGCAGGTGGCGCCGACGAGAAGTCCGCCGCTGTGGCCGACGACTTCCAGTCGTGCCGGCTGGCTGATGTCCGCCAACCGGTCGGCGATCGCGACCGCGAACTGCGTCGCGCAACCGTCGACCGCGGCGCCGACAGTGCCCGTCAGATCAACCTGGTGCACGGCTTCGACCAACCCCAGCGACGGAACATCCCCGATCAAGTGGATCGCGACCGCGAAGGTGTCATCGACGCCGACCCCGATCAGGGCTCGAGCGAGGCAGCGGCCGACGGGCAGCCCGTCACGATCTTCGACGGTCACGGTGACCTCGGCTTCGTCCGCGATGAACAGTGCGGACGGCAGTGCCGTCGACGTCAGGTCCGTGCACAGGGCGTCCGCGCAGGGACTGTTCCGCCGCCGGCCGGAAAACATGGGCTGCACAATGAACTTCACGAGAGACCTCCACAAGGGCCGATGGTGCGGGGCTGTCCCGCCGAACACGTGAACTGTCCGATACCCGGCCACCGGGTGCGGCACCACCAACGCGCGAGAGTGCCCACCGGTATTTGCTGACAGCCACGCGAGCCTGGGGCGTAAGAGCATGGCCATCGTCGGTGTCGCCGCAGTCTCCATCGACACCGGACAGCTCGACGTGGCCCACAACGAAGCCCCGCACTCCACCGCTCAATCAGCGGTGGAGTGCGGGGCTTTTCAGGGGTCGGTCATCAACCGCCGGAGGTGACCGAGAGGGCGCGGCCTGCTTCGAGCCAGTCCTCGCGGAAGTTCTCTGCGCCGTCCGCGGCGGCCTTCGTGGCGGCTTCTGCACCTTCGGAGTCTGCGAGGAACAGCAGCAGGTTCGCGATCGCGTCGCTGACGAGTTCCGTCCGGTCTCGTGTTTCCCCGTGTCGGGCTTCGGCGGTGGCGTAGAGGTGGCCCTTCGCGATGCTGTCCTCGAACTGGCTGCCACGGGCCTGCCACAGCTGGCTTCCGGTGTCCGCGACTTCACCGGGGAGCGGTTCACCGACCGTGGTGTCGAGGACGTCACCGTCGTTGACGACGAACAGGATCTGCTGTCCCTCGGGGGCGTCGACACCGATCAGCAGCGCCCCGGGCACGGTCGTCGAACGGTGCGCGTAGATGTGAGCGTCGACGCCCGCGACGCTGGTGGTGACGAGGCCATCGTTGTCACCGGTGGCCGCGGTGGCGGTGGCGAGGTAGTCGGGGCCGCCGTCGTGTCCGGGGGCGCCGTAGTCGGCATTCCCGCACGAGCAGCCCTTCACGTTCTCGTTGTCGCTCATCTGTCTGTCTCCTGTGATCGGGTGGGTTGTTCCCGTCGATCACATCGGCACGCCTCGGGACGTGCGGCAAGGCGCAACACCGAACCCTGAGTGCATGTCGTTGGAGCCACGCCCGGCCAGAACTCTGGCGGACAGCTCAACGGATGGTGGCGGACCCCAGCCTGGGGCAGGCACCGTCAGAACGCCTTCTTGTCGTATCCGGGTGGGTGGCCGTGCCCGTCCCATGCGATCGCCGCGGCCATCGCCGCGTGGTAGGCGGTGTGCATGGTGCGGGGATGACCGCCCGCGTCGACACCGTGACCGAAGTAGCAGTACCCGGAATCGCATTCGACGTGCCGTGACCCGTCGCGGCTGATCCGGGATTTGAGGATGCGGTAGTTGAACATCATCTTCACCACGTCGATGCAGAAGGTGCCGTCGTGGCTGGTTTTGATGCACCAGCCGCCGGCGATCTCCTCGATGTGGACTGCGGGGGCATCGTTCATGTCGGGGGTGAGGCTCCTCGGTGTGTGCTGTGGTGCGCAGCCTGCCACACGGTGGCGATCCAGTCCCTCGTCGTGGATCGCCACCGTGCGGCGACACTGTCAGGGCTGCCGGTCGGCGGTCGGCTGGTAGACCTCCCACTTGACGCCGCTGACGCGCGCCAGCACGTCGAGGACGTCACGATCGCTGGTGTCCGGGCTGATCTTCGCGGGCCCGTAGCCGATAGCGGCCAGTTCAGCGACTGCTTCGCGACCCCACCGTGCGATGAGCGTGTCAGCCTCTGCCTTGCTGCGGACTGCGGTGACGCGGTCGAGGGTGTCGTCGTTCACGGACTGCATCTGCACGATCCACAGGTCGTCGACGGGGTCGTTGTCGTACACGATCCGCCCGGAGTCCTCGTGCACTGCACCGTCGGCGACTCGCAGTCGCCAGCGGCAGTAGTCCTCGCCTTCGCAGGTGATTTCACCGTCGATGTGCTCGGCGGCGAGGATGTCGAGAACCTGTTCGAGGCCACGGTGTCGGCCTTCGCCGCTCGCGTAGAACACGATGGTGCCGTCCGCGCTGGTAGCCCAGGTGTCGGCGTCGCTGTACATGCCGTTGTCCAGGCCGAGCGCGAGACCAAGTGCGAGACCGACCGTGTCGAGGGCCCCGCGGGATTCGAGGGTTGTGGTGTTGAGTTCGTCGAGTTCGGGGATCTCGATCAGCCGGGTCGCGGCGCGTTCGATGGCTGCGCGGGTGTCATCGTTGTCGGGCATGCCGAGGTTCGCGGACGAGTAGACGTCATAACCCATGTGGTGCCTCCTGGCGTGTGATCGGGGTGGTGTCTCCGACGATCGCAGCGGCACTGGATGGGTGCGGCACACCGAGCTTGGCCGGCAGTGGGCTGGTCCAGCGGTTTCCCAGGCCGCTGGCCGGACAGCAGCCTTGGCTGGCCGTCGGACGCGTATCGGGTCGTCCGACCGCTGGCCGCTATCGCAGATGGTGGCTGGCGACCCAGTCGGCGAGGCTCGGGTAGACGGGTACATCGTCGGCGAGCGTGTCCGGGTCGTACAGGCCGAGGCGTTGGCCGACCCGCATCGCGTTGTTCGGTTCGCCGTCGGCCTCGAAGACCGAGAGTGCGCCGGCGCAGAACACGGATGTGCTGGTGTCGGTGGTGCTGTCGCCATCGGTGTCGGTGTAGTCGACAGTCTTGTGGCAGTGGAACACCTGGCCGGCGGCCAGTCCGTCGGCGATCTCGGTGGCGCGGTCGGGCCGCAGGAACGTGGGCCGGTCGGCTCGGAAGGGGCAGTCCCGGCACGGCCGTTTCAGCGCGAACGGGTTCGTGGCGCTCATCCTGGTCGTCCTCCTCGTCGTGTGGCGGTGTGTGTCGATGATGCGGGTGCCCCCTGGGTGGGTGCGGCGCACGGGGCCGCACCCACCCCATGTGGTCAGGACGCGAGCGGCAGGTCCGACAGTTCGAGGTCATTCCACCAGGTGTCGAAGTTGCGGTGCTGCTTGTCGTCGACGACGGCGGGAGCGATGGTGTACAGCTCTTCGCGGGCCGGGAGCTGATCGCCGCGGCGCCGCCGGTAGGCGCGGATGTTCAGGCCGTCGTGTTCGATGTCGGAGCCGTATTCGCTGGTCAGTCGGTGGAGCAGTTCGGTGCGGCTGCCAGTGGCGACGGTTTCGACGGCGCGGGCTGCGTTCGCCATCTTGGTCGGGTCGGTCTTCGACGGCCTCAGGATGCGCCGGACCCGGTACAGGGCGTGGGTTTCGGTGTCGAGGGTGGTGGTGAAGGCGTCGAGGACGTGCTGGTGCCCTCCTGTGGTGGAGAGGAGGTCGACGAGGCGTTTGCCGCCGATCAGTCCCTGGTGGGAGTTCAAAGCGAGTGCGACGTGCTCCATCCTCAGCGCGGCCACGGCTTCGTCGGGTTGTGTAGCGTATCGGGCGAGCGATTCCACTCGAGATCCCTTGTTAGCCAAAGCGAATGGACAAAAAGTGCAGCAGCTCTTCGAGATGGGGGCACCGACAGTGTCGACGATGAAGTCCTGGCATGTCTGCCGCGACCACCCCCACTCGATCAGCGGGTACTCGCCGGTCCGCAGCTCAGTGTTGAATCGGGTGTCCTTGATCGCGCGGGCTTGCTCATGCAACTCGAATCCGAGAACGTGCCGGTAGGGGCGCCCGCGGGTGATCTGCGCGATCACCGGATCAAGAACATCCCCCTTGGAGTGAACGGAGCAGAGTCGAGCCCCACCAGACTGGGGAATCGTTCCCGCAGAAAGCATTTCGTCCGACAGCTTGTACCGACCTTCGGTGAACATGCGGTCCGGCTGACGCGTATCCGACAGTACCACCACTCCCTCGCCTGCAGTGGTGACGTACCGGCCACCGCGGGCGACCTGGATGAGTCGAATGTTGTTGGCCCGCATCAATGGGAGGATCAGCGACTCGACTTCGGTTCGGGCTGAATCCTTCTCGTCACCAGTCTGTGCGGTCACAACGGCAAGGTCAGAGAGGTCGAAGTCCCGGGATGTCGGGTCGGTGATCCAGCGGAGGATGATTGCACAACTGTCGGCGCCCATACCGAATCCGAGCGCAACTTGAGGGGCCGGCTCGTCGGGGTTCAGGCCCTCGATCAGATCGGCGGCCGTTTCGGGGACGTCGAACATGGTCATGGTGGTGGCGGTCGTCATCGCGGGCTCCTTCAACGCTTCGGGGGGTGGTGCCACCGAAAGCTATGAACCCACCCCTCCCCCCGGCGGCACGAAACCGCAGGTCACAGTGCAACCTTCGGCGGGGTGATCTGCAGAAACCTACGCTGCGTGACGGACAGGGTTGAGTGGCCCGAGACCGGCGGAGCCGAACCTTCCCGATGTGGCCAGCCATGCGCGAGCTGGGAGCGCCTGTCGATGCCGTCGCGGTCGGCAACCGTGGTCAGCGATTCCGGGCCGGACCCGCAGATAGGGGTGTGCCCCGGTGTCGGGGGGGTGACAACCGGGGCACCGCGCAGATCCCAGGGGGGGGGAGGAGGGATCTGCGCTCTACGCCGGGGCGTCCGAGAACGGATGCAAGGCCGGCGCACTCGCTGCAATCAGCATGGACGAGTGTATAGGACAGGCATCTCATTATGAAACGTGATGTGCATCAACCTTTCACGCCTCAACATGCTGGATCACAACCTGCGCCGGCCGTGGACCGGGCCGAACCACGCGCGCGACCACTCCCGACCGTCGCCCGACCGTCGCCCGACGGCAACAGTGTCAGCCCGGTCTCGACAAACCTGAACGCCACCGACCCGCCGAGCGGGTGCGTACCGTCGATCGTGGAGGGCCCACCACCGGCAACCACACATCGTGGTCCACCGTCGCAACCGTCCGGCGGCGGGCCCTCCACCACCTCCCCGAAACATGCGTCTGGCCAGCTCGAATGGGATGTCCCTCCGGCCGGTCGCCGGAGCCTTCCTCGCGGCTGGCCGCCACCCGACTCCGCGTTCCGGCGCCTCACCCGCCCCGACCCGCGCGCCAACCGCGTGATCGGACAGGGCCTGGGCACCATCCGGCCCGCCGGGGCCGTCTGCCGGCGAACCACTCCCCACACACGACTGCACCCCACCCCCGGCTGGAGGTGGGGTGCAGTCACACCCGTCAGGCGAGCGGTTCGACCCCGATCTGCACGGCCGCCTCGCGGGCGCCCAGCGTCAGCAGCTTCCCAACCTCGGCGGGGGCGATGCTGTTGCTACGCGCCTGATCCAGCAGCGACGACAGCCCGTGACCGGGCTGGTCAGCCAGTGCAGCCTCGAACGCGATACCCGCCAGCGGCCCGTCATTGCCGATGTACGCGAACGCACCCATCAGGGCCAGCGCCTCGACCCGTGCGCTGCCACGGGAGCGGCGGGCCACCTCCGCGAACACGTCCCGTGCAGCCTGCGCACAGTCGGTGGTCGCCAACGCGATGAGGGCGTCACGGACCGGCGGGTACGTCACCGCGCGACCGACCATGCGGATGTCGTCGTCGGTGAGACCCTGGCCCGCGCCCAGCTGATCAACCACCTCACGTGCGGACTTCACCAGTGCGACGGCCTCGTAGTGGCGGGGCGACGGCCCCACATCCAGTCCCTCACCGCACGGTGCGACCAGGGCGGCCAGATCGTCACGCGAACCGAACGTCTGACGTCCCGTCGCAGTCATCACCGAAGCCAACTCGGTCGATGCCGGGTCGGGAAGTTCACCGGAGACGCCGTCTCGGTTCCGCCACCGCTTACCCGCTGCGATCTCGCTGACGTGAACGGAGTCCTTGACGATGTGTCCGGCCGCCATGAACGCCAACGACACGGTGCGCAGCGCGTTCTGTCGCCGCGTGAGGTCCGCCGACACTGCGATCAGGAAGAACACGTCGAAGCCCGACGAGCGCGCGAACTGTTCGACCAGGAGCTTGGCGGAGTTCGGGTTGTCGGTGACGACCGCGATGTCGGCGCGCATGACCAGGCCGACCTTGGGTCCGTCGAGTGCGATGCACACGATCGACTCGGTGGGAACGAAACCGAGGAGCGACGGCACAGCCGCGATGAGGGCCCCGGGGTTGCTGATCTGCACCCGAGTCTGATCGTTGCCGTTCTCCTGCACGTGACCGTTAACTGCCATGATGACACCTTCTTTCTGTGCGCCCCAACTGATTACGGTCATAGCTTCTCGATGCCTGCCGAAGTGTGCGGCACGGATGACGGTGGCTGCCGTGTGCTGTGGACCTGGTGCGCGGTAGCCGTCACCGTCGTGGTCGATACGGCCGACGGACACCGAAGGACGACCGTGTAGGCGCTCACGTCACGCACGTCGGCCGGATGGCTGGACCGGCGGCGACCAGGCCCGATCGCGGTCGGGTGCAGGTTTCGGCGCCGGCGTCTGCGCGGTCACCGAACCATCGGGTTACCCGGCCGCGCGCGTGCACTCGAAACCGTCGTGCAGCGAGTCGCGTTCAAGCATCGGCGGCGGACAGGCCGGCGACGAATCCGCCCGTACCTCTCGCCCGGTGCTCGCACCCGCCAGCCTTCTCGCAGTTCTCCGGGACCGTGCTGGACCGTCATGCGGGCCAGTTGACAGACCGGCAGCCGGCGACCTCACACCCGCTGTGGGAGGCCCGTGCCCCGCGGGTTACGTGCAGGCTCACCGAAACGGCGCGCACCTCCGGCCCCACCGAAGATCGCGGACAGGGGTCAGCGACGAACACGCACCCCCTCACCAACTGAACGCTGGTGAGGGGGTGGGTTTCAGGACGCCGCCCAGCCGTAGAAGTACCAGCCGGCCCGCTCGGTGCCGACAGAACCGTCACGCACCTTGCGTCGCAACTGCACTGTCAACCGACCGGCGACCTGCTTGGCTGCGACGGTGCCTGCCACCAGCGGCTGCCCGCCGACACGACGGGTGATCGCAATGACCTCGACGTCGATCGACGGTCGCCACGACGCATTGACACCGACGTTCTCGAACGCCGCCCGCGCCGCCGCCTGTGTGGGAAACCCACGGTCCCACTGGGGCAGCCGGTCCACACCTGCCTCGACCACGAAATAGCGGGTCTCGGTCTTCCCCTTCGTCGCGGCCGCCTGCACCCGCTTCGTCACCGTCATCGAACTGTGCCCGGTGGGCCGCCAGGACTCGACGTCGTGGGCGGGTCGGCTGATCTGCTTGGCGATCACCTTGCGCAGCGCGTCCGCGTCCCCGAACACCGCCGCTGACACGTCCACCTCGACAATCACCGAACCGTCAGACTCGTACGTGGCAGCGACTTCCTTCACGAGCGGGATCGCTTCGCAGTTCCCCCACTTCGACAGCATTTCGAGTCGACCGTCCCCCAGCTTCTGTGCGTCCTTGAGGCGCAGCGAGGCCGTCCGAACGACCGACACGCCGCTGGTGGTGCTGATCGTTCCGTTGTAGCCGTCGTGCCCGTGCTCGTGCACTGCCTGCTCGACCAGCTCGCGGTAGGCATCTTCTGCGTTCGCGTCGGTGTAGATGGTCTCATCGAAACTGTGTGCGCCCATTGCGGTTTCCTCCGATCGGATGCTTCCGTTGTCGGGAACCACCGTCACAGCGAGCTGTCAGCCCTGCGGCACGGTCAGCCAACCGGAGACCCGCCTGCCACAGCAGGGAGTTCCGCCGCCGACACTGGGGTGGACAGCCTCCACGGGTACCGGTCAGTGCGCGTGCACGCTGCGCCCCTGCGCGTTTACTGCGGTGATGATCGGATGCTCGCCGAACTGTGCAGGGTCGATCCGCGCAGCGAACTCATGCAGGCCCACACGTTCCATCTGATCGCGTAGGTAGGTGGCCCATGCGCGTTCTCCGTAGATCCGGATGCCTTCGTCGAGGGCGAAGACTCCGCCGGCCTTCTCGGCGTGCGCGGCTGCGGCGTTGACGAACTGGGCCAGCTCGCCGTCCGAGAAGAGCTGGGCGACGGTGGTCGGCGCGATCGGGATGGTCATGGTTCTCCTGGTGATGATCAGAGGGCCGGGACGTGTCGTCTGTGCAGGTCAGTGCCGGTTTCCGGTGATGCTCATGCGCGATGGTTGTCGGTGCCAGCGGGCAGTTCATGCAGCGCGGTGAGGTCGCCGGTGAGGATATGGAGGCGAGCGGTGATCGCAGTGTGGAGGTCGCGGGCGTCGGCGGTGAGCCGGTCGAGGTGACGGGCGGCGAGTTCGTCGCCGCCGGTCTGCCGGATCAGGGTCTCGAGCTGACCGTTCGCCACAAGGGACCGCTCGACGGACTCGAGCGCGAGGTAGTCCGCGTTGAGGGCGTGCAGCTCGCCGGCGTACCGGTACAGGGCGGCGACACGACGGACCAGCGACGCGAGGACAGCGTCGAGGATCTGTTGGTTGCCGTCGCGCTGCTCCCGCGCGCGGGCGGCGGCGTCGCTGTCCCCGACCGGGTCCGGGCCGAGAGTGACGCGGACGCGGCTGATCTCGGCCGCGTGAACCGTGATCTGCGCGGCTTCCGCAGCCGGGTCGAGCTGGATGCGGTGCGCCGCGAGGGTGTCCGACGACCAGGCCGGGCACCCGGTGATCTGGGCGGAGAGCACGACGGCGATGGTCGCGAGCTGGTGCTCCGGAGTGCCAGGTTCCGGCCCAGGCCCGGCGACGGTGGCCGCCTCGAGTGCATGCCAGTCGTCGCCGGTCAGCTCGACGGCGGCGCGGTACTGACCCCGATGGTCGGCGACCTTGAACAGTCCGCCGAGTAGACCGGTGCCGGCAATCATCACCGTGTAGCTGTCGACGCCCCCCGTGTAGATGCCGGCGCGAATCCGGAGGATCTGAATCACGGTCATCGCGACTGCCAGCAGAAGGAACACCGTCCCGGCGGTACCGACGCTGCCACCGAGGTAGGCCGTGTCGAGGATCTTGCCGGCCACCACCGATCCGGGTCTGGTCGTCGTGGGGGCGGCGGGCTCGGTGTGCGGCAGGCGGGCGCGTAGCTCGCCGAGCTGCCGTTCGGTGACCGAGCCAGCGAGTGTGTCGGCGGGCGACGACTCGGCCGGGGCGGGTCGGGTGTCCTCAAGGAACCGGTGCAGGCGTGTAGAGGTCAGGTAGCGACTGCGGATCTCCTCCCATTCGGCCGCGGTGTAGGCGGCTATCGTGCGCGCGTCGTGCGCGTGCAGCGGCACCGGCAGCCCCTCTGTTTCCCGTCGGGCGAGTTTCGCGGCGACCGGCTGCGGCAACAGTCCACGGTCGATGGCCCACTGCTCTGGCAGATCGACCGGGTCCAGGGCCGTGGTCAGGAGCGCAGCGATGCGGGCCTCGGACACCGCGACACGATCGTCGGCGCCGGCGAGGTCGGTGTGAGCAGCGGCGAGCCAGTCACGGGCGGTCATAACGTCATCATCCAGGACAACACCCCGCCGATGAGACGCAGGAGAAAGGCGGCCGCGGTAGCGACAGGGGCCCGGCAAAGTCGTGAGTGATGCCCGCTGACCTGCGGTTTCAAGGTGGGATGGCGCACGATCGGGGCGCGGATTGGGGCGGGCACGACCGCCTCGGTGATGATTCAAGTTCCTACACAATCCCCACCCCGAGGAACGAGTCGTGCCCGCAGCCCCATCTTCTCCCATGTCTGTTCCGGTGCCGGGCACCGGGATCCTCGAGGTCCTCGACCTGGTTCCCGACCCGCGAGCGCGGCGCGGGGTCCGGCACCGGT
>NZ_SKCH01000033.1 GCF_005434945.1 Prescottella subtropica | reverse complement strand
CCTCAAACAGTGGCGCGGCATCGCGACACGCTACGACAAGTACGCCACCACCTACCTCGGTGGCGTACTCCTTGCGGCGCTACTCATCCACCACCGTGTCCGCAATTAACAGACACGCCCTAGTCTCAAATTAACGCACACTCGGAAACGGACCAAACCGGCAATCATGTGACTCGCAACACGCCCCCCTCGGGCCGGTTCACTCCACTGCGACCGGATCGGACGGGCCCCGCGGCCACACTTCACCTTCGCGTACACCCTGGCCACCGCGGCAGGGCCGATGGCCGGCACGGCCCCACGATCGATCAACCCGGGCACCCGGGGTGCGCTCCGGATGTTCCTCCGGACATCCGGAGCACGCCTGCCTCGAGGAAAGATGAACTCAGCTCGGACAGCGGCCGACAGTCAGGTCGCAGATCGCTTGTGCCTGAGAGGCAGTGGGGGAGAACGGCATTCGGTGCGCCTGCGCGAGCCTCTGCATGACTAGATCGCGCGGGCCGCGTGCGGGCCCCCGAACGGGGTTGGCGTAGGCGGGCAGGTCGGTGGCGGGCGCCGGCGTTGCCGAAGACCAGTGCGCCGTCGACGACAGTGATGTCGATGCAGGGGACCACGTTCGAGGCCCAGGCGTCTCTTCGAGTCGACGCAGGAGCATTCGGAAGGTGGCCCGGCCGCCCACTCCTGTGGCCGATTATCAAGATCAACTTGGTTGCTATGGTGACACGGCGTGTCCATCACAGCGGCCGGGGAGATGGCCGTGTCGGGGTGTGCGGGAAACGAGGACACGCGGAGGGGAAATCCGTTCCATGAATATCAAACGCGCTGCGTCCGTCACCGTCGCCGGACTGGCGGCTGCCGGGACGATCGCCACGGCCGGGGCCGGTACCGCGAGTGCTCTCGAAACGCTCGGCGGACCGGGGTGGTCCGGGGTCGTCCTGAACCACGACGAGACGGTTCTGGCGGCGCAGGTGCGCGCTGGTGACCTGATCAACCTGGTGTACGGGGACAACTGGGTGGTCGATCTGCCGTACGAATCGATCTGGTACACCGGCGACTGGACCCCGGCCACCGGTCACCAGCTCGTCGAGGAAGCGGCGTCACACCCCGGTGGACAGGTCGGGTTTGCGGTGCGGGACACCAACATCTACAGCCAGCCCTTCTACGCGATCTCGCGGTGGTGACACCACGGCAGCGGACCGTTACCCGGATACGCGGATAGCCGTCTGGGACACTGTCCGTGGAATCCTCGGCTGTCAGCCGGAATCCGCTGGAGAGAACACGAAGGCGCCGCCCCTGTGGAGACACGGGGGCGGCGCCTTCTCTCGTTCCGAGGTTCGCCCCAGCGCCACGCGGCGGACCGACAGTGAGGATCCGGACGTCTACGCCTACGTCGTGAACCTCGGCCGGTTCGTCTTCCCCAAGCCCCCGGGCAGGACTTCCACCGGGACCGCGGACTCGAGTGGACCGTCGTCGACGAGCACACCGCCCGCACGACCATCTCCGCCGACACCATTGGTGCGCTCGACGACTCACGCCACGACTGGCTCCTGGCCGAACTGGCCGCCGAGACGGATCAGCGCACCATCGAGGACGTCTTCGACTGGCTCGCCCGAGCGCGGAGAGGTGTCCTCATACCTGCTCGGGGTTACGTCCATCAGGATGGTGCACGAGCCGGAACATCCCTGTTCGGAGACATACCCAGCTTGGGCAGCACTCGGCGACCAGATCGTAGATCGCCTGCGACTGAGCGGCGGTGGGGGAGAGACCCTGGTTTCGGCGCGCAGACCGACGTCGCGGGCGATGATGCCGGTTGGGTCTTGCCCGTACTGATCTCCTGGCAGGTGTTCCCGCGGAGGGTCGTGATCGGGTTGTCCCGGCGACCGGTCGACAGTTCGGGGGTAGGTGGCGCGGAAGGCTGTGTTGTCCGCGGTCGTCGACCCGTTGCCGGCACAGCGACATGGCTCAGTCGACAGACGCCGATGCCGACGCATTCGGGGTCCGGTCGGTGACCGACCGCGCACCGAACACCTCGGCGAGCGTGCGCCGGTCCGGCTCCGCGGTCAGCTCCGCCAGCAGATCATCGTGCCGGCGGCCATCGAGCTTCCCGAGGACACCGGCGGCGGTGATCGGGCAGGCGGTCTGCGCGTCGACCGGGGTCCAGTCGAGTTCACGGTCCCAGTAGAAGTCCTGACCCAGAGACTGGTGGAACACGAAACGACCCAGGTTCGGCACGTACGCGTAGATCCGTGCCGCCTCGGTGTCCTCGTAGGCCAGCCACTGGTCCCGGCCGAGGTATCCGACGATGTAGAGGCTCATGGTGCGACCCTTCTCTCAGTTCATCTTCGGCGGGGTGTACATCTTCGGCGGGGTGTACATCTTCGGCGGGGTGTACATCTTCGGCGCGACCGGGCATCCGCCGAGCTCGGTCAACCCGGCCAGACCGGCCAGACCGGGAAGCTACGTCCATCGGGCCGTCATCTTCTCCATCAACCCGACACATTCGGCGAGCGCACGGGTGAGGTTTGAGCGAACTCGGACGACTCGGCGAGTATTGCGATCCTCGAGGTCCTCGACCTTGCGCCGGATCCGACGGGGAGCCCCCGATATTTGCTAGATAATACGGATTATCTAGGAAACGAAGGTGAACCGGCAGGGAGAAGGGGCCGGTGCGGCTACCGGGCCGGTCGGGCCGCAGTAATGAGGGTTGCCGTCAATCCGACTAGGTGCGGTCGATGACGTCGAAGTCGTAGACCTCGCCGATCTGCAGGCTGTCGGTGACGGCCCGGTCCGGTGACCGCAGGCCGCCGCAGGTGGTTTTCACCAGTGTGGGCCGCCTCGGTGACGGTGGTTCGTTGATCGCGTTGACGGTGCACCCGGTCCGAGTGCCCGGCTGCTCGGGCGCGTTCGCGGCGAAGACTCCGAAGATGCACAGAACCGCTATGAGGAAGCTCGTCCAGGTGAAGAACGGGTGCTGGCGGACCCATCTTGATGCTTTCTTCATCACCGCGGGAACACCTCCTGCCCCTGCTGCTGAAGTTCCTGCAGTCCCTGTTCGCTCTGCTGTTGCCGATCGGCTGGGGTCGGCCGCGGTGTGGAGCGGGCGATGATCCTGGTGGTGGCCTTGTCGACGATGTTGATGCGCAGGTCGAAGTCGTAGACGTCGCCGATGGTGAGGCTGTCGATGATCGACCCCTTCCGATCGGTGTGCAGGATCCCGCAGCTCGTGGCAACCTTCGCGAGTTCCTTGGCGCGGAACAATCCCGGTTTCCGGATGTCGAGCACTTCACAGTTCTCGACTCGTCCGGTGGTGCTGGTCCGGTCGGTGGTGACCACGAGGCCCACGATCAGCAACACCGCGGGCACAACGATTACCAGTCCCGCGCACATCATCGCGATCTGCGCGCTCCGTTCGCTCCACATACCCTTGCTGTCCGCCGACTCCCCCACCTGCACGTTCACGCCCCTCGCGTCCTGGCGGAGACACGCCCCTGACACGCATCCACCGGTGATCGATCCTATCGACGGAAGCCCGACAGAACGGACAGTGGGTGCAGCGGTGGCAGCGGTCGCCAACCGGCACCATCACCTGCCGTCGGCCGCCGTGAACTCGCGGAAGCTACCGCAGCGATCGGTTCTCGGACGTGATTTCTCCGGGCCGTGAACGGCCAGGAGAAATTCAAATCTCCAATGGTGTCGTCATGAATGGCGAGTAGGGACAGCATCAGCCCTATGGCCCAGTTCGTTGCACTGGGATCGCCGAGAACCGTGCCGGACCGAAGTCGCGGGGAGGCTTGCTGCCGCGACCACCATCGATGACGCCATACGCAAGGGGGTTCGGTGTATGCAGCGGGTCAGGCTCACCGATAAGTGGGTGCTCGATCAGGGGCTCCCCGAGAATGGCCAGACCACCTCTGTGCAGCGTCAGCCCAGTGATCGATGCCACCAGCACGACTGTTCTGTCGTGCACGATGAGGACGATCGTCGAAGCGGCGACGTGATCGGCACGGAGCTTCCACACTCCGCGGCCGCGCTCCCACAGTTCCTGCGGCGTGAGATCGCGGGCGTAACCGACGTGTGTCCGGCCCAGAGGATCGTGGGGCTCGGCGGGAGCGGATTCGCCGAGGGTCACTCGTAGGGCCGTGATACGCGACAAGGGCTTCTTCAGCCTGAATCCCTGCAGCTCGGACAAGGCCCCCTTTTCGCGGTCTCGGGGAAGGTGAGCGAAGGCGGGATAGTACCTGTCTGCGAGGTTGACCGGGGGTCGCTCGCCGGTCGCGGTGAAGCGTTGTTGCTCGCAGAATTGCAGGCGTCGCTCGATATCGTCGTCCAGGTCCGCGTCGGGTATGTCGAAGCCGAGTTTCTTGAGCGCCCAACCAATATCGAGATCGAGAGCATAGTGGCCCGGAAGATAGCCGGTACGAAAGAAGCCAGCATCTTCCGGCACGGCCGCGCGCATCTCCTCGTGGCAGCTGTGCGGTAGTGCGTCGAGGATGCGCATCATGCACGCGCCGAGCAGACTCGAAGTCGGGTAGCTCAGCGAGGAACGGTGCTCGACGGCCTGAATGGCGACGTACAGGCTGACCATCCGCACGAAGTACGCCTCCACAAGGGGAAAAAGCTCGTCCCACCACTCGACGGTGTCAGCTGCCTTGGTGCAGAAGAGGGCGTAGAGCGGACTCTCATCAAGGATCCGGAGCGCGGTAGCAGCCGAATCGTCGTGCGCGTCGAGGATGAGGCGTGTGTGCTCTTTGACCTCGCACTTGCGACACAGGTCCGGGAGCACCCGGAAACCCTCTGTGGGTCGATGCTGGCGGTGACCGCAGCTGTACACGATGCACCCAGGCGCGACGCAGTACAGGCAGGCGTTGACATCCCCCTGCTTCCACACTGCGTCCGCGCTCCGACGTAGCGGTGAATCTAGCCACTCGTGACCGGCCGGGCACAGCCACCACAGCATCTCAAGTGACGAGTTCGTGACCGCCTCAAGATCAACCCCGGCATTGCGGGTCGGATGTAGCTGGTGCCACAACTCTGGGTGCCCATCCTTGAAACGCATTTGCCTCTAGCTCCTTGTCGCTATCTCGCTGCTCAGTTCTATCAACACGGTCCGTGGGCGCCTCGAATCACGACGACTCGCGAGCGGTATCCAGCACCGTCGTTCTCTACCGAAGCGGCGGTCACGGTCGACCTCACGAACCCACACGACGCCGCCCGAGAAGCGCTCGATTGTTGGACATCGACACTCTGACCCCATGACCGCATCGTGCTCGTAGCGGGCACGGAACAACGAGGCGCCCCGCAACGGTGTAATCCGTTGCGGGGCGCCTCGTCTGAGCGGTCAGGCCTCCGTGACACCCGACTGCGCGGCACCGAGTGCTTCACCGATCCACTCGGCCGTCGGACCGAACGCCAGCTGCGCTTCGGCCGCGGCGGCGTCGAGGGCGGAGATCACCTGGTCACCACCGGGCTGAGCGAGGACAACCTCACGCGCGGCGACAGCCTGATTGGTGACGTCCTCAACGAACTGCGGGGCAGCCTCGACCGTGGCCGTGACCGCCTGCGCGACCGGCTCCGGAGCCGCAGCGATCTGCTCGGACACCTGGTTGGTGATGCCGTCGAGGTCGTGCTCCGGCAGATCCGGGATGTCGATCACACGCGGTTCGGCGAGGGTGTCACCTGCACCGACCGCAGCACCGGCGGCCGCACCGCCGATACCGCCGGCGACGGCGGCAGCGATGGCAGCACCGATCGCGGTGCCGGCGACGGTCGTGGGAACGACGACACCGACCGGCAGCGGCGGGGGAAGCGGCACGGACACAACGCCTCCGAGTCCGAGGCCGATGTTGCCGCCGACGTGGCCGCCGATCAGCGCGCCGACACCGGCGGCGGGCAGGGCTGCGGCCACCGCATCAGCTGCTGCTCCACTCGCGATGACGGTCGGCGGCGCGATCGGCGCACTGGCCGGGGCTGCCGTGCAACTGTGGACGCGCCGAAAAGCACAGACTCCAACCGTATGACCACTACGAACGCTGTCACGGAGTCAGTGTGCCACCCGCTGATACCGGTATCCGGTTAGTGCATCAACGTCCTAGAGGACACACCACTGGTACTTGGCGGCCCGCTCGAGGAGTCTGGCCCGCTGCAGGGCTTCAAGGAACTCGATCAGGGACCTGAACCGTTTCGCCGGATCCTGGTTCGTGCGAATGCCCTGCTGCAAGAGGGCCACCCAGCAATCGTTGACGGTGAACGTGTATCCAGGCACGTTGTGGTGGATCAGGCTCTCGTACAACGCGAGATGCCAGTGCACTGGGGCCGCGTGAATGCCGTGCGGGTAGCTGCCTGGGGCAGAGAGCACGCTCGGAATCTCCGTCCACCGTTCATCGGTGATCTCCCGCAGCACCGAGGCATCCCACATCCGGTTGTAGCGGTCCTGGATCTGTTCGATCTTTTCGCGCCACCGCTGTTCAGCGAGGACAGCCTGCTGCTGCGCTTCCAACTCCCGTGCCCGAGCAGCTGCGTCGTCACGTTCACGTTCTTCGACCGCGTCATCGATGCGCAGCATCGTGGGGGTGACCCACTCCACGGACGGGGTGCAGACTGCACGCTGCGAGGCTGTCCACGCCCAGATAGGTGACTGTGCCGTAGCGGCCGATCGGGGTGGTCAGGTCAGGGTCGCCGGCCAGTGTGCCGATTTCGCGGGTGACCGGGTTGACCACCAGCACATGTCGGTGGACGGCTGCGATTCTCTTGGCCAGCAGCGGGACGGTGACTCCCCTCGTGTCGTCGGCGTCGTCGCTGCGCGAGACCGGCCGGATCCGAGTGTGCCCAAGCAGCCACGTGCACGCGATCCCCTCGTCATCGAAGTCCTGCTGTTTGCGTTGCCACGATTCCACCGGGAACTGCTTGTACTCGACTTCGAGTGCCAACCGGTGGCTGTCGGAGTTTCGGGTGACGAGGACGTCCGGGCGGCGGTCTAGGTTGGTGTCCCGGTTCTTCACCGCATGTTCCTCGACCACAACCGCGCGGTCGACTGTCTGGCCGGCGGCCCATTGCGCGAGCATCGCCTTCGCTGCCAGATGGTTCTGGCTCTCGGGGGTGGCGGCATGGTGGTAGTTGCCGAGGTGGAAGAAATGGTCGCGTTTGCTTCCTCCGCGGGTGGAGATCGGAGTGGCGCATCCGGGGACGAGGCATGACCAGGACGTTCTTGCCAGATCACGGACGGCGGCTGCGGTTCCGTTGTCGATGAACACCGGTTCCCCGGTCACCCGATCGCGTGCCCAGACTTGCCGGGTCTCACCGTCAAGGAACGTGTGCGCTGGTTCGCCATCTACGTGAGCCATGCACTGTGAACCTATCTGGTCAGAATCCAAGGGCTTCGGCTTCTTGGATTTCGTGGTCAGCCCAGTATTGCTCGATTGCCTGCCGCTCGGCGTCCGGCAGGTCTGGGCGCCATCCGAACGTCCGCCACCATGCTTCTCGGCGTTCCTGCGTCATTGGTGCGTCGTAGTCGTGCATGCGTGTCGTCTCCTTCCCTGCTCGCGCAGTTTACGTTCCGGGTGGTGCTGAAATGGCCCCGCCCTTCGCATTCAAGCAGAGGGCGGGACCATTTTTCTATGGCGTCTGGCGTCTATCGGCCGAGCGATCCGGTGGCCGAACCTGACACCTGACTGTTGGTGCAGGTGTCGAGTACACGGGCGATGGCGTCCTTCTCTGCCCGGGTGACCCACAGGTTGTAGGCAGCCTTGACCTGGACTTGCGCCGACACGTAGGTGCAGCGGTAGGACTTGTTCGCGGGGAGCCAGGTGGCGGCGTCGCCGTCTCCCTTGGCCATGTTCGCGGGGCCGTCGACAGCGATGAGGTTTCGGGGGTCATTGGCGAAGTTGCGGCGTTGGCGTTCGCTCAATTGCTGAGCGCCGGTCTGCCACGAGTTTGAAAGGGAAACAATATGCTCGATTTGAATTGCGGAGGAGGTGTTCTTGCCGCGAACGAAGTTGATGGTCTTGCCCGTGTAGGGGTCGTCGACTAGGGTACCCTTCTGCACGACGCACCGCTTACTGTCCTTGAAGGTAATGTTCGACAAATCCCTTTTAAGAATATCGTTTCGGGTGTCGCATGAATTATTTCCAAATTGGACGTCGACGTTGTCGGTCCAGGCGGGCCCGAACTGGTCGCGCGAGTATCCGGTTTTGGGTGCTCGCCCCTTGACCGGGAGCGAGTTGAGCAGTGCCATCGTCTGGGTGACTTCGGTGGCGGTCAGATCCCACGCCGGTGCGGTGGCTGCGGCGGGGGTGATTGCGTCGTTCGTCACCGTGACGGTGCCGTCGCTGGGGATGCTGGTGCATCCGGTGAGGAGCGCGGTGGATGCGGCGATGGCGGTGGCGGTTCGGCGGAACATTGGGCGCATTGGTGTCTCTCTGGTGGTAGTGAACTCCGATGGGTGAATCATCCCTGACGCGTGGTGTGGGTGCGGAATCAGTTGCCGGCGGCGGGTGCGCGGTTCGGATGTCGTCGGTGAGGTTCTTGGCTGATCCGATACGCCCAGTTGGCTGCTGCGGCCAGGTTTTCGGGGTGTAATCCACGGCGGCTGTCGATGTTGGCGGCAACGGTCGGGATCCCGGTAGCGGTGCGGTGCGCCGCCCATTGTGTGCTGGCCGGGTTGTGTTCGTCGTCGAACCACCAGACGGGCCGCTCCCCTACTTGCGCGATCACGGAGGGGAGTTTGAACATGTCGGCGTCGGGGCTGTTGAGGATGGGGATGTACGGCCAGTGTGGGACGCCGAGTTCCGTTCCGTAGCGGTGGGCTTCGCTCTCCCACCCGCTGCACCACCAGATGTCGGTGTGCATGGTGAGCGCGGTAAGGGTTGGGCCGAGCGCAGCCGGCACCCAGCCTTTGTTCCATCCGCAGGTGGCGCGTCGCCATGATGTCCACGTGGTGTCGAGTTGGTCGGCTGGGCACATCGGGGAGCAGACACCGTCGATGTCGAGGAGGATCAGCGGCCGGCCGGTCACGGCTTCACCAGGCGGGGGTGGGTTCCGTCGGCGTGGGCGTGTAGTCGGCGGAGCCGGCCGGCGGGAGTGGTGGTGCGGCGGTTTCCGATCCAGGTGTGCACGGCGGTCTTGTACAGCTCGGGTGCGGTGGCGGTGAGGATCGTTTCGGCGGCGGCCAGGCCGGCCGCGGTGGTCGCTTCGCTGTCTGCGGCCCAGAGTCGGTCTTGGAAGCGGCGGCGCCGGTAGTGCAGGAGCCATGCTCCGGCGGGGGCGAGCATGACGGCTGCGACGAGGGCGGTCAGCCGGGAGCTGCTGTCGACGCCGCCGCTGACAGCGGTGGATGCGCAGATCGCTGCGAGGATCAACAGAACGGTCGGGGTGGTGTAGCCGGGGGTGCGTTGCCTGGCCGGGTACTGCCCCCAGGACAGGGCGTGGACGGTGAGCCATTGGCCGGCAGCGGCGCCGGTGTGGTGGTCGAGGTCGTCGGTGGTGACGGCGAGGACTGGTGTGACCGTGGTGTTGATGCTGCGGTTCTGGATGCTGGTGTGGCCGTGTCGGATGCGTTCGGCGTGGGCGATGGTCGGGTAGCCGGGCCGGTTCGAGGTTCGGCGGGCGGCAACGCTGGCGGCTGCGACTGCAGTGTCGGCCCACCAGTCCAGCGGTTCCGTCATGGTGGCGGTCCCAGTGGCACGGGTTTTCGGCATGATCGTCCTTCCCTTGATGGGGGTCGGGCGTGACGGTATCGCTGCCGTTTCCGGTGTTCTGGGTGCCGTGTGGTGTTTCCGCGTGCTGGCGGGGGCGGGTTCTACCGTGGCAGGTATGCCGATTCCCGTATCGAGTTATCTGTTTCAGGCGCAGTCGTTCGTGTCCGGCGATGACGGACTGATGTTGGGGGCTGCGCTAGTGTCAGCGCAGGCGTGTGAGCAGTCGGGGGCGCCGTACCCGGAGCAGGTGAAGGCGATGGTGCGTGTGGCCTACAACGTGCTCGAGGTCGACGCCCCCGAGGTGGCTGCGGAGTTCGGTCCCCCGATGGTCTAGGCGGCCGGTGTCGGCCGCCGGTGCTGGCTGCGGCGACTGATGCTGACTGCGACTGCCTTGGACACGTTCACAGCCTGGTCGGGGTAGGCGAGCACAGCGAGGATCAGCGTGTAGATGGTGACGCTGATGGCGCCGTCGACGGAGAGGACGGCGGGGTGGGTGCCGGCCTGCCCGGTGATGATCGCGGCGGCGATGGTGAAGGCGAGATACCAGCGCAGCACCGGTCGAGTGGTGTTGCCGAGGAGGGTGACGGCCCGCTGCCACCGTTCCTGCTGCGGGGCTCGCAGGGCCAGGAAGCTGGCCGGGATGGCTGCGGCGATGACGATCAGGAAGGCGACCATGCCGGTCATGTCGGCGGCCTGGGTACTGGAGCCGACAGCGGCCGCGAAGTCGTGCGCGGAGGTGAGAAGGTTTCGGGTGGCGGAGGCCGCTCCCCCACCTGCCGCGTTGAGCAGGGTGTCGTCGCGGCCGAGTTGGAACAGCAGCGTCAGCAGTGCGGTGGCCAACGCCAACCGGGTGAGGGGTGCGATGGCGTTGCGGCCGATGGCGCGTGCCGGCGACCGGGTGGGGCCGGTGTGAGGGTTGTGGGTGTCGGTCATGGCTCTCCTGACTTATTTGTGCTGGTCACGCCAGAATCCGAGGAGGGCTCTGGCGGTCATGTGGGCATCTTTGTAGGCGTTGTGGGCGTCGCGGTATTCGACGCCGTGGGATGCGGTGAAGTCGGCGAGGCGGGCGCCGCGGCTGGTGTGGTCGAAGCGGCGTGACAGCAGCATGGTGTCGATGACGCGGTCGGCGGCGACTCCGTTCGCGGCGAGGAAGCTGCGTTCGAATGCGGCGTTGTGGGCGACGAAGGTGGTGTTCGGGTCGGTGAGGAGTTCGTTCAGTCGGGTGCGGGATTGGGAGTTCGCGAAGGTGCGGCGGCCGTGGATCTGGTCGTAGCGGATGTTGTGGATGTGTTCGGCGCCGGTGCCGATGGTGCGGGCGGCGCGGGGGTCGATGCCGTGGAGTTCGTCGATGCGTTCGGAGATGTCTCCGCGGCCGTTCATCACGACGGCACCGGTTTGGATGATCTCGCCGCGGCCGGCGGACAGGGAGTTCGTTTCGATGTCGCAGACGACGAAGCGGCGGCGCCGGTCGGCGGCCGGGTTGTAGGACTTGTACAGGCCGCGGATGGCGGTGTCTGCGGGTGTGCCGGCAGCGATCTGGGCGGAGATCATGTCGTGGGCTTGGGTGGTGCTGATGCCGCGGTAGGCGGCGAGTTCAGCGGCGGCGGCCTGGTTCTTGGCGTGACCGGACTCGGATCGCGGGTTCGCTGTCCATGCGAAGGTGCCGCTGTTCAGGCCCTTCTGGGGTGGGTTGGTTTTCTCGGTCTGCCAGGTCTGCCAGCGGCCGTCGAGTTTGTTGCGCAGTTCGGGCATGGTCGCGGGTTCACGGAGACCGGTCAGGGGTTCGTCGCGGTGGATGCGGTACTGGCGGTAGGTGGTGTCGTCGATGCGGACGGCGACGTCGGCGTGGCGTAGGCCGGTGGCGTCGAGGGCGTTGGCGGCTTCGGCGCGCACGTGGGGTGGGACATCGTCGCCGTAGCCGTCGGTGGCGGTCGCGGTTTTCACGAGCAGCACCCCGTCAGGGGACATGCCATCGCTACTGGTGACAGCAGTGATTTCGGTGGTTTGCCAGGGCCGGTCGGGGTGCTGCCACACCCCGGGTGCGGCCTGCACGGTCACGTCGGGGTTGGCGGCCGTGTAGTCGGCGGCGGTCGCCTGCTCCCAGGCTGCAGCCCGCCCGGCGCGGCCGGTGTGTCGGGTGTGGGCGCGTTCGGCGGCCGCGATGTCGTCGTCGGTGATCGCCCCGATGGTGGACAGTTTCGCGCTGGTGGTGGTGTGCGGGCTGTCGGGGTCTGCGATGCCGGCGGCGGCCCCGATGTGGCTGCCGTGGATCCCTTGCTGTCGGAGGGCCAGTGCGGCTTCGCTACCGGCCGGCGGGGCGCCGAGGTGCACGCACTCCCCGATCCGGTCCCCGCCGTAGGTTGGTTGTGGGGAGAGTTCCCCGACGCGGGCCGCGTACTGGGCGGACTCGTTGGCGTAGGCGCCGAGGTCGTCGTCTGCGATGAGTCGGTCGCAGTAGGCGCTGTAGAGCCGGTCGTGGGCGGCGGAGATTGCGTCGACGGCACCGCTGTCCTTGACCGCATCCCACTGCTGTTCGGCGGCGGCTTCGGCTGCGTGGGCTGTGTCGCGGGCTGCGATCAGCTGCTGGTGTTCGGGCGAGTTCACGCGACCGTCGAGGGTGCTGCGGGCCTCGTCGAGGTCGAGTGTGGCGGCGTGTGCGCGGGCATCATCGACGGCGTCGGCGCGTTCCATGCGCAGGTAGTAGCCGGAGGCGGTGTCGGCTTGCCATTCGTGGAACGACTGTTCTTCGGCGGCATCCGCGCGACGCTGCCTGTCGGAGGATTCCTGGTCGACCCATTCCTGATACGACTGGGCGGCAGCGTGTTCGGTGGCGAGATAGTCGCTGTACGAGCTGGGCTCGATACCGAGGTCACGTAGCTGTTGGGCGTACTCCTGGTAGTCGGCCTCACTGCCGGGTGCCGCCGGTTCGGTTGTGGTGGCGCCGGCACGCAGCATGGCCTGCTCCTCATCGGTCAGGGGTTCACCCATGACGGCTTTGCGTTGCAGCTCGAGCAGGTTCAGGTGAGCCTCGTCGAAAGCGCATTCGACGGACAGGGCGTCGGCGTAGGCGGCAGCCCTGGTTGCGGCGGCGCCGGTGCGGGCGCTGCGTGACGCGGCGTCCGCGGAGCAGCGTCGCGGACCACCTGGCTCGTTCGCCCCGATACACACGTGTCGTCTCCCTGCCCGCCAACCCAGCCGGCACGCAGGGTGCGGGGCCGGGGTCGGGCGGGTGTGTTGTGCCTTCTCCGATGGCACAGACGGTAACGCGTGCGGTTCCGGTCACACCTGGTTCGCGTGGCGGCACGGTCCGGGTCGTGAGGGTGTAGCGAATCCTCTGGTGGTGGGGATAATCCGGGCATGCCGCGTATCGCACCGACTCTGGCCAGGGACGCTTCCGTCGCTGTCGAGACCATCGCCGCCCAGATCCTCGAACAGTGTCTGCTGGCCGACGGTTCACTGTTCACCCCAGACCGCGGTGTGTGGACACAGCAGAACCTCGAGGAACTTCATCGCGCGTACGTGGCGCAGCCCGACGCATCGACGGGGAAGTTCGCGGACAAGCTGGTCTCGCAGCTGGCGGGTGTCTCGGATGGGGCTCGGCAGCTGTTCGCCGAGATCTATGTGCTCAACCTTGTCCCGCTGACCAACTTTCGGCAGGACACCAAGCTCGGCTACGTGCAGGGCGTCCTCGCCGGGATGCAGTCGCCGGTGCAGATCCCACCGGTGGTCGTGGACGCGTTCGCGCGCGGTGTCTTTCACGGTGGGCAGGCGGCGAGCCAACGCGGATGGGCGCAGTTGTCGCTGCTCGTGGAGTTCACCGAATACTTCAAAGCCCAGGACGCGGGTCTGCGGCAGGCCGCGGCCGCAGACCCTGCGGTGATGAAGCAGCTGGTCATGGACTCGCCCGGGCATCGAGAGCCGGCGCAACGGCAGGCGCTGCTGTACCTGTTCCATCCCCGCTATTTCATGCCGATCGTCAACGTCGACCAGAAACGGATTCTGCGGGATGCGTTGGCGGCGGACCATCTTCCCGGCGGCGCCACCGATGACGTCGACGCCGACCTCTGCGCGATCGACACGGACGTGCAGGACAAACATGGTGGCCCCGTCGACTACTACCGGGATCCGTGGAAGGCGCGGTGGCGGAAACCCAAGCCGTCACCGGCCGCCGCGACACCGGACCCGGTTGATCTGCCGGACGACGACGAGGAGGAGACTCCCCCGTCACGCCCCTACTCGGTGGCCGACATCATCGACGACGGCGCATTCCACGATCGGGGCCGCCTGCAGCAGATCCTCAAACGGTGGGAGGGGAAGAAGAACCTGGT
Organism: Prescottella subtropica; assembly: GCF_005434945.1. Taxonomy (GTDB): domain Bacteria; phylum Actinomycetota; class Actinomycetes; order Mycobacteriales; family Mycobacteriaceae; genus Prescottella; species Prescottella subtropica. The sequence goes on along the minus strand of NZ_SKCH01000033.1, from coordinate 15,025 downwards.
GTTGCAGGGCGCCCCTGGCACCGGGAAGACCTGGCTGGCGAAACGCCTGGCCTACGCGCTGATCGGATCCGAGCTGCCCGAAGCGGTCCGGTCCGTGCAATTCCATCCGAACAGCTCGTACGAGGATGTCGTGCGCGGATGGCGGCCGACCGCAAGCAATCGCGATGACGGCACCGAACAGGGTGCCGGACAGCTGGTGCTCGCGGATGGGCCGCTGCTGCAGCATGCCGAACAGGCCCGCGCGCAGCCGGACATCCCCCACGTACTCGTGATCGAGGAAATCAACCGCGGGAACCCGGCGCAGGTGTTCGGTGAGATGCTGACGCTGCTCGAGAGTACGAAACGCTCCCCGAAAGATGCTCTCGTCCTGTCGTATCCGAAGACACGCGAGGAGCAGTACCACCTGCCGGACAACCTGTACATCGTCGGAACGATGAACATCGCCGACCGGTCGCTGGCGTTGGTCGACTTCGCGCTGCGTCGCCGTTTCTGCTTCGAAACACTCGAGCCGGCGTTCACACCGGCCTGGTCGACACTCCTGTCGAAGCGGCTGCCGAACAACCCGGACCTCATCGACCGTATCCGCACGAAGGTGACCGATCTGAACACGCAGATCCGATCCGATCCGGCGCTCGGGCCAGCCTTCCAGGTCGGGCACAGCTACCTCACCCCCGCCGACACCGAATCCGACGGCTGGGACTGGTTCGTCGGGGTCGTGGAAAGCGAGATTGCCCCGCTGCTGGCCGAATACTGGTTCGACAGCCCCGAGACGGCGGCGGCTGCGGTCGCTGCGATGCTCGGGTGAGGCTGCCACGGTGATCACCGCCGGCCAAGGGGGAACACGGATCCCGGTGCGCAGTCTGTGGCTGCTGTTGGTCTACGCGTCGAATCTGCTGCCTGTTCTACGGACCGACGAACGTGAACTGGTGTTGTCGGGGAGCCGCGACGCCGACCTCGTCGATGTCATCGCCGAGGTACTGGTCACGGAAGTGGAGCGGCGACTGCGCAACAACCTCACCCCCGACTATCGGTCGCGGGCAGCGGAGTTGACGCGGGTGCGGGGCAGCATCGACCACCTTCGGACCAACACGAACCGGTTGATGGATCGGGGTCGGATCGCTTGCCGGTTCGACGAACTCACCATCGACACACCCCGAAACCAGCTGGTGTGCACTGCGCTGCGCTGGTCGGGTCGCGTCGTCCAGTCGAAGTCGCTAGCGGCCCGGTGCACCGCGGCCGCGTTTCGGATGCAACGGCTGGGGGTTTCCGACCGGGCACCGACCCGCACCGAAATCTCGAAGGACCGTCTCGGCCACCACGATCAGGCTGACCGGCGGGTCATCGACGCGGCCACCCTGGTCCTCGACATGGCCGTACCCACCCACCGGTCGGGTGGCCGTTCGATCCCGGTGCTGGCTCAGGATGAGAAGCGTCTGCGCACGTTGTTCGAGAAGGCGGTCAACGGCTACTTCACTCACAGCCTCGACCGCACCGCGTGGACAGTGTCGCGGCCCCACCTCGATTGGGGGGCCTCCGGTGACAGTGCGGCCCTCGACCTGCTCCCACGACTAGAAACCGACACCGTTCTCGACGAGCGGGCGACGGGCCGGCGGATCATCGTCGAAACGAAGTTCACCAACGCCCTCAAAGCGAACCGCTTCGGCACGACGAAAATCCGCCCCAACTACCTGTTCCAGCTGTACGCGTACGTGACGTCGCAGGCCCGACGTCGGCCGGCGGGGAGCGGGCCGGTGGAGGGGGTGCTGTTGTTCGCGCTCACCGAAGGCCAGGAGCCTGTCGACGTCGAGTACACGATCGAAGACCACCGGTTCCGTGTCCTGTCCGTCGACCTCGCAGGCAGCCCCGCAGCGGTCCGCGCACAGTGGGACCGGTGCCGGCACTGACCCCGCCACCGGGACCGGACAGGTTCACCGGGCGGAGGCTGCCGCGATCGGCGTGTAGTGCTCGCCCAGCCAGCGGCGGAGTTTGGTGTCCTCGACAGGGTTGGTGACCGCGGCCGCGAACACCGTCGACAAGGTCAACCCTTCCCGGGTGATCAGGGCTGCCGGGGTGTTGATCTTCGCGCGGCGCCCCCGGTTGGTGTCGCGGGACCGGCTCAGACGGACCGCGATCGTGTCGGCGGGGTGGTCGACGCTGTGCCGGTAGGTGCCGACGATGCCGAGATGCAGGATCCACGAGGTGAACGTCTCCCCCGCACCGATCGGGCACGCCTGCAGCGGCCCATCGCCGGGTGTGTGCCCCCAGCGGGCGGTCCGGGCCCGGTATTCGACGGCGGCGTCGAGTTCGGCCTGCACATGCTGGCGTTGCAGGCGCCGTAGTTCGGCGGGCGGGCGGCGTTGCAGCAACGCGAGTTCAAGAGCCCGCATCGACGCGGACAGCCCGTCGGGGGTCGCGCGATGTTCGGAGGTGGCGGCCGCGTGGGTGGCGGCGAGCCGGCGACTGCGGTCGGCGGCGTCGGCGGCGGTGCGGCGCAGGCGGGTCAGGCGGGCACGGGTGGCGGCGATCTCGGCGTCGAGGCCCGCGACACGGGCACTGGCAGTGTCGTCGGGTGTGCGGTCGGGGGCCGGCATCGGCGCCTTCCTGTTGTGGGGTGTGGGCGGCGGGCGGTGTTCACGGTAGGCGGCGGGGTTCGGTGATAGCCGCCGACCCCACCCCCGTTTCGGTCCAGTCCCCCATCTGAGCTGGCCGGGGACACGACGAAACCCACCCCGCGTGTGCGGGGTGGGTTTCGTCGTGCAGGTGGGATCAGGCGGGCTGCAGCATCCGGTAGGCGTTCTGCTTGGTGCCCGTGGAGTCGGCGTTGTTGAACTGGCGGGCGGCGCGCGCCTGGTCGACGCTCTCCCCGTCGGAGGTGCGGACGCTGCGGCCCCAGTCCTCCCACTCGACGACCGCGTTCAGCGCGGCCCACTGGGTCATACGGCCCTCTTCCTGGGTTCCGGCGAGGCGGAACAGGTCGAGCAGTTCGCCGCGACGGTTCTCCCAGCGGGTCACCGCCGCCTTCTTCGCTTCGTCGGGCTGCGGGTACAGGGCGTCGATGTAGGTGATGAACTCGGTGACCGTCATCGGCCGCGAGATCAGCAGTTCACCGATCGCCGCGAACTCCTTGGCGTAGCGGGTCGCGCCCTGCAGCAGCACCCGCGCCGCATCCATGCGGTCGTGCGCGGAGGCGGTGTGCGGGATCGACCACCGGTGCGCCTGCCCGATGCCCAGGGTGAGTCCGTTGGTGCACACGAGGCGCTTGCCGGTGACCTCACCGACGATGGAGCCCGACCCGTCGTGCGAGGTCCGGAACACGATGCCGAAGTCGACAATGTCCTTGCCGCCCACGTGAACTCGCGCCTCCGGCAGATCCATCGTCAGGAACGTGCGGCGACCGAAGTCCAGTTCACCGGCGTGCGCGAACGTCGCCCCGAGCAGGCGTGCATCGTCGGCGAGGGCGAACGCGGCCGCGTTGCTGACCGGGGTGTATCGGGAGCCGACGACGGCGAGGCCCTGGTAGGTGTCGTCGCGCATGATCATGCGCTGACCGGGCAGCGAGGTGCTGATGACACCGGAGTTGCCGAGCAGGGTCATGTTCTCGGTGTCGTGCACGGCCAGACCCCAGTCGAGGCCCGCCATGCGCAGCGCGTCGCCGGTGTTGGTGGCGGCGGCGATGTCGGTGCCGAGCACGGACTGCGCGGGGAGACGGTGGGCGGCGCGGGGAAGGGTGGTCGGAGCGGTCATGCTGTCCTCCTGGTTGGTTGGCCCCGTGGGGCGTGTGTGCTTTCCGATGCCACGAATGTTGCCGGGCTGTCCCGACATGTGCGGCACGGCCGCAACCCACCCCGTCCCGGGTTCCTGCAGTTCACGGCGAATGTTCAGCCGGCCGAGCGGCGGACAGGCTGGCACGGGTTTTCGGTAGTTGTCGTGTACTGCGCGAACAGGTGCCGCCGCGTCGCGACGTGTCGGGGCTGCACCGGAATCACGCCCGCGACGACGGCCCGGGAGGCAAGTACGATGCTGGTACTTGGCGTCGTTCCCGCTGGTAGGCGGGCTTCATTGAGGAAATGTCCTCAGCTCGTGCGGCGGCAAGCGGACACACCTATTTCCGCCCCTGCCGGTCCTCGACCGGCAGGGGCGGCTCCGTTCCCGCGGGTGTACGCAGGCCAGGACATGTCCGTCCGTCCTCGAATGCGGGGGGCGCGGGCTCCGCCCACACGATGAACTGCAGAAACCGGCACGGCACCGGCAGCTCTCACCGCCGATCCAGTCCCCGACTTGGGGTGCGCTACATGCGCGGCGGCAGCTCGCGTGGCGTGTATCCGCCGGCGTCGAGAACATGATGGGCGGCGGAGATCCGGGCCGCCAGATCGTCGGCAAGGGAATCCGGTAAGGCCGCAGCACTCTCGGCAGCACCGGCCACGCCTCGCAACGCGTCCCGTGCGGCCGTGGTCAACAGCCGGCCGTCGAAGTCGGCGACAAGGTCCGCCAGCGCAGTCAGGTCAGCGGTCGCCGTCTCGAGCGCCTGCCGCCGCTGTGCCAGCACCCGGTCCGCCTGCTCGGCTTCGAGCGCGATAGCAGCGTCGGGGATCCGCCACCCCCGGATCTCCGCGGCCAGTCGCGCCCGCGCGAGCACCAGCTGATCGAGTTGGGCGGCCCGACACACCGCCTGCCACGTGGTGGCCGTGACCTGCGCAGTGACCGTGTCGGGCTCCCCGAGGCTGCCCTGCCGGTAGGCGGCGGACCCGAGAATCCGGGCCTGCGCCGACACCGCCTGATCTGCCAGCATGCGGACAGTCGGATCGACCAGACTGCTCCGCGACACCGTCGCCGGCCCAACAGTGTCATCGAGCTCCCGCACAGCGCCACGAGCGGACGCGAGTGCCCGCCGGTATCTGCGGCGCCCGACAACAACCGCTGCGGCCGCGCCACCGGCAGCGACAGGGCCAGCAACCCACGCGGGAGCCACCAGGACCAGGAGCGTGAACACGACGGCGGCGACCACGATCCCGGCCACCCACAGGTAGTTGTCGGCGCGGTCATGCCACCGGGTTAGTCGCGCATACCGACTGTCGGCGTCGTGTCCGACCCGGGCCGGGTTCACCATCTGCACCCACATGTCGCGCCTGTTCATGCTGCTCCCCTGCTGCTGGTCACCGGCGGCGGCCGGCGGGTTTCGTGTCCTCACGTAGCGCCTGCTGGTGCGCCTCGTCTGCGAGCATCGGATACGCCTGCGCGATCGCGCGCAGTACACGGCCCTTGATCACCGCCCCGACCGCCGCCCGATCTTCCGGTGATGCGACAGCCCGGATGAAGTCGCGGTGCGCGTCGTAGCCGCTGCACGAATGCCGGAGGTAGTTGACGCAGATCCTGGCCATGAACTGTTCATCGGATGCGAAGTCCGCGGCCCGCTTGCCCGTGTTGCGGTCGTTGTAGTGGGTGGCGGACAGCCGGATCAGCTTCGTCAGCGGCATCTCCGGCACGCTCACGTCGACAATCTTGGCGGCCGCGAGGAGATCAGCGCGGCTGACCGCCCCCGTACGGTCGCCCCCGGTTGTTGCACGGGTGGGTTGCCCAACCATCCTGCTGCCTCTCTGCGCTGCACTGCTGTTCGCCGACATCATGTCGCGGCCGGTTCCGGGCACAGGGCGCCCGCGGAGACATCAACACCGGAAGTGCGCCTGCCACGATGGCCCGGCATCACAGACGCGGCGAAGGAGAAGCAGCATGCGCGAACGGCTCTCGGAGATGACACGGTGGCTCGACGAGCACCGTCGTGTCGCAGTGACCGTCGGTGTCACCATCCCCGTCGTCGTGGTCCTCGCGGTGATCGCGATCGTGTTCACCCGCACCAACCCGGTCGACGATCACGCCTACGACGACCCGATCCTGTCGATCAACGACATCCCGGCACGCACGTTCATCGGCTGGGAAGAACTCGACGTCGAGGGCCGGCCAGAGACCGCGGCAACCCCGGACAGGATGCGCGCCCCCGACAACAGTCAGTGTGTGCCGGGCGGATCGTTGCAGACCGACGTGCAGAAGATGGTGGTGTCGGGCGACAAGTGGTCCGGTTCCCGGTTCGTCAATCCCGGCGCAGGCCAGGTCATCAACGTGCAGTTGTCGAACTCGACAAGCACTGATCCGGCGGTCATCGACGGCTGGCTCGAGGCGTGCACGCAAACCCGTCTTGTCGTCGACGACGGCGCCGAGCAGCAGCTGCGGTTGGCGTCACTGCCCATCTCCCCCGCGTTCTACCGTCTCGACGACGCCCGCGTCTACGCGGTCACCGTCGCCGGTGACCGCGCCACCACCACCTTGTACGGGTGGGGTCGGGCCGGTGACGTGACGGTGCAGGTCGACTACACGTTCGCTGGTGAGCCGACCGACAATGCGATCGCCCAGTTCGATGTCGTGTGGCGTGCACAGGCCGGCAAGCTCGTCGGCATGCAGGAGGCCGGTCTGCTCTAGCTGACGCCCCGCCGGTCGATTGTCGAGCCTGGCCCGGGCTGCGCGGCCAGTTCGGCCCGGGCGCGGGTGTACTTGGCGGTCAGGCGGTCTCGGGTGGCGTCGTCGAGTCGCGCGAGGCGCTTCGGGTCGCTGTTGTCGTCGAGGTCGGCGAGTTTGACCGTGACCGCGAGCGGAATCTGGCGGATGCGGGCGTAGTAGTCGGTCGGGGTCTCGCTGTCGCGGCGGGTGAGGGCGTCGACGGCGGCCGTCACCGCCGGCGGGAACGACTGTTCGAGGTCGGCGAGGGTGACGGTGGTGTCTTCGACGACGTCGTGCAGCCAGGCTGCGGCGACCGCGAGGTCGTCGCCGGCGACGCGGGCAGCGACGCGGGCCGGGTGGGTGATGTACGGCTGGCCAGCTTTGTCGACCTGGCCCTCGTGGGCGGTGGTGGCGATCTGCTCGGCGAGTTCGGTGATCGTGTGTCCCATGTTCTCCCTTCCTGCCCATCAGCATATGGGCTGTTCAATGGCTCTACCGGAGCTTCACCCGCGGAGTCTCGACGCCGCGTTCCCGCCTCGAATCACGGTGGGCGGGTGGGGTGTCAGCGGCGGGTCGGCACAACCGCCGGTTCGGGATCGGTGTCAGGTGGGGTGATGCCGAGCGCGTTCATCGCGTTGTGTGCCTTGTCCTGGCATCGGGTGTGTGTGGCACCGGAGCACATCGGTGTGCACGCCATCCGCGTGAACAGGGCTGCGACCGCGTCGCTGTTGTAGCGGGTGGCCGGCAGGGTGCTGACAGCGAAGGCGTCAGCGAATCCGAGAGTGTGCCGGCGTAGTTGGTGCTCAACGAGTTCAGCGAGGACGCCCGCGTCGGGTGCGGTGCCGGTGGTGGTGTGCTCGCGGCGGCGGGAAGCAACGAGTTCGGTGTGCGCCTGTGCAAGGAGTCCGAGGGTTGTCGCAAGGTCGCCGTCTGGGAAAGCGCGGGCCTTGTTCACGTGCGCGAGCACCTGGTCGAGGTCGAGTGGGGTGGAGGTTGCCATCAGCGGGTCTCCGTGTCGTCGCGGGTGATGGTTCCGTGGTCGGTGTGTTCTCGGCGGAAGGCGCGGCCTTCGGTGAATGTCAGGTCGATTGCGGTGGGCAGGGCCGGGTTGCGGGAGTCGCGGACGATCCGACTGAGCGCGTGGAAGGTTGCGCCGCAGTCGCAGCGGTAGACGGTCGTGTCGACCTGCCCGATCCGGTCGGGGTGGTTCAGTGGCGGTGTCATGGCGGCGGGGTGTCCTCTCACGGGCGGGTGCGGGGTGCAGGCACCCGGACCGGTGTGCCGATCGGTGTGAATTGGTGCCAGCCGGATGGGTAGTGCAGGTACACCATCGACAGGTCGTCGTCGGGGTTGGCGAGACGCGCGGGACCAGCAGCTACAACGTCCGTCCAGTCCCCATCGATCGCCGGATCCGGGATGCACCGGCGGCCGACGACGATGAGGGCCTGCCGTTCCCACCGACTCTCCTCAAGGACTCGCAGGGAACGGTCCGTGCGCGGTGGCCGGTAGATCCACGCGTACCCGTCGGCGTCGATCACCGGCGGCCGGCCAACTGGTTCGTCGAGGAATCGGTTGGCGGGCGGGTATCCGATCAGGGTGCGTTCACGTGACCCGATGTCCGGGACGCCGGTGGTGGGGACGGTCATGGCGGCGGCTTTCTGTCGCATCGACGGTGGCAGGGAATCGGAAGTTGGGAGGACCGAGACGGCAGGAGGCGGATCGTTCATCGCGGTTCCGCCGCAGCAGGTTCGACCGGTGCCGACGTGAACTGGCGGGGTCGCGGCTCCGATGTCCTCGCAAACTCTCCGAGGAAGGTGCGTGAAAAAGAGCCGCCCGCCCGCCCGTGGCGGTGCTTGAGCATCAGGCAGGTCAGATCGTCCGGGGTTTCCGTCGAGCCGTGCGGGTCGACCGCGAACGGCCGGTGCAACCCCACCACCAGGTCCGCGGCTTCCTCGAGGCCACCGGAGCCCTTCATGTCGCTGATTCGGGGGGCCCGATCGGATTCGGTGGGGCCACGGTTGAACTGGGCGGCCGCGACAACGCTGATCCCCATGTCCTTGGCCATCGCTTTGAAGCCGTTCGCGATGTCGGAGATCTGTTGGGCGCGGGGCATCGCCGCCTGTTGTGGGTCGGCGGCGTCGGTGAGCTGGATGTAGTCCTCGAACATGACGTCCAGATCCCCGCCGTTGGCCTGGAACTTGCTGCGGGCTGCGGCTGCGACTCGCCGCATGCGGGGCAGTGTGCGGGATGAGTCGTCGATGATGAGGTTCCATGCGGCGACGTTCGCCATCGCCTCCGACACCTTGTCCCAGGCGATGTCCGACAGCTGCGCTGGGTCTTGCAGTTTGTCGCGGTGCAGGTTCCCGCACTCGGCGACGACGAGTAGTTCGGTGAGTTCGGCGGCGGTCTGCTCGAGGGAGAAGAACACCACTCCTTTGCCGGCGTTGCAGGCGGCGCGCACCCAGTCGACGATCGCCGTCGTTTTACCGGTGCCGGGTCGGGCCGCGAGGATCGTCAACCAGCCCGGTTTGAGGCCCTTCACTAACCCCATCGCGTCCTGTCCCCCATCGAGGTCTGCCCAGCCGGTGGGGACACCGTCGATGCCCTCGGGGCCCTGCTGCAGTCGCGTCTGCAACGTGGTGTGCAGGTCTTGGACCTGAACGCCGATGTCCGGCAGGACCGTCGACTGGAACGACGGAGCATCGAACACCGTCGACAGCCGGGCCTGCACCTCGTCGACAGACCCGAGTTGCCCATCCCGAATCAGGTCCAGGGCCCGCTCCATCTCCGCCTGCAACCGGCCGAGTTGTTCCCGGCTCGCCAACGCCTCGAGATGCTGCTGCGGTGCCCGCGCGGACGCCGACAACGACGCCGTCGTCATCGCCGACAACGTGGACGCCCCACCGATCTCGGTGAGCTGCCCGCGTGCGGTGAGGGTTTCGGCGACCATCGGCAGGTCGACCGGCATCCCGTCACCGACAAGCCGGCAGATCGCGGTGAACACCACCTGATGTGCCACTGAGGTGAACGCGGCCGGCGTCAACACCGATGTCGCCGACGCCAGGAACGTGTCGTCGTCGCCTTCGAGGAGCCGACCGAGAAGCACCTGCTCTGCAACCTTGCTGATTTCCGTCACGCCCACACCCTCACCCCGACACCAGTAGTGGTGCGGCACCCGCCGATCACGCCGGCACCCTGCGGGCACCGACCGCATCCCGCAATCCGACCGCAGCGGCCGGGAACTGCGCAGGCTGCCGCAACGTCGAGTTCGGAAACGGGTCCGTGTCGACGTCGAGTGACGAGATCCGGATGACCGCCCCCGGCCACGGCAGCGCCCACGGATGAGTGTGTGCGGGCGCCGGATACGTTTTCACCGCCGCCGAATCCACGATCCGCGCATCATCGGTGAGGAGTTTGAACCGGCGGTCCCGCGTCTTCACCGACTCCCCCGACTTGCGGTTGTCACGCGGCGACAACGCGTCCTGGACAGCACGCAGCAGCTTGTCGACGTCCGGGGTGGTCATCGGCGCCACCCGTGGAGTGCCCCGCCCATCAACTGTTTCGACTGCCGACGCGTTGGGGCGTGTCGGCGCGGGCACCGTCAACGCGACACTCAACCGGACCGGCCCGTCGATCGACGCCCAATCGACCCCACCGACCCGCAACGCTTCCCGGGTGATCGTGTCCCGCCATGCATGCAGTTGGGCGCCGTTCTCGTGCCTGATCACCCCCACCGCGACCGCCCGCATCGACCCCTGCGTTACTGGTTTCCCCGCCGCGACGAGCCACATCGTGTGATCAGGCTGGTGCAGCAACCCACCCCGGTGTGAGTCCCGCACCCGAGACTCGGACAGCGGACCACCGCGTGTGGCCGGCGCCGCCTTCACCGCAGGGGTCGGCACCGACACAGCCGGGTTCTGCCGGCATGTACTGCACAACTGCCGGGCCACCGGGATCAGCGCAGCCTGGCAGCCCGGGCACAACTGGTGGGATCCAGTGGAGAGCAGCGCGTCAGCGTTCATGGACCGGACCTTAGAACCCGCATCTCCGGTGTTCGGGTGGCCGCGTGCCGGCAAGTGAACACGGTGTTCAGCCCTCGTGGCGCCTGGACGATCCGCGAGGCGAGGACGCACGTTCACGCGGCGCGAATCCGCCTACCCAGACTGATCGAGCAACAACGCGCGCACCGAAATCTGGAACGACGCACAGGCGATCTACCTGGTCATCTACGCTCTATCCGCTGCAATCCGATTGGGCCTGTCCCGGCGTGAAGCCAGGGCAGGCCCGACGCGTCTCAAGGGTGGGGTTACAAGGGTGAAAACGAAGTGGCGCATCGCGCTTGCTGTGGTGTTCGTTCTACTGATCGTGGGGTTGTTCCGCAGCTGTTCCGGAGACGACGAGACTGCTTTGGGGCCTGTACAAGCGGACCCCGAGGCAACGGAGTGGGTAGGGACTGTCGTCGAGGCAGATCTGTCCTACAAGGATGAACCGCAGGTGAAGATAGATTTCGGGAGTCGCACTACACAGATCACGGTGGCGCGTATCCAAGTCCCGTACTGTGGCGGGCAGGAGGCAGCTGCAAAGGAGGCCCTTCGTCAAAGACTCAGCGAGCTACTGCCTGCCGACACCGCGGTCCGTGTGGTTCGAGCTGTAAACCACTACGGCTTGGGTGGCTCCTTGGGCACCGACTTGCTTTCCACCAGTTCCGGTTACGTGTTCACAGAAAACCCGGTCGCCGTGCCACCAGCCACGCCGTCGTCGACGACGGCTGGCACGACCACGACCACCAAATCGTCGGCAGCGACCACGACCACCAAATCGTCGGCAGCGACTCCGACCAGCGATGTCCAGACCGTTGCGCCCGCATCTGGCTCAGTTAACGAGACCCTGTTGACGGAGGGGTACGCGAATCTCGACCCACTCATCGATCTCTCGGTCGCTGCCACCACATCCATCGACAAGCAGATCGATCAGGCGGACTACAAGATCGGTAGCGACCGACAGTGGTTCATGCGCCTTGTCGACGCAAATCAGTCAGCCTGGGACGCATCACGACGATCACAGGCAGCGTGCAGAATTGCCGACCAACCGCGTGTCGAGGCGAAGAAACGCCAGGAGGAGGAGGCGGCTCGTCGGGAAGCCGCTGCTGAACGTGCGAGGCAGGAGCGGCAAGCCGCCGACGAACTCCGCAAAGCCCGTGAGGAGAAGTTGGATGCGCTGCGAGCCGGGCCTGACGGACAGTTGAACACCGCAGACGACGACCACACGACTTACTCCTTTGACGATGACGGGAACATCTACGCCGTTCCGGTCCCGAGCTACAGCTCCGGGCACAGTTACAGCTCCGGTGGCGGCAGTGGCGGTGGCGGCGGCGGGTTCATCTGCCGGCGCAGCCGCTGGTGCTGACCACAACATCTGCTGGCGGTATCTCCGCCACCACGATCTGACGATGAAGCCCACCCTGCACGCTGCAGGGTGGGCTTCATCGTTCACGGAACTACGCCCCGCGACCCTGTCATGCCCGTAACCAGCACGAATACCGTGTGGTGCCGCACTTGTCGGTAGGCCCGGCCACTATTTGGGCATCGGAGATTCACTAGCCCCGCCAACGAGGTGCGGCGCAGTCGAGCAGGGAGAGAAGGATGGCGGAGCAGCAGTTCACGCGACAGACGCACAACACGTCGTACGTGGCGTACACGAAGGCGCCCTCGAAGCCGGTACCAGTCCGGGTCGGCGGCGGGGAGGTGGAGAACCTGCCTGTGCACTCGCAGGTGTTCATCCGCGAGTTCATGTCGATCGAAATCGACAGCGTCGACAGCCCGCGCTCGCAGGAACAACGGTCCCCGTCGCTGTACGTGAAGCTGAACGCGGCGTCCGCGAAGAACGAGCACGGCGAAACGATCGGGCTGCGAGAGAACTTCGGGGCGTCCATCCAGGCTGGTGGCGAACTTGAGAACGCGGTCCGTCACGCGCACGCGAACAAGACGCCCCTGTACGTGGCGATCGAGACGAAGCGCAAGTACCGCAATCTCGACAAGGAGGTCATCTCCTACCTGACCCCGATCAACGAACTGCGTGGCGCCACCAAGGAAGGGAAGGGCACCGAATCATCCGCCGGCATGACGCGGTCGAACTGCTCGAACGTGATCGTCGCAATCGGGCCCGCCGCCGACCCGCACACCAACATGCTGTCGGGTGAGGCTGTCACCGATCCGCTGGCGTGGGCGACGTTCCGCAACAACCACGCCGGTGAACTGGTACCGGCCGGGTACACCCGCGTCGCCGACGCCGAGGGCCAACCGACCGGCGCGATCATCGAACGTGCCGCCGCCCCTGCCCCTGCTGCCACCACCGTCGATGTCGACGCGCTCGCCGACGCTGTCGCCGCCCGACTGCTCACCGGTTCCAGCGCGGTCGACACCCCGCCCGCAGCGACCCGCCCGCAACTGCGCAACGCCCGCTCCCGCGAAGCGAAGCCGTGGGAGCCGTTCAACTCCGACGGCCGCGTGAACGCGGGCTCCTACCTGACCTCCGGGTGGCGCAACACGTGGGCGGGCGCCATGATCCTGCTCGAGAACGCCCTCTACACCGAACAGGATCTCGCCGAACAGGAACAGCGGGCACCGCGCCTCCTGGACGTTCCCGCCCTCACCACGGCCGCGACCAGCCTCACGAACCTGCTGCTCGAGATGGCCGACCAGGTGCAGGCCGCCGTCGTCGGCGCCGCCAACCGTATGGATCGCTCGCATGGTGAGGCCGGTAGGTGGGTGCACCAGATCGCATCTCGTCTCGTGCCGTTCGGCCTGCAGATGCTCTCCGACGACACCGCCCGCGACACGTGGCGCAAGACGGTGGTTGCACAGGCGACCGCCGTGTTCGGTGGCGCCATGCAGTCCGTCGCCCAGCACCTCGACGAACAGTACGGCGATGCGACCCCGATCAACGACGCCTCCAAGGCGGCGGCGTCGCAGGCCGCGCAGCAGGCCCGCCAGCAGGAACGGGCGGCCGCGAACCAGTCCGCGCCCGCCGGGCAGGAAACGGCTGGGGGGCAGTCCACCGCCGCGAACACCCCCGAAGCGTTGGCAGGGCGGTGGCAGGCGCTGATCGCCCAGTGCAAACTCCGCGGCCACGAGGACCGTGTCGTCCCGTTCCTGGTGAAGGTGGCGGGCACCGGTGACGTCACTCAGATCCCCGCCGCCGAGTTCGCCGACATGCTCACCGCGTGGGAGTCGAACCCGCAGCGGTTCGTCGAGTTCGCTGCCACCGCCTACCAGCAGGCGCAGCCGCAGCCGCAGCCTGCGTAACCCACCCCGGGGCGCGGCACGCAGTGTGCCGCGCCCCGGAACCGGCGGTGACACCGTCAACCGCGCAGAACCTCCCCACAAGTTTCCACTGAGAGAAAGGCACTGCCATGGCAGGCGACACCCTCATCACCATCATCGGCAACCTGGTTGCAGCCCCCGAACTGCGCTTCACACCCGCCGGCGCGGCCGTCGCGAACTTCACCGTCGCATCCACCCCCCGCGTGTTCGACCGCCAGTCCAACGAGTGGAAGGACGGCGAAGCCCTGTTCATGCGCTGCAACCTGTGGCGTGAGGCCGCCGAGAACGCCGCCGAATCCCTCGACCGCGGCTCCCGGGTGATCGTGTCGGGCCGACTCAAGCAGCGGTCCTACGAGACGCGGGAAGGCGAGAAGCGTTCTGTCGTCGAACTCGAGGTCGAGGAGATCGGCCCGTCGCTGCGCTACGCGACCGCGAAGGTGCAGAAGACGACCCGCGGCAACGGCAACCGTGGCGGCGGCAACTACGGCGGTGGCGGCGCAGCGAACACCAACACCGGCGGCGACGCATGGGGCAACAACGGCGGTGGCGGCACCCCCACCGAAGACCCGTGGGGCGCAGGTACCGCCCAGGTCGGCGCGGGCGACGAGCCTCCGTTCTGACCGACATCCTCCCGCTGACTGTGGGGCCCGAACACTGGTTCGGGCCCCACAGTCGTCTCTGCCCCGCGTCGAGTCGCCGGCCGGTCGAGCCTGCAACGCCGCCATCGTCACAGCCGGACAGCCCGCTCGGTGGCCCCGCATCCCGCGGGCTGTGACTTCACCAAAGTAGCCGCACCAGCAAGACCACCGACCGCCGCTGCAGCCGCCCCGCCGCAGCCGCACCCACACCAGCAGCCACCTCCCCTGGACCATCTGTGACCAGCGAAACCGTCACGTCCCCAACCGTTGTCACGTCCCCAACCGTTGTCACGGCCACACACCGCCCCGGACCAGCCAGGCACGCGACACCCCGAACACCCGAAACCCGCCTGCGATCATTCCCCGGACCGGTGACCAGGAAAGGGGAAACGGTGGCACGCACACGACGCGGCAATGCGCTCAGCGCCCGACTACAGCAACAACTCGGGGGCTCGGAACTTGTCAAGGTGAATGAGTCCAACGGGTGTTACGCGGCGGCCTGATCCGGGCGGGAGACGACCGCGTCGCCGTGTGCGGGCGGCTTGTTGATCCAGGCGTCCGCCGGGAGGTCCAGGA
>NZ_SKCH01000032.1 GCF_005434945.1 Prescottella subtropica | reverse complement strand
CACGCGACGTCGGCATTCCTACTGCGACAACACATCCCCGAACGCCTACGAACGCCACTTCTCCGATAGCATCGGCGACGCAGCGTAATCCACCCCTGTGTCCACTATCCGGGGGTAAGGCCCGTTCCCCGGTGACGTGGAACTCGTTCGGTTTGTCGGTGGGGGTGATCGTCATGCAGTGCTTCGTGCCCGGGGCGATGGCGTCGATGAACGGTTGGATGCCGGCGGGATCCATCTGCAAGGCCGGATCGTATGTGGTGACGACCTTCCCTGCGTCCCGGTCCGCGTAGTAGTGGTACTCGAAAGCGGTGATGACGCCGACCCCGGATGTGCGGTCGCCGACTGCGTTGGTGACGACGTTGTTGTCGCCGGGGTTCGGGTCGGTGCAGAACGCGGGCGCAGTCGGTGTCATCGACGTTGTGGGCGCCGACGTCGTTGTGGTGGGGGAGGGGAAGTCTTCGGCGAGGTTGGTGGTGTCGTCGCCGCGGAGTGCGCTCGCGGCCCAGAAGATCGCGCCGGCGCCAGCGAGGACGATCACTCCGGCGAGGACACCCGCGATCTTGGCGGTCTTGCGGTCACGGGTGGGTGCGTCGACGTCGACCTTCGCGCCGACAGTCGGCGTGGGTGCAGGTGCTGGTTCGGAGACAGGGGCGCGTCGTGGGGAGCGCCGGAACAGGGCATCGTTCGACGGCGGAACGTATGCCGGTGTCGGGGTGTCCGGGATCGGATCGCTGGTGTCGGTGAACAGTTCGTCGTGCGACGGGGCCGTGAACAGTCCTGGCGACGAGGTCGCAGACGGAGCTACGGACGGAGTCTGCGGGAGCGGTGGCGTCGGTGGGGTCTCGACCACCGGCACAGACGGAGGAACATCTACCGGGGGCGGCGCCTGCGGCGCATCGGGCGCGACCGCGGCGGCGGTGGTGTCCTCAGGGTCGATGTAGTCGTCGTCTGTTGATCGCCGTGGATCCCAGTCGTTCACTGTGTTTCACCTACCGGTCCTGATCGTGGGTGGGGACTGGACGGCCCGGGTCATGCCGGTCCTGTACCGAAGTCGTTGTACTGCACCATCTGTGAGTGATGCTGGGTTCTCGGGCCGCCACGCGAGACGCAGCGTGGCGGCCCGAGAACATCGATCAACCCCAACAGTGCGGGGGTGGTGCTGTTACAGCGGCCGCACAGCCTGGTTGAAACCGTCCTGCACGGCACCGATCGCGGTCGCGATGCGGTCGTTGACCGGGGCGAGGATGTCGTTGATCGGGGCCATCGCCTCGGCCTGCGCCTGGTTCGCGTTGTCGATCGCATCGATCACGTGCTGACCACCCAGGTCCGACACCGCCTGACGGATCTGCTGGTCGGCGCGCTCGATGTTCGCGGGCGCATCCGCGACGGCCTGCACGACAGCCGCGCCGACCGGGTTCGATGCCACACCGGCCGCCGCCGACTGGACGTCGTTGGTGATCTGGACGGGGTCCGGGTCGGGCAGCTGCGGCAGTTCGGTGACAACGAGTTCGTTGTCGGTTGCCTCACCGCCGCCGACGAACCCGCCGACCGCGGCACCCGCAACGGCGCCGACGACCGCGGCAGGGACACCCGCGGCGACAGCACCCGCAGCCTGACCGGCCACATAGCCGACGGTGGCGCCAGGGATGGTTCCGATGCCAGGCGCGTACGGCATCAGGGCCTGCGAGACTGCGCCACCGAACGGCACACCCATCGGTCCGACGAACGCACCACCGGCGATAGCAGCGGGGACACCGACGATCGCGGCACCCGCGACAGCACCAGCCGTCATGGACGCGGCGACACGGTCAGCGCGC
The DNA here is from genome assembly GCF_005434945.1 of Prescottella subtropica. Classification (GTDB taxonomy): domain Bacteria; phylum Actinomycetota; class Actinomycetes; order Mycobacteriales; family Mycobacteriaceae; genus Prescottella; species Prescottella subtropica. Next base: position 30,087 of record NZ_SKCH01000032.1, on the reverse strand, counting down.
GAGTCGTCGACGCCGACGGACCGCCAGAACGTGGACGCCTCAGCTTCCCAACCGGCAGCAGTGTTGTTGGTGCGCTCCAACACGTCATCGGTCATCCAGTTCGGCTGCTCGGCGATCCGGTCACCGATGCGGAGCATCTTCGCGCCCTGCTCGTTGACCGGTGCCTCGATCGGGGCGACCGGCTCCACGTAGACGGGGGCGTGGAACTGCTGCTGCTGCAGCGGCGGCGAGTACGACGGCTCGGTGTACACCGGTGCCGGCCGCGACGGCGCCTGCTGGATCTGCGGGGACGGCGCAACCCAGTATTCGCGCTCCGCCGGCGCGGCCGGGGCCGGGTCGGGCCGGTACGCCGGGGTCGCAACCCCGCCCTGGTTACCGCCGCCACCGGGGGTGGTGACACCGCCCTGGTCGCCGCCGCCACCGGGGGTGGTGACACCGCCCTGCGGTGCGGCGTGCGCAACCACAGGCAGTCCGATCATCGAGATGGTGCTGACGGCCGCCGCGGTCGCGATGGCACGCTGCCGGCGGGTGACCCGCCGGTGAGTTCCCTTGTAAGTGCCCATGGGGTGTGTCGGGCGCGGCTGGGCGCCCAGCTCCTTTCTAGTGCGAGGCAGCACCGTTCGAGAGGGTGCTGCTCTATCGCGAGGGCGTGAAGCCCTTCGAGATGCTTGTGTTTCTCCGACGGCGGCAACGATAGCCAAGCCGGTTCCGGGTATGCGGCACCGAGCGACGCCCTCAACCCGGGAAGGAGAGATGGAACCCCGAAAGACCAACCCCGACGAGACGACAGCAGTCCCGCTTCGTGGGCCTCAATGCCCCTGTCAGGCGGTCCTGCCAGCACGTTTCGTCAGGGCAGCCCTAGTATCGGCCTGCTGCGGGGTCGGTCCACGATCCCCGATGGGGCACTCTCCGGTACCCGCGACTACCGGACAGCGGATGCCAGGTGGGGTGCATCAGCGTCTTCCCGCTCCCACGCTTCGACCAGGCCGAGGATCTGCCCGATGGGGGCACTGTCCGCGTTGTAGGTGCTGTTGTCGATGGCGGTGTGCGGGAACCGGGGTGGACGGTCCCACGCGGTCGAAGAGATGTATTCGTCCCAGTGTGATCGCTTCCACTGGTCGCGTGGATCATTCCGCTGCTCGATGTAGGACCGCATCGCGGCGGGATCTGCACGCACCCACACCACCTTCAACACGGCACCGGCCGCGGTGACCTGTTCGAGCATTGCGTCGTACCAGTCGGGGTCTTGCGTTTCACGCATGTACGGGGCGGTGGTGACCACGTTCATCCCCAACGCCACGTTCTCCGCCGCCGCAGCTTCGAGTTGCTGATACTCGAGCGGCCGAACAACCGACAGGTAGTTGCCACTTTCACGGTCGTGGGGCAGGCACCCGATGCGCTGCAGCAGTTCCTCAGTGAATGCCTGTGCGAGCGTGTCCTTGTCGAGGAACACCGCCCGCAGCTCCTTCGCGAGACGGCGGGAGATCTCCGACTTCCCGACACCAGCCAACCCGCAGACCACCACCAGATGCGGGCGGGTGAGAGAGCAGGTGCGTCCACTGTCACGGGTGGGCTGTCCACCCGGCTTCCGGGCTGCGTCGTCGATGTCGTTGCCGATCAATGCCATCGTTTCCTTCACTACTGGTGGAATCCACGCGGAGACTTCTCGGGCACCCGCGTTGTCGGATCGGAAATCTACTGGGCCGGTGACTGCTGCAGCCTGGTGCTTGAGGGCACCTGCCGCCCGTCTCCCGGATCGCATGCCGCGCAGCAGGAACCTGCGCCGCTATCGTCGCCGTGCCCTGCAACGCTGACCAGGAATCGAGGACACCATGGATGCTGCCGACGTGATCGCGGTGATCGGCTCACCATCGACATGCGACACGGCTGTGCTCAACCTCAACCGCAACGCCTACCGGGCGTCGATGCTCGGGTCGATGCTCGCGTTCGACCTCGGGTTCGCGGACGGCTCCGTCGAACGGGCGTTGGGCACCGTCACGAAAGTCGAAACCATCAACCCGATCCACACGGCGACCGCGAGGGAAGCCCTGCACATCGCGCAGCGTGGTGTCCTCGAACACCAGTCCGGAGACCAGGGCGATGCCCGCGCGGTCACCATCAAGGTCGAGGCGGTGTTCCGGCAGTGGCAGGGCGTGTGGAACAAGCATGCGGCGACCCTGTCGAACTCGCCCGCCACAGGCACCCCGGTCACGGTCTTGGATCAGGCCACGACCGACGAGTTGATGGCCGACACCCCCAACCCGGCCTACGTCGGCACGCTCCGCGGGTCGGCGGTGCGGATCCCGTTCACCCTCACCGATTTCTCCGGCCCCCGCGGCTCGCGACACACCGCGGTGCTCGGCGCGACGGGCAGCGGCAAAAGCGTGTGGACCGAATACGTGCTGGCCACACAGTTGCGGTGGCCGGGGATGGGGCAGGTGATCCTGGACCCGCAGGGGCAGTGGGCCACCGAGCACGGTCTGCCGTTCTCCCTGCAGGGTCTCGCCGTCGCGTGCGGGCGGACCGTGCATGTGGCGAGACTGTCTCAGTCGTTGCGGCTACGGAAGGATGCCCCGCTGTTCCTTCGTCTCCTTGAGGAAGCGAAGTGGTTCCGGAACCTCGCGTTCGGTGCCGGCGCGGACGAGAACGTCGCGCAGGCCCGCGACGCCCTCCACACCGCGCTGCAGGACAAGTCGGCTGTCGCAGACGCATGTGGCACCGACGACTGGACGGAAGGGGCGCCGGACGAGGTGATGCGGTACCTCCTCGACTGCCTCCACGATGTTCTCCCCGCCGGCACGATCTACGCCGGTGTCGAGCAACAGAATCGGGTGTCCCGCACGATCTACCGGCCCGAAGTCGACGCGGACGGGCAGCCACTGCCGCAGGAGGTGGTGGACCGGCTGCCGTTCGGTGCTCTCGACGACGGTGGCGCAGCGCGATTCCGGAAACTGCTGACCGTGTTCTCGGCGCTGCATTCGCTGTGGTCGCCGTACTCGCCGGCGGGGGCCGCGAAGATCGCCGCCGGTGCTTCCCCCGATTCTCTCGGCGCCAGTGATCGCCGCCGAGACGCGTGGGGATTGATCCGGCAGGTGATGGACCCGAAGCCCGGCCAGCCTGCACCGTGGCTGGTACTCGACCTGTCGGCTGATCTGTCGCAGATGAACCTCGACGGCAACGACGCAGACAGTGCTGGTGAGGTGATGGCGGCGACGCAACTTCTCGACACCGCGGAAGTCAAGGCCCGGATCATGTCGCAGCTGTTGAACACCCTCAAGCTGGCGGGGCAGCAGCAGTTCAACCGTGGCGGGCAGCTGAACGTGCAGGTCGTGGTCGACGAGGCATGGCAGTACGCGGGCCCGGCGGACGCGGCGACACAGTCCGATGCGGTACTCGCATTGTCGAACCAGTTCGCGGGCGACTGCCGTGATGCACGCAAGTTCGGGATCGGGTTCACGTTCATCCTGCAGGCCGCGACCGGTCTGCGAGACGACATTTGGCGGCAGCTCGGGGTGCTGCTCGTCGGGTACGGGCTGCACGATCAGGCGGACATGAAACGGATGGGTGGCCGTGTCAGTGATGCGCACCTCGCGTTGTATCGGGCGGCACCGCCACCGGAAGCGACAGGCCGATACACGTGGATGTGCGTGGGTGGTGGGGTGACGGGGCTGTCGTTCGGCGCGAACCCGGTGTTCTTGGAGGCGGTCACCGACCCGAGCGTGTGGCTGGCATGGAATGCGCCGTGGATCAACCAGTTACGTCGCGACTTCTCCCAGCATCTACCGGTCGGCGACAGCGGCGGGCGGCTGCAGCAGTTGCCGGGACGGCCGGGATTCGACGATCCGGCGATGGCCGCGCATGCCCGCCGCCGCGACATCGTCGACGGGCACGCGAACACGGCCGGTGTGGCCGCAGTCGCGGCCGCGGTCGGGGCGCGTGGCCGCCAGCCTGCAGGTGGCTCGACGGCAGCGGCTCCGAGTCGGTGGGCGACCCGTGTCGACGACGATGACCCACCGTTCTGAACCGGGACGCGAAGCCGGGGACACCGTAACCGGGATTTCTAGACTGGCCGCACCCTGTACGCCTCACATGAAGGAGATGCGCTGTGGCGCAGATCAGAACGCAGACGCTGCTCGTACTGAGCGATGACGAGAAGGCCGCTTTCCAGAAGGCCGGCGACCCGAAGGCGATCGTCGAAGCGACGAAGCCGCTGGTCGACGCATTGAAGTTGGAGGCGAAGTCCCTGGCCGCACTGAGCAAGGGATCACCGACGCAGGACGACCTCGACAGCGCAGCCGAGTCCCTGGACCGACTCAAGAGCCTGTTGGAGGTGCTGCCGGCGAGTGACGCCCGTGACGGTGCGTACGCGCAGCTCGACGACGCTCAGGGCATCATCACCGAGCTGCGGGGCATGCTCGCCGCGTGACCCGACAACGAGAACGGGCCCGCACCACCACATCTGGTGCGGGCCCGTTCTCGTCGGCTTTGAGGCTTTCCGGCGGTCAGGCGGAGAGAGCGTGAGCGGGATGGGTAGAGGCCTGCGCCTGCCGTAGCTGCTCGAGGCGCTGCTCCGCGTGCCGCTGGCGGCTCAGCCACAGGGCACGGTGCCGGCTGGCGGCCGCTCCGGGAGTGATGTTCGGGATGTCGGCGCCGAAAGAGTGCAGCAGGTCTGCGGCACGGTCCCAGCGGCACCCCAGGAGCGACGCCAACGTGTTCGGCGCCATCTCTCGGGCGACGGCCTGGCGGATGATCTCCCGCTCCTCCGCATGGGGGATGACCTCACGGCCGTCGGCACGCATCCCGGGGTTGTTGTCGAGTGATGACTGGGCGACCCACCGCGACTTCCCGCCGGACGCAACCGTGGAGAGATTCCTGTCCGAGAGGACAGCTTCGACGAGCATCGTGTCGTGGCCGGGCATGGGCTCGAGATCTGCAGGAATCCAGTTGGTGGCGGGGTCGTCTCGGTAGACGACGGTGCCGGCCAGTGCGTCGAGGCTGTGCTGGTCCCGGTCGAGATCGGTGACACGGTCGTGGACGTGCGGGTCGGGCAGCCCCTGGGAGGTCCATGCGACGGCGGCGACCACGGCGTCGGTGGGTTGGGTGCCGGCCTCGATGTCGGTGAGAACGTCGGCACGGCACTTGGCGAGGATCGGGCACTGCTCGCACAGACTGATCGCGGCGCGGGCCGCGCGGACGCGGGCGTTCACGTACCGCTTCTCGGTGTTGAGGTCCGCGAACGTGGCTGCCGGCAGGACCGCGGAGTCCGTCGACACGGTGTCCGGCTGGTCAGGCAGCATGAACGCATCCTGATCATCCTTGCAGGCAGCGGTTTTCGATACCCGGCTCGCGGCCTGACGCCAGGCGTCGAGGGTGGCGCGGCTGGTGGCGGGGGACGCCGGTGGGCGGCCGGTGCGACGCAGGTGAGCGGCATGCAGGGCGGAGCGGGCACGCAACCGTTCGAGGTCGCGTGAAACGTCGCGCGGGCCAGTGGGGATCGTTGTCTGCTGCGGGGGGGACTGGACCCGCCCACGCATGGGTGTGATGGCCATGATGTGTCCTGATGTGTAGTTGGGGGGCGTGCCTATCTCCGATAGCTGAGAAAATAGCACGTCACCGGGGTCCGGCGCGGTAGTCACACCCGCCGAGTCCAGTCCCCAACCGCAGATGTGAACTGGGCCACCGCCCGCGCGCCACCCGGGTGCGGGCACCGCCGGCCGGTGATCACACAGAAGTGCCGCACTCCCGAACGGAGGTCGGGACACTTCCTTCCATGAACAACGACGTGGTTTTGAAGGCCGGATTCTTCGGGTGCGCCCACGCCGGTTACGGCATGCGCGGAATGGCACGAAAGCATCCGTCAGGGTTGAACATCCGCGAGGTCGACGGCTACATCACCTACGAGCTGGTGCAGCAGGACATGATCGCCGCCGGTGTCGACTTCCAGGTCAACGGCGGTGACGCCTTCCACGTCCACCACCCGCCCGTACGCGCGGTCAACGCCGAACGCCGCACCGACGCACTCCGCATCACCGCCGGCATTCCCGCGATCGTCAACACCGGAAACCACGACGTCGGCGCCGGAACCTCAGTGTCGGCGGCCGCACTGCTCCACCAGCCCGAACTGGGCCGCTACGCGGTGTTCCCAGACGCGGGCCGCCCCGACAGCGACATGATCGGGCCGGTCCCCGGCTACTACGAAGTGCACCAACCGCTCCCCGATGTGCCCCTGTACCTGCACGTCGTCTCCCACAACGGGCTCGACCCGCGGCTACCCGAACGGGGCATCACCATCGACCCCCAGCCGATCGAAGGGGGAGTGAACATTCTTGTCTCCCACGGCATTTTCTCCGCCGACGGCCGCCTGTTCGGTGCCGACGACCGGCACGGCGCTGAACGGGTAGTCCCAGAAGAATGGGCCAACCGCGGATGGGACCAGTCGATCCTGTCGGACTACCACACCCCCGGCCCGATTCCCGGGTTCGGACCCGCCGACGGGCGGGAACGCGGCCAGGTGTGGATGACCGGATCACTGATCGGCCGAGGATTCTCCGACGACATCTGCGCCCGCGGCTGGCTCCTGCTGGAACTGACGAAGGACGGACGGGTGACCGTGACACCCCGCTACGTGTGGCGGCGCCCCCAAATCGACTTCGACACCATCGACGCCCGAGGTAAGACTATCGACGAAATCAACCAGATCGTCCGTGAACGCCTCGCCACACAGGACTGGTGGGACGATGAATCCGCCGAGGTCACCGGCGACGGCGGACACATTCTGCGGCAGAAGATTTCCCACACCACGAACGCGCAACGTCACGGCATCCGAGCGTTGGCGGGGGAGTGGGCTGCCGCTGCCGGCCGCGCCGCCTACTGGGCGTTCGCGTGGGAAGACCCGCTGCCGAACGACTTCGGTTTCCGTGCCGCCACCGACACATCCGCTGGCGGTGACACCGGTGGGCGTCCCCGCAACGCCGACCTCGCGCAGGCATTCACCGACCGCCTCGAGGAGGGCCGTGTAGGGGCGGTTCTCCGCAACCTCGTCGACGACGTCCGCGGCCCAGTGATCACCCACACCCAGCGGGCACTGCAGAACCTGGCCCCCACCGACCCCCGCTGACCGGTAGGTCGTGCCGCACCCGTCAGCGGCGCGACCTACCTTGGCCGCCACACCCAATCGACCCGCACCGTGCGGGAAACCTGAGGAACCCCGCATGCAGATCATCACCGGCCGCATCTACAACTACCGCTCGATCGAGGACATGACCCTCGACTTCGACGCGGACGGCATCCACGCCCTCATCGGCCCGCCCGGCTCCGGCAAGTCGTCGTTCCTTGGTGCGATCGGATTCGCCCTCTACGGTGACCCCGGCCCCGGTATCGACCTGGTCGACCTGCGCCACGACAAGGCTGACGACAAGGCCCCCGCTGGCGCCGACATCACCTGGCGGCACGGGCAGGACACCTATCGGACCGTGCGTGAGATGCGTCGCGGCACCCGCGGCGGCAAGCCCGTCGAGAAGACCACCGCCCGCATGTGGCGCAACGGCACCGAAATCGAGGGGATGACCCCGACACTGCTGACTGCGGAGGTCACCAAGATCCTCGGCATGTCGGGGCGCGCGTTCCGGGGCGCCAACATGATCGCCCAGGGCGAGGTCGACACCCTCGCGACCGCCACCCCGTCGGAGGTCACCTCCCTCGTCGAGGAACACACCGGTGTCTCACAGGTGACGAAGCTCCGTGACCAGGCCCGCAAGGACGCCGGCGACAAGCAGGCTGTCGCCGACGGCACCATCGGATCACCGGAAGCGGTCGCCGACGCCGAACAGCGCGAGCAGGAAGCGATCAAGGCCCACCAGGAAGCGGACACAGAACATCAGGCGGCGGCCGCGAAGGCTGACCGGGCCCGCACCGAATGGGAGCAGGCGAACATCACGGCCGTGCAGTTGCGGGCCGATGAGCGACGCGCCCGACAGTCCCGTGATGCTGTCGTCGCGGCGACGGCGGTCGCTGACGCCGCCGCACGCCGTGTGGCGGAGATGCGGGTACTCGTCGCCGACCAGAAGCTCACCGACACCACCGTCGACGTGTTGGGGGACCGGATCACCCGGTTGCAGGAGACTGTCGCCGCGATCACCACCGCAGGTGCCTCGCTCGCCGCCGCCGTCAAGGCCGTCGACACCGCCGAACAGGACGCCGTCGCAGGGGAACAGGCCGCCGCAGCGATCAACACCGCAGACGTGGCCGCGCAACTGCAGGCCGCCGAAACCGACCGCGACCAGGCCGACCAGGCGATGCGTGCCGCCGACCGTCAGCAGGCCGCCGCCCGCGGTGAGGCCGACAAGCTGGCGAAGTCCCTGCAGGTGCTGCACGCCGCTGACGGGCACGCCGACTGCCCCACCTGCCGGCAGTCGATCAGCGACCTCACCGAACTGATCGCCGACCTCGAGCAGCAGCGGAACACGGCGCAGACTGCAGCGGAGAAGGCTGCCGCCACCGTCACCGCCATGACCGGCCGCCGCCGCGCCGCCGAGAACACGATGGCCGCCGCGCAGCGGGCGCTGCAGCAGGCCGAGCAGGCCCGTCACCACGCCGAGCAGGCCCGCAGCCGCGCGCAGGCCGCGACCGTCGCCCAACAGGAGGGACTGGATGCTCTGGTGGGGTTGCTGCGCAGCCTCGACCCCGCCATCGCCCCAACCCTCGACAACCCCACCGATGCCGCCACCTGCCTGACCGTGGCGCGGGCAACGCTGGGATCGGTGAACGCCCGCGGCCAGGAGTTGCTGGCACACCGGCAACTGCTGGTCGACGTCGCTACCGCGGAACAGGAACTCGCCCGCGCCCGCACCACGGTCCGGGACACCGAAGCAACCGTCGTCGACGCCCCCGACCCGCAGAACGTGGCAGATGCCGAGACTGCCGCCACCGAAGCGCGGGGCCGACTCGACATCGTCGAACGCGCCGCCAGCGACGCCCGCGCACTGCTGTCGGCCACGAACACCGGCATGCTGCAGTTGACGGACGATGCCGACCTGGCCCGCGACCAGTGGCAGCGGAAGCGGACCGCACTGCAGGACGCCGAGGTCGCCCGAGGGATCGCGGACTCGCTGACCGCGCTACGCCAGGATCTGCTGGCCGAATACGCCCAGCAGATCTCGGAATCGGCCACGGAACTGCTGCAACGGTTCGGCGGCGAACACGTCGCCTTCCACCTCGACTCGGATTTCGTGCCGTGCGTGGAACTGGTCGACGGCCGGCTACGCAAGACCAAGCTGCTCTCCGGCGGCGAGAAGGCCCGCGCCGGTCTGGCATTCCGGCTCGGCATCTCCATGCAGGTCACCGACGGTGGGTTGCCGGACCAGATCTTCGGAGACGAGATCACCCAGTACCTCGACGACGAGGGACGGCGGGCGATCGTCGAGACGATCGGGGAACTGTTCGCCTCCCCGATCCTGATCTCGCACACCGACGAAGTCCTCGACTACGCAGCATCGGTGCACCAACTCACCCGAAACCCGCTCGGCGCCACCGAAGTCGTCACCGCCGACGCCTGAACACACGCCCTGGCCGGGTGGCCGCCCCACACCTGTCGTGGACGGCCACCCGGCCCGGCGAGAACGGAAACCCCTGATGCCTCGAATACACGCCCCCACCTACCGGTACACCGACCCGACGCTGACCGCACCGCAACCCGGACGGGCATTGATCACCGAGGTAGGGCTCGTCGAATCCCTCCCCGGGATCGGCCCGAAAACCGGTGGCCAGCACGTCGGTATCCCCCTGGCCGTAGGCCCCCGGAACACCCGACTGCTCCGCCCCTACGACGGCATCGAGATCAGCCTCTCCAACACGGACCTGCAGCTGTGGACGGCCCCGTTCCACGTCGCCGCCCACACCCGCGGCGTGTTCGACCTCGCCGACCGGGACGGCTGGCAGTGGCTGCGGTGGACCATCGCCGACCACATCGAACACGACCGGCAGACATCCCGCGACAACGCCGGTGCCGGCAGTCGGCCGCTGGTGATAGTCCCGTGCGGCGCCGCGAAAGTCCCGACCACGCAACCTGTCCGCGCCAGCCACCTCTACACCGGCACCTACCACCGGCTTGGGTTGCGGGCTGCCGCTGCTCTCACTAACACCGAATCGACACGAATCCTGTCGGGTAAGCACGGTCTGCTCAGGCTCGACGAACCCGTCGCCCCGTACGACCTTCGGCTCGGACAGCCCGGCGCGGTTACCGCAGACGACGTCATCCGGCAGGCCCGCACGCAGGGGATCCTCGACCGGCCCCACGTCATCGCGCTCGGCGGCCGCGACTACACCCGACTGGTCCTGCAGGTGTGGCCGCACGCCACCACCCCGCTAGCCGGCAGTCGTGGGATCGGCGAGCAGCAGCAGCGCCTCGCCACGATCGCCGCCGGAACCTCGCTGGCAGCACTGGCCGCGTGACTGTCAGGCCGACGCGGCGGAGCCGAAGTGCGGCAGTTAGGGGACATGCCGTTACTACATGTCAGTGCGCGGTTTCCCTGGCGGCGTGAAGATCTCGGACCACACGGTCCAGAGCATCAAGTACCGCCGCAGCCTCCGGGTCTCGACGCAGTTCCTCGATCACCATGGGATCCCCATCGACATGTAGTTCGGCAATCCGAATGAGGTCGTAGTCGGTCACATGTGGTTGGACGTCACAGCGACACGAACGGTTCCGTTCGACCTGCAACCAGTCTCTCTGGCGCGCTGTCCGGCGTGCACGCCGCTGACTATCCCGAAGTGGCACTGCGATACTGCCGGGGACGTCACCCGGTTGACGGAAAACACTACGAGCAAAGGCGAACGATGAGCTACGTGTACCGAGAGGCCCGATCCCCCGGATTCTTTCAGTCAGGCGTCTACGAGGTCGGCTACTACCACCCGAACGGGGAGTGGGAGGACGAGTCCTCCCACTCGTCGTCGGAGGACGCGGCCGAGCGTGCGCGGTTCCTGAACGGCGGCAATTAGTCACCTGCCAGCCAGCTGACGCCGCTGTGGGGAGCGGAATCCGGTACCTCGGGTGACGGTTGTCCTACGATGGGCGGCAGCATGGCAGCACCGCGTTGTTGCTGTTGTGCACGACCCCGCCCGTGGTGCTCACCCCCCGACATCACGGTTGGGGTCGTGACTCGCTGTAGTCCCGGACGGCCGGTGTGAGGCCCGCCCGCCCGGAGGTCGACTGCGCGAACAACTGTGGGGCCCACCGGCAGTTTCCTGCTGGTGGGCCCCACAGTCGTTGTTACAGGGAACGTGATTGCAGCGGTTCGGGTTGATCGCGGCCGAGCCCCAACTCGGCGGTGAGAAGGTTCTGCAGGTGGGTGCGTTGCTCCCCGGCCGGGCATTCGCTGACCAGGGCGGACGCCGCGAAGTGCTCGTCGAACACCAGCGTGAGATCGCGGGCATTGAGCAGGGACCGCATCGACGGCACCCACCGGTCGATCCCGTTCACCGCTTCCGCTTCGGCAAGGTTGTGCAGTTGGCGTGCCACTGCGACGAATCCTCGTGGCACATCCAACTGTTCGGCCGCTTTCAGATCCACAGGCACGTGCAGCTCGAACGCTACCCGATCGTAGATCGGGCCGGTGATCCCGAAACCCACCCCCGGGTTGATGTTGATGACCGCCGCGAACCCTTCTGCTGCGGTGATGGTTTGCCCGTCGGGGCGGTCGAGAACTGTCAGGGTGCGCTGGTGGTCGAGGACCGGCAGCAGCGTCGCCTGCACCCCGGGTGGCATCCACCCGAAATCGTCCAGGAGCAGCGGTCGGCCCTGCAACATCGCCTGCACCAGCGGCCCATCGACCCACCGGAACACCCCGGCCTGGCCGGGTTCCGGAAGATACTGTCCGACGAGGTCTTGGACGACCATGCCGTCGTAGCAGGCGGTGATGACCAGGTCGTCTCCGTGGGCGGCGCGGGCGGCGGTGGTCTTGCCGGTGCCGGGAGGTCCGGACTGGATGATGTGCAGACCCCATTTGCGGGCCTGGCGGAGTGTGTCGATGTCGCTGTGGACGCCGTCGATGACCCGGGGGATGTATCCGGGAACGAACGTCGGATCGGTGGGGGCGGGTTCGGCCGCGGTGCGGGCCCATTCGGCGCGTTCAACGAAGCCGGGGATGTCGGCGGCCAGGCCGTCCATGCGTAGGAACTGGTCGACGAACCGCATCGCGATCGTCTTCCAGGTGTCGGTGGCGTCGTCGGGGATGGCGGCGCTGTCACCGCCGTTGTGTGCGACCAGCAGCGGCCGGCACGGCACCCCGCCGGGGGTGTCGCGGCCGGCTTGCCGTTCGACCGCGTCGGCGGCGGCCAGTACCCGGCCGGCCAGATCGGTCAGGGCCGCGGTGGTGGGTTCGGTGCGGCTGATCCTCAGGTTCTGCACGGGACCGGTGACGTACACGCCACCGTCGGTGACGAAGGTGACGTGGGCGTCGTTCACCTCGTGGGCGAAACGGTCAGTGGTGTAGGAAATCCCGAAGACGATCACGCGGGCGCCCTTCTCGATCGGTGTCGGCGACCGCCGGCAGCAACTCCTGCTGTCGGCCGATACCCGAACGACGGCAGGCACAATGCTGTGGCATCGCCCGTGGTCAAGACTTTGGAGTGATCATATTGAGCGCAGTTCCGGCCCCTTGGACGCCAGTCGTCGAGTCGATTGTGGCTGCGGGTGTCGAGTTGATCGACACCCGCATCGACGTCCACCTGTTCGGTGTCGATGGTGATCCTCTGCTGGCGGCACCGGTGCTGGCCGCGTACAGCCCTGATCGACTGTTGGTCGACGTCGCCCGGCTAAGGGAGTTGATCGCACCGGAGTCTCGGATGGATTCGATGGTGCACCGGATGGCATGCCCGGAAGCGTCCGGTCTGGTGGCGTCCGCGCTGGGCATGATCGCCGTCGACGGTTGGTGGCGCGGCCCAGATTGCGACGGCACCGCAGGTTGGCTGGCGGCCCGCGGGTTGGCGCGGATCGTGTGCGAAGCGCGGCTCGCGGCGGCGAGGCCGGGGGAGCGGCCGATGCTGCAGGCCGCACTGTCCGTGTCAGTGGGGGCGTCGCGGACGATGAGTCAGCGGGATCTGGTGCGGCTGATGGTCACCGAGATCCTTCCGCGCGTGGATCTGATGGTGTTGCCGGCGTACGTGTCGCGGCCGGTGAAGCAGTGGCTCGTGCAGTGCGGTGCCCGAACCGCACTGGCCGGGTGTGTGGGTGTGTGGCGTCGGGCGGCGAGTCTCGACGTGACAGATCGGGCCGGTTGGGAAGAGTTGGGTGTGGCGTTCGCCGACGCCGTCGACGCCCTCTGCGGGGACATGCCAGATGCGCTGGCCACTACCGATTTGTGGGAGGCGGTCACCCCAACCGTCGACGCCATCGCCGACGCCGCCCGCACCTGCCGTGACACCGCCGCACAGTTCGCTGACACCGCCGAACCCGCACCCCTTCCCGCCACCACCACAGTCGATGTCGACGGCGGGCAAGCCGGAACCGGGCTGCCCCACCACCGGATGCTCCGCTACACCGACCCCACCAACCTCGAGCGCGCCGCCCGCGACCAGTTCGCTGCCCGACTCTCCACCGCCAGTTACCGCTCCCCAGGCATGTACACCCAGGCCGTCGCCCACCCGGCCGGCCGCCTGAACACGAGAGAGCTGGTGCGGCTCAGCGCCCAAACCCGCCTCGGGTTGCAGGCCACTGCGAAACCGTGGACGCGCCACGCCATCGCCCCCCGCGCCCGCGTCCACCTGACTTTCGCGATGGTGTTCGACGCATCCCTGACCATGTCCCCGTGGGCGAACCATGCCGGGCCCCTCGGCTGGGCTGTCGCCTCGGCCGTGCATCAACTCGGCGGCAGCTGCACTGTCCGCGGGTTCGGCGGCGACACCTTCGAAGTGATCCGCCCCGGCACCGCACCCGCCCAAGTGCCCCGCGTCATCGACAGCGGATCCGGCTCCGACGGCTGCGACACCGCCCTGGCGGAAGTGATCGCCGACAGCCGCATCCTCGACCGTGACGGGGCCCGCGTCGTCGTCGTCCTGACCGACGGGAAACTGCCGCAACAGGATGCGGCCGGCATCGACAACGCCGTCGACAAGCTCCGCGATGCTGGGGTCGTCGTCCTGTGGGTACTGCCATCGGTGCAGGTCACTGCCGATGTCATCCCCGCCCGCGCCACCGTGTTGACGTCGGTAACCCCGGAATCGTTCATCCCGGTCGTCGCCCAAGCGGTCGTCGACGAACTCGCCCACACCTGAGTAACCGCGACGCGAGACGGGCATGACCGGAAATGGGGTTCGTACCGTGTTCGACAACCACGGTCGCCGACATCGTCGGCAGGAAGGCGCACCCCATGTCGAACACGCCACGCATCACCCCGATCAGCCGTGAGGATGCCGCGGCCGCCAACCCGAACCTGCCGTGCGGGCCGCTCGTCGTCGATGACGGACACGTCCACGCTGTCGGGGAATCACACGGCCGGCTGCTGCCGATGGTCGGGCAGCTGCGCCCATTCCTGTACGACGTCGCGTTCGACGGCAAACGCGTGTACGCGGACCGTGTCGAAGACGTCCTCGCGATGATGCTGGGGGAGCGGTACGCCGAACTCGTTGCCGCCGTCGATGTTCTGGACGCGAACCCGGTCCCCGCACCGGACGACGACGACATCGAACCGTTCGACGACGTTGTGGCCGCAGCCGATGAGACCGGCGCCGACAACATCGATGTCGCCGCCACCGACGCCGATCTGGCGGCGTTCGCCGCGCACATGCACTACAGCGACGAGATCGCCCGCAACCAGTACGAGATGGCGCTGATCCGCCGCCAGCACGCCGACGGGATACGGGTCCGGTTGCAGGCCGGGATCAACGACACAGCCCGCACGGACGGCACCTGGCAGATCCTCACCGACGAGCAGCAGCAGCTGTTGGTGTCGGCCGGCGACGACAACGGTATGTCGCCGGCCGGGGTGATCGAAGAGGTGCCGGTCCTCGTCGACGGTGTCGACGGCACCCTCACCCAGACCACCGTCGAGCGGGGCGTGTGGACCGCGGACACCCGGCTGGTCGTCAACACCGGCGACTATGCGCCGTGGGAGCCGATCCCGTTCCCCGAGTCGGCTCTGATCCGGTTGAACGAACACGACGAGGAAGTGGAGGTGCCGACCCGCAGCAACCTGGTTGTGCTGCGGATCGACACGCCCGACGACTACATCGAATCGCTGTCCGAGGCAGGGATTGTCCGGTTGTCGGTGACGCCGGCGGAGCAGCCCGACGACTTCTTCCGTGAGGCCGAAGCGATCCTCGTGCAGGCCGCGGTCGATGCCCGGTCCTCGGAAGGATCCGCAGCGCAACCGGACAAGTAGCGATGTGCGTGCGGGACCGTCAGGACTATCTGCGATAGCAATACTTCACAGACCTCACGACCCCCACGTAAACACCGCCTCCCAAGCCTCTGGCCTGGGCATATAGCTGGACAGGGTGGTGGCGTGACCGCGGAAAACACGGCATGATCACCCCCATCGGAGATGCACTACCCGCACCGCACAGGAGGGACGCGGCAATGGTTTGCCGAGAGAACAAGGGCCGGTCATTCGTCATCGGCTTCACGAAGGCGTTGCAGCGGCAGATGGGCGGCGACGCGTTCCACGACGCCGAAGTGCAGTCGTCGCAGCACGAGTTCAAGCACCAGCTCGAGGACATGAACCGCCAGTTCACCGAAGACCCCGAGCAGTGGCGCAACACCCAGATCCAGATTTGGGAGGCCGTGCGGCAGAACGTCGCCGACTCGACCGCGTTCTCCGACGAAGCCAAATACCGCGTCTCTCCTGGCCGCGGCGGCCAACCCGGGTTCATCACCCGCATCGACCAAGAGATCGAACGCCTCAAGTCCGGTAAGGGCGAACACGGGCGGCCCCTGCGACTCGAGCAGATGAACAGCCCCGCCGAACTCGCCTCGATCATGCGGATGGGGGCGATCCTCGAACGCATCGGGCCCGCCAAGAACAACTTCCTCGAAATGAACGCCCGCCACCGCGGCATCAGCATGGATGATGCACGCCGCGAATGGAATCAGCTGATGAACCGCAAGGGCGACTTCTCCAACATCAGCCTCACCGACGAATACCGCAACAGCATGGCCGGCGCCGGCATCACCGCCCGCGACCAGTCCGACCTCGGTATCTCCGGTCGCGCCCGCGACACCATGCGCATCATGGAACAGCGGCGCCTCCAAGCCGTCCACACCCTCGAAACCCGCCCCGCGATCCGCCCCGAACACAAACTGCGATCCTTCATCGACCCGAAATCCGAAGGCGCCCAGATCCGCTGCGAGAAGTGCGGCCAGTTCGGTCACACCGGTGGCGGCTGCCCGAACGGTGACATCGTCGCCAAGAAGCAGTCACTGCAGCAGCAGGCGGACATCCTCACCCGGACCGCGAAGGCCGGCCAGATCCGCAAGATGATCGGCCGGACCGACGACGAACTGCAGGCGTCGATGAACCAGCACTTCCCCGGCCAGTACGAGAGCGTGTCCGCGTTCCGCGCCGTGCAGGAACAGCGCATCGACGGCATCCTCGCCGGCAACCCCGAGATGGACGACGACGAGCTGCGTGACGCGCAACGCCAGATCGGCCGCCAGGGCAAGCGGCTCGACAAGGAACTCGAGGCCCGCGGCGGATCCACCTCGTGGATCAAGGAAGTGTCCTACAACCCCGAGAACGGTCTGCTGGTGGTGCAGGCCCACGACTACACCACCAAGGACGGCCTGACGAAGCAGTCGCGGCCGTTCATGCGGCGTGTCTCCCCGGAGAACGTGCAGGCCATGCTCGACAGCGACGAATCGTTCGGCAAAGCCATCAACGATCTCGGCATGATTCGCGGCCCCCAGCTCGACAACTACGGGTTCGAGAACCAGGACGACTACGCCGAATCCCTGGTCCAGCGCAAGTGCCCGTCGTGTGGGCAGTTCGCGTCGATGAACACCGGCCACCGCTGCCCGGTCCCCGGCAGCCCCAGCGAGGAATACAAGGCCCGCGAACTCGCCGCCAGCAGCGCCTACCGCACCCTCCTCGCCCAGACGAAGGGCGGCGCCGCCGCAGCGAAGCCGATGCACCGCCGCCAGCAGTTCAGCACCGAAAACCGCACCTTCCGCATCCGCGGCGAAAACAACCAGGTCATCGAAGGCAGCATCGTCACCGCCCGCACCCCGGACGTTCTCAGCACCGCCGACGCCGGGCACATCGCGAACCCGCCCGTCCGCGCCAGCTACCCCGACGCGATGGTGTCCGGCACCATCGCCGTGTGGGAAGACCTCGACGGCCGCCGCGTGATCTCCCCGTTCTCCACCGCCGGCGGCCGCGGCCTCAAATGCAGCTGTGACGACTACGCCGAGAAGAAGTGGTGCCGCCACCTCAAGGGCACCAGCAACATGCTGGCCCACCGCTACCAGGCCGTCAACGCCGGCAAGGCCCAGCCCGGAGGCCCGACGACCGCCGACAACACCGCAGCTGACGCCCCCATCGGAACGCAGAACCGACTGTCCTACGGGAAGATTCAGAAGATGCGTGCCGGCGCGAACAGCGAGTTCGTACAGATGTACAAGGCCCGCCCCAGCAACGGCGGCAGCATGGCCGCCCCGGCCGCGATGCCGCCCCGCGACACCGCAGGCAACCCGATCCCCGAACCCGACCAGTGGGCGCGTTCGGAGGAACAGTCGAAGCGCACCGGCAAGCCCGTCGACCTCGACGACACCAAGCAGGTCACCCACCGGGTCCGCAAACTCCTCGCCGGCCGCCCCCCACGCGTGTCGTTCTCGGTGCGCCCCGACAAGGACGGCGGCATCACCGTCGACATCCCCCCGAAGCATCGCGGCACCCCGCAGGAAGCGCACTACCGGCAGGAACTCGCCGGACTGCTCGGCACCCGGGCACTCCGGAAGGGCCGCGGCTTCTACATCGCCCCCACCCCATCGGCCCGATACGCGGCCCTCGAACGGGCCGCAGGCGACCCTATCCGCATCCGCCCGTCCGACTGGGTCACCCGCATCGACCCCGAACGCGATGAGGCGAACCGGCAGCGGCACACCGCCACCCGCGGCCAGAACAACCACGGCGCCGACTCCGCGATCCCCGGCCAGAGTGCCGGCGCCTAACAGCAGGGAGTGACCATGTCGGTTACCGACGACATCGACGCGGCCGTCGCGGCCGCAGCCGGTGGGCTCGACATCCTCGACGCGGATGTTCGAGCCCCCGGTGAGGGCCCGTGCAGCCCCGACGAAGCACGCGCCCTGATCACCAAGGCCATCGACGCCGCCGACACCTTCCAGTCGACGATGCGTGAACTGTTCCGGCGGCGCGCCCACGAAGCGTTGGGCTACCCGACCCCCCGCGAGATGCTGCTCGGGGAGTTCAAGGGGTCACTGATCAACCCCCGCACCGGCGCCCCGTACGGCGACTCTCACGTGCACCGCATGGCTCGCGTCGCCTGGCTGACGTGGGCGGTCGCGGAACGCACCGGCGTCGACATGACCGAACTCGACATCCCCGAACGTCCGCTGCGGGAAATCTCGCCCGGCGTGGACCGGGTGGGGGACCGGGATCTGGTCGACCAGATCGCCGACCGTGTCGAGGAAGTCTCCCGCGGCAAGCACGCCACCGCCGACGATGTCAGCGGTGTCATCGACGACGTCATCAACGAGGCTGCCGGCCGCCGCCCACGCCCCGACCCCGACGATGTGCGACCGGATGCACCAGACGGCGCATTCGACTCGATCCAGGGCGAAGGCGAACACGGGGGGCGTGCCGTTTCCCCACGTCAAACCCAACAGCGGGACGACCCCGACGACGACTACGGCGACTACAGCCCCACCGACCCGCAGCCCCGCACCCCTGGCAACGGCCGCGACAGCCACCCCGGAACCGGTGGCGCCGCCGCCGACGCATTCGGCGACCCCAACGACTTCGCCCTTCCCCCCACCCCACCCGGAATGCTCGACGGCGCACTCCTCGACATGGGGGCCGCGATGGCCGCACTCCGCGAACACGGCGACTTCGTCCGCAACCTCGAAGACATCAACTCCATCGGGGAACGACTACCTGCCGTCACCGCTGTCCGCGACAAACTCCCCAACTTCCTCGACTCCGTCGACGACACCGAACTGCACTCCTTCCGACAGCAACTCGCCACCGCGAAGGACTTCATCGACAACGCCATCGAAGCGAAACGAGCCCTCGACGCAGTCCTCGAGGAAACCGACTTCCGCATCGACGACCTGTACTGACCGCGAGGAACCATGTGTAAGAGCAGCAACGAGCCCGGCGGCCCCTACCGGTGCAGCGGCCACGCCCGCACCGCCCGCGACCGGGCCGCCGCGAAGGTCACCCAACTCGAAAGCCGCACCGACGAACTCGACGCACACCTCAGCCACATCGACGGACAACGCGACGCCCTCCTGAACAAGGCCGCAGACGAACAAGGCCTCGACGACCTCGACCGACTGTTCGCATCCATCGACGCGACCACCGGCGACACCGACAACCTGCCCGACGGTGTCGCCGAACTGAACGCTGAAACCACAGCACTCCAGGCTGAACGCAACAAAACCGAGGCCGCACTCCAAGCCGCCCGCGCCGACCTCGCCACCCGCGAAGACGAATACCGGGCCACCCCCGACGGCATCGGGGAAGCCGCCGCCCGCGCCGAACGACTCGCCCACGGCTACACCCCCACCCACGGCGACAAGAAGAAACGCGAACACGCACTCCGCAACGAGCTGAAACAGATCAGCCGCGCCGAGCAGCAGATGAGCAACGAAGCCGACGAACGCCGCCACCGGTGGGGCCAACAAGCAGTCCCCATCGTGCGCGGCGCATTCCCCGGCGGCCAATACCAACTCGGCCCGAACACCCCACTCTCCCGATCCGGGATGCTCGTACACGAGGCCGGCATGACCGGCTCCTACACCAACACCTACGAACCCGACCCCGACGGCTTCGGTGACGACGGCGACCTCATCAAACGCACCCGCATGGACATCGTCCGCTCCGACAACCAGGACGGCCGGCGCACCCGAATGGCCGTCCCCGTCTACACCAGCAACAGCAGCAGCACGGACAACTCCGCACCCACCGTCCGCGAAGCCCTACTGTCCGCCGTGGGCCGCGCAGACCGCTACGACGCCGACTACCCGACCTGGGCCCGCAACAACGGGTACGAGACCACCCCAGACCCCGACGGCCACGACTCCACCCGCGCCTACCGTCGCGGCGTCGCAGCCCACAAAGAAGCTGCCGTCCTCAAGGAACGACTCAGCCGATTCCTCGACGACGGCGAGTACCAGGCGCTCGCCGCGGAAACCCGCGCAGCCATCTAGCCTCCGGAGAACACCCCATGCCCGGACCGACCGAACGCCCACCACTGGCCACCCTGCTCCCGGCAACCACCGGGGACTGGGCGGCCCGCTGCGCCCACACCGACACCCCCGATAACTGGTTCCCGACAACCTTGAAAGAACTCAACGCTGCCCGCGACGAATGCGGCCAGTGCCCACTCGTCCTGTCGTGCCTGGCCTACGGGCTCACCGCGAAGATGACCGGCGTGTGGGGTGGGAGGCTCCTGGAAAACGGTCACGACCGCTACATGACGGGGGACCGGACCCGCACCCGAACTGCCTGCTGATCGCCGGCAGATCACCACAGCGACAGGGGCAGCCCGGCGTCCTCGGCAGCCCGAATCCGGGCTTCGATCGCGGCCGGCCCCTCACCGGCGGCCAACCCTTCACGGATAGTGTCGGCGATCGCATGACTGCGGCCGGCGGATCCGCGTACGTCCGCCAGCGGGGATCGCAGGTTTCGTCGCCGCAGCGTGTACTCGGCCCGGTTGGTGGCGTTGTTGCCCAGACGCATGTGTGCAGGGTTGGTGCAGCCGGCGTAGTCGCACTGGTGGCAGAGCGTCGCGTCGTCGGTCGCTGACCAGCCCAGCCGTGGGATCACCCCGTTGGCCAGCTGGTAGGCGAACAGGTGGGCTGGTACGGTTCCGCGACGGGACTGCCCCGGCAGGCTTGCAGCCCGGAAGCTACCGTGCCCGGTCGAGGAGATCGCCCCGAGCCACGGATGGCATGAATCATGTTGTCGCACATAACGTTTCGACTCGAATCGTTCCACAATCCGGTCGTCGGTCAACCACAGTTTCCACAGTTCCGCAGGAATCCGCACAGGCCGCGCCTCCCCGAGAAGCGCCAGCTGCTCACCACGGTCGGGGAACGTCAGCCCAGGCAACGGCAACGGTTCAGCAGTCACGGACGCACCACTCCTCGGATCAGGTGTGGCCTGATCGTACGACCAACCCACGGCCGACGGATCCCACCGCTGCACACTCCGCCGCCAGCACCCCCCGCACAAACACATCGGCCCCCACCGCGCGTGCGGTGAGGGCCGAAGCTGCTGGCAGGTGGGTTACGCCCAGTTCACACCCAACGTCGCCGGCGCCATCAACACCAGGTAGGCGAGCACCACCGACAGCACAGTGAACACCCCGAGAAGGATCTTGTCGGCCGGCCCCGACGCCTTGATCCGCAGCATCGACGGCGGCGCCACATCCCACCACCGCTTCCCATTGATCGACACGATCGGCGCCAGCAACGGCACACCCATCTTCGTGCCAGCATCCCCCAACAGATGCGCGATCACACCCACCGTCACCGCCGCACCGAGCGCCACCCCCGACACCGACTCCGGCGACGCCACCCACGCCAGCACCGACAGCCCAGCCGCGATCCCCGCGACCGCCAGCCAATCGTTCTTCTTCACCCACTTCGGGAACAGGCCCCGCAACGCCAACCCCAGCATCAGGAACAGCACACCGAGCACCGCAGGCCTCCCGAACGCCGACACCAACGCCGCCACCCCCGCCCCAACAAGGAACGCGAACACCAACGTGTGCGTCGCCGTCCGGTGACCGTTCTCCCGATGATCGTCACGCCGCGTCGACGTCGCCGCATGAATCGCCGCAGACCCTCGCTCCACCACATGCGCGAGCGCCTGACTCGCTGGCCCAAAACTCCGGGCGACCGTCGCCTGCGGACTGTCCAAATCCGGGAGCAGTGCCGCGCCAGCAGTCACCCCAGCGAACACGAATGCCCCAGCCACAGTGGTAGGGCCACCCCAAGCTGGCGGCAGCACCGCTGCCATCGCCAAACCTGCAGCAGCCCCACTCATTGCGTGTGTCGGCCCCATCACCATCTCGCGTGCCTTTCCGTCGCATCTCCGATGAGAGGAGCGTAAAAGGCGCTGTTCGGGCGACCCGGCCACCGATGAGGGAACCCAGCCAGCGGTCGGTGCCACGGTCGCCGGCACCATCGAACTCCTGACCTGCAGCGGCAGACACCCTGCATGTCAGACTGTTCGGGTTCGTCGGGGAGGCGATAGCAGGAAGAGGCACGTAGTGCGTACGGGAAGAACCTTGGCAGCTCTGGTCGGAGCGGTGAGCTTGGTCGTTGTGTCGTGCGGATCCGACCAAGACACGCAGAGTGCGGCACCCCAACCGGAGGCCGCTGCGTCGTCAACAACGACGCAGCCCACCCCCGAGGCAAAGACCTCTCCATGTGGAAAAGATGCGGGATCGGCACTGCCGGCGACCGACGGAAGCGTCGAAGCAGCGTTGGCGAAGGCCAACGTCACAGACGAGATGGTTTGCGGACTCGGTGATGTGATGGACGAAACCGGATACGGGTTCGACAATCGCGCCACCACGTTCCAGGAACGGCAGGGGTTCGCGTCGATCGAACTGGACAACTGCCGTGAGACCGCAAACGGCTACACGACCTGGGACGAGGTCATCAACGAAGATGTCGCCCAAGGCGCGCCGAGACGCGCCTCGACCACACTCAACGGCTACCTCCGGGACGTCTACTGTCCCGCGATGCTGGACCAGCCGGAGGAAGCCCCTCCCGCCACCGCAATGACGTCCGGCCCAGTCGACGGCAACGGAATGCGTGGGATCTACTCGAAACTTGCCTGGTACGACGGCAAATTCGAAGGCCTGCCCCCCTCCGAATGCACGTCACGACTCGGCGAGTTCATGCTCGGAGAAGGCCGCGCGTACCGTTTCGACGACAGCACCATCCTGTGCGTCGATGTCCCCAGTGCCAGCCGAGGCGGCGAAGACGCCTACATCTGGCTAGCGACGCTCGCGTTCACAACACCGCACGATGAGGAATCGGCGCTCGGGAAGGCGTTGCAGCTCGTACCGGACGGGCCCCAGATGGACAGTCGAATGATCGGCACCAACACGCAGGGGCCGAACAGTTGTCTGAGTGTCGACTACCGATCCCAGCAACTCGAGAAGCAAGCCCCGATCGCCGCGCCGAACAAGACCACAGACCGCGGCTTCGTCAACGTGCGCCTGTACTCGGGCCGGCAAACCAGCCAGGGCTCATCGTCCCCGTACACGGGAAACGCCAACGCCGCATACGTTTCCACGTCCCGAGACAACGACGGAGGCGACCCCGCCTGCTGACCTCGACCCCGAATCGGGGCCGGCAGTCAGGACTGGTCCCACGCCTCAACCAGCAGCCACTCGCCGGATGGAACGGCCGCGATCGCTGACAAATCCGGTGGTGTCCTGTCTAGGACGGTGGTCCGCACGTATTGCAGATCAATCGTGTCGAGCAGGATCTCGGCCGGCATCGCGTAGATGTTGGGGTATCCGCCGCCGCGGAGTTCCCGCCCGTCAGCGGAGTCTCCGATAGCGGCATCGACCCAGTCCATTCCGCCGAAGCTCGCCGACCAGGACGCGAGACGGTCCCCGCTGAGATCGTCCGGCACGCTCAATAGGCCAGTGGCATCCGGCCGGTCCAGATCAAGCCGACGATCATTCGGCCCGAGCACTGGAATCTGCGGCCTGGTGACAGTGATTTCCCAACCCAACATCAACCCAGTCTGGCACCCGCACCGACAACGGCCCGAGCACATCCAGGACAGGATGCGCTCGGGCCGTCATCAGCACCTGCCGGCGGCCAGCTACGGGAACGCTGCGAACTGTGCTGCCGTCACCGCAGATTCGGCGTCGGGAACCTTGTCGAGCATCCCCTTCACGCCGTCGATGATATTCGGGATCAACATGACGGTCGTATCCCGAATACCGGAGAGCAGGCTCGCCACGATCTCCGACGCTGCATTGCCGCCCGACGACAGGTCGACGTCGATGGTGCCCTTCGCGATCCCGATCACCACCAGCGCCACGACAGCCCACCCGATCAACTTCACTGCGCACCACCCGAACCAGTCGCACCCTCGCCACCTGCGGGCGGCAACTCCAACTGCGAGCCCGGTTCCGGCAGCTTGTCGCGCAGCGTCTGCTCACTGCCATCGAGGAAACCGTTGACCTTCGACTGCATCGCAGAGAACCACGCAGGCGACAACATCGGTGCACCGTCACCCGCCCACGTACCCACCCCCCACAACACCCCGAGCGTCAACACAATCGCGACGACCCTCTTGATCATTTCCGTGTCCCTGCTGCCTCGTAGTAGCCGGGGGAGCTGGTCACGGCCGGCTCCACTGCTGGACTGTGCGGGCCTCGCCGTCGACAGCCTCGGCCACGCCGTAGCCAAGCGCAGCAAGATGGTCACACAGATGCTGGTGCGCCCACCGCGGGCTCGAATCAGGCTGCCACGGAGACGGTGTCGACTCAGGATCCAGGAACATCAGCTGGACCAGGCGGTGACCGTCGACCGGGTCGTACACCCATGCCCGACCCTTCGAGGACACATCGTCCGGGAACCGGGTGCCGTGATCAGAGCCGAGAACCAGCTGAGACGTGAACTCGTCGACTGCCCCGACGGAGAGTCGGAACTTCAACTGCGACCGCAGCTCCGCAGGAAAGAGCTTCGTCTCCAACCGCTGCGTGGCAGCGATGACGTGCACATCAAGTAGGCGACCGAGCCGGGCAATCGCTTCCATATCTGCGCGTGCACGGTCCTTCACCTTGTCGTCGTCTTCACTCGCCGTAGGTGCGAAGAAGTCGACGATGTTGTCGAAGAAGAAGATCAGCCGCTTCGGGGTAGGGCCGTGCTCTCGTTCGGCTTCCGGGTCGGCAGCGCAGCGATCACGAAACGACTGCCGCTCGTCGATGGCCCGCCGCGTTTCCTTGATCGCGGCAACGATCTCCGCGTCAGACGTGGCCATCTGCACGTTCGGGAACCCCTGGGCCCAACGGAAGTCGGTTCCGCGGGCATCGCACACGTTCACCTCGTAGAGATCCGGCAGATACGCCGCGTAGAACAGCACGATCGACAGGGCGACAGACTTCCCGGAACCACACCGGCCGGCCACCAAACCGTGCGCTGCCTCGCTGAGATTCCAGTCCACCCAGCTGCCGTCTTCTGCCAGACCGAACCGGAAGATGCCTCGACGAGCGAGGTCGATTGCCTCGACGAACGCTGGCGTGCCGGGCTCGGGAAAGTGGATCAGATCAGGAAGAGCTGCTGCCGTGGTCATGGCGGTCCTTTCAGTAGGGGTGTGAGTCTCGGGCGCCGTTTCGGCGCTTACAGTCCCCACGGGTCGATGCCTGTCACAGATGGTGGCGTAGCGGTTTCCGGTGTAGCCGGTGTCGCGTCCCGCTTAGTTGAGGGGAACGGCAACTCCGGTTCGGTGACGCCGCCGAAGAAGCCTTCGTCGGCAACAACCGCAGACGCCTGAACCGCAGCCAACGCCTTCTCCATCGACAACGGCGCCACCTCCACCGCAGGGACGGCCGGCATCGGATCGACAGAAGCCGGCTCGGTGGGGACCGGATCGTCCAGGACAGGTGCGGAGAGTTCCGGGGAAGCTGACATCGGCTCAGCGGCCGGCTCCGGGGCATCGTGCTCCACACGAACCCACCGCGGCTCCTGCCCGCCATCACTGTTCGTCACCATGACCTGCGCGAAGTCCATCGCCGACAACTGATCACGCGCCATGTCCTTCGCGCCGAGCAGTGTCGCCGACGGATCCCACGGGCACACCATCGAATCGTCAGGCAGGAAGAACACCTGAGTCTGCCGGTAGCCGTTCTTCGGGTCGTACGCCCACGACCGGCCCTTCGGCGTACCCGCATCCGGGAACCGAGTGCCGTGATCCGAGTTCAAAATCTGCTGCGACTCGTACTGGTCCAACGGGCCCACACCGAGCCGGAATCCGAGCTGCGACCGCAACTGTGTGGAGATGATCTTCGCGTCCGGCTTCTGGGCTGCCGCGATGATATTGACCTCGATCGCACGCCCCAGGCGGGCAATCGATTCCAGATCCGCGCGCGCCTCGTCCTTGAGTTCTTCGACATCGCTGTTCGCGCCCTTCGCCAGGAAGTCCGCGATCTCGTCGAAGAACAGGATCAGCCGCTTGGGGACTGGGCCGTGCGCCTGCTCCAACTCCCGATCTGTCGAATACCGGTCCCGCACCCACTGCAGCTTCCGGATCTGCAACTTGTTCAACATCGTCTGCCGCTGATCCATCGACTGCTTCGCCAACCCGACAGCCGCCACGATCTCCGTGTCCGTGGCAGCGAACCGCACCACACTCGGAAACTCGGGCGTCCACGTGAAGTCAGTGCGCTTCGGGTCGCACACGATCACCTCGTACACGTCCGGCAACACCATCGCGTAGAACAACACGATCGACAGAGCGACAGAATTGTGGGTGGGGATCATTCCCTCGCCGATGAGGAACTGGCGGGCAGGGGAGTCGACACTGATGCACCGCATCGGCACGGGCGCCACCTTGCGTACATCAGTGATGTAGCGGTGCGTGTGCTTCTCCGCGTTCGTCGACCGTGTCCGCTCATCGTGCGCAATCTGCTTGCGGTGCAGCCCGAACACCTTGTCGCGCGTCGTGAACGACACCCGATACACGGTCCCGCACTCGCGGCCGTTCAGCATGGCCGGCTTCGACGTCATCGTCGGCCGGTAGCCGAGCCCACGAGCAAGCTCGAGAACCCCGCGTGCCAGTGCCTCATTCGTGTTGTCGAACTGCACAGACCCGGATGGCGAGGCAGTGCCGTCGGTGTCGAGGAGACCGGCCAGGAGGTCACGACGCTGCTGCTCACTTGCTTGCAGGTAGGCGGAGGGAATGTGCTTTGTCTGGCCGTCAGCAACTGACTTCTTCCGAAGCCCGAGTTGGGTGAGTTCCCGGCGGATTCCACGGATTCCGAACGATCGGGCCTTGGCCCCAGGAACCTGGTACCCGGGGACAACCTCGTAGCCATCCGCGCTGATCCGGTCCACGATTTCCTGATCCATCGACGTGATGCTGGCAGCCCGTGATGCTCCGTCTCCGAGCCATGCGCCCAACGTGTATGGAGCGATGGGCAGGTTCGCGTCGGGGAACTGCAGCGGCTTCGCGCACGGAATGGAGTGGTTGGCCTGACCGCCCTTGGCGCGCAGAGTGTGCCGGATTTCGTTGGTGGTTCGCACCTGCCCCAACTGCATCCGCGAACGCTGATCCCACAGGACGTTCTCACCGCGGTCTGCTGCGAGCGCAAGTAACGCAGCCTTCGGGTACAGCCGCACCGCTGGACCAGGCCGGACGACGGTCTTCTCCGCGACCGTGAGCTGAACCAGCCGCTCACACTTCTCCCACGGCACCACGGACGCTGCCGTGCGCAGCCAGTTCCGGGCCGTATTGATCCCCACACCGAGCGCCGCAGCGATGTCGTGGGTACAGATCCCATCTCCGCGATCCCGCAGTTCAACCAACGCCGCCATCAGCCCGGTCGAATGCTCGCGCAGTTCCTTCGACGCCCGTGGCGAACGAGCCTTCCCAACCAGGTGCTCAGTCAGTGCAGCCCCGTCGTAGACCTTCACCATCTGCCGCTGGAACACCACCTGCGGCCCGTAGTGGTACGTGCGATCCTCCGTGCGGACTTCCTCGGCCGGGCCGATCGACTCAGCCAGCAGCCGTAGCGGACCCATCTCGTTCTCGCCAAGGCGCGCCAGTTGCGCAGCCTCCGGCAGCGTGATCGTTTCGTCCGGCCGTGCAGTCGCTGCAGCCGCCCGCAACGCGGACACCGTCTCCGCTGGCAGCCACGACCGCCGCTGGCGGGTGCCCTCGTAGTGCCGCTGCTGCGTCCGCGCCACCCGAGTAACCCGATCCTCGGTCCACCACAGGTGCTGATCGTCGGCGACGACCACGCTGCCGTCGGAGAACTCCACCTCGAAGCAGGTGTCCGCGAGCGGCTGATCGTAGACACCGGTAACTGTCGTCGGCATACCGTTCTCGTCGAACACCTGATCGCCGACCCTGAGGTCTCCGAGCTGTCGCCAGCCAATCGGTGTAATCACCAATGTTGTTGCGGCCAAGGCCTTCCCACTGCCTGTCTTCCCGCCGATTAGACCGTGTGGTGTCTCGTTGAGATCCCAGTCGATCCAGCCGCCACCCTTTTGTGGGCCGAACCGGAGAATGCCTTTTCTGGCGAGCCGGATTGCCTCGTCGAACTCGGGTGTTCCGGGGTCCGGGAAGGCGATCTGCTGGGGGAGCCGGGGCACGGCGGTCATGGTGACGACGCCTTCAGCGGGCTTCCATGCGTAGTGCCAGTCGTTGTGGGTGGCGAGGGAGTCCCAGTGGTCCTGGAACTCGTCGCGGGTTTCCCGCTTGTTGACGTCGACGGCCCCGAAATTGACGCGCGCGATCTGAGGTAGGGCTTCACCGGTGGCGGACAGGCCGTCTTGCCAGTCGAGGATGTCGCAGTCGACGGGGGTGCTGGCCCGCCCGAACTTCGATTCGACGACGTTGCGGAGTTTCTTCTCCACGGACTTCCGCTTAGCGCGGTCGTCGTGCTGGTCGACGGATTCGATGTCGAGTCGGGTGGCGCCGCCGTCGAACTGCCAGTCGAACAGGAGTCGGGAGTCGGGCCAGCGGGATTGCATGAGGGAGTCGAGGCTGTCCTCGAAACGGTCGCGGACCTTGCGTTCCCCGAGGGGAAGGGTGCCGAAGTCGACGTTGATGACGGCCGGCTGGTCGGAATCGTCGTCAGCCCAGTCGGCGACGTCGGCGACGACGGGATCCTTGCCGGGTTTGGTGATCGCGGAGCGGACGTCGTCGGCGAATTTGCGTTCGTTCAGTTTCCGGCGGGCCGGTAGGGAGCCGCGGGCTTCGCGGGTGATGGCGAGGAGTTGACCGTTGATGTCCCACTGGTAGATCCACTCGCCGGGGCAGGAGACGAGCCGGTCGAAGCCGCGTTCGACGCTGTCCCGGAAGCCGGGGTCGGTGAGGTCGTGGGAGCCGGCCGCGAATTGCATGCGGGTGGGGATGGGCACGGTTTCGCCGTCGGCGCGGGATTCGTCGGCCCAGTCGGCGATGTCGAGGGCGTAGCCGTCTCCGGCGGTACGCGGGTTGATCTTGAACAAGGATTTGAAGGCGTCACCGATCCGGCGTCCGACCTGCTGTTTGATGATTCGGGTGTCGTCGTCGCCGACTGCGGTGAACTCGACGGTGTTCGCTTTCGGCCACGCGAACACCCACTCGTGGTGGGCGGGTGCGGGCGCGTTCTGTTCGATGGCCCGCTCGAGGTGGGGGCGTAGCAGGGGTGCGGCTGCGGCCGGGCAGGTTGCGCCGATGGTGAGGCGGCCGGAGCGGAAGGTGCGCGCGGAGGCCCATTTGATGCCGGTGAGGTACTGGGAGGGGGAGACGGGCCGGCTGACGGTGCTACCGGGGAGGACTGCGACCTTCTGCAGGTTCCCGTAGACGGCGTCGAGGGTGGCGCGTCGGCGCGGCATGATCGTCGCGGCCCGCACGAAGGTGATCAGCAGCCATGCAGCGGCGGCCGCGGCGATCCAGAGTCGCTGCCCGGACATCTGGTAGCCGGCGGCGGCGAGACCGACCAGGGCTACCCAGTTGAGGGCGGTGACGGGGATAGGGCCGATGCGGGTGGTGTCGGCTGTCCAGGTCAGTACCGCCCAGTCGGTGAGTAGGCGTTTCGCCCAGCCCCTGCGTGTCAGGGTGAGTTGAGTCCAGAGGTTCACAGCAACCCCGCCAGCAGGGCGAGATACGGATCAACCCCACCATGACGATTTCCACCACCGCCCCGGTCCAGGACAATAACCGAATG
>NZ_SKCH01000031.1 GCF_005434945.1 Prescottella subtropica | reverse complement strand
TCCTGGACCTCCCGGCGGACGCCTGGATCAACAAGCCGCCCGCACACGGCGACGCGGTCGTCTCCCGCCCGGATCAGGCCGCCGCGTAACACCCGTTGGACTCATTCACCTTGACAAGTTCCGGCCTGGCACCTACGCGCCCCCCTCGCGCCAGCACCCCCACCGGGTAGAGAGTGACGAGATGTCACTCTCAAACCCCGGCAACCGGCTAACACAAAGGCGGCTAACACGACCCCGCTCACTCGCCCGTCCGCCGATAGACTCGAACGTGCCCCGCGCTCACCCCTCCAGCGGGCCGGTCAACCACCCCAGGAGCCACACATGAGCAGCCTGACCCCCAAGGACATCGACGACCGGATGCGTGCTGTCGGGGCACTCCAGGACCGCCGGGACGGCCGGACGTGGGACGAGGTCGCGGACGCGTGGGGTTATACCGGTCGCGGCACCGCGCACCGGGCCGTGTCCCGTCTCCTCGCCCGTGTGGAGGGGGAGACGGTCGAGGAGTACCGACAGTTGATGTCGGCCCGCTACGACGACCTGTACCGGCGCACCATCCAGGCTCTCGACACCGCGGACGCGGAAGGCCAGCTCATGGGGAAGTCGCAGCTGATCGCGGCCGCGCGCGGTGTGGTCGATTCGATCGTGAAGCTGCACGGAATAGCTGCTCCCATGACGGCCGACGTCGTCGTGCACACCAAGGCGGACGTCGACAACGAGGTGCAGGAGCTCCTCGACAAGCTCACAGGCACCCTGCCCGCTGCCTAACCAGCCGTGGGCAACCACTGGCGTTACACCCGTGGTTGATGCGCCCGGCCTTCTTGCCGGCGTCGGCAAGAAGGTTCCCGGCACCGGGAACGTGGCTGGTCAGGGTCATGTTCTCGCTGTCAGTGGAGTTCTTACGGGATCCCGTGAGCATCTCCCACCGCGTCGACTTCGCCCTGGTCAACGCTGCCCCCGAACTTGGGGGCAGCGTTGACACAGAGGTTCACCGCGACCCTCTCTTGCCGCGCAGATCGCCGCAGCTCACGACCAATTTGTTGACAGCAACAAGATGATCGAGACGTTCACCGTGGACGTCTCACCACTCACCCCCCGGGTTCGTCGATCAGGTCCCCGTACCCGCGACGCCGCAGACTCCGCACCAGGGCAGGGGACGGCTCGTTCACCGCGAGCCATGCCCGGATTCCGGCTCGCCTGGTCGCGTCGTCCGTGGGGAGCAGTCGCAGTCTGCCGAGGAGCACGCCCGTCGAGTGTGGTGCCGGCATCGTTTCCCCGGCCTTGAGGAATGTGTCGTCGTCGAACAGTCGCTCGTTGACCACCAGAGCACTCCTCACTCTCCGCCCCGTGGCCACGGTCTTGCGCCCACGACGACCATCTTTCCGGGGGATCCCCCAAGAAGCCTCGGCTGCCTGTTGGAGCGCCGCTATTGCATATCTTGTTGCATGGCCGGGAATGAGAAACGCCCGTGACCAGCTTGTGTGCTGGTCACGGGCGTTTCCCGTTGGCGGAGGATAGGGGATTTGAACCCCTGAGGGCGTTAACCCAACCCGCGTTCCAGGCGAGCGCCATAGGCCACTAGGCGAATCCTCCGTGGAGGAGCATACCGGGTCGAGGGTCCGGAATGCCAAACCGGGGGTTCGGAGGGGCGCGTCACGTATGTGCCCGTGGGTGTGGTTACACTCGTAGGCGGATCCCGCGCGGCGCGCATCCTGTGAACTCCCCCAGGGCCGGAAGGCAGCAAGGGTCAACGGGCTCTGCCGGGTGCGCGGGGTCCCCTATTTCTTCCCCTCCCCGACCGGTCGTGTCGGTGAAAGGCCGCCCGCATGCCTGTGCAAACCCAAATCGGGTTGATGAGCCATGAAGAACTTCGGGCCGAACTCGAGCGTCAGACGGCGAAGTACACGCAGCTCGAGGCGGAGAAGCTGAAGCTCGATCTCACCCGAGGCAAGCCCGCGCCGGCGCAGCTGGATCTGTCGAACGGCCTGCTCGATCTGCCGGGTGACGGCGATTTCCGTGGCGGCGACGGCACCGACTGCCGCAACTACGGCGGCCTGACGGGTCTGCCGGAACTGCGTGCCATCTTCGGGGAACTGCTCGGCATCCCGGCGTCGAATCTGATCGCCGGCGGCAACGCGAGCCTCGAGATCATGCACGACACGATCGTGTTCTCGCTGCTGCACGGCACCCCCGACTCGCCGCGGCCGTGGTCGCAGGAGCCGGTCGTGAAGTTCCTGTGCCCGGCGCCCGGCTACGACCGCCACTTCGCGATCACCGAGTCGTTCGGCATCGAGATGATCGCGATCCCGATGCGCGACGACGGCCCGGACATGGTGAAGGTCGCCGAGCTGGTGGCGTCGGATCCGCAGATCAAGGGCATCTGGTGTGTGCCCACCTACTCGAACCCGACCGGTGCCGTGTACTCGGAGGAGGTGGCCCGGACGCTGGCGTCGATGCCGGCCGCGGCCCCCGACTTCCGGGTGTACTGGGACAACGCGTACGCGGTGCATCCGCTGGTCGAGCAGTGCGCGCCCGCCCTCGACATCCTCGGTATGGCCGCCGACGCCGGTAACTCGAACCGGGTGCTGGTGTTCGCGTCCACGTCGAAGATCACGTTCGCCGGGTCCGGGGTGAGCTTCTTCGGCGCCTCCGACGCCAATCTGGCGTGGTACCAGCAGCATCTGGGCAAGAAGACGATCGGCCCGGACAAGATCAATCAGCTGCGGCACCTGCGTTTCTTCGGTGACGCCGCCGGTGTCCGTGCACACATGGACAAGCATCGGGAGATCCTGGCGCCGAAGTTCGCGAAGGTTCTGGAGATCCTCGACGACCGTCTCGGGGCGGCGAAGGTCGCGTCGTGGACCGAACCGGAGGGCGGCTACTTCGTCAGCCTCGACGTCGTCGACGGCACCGCGAAGCGGGTCATCGAACTGGCGAAGAACGCCGGTATCGCACTCACCGCGGCCGGTTCCGCGTTCCCGTACAAGCAGGATCCGGACGACCGGAACATCCGCCTGGCTCCGAGCTTCCCGTCGATGGACGAGCTGGCCACGGCGATGGACGGCGTCGCCACGTGTGTGCTGCTGGCGGCCGTGGAGCATGCGCTCACCAAGCACTGACCCGGATCGACGCAGGGGCCGGGCATCCGATCGTGGATGCCCGGCCCGACGCGTCTACAGCGTCGCGAAATCCAGATAGCCTTCGGCGCCGCCGCCGTAGAACGTCGAATAGTGGGCCCGCTGCAGTTCCGCGCCCGCCCGGAGTCGTTCCGGAAGATCCGGGTTCGCGATGAACGGGCGTCCGAACGACACCAGGTCGGCGCCGCCGGAGCGCAGGACGGCGTCGGCGGATGCGGCGTCGTAACCGCAGTTGGTGACGACGGTCCCGGTGAACTCACCGCGGACCAGTGCGGTGGCGCCGCCGACCGCGTCGAGGGCCGGGTTGCCGCCCATGCGGGAGGTCTCCACGACGTGGACGTACGCCAGGTCGAGAGCGTCGAGGGCGCGGGCGGCGGTACCGAACGTCTCGACCGGGTCGGCGTCGGACACGTCACCGAGGGTGCCGCCGGGGGCGATCCGGACGCCGACGCGTCCCGCACCCCACACGTCGACGAGCGATTCGGCGACAGCGAGCAGCAGTCGGACGCGATTCTCGGGTGTGCCGCCGTAGGCGTCGGTGCGGGTGTTGCTGCCGCTCTGCAGGAACTGGTCGAACAGATAGCCGTTGGCCCCGTGGATCTCCACACCGTCGAAGCCGGCGTCCCGGGCGCGGACGGCGGAGGCAGTGAATTCGGTGACGACACCGGAGATCTCGTCGATGTCCAGGGCGCGCGGCATCGGGGCCGGGTGCATGCCGTCGGCGGTGAGGACATCGGCGTTCGCGCGGATCGCGGACGGCGCCACCGGGGTCGCGTCCGGGTGGCCCAGACGTCCGACATGCCAGAGTTGCAGGAAGATTCGGCCACCGGCCGCGTGGACGGCGTCGGTGACATCGGCCCACCCCCGCTGTTGTTCGTCGGTGTGGATGCCGGGGGTGAACGGATAGCCGCCCCCGCCGGCGACACTCACCTGGGAGCCCTCGGTGACGATGAGGCCGGCGCTCGCCCGCTGCCGGTAGTACTCGGCCTGGTCGGCGGTAGCGACGCCGTGCGGGGAGCGGCTGCGGGTCATGGGTGCCATGACGATGCGGTTCGGGAGTTCGAGGGAGCCGAGGGTGCAGGGGGAGAACAGCGTCACGGTGGTGCCTTTCGGTGGGGGAGTCGATCGTACGAGGCGCTGCGGTGGGAGATCTGCGATACTCCGGCCACAGTGCCGTGCCGGGGCGCGGTGGAGCCGGAAGTGGTGAGTGCTGTGGCCGAACGGTCGGGTGTGTACGACGTGTTCCTGCTCGCGTTGGACGTCCAGGGGATCCCGGCCGACCCGGATGCCGGTGGCGAGCCCGTGCCGCGGCTGTTCCTGCCCGCGTCGCGGTGCGATCGTGCGAGTGTGACGTTGCGAGCCGATCCGGTCGCGGTGCGCGTCTCCGTGACCGGTGCCGATCTGACTCTCGAAAGTGGTTCGACGGCAGTGTATGTCGGCCCGGAAGGACAGTGCCTGTCGTTGTGGACGGTGCCCGGTCAGGGGGCGGTGCTCGCGTGCGAGTCGTGGGCCGAGGAACCGGTGGCGGGCGTCGTCGACTGGGATCACGACCGCATCGGGGCTCTCGTGGACCGCTTCCTGGCGCCGTTCGGGCTGTCCGTCACCGACCGGCTGTGCGACGTCTTCCCGGACGCCGATCCGCCGCTGCCGACCGTGTCGGTGGCGGAGTCGTTCGCCGATACCGGGCACGAACGTTCCTGTGCCGGGTTGGCGATCGGGGTGTGCGCGGACGGTGGCCGTCAGGTGCGGCGCCGGATCGAGGACGCCGGTACGGACGGTGCCGGATGGTGCTGGGACGGTGTCCTTCTGGCGTCGTCACCGGCACGGTCGGGGGCGGGTGTCGCAGTCCGGGAGGATGCCGGGGCGATCGTGTTCGACATCGAAGCTGTTGCGGCGGAACACGACCACGACGTGTTCGGGGTGACCGAGATGATCGGGGCGCTGGTGCCGTGGGTCGCGGTCCGTGCGCGGCACGCGATGGACTACCGGCTGGTCCTCGACCATCTGCGGGCACCGGATCCGCTCGACGACGGACGCCTGATCGACGCGTTGAACGACGTCGAATCCGTGCAGGCGCGGCGGATGGAGCGGATCCTGTTGGTCACCGAGGCGCGGCACGACGGGGTCGCGGCTACCCGGATGTCGCCGGCCCAGTTGCGGACCCTGCTGGTGCGCCGGTTGTCCGCGGAGATGGACGTCCTCGATCGGGAACTGGGGGAGGCGACGCGGGCGATCGAGCGGGCCCTGCTGCGCAGCGCCGAACAGCGGGGCAGCCGGCATTCCCGGCTGGCGCAGGCGTGGACGGTCGCGGCGGGCGCGATCGCCGTCGTCGCCGTGTTCGCGGCACTCGCGTCCATCCCGGCCGTCGACGAGCCGACGATGTTCGGGCACTGGCTCGAGGCGCTGGCGGCGACGATCGTGATCACGGTGGGTGTCGTCGCCGTCGTCGCGCTGTGGCGGCGACCGTCCACGCCCCGCGGATGGCAGGATCGGGAGCATGGCACTCACGTTGAATCTCGTCGGTGATCCGGACTCGGACGCGCTGCTGGCGTCGGACCCGCTCGCGCTGCTCATCGGGATGCTCCTCGACTAGCAGGTGCCGATGGAGACGGCGTTCGCCGGCCCCAAGAAACTCCACGACCGTCTCGGCGGCCTCGACGTGCACGCGATCGCCGCGATGAACCCGGACGATTTCGTCGCCGTGTGCGCGCAAACGCCTGCCGTGCACCGGTTTCCGAAGTCGATGGGCGGACGTATCCAGGCGCTGTGCGGGTATCTCGTCGACCATTACGACGGGGACGCCGCCGCGCTCTGGACGTCCGGGAACCCGTCCGGCACGGACGTGTTGAAGCGGTTGAAGGCGCTGCCCGGTTACGGGGATCAGAAGGCACGGATCTTCCTGGCGCTCCTGGGTAAACAGTGTGGCGTCCAGCCGGACGGCTGGCGGGAGGCTGCCGGTACCTACGGCGACGACGGGGCGCGTCGCTCGATCGCCGACGTCGTCGACCGGCAGAGCCTGCTCGAGGTGCGCGAGTTCAAGCAGGCCGCGAAGGCGGCGGTGAAAGCGAAGTAGGGGCCGCGGAACGACAATCCCGACCCGTAGTGGGCGATATCGATCGACGTAACACCCGGGACGCGATAACCGACTTCGAGGTATGAAACTTTCGCGATTCTCCGCCCTTGCCTCGATCGCCCTCGCGACGTGCGCTGCCGCCGTCACCTGGTCGGCGCCGCAGGCCGCGGCCGACGTCGTCGACGTGACGGTGCTGCCGGGCCTGAGCGGTGGCCCGACGACGCAGTTCGGATCGGGGTGCACGTACCTGGTGGTGGCCAGGACCGAGCGTCCGGACGAGCGCGGGGTGTCGATCGTCGACTACAACAAGGCGTCGACGATGTTCCCGCAGGAACTGATCTGGGACACCGTGAACCCGTACTATGTCACGCCGGTCGTGTCGGGGCATGCGTTCACGTTGTGGACGCCGACGGTGCCGGGGGAGCACCGCCTGATGGCGTACCAGACGTCCGCGGGCGGGCCGATCGCCACGGTCACCGTGAATCCCGGAACGCCGATCGGGCCGGGCTGCATCGTCGCACCGTGAGACGTGTGGCTCCGTCGGACCTCGTCCTCGTCGGTGACGCCGAAGGCGTAGAGGCCGGCGGGTGCCACCGCACGCGAGACACGACGATCGTGCCCCGCAGTTTCCGGGACGGGGCAGTGGTGTTGCTTCTGTTTTCGGAATGCTCTCGGCGGCGTGCGCTACACCTGCACCGCACTGTCGGCGTCCGCCGGTAGTCTTTCGCCGTGGCCCTGTACCGGAAGTATCGACCAGCTTCGTTCGCTGAGGTGGTGGGTCAGGAGCACGTCACCGAGCCCCTGAGTACCGCCCTGGACGCCGGACGCATCAATCACGCCTATCTGTTCTCGGGGCCGCGTGGCTGCGGTAAGACGTCGTCGGCGCGTATTCTGGCGCGCTCGCTCAACTGTGTGCAGGGGCCGACGTCGACGCCGTGTGGGGAGTGCTCGTCGTGTGTGGCGCTCGGTCCGGGCGGGACCGGCAATCTCGATGTGATCGAGTTGGACGCGGCCAGCCACGGCGGTGTCGACGACACCCGTGAGCTGCGGGACCGGGCGTTCTATGCGCCGGCGGAGTCGCGGTACCGGATCTTCATCATCGACGAGGCCCACATGGTCACCACTGCGGGCTTCAACGCGCTGCTGAAGATCGTGGAGGAGCCGCCGGAGCATCTGATCTTCGTGTTCGCGACGACGGAGCCGGAGAAGGTGCTACCGACGATCCGGTCGCGGACACACCACTATCCGTTCCGGTTGCTGGCGCCGACGGCGATGCGTGGGCTGCTCGAGCAGATCTGCGCGCAGGAGCACGTTCCGGTCGACGACGCCGTGTATCCGCTGGTGATCCGGGCCGGTGGCGGTTCGCCGCGTGACTCGCTCAGTGTGCTCGACCAGTTGCTGGCCGGTGCCGGCGACGAGGGGGTGACGTATCCGCGGGCGCTCGCACTGTTGGGGGTCACCGATGTGGCGCTCATCGACGAGGCCGTCGACGCGCTCGCCGTCAGTGACGGTGCCGCCCTGTTCGGGACGGTCGAGAAGGTGATGGACGCCGGTCACGACCCGCGCCGCTTCGCCGTCGACCTCCTCGAACG
This sequence comes from Prescottella subtropica, assembly GCF_005434945.1. Lineage (GTDB taxonomy): Bacteria > Actinomycetota > Actinomycetes > Mycobacteriales > Mycobacteriaceae > Prescottella > Prescottella subtropica. The sequence continues at coordinate 30,947 of NZ_SKCH01000031.1, read as the reverse complement.
GCTGCGCGACCTCATCCTCATGCGGGCGATCCCCGACGCCGGTGAACGCGGCCTGGTCGACGCCCCCGGCGACGTACTGGACCGGATGCGGGAGGAAGCCGAGCGGATCGGTCCGGCCACCCTGGCCCGCTACGCCGAACTCGTGCACGCCGGTCTCGGTGAGATGCGTGGCGCCACCTCTCCCCGGCTGCTGCTCGAGGTGCTGTGCGCCCGCATGCTGCTGCCGTCCGCATCGGGTGCGGAATCGGCTGTGCTGCAACGCCTCGAACGCATCGAGCAGGGTGTCGTGATCCCCGCGGCCACGGCGGCGGCCGCTACTGCGCCGCGACCGGCCGCAACCGCTCCGCGACCGGCGGCCGCCGAGCCGCCGTCGCCGGCGGGGCCGGTCTTCCAACGTCCGTCGCAGCGGAAGGCAGCCGAGACCGTCGAGGTCGTCGAGGCCGCGGCTCCCGCGCCGGAACCGCAGCAGCAGCCGACGCCACCGCCTGCCATGCCGGCGCCCGCACCGCAGCCCGAGCCACGTCCTGCCGCCCCCGTCGCGGACCCGGAACCTGCCCCGGCCCCCGTGCCGGCATCGACTCCGACTCCGACTCCGACTCCTGCACCGCAGCCGGCGGCGTCGAACCGCCCCGATGCGGCCGCGATCCGTGCGGTGTGGTCGGAGGTGCGGGCGAAGGTGCGTGACCGTAGTCGTACCGTCGAGGTGATGCTGTCGGGTGCGACGGTCCGGTCCGTCGACGGTGCCCGGGTGGTACTGGGACACGATTCGGCGCCGCTCGCGAAGCGGCTCGTCGAACCCCGCAACAGTGACGTCGTCCGTGCCGCCCTGCACGACGTGTTCGGTGGCGACTGGGAGGTCACGTGCGAGCACGGCGCCGCACCGGCCGCCGAGGCTGCGCCGTCACAACCCGCGCCACAACAGGCGAAAGCTCCTGCCGTGCCGAAGTTCTCGCGTCCGAGTCAGGGGCGTGCGGCGGCGCAGCAGTCCGTGCAGCGACGCTCGGCGTCGGGCGTCGACGACATTCCGCCGCCCGAGGCCCCCGACTACCCGGACGATCCGGGTCCGCCGCCCGCCGACATCGACTACGACGCTCCGCCGCCGCCCACCACCCCGGAGGACGAGGCGGAGATGATGGCGGAGGCTGCCACGCCGGCCCCGCAGGTGGCTCGCCGCGACCCCGACGAGGTGGCCGGGGAACTGCTCACCGAGATCCTCGGCGCACGGAAACTCGACGGGTAGGACCGCACCTTTCCGACACGCACCCCGCACGCCGGTAGCTCCGGTGGGTGGGGTGCGTCGTCGTCGCAGGGGTTCTGTCGACGTCGCAGGGCGAATCGGCACTGAGAGGCCCTGCGACACTTCGGCAAGCCCTGCGGCGCCCCGACCGCACCCCGACGGACCGACTCCCGTCAGATCACGCTCGTCGACAGCGTCGGCACGAACCGGTGTCCGAAGCCGACGTCGGTGGTGTTGGTGGGGTGCGGTCCGTCGCCCGGTGCGGTGACCTGGACGCGGGGCACGTCGCGGGGTGCGACGGCGATGTCGGGTGCGGTGAGCCAGTCGGGGCGGGCGTGCTGGATCTCGAGGGTGATCTCGATGAGAGTGGTTTCGTCCCAGGGGCGTCCACCGATCTGCACCCCGAACGGCAGTCCCGTCGCCGCGGAGCGTCCGGCGGGGGTGGTGACGACGGGGGCGCCGGCGGTGTTGGCCCAGCCGACGGTGCCGGTGACACCGTCGAACACGGAGATGCCGGCGAACTCGAAGCGTTCGCAGCCGTCGATCTTGGCGCCGGGGACGAGGACGGCGTCGATGCCGGTGTCGGCGAACATGCGGTTGTAGTCGTGCTGGAACCGTAGCCGGTTGGCCTCGGTGGTGAGGTAGTCGATGGCGGGGGCAGCGAGCGAGGCGATCGCCTTGGTCACCGAGATCGCGTTCTCGGGGCGGTACGCGGTGAGTCGGTCCGCGAACTGGCGGTGGAAGCTGCCCATCTCGACGCGGTCGCCGACGATCATGTCCGCCGGCATGGTCGGCATCGTGATGTCGACGACGTCGCCGCCGAGGCGTCGGATCTCGTCGACGAACCCGGAGAACAGGGTGCCGAGGGTGTCGGGCAGGCCGTCGACAGCCTTGCGGTACACGCCGAATCGCTTGCCGGACAACGGCGCCGACCCGCCCTTCGCGGCGATCGGGTAGCCGTCCGCGGGGACGTCGGGTCCGACGGTGGTGGTGGGGTCGTCGACGTCGGCGCCCGCCATACCGCTCAGCAGCAGGGACGCGTCGGCGATGGTGCGGGCCATCGGACCGGCATGGTCGCGGGTCCAGGTGAGCGGGATGACGCCGTGCGTGCTGCACCGGCCGAACGTCGGTTTGATCGACGTGACGCCGCACGCGCTCGCCGGCAGCCGCAGCGACCCGCCGGTGTCGGTGCCGGTGGCGAGCGGCACGAAACGGGCGGCGACGACGGCGGCGCTGCCCCCGGACGAGCCGCCGGGGGAGTAGTCGGTGTTCCACGGGTTGCCGACCTGTTCGGTGGCCACCCCGATCGCGAACTCGTCGGTGTGGGCGTGCCCCATCAGGACCGTGCCGGCGTCGCGGAGTCGACGCCACACGGTGGAGTCGCCGGCGGCGATGTTGCCGTCGAGGACACGACTCGACGCGGTGAGCGGCAGTCCGGCGACGGCGAACAGGTCCTTGAGTGCCAGCGGGATCCCGCACAGCAGTGGGGTGTCCCCGGAGTCGGCGAGACGCTGCGCGGCGGCGTCCGCGGCCTCGTACGCGAGTTCCGGGTAGATCCGCACCCAGCCGCCGATGCCGCCGTCGTGGCCGGCGGTACGGGCCAGGCACGCGTCGAGCAGTTCCCGCGGGTGCAGGCGACGCGACTGCAGCAGGCTCGCCGCCTCCACCGCGGACAGCAGTGCCGGGTCGGTGACGGTGATCGACGACGCGGCCGGCAGCGCCGACGCCGGACCCGAGCGGCGGACGGGGCGCGCGGTGGCGGGCGCGGTGGACAGCCCGGTCACCCCGGCCACCCCGGCCACCCCGGCCGCGCCGAGGAAGCCGCGTCGCGTCAGTCCCGACCGTGTCGTGTGCTCCGCAGCCGTCATGCGCGTCCCTTCGTCGTGTCCGTGTCGTCTCCCGGAGCGTAGGCGGAAACGGGCGGTCGCGGCATATCGCTGATCGGCTCGGTCACGGACTCGGATCGCTTCGGTCCTTCCCGTCAACTGGAACACGTTCTAAGGTGATGGCAGCTGAGGTCTGTGCTGCTCGTCACTCGATACGGGCGCACGGACGAGAACAGGAAGGAAGATCGTGACCACAGAGGCATTCATTTATGAAGCCATCCGCACCCCGCGGGGTAAGGGCAAGGCAACCGGATCGCTCCATTCGGTGAAGCCGATCGACCTGGTCACCGGCCTGATCGCCGAGTTGCGGACCCGGTTCCCGAACCTCGACGAGGACCGCATCTCCGACGTCGTCCTCGGTGTCGTCTCCCCGCTCGGGGACCAGGGCGCGGACATCGCGCGCACCGCGGTCACCGTCGCCGGGCTTCCGGACACGGTCGGCGGCGTGCAGATCAACCGGTTCTGCGCGTCCGGCCTCGAGGCCGTGAACATGGCCGCGCAGAAGGTGCGGTCGGGTTGGGACGAGCTGGTCATCGCCGGTGGCGTCGAGTCGATGTCGCGGGTGAAGATGGGCTCCGACGGCGGCCCGTGGATGCTGGATCCGGCCACCAACTTCGACACCTACCTGGTGCCGCAGGGCATCGGCGCCGACCTCATCGCCACGATGGAGGGCTTCTCCCGCGAGGACGTCGACGCGTACGCGGTCCGCTCGCAGGAGTTGGCGGCGCAGGCGTGGGCGGGCGGCTACTTCGCCAAGTCCGTCGTCCCGGTGAAGGACATCAACGGCATCACCGTCCTCGAGCAGGACGAGCACATGCGTCCGGGCACCACCCTCGAGTCGCTGGCCGGCCTGGCCCCGGCGTTCGCGGGCATCGGCGAGATGGGCGGCTTCAACGCCGTCGCGCTGCAGAAGTACCACTGGGTGGAGAAGATCAACCACGTCCACCACGGCGGCAACAGCTCCGGCATCGTCGACGGCGCCGCCCTCGTCCTCGTCGGCAGCGAGAGTGCCGGTCAGGCAATGGGTCTGACGCCGCGCGCCCGCATCGTCGCGACCGCCACCTCGGGTGCCGACTCGACGATCATGCTCACCGGCCCCACCCCGGCCGCGCACAAGGTCCTCGCCCAGGCCGGTCTGACGGTCGACGACATCGACCTGTTCGAGATCAACGAGGCGTTCGCGTCGGTCGCCATGAAGTTCGCCAAGGACCTGAACATCCCCGACGAGAAGCTCAACGTCGTCGGCGGCGCCATCGCCATGGGTCACCCGCTCGGTGCGACCGGCGCCATGATCACCGGTGCCATGGTCGACGAGCTCGAGCGCCGCGGCGCGAAGCGGGCCCTGGTGACGCTGTGCATCGGCGGCGGCATGGGCGTGGCCACCATCATCGAGCGCGTCTGACGCTCACGGACTGACTGCAGGAGAGACGAAAAGTGAGCGAGCAGAACATCATTGCGTGGGAGCAGGACGCCGACGGCATCGTCGTCCTCACCATCGACGACCCCAACCAGGGCGCCAACACCATGAACGACCGGTACATCTCGTCGATGCGGGAGACCGTCGACCGGCTGTACGCGGAGAAGGACACGGTCACCGGTGTCGTACTGACCTCCGGCAAGAAGACGTTCTTCGCCGGCGGCGACCTGAACAACCTTCTCGCGGTCCAGCCGGAGCAGGCCGAGCAGATCTACAACCACAGCCTGAACCTCAAGGCAGACCTGCGTCGCCTCGAGACGCTCGGCAAGCCGGTCGTCACGTGCATCAACGGCGCCGCACTCGGTGGCGGCCTGGAGATCGCGCTGGCCACCCACCACCGCATCGCCGCGGACGTGCGGGGCGTCAAGATCGGCCTGCCCGAGGTCACCCTCGGCCTGCTGCCCGGCGGCGGCGGCGTCGTGCGCATGGTCCGCAAGTTCGGCATCATGACCGCCCTGACGCAGCACCTGATGCAGGGGCAGCAGCGGGCACCGCAGCAGGCCCTCGAGGCCGGTGTCATCGACTCGGTCGTCGCCTCGGTCGACGAGTTGGTCCCGGCCGCGAAGGCGTGGATCACAGCCAACCCCGAATCCGGTGTCCAGCCGTGGGACGTCAAGGGCTACAAGATCCCCGGCGGCACCCCGGCCACGCCGGCGTTCGCCGCGAACCTGCCCGCGATCCCCGCGAACGTGCGCAAGCAGATCAAGGGCGCCAACATGCCGGCACCGCGTGCGATCCTCGCCGCCGCCGTCGAGGGCAGCCAGGTCGACATCGACAACGCCCTGAAGATCGAGTCCCGGTACTTCACGTCGCTCGTCACCGGGCACGTCGCGAAGAACATGATCCAGGCGTTCTTCTTCGACCTGCAGGCCATCGGCTCCGGTGCGTCGCGTCCCAAGGACATCCCGAAGCGGGAGATCAAGAAGGTCGGTGTCCTCGGTGCCGGCATGATGGGCGCCGGCATCGCGTACGTGTGCGCCAAGGCCGGAATCCCGGTGGTGCTCAAGGACGTCGAGCTCGCTGCCGCCGAACGCGGCAAGGGCTACGCCGAGAAGATCGAGGCCAAGGCGCTCTCCCGTGGCAAGACCACCGAGGAGAAGTCGAAGGCGCTGCTGTCGCTCATCACCCCGACCGCCGACCCGGCCGACTTCGCCGGCGTCGACTTCGTCGTCGAGGCCGTCTTCGAGTCGCCCGAGCTGAAGAAGAAGGTGTTCGCCGAGATCGAGGACATCGTCGACGCCGACGCCCTCCTCGGCTCCAACACCTCCACGCTGCCGATCACCGACCTGGCGACCGGCGTCAAGCGTCCCGAAGACTTCATCGGTATCCACTTCTTCTCCCCGGTCGACAAGATGCCGCTCGTCGAGATCATCCGCGGCGAGAAGACGTCCGACGACACCCTCGCCCGCGTCTTCGATTTCGTGCAGAAGATCCGCAAGACCCCGATCGTCGTCAACGACTCGCGCGGCTTCTTCACCTCGCGCGTCATCGGCACGTTCGTCAACGAGGCCATCGGCATGGTCGCCGAGGGCATCGAACCGGCCACCATCGAGCAGGCCGGCATGCAGGCCGGCTATCCGGCTGCGCCGCTGCAGCTCTCGGACGAGCTGAACCTGACGCTCATGCAGAAGATCCGCGCCGAATCCAAGGCCGCCGCGATCGCCGAGGGCAAGACGCTGCCCGCCGACCCGGCCGGCGACGTCATCAACTACCTCGTCGAGGGCAACGACCGCAAGGGCCGCCTCGGCGGGGCCGGCTTCTACGACTACACCGACGGCAAGCGCACCGGCCTGTGGCAGGGCCTGCGGGAGCACTTCGAGTCGGGTTCGGCCACCCCGCCGATCCAGGATCTCATCGACCGCATGCTGTTCATCGAGGCCATCGAAACCGTCAAGTGCTTCGACGAGGGCGTCATCACGTCCTCCGCCGACGCCAACATCGGCTCCATCATGGGCATCGGCTACCCCGCCTGGACCGGCGGCGTCAGCCAGTTCGTCACCGGCTACCCCGGCGGCCAGGCCGGATTCGTCGCCCGCGCCGAAGAACTCGCCGCCAAGTACGGCGAACGCTTCACCCCGCCCGCCAGCCTCAAGGGCTGATCGCGCGATCGAACCGCCCCGGGTGCCACATCGGCGCCCGGGGCGGTTTGCGTTCCCCGCTGTGCGCCTTTTTGGTAGTAGCAACTACCAAAAAGGCGCACAGCGGTCAGCCGTCGAGATCGCGCAGAAACTCGAGGAGGACGGCGTTCACCTCGGCCGGTTTCTCCATCGCGAGCAGATGCCCGCCGCCGACGATCGTGCGCACCGCGCGGACATCGGTGTGATGCTGCTTCAACTGGTCGATCGGATCGTCGCCGTGCCAGTTCAGCAGATCGACGTCCGTCGCCGAGCACAGGAAATAGAACGGCACCCGGGTCGTCGACTCGGTGCGGGCCTGCCGGTACCGCCAGTTCGTGTCGGCGGCCAGATACCAGTTGACGCCGCCACCGAATCCGCTGCGCGCGTAGTCGGACACGTACGTCTCGAGCTCCCACTCCGACAGCCACGGCCACGGCAGCGGGGGCGCCTCCGGCAGTGCGGCCCGGTAGGTCGTGCCCGGCGGATGCTGCCATATCTGGGTGAAATCGTTGTCGCCCGAGAGGATGTGGAAGATCTTCGCCAGTATTTCCCGCGGGTGTGCCTCGTAGTCGGCACGTGCCCCCTCCGGGTCATCGAGGTAGTACGACATGTGGTTGAAGTGCTGACGGCCGCGTTCCCGCTCGACCTCGCTGGGCAGCCGGTCGTAGACCGCATAGAACGGATTCTGCATCCCGATCAGACCGCGCACCCGTTCCGGGCGTTCGATCGCGATGTCGTAGGCGATGAACTGGCCGTAGTCCAGTCCGGAGAACACCGCGTCCTCGTAGCCGAGGTGGTCGAGCAGACCGCAGATGTCGGCAACCGCGTTGTCCACCCGGTAGTCCTCCACCCGCTCCGGAACGTCGGTCTGCCCCATCCCCCGCAGGTCCGGGGCCAGCACCGTGTACCCGGCGTCGGCGAGCGCACCGATCTGGTGCCGCCAACTGAACCACGTGTGCGGAAAGCCGTGCAGGAGAACGACGAGCGGCCCTTCCCCCTCGATCACGTAGTGCATGTCCAGCCCGTTGATCCGGGCCCGGTGATGCGTCCAGTTCGCCATGGCATCCTCTCTCGCGTGTCGCGTGGCGCGTGGCGCCGAGGGTAGGGGGCTCTGCGCCGGGCCCGGAGACCGCTGTGCGCCTTTTTGGTAGTAGCAGCTACCAAAAAGGCGCACAGGCAGCGCAGCTGCCTACCCTTCCCACCACGGTCGCAGGGGCACGCCGGCGTCGCCGTTCGGCCCGAGTTTGACGGCGAGGACCTGGTGGAGTTGGACGACGTTGCGTTCGAAGCCGAGGCGGGAGCCGGCCATGTAGAGGCCCCAGACTTTGGCGGTGCCTTCGCCGACTTCGGCGATGCAGGCGTCCCAGTTGTCGACGAGGTTGCGGCACCAGCCGGCGAGGGTGAGTGCGTAGTGTTCGCGCAGGTTTTCTTCGTGGCGGACTTCGAGGCCGAGGTTCTGGATTTCGCTGATGATGCGTCCGGAGCCGGTGAGTTCGCCGTCGGGGAAGATGTAGCGGTCGATGAAGTGGCCGGCTTTGGCGCTGCCGCGGTTGCCGGGGCGGGTGATGCAGTGGTTGAGGAGGCGTCCGCCCGCACGCAGTTTGTCGTTCATGAATCCGAAGTAGGACGGGTAGTTGTCGACGCCGATGTGTTCGGTGAGGCCGATGGAGGAGATGGCGTCGAATCCGGTTTCGGGGATGTCGCGGTAGTCGGAGAACCGGACTTCGGCCAGGTCGGAGAGGCCCTCGTCGGCGATGGCTTTCTGCGCCCACTCGGACTGTTCCTTCGACAGGGTGGCGCCGATGACTTTGACGCCGCGGCGGGCGGCGTAGCGGACCATGCCGCCCCAGCCGCAGCCGATGTCGAGGAGCCGGTCGCCTTCCCGTAGTCCGAGTTTGTCGAACACGAGACGGTATTTGTTGTCCTGTGCGTCCTCGAGGGTCTGGTCGGCGCTCTGGTAGGCGGCGCACGTGTACGTCATGGACGGGCCGAGGACGTACTCGTAGAACGTGTTGGACACGTCGTAGTGGTGATGGATGGCCTCGGCGTCCCGAGTCTTGGAGTGCCGCAGGCCTTCTGCGAACCGGCGCCAGCGTGGCAGGTGTTCCTGCGGCGGCGGCGCGATGATTCGCAGTTTGTCCCAGCCGATGGAGCGGGTGATGGTGGCGAGGTCCTTCGGGGACGGCCGCTCGAAGTGCAGGTCCGTCATGGCCTTCAGGATGTCGTACGGGTCGCCGGGGTGGACGCCGACGGCCTCGAGGTCGCCGGAGACGTAGGCGCGGGCCATGCCGAGGTCGCCGGGCGCGGTCGCCAGGTAGGTGGTGCCACGCTCGGAGTTCAGGTGTAGGCCGTACGGGGCGTCCTCCGGTCCGGTCGCGCTGCCGTCGTACGCGGTGAAACGCAGCGGAATGTCGCCGTCGGACACGGTTTCGACAATCTCGGCAAGACTGAGTTTGCGGACCGTGTCGGACTTGGGCCTGAGAGTCGTCACTTTCGTTGCACCGCCTTCGAATAGAGGTCGAGGAGACGTGAATCGGGGTCGTAGCGTTTCTTGATCTGCGGATAGTGTTCGCCGCCGTACAGCAGCGCGAATTCGTCCTCGTCGTAGAACGATTCGGAGTACAGGGACTTGTGGCCGCCCAGTTCGGCGACCTTCTTCTCGATCAGCCGGTTCGCGGCGCCGACGGGCTCACCGGGCCGGATCGGCACCGACGACCAGAAGCCGATGTTGACGTAGGTGCGGCCGGGTTCGAGGGGATACAGGGGCCACGGCCGCGGTGCGGCCTCGTGACTCTGCCGGTGGGCATCCAGCGACGGATGTGCCGGCTCACGAAGTTTCAACGGGCACAACCAGAGTGGTTCGATGGGGATCTCGTCGAGGAACCAGCGCAGGAAGTGTCCGCAGTTTTCGATGGGGACCTCGATGTCCTGGACGACGCGTTCGCGGGGCGGTAGGCCTTTGCGGGCTTCGAGGCGGTCGCCGATGTCGTATTTCTGGTCGAGGCCGATGAGTTTCCAGTAGAAGCTGCTGCGTAGGTGGCGTTTCGGCCAGAAGCGTCGGATCTTGGGGTTCTGGGTGCCGAAGGCGCGGGAGCACCAGAACCAGTCGGTGTCCCAGCGCCACAGGTAGTCGCCGATGGTGAGCCGGTCGGTCTTGGGGTGGTTGATCGACTCGTGCTGGAGGGACCGGTAGTAGATGTCCATGTCGGTGTAGTCGCTGACAGGGCCGGGTTCGTCGGTCTGGACGCCGAGGGTCAGGTAGGCCTCGTGTGTGGTGAATACGACGCCGTCGAGGTAGTCGACGGCGATGCCGTCCCACGACCGTTCTGCGGCGATCCGGTCCATCGTCTCCTGCAGTCGGGCCAGGTCGGTGAAGCGCAGGTGCCGCAGTGCGACGTACTTCTCGACAGGCTCGAGTTCGATGCGGATGCGCGTCGAATATCCGAGTGTTCCATAGGAGTTGGGGAAGGATCGGAACAGGTCGGCGTGTTCGTTGTCGGGGGTGGCGGTGACGATGTCGCCGCTGCCGGTGAGGATGTCGATCTCGAGGACGGACTCGTGCGGCAGGCCGCTGCGGAACGACGTGGATTCGATGCCGAGGCCGGTGACGGCGCCGCCGAGGGTGATGGTCTTGAGTTGCGGCACCACGAGCGGGGCGAGTCCGTAGGGCAGGGTGGCGTCGACGAGATGCTCGTACGTGCACATGCCCTGGACGTCGGCGGTGCGGGCGACGGGATCGACCGAGATGACGGCGTCGAGGCCGGAGACGTCGAGTCCGGGGGCGGTGCTGCGGGCCCGGGCGCGGAACAGGTTGGACGTCTTCTTGGCGAGGCGCACGTTGGCGTCGGGCGGGATGGCCCGATAGCTGGACAGCAGACGCTGGACCCCCGCACGGTGTGCGGCGGGACCGATTTCGCGGATACCACTCTCGGAGTCGACCACCCCCCGACGCTATCGCTAGTGGGGGCGGTCGGCCATCGATATCCCGGCGAGTCGGAATTGTGTAGCTGTGCTAACGAACGCGAACGCCCCGGCACGCGGGTGCGTGCCGGGGCGTCGTCGACCGTGGTCGGGTGGGTATTACTGCCCGACCCAGGCCTCGTCGAACAGCATGATGTTGTCCGCGCTGCGCTTGAGGCCGTGGATGTTGTTGTCCCACGCGGTGAACACCTTCGTCGGACCCCACACCGCGTACGGGATGGTCTCGTTGGCGCGCTCCTGGACCTTGGCGATCGCCTCCTTCTTGGCGTCGGAGGTGGTCGCCGACTTCACCTGCACCAGCAGCTGGTCCATCTGCGGGTCCGAGTAGCCGGTCGCGTTGTTGCGCGAGTCGCTGCCCAGGCCGCCGAACAGGCGCAGGAACGGGGCCTCGTCCATGAACGTGAACGCGCCGCGGGTCATGTCGAAGTCGTGCTCCGCGTACATCTTCCGGACCAGGTCGGAGACGCTGTTGACGTACTGGATCTGCACGTCGAAGCCGATCGCGTTGAGCGACGCCTGCGTGGTGAGTGCGGCGGCCTCGGCGCTCTTCTCGCTGGGCGTCAGGTAGGTGAGCTTGCCGTCGTAGCCGTCGGCCTTGGCCTCGTTCAGCAGCTGCTTGGCCTTCTCGGCGTCGTACGGGACGCCCTCGGCCCCGGTGTACCAGGGGGAGGTCTCCGGGATGAGTGCCGAATCGGCGATGCCGAGACCGTCGTTGGCGCGGTTGTTGATCGCCTCCGGGTCGACGCCGTACGCGATGGCCTGGCGCACCCGCAGGTCGGCGCCCGGCCGGCCCTCACGGGTGTTGATCATGCCGAGCGTGCCGAGTCCCTGGATGCCGAGATAGCCGCTGTAGTTCGCGGCGAGCGCGTCGCGGATCGTGGCCTCGTCACGCATGATGAAGGCCATGTTCAGCTGACCGGACTGCAGCGACTCGAACTGTCCGCGTGCACCGTTCGTGGGCACGAAGCGCACCTTGTCGAGGTTCGGGCGGCCGTTCCAGTAGTCCTCGCGCGGGGCGAGGATGATCTCTTCGTTCGGCGCGAACCGTTCGAGGGTGAACGGACCGGCGCCGATCGGGGTGAACTTACCGCCGGCCTCCGAGTTCTTGGAGACGACCAGGCCCGGACCCATCGCCAGCATCACGGGGAACCGGTCCCACGGTCCGGTGAGCGTGAACGTGACCGTCTTCGAGTCGGGGGTGTCGATCGAGGCGACCGAGTTGACCCACACCTGTGCGACGTCGGCGCCGGCCGCGACGAAGCGGTCGATGCTCCATTTGACGGCCTCGGCGTCGACGGGGGTGCCGTCGCTGAAGGTGACGCCGTCGCGCAGCTTCAACGTGAACTGGGTGTAGTCGGCGTTGTTCTCGAGCGACTGCGCGAGCTGCGGTTCGAACTCGCCGGTCTCGGGATCGGTGCGCACGAGCATGTCGTAGACGGCGGCCATCTCGGTGCCGCCGTTCGATCCGGCGGCCAGCGTCTTGGTCGGGTCGAGCGCGTTGGGGAACGAGTACGACCCGAACGTCACGGTGCCACCGCGGACCGGATCGCCGGCGTCCGCCGCGATGTTGATCAGGCCGGTGGTCGCGGATGCGCTGTCACCGGATTCGCTGTTGGCGGACGCACATCCGCCGACGAGCAGGGCTGCAGCCGCACCGAGCGCTGCCAGTCGGGTGCCCGACCGGTACCACGTGTTCTTCAAGGCTCACCTCATAGTTTCGTCATGCTTCACGGCGGAGAGTAAGAGGCGCTCTTAATCGGTGTGACGCAAGTCCCAGTGAGTGGAATCCGGTGTCATGGGTCACCCGGATGAGCCTGGCTGTGCCACCGGACCAGCGGGCAGGATGGAGGAAACGATCCCCGAACAAGGAGGCCCACTCGTGGCACAGGTCAGCGCCAGCAGTTCGATCACCACCACTGCGAGCCCGGAGCAGGCGCTCGCCGCGCTGTCCGACTACGAGACCGTCCGCCCGCGGATTCTGCCCGCGCAGTACCGCGACTACACGGTCGTCGAGGGCGGCCAGGGCGACGGCACCGTCGCGCAGTGGACGCTGCAGGCCACCGAGAGCCGGTCCCGCAATGTGAAGGCGTCGGTGACCGTGGCGGGATCCACCGTCACCGAGCGGGACGCCAACTCGTCGATGGTCACGACGTGGGAGGTGGCGCCGTCGGGCACGGGGTCGACGGTCACCACGACGACGCAGTGGCAGGGTGCCGGTGGCATCGGCGGCTTCTTCGAGCGCACGTTCGCGCCGATCGGGCTGCGCAAGATCCAGGAGGCCACCCTCGCCAACCTCGTTCGCGAGCTCGCCTGACGGACCCGGCGGCTACGCTGACGAACCGAGACCGGCGACCCGACAGACTTTAAGGACACACAGTGCAACCAGGTGGACAGCCCGACATGCAGCAGCTCCTCGCGCAGGCGCAGCAGATGCAGCAGCAGCTCATGGCGGCGCAGGCGGAGATGGCGCAGGCCGAGGTGACCGGCCAGGCCGGTGGCGGTCTGGTGACCGCGACGGTCAAGGGCACCGGCGAGGTCGTCGGCCTCACGATCGACCCCAAGGTCGTCGACCCGGAGGACATCGAGACGCTGCAGGATCTCGTGATCGGGGCGATCGTGGACGCGTCGAACAAGGCGCAGGACATCGCGGCGAGCAAGCTGGGCCCGCTCGCGGGCGGCCTGCCCGGTCTGCCCTTCTAGAGGCGCGCGTTGTACGAAGGCCCCGTCCAGGATCTGATCGACGAGCTGGGCAAGCTGCCCGGTATCGGGCCCAAGAGTGCGCAGCGCATCGCGTTCCACCTGTTGACGGTGGAGCCGCCGGAGATCGACCGGCTGCAGGCGGTGCTGCAGAAGGTGCGCGACGGTGTCCAGTTCTGCGTCGTGTGCGGCACGGTTTCCGAGGAGGAGAAGTGCCGGATCTGCGCGGATCCGCGGCGGGATCGGACGATGGTGTGCGTCGTCGAGGAACCCAAGGACGTGCAGGCCATCGAACGGACCCGTGAGTTCCGGGGCCGCTACCACGTGCTCGGGGGTGCACTCGATCCGCTCAGCGGTGTCGGCCCGGACCAGCTGCGGATCCGGGAGTTGCTCACCCGCATCGGCAACCAGGAGGACGGCGTCGACGTCTCCGAGGTGATCATCGCGACCGACCCCAACACCGAGGGTGAGGCCACCGCGACGTATCTGGTGCGGATGCTGCGGGACTTCCCGGGGCTGACGGTGTCGCGGCTGGCGTCGGGGCTGCCGATGGGCGGCGACCTCGAGTTCGCCGACGAGCTGACGCTCGGACGGGCCCTGTCGGGACGTCGGACGCTGTAACTATCCGGTGGGTGTGCCCCCGGCCTGCTTCGGCGGGTCCGGGGGTGCACTGCTGTCTTCGGTCACCGTCCGCTGCAGCGACCGGATCAGGCTCGTCATACCGGGCACCTCGGTGGCCCCGGCCCGGACGATACCGCTGACCGGTACCCGCAGCCGGTTGTCGCGTTCCCGCATGAGGCACAGGCTGGGGCGGGGCACGTCGGTGATGGTGCTGGCGTAGAGGACGGTCCAGGCGCGGGGGTTGGTGATGACGTCGAGGATCGCGGTGTGGTCGCGGGCGATGGGCGGGCCGAGTTGGACGCGGCGTCCGACGTCGACGAACGCGTTCTCGACGACGGTGTGGATGAGGACCTGGCTGTGACGGGGCGGCAGCAGCAGCGGGTAGGGGGCGAGTTCGCTCAGTTCGACGGTGGAGAACGCGGACACCGGATGCTGGTTGGACGTCGCGATCATGAGGTCTTCGACGCCGAGTTCGACGGTCTCGAGTCCGGGCCGGTCCACTTCGCCGCGGATGAGGGCGATGTCGGCGTCGCCGGACGAGACGGCCTCGATGCGGTCGGTGAAGTTCTTGATGACGAATTCGACGTCGATCTGCGGGTGTTTCTCGCGGACGTGGGTGATCGCGGTGAGGCATTGCGGCGCGAAGCTCATGGACGCGGTGATGCGGATGCGGTTGCGGGGTTCCTTGACGACCGCGAACGCCTTGGTCTCGAGGCTCAGTACTTCCTGCGCGATGGGGAGTAGCCGGGTGCCGGCGAGGCTCAGTTGCACCGAGCGGGTGGAGCGGTCGAACAGGGTGGCGCCGAGTTCCTGCTCGAGTTTGCCGATCTGGTGGCTGATCGCGGACTGCGAGATGAAGCAGCGTTTCGCGGCCTTGCTGAAGCTCAGCTCCTCGCTCACGGCGAGGAAGTAGCGGAGCTGCCGGAAGTCCATCCGCCCATACTACTTATGAACGATCCAGATAACTGTGTTCCGAATATCCCTGTTTGTTGGCGGAAAAGTTATGAGCACTCCTACGGTGTTTCTCATACGTCTCAACGAGGAGGTAGCCGTGGGCACGAATGGTGCAGCAACCGTGGATCGGACCGAAGTGGTCATCGTCGGATCCGGATTCGGTGCCCTCGCCACGGCGAAGAAACTCGCCAAGGCCGGCAAGCCGTTCGTTCTCGTCTCGGAGACCACCGAGCACCTGTTCCAGCCGCTGCTCTACCAGGTGGCCACGGGTGTCCTCGCGGCCGGTGAGATCGCTCCGTCGATCCGCGCGATCCTTGCCGAGTACCCCAACGCGGACGTCCGCCTGGGCCGCGTCGTCGACGTCGACCCGGACGAGAAGGTTCTCGTCTACGAGGCCGCCGGACAGCGCCACACCCTCGGCTACGACTCGCTCGTCGCCGCAACCGGCGCCCGGCAGAGCTACTTCGGACGCGACGAGTTCGCGAAGGTCACGTTCGCGCTCAAGACCGTCGACGACGCCGAACGTCTGCGCGCCCAGATCGTGCGCTGCTTCGAGGAAGCCCACACCACGAGCGACCTCGAGCGCCGCAAGAACCTTCTCAGCTTCATCGTCATCGGTGCCGGCGCCACGGGCATCGAGCTCGCCGGGCAGATCAAGGAGCTCGCGGGCCGCTACTTCGAGCAGGCCATCCGCGGTATCACCGCCGACGACGTCACCGTCACCCTCGTCGAGGGCGCCGGTGTCGCGATGCCCGCGTACGGCGGCAAGCTCAGCGACTACGTGTTGGAGTCGCTGGAGAAGTCGGGTGTCGAGGTCGTCCTCAATACCCTCGTCACCGACATCGACGAGCACGGCGCCACCCTCAAGGCACACGGCAGCGACACCGGGGTGCGCCGCACCGCCGAGACCGTCATCTGGTCGGCGGGCGTGCAGGCCAACGATTTTGCGGGTGTCCTCGCCGAGCGCACCGGCTGCGACA
This sequence comes from Prescottella subtropica, assembly GCF_005434945.1. GTDB lineage: Bacteria > Actinomycetota > Actinomycetes > Mycobacteriales > Mycobacteriaceae > Prescottella > Prescottella subtropica. Next base: position 14,997 of record NZ_SKCH01000031.1, on the reverse strand, counting down.
CCGACCGCGCCGGACGCCTCCTCGTCAACCCCGACCTCACCGTCGGCGGCCGCGCCGACATATTCGCGGTCGGCGACATGACGTCGCTGAACAATCTGCCCGGACAGTCACCCGTCGCGATGCAGGGCGGCCGCCACGTCGCGAAGACGATCCTCGGCAAGACCAAGCGCGGCACCCCGTTCGCGTTCCGCGACAAGGGGTCGATGGCGATCATCAACCGCTTCCGCGCCGTCACCAAGGTCAAGGGCATCGAGCTCACCGGCTTCGTCGCGTGGGTGCTGTGGCTCGCGGTGCACATGGTGTACCTGGTGGGCTTCCGCAACCGGTACGTCGCGGTCATGTCGTGGTTCGGGTCGTTCCTCGGCCACCGCCGCCCGCACTTCTACTACGCGCAGGAGACCGGACCCGTCGAGGCCCCCGACATTCGGATGTCGGACGACGAACCGGTCAAGGCTGCCGCATAGGCACGTCCACACGTTCGACGAGGGCGGTTACTGCACCATCGGCCGAAAGGCCCGCGCAGTAACCGCCCTTGTTGCGTTCCACAACCCCTCGAGGCGATCTGTGGACAACGAATTCGGTTGTCCACAGATCGCGTCAGGCCGTTCCATCGTGGCGATACCTCGCGGATTCTGCACTCATGCACCCGTTTCGAGGATCCGACGCCGTCGCCGTCGGCACCATGACCGTCCACCGTCTGCGGCACGACTTCACCCGTGTCTACCGCGACGTGTACGTGCCGCGGCGCACCGTGCTCACCCCGGCGCTCCGGGCGCGGGCGGCCTGGTTGTTCGCCGGCCCGGGCGCCGTCCTCACCGGCTGGTCGGCGGCGGCACTGCACGGCGCGAAGTGGGTGGATGTGGACGCGCCGGCCGAGGTGATCCGGCGCGGCCACCACCGTGCGCCGGCCGGGATGCTCGTCCACAACTGCGACCTGCGGCCCGACGAGGTGTGCACGATCGACGGGATGCGGGTGGTGACGGCGGCGCGGGCCGCGTTCGACCTGGGCCGACGGCTGCCACGCCGGGACGCGATCGCCGCACTCGACGACCTGTGCCGGATGACCGGTATCTCGGTGGAGGACATCGCGGTGGTCGCCAAGTGCCACCCGCACACGCCCGGCATGCGGGATCTGCTGGACCGGTTGCCGTTCGTGGATCCCGGCGCCGAGTCGCCGCCGGAGACCCACACCCGCCTGGTGATCGTCGATGCCGGACTGCCGTGGCCGGAAACGCAGATCGTGCACACGAAGGGCGGCCGGGAGTTCGCCCGCTCCGACATGGGCTGGCGCACGTGGCGGCTCTTGGTGGAGTACGACGGCTCCCACCACTGGCTCGATCAGCGGCAGCGGTCGTGGGACATCGAACGTGCCGCGCAGATCGAGGACCTGGGCTGGACGATCGTGAAGGTCGACTCCACGCTGCTGTACCAGCGTCCCGCGGCACTGGTGCGCCGGGTGCGCGAGAAGCTCCGCGAGGCGGGCGCCGACGTGTGACGCGGGCGGTTACTGCGCCATCGCCCGAGTGTCCTCCGCAGCAACCTCCCGCGTCGGCTCGGCGGACCGCGGCCGGGACGCGACGAACCAGGCGGCGCCGACGACGATCGCGCAGCCGAGCAGTTGCAGGGCGGTGGGGCGTTCGCCGAGCATGAGCATGGCGGCGCCGATCGCGAGGACCGGCTGGAGCAGCAGCAGGGTGGCGCCCACCTCGGGGGCGAGGCGGGGCAGGGAGCGGCCCAGGAGGATCCAGCCGACGAACTGCGCCGAGATCGCGAGTGCGACGAGCCAGCCGAACGCCGTCCAGCCGGGGGTGAGATCGATGGGGCCCCACCAGGATCCGATGGCGGAGCCGACGATGCCGGAGACGGCGGTGGAGATGAGCACCTGGGTGCCGGCGGTGTCGGCGGATCCGCTGCCGCCGACGACGAAGATGTAGCCCGCGTAGGCGATGCCGGACAGCAGCGACAGGATCGTGCCCCACAGCAGGTTGTCTCCGGCGGTGGCGCCGCTGCCGATGCCGCCGGTGAGGGCGATGCCCGCGAACAGGACGGGGATGACGACGAGGAACCGGCGCGGGATGCGGGTGCCGAACACGAGGAACGCGAGCAGGGGCACGACGACCACCTGGATGTTCACGAGCACGGTGGAGATGCCGGCGCCGATGAGCATGATCGACTGCGACCACAGCGCGAAGTCGACGCCGAGGAGCGTGCCGGCGACGACGAACCGCATCGCGTCCTGCCGGGTGACGCGGTGACCGCGCCGGTGTTCCCACCAGGCGACCAGCACGAGCGGTGGTAATGCGAGCAGACACCGGAAGAACACCGATGTGGCGGGGGAGACGTCGGAGGCGCGGATGAACACCGCGGTCAGGGAGATGGCGAGGGCGCCGCCGACGGCGAGCATGCGCGGGTCCGCGCGACGGGTTTCGGTGATCTGCACTTGACCGATTATCGGTCGTTACCTGCGGAAACGACAAGTAAGAAGTAGTTCTCAACGTTCGGTAGCATTTCTACCGTGTTGAACCTCGACCGCGTAGGAGCGCTGTGCGCCGTGGCGCAGACCGGATCGGTGGCCGCGGCCGCCCGACTGCTACACGTCACCCCGTCCGGTGTCTCCCAACAGCTCGCGAAACTCGAACGCGAGATGGGCGCGAAACTCCTCGAGCCGGCGGGCCGGGGACTGCGCCTGACACCGGCGGGGGAACTGCTCGCCCGTCGCGGCACCGAACTGCTGTCGCACGCGTCGGGCATCGCGGCCGAGATCGCGGCCATGCGCAGCGAGGTGGTCGGGCCGATCCGGTTCGGGTCGTTCGTGACGGCGTCGCGCGTCGTGCTGCCGAGCGCGGTATCGGATCTGCTGTCCCGCTATCCCGTCCACGTCACGGTCACCGAGGCCGAGACCGAGGTGACGTTGAAGTCGGTGGCCCGACGCCGCATCGACATCGGGGTGGTGGACAGCTGGGAGTCCGCGCCCATCGACATCCCGGTGGACCTGCAGTCCCGGCTGATCCACCGCGACACCGCGGACGTCGCCCTGGCCGCCGACCATCCGCTCGCGCAGACCGCCACGATCCCGCTGGCGGCGCTGTCGACGACGCCGTGGGTGGCGTGGGGTGCGGGCACCGCATTCCACGACTGGCTGGTGGCGACGCTGCGCCGGCAGGGGTTCGAGCCGCGCATCGACTTCGAGGCGTCGGACGTGTCGACGCATCTGGCGTTCGCGGCGGCCGGGCTGGCGGCCGCCCTGATTCCGCGGCTGTCGGTGGACGAGCCGCCCGCCGGGGTGGCGCTGGTGGCGAGCGAGCCGCGGCTGTACCGGGACATCTACGCGGTGTGGCGCGCCGACAACGCCGGGCCCGCGATCCGAGCCGGGATCGACGCCGTCGAGGAGGCGTTCGCGCGCACGGCTCAGTGAGTACCTGTGCCGAGATCCAGAGGGCAGTAGCCGACGGGGTAGCCGGGGTAGGTGCGGTTGTTCGGGTCACCGGCGCCGCGGGACGTCCGACGCTTGGGGAGGCGTCGCACCACCGAGGAACGGGCCCGCAGCCCGGCCTCGGCGACGGCTTTCACCCGCGGTGATCCCGACGGGAACCCGAACGCCGCCGACATGCGGTCGTCGACGAGCGCGTACACGGCGGACGCGACGGGGCCGGCCACGACCCGCGGATACCACGACTGGAACAGGTGCAGCGTGTAGGTGCCGATGCGGTGGTTGTCGTCGCTGTAGACGAAATTGTCCCGCTCGTAGTCCATCTTGAACGTGTGGAAATCCTGGTACGAGCCGGGAATGTCCTTGATCCCCATGCGGATTCCGACCTGACGGTAGAAATGGTACGACGCCAGCCGCTCGTGCGGGTGCAGCCGCCGCCACCCGTACCGGTCGATCCAGTCGACGGGGTCGTACACGAACGTCGACAGCACGTACAGCATGTCGTCGTTGGAAATGCCGTAGCGGCCGTGCATGCGGTTGATGTTGCGCAGCGAGTCGCGTCCCCGTTCGGAGTCGTAGCCGTGTTCGACGAGTTCGCCCATGAGCAGGGCGGTGTCGTCGTAGCGTTTCTGCGGGCGGTGCTCGAATTCGCCGGTGCGGGCGAGGAGTTCGGAGATCGACGGCACACAGTAGGTGCGGAACAGGGCGAACTCGAGCGACCGTTTGTAGTCCCACGGGAACTCGTAGCCGGCGGTGATCCGCAGGATGTCCTGGTGCCGGGTCTCCGGGTCGAGGGTTTCGATCACCCGCAGCCAGCCCATCCGTCCCGGCGCGGGCCGCGGATGTGGGTCGGGGGTGGGGAAGTGTTGCGCGCGGCGGGTGGGCGTGAGGGTCATGCCGTCACCGCCCGTGCCGGGCCTTGAGCATCCACGCGGAGATCTTCATGTCCCGCGCGGACCGCTCGAGGGTGAGCAGATTCAGTGGGGCCGAGAACTTCTGGACCGTGACGGCCTTGGGGCGGCTGAACTCGCGCAGACCGTCGGCGCCGTGGATGCGGCCAAACCCGGATTCGCCGACGCCACCGAACGGCAGTGACGGAATCCCGGCGAACCCGAGCACCGAGTTGACCGACACCATGCCGGTCCGCAGTCGGTCGGCGACCGCGCGGCCGCGGGCCTTGTCGCGGGTGAACACCGACGCACCGAGCCCGTACGACGTGGCGTTGGCCCGCTCGACGCCCTCGTCGAGATCGCGGACGGAGTTGACGACGACGGTCGGCCCGAAGGTTTCCTCGCACACCGCCGCCGACTCCTCCGGAACATCGGTGAGGATCACCGGGTCGACGAATCGTTCGTGGACGGAACCGATTCCGCCGACCACGGCCCGCGCACCCCGGTCCAGGGCGTCGGTGATGTGGCGTCGGACCACGTCGACTTGCCGGGGCAGCGTCATCGGCCCGTACGTGTGCTCGTCGGTGCCGCCGGGGCGGACGCGTTCGACGGCGGCGGTGAGCTTGTCGAGGAACTGCCGGTACACCGGTTCGGCGACGTAGATGCGTTCGACGCCGGCGCACGTCTGCCCGGCGTTGCCGAACGCGCCGAACGCCGCGAATTCGACGGCCTTGTCGAGGTCGGCGTCCTCGGCGACGAGCATGGCATCCTTGCCGCCGCATTCGGCGACGATCGGGGTGAGGGTTTCGGCGCACACGGCCATGACCTTGCGGGCGGTGGGCCCGGACCCGGTGAACGCGATCTTGTCGACGCCGGCGCGGCACAGGGCGGTGCCGGTGGCGCCGAATCCGGTGATCACCTGTAGCACGGGCTGCGTGGGGGCGAGTGAATCCCACTTGTCCGCCAACCATTTTCCGACGCCCGGGGTGAGTTCGCTGGGCTTGAACACGATCGCGTTACCGGCGGCGAGCGCGTACGAGATGGACCCCATCGGCGTGTACACCGGATAGTTCCACGGTCCGATCACCCCGACCACACCGAGCGGCCGGTATTCGAGAGTGGCGGACTGGTTGGCGCTCACCAGGCCGGACGGCACCCGCCGGGCCTTGAGGATCTTCTTCGCGTTGCGGGCCGCCCAGTCGAGGTGCTCGACGGCGAGCATGATCTCGAGCAGCGCGTCGCCGTGCGGTTTGCCGGTCTCGGCGGACATGACGCGGGCGAGACCGTCGGCATCCGACGCGATCGCCTTCTTGAACTCGAACAGCCAGTCGCGGCGGCCACGGAAACCCTGTGCGTCCCACCAGCGTGCGGCTCCGCGGGCCCGCGCGACGGCCGCGGCGACGTCGGCGTCCGACGCCACCGGATACTCGGCGAGGACCGCGCCGGTGCGCGGGTCGAGGCTGGGGAAGGTGGTGGCGGTGTCAGCGTCGGAACTCAACTCTCGGGTCACTCGAAGTACCTCCGCTCGAGGGGTCGCATCACATATATTTGATGTGATTCACTGTGGTGACGCTCACACTATGCCGCTCGGCGCGCACGGACAACCGATTCCGGAATCTCGTAGGCAGGAGCCTCTCATGACGGCCGATTTCACTTCTGAGCAGCGCGATTTCGCGGACGCGGTGGCCGCGTTCTGTCGCAGGGAATGTGGCACGCGGGAGCAGCGGGACGCGCTCACCGACCACGGCGCCCACAGTCACAACCAGGACCTCTACCGAAAGATGGCCGATCTCGGCTGGCTCGGGGTCACGATCCCGGAGGAGTACGGCGGATCGGCCGGCACCGCCGTCGACATGTGCATCCTGCTCGAACAGTCTGCGCGCGGGATGGCCCCGATCGGCGGCATCGGCCCCACCCTCATCACCGGCGCCGCGTACGCCAAATTCGGTACTGCACAGCAGAAGCAGGTCGTACTCGGCGGGATCGTCCGCGGCGCGTCGGAGTCCATCTCGATGTCGGAACCGGAAGCCGGCTCGGACGTCGGCAACCTGAGCTGCCGCGCCGAGAAGGTGGACGACGGCTGGCTGATCAACGGGCAGAAGACGTGGTGCTCCAACGCCCATTTCGCGGAGAACATCCTGTTGGTGGCGCGCACCGACCGCGGCGGCTCCAAGCATGAGGGCCTGACGATGTTCCACCTGCCCGCGAACACACCCGGATTGAAGATCAGTGGCATCGACACGATGGGCGGCCGCGAGGTCAACGACCTGTACCTCACCGATGTCCATCTGCCCGACGACGCGGTGGTCGGCGAGGTCGGTGGCGGTTGGGCGCAGCTCATGACGGGCCTCAACATCGAACGGCTCATCCTGGGCGCCATGATGCTCGGCACCGCGCAACGCGCCTTCGACGACACCCTCGAGTTCGTCACGCAGCGCACACAGTTCGGCCGACCGGTCGGCACGTTCCAGGCGCTGCGGCACCGGATCGCAGACCTGGCCACCGAGATCGAATGCACCCGGCTGCTGGTCTATTCGACGGCCAGGATGGTCGACGCGCATCCCGAGAAGCTGTTCCCGCGGGAGGCGTCGATGGTGAAACTCAAGGCCACCGAGACCGCGAAGAAGGTGGCACTCGAGGGCATGCAGATGATGGGCGGCTACGGCTACGCCACTGAGTTCGACATGGAGGGCCACGTCCGCAAGACGCTGGTGTCGTCGATCTACGGCGGCACCAACGAGATCCAGCGCGACATCATCGGCAAGACGTACGGGCTGTAGGGGGTGTCGTGGTTGCTCCGGTCCGGCCGCTGCGGAAACCGCAGCTGTCCGAAGCTGTTGCCGCGCACCTGCGCAGCGCCGTCATGTCCGGTCGGCTGCGGCCGGGCGCGTTCGTCCGCCTCGACGAGACGGCCGCCGAACTGGGGGTGAGTGTCACCCCGGTGCGGGAGGCGCTGCTGACGTTGCGCGGGGAGGGGATGGTGGAGTCGGTACCCAACCGCGGGTACGTCGTCTCCCCGCTGACCCGCGAGGACGTGCACGACATCTTCTGGTTGCAGGGGCAGATCACCGTCGAACTGGCGGTGCGGGCGGCACGGTTGGCGTCCGGCGACGATCTGGCGCGGCTGGCGGGTCTCACCGACGTGCTGCGGCGGGCCGTGACGGTGGCGGACGTGGACCGGATTGCGGAGGCCGAGTACGAGTTCCATCGGGAGCTGTGCCGGATCGGGCGCGGCCCGAAACTGGCGTGGTTCCTCGCCAGCGCGGCCCGCTACACGCCGTACGAGTTGTATGCGGCGGACCCGGCGTGGGGGGAGTTGGCGGTGGCGTCGCACATGCGGTTGATCGAGGCGATGCGGCTGCGGGATCGGGACGCCGTGACGTCGCACACGCGTATCCAGTTCGACGACGCTGCCGACCGTCTGGTGGCGCATTTGGAGGGGATCGGAACATGGTCGTGACGGAGCGGGTCGCGTTGGCCGATTTCGTGGGCGAGTCGATGCTGCTGCTCGGCGCCGGCCCGACGGTGCTGCTGCAGTTGGCGCTGCCCGGTGTGGGTTACGGTGTGGCCGAACATAGTACGACGCTGCAGCGCCCGCTGGACCGGTTGCGGACCACGATGACGTACGTGTACGCGGTCACGCTCGGCACCGACGAGGAGCGGCGGGCGGTGGTGCGGCTGGTCAATCGGGTGCACGTGCCGGTGCGGTCGGAGCGGTACAACGCATTCGATCCGGACCTGCAGCTGTGGGTGGCGGCGACGCTGTACCGCAACGGCGCCGACATGTACGAGCGGTTCTTCGGGGTGCTGTCGGACGCGGACGCCGAACGGTTGTACCAGGAGTCGGCGGTGTACGGGACGGCGCTGCAGGTGAAGCCGGACATGTGGCCGGCGGATCGGGCGGCGTTCGACGTGTACTGGGACAAGATGATCGCCTCGGTGGAGGTGGACGACCAGGTGCGCGCGTACGTGCGGGCCTTGTTGTCGGGTGGGGATGCGCCGCTGCCGGCGCTGATGCCGGTGCAGCGGTTCGTCACGACGGGTCTGCTGCCGCCGCGGCTGCGCGACGAGTTCGCGTTGCCGTGGAGCCCACGCGACCAGCGCCGCTTCGATGCGCTGATGCGTCTGCTGCCGCCGGTGTACCGCCTGGTGCCGCGGACCGTGCGGCAACTTCCGTCCCGCTACTACCTGTGGGACATGCGCCGACGCCTCACCAAGCACAAACACCTCATCTGAGGGCGGTTACTGCGCCGGGCTCTCGGCCGTTGTCGCAGCAACCGCCCGCGGCGGGGTGGGGGTGCATGGACCGGCGCGGTCTCGGCCACGGAGGGACGTTACTGCGCGACGCTCTCGGCCGTTGTCGCAGCAACAGCCCGCGGCGGGGTCAGCCGAGTGTCAGCCCGAAGGAATCCCAGAGTGCGGTGGTGATCATGTCGTGTGCCCATCCCGACGTGGTGATCTTCTCGAGCCGTTCGACGCGGATGCGCATGTCCTGGCCGCGGTCTGCGAGCAGCAGTGCGCGTTCTTCGAATCCGTTGCGGCACCGGTAGCGGAGGCCGTGTGCGCGCGGAGTGCAGGCGAGGATATTGGTGCCGGTGACACGGGTGTCGTAGTAGTCCAGCGGATCGCAGCCGAACAGTTCGAGGCGCTGGTTCATCCGTGTGAGGCTCTTCTGCTCGTCGAGGACGGCAACGGGAATGTCTTGATCCGTCACCATCTCGGCCAGCGCGAGGCCGTCGACTGCGATTTGGGGGAGCACGGGCACAGCGGGGACGTCGGTGCCGCGCAGGATGCCCTCGGCTACGACGGCGGCAACGCTGAGTCCCACGTACAACTGCCCGCCGAGTGCACTACCGCCAGGGCAGACGGTGTCGTCGTGTACCAGGTCGAACCGCCCCTGACGTGGCATGGGTGCCGTCATCGGGTCGAGTGCTCGTGCGTCCTCCAACTTCTGAATGTTCTTGGCGTTGAAGTTGTTCGGCGGATGCTTTGTGGTCGACGACAGGACGCGCCAGAGGGTGGACCCGGCCGGGACGATCGCGATGTCCGCCGGCGTTCCGTTGTACTTCCGCAATGCCTCACATGCCCTGCCCCGACAACGCCAGGACGTTGTCGATTCCGATCTCGGTGAGGCTGCCGTCGTTCAGGCATTCGAGTAGTGAGCGGCCGCGGAGAATCGACCGGGGCATCAGCCACCAGTTTGCGGCGCCGAAGGGGTCGTCGGCGGGCAGGATGCGCTCGTTGGCGTACACGACGAGGGGTTTCACACGGCGCTGTTCCGTGTCGAACTGGAACGACGGATAGAAGTAGTCGGGTCGTGATCCGCTGGGCAGTCCGATGATCTTACTCTTCTTGCGGAGGTCACCGGCGATGGCCCGGTTGCGGCTCCCGGTCGCGGACAGCGCTTCGCCGACCTCCGACGAACTCCACGTGTCGAGTGTCGCGAAGATCGAGGCGTGCGCCTTCTTGCGTGCGGCGTCTCGTTGTGCGGCGGGGTCCTTGCGGGCGCTGTCGATCAGTTGGACGGCGAGGTCGAGTCGGGCGTCGGGTGGTAGTGCCTGTTCGACGGCCTTCGCGAGCGCAGCCGTCGGCTCGGCTTTGCCGCGCAGGGCTTCGGTGAACGTATCGGTGAAGGTTTTCATCAGGGCGGTGGCCTGGGCAGTTGTCATCGTCGACGTCATCGGACCGCTCCCGTCTACTACGTCAACTACGTCTATTTCATACGTAGTCATCGTAGTCTCTGCGCAGAACTTCGGCCAGCTTCGAGGTTTCTGCGAACTGAGGGACGTTACTGCGCGACCCTCTCGGCCGTTGCCGCAGCAACCGCCCGCGGCGGGGTGGTGGGTGCTTCGGGCGGCGCGGCTTCGGCCACGGAGGGCTGTTGCTGCGTGACCCTCTCGGCCGTTGCCGCAGCAACGTCCCGCAGTAACCGCCCGCAGCAACCCTCAACCCCCGAACAGCACCGCTTCGACGAGCGTCCGCACCCGAGCCTGGTTCGAAGCTGTGGCGTCGAAGTGCAGGATGCGGCCGACGTCGAGGACGAGGGCGAAGGCGGCGTGGACGAGGAAGCGGCAGTCGGTGGCGGACAGTTCGGGCCGGGTGTCGGCGAGGAGGTGTGCCCACTGGTCGGTGTTGTGGCGTTGGACGGCGCGTAGTTCGGTGCGGGGGCCGTCGGGGAGGCTGGCGAGTTCGGCGACGTACACGCTCATCAGTTCGCTCTGCTGGAACGACAGTCGCACGTACACGTCGACGAGGGCGGTGAGGGCGTCGCGTGAGGTGGGTGCGCCGTTCAGGGCGGTGGTGGTGGCGTCGGCGAGCCGGTCGGCGGCACGGTGGAACGCGGCGGCCAGCAGGTCGGCTTTGCCGGTGAAGTGCCGGTAGACGCCGGACGCGGTGATGCCGGCGGCGGCGGCGATGTCCTCGATGCTCACCTCGTGGTAGCCGCGGGCGTGGAATGCGGTGACGGCCGCCCCGAGGAGGGCTTCGCGACGGTCGCCCGACGACGCATCGACAACAGGCAACGCTGAAGGCACCCCGTCGTCGACGGCGACCAGTTCGACGCCGGCGACGGCGCGGCACGCGCACTGGAGGAGTCGTTCGAGGCGGCGCGGCGGCAGGGTGGTGCGGTGGACGGTGATGCTGCCGATCACGCCGAGCATGGCGACGCAGAGCTGGACGGCGTCGCGGGCGGGCAGGCCGGGGCGCAGGTCGGTGAGGGTGTCGGCGATGCGCTGGTTGACGGTTTCGATGGTGGCGCGGATGCGGGCGCGGTCGTCGGCGGCGAGGTACCGGCTCTCCCACCGGTAGAGGCCGGCGGTGCGGCGGTGGGTGACGGTGGTGCGGATCGCGGCGAGGAGTTGCCCGTTCAAACGTTCGGCGGGGTCGGCGCAGTCGTGGGCGGCGTCGGCGGCGAGGGCGACGTCGAGGGTGTCCGCGAGATCCGTTGCGGCACGCAGGAACAGTGCGTACTTGTTGGGGAAGTGCCGGTACAGGGCGGGCCCGGAGATGCCGACGACGGCGGCGATCTCGTCGACGCCGACGCCGTGATAACCGCGGGCGCTGAATGCTTCGGCGGCCACGGTGGCGATCTGGAGTTTGCGATCCTTGGGTCGGCGTCGGGGTTCGGTCCGCTGCACCACCGCGCACCTCCGGGGCCTGTGGGTCTGGTGCAGCGCAGCATAACGCACGACCGGGTCGAATTCGTCTGCACCCCTTGACAACCACCCGACCTGATCGGACAGTGATCGCACTGTCGGCCGTCCGAAGGGGGAACCGGTATGTCCACCACGATGCGGCGCGTGCTGCGCGATGCGGTGCTGGAGTTGACGATCGACCGGCCGGAGCGGATGAACGCCGTCGACATGGCCACGATGCGCGAGTTGACCGACGCGATCCGCGACGCCGGGGACGATCCGGCGGTGCGGGCCGTCCTGCTCACCGGTGCCGGGACGGCGTTCTGCACGGGCGCGGATCTGGCTGCGATGGCGGAGAATCCGTCCGATCCGGGGCTGGTGATGGATGTGGCGAACGACGCGATCCGGGCGATCGTGACGGCGCCGGTTCCGGTGGTGGCGGCGGTGAACGGCCCGGCCGCGGGGATCGGGGTGTCGCTCGCACTGGCCGCCGATCTCACGTTCGCGGCGCAGCGCGCCTACTTCCTGCTGGCGTTCACCCGGATCGGGTTGATGCCGGACGGCGGCACCAGTCTGCTGGTGCCGGCGGCGATCGGGCGGGCCAAGGCGGCGGAGTTGGCGCTGCTCGGGGAGCGGGTGAGTGCGGCGGACGCGGACCGGATCGGCCTGATCTCCCGCACTCTCCCGGACGACGAACTCGCGGGGCACGCCCGGGCGGTCGCGGCCCGGCTCGCGGCGGGTCCCCGCCGGGCCCTCGAGCTGACGAAACGGGCACTCAATGCGGTCACCCTCGACGCGCTGGACCGGGCGCTGGAACGTGAACATCGGGGCCAGGCCGAGCTTTTGGCGTCGGCTGATTTCGCGGAGGGGGCGGCGGCGATGCTGCAGAAGCGTCCGCCGCAGATCCCGTGAGAGCAGCACACGTCCGGAGAATCGCCGTTAACAAAAAGGCGCCCGAAACCACGCAATGTGTGTAACCTGCATCACATCGCACGATGGGCTCGCTCCGCACGAGAGGAACCTTCGATGGTCGCGTCAACTGCAACTCCCACGGCCGCGCTCGAGGCCGGACGTTTCCGCCGCAACAACTGGAACAACCAGGTGGCCCGGCATGCGCTGATGATCCCGGACCGGGCGGCGTTGCGGTTCCAGGACGCCACGATCACGTGGTCGACGCTGCACGATCGGGTGGAGCGACTGGCCGGTGCCCTGGACCGCCGTGGGGTGCGGTTCGGGGACCGGGTGCTGATTCTCATGCTCAACCGGCCGGAGTATCTGGAGACGGTGCTGGCGGCCAACGCTCTGGGCGCGATCGCGGTGCCGGTGAATTTCCGGATGACGGCGCCGGAGGTGGCATTCCTGGTGCGGGACAGCGGTGCTCGCGTGGTGGTGACGGATACGGTGCTGGCGCCGTTGGTGGAGGCGGTGCGGGCGGAGACGTCCGAGTTGGAGCAGGTGATCACGGTGGGGGAGCCCGACGGCTACGAGGCGCTGATCGCCGAGGCGGGGGAGTCGCCCCTGCCGGTGGACGTCCCGGACGACACGCCGGCGCTGATCATGTACACGTCGGGGACGACGGGCCGGCCGAAGGGGGCGGTGCTCACGCACGCCAACATGTCGGCGCAGGCCCTCACGTGTATCCGGGCGTTCCAGATGCACCGCCCCGACGACATCGGTTTCTGTGCGTCGCCGATGTTCCACATTGCGGCGCTGGGGTCGATGGCGCCGAGCCTGATGCTGGGGTTGACGACGGTGATCCATCCGGTGGGCGCGTTCGATCCGGACACGCTGCTGGACGTGCTCGAGCGTGAGCAGGTCACCTCGCTGTTCTTGGTGCCGGTGCAGTGGCAGGCGATGTGTGCGGCGCAGCAGAGTAGCCCGCGGAATCTGAAGCTGCGCAACATTTCCTGGGGCGCGGCTCCGGCGTCGGACACGGTGTTGCGGGCGATGGCGGAGACGTTCCCGGAGGCGTCGAACGTGGCGGTGTTCGGGCAGACGGAGATGTCGCCGATCACGTGCGTGCTGGACGGGGAGGATGCGCTGCGCAAGCTCGGGTCGGTGGGCCGGGTGATTCCGACGGTGCAGGCCCGCGTCGTGGACGACGACATGAACGATGTTCCGCCGGGCGAGGTGGGGGAGATCGTGTATCGGGGTCCGACGACGATGCTGGGGTACTGGCAGAATCCGGCGGCCACGGCGGACGCGTTCCACGGCGGCTGGTTCCATTCGGGTGATCTGGTGCGTGTGGACGGTGAGGGGTTCGTCTACGTGGTGGATCGCAAGAAGGACATGATCATTTCCGGTGGCGAGAACATCTACTGCGCGGAGGTGGAGAACGCGCTGTTCGCGCATCCGAAGGTGCTCGAGGCGGCGGTGATCGGCCGCACCGACCCGCGGTGGGGGGAGATCCCGGTGGCGGTGGTGGCGTTGCGGCCGGACGCCGGCGGGTTGACGCTCGACGAGCTGCAGGAGTTCCTGGGCACGCAGCTGGCCCGGTACAAGCATCCGAAGGCGCTGCTGTGTGTGGAGGCGTTGCCGCGCAACGCGAGTGGGAAGGTCGTCAAGGGCGCGCTCCGGGCCTTGCAATGACGTTCGAGTTGCCTGTCGCGAAGGGGCCACTGCGTGATGTGGCCCTGCAGGGCGGGTATCTCATCGGGTTCTCGGTGCAGGCGTTCGCCGCACTGGCCCGGGCGGTGGCCCACCGGCGGCTGTCGGTGCAGGAGACGGTGGCGCAGACGCTGTTCGTCGGCCGGGTGAGCACGGGACCGTCGCTGCTGCTGATGATCCCGGTCGGGGTGTTCGTGGCGGTGTCGGTGGGGGAGCTGGCGGGCCGGATCGGGGCGGGCGGGTATTCGGGGGCGGTGGTGGCGTTCGTGATCGTGGGGCAGGCGTCGGCCCTGGTGTGTGCGTTGATGATGGCGGGGGTGGCCGGCTCGGCGATCTGTACGGACCTGGGCTCGAGGAAGATTCGGGAGGAGGTCGACGCCCTCGAGGTGATGGGTGTCGACGTGCTCGAGCGGTTGGTGGCGCCGCGGCTGGTGGCGGCGGTGGTGGTGTCGCTGGCGCTGTGCGCGATGGTGACGTTCGGTGGGGTGATGGCCTGCTACGCCTACCACGTGTATGTGCAGCATCTGCCGGCCGGCGCGTTCCTGGCCACGTTCAGCCAGTACGGGCGCACCTCGGATTTCGTGATGGCGCTGGTGAAGTCGGCGATCTTCGCGGTGGCGTCCACGCTGGTGGCGACGTTCAAGGGGCTGCACGCGCACGGCGGTCCGCGGGGGGTGGCGGACGCCGTCAACGAGGCGGTGGTGATCGCGTTCGCGCTGGTGTTCGTCGCCAACACGGTGCTGTCGGCGCTGTACACGGTGATCGTGCCGGCAGTGGGGACGTACTGATGGTGGGGATGTACTGATGGTGGGGTTGGGCCTTACCCCTGGTTCTTGGACACGCTGAATCCAGCATGATGCTGGGGAAGCGAGAGAATCGAGATCATGGCCAGGAAGCACTACGACGAGGAGTTTCGGCGGAACGCGGTCGACTTGTA
>NZ_SKCH01000030.1 GCF_005434945.1 Prescottella subtropica | reverse complement strand
GTGAACACCAGTCAAACTCGGAGACCGTCAGGCGCTCCCCGTACAACCTCGTTTTCCCTCGCTGACCTGTGAAGATCGCGTCCGGGTCGGTGTCCGTGTCGCTCTGACCTGGAATAAGTTACGCGAACCATCCGACAAACACCAAATCGCCAGGTCAACAGCCATAAAACGGGGCTGTCAGTCGTTCACACGGCGAATATCGCCACCGAGTCCGGACAAATCCTCCACGAACCGGGGGTATCCGCGGTCGATGTGGAAGACGTCGTGGACTTCGGTGACGCCGTCGGCGACCAGTCCCGCGAGGACAAGGCCGGCGCCGGCACGGATGTCCGACGACCAGACCGGCGCACTCGACAACTCGGCAACCCCGCGGACCACGGCATGATGCCCGTCGGTGCGGGCGTCGGCGCCGAGTCGAATCATCTCCTCGACGAAACGGAAACGAGCTTCGAAGACGTTCTCGGTGATCATCGAGGTGCCCTCCGCGACCGCCGCCAGGCCGATGGCCATCGGCTGCAGGTCCGTCGGGAACCCCGGGTACGGCAGCGTCGCGAAGTTGACCGCCTGCGGGCGCCCGTCCTGCTCGACCCGGAAACCGTTCGGCGCGACCGTGATCCGGGATCCCGCGGATCGCAGCTTGTCGAGCACCAGGGTGAGATGCTTGGGGTTGACGCCGTGGACCGTCACGTCTCCGCCTGTCATGGCGGCAGCGATCCCCCACGTCGCGGCGACGATCCGATCCCCGATCACCCGATGCGACGTCGGCTCCAACCGTTCGACACCCCGGATCGTGAGGGTGGTGGAACCCGCACCGGCGATCTTCGCGCCCATCCGGTTCAGCATCGTGCAGAGGTCGACGATCTCCGGCTCGCGCGCAGCATTGTCGATGACGGTTTCGCCCTTGGCGAGGACCGCGGCCATCAGGATGTTCTCGGTGGCACCGACCGACGGAAACGCCAGTCGGATGTTGGCCCCGTGCAGGTCGTCCGCCTCGGCCACGACACATCCGTGTTCGATCTCGCTGCGGGCACCCAGAAGGCGCAGACCCGACTGGTGCATGTCGAGGGGACGCGATCCGATGGCGTCGCCACCGGGCAAGGCGACGACCGCCTTCCGGCAACGCGCCACCAGCGGTCCCAGCACACACACCGACGCCCGGAACTGCCGGACGGCCTCGAAGTCCGCGTGGTACTTGGGCTGCGCCGGCGTCGTGATGGTCGCGACGTCCCCGTCGAGGACGACCTCGCAGCCGAGTCCACGCAGGACGTCGGCCATCAGCGGAACATCCAGGATGTCGGGACAGTTGCTGATCACCGTCGTGCCCTCGGCCAACAGGGCCGCGGCCATCAACTTCAGGACGCTGTTCTTCGCCCCACCCACCGACACCTCACCGACAAGTCGGTTTCCGCCGGTGACAAGAAAGCGTTCACTCACAATCGCACAGCCTAGCCAGGGGAATGCAGCGTGTGCTGAGCGGTACCGTAGCGCCATGGCTGTGCATCTCACCCGGATCTACACCCGGACAGGCGACGACGGGACCACCGGACTCAGCGACTTCTCGCGCGTGTCGAAGAACGACGCCCGACTCGTCGCCTATGCGGACTGCGACGAAACCAACGCGAGCATCGGCGTCGCACTGGCGCTCGGCGACCCGCCCGCGGAGGTCGTCGACGTCCTCCGGCAGATCCAGAACGACCTGTTCGATGCGGGTGCCGACCTGTCCACCCCGGTGGTCGCCGAACCGAAGTATCCGCCGCTGCGGGTCACGCAGACCTACATCGATCGTCTCGAGCAGTGGTGCGACACGTTCAACGAGCGACTCGAACCGCTGAACTCGTTCATCCTGCCCGGCGGCACCCCACTCGCGGCGCTCCTGCACACGTCCCGCACCGTCGCCCGACGCGCGGAACGCTCCGCGTGGGCCGCGGTCGAGGCGAGCCCCGACGACACCAGCGTCCTACCCGCGAAGTACCTCAACCGTCTGTCGGATCTGCTGTTCATCCTCAGTCGCGTCGCCAATCCCGACGGCGACGTGCTGTGGGCGCCCGGCGCCGGCCGCTCCGAGTAACCCCCACACGCAGAAACAACGAAAGGGAGGCCGTCACGGCCTCCCTTTCGTGCATGTGTTCGTGTCTCACCCTGCCGGGCGGCCGCGCATCGACCGCCCCGACGGCCGCGACTCGACCCACGACAGGAATGCGGTCAACGCACCCCGGTCCAGGGCGATCTCGTACGTGCGGTCACCGTCGGTGACGTCGAGAATCACGATCTCGTCGGTCATGATGTCGTACTCGTCGCCGACCGGACCCCGCCGGGAACCGACCTCGATCCCCTGCCTGCTCATCCGGGTGTCCGGACCGGGCCGCAGACTCGACAGCTTGTAGAACACCAGCGAGCTCTCGCCGTAGCGCACCACACCGTGCCGCCAGCCGCTACCACCCGGCGCCGGCGTGACCCGCAGGATCGCCGCAGTACCGCCGCGGCGCAGCATCGTCAACCGATACACGAGAGCCGCGACGGAGGCCGCGAGCAGCACCACCAGAATGATGAGAACAACCATCCCGATCGTCACTGCTCGTCGGCTCCCGTCGCGGCTCGTCGTGAACTGACTACCTAGGCGCGTTCGACCGCACGCAGCCGGCCCTTGGCGACCGTGACGGCAGCGACATCGTCGCCACCCTCGGCCAGCACCGCCTTGGCCTCGGCCACGTCGATGTCCTGCGCCATGTCGGCCGACTCGGCGAGGATCGTCACCGTGGTGGCGGTCACCGAGAGGAAGCCACCGTGCACGGCGGCGACCACGCGCTCACCGTCGACGGTCGTGATCGCGACCACGCCGCCCTCGACGAGCTGGCCGAGGACCGGCTCGTGCCCGGGCATGATGCCGATCTCGCCCTCGGTCGTCTGAGCGCTGACCAGCGTCGCCGATCCCGACCAGAGACGCTGCTCGACGGCAACGAGTTCAACGGTCATTTCCGCCATGTCGGCCTACTTTCCGGCGATCTTCTTGGCAGCGGCCTCGACGTCGTCGAGTCCACCGCAGCTGTTGAACGCCTGCTCCGGCAGGTGATCGAACTCGCCCTTGCAGACGCGGTCGAACGCCTCGATGGTGTCGCGCAGCGGCACGACCGAGCCGGGCTCACCGGTGAACTTCTCGGCGACGATGAAGTTCTGGCCGAGGAACTTCTGGATACGGCGCGCGCGGCCGACGAGGACCTTGTCCTCTTCCTGCAGCTCGTCCATACCGAGAATCGCGATGATGTCCTGCAGTTCCTTGTACTTCTGCAGGATCCGCTTGACCTCGTTGGCGACCCGGAAGTGCTCGGCACCGACGATACCGGGCTCCAGGATGCGCGAGGTCGACGTCAGCGGATCGACAGCCGGGTAGATACCCATCTGCGAAATCGGACGCGAGAGCTCGGTGGTCGCATCGAGGTGCGCGAACGTGGTGGCCGGCGCCGGGTCGGTGTAGTCGTCGGCGGGGACGTAGATCGCCTGCAGCGAGGTGATCGAGCGACCACGGGTCGAGGTGATGCGCTCCTGGAGCTCACCCATCTCGTCCGCCAGCGTCGGCTGGTAACCCACGGCCGACGGCATACGACCCAGCAGGGTCGAGACCTCGGAACCGGCCTGCGTGAAGCGGAAGATGTTGTCGATGAACAGCAGGACGTCCTGGCCCTGCACATCGCGGAAGTACTCCGCCATGGTCAGTGCGGACAGGGCGACGCGCATACGCGTTCCCGGCGGCTCGTCCATCTGGCCGAAGACAAGGGCGGTGTCCTGGAGGACGCCCATCTCTTCCATCTCGAGGTGCAGATCGGTGCCCTCACGGGTGCGCTCACCGACGCCGGCGAACACCGACGTTCCGGAGAACTCACGCGCGATACGGGTGATCATCTCCTGGATCAGAACGGTCTTGCCGACACCGGCACCACCGAACAGACCGATCTTGCCGCCCTTGACGTACGGGGTCAGCAGGTCGATGACCTTGATGCCGGTCTCGAGGATCTCGGTCTTGCCCTCGAGCTGGTCGAAGGCCGGCGGCTTGCGGTGGATGCTCCACTGCTCGCCGTCGCGACCGGTGCCCGGCGCGTCGAGGCAGTCGCCCAGGGCGTTGAACACGTGGCCCTTGACGACGTCGCCGACGGGAACCGAGATCGAGCGACCCGAGTCGGTGACAGCCGCGCCACGGACCAGGCCGTCGGTGGGCTGCATCGAGACGGTGCGCACCAGGTTGTCACCCAGGTGCTGCGCGACCTCGAGGGTCAGGGTCTTGGCCACAGTCGGGAGGGTGACCTCCGAGTGCAGCGCGTTGAACAGGGCGGGAACGGCACCGCGCGGGAACTCGACGTCCACGACGGGGCCGATGACGCGCACGACGCGGCCGGCAAGTGCCGACGCCGCACCGGCGTTGCTATCGGTTACTGCTGCGGTCATGTGCTTCTAGTCACTTCCTGCACTCGATGCGAGTGCGTCAACGCCGCCGACGATCTCGCTGATTTCCTGGGTGATCTGAGCCTGACGGGCCTGGTTCGCCTGCCGGCTCAGGGTGTTGGCCAACTCCGTCGCGTTGTCGGTGGCCGCCTTCATGGCGGTACGACGGGCGGCGGATTCCGAGGCAGCGGAGTCCAGCAGCGCGGCGAAGATCCGCGTGCTGATGTACTTCGGCAGCAGTGCCGCCAGCAGCGTCGAGGCCTCGGGCTCGAAGTTGTACACCGCAGTCGGGCCGTTCTGACCCTCGTGCCGGCCGTCGGTGAGCATGTCGTCACCGAGATCGATGTGATCGTCGGTGTAGTCCACCTCGAGCGGCGCCATCCGACGGACCTCGGGGGCCTGCGTCAGCATCGACACGAAACGGGTGTAGACGATGTGGAGCTCGTCGACGCCCTCGATCGTGCCTTCGCCGTTCGCCGCTTCGACCTCGGTACCGGAACCGGCCATGAACAGCTCGACCAGATGCCGGCTCGCCGTTGCAGCGTCCGCGTAGCCCGGCTCCTGAGAGAAGCCGGTCCACGCACCGCCGAGCGCACGATTACGGAACGTGTAGTACGTGAGGCCCTTGGTTCCGAGCATGTAGACGACCGGCTCCTTGCCCTCCGAACGCAGCAGCTGCAGGAGCTCCTCCGCTTCCTTGAGGACGTTGGAGTTGTAGCCGCCACACATACCGCGGTCACTGGTGACGACCAGAACCGCAGCCCGCTTCGGTGCGGTGCGCTCGTTGAGCAGCGGGTGGTCGAGCGATGCCGACGCACTCGCGAGCTCGGTCAGCACCTTGGTGATCTCCTCGGCGTACGGCTTGGAAGCCGCGACGCGCGCCTGCGCCTTGGTGATACGCGAGGTCGCGATCAGTTCCTGCGCCTTGGTGATCTTCTTGGTCGAGTTGGTCGCCTTGATGCGAGAACGCAGTTCGCGGATGCTTGCCATCGACCGATCACTCTCCCTTCGGGTGACGCTGAGTCATGAGGACCACGCTCACTTGCTGACAGTGGTGCGCTTGACGGTGACCTTCTCCTGGCCGACCGCGGAAGCGTCCAGCGCCTGAGCCTCGGCCTCGTTGACGACGCGCTGGCCGTCCGAGGTGAGGAAGCCGGTCTTGAACTTCTCCGTGGCAGCCTTCAGCGTCGCGATGGACGCGTCGTCGAGAGCCTTGCCGCCCTTGATCTGCTCGTACGCGGAGGCCGCGTTGCGGTGCAGATCGTCGAGGAGTTCGGTCTCGAAGCGGCGGACGTCGCCGACCGGAACCGAGTCGAACACGCCTTCACCGGCGAGGTAGATCGACACGATCTGATCCTCGACCGCGATCGGCGAGTACTGGTCCTGCTTGAGCAGCTCGACCAGACGCTGACCACGCTCGAGCTGCGCCTTCGACGCCGCGTCGAGGTCCGAGGCGAAGGCCGAGAAGGCCTCGAGCTCACGGAACTGGGCCAGCTCGAGACGCAGCGAACCGGAGACCTTCTTCATGCCCTTGGTCTGCGCGGCGCCACCGACTCGGGACACCGAGATACCGACGTTGATCGCGGGGCGGATGCCCTTGTTGAACAGGTCGGACTCGAGGAAGACCTGGCCGTCGGTAATGGAGATGACGTTGGTCGGAATGTACGCCGAGACGTCGTTGGCCTTGGTCTCGACGATCGGCAGGGCCGTCAGCGAACCGCCACCGAGCTCGTCGGACAGCTTCGCCGAACGCTCCAGCAGACGCGAGTGCAGGTAGAAGACGTCACCCGGGTAGGCCTCACGTCCCGGCGGGCGACGCAGCAGCAGCGAGATGGCCCGGTACGCCTCGGCCTGCTTGGTCAGGTCGTCGAACACGACGAGGACGTGCTTGCCCTGGTACATCCAGTGCTGACCGATAGCGGAACCGGTGTACGGCGCGAGCCACTTGAAGCCGGCGGAGTCGGACGCAGGCGCGGCGACGATGGTGGTGTACTCCATCGCGCCCTGCTCCTCGAGAGCAGCCTTGACGCCGGCGATGGTCGAGCCCTTCTGGCCGACCGCGACGTAGATGCAGCGGACCTGCTGCTTCGGGTCGCCGGTCGCCCAGTTCGCCTTCTGGTTCAGGATGGCGTCCACGCAGACCGCGGTCTTGCCGGTCTTGCGGTCACCGATGACGAGCTGACGCTGGCCGCGGCCGATCGGGGTCATGGCGTCGATCGCCTTGATGCCGGTCTGCAGCGGCTCCTCGACGGGCTGACGCTCGAGCACCGTGGCGGCCTGCAACTCGAGGGCGCGGGTCTCCGTGGTCTCGATGTCGCCGAGGCCGTCGATCGGGCGACCCAGCGGGTCGACGACGCGGCCCAGGTAGCCGTCACCGACCGGCACCGACAGAACGTCGCCGGTCCGCTTGACTTCCTGACCCTCTTCGATGTGCTCGTAGTCACCCAGGATGACGGCACCGATCTCGGTGGCCTCCAGGTTCAGGGCCACACCGAGCACGCCGCCCGGGAACTCCAGCAGCTCGTTGGCCATCGCCGACGGCAGGCCGGTGATGTGAGCGATGCCGTCGCTGGTGTCGGACACCACGCCGACCTCCTCGCGGGAGGCCTCCGGTGAGTAGTTCGCGGTGTAGTTCTCGATCGCGCTACGGATCTCGTCGGAGGAGATCGTCAGCTCCGCCATGTTTTTCCTGCTCTCGGTATCTGGTCTTCGAAAAGATCGGGAGTATATGTTCGGTCGTCGGCTACTTGAAGGTCTTACGCAGGGCAGCGAGGCGACCGGCCGCGCTCCCGTCGATGACCTCGTGGCCAACCCGCACGACCATGCCGGCGAGGAGATCGGGCTCGATCTCCACGTGCACGGTGACGGGCTTTCCGTAGGTGCGAGTCAGCGTCGCAGTGAGCCGATCGACCTGCTCGTTCGACAACGCGGAGGCGCTGCGCACATGCGCGACGGCCTTGTTCCGCAGGGCGGCGGCCAGAGCCGACAGCTCGTCGAAAGCATCCGCCGGCGCGGTCTTCAGGCGTCCGACAGCCTGGACGGCCAGGGCCTCCATGATCGCGGTGACCTTGCCGTACAGCAGCTTCGACAGCAGCTCTCGCGTACCGGCGGCCGTCCTCGAACGATCCGACAGAACCTGCTCCAGCTGCGGGTTTCCGGCAACGATGCGTCCGAGGCGGAAGAGTTCGTCCTCGACCGCGTCGCTCTGGTTCTGGTCGGCCGCAGCCCGAAGCAGGGACTCACGTCCGAGCGTGACCAGGGAGTTCAGCAGATCTGCCGAGGACGACCAGTCCTGGCCCGCTGCGGCCTCGAGGGCTGCCAGCGCCTCGGCGCCGACCTTCCCCGAGAACACGTTGCGGGCCAGGGCCTGACGACCAGCGGCAGGCGAGGACGCGTCGGCGAGCGCACTACGGAGAGTGCGCTGACCGTCGAGAACCTCGACCACCGAGAACAGCTCGGATCCGGCCTGCGCCGCGGCCGCGGTGGCCGCGCCGGGGGAAACGGAATCCAACGCCGCGGTGAGCGCAGCACGAGTCTGCGTCAGGGCTTCACGGCTCGCTGCGTACATGGTGCTCACTTTCCTGCTGCGGAATCGGCGCTGACAGCGTCCAGCTCGTTGAGGAAGCGATCGACCGTTCCGGCGCGCTTGACGTCGTCGGCGAGTGACTCTCCGATGACCTTCTCCGCCAGGTCGACCGCGGTCTTGCCGAGGTCGGCCCGCAGCTCGGTCACGATCTGCTGACGCTGTGCAGTCAGCTGGCTGTGACCGGCGGCGACGATACGGTCGCTCTCCTCCTGTGCCTGCGCCTTCATCTCGGAGATGATCTGCTGGCCCTGAGTACGTGCTTCCTCGCGGATCTGCGCGGCT
Source organism: Prescottella subtropica (assembly GCF_005434945.1). GTDB lineage: Bacteria > Actinomycetota > Actinomycetes > Mycobacteriales > Mycobacteriaceae > Prescottella > Prescottella subtropica. Next base: position 34,349 of record NZ_SKCH01000030.1, on the reverse strand, counting down.
TCGGTCCGGGCCTCGGCGAGCTGGGCGTGGTACTGCTCCAGCGCGGCCTTGGCTTCGGCCTGAGCCTCTTCGGCGCGCTTGATGCCGCCGTCGATCTGCTCGGTGCGCTCGGCGAGAACCTTCTGGAACATCGGAAGGACGAACTTCCAGAAGACGAACCCGACGACCACCAGGGCAACGATCGACCAAGTGATGTCATACGTCGCGGGCAGGAGGGGGTTGTGACTCTCCCCCTCGGCCGCGAGCAATGCGATGGTGGTTGACATGGTGTGTTCTTAGAAGATGAAGCCGGCGACGAGACCGATCAGCGCCAGGGCCTCGGTGAACGCGATACCGAGGAACATCGTGGTACGCACCTGGCCGGCCATCTCGGGCTGACGGACCATGCCCTCGATCGCCTTGCCGACGACGATGCCGATGCCGATGCCGGGGCCGATGGCCGCGAGACCGTAGCCGACCGCACCGAGACCCTTGAAAGTGGTCTCTTCCTGCGCGAGGACCTCAACTGCCTGAAGCGCAACGCTCATGTGGTGTTCCGTTCCCTTTCTGTTGCCCACCGCCGGTCGGCGAGTGGGTCAGGTCTATCTGTGTGTGGTCAGTGCGAGTCTGCGTGCAGAGCCAGGTCGATGTACACCGCGGTGAGCAGTGCGAAGACGTAGGCCTGCAGGCCGATCACCAGGAGTTCGAAGAACGTCATGGCGATACCGGCGAGGATCGACGGAACGCCGAAGATCGCCTGGAACCCACCGGAGGTGAAGAAGAAGTACTGCGTGGCGCCGAAGAAGAGCACCAGCAGGATGTGGCCGGCGAGCATGTTGGCCATGAGTCGGACCATCAGCGTGAACGGCCGGAGCACGAAGGTCGAGAGGAACTCGATCGGGATCAGCAGCACGTGCAGGGCCGGCGGGACGCCGGGAACGACGACGCTGGACTTGACGTACTTGAAGAAGCCGTGCTTCTTGATGCCGACGTAGTTGAAGGTGATGTAGGCCAGCGCTGCGAGGACCAGCGGCATGCCGATCTTCGCGTTGGGCGAGATGTTCAAGAAGGGAACGACACTCGCGAGGTTGCTCGCCAAGACGATGAAGAAGATCGTCGTGATGACGGGCAGGAAGCGCTTGCCCTGCTCCTTGCCGAGGATGTCTTCGGCAATCTGGATTCGAACGAAATCGAGCGCGTACTCGGCGACATTCTGGACACCGCGCGGCACGAGCCTCGGGCTCCGCATCGCGATCGCGAAGAACAGCACGACCAGCGCCGACATCACGAGACGGATCAGCATCAGGCGGTCGAGCTCGAAGGCGGTGCCCTCGAACAGCACTGCAGGCGGGTAGAAATCATCGAGTGACGGCGGATGATATTCACCCGCGGCCATGAAGGTGACGCTCAGCGGTCTCTCCCGTAGTCGGCCGCAGGCATCCCTGTCTGCGGTTCGATCGGACATTGACGATCTAACAAGTCGACCAGGTCGGCTCGCGTATTCGTCAGCAGCTGGAGACTCGGGCGAACCGGTTCTGGCGTCTGTCGGTGTCGGCGACTGTCGTCGACTCGGCAACCAGGGGGCAGTTCCGCCCGAATCTTCAATTCGGACAATTTCGGCAGCCCCGGCTACCTGCAAGCACAGCCGAAGCGACAGCCCGTCGGGACTGTGCCGGTGTCAGCGCACTTGCTTGGTCCAGACCCTATCAAGACATCTACGACGTTGTGTAGACGGCCCCCCGATTCTACCTGGAACGTGTTCCAGGATCGGGCGTCAAACGGTGCCGGGCTCGTCGTCCGACTCCGGGGTCACGTACGGAACCTTGGTCTGGAGCACACCGTACGTCTCGGCCCCCAGGACGACGACGAGGGACAGCGCGATGACCGCCACCATCGTCGGACGGTGGTAGAAGTCGAGCGAGTCCAGGAGCGCCAGGGCCACGATCGCCAGGATCATCTTGAGCAGCCAGCTGCCGAGCAGGACCGCACCCGCTGTCGTCGCCGGCAGCTTCGCGGTCAGGAGCACGGCCAGGACGGTGCACAGGATGAAGCCGCCGCCGACCGCGGCACCGAGCAGAGCACCCCACACGCCGGAGACTCCCGCGACCAGGCTTCCGACGATCACACCTCCGACAGCGAGCACGAGCAGCCCGAGCAGCCCGTAACGCAGTCCACGTCGAAGCGCTGCGGTGGGATCGGTGGAGAACGATGCTGGGGTGGAATTCACGCTGCCCAGATTAGAGGAAGCGCACACCGGGGCACCCTCCCCCGCCCACTACCTGCGGCGTTGACTCTGCAGATCCCGCCACGACGGCACCGCGGTCACCAGGAGCGCGAACACGAGACCACCGGCGACGAGCAGCACCACGATGCGGCGGTCCATGAGTGCGGAGCCCACGGCACCGAACGCGAGGACCGCGACCCACAGGTAGATCACGAGCACGACCCGGCGATGCGAATGCCCGATCTGCAGCAGCCGGTGGTGCAGGTGCATCTTGTCGGGGCTGAACGGACTGACACCCGCCCGTGTCCGACGGACGATCGCGAGCAGCAGGTCCAGGATCGGGATGAACATGACGGCGCACACGAGCAGCACCGGGGACAGCAGACCCAGCAGGTCCCGCGACCCGTACGCGTTCGGGCTGATCCGTCCGGACGCGCTCGTCGACACCGCCGCCAGGGTCAGTCCGATCAGCATCGACCCGGAGTCGCCCATGAAGATCCGGGCCGGCTGGAAGTTGTGCGGCAAGAATCCGAGACAGGCTCCGGCGAGGGCCGCCGCGATCATTGCGGGCGGGTAGACGCTCACGTCACCGCCCTGATCGTGCAGCAGCCCGACCGAGAACGCGCAGATCGCGAGCGACGCGATCAGCCCCAGTCCGGCGGCGAGCCCGTCGAGTCCGTCGACGAAGTTCATCGCGTTGATCGTCACGACCGCGACCGCGACGGTGACGAGCCCGGCCTGCAACTGGTCGAGGATCACGGTGGTGCCGTCGAACGGCTGGTAGATGATGTACCAGCTCAGGCCCATCACCACGAGGATCCCGGATGCGGTGACCTGGCCGACGAACTTGGTGAGCGCGTCGAGGCCCCAGCGGTCGTCGACGAAACCGACCAGCACGATCACGAACCCGGCGACCAGCACCGCATTGATGTCACTGGAGAATTCGAAACCCCGGGTCAGTGCCGGCAGCTGGCCGGCGAACAGCAGCGCGACGAACATGCCGATGTACATGCCGACACCGCCGAGTCGCGGAATCGGCTCGACGTGCACGTCACGGTCGCGGGGCACCGCGACCGCACCGAACCGGATCGCGCCCAGCCGGACCAGACCCGTGCCGAGATAGGTGACCACCGCCGCGGTGAGCAGCACCAGCAGCAGCTCACGCAGCGGCACACCCGCACCGTTACCGGCCTGGGCGAGGGCCAGCACGGTCAGCGGCCTTCCGGCAGCAGGCTCTCGGCGGTCACCCCGAGCACGTCGGCGACGTCCCCGGTCGGGACGGCACCCGCACGCAGGATCCGCGGCTCGTCACCGGTGAGGTCGACGATCGTCGACGCGACCGCGTGCGTCGCGGTGCCGCCGTCGAGGTAGACACTCGCCGCACCACCGAGTTGGTCGCGGGCCTCCTCGACCGTCGTCGCCGCCGGCCGTCCCGAGATGTTGGCACTCGACACCGCCATCGGCCCGACCTCGCGCAGCAGTTCGAGGGCCACCGGATGCAGCGGCATCCGCAGCATCACGGTGCCGCGACTGTCGCCGAGATCCCACGCGAGCGACGGCGCCTGCTGCACCACGACACTCAGGCCACCCGGCCAGAACGCCTTGATCAGATCCCGGGCCTGCGGGCGCACCGAATACACGAGACCGTCGATCGTGGTCCACGACCCGACGAGCACCGGGACCGGCATGTCCCGGCCGCGGCCCTTGGCGCGCAGCAGGCTCGCGACGGCGTCGCCGTCGAAGGCGTCGGCGCCGAGACCGTACACGGTGTCGGTGGGGAGGACGACGAGGCGACCGGCCTTGAGCGCGTTCTTGGCCGCGGTCAGTCCGGCTTCGCGGTTGTCGGGGTCCTTGCAGTCGTAGACAGTGCTCACGCTCTCATCCTTCCACTCACCGCCGGACGGCTTTCATCGTGCCGCCTCGACCTCCGTCGCGACGCGCTGCGCGACCACGAAGCGGGGCCGGCCCGCGAGATCCGGATGTTCGACGACGTTGCCGAACACCCGGCGTGCCCGGAACAGGTCCGCGACCTGTCCCCCGTTGGTGTCGTCGTGCTCGACGCCGACCGCACCGCCGATCCGCAACCACCGCGCGACATTGTTGATCATCGGTTTGATGACGGACAGGCCGTCGACTCCCCCGAACAGCGCGGTGTGCGGATCATGGTCGGCCACTTCGGGATCGAGGACCGCACCCTCGGGGATGTAGGGCGGGTTGGAGACGACAAGGTCGACGCCGCCCTCGAGTTCGGTGAGCAGCGCCCGATCCGTCACGTCGCCCTGCACGAGACGGATCGGGGTGTCGCCGGCGTCCCGGCGCCGGTCCGCGTTCCGTCGGGCCCATGCGAGCGCGCTCGTCTCGCGTTCGACCGCGTACACGACGGCGTCCGGCCGGGCCTGCGCGATCGCCAGTGCGAGCGCACCGGTCCCGGTGCACAGGTCCAGCACCACCGGGGCGCGGGTTCCGCTCGCGGCGAGACGGTCGAGCGCCCACGCCAGTAGCAGTTCGGTCTCCGGCCGCGGCACGAACACACCCGGCCCGACCGCCAGGTCGAGAATACCGAGCGACGCCGTTCCGGTGATGTGCTGCAACGGGATTCGCGCCGCCCGCTGCGCCACCAGCTGCCGGTACTCGTCGACGACCTCGGGGTCCACGAGCGGCACCAGGCCGAGCCGGGTGCGTTCGACACCCAGGAGGTGCGCGGCAAGGAGTTCGGCGTCGACCCGCGCCGACGGCACCCCCGCCCGCTCGAGTTCGGCGGCGGCCTCGATGATCGCCAGGCGCAACGGCTGTCGGCTCACCGGTTCACTCCGCGGCGAGACGCGCGTCGCGGTCGGCCTGACCGAGCGCATCGAGCAGCGCGCCCATCTCGCCGTCGAGCACCGCGTCGAGGTTGTGCGCCTTGAACCCGATGCGGTGATCGGCGATCCGGTTCTCGGGGAAGTTGTAGGTGCGGATCCGCTCCGAGCGGTCCACCGTACGGATCTGCGTCTGCCGTCCGGCCGCCGCCTCGGCGTCCGCGGCCTCCTCGGCCGCCGCCTGCAAGCGGGCCGAGAGGACCTGCATCGCACGCGCCTTGTTCTGCAACTGCGAACGCTCGTTCTGGCAGGTGACGACGATGCCGGTGGGCAGGTGGGTGATGCGGACCGCGGAGTCGGTGGTGTTGACGCCCTGGCCGCCCTTGCCCGACGAGCGGTAGACGTCGATACGCAGATCGGACTCGTCGATCTGCACCTCCTCGACCTCCTCCGGCTCCGGGTAGATCAGGACACCGGCCGCCGACGTGTGGACACGGCCCTGCGACTCGGTCACCGGAACCCGCTGCACCCGGTGCACGCCGCCCTCGAACTTCAGCCGCGACCAGACACCGTCGCGGGCGTCGCCCTTCGACTTGATGGAGATGGTGGCGTCCTTGTAGCCGCCCAGGTCCGAGACGGTGGCGTCGAGGATCTCCACCCGCCAGCCGGCACGCTCGGCGTACCGGACGTACATGCGCGCCAGATCCGACGCGAACAGTGCCGACTCCTCACCGCCCTCACCGGACTTCAGCTCGAGGACGACGTCGTCGCCGTCGTGCGGGTCACGGGGCGCCAGCAGATCGGTGAGCACCTTGTCGAGTTCGGTGACCGTCTCCTCGAGGCCCGGGATCTCGGCGGCGAACGCGGCATCGTCCGCGGCCAGCTCACGCGCCGCGTCGAGATCGTCCTGCGCGGCCCGGAGCTTGTGGTAGGTCGCCATGACGGGGGCGAGTTCGGCGAAACGCTTCCCCGCCCTGCGGGCCGCGGCCGGATCGTTGTGCAATGCCGGATCGGTGAGCTGCTGCTCGAGACCCGCATGCTCGGCCAGGATGTCGTCGATCGCCGACGGCTGCGTCGTCCCTGCCATGGTTGGCTCCTGCTCTCCGCGTTTCGCGCACTTGTCGATGTGAATCTGCCCCAGTGGCCGCGAAAAGTGCGCGAAACGCGGGAGGGAGACAAAAAACCGACGCCCGGCCTGCACATTGCAGGACCGGGCGTCGGCGGGACAGCTACTGCTCGGCAGCAGCCGTCTTCGTGGCGCGCTTGCCGTAGCGAGCCTCGAAGCGGGCGACGCGTCCGCCCGTGTCGAGGATCTTCTGCTTGCCGGTGTAGAACGGGTGGCACTGCGAGCAAACTTCGACGGTGATCCGTCCGCTCGTCGCGGTGCTGTGGGTCTCGAACGTGTTGCCGCAACCGCACACAACGGTGGTTGCAACGTATTCGGGGTGAATGCCAGCCTTCATGGTGTCCCTTTCGATGGCCGCCGGGTCGTCCTCGCCGTTCGAGGGCGTGAACCGGGACCGGACAGTGTTGTCACGCGGTCGAACATTCTGCCAGATCGACGACGCGTTCTCCTAAAACAGCCCGCCCGGCGAGAAGATTCCCGCCGGACGGACGATCGAACATCAGTCCTCGAGTGCCCCGGGCGCGGTCTTGGCGACCTGCATGAGGAACTCGACGTTGCTCTTGGACTTCTTGAGCCGATCGACGAGCAGGTCGATCGCCTGGTGCGGGTCCAGACCCGACAGCACGCGCCGCAACTTGTGCACGACGGCGAACTCGTCCGGGCTCATCAGCAGCTCGTCCTTGCGGGTACTCGACAGGTTGACGTCGACCGCCGGGAACACCCGGCGCTCGGCGATCTTGCGGTCGAGCTTGAGCTCGGCGTTGCCGGTGCCCTTGAACTCCTCGAAGATGACGGTGTCGCCGGTGGAACCGGTCTCGACCAGCGCGGAGGCGATGATCGTCAGCGAGCCGCCGTTCTCGATGTTGCGGGCCGCACCCAGGAACCGCTTCGGCGGGTACAGCGCCGTCGAGTCGACACCACCGGACAGGATGCGTCCCGATGCCGGCGAACTGTTGTTGTAGGCACGACCCAGTCGGGTGATCGAGTCGAGCAGCACGACGACGTCACGCCCCGCTTCGACGAGACGCTTGGCCCGCTCGATGGCGAGTTCGGCGACCGACGTGTGATCGGCCGGCGGACGGTCGAACGTCGAGGCGATGACCTCGCCGTTCACCGACCGCTGCATGTCGGTGACCTCTTCGGGACGCTCGTCGACGAGGACGACCATCAGGTAGCACTCGGGGTTGTTCACCGTGATCGCGTTCGCGATGTCCTGCAGGACCGTGGTCTTACCGGCCTTCGGCGGCGACACGATGAGCGCACGCTGACCCTTGCCGATCGGCATGACCAGGTCGATCACCCGGGTCGTCAGGATGTTCGGCGTGGTCTCGAGACGCAGCCGCTGATTCGGGTACAGCGGCGTGAGCTTGTTGAACTCGGGGCGCTTGCGGGCCGCCTCCGGCTCGTGGCCGTTGACCGTGTCCAGGCGCACCAGCGGGTTGAACTTCTGCCGCTGGTTGCTCTGATCGCCCTCGCGGGCCACCCGCACGGCACCGGTGATCGCGTCACCGCGGCGCAGACCGTTCTTGCGGACGAGATTCATCGAGACGTACACGTCGTTGTGGCCGGCCAGGTAACCGGACGTCCGCACGAACGCGTAGTTGTCGAGAACGTCGAGGATGCCGGCGACCGGCTGCAGGACGTCGTCCTCGCGGATCTCGGGTTCGCGACCCTCCCGCACCTCGCCGCCCTCGCCGCGGTCGCGTCCACGGCGACGCTCACGGAAGCGGCGTCCACGACGTCCGCGGCCGCCCTCCTCGTCGTCTGCGTCGCGACGCTCGCCGCGGCCGCCGTCACGCGGGCCGTTGCCGCCCTGGCCACGGTCACCACGATCACTGCGGTCACCACGATCACTGCGCTCGCGGCGGCCACCGCGCTCGTCGGACTGCTGGTCCTTGCCCTGGTCGCGACCCTGGTCACGGGCGTCGGCCTGCGTGGACTCGCCGTCCTTGGCCTCGGTGCGCGACTCGGCCTTGGCCTCGCCGGCCTCCGCGGTCTCGACGGCACCCGCCTGTTCGGGAGCACCGGCGCGACGCGACGAACCGCGACGCTGACGGCTGCGACGCGGCGCCTGCTCGGTGTCCGACGCGTCCGTGGTGGTCTCGGCGGCGGGTTCGGCCGCCCGCTCCTTGCGGGGTGCCTGCTCGACGACCGGCGCCGGTGCGGTGTTCGCAGCCGGTGCGGCACTGCCGCCACCCTGACGTTCCTTGATGGCGGCGATCAGGTCGCCCTTACGCATTCCGGACGTGCCCTTGATCCCGAGTTCACCCGCGAGCACGCGGAGTTCGGTCAGCACCATCCCGGAGAGTCCGGCACCACGACGGGCGTCGGCACGCTTGGTCGACGCGGCGACCGCGCCCTCACGCACGGCGGCGCCGGAGGTCTGTGAAGAATTGCCTGCCTCGGCACCCGCGGTCTTCACCGGGGAATCCGGAACGGGCGTGGCAATCAGGTCCGTATCGGTCACGGAGGTCCTTTCCTTCCCTCGCTCGCGCTGCGCAGAGTCGAGGGTTCGTCCCGCAATTCAGTTGACTGAACTCGGATGTGCCGTATCCGCTGGATGGAATTGCGGCTTGTCCCCCATCACACCGCCGGAGAAGGCGGGTGCTGTTGTCGATCAGCGCAGAAGAGAACCACGCGAGGATCGTGCCAGGTATCCCCCGAAGAAAATGGAGTGATCGCCCTGGTGAAGCACCGGCGACTGAAGCGCACGATGAACGGACACGCCCAGGATAGCTGTCGATGCCGGAGTCGGCAAGAACCGGCGAGTAACCCATCCTGGGCGTGTGTTCCGTCAGTGCACCTGGACGCCGTCCGCGACCTCGAGGTCGAGAACCCGCAGGCCCTCCTGCTCTGCCTCCGCAGCGAGTTCGGCCGGCAACGGCCGAGTCGACAGCGCCAGGACCGTCGGCCCGGCGCCCGACACCGTCGCGGCGATACCCGCGGCCCGCAGTTTCGCGATCCACCGGGTGGTCAGCGGCAGCGCCGCCGCCCGCTGCGACTGGTGCAGTCGGTCCTCGGTGGCCGCCATCAGCAGATCGGGACGTTCGGTGAGCGCGACGACCGCGAGGGCGCCGCGGCTGACGTTGAACGCGGCGTCCCGGTGCGGCACCGTCTCCGGCAGCAGTCCGCGGGTCAACGCGGTCGACGACCGCTCGGACGGGACGAGCGCGACGACCCGCACGTCCGGGTGCACGGACAGGCGCACCGCACGGTAGCGACGCTCGGACTCCTCGGCGCCGGCCTCGCTCCACGACACGATCGCCCCGCCGAGGACGCTGGCCGACGCATTGTCGGGGTGCCCCTCGAACTCGGACGACAGCTGCACCAACTGGTCGTCGGTCAACGCCAACTCCGGGGCCGCCTTGCGCGCCAGACCGTTGGCCGCGGCGAGTCCGCCGACCGCGGCCGACGCCGACGAACCGAGTCCGCGGGAATGCGGAATCACGTTCCGGCACACCACGTCCAGGCCTTCGGCCCACAACCCGGCAGCCTCGAGTCCACGCTCGATGGCGCGGACGACGAGATGGGACGGACCCCACGGCACATCGTCCGCGCCCTCGCCCTCGACGCGGACGGTGAGACCGGAATCCGTCGTGGTGACGGTGATCTCGTCGTACAGGCCCAGCGCGAGACCGAGCGAGTCGAAACCCGGCCCGAGGTTCGCACTCGACGCGGGTACCCGCGCGGTCACCGTCAGTCCGGTGGGAAGCGTCTGTGTCATCGACTGGTCCACTGCCGTGTCGGGAGCCGAGGCCACTACGCCAACTCGAGGGCGGCCGCCACAGCGACCGGGTCGACCGGAATCGGCTGCACCACAGGCATACCCGCGAGCGCGGTGTCCGGGTCCTTGAGGCCGTTTCCGGTGACCGTGCACACGACGGTCAGGCCCGAATCCAGCCAGCCCTCCTTGCGGGCCGCGAGCAGGCCGGCGACGCTGGCCGCCGACGCGGGCTCGACGAACACGCCCTCGGTCGCGGCGATGAGCCGGTACGCCTCGAGGATCTCCTCGTCGGTGGCGGCGCGGAACGCGCCGTTCGACTCCTCCTTCGCGGCCACCGCGCCGTCCCACGACGCGGGGGCACCGATGCGGATGGCGGTCGCGATGGTCTCCGGATCCTTGACCGGGGCACCGTGCACGAGTGGCGCGGCACCGGCGGCCTGGACTCCGAGCATGCGCGGACGGACCGAGGTGATGCCGTCGGCGAAGTACTCGGAGTAGCCGCGCCAGTAGGCGGTGATGTTGCCGGCGTTGCCGACGGGCAGCGCGTGCACGTCGGGGGCCTTGCCGAGCGCGTCGCAGATCTCGAACGCGGCGGTCTTCTGGCCCTCGATACGCACCGGGTTGACCGAGTTGACCAGGCCGATGGTCGGGAACTCGGACGTGGTCTTGCGGGCGAGTTCGAGGCAGTCGTCGAAGTTGCCCTGCACCTGGATGATCCGTGCACCGTGCATGACGGCCTGCGCGAGCTTACCCATCGCGATCTTGCCCTGCGGGACCAGCACCGCGCAGCCCATCTTCGCCTTGGCGGCGTAGGCGGCCGCGGACGCGGACGTGTTGCCGGTCGACGCGCACAGCACGGCCTGCTGGCCGCGGGCGAGCGCGTCGGTGACGGCCATCGTCATACCGCGGTCCTTGAAGGAGCCGGTGGGGTTGAGGCCCTCGACCTTGAGGTAGACGTCGCAGCCGGTGAGCTCGGACAGGTGCCCGGCCGGCAGCAGCGGCGTGCCGCCCTCGCGCAGGGTGACGGTCTTCCAGTTCTCACCGATCGCGAGCCGGTCACGGTACGCCTCGATCAGTCCGGGCCACGGGGTGTGGACGGCCTTGTGGGGAACGGCGGTCATTCGGCGGTACCTTCCAGTCGGAGCACGCTGGTCACAGCGGTTACGGATTCGAGTTCGGCAAGCGCGGCAACGGTTTCCGACAGTGCCGCGTCGGTCGCGAGGTGGGTGACGACGACCAGCCGGGCCCCGTCGCCGGCACCCTCCTGCCGCACCGTCGAGATACTCACGCCCCGCGTGGAGAACTCGGCGGCGACCGCGGAGAGCACACCGGGCCGGTCCGCAACCTGCATGTTGACGTAGTAGCGGGTGGGGATGTCGCCCATCGGCGCGATGGCCAGGTCCGCGTACCGGGACTCGCGCGGACCGCGTCCGCCCTGGACCCGGTTGCGGGCCGCCATCACCACGTCGCCCATGACGGCGGACGCGGTGGGTGCACCGCCGGCACCCTGCCCGTAGAACATCAACCGGCCCGCGTTGGCCGATTCGACGACCACCGCGTTGTAGGCGCCGTTGACCCCGGCCAGCGGGTGCGACCGCGGCACGAGTGCCGGGTACACGCGCGCCGAGACACGCTCGCCGCCGTCGGCGTCGACGATGCGCTCGCAGATCGACAGCAGCTTGATGGTGCAGTCGAGCGACTTGGCGGCGTCGAGGTCGTCCGCGGAGATCGACGAGATGCCCTCGCGGTACACGTCGCCGGCGGTGACGCGGGTGTGGAACGCGATGGACGCGAGGATCGCGGCCTTCGATGCGGCGTCGAAGCCCTCGACGTCGGCGGTCGGGTCGGCCTCGGCGTACCCGAGTCGGCCGGCCTCGGCGAGCGTGTCCGCGTAGTCGGCACCGGTCTCGTCCATCGCGGAGAGGATGAAGTTGGTGGTGCCGTTGACGATGCCGAGGACGCGGTCGACGCGGTCACCGGCGAGCGACTGCGTCAGCGGACGGATCACCGGGATCGCACCGGCCACCGCGGCCTCGAAGTACAGGTCGACGTTCTGTCGCTCGGCGGCCTCGGCGAGCTCCCCGGTGTACTCCGCGAGCAGTGCCTTGTTCGCCGTGACGACGGACTTGCCGGCGTTCAGGGCCGCGAGTACGAGCGTGCGCGGCAGGTCGATACCGCCGATGACCTCGACGACGACGTCGACGTCGTCGCGGGTCACCAGCGCCTCGGCGTCCGTCGTCAACAGTTCCTGCGGCACGCCGCGGTCACCGTCGATGCGGCGCACTGCGACACCACGCAGTTCCAGTCGTGCACCGACTCGGGCCTCGAGGTCCGCCTGGTGGTCCCGAATGATCCGGGCCACCTCGCTGCCCACGGTCCCGAGGCCGAGAACAGCCACCCCGATGGCGCGCTGCGCCGATTCGTTGGTCACTCCGTAACCTCCAAGCTGAGCAGATCTTCCACTGTTTCCCTACGCAAGATTAGGCGGGCTTCGCCGCCACGCACCGCGACCACCGCCGGGCGGGTGAGCAGGTTGTACCGGCTCGACATCGAGTAGCAGTATGCGCCGGTCGATGCGACCGCGAGCAAGTCTCCCGGACCGAGGTCGTCGGGCATCCATGCATCCCGGATCACGATGTCACCGCTCTCGCAGTGTTTGCCGACGACACGCGCGACGACCGGCTCACCGATACTGTCCCGCGACACCAGCCGGGCGTCGTACTCCGCCTGGTACAGCGACGTACGGATGTTGTCGCTCATGCCGCCGTCGACGCTGATGTAGCGGCGGGTGGCGTCGCCGTCGAGGGTGACGTCCTTGATCGTCCCCACCTCGTACAGCGTGACCGTGCCGGGTCCGACGATCGCGCGGCCGGGCTCGACCATGAGCGTCGGGACGGGCAGTCCGGCCGCCTCCGACTCGGTGGCGACGATGCGCGCGAGTTTGCCGGCGAGTTCGTCGACGGGCGGCGGGGTGTCGCTGGGCAGGTACGAGATGCCCAGGCCGCCACCGAGGTCGACGATGGTCAGCTGCGCGGTCTTCTCGGTGCCGAAGCGGTCGACGATGTCGCGCATCAGCCCGATGACCCGGTGCGCGGCCAACTCGAAGCCGTCGACCTCGAAGATCTGCGACCCGATGTGACTGTGCAGGCCGATCAGGCGCAGGTTCCCGGCCGCGAGTACGGCGGCAGCTGCTTCCATGGCCTTGCCACCGGAGAGCGAGAAACCGAACTTCTGGTCCTCGTGGGCGGTGGCGATGAACTCGTGGGTGTGCGCCTCGACACCGACCGTGATCCGGATCAGCACGTCCTGCACGACACCGTGACGGGCCGCGACCGCATCGAGCCGGTCGATCTCGACCGTCGAGTCGATCACGATGTGCCCGACACCGGAGGAGACCGCGGTCTCGAGTTCGGCGACGGACTTGTTGTTGCCGTGCATCGTGATCCGCTCGGCCGGGAACCCGGCGTGCAGCGCGACCGCGAGCTCACCGCCGGACGCGACGTCCATCGACAGGCCCTCGTCGCGCACCCAGCGGGCGATCTCCGCGGACAGGAACGCCTTCGACGCGTAGTGCACGCGCTCGGCGCCACCGAAGGCGGCGGCCATCTCCCGGCAGCGGGACCGGAAGTCGTCCTCGTCGACGACGAACAGCGGGGTGCCGAACTGCTGTGCGAGGTCGGTGACCGGGACACCGGCGAGGGTGACGACACCGTCGGTGCCGCGCGCGGCGCCGCGGGGCCACACGTGCGGCGGCAGCGTCGTCATCTCCGACGGGTTCGCCGGGCGGGCGGGCAGACCCGGGGCGTGCGGGATCTCGGCGTGCCGGGGACCGGCGGGATGCCCGTTCACATCCGCTCCGGGGCGGAGACGCCGAGCAGTCCCAGACCGTTCGCGAGGACCTGACGGGACGCGTCGCACAGGGCCAGACGCGCGGTGTGCAGGTCGCCGGCCTCCTCGTCACCCTGCGGCAGGATGCGGCAGGCGTCGTAGAAGCGGTGGTAGGTGCCCGCGAGCTCCTCGAGGTAGCGGGCGATGCGGTGCGGCTCACGCAGGTCGGCGGCCTTCGCGACGACGCGCGGGTACTCGCCGATCGTGCGGATCAGGTCGCCCTCACGGTCGTGGACGAGCAGACCCAGGTTCGGGTTCGCCGAGTTCAGGCCCAGCTCGGCGGCATTGCGGGCGATCGAGCACAGGCGGGCGTGCGCGTACTGCACGTAGTAGACGGGGTTCTCGTTGGTGGTGCTCGCCCACAGCTCGAGGTCGATGTCGATGCTCTGGTCCACCGACGAGCGCACCAGCGAGTAGCGGGCGGCGTCGACGCCGATCGCCTCGACCAGGTCGTCGAGGGTGATGACGGTGCCGGCCCGCTTGCTCATCTTCACCGCGACACCACCGCGGACCAGGTTCACCATCTGGCCGATCATGACCTCGACGGTGTCCGGATCGTCGCCGAACGCGGCCGCGGCGGCCTTGAGGCGTCCGATGTAGCCGTGATGGTCGGCGCCGAGCATGTAGATGCACAGGTCGAAGCCTCGGGACCGCTTGTCCTGGAAATAGGCGATGTCGCCGGCGATGTAGGCGGCGTCACCGTCGGACTTGATGACGACGCGGTCCTTGTCGTCGCCGTAGTCGGTGCTCTTGAGCCACCAGGCGCCGTCCTCGTGGTACAGGTTGCCCGACCCCTTGAGGGTGTCGACGGCCCGCTCCACGGCACCCGACTCGAACAGCGAGTTCTCGTGGAAGTAGACGTCGAAGTCGACGCCGAAGTCGTGCAGGGTGCGCTTGATGTGCGCGAACATCAACTCGACGCCGACCTCACGGAACGCCTCGCGGCGCTCGTCCTCGGGCAGATCGAGCGCGTTCGGCGCCTGCTTCAGGACCTGGGCGGCGATGTCCTCGATGTAGTCGCCCGCATAGCCGTCCTCGGGGGCCGGCTCACCGAGCGCGGCCGCGACCAGCGAGTTGCTGAACCGGTCGATCTGCCGGCCGTGATCGTTGAAGTAGTACTCGCGGGTGACGTCGCCGCCCTGCGTGGCCAGGATCCGGCCGAGCGCGTCACCGACGGCCGCCCACCGGGTGCCACCGAGGTGGATGGGGCCGGTCGGGTTCGCGGACACGAACTCGAGGTTGATGCGCTTCCCGGCCAGTGCGTCGCCGTTGCCGTACGCGGCACCCGCCTCGAGCGCCTTGCCGACGATCGCGCCCTGCGCGTCCGCGGCCAGGCGGATGTTGATGAATCC
The DNA here is from genome assembly GCF_005434945.1 of Prescottella subtropica. GTDB lineage: Bacteria > Actinomycetota > Actinomycetes > Mycobacteriales > Mycobacteriaceae > Prescottella > Prescottella subtropica. The sequence continues at coordinate 19,258 of NZ_SKCH01000030.1, read as the reverse complement.
GGGGCCGGCGACATCGGTCGACTCGATCCCGTCGGCAGCCGCCAGCGCAGCGGCGAGCCACGTCGCGAGTTCACGCGGGTTGGCGCCGGCCTTCTTGGCGACCTGCATCGCCACATTGGTGGCGTAGTCACCGTGCTCGGGGTTGCGGGGACGCTCGACCGTCAGTGTCGCGGGCAGTACGGACACGTCGAGTCCGTGCTCGGCGAGCACTTTCGCGGCGGTCCCTCGGAGCAGTTCGGCAAGGTCGGCTGGAGTCACAGGAGTCAATCTTATGGCGTGCGACTCCGTACCGGACCACCAGTGCCGATCAGCAGGATCACGGTCCCCTCACCGCCCCCGTGGCGGCTTCCGAGGATTCTCTCAGGCGCGGACCGTACAGTGGTGTGGCCCACGAGGCGCCATACCCCTCGAGGACGCCCTTGTCCAATCACCGAAAGAGCACGCAACAGATGCCCAACGGTTCGGAAAATCGTGGTCCCGGCGGCAAGAACACGGGGTCGAAGTCAGCCAAGGCGATCAAAGCCTCCCGGAAGAAACAGGGCGGTGTGCCCACGTCCAAGCGGGGCAGCGGGGCACCGCGGCAGATTCCGTGGCTGACGATCGGCGCGGTCGTCGCCGTCGTCGCCCTCATCACCGTCCTCGCGATCAACATCGTGCCGAAGTACCGCGACCAGCAGGCGGTGGCGAAGTTCACGCCGTCGGAGTCGAACCAGGATCCGTCGTCCGAGATCGAGGGCGTCCTGAAGATCGACTACCCGGCCGGTGTGCACATCACCCCCGACCAGCGTGTCGCCTACGACCGGACCCCGCCGTTCGGCGGACCGCACGACGCCGTGTGGGCCACCTGCATGGGCACGGTCTACCCGGATCCGATCCGCACCGAGAACGCCGTCCACTCGCTCGAGCACGGCGCCATCTGGATCACGTACAACCCGGACAAGATCGACGACGCGCAGCGTCAGAAGCTCGAGGAGCGGGCGGGCGCGCGGGACGGCTACATGCTGATGTCGCCGTACCCGGGCATGGACTCCCCGATCTCGCTGCAGTCGTGGGGCCACCAGTTGAAGGTGGACAACGCCGACGACGAGCGCATCGACCAGTTCATCAAGTCGCTGCGCCTGAACCGCTACGCCTACCCCGAGGTCGGTGCGAGTTGCTCGACGATCCCCGGCTCGTTCGATCCGGCGAACCCGCCGCCGTTCGACCCGAGCGCCCCGGGCCCGGACGCCGTCCCGATGGACGGCGGCGACATCACCCCGGATCCGAACGAGGTCGGTGGCGCCGGCGGCACCGCCGGACTGCCGATACCGCAGGCCCCGGCCACCGGCGGGAACGGCTGACATGACCGAGACCGAACCGGTGTCGAATCCGCGCGGTCAGCGGACCGCGCTGACCGTGATCGGCCTGATCGGCGTCCTGGCCATCGGGTTCGCCCTCGGCTTCCTGGTGAAGCTTCCCGTCGGCGGCGAGACCACCCCGGTCCCGGCCGCGGATTCGGTGGATGTCGGGTTCTCCCAGGACATGACGGTGCACCACAACCAGGCCGTCGACATGGCGACGATCGCGCTGACGAAGTCCGGCGACCAGCCCGTGAAGAACCTCGCGTACGACATCCTGACCACCCAGCAGAACCAGGTGGGACAGATGCAGGGCTGGTTGGCGCTGTGGGACAGGGCGCCGATGCCGACCGACGGCTACATGACGTGGATGACCGAGACCGACGGAGGGCACGGCGGGCATTCCGGCCACGGGACGACGACGCAGTCGGGTGACGCCGCCGCGTCGTCGGGCGGCGGCGCGATGCCCGGCATGGCGTCCCCGCAGGAGATGGCGGCACTCGGGCAGGCGTCGGGCACCGAACTCGACGTGATGTTCCTGCAGTTGATGCTGCGGCACCACCAGGGCGGGCTGCCGATGATGGAGTACGCGGCGCAGTACGCGGATGTCGCCGCGGTGCGCAATCTCGCGGAGAAGATGGTCGCGACGCAGAAGGGCGAGTCGGATCTCATCACGAGCATGCTCGCCGAGCGTGGCGCGTCCCCGCTGCCCATGAACTGACGGTCACTCACCCCTCGCGTTTCGCGCACTTGTTGCTGGATTCCGTCCCGGATTCGTCACGACAAGTGCGCGAAACGCGAGACCGAGAGGGTCGAAGAGGCCCGAGAAACGCCGATCTACCAGGCGATGTGGATGATCACGAAGAATGCGCTACGCTAACTCCGCCCACTGGCACACCGGATAACTCCGGTGCGCCCCCGTAGCTCAGGGGATAGAGCGTTCGCCTCCGGAGCGAAAGGCCGCAGGTTCGAATCCTGCCGGGGGCACACGGAAGGCCCCACTCTCGACAGAGAGTGGGGCCTTCGGCCTTTTCTCCGTGCTTCCGCCGCGGATCCGTCGGGCCGTCAACGACTTTCACGGTTGCCGGAGCGCAGGTCCAGACCCCACGCGCCGACACCGCACACGACGACGACGGCAATCGCGGCGACGGCAGCACCGGGCGGGACGCCGCCGGACCACTCGAACACCGATCCCGGCCGGTAGTCGGCGTACCGCGCCGTGACCACCCAGGCCGCCGTCGCGGCAGCGGGAACCCCCACCGTGAACGGCAACGACAGCCCGACCGTCGACGCGGGCGCGGACGTCGGCAGGCACGCGCCGACGACGTAGCCGGCGGCGGCCGGAAGGACGAAGGTGACCGCGGCCGCAGGAACCTCCGTCCACGATTCCCCTGCCACGAGATCCGCGGCGGCCACCACCGCCAGCAGGGCGAATCCGGCAGGCGGCACCGGGAACCTCAGCCCCGCGGCGAGTCCTCCGACCAGCAGTACCGCGGAGACGACCAGCACCCACGACTCGGACGTCGCCGTCCCCAGCGACGCAGCCACCACAGCACCGGCAGCGAACAGGACGCGCCCGTCCCGCCCGGGCAGTCGCCACGCGATCGCGACCACGGCGGCGACGGCGACCACCACGTACCCGACCCACGCGACCGGCCGTGCCCCGGTGTCGGCCAGGATCCAGTGGGCAGCGAACGCCGCGACCGGCAGTGCCAGGGCTGCGACGAGTACCCGGGAATCGATCCGCGCGGTCCACGATGTCCGGCGGTCGAGCAGCGCGCCGAGAACCACCAGGACCGCGGCCACAGTCGGCAGCCACACCGGGACGAGCACCGACGGTTCCCACCGACTCAGGGACGTCAGCGGGGTGTAGGCGATCCACCCGAAGTCGGCCCCGTGGACACCTCGACCTTCGACCCCCTCGGTCAGCAGGAAGGCGGCGAGCAGTCCCCCGGCCAGGCCCGCCTGGGTGCTCGCGTACCGCGCCGACGGTGGCGCCACCGCTCCCAGGATCAACCCTGCGGCAACAGCATTCGAGTACAGAAGCACCGCCGACTCCGACGGGTAGTCGATCGCACCGGGCAGGGCGAGTAGCAGCAAGCCCGCCACCGTCCCCACCGTGGTGAGTGTGATCGACCGGCGCCGGGTGAGTGCGGCCGTGACGGCGACCGCCAGCAGTGCAGCGACCGCCGTCCCGGAACCGCCGGCGAACAGCACCGCGGGCAGGACGCTGTCCGCCCCCGGATTCGGAGGCAGCGGCGACCACAGCACCCGTCCGGCGAGCAGCCCGCACAGCAGGGCCGCGATGATTCCCACGACACGCGCGAGACGAACCACTTCCGCACCTCTTCCGGTCTACATCTGCTGCAGTTCGGCGACGACGTCGGCGACGAACCGGTCGTGGTCCGGATTCTCCGGCAATGCGAGGGTCACCCCGGTCGACACGCCGAACGCGCGGACCGGTTCGAGGCGTTCGCGGATCACGTCGGCGAGGCGGTCGTAGCGGGCGGTGGGCACCAACGTCCCGAGGATGTCGTCGGTGACGACGTCGCGGAGTCGGTCCCAGCGGTCGTGTCGGACGAGGTCCGCGAGCGTGTCCTGCAGGTCCGGGTGGCCGTGCCGTTCGAGGGCGCCGCGGTAGGCGGGGGTGGAGTAGAGGAACGCGAACAGTCGGCGGCGGCGTTCGCGTTCGGCGGTGACGGCGTCGTCGGTGGCGCCGGTGACCACCTGCAGTCCCGCCACCACCTCGAACGTGTCGAGCGGTCGGGCACCGGCCCCGGTCTGCAGTGCGGGCAGGCACTCGTCGACGAGGTAGCGGGTGTCGGTGTTGGTGGGGTGGGTGATCAGCCCGTCCGCGGTTTCCCCCGCGACCGTGCACATGCGTCGTCCGACGCCGCCGAGGTAGATCGGGGGTGCCGGCGTGTCGGCGTCCGGTCCAGGGTTGAAGTACGGCTGCATCCGGGTGAACCGGTAGTGCTCCCCGACCTCCGGCACCAACTCGCCTGTGCGGAACGTCTCGAACACCGCCCGGAGTGTGCGGACGTACTCGCGCATGCGGGGTGCAGGCGCCGACCACGACGCCGCATACCTCTCCTCGATGTTCTGCCGGATCTGGCTGCCGAGACCCAGGTGGAAGCGTCCGCCGGACATTGCCGCCAGGTCCCACGCGGTGTAGGCGACCGCGACCGGGCTGCGGACGAACGCCAGCGCAACGGAGGTGCGGACCGTGATCCGTTCGGTTGCCTGCAGAGCGGCGAGGGCGAGCAGGAACGGGTCGTGCACGGTTTCGGAAACGTGCAGGCCGTCGTATCCGGCGGCCTCCGCGCGGCGGGCCGTGGCGGCGACGGTGGCGAGATCGGCTGCGGCATCGGTTCCGGTGTAGACCTTCATGCACGAATTTCTACCGGGTGGATTGCCGTTACCATCGCTTCTCGTGGTCGACAGCATGGTGGGGACGCAACCGCTGCCCGTGAAGAGACAACCGGAACCGACGAACGACGGGCACCCGTCGTGGTGGGATCTGCGCCGTGCCCGCCTGGTCGCGATCGTCGCGGCGGTGATCGGTGTGCTGTGCGCGGTGGCGATCCCGCTGCTACCGGTGCAGCAGGAGCAGTCGTCGCTGTCGTGGCCGCAGAACGATGTCACGACGAGTGTGCAGGCGCCGCTGGTGTCGTATGCGCCGATGTCGCTGGATGCGCGGATTCCGTGCGCGACGGTCCGCGGTCTCTCCTCCGGCGGCCTGGTCGCCTCGACGATGCCGGGTGGGGCACCCGGTGCCGAGAAGTACGGTCTCGTCGCGAGGACGGTGGCCGCGACGGACGACGCGCCCGCACGGTTCGAGGTGATCCTGCGGGACACGTCGCTGCTGTCGGTGCCGCTGTCGCAGCTGTCCGGCCCGGACTGTGCGGTGGAGATCTCGTCGGACGCGACCCGCACCGTCGCGTCGATCACCGGTTCGTCGGTCACCGAGTCGGCTGCGACGAAGACCGTCGACGGTGACGTCCGCCCGCAGATGGTCGGGGTCTTCACCGATCTCGACGGTGCAGCCCCGGCCGGGTTGTCGGTGCACGCCGAACTCGATACCCGGTTCTCGTCGTCACCGACCGCGATCAAGCTGGTCGCGATGATCGTCGCCGTCCTGGCGACACTGCTGAGTCTGGTGGCGCTGCATCGCATCGACTGCGCGGACGGCCGCCGGTCCCGCCGGTTCCTGCCCTCCCGCTGGTGGCGGTTCGGGCGTGTCGACGCCGCCGTGATCGGCACGCTCGTGCTGTGGCATTTCATCGGTGCGACCACCGCCGACGACGGCTACCAGTTCACGATGGCCCGGTCGGCGCAGTCGTCGGGTTACATGTCGAACTACTTCCGCTACTTCGGGGTGCCCGAGACCCCGTTCGGCACCCCCTACTACCAGATCTTCGGTCTGCTCGACGACATCTGGAGCGCGAGCATCTGGGTGCGGCTGCCGGCACTGCTGGCGGGCATCGTGACCTGGATGGTGCTCAGCCGTGAGGTGGTGCCGCGTCTGGGTGTCGCGGCACGTACGAGCCGGCTGGCGCTGTGGACCGGCGCCCTCGGGTTCCTCGCGGTGTGGCTGCCGTACAACAACGGGCTGCGCCCGGAACCGATCGTCGCGGCCGGTGTGCTGCTGACGTGGTGCTCGATCGAGCGGGCGATCGCGACGCGGCGGCTGCTGCCGGCGGCCGTGGCGATCCTGGTGGCGGCGGCGACGCTGTCGGTGGGACCGTCCGGGCTCATCTGTTTCGCGGCCCTGCTCGCCGGGGGGCGTCCGCTGCTGCGGATCGTCGTCGCCCGCGCGAAAACCGTCGGCTATGCGGCGGTGCTGCTGCCGATCGTCGCGTCCGGCACCGCGATCCTGGTCGCGATCTTCGCCGACCAGACGTTGGCCGCGGTCCCGGTGATGCAGGACGCGCACGTCGCCGCCGGTCCGAACGAGAACTGGACGACCGAGTTCCTGCGCTACCAGTGGCTGCTCAACATCGCCCCGGACGGCTCCCTGGCCCGCCGGTTCGGCATCTTCGCGATGTTCCTGGCGATCGTCGTCGGCATCGTCACGATTCTGCGGAACGGGGGACGCATCCCGGGCACCGCGTCCGGGCCGTCCCGCCGGATCATCGCGATCACCCTCGGCGCGGTCGCACTGATGATGTTCACCCCCACCAAGTGGACGCATCATCTCGGCATCTACGCCGGTCTGGCGGGCGCTCTCGCCGTCCTGGCGTCGGTGGCCGTCGGCACCGCGGTCCTCCGGTCACCCCGGAACCGAGCACTGTTCGCGGCCGCGGTGCTGTTCCTGCTCGCGATCACGTTCAACGGCCCGAACGGCTGGTGGTACGTCTCCGCGTACGGCGTGCCGTGGTGGGACAAGCCACCGTCGGTCAGCGGGATCGGCGCCGCCACGCTGCTGCTGGCCGGGTCGATCGGCATGCTCGCGGTCGCCGCCTGGTGCCATCTGCGGGAATCTGCCGTCCCCGCGCCGGGCTCCCGCAGTCGCCGGATCTGGGCGCTGCCACCGTTGACGATCGCGGCCGCGGCCGTCGTGCTGTTCGAGATCCTGTCGCTCGCGAAGGGCGCGGTGTCGCAGTATCCGGCGTACTCGCTGGCCCGCTCGAACGTCGACGCGTTGCGCGGACAGAACTGTGGTCTGGCGAACGACGTCCTGCTCGAGATGGACCCCAATGCGTCGATGCTGCGTCCCCTGTCGGGGGAGGTCGCGCTCGCGCTGGCCGGTTCCGAGTCGACCGGGTTCACCCCGAACGGTGTGGCCTCCGACCTCAAGGCCGACGCCGGCGACGAGTCGACGGCGGCACCGAACCTCGTGGACACGAACGACAACACCACCGCCACCGACTCCTCGGCCGGTACCGGCGGCGGCGAGGGCGCGACCGGCGTCAACCGCAGCAGTGTGGCCCTGCCGTACGGCCTCGATCCCGCGACCACCCCGGTCCTCGGCAGCTACAGCCGCGGCGACCAGACGGCGGCGACCCTCGTCAGCGGCTGGTACGGGCTGCCGGCGGTCGGCGAGAACGGCACCCGCGGCGATCTCGTGTCGATCGCCGCGGCCGGACGCATCCGGACCGTCGATCCCGACGGCATCGTCACCCCCGGTCAGGAGCTGGCCGTCGAGTACGGGGTCCGGCAGCCGGGCGGCTCGGTGACCGTCCTCGGACAGGTCGCCCCGCTCGACATCGGTCCGGCACCGTCGTGGCGGAACCTGCGGGTCCCGCTGGAGCAGTTGCCGATCGAGGCCGATGCGGTCCGTATCGTCGCGTCCGACGACAACCGGGACCCCGATCAGTGGCTGGCCGTCACTCCCCCGCGGGTGCCGCAGACGCAGATCCTGAACGACGTCGTCGGCTCGGACACCCCGGTCCTCGCGGACTGGGCGGTGGGCCTGCAGTTCCCGTGCCAGCAGCCGTTCACCCACCACGGTGGGGTCGCGGAGGTCCCGCAGTTCCGGATCATGCCGGACCGTGCCGGCGCGATCTCGACGAACCTGTGGCAGGACCACTTCGGTGGCGGCCCGCTCGGCTGGACCGACCAGTTGCTCGAGGCACGAACGATCCCGTCGTACCTGAACCACGACTGGCGCCGCGACTGGGGTCAGCTCGAACAGTTCACGCCGCGCCACGAGTCGGCGGTGCCGGCGGAGCTCACCACCGTCACCGAATCCCGGTCGGGCCTGTGGAATCCGGGGCCGATGACGCTGCGGTTCTGACGTCGGCGGTCACCGCGGTGGTTCGATGACCGCGGTGACCGCGTCGATCTCGGCGCCGCCGATCGCGAAGTGCTCCGTGATCGCGACCGTCAGCGTGTCGTGGCCGGCGGTCATGTCGAGCAGGAAGCGGGCGACGACGTCCGTGCCCCACTCGTGGAACTCGAGGTCGCGGACACCGGTGATGGGCCGGTACTGCGCCCCGGTCTCGAGCATTCCGCGGATCTCGTCGCCGGACTCGCCGGTGGCCTGCCCGTTCTCGAAGCGGCGGCAGTGCCGGGCGAGTCGCACCTTGCTCGCGTCGTGGGTGACGAGGGCGCGGACGTATTCGCGGGCCATCGCGACCCGGGGGCTGTCCTGCGGTGCCGTGCCGGTGAGCTCGGCGATCCCGTCGAGCAGTGGCTGCGCCAGGTCGGGGCGACAGATCAGCAGGTCCGGCAGGTACGGGTGGGCCTCGTTGTAGCGCAACGGGGTGCCGTCGATGCGGGAGCAGTGCAGTCCGGCGGCGAGGGCGACCCCGACCGGGGCCGCCGAATCCCACTCCCACTGCCCGCCGGCGTGCACGTAGGCGTCGGCGTCGCCGCGCACCACGGCCATCGCCTTCGCCCCCGCCGATCCCATCGGCACGATCTCGCCGTCGACTTTCCGGGCCAGTTCGGCCGCGAAGTCGGGGGGACGACTGTCGCTCACCACGATCCGCGGGCGGTCCCTGTATGTGGTCGCTGCCCGGGTGACGCCGCTGACGTACACCTCGTCTCGTGCGGGTTGCGCGACGGCGGCCGCGGTGATGCCGCTGCCCCGTTCCCCGTCACGCTCCCACAGCGCGACGTGCACGGCCCAGTCGGCGCGTCCGGGCAGCCCGTACTCGCGGGACCCGTCGAGCGGATCGATGATCCATACCCGCGGATTGTCCAGGCGGGCAGCGTCGTCCGCGGATTCCTCGGACAGGACGGCGTCGCCGGGGCGGGCCGCCGCGAGTTCCGCGAGCAGCAGGGTGTTCGCGGCGTGGTCGCCGTGGCGGCTCAGTGCCTTGGCTGCGGCCGGGTCGAGCGGCGTCTCCCCCAGTTCGCGGGACCGCAACTCGAGCAGCAGGGTGCCGGCGCGGGCGGCGAGGTCGGCGGCCAGTTCGGTGTCGGTCAGCACAGCCCCAGATACTCCATGATCTTCGCGGCCTGCGCGACCGGATCGCCATCGTCGGGGCGCAGCACCACCTCGGCGTTCCCGGGGGCCTCGTACGGGTCGTCGACACCGGTGAACCCGGTGATCTCCCCCGCGCGCGCCTTGGCGTACATGCCCTTGGGGTCGCGGGCCTCGCACTGTGCGAGCGGGGTGTCGACGAACACCTCGACGAACGGCAGTCCGGCCTCCTCGTGCAGGCGTCGCACCTTCTCCCGATCCTCCTGGTACGGGCTGATGAGGGACGCGACCGCGACTAGTCCGGCGTCGGCGAGCAGGTGCGCGACGGCCCCGACCCGGCGGACGTTCTCGGCACGATCCTGTGCCCCGAACCCGAGGTCGGCGTTGAGCCCGTGCCGCAGGTTGTCGCCGTCGAGCCGGTAGGCGGGTACCCCGGCGGCGATGAGGCGTCGTTCGAGTTCGACTGCCACCGTGGACTTCCCGGACGCGGACAGTCCCGTCAGCCACACCGTCGTGCCGCGGGTGGCGCGTTCGTCGCGGGAGACGGCGGCCGCGTGCCACACCACCTTCGAGTCCGACAGGGTCGGCCCGGTGATCATGCCGGCGGCGACGGTGTTGCCGGTGGCGTCGTCGACCAGCAGGAAACTGCCGGTGACCCGGTTGCGTCGGTACGGGTCGAACATCAGCGGCTGCTGAGTGCGCAGCTGGATGCGTCCGATCTCGTTGAGCGACAGCGACTGTGCCGTCTCGTCGCGGTGCAGGGTGTTGACGTCGAGCCGGTAGTCGAGCCGCGCGACCTGCGCCTTGGTGGCACGGGTGGTGTGCAGGACGGTGTAGCGGGCGTCGGGTCGCAGCGACGACGCCTCGGTGAGCCAGCACACCATCGCGTCGAGTTCCTGCCCGACGAGCGGCCGGTTGTTCGGCCGGCACAGGGTGTCGCCGCGGCTGATGTCGATCTCATCGGCGAGTTGCACGCACACCGCGGACGGCGCGAACGCCTCGGTGACGGGCTGCCCGCCCGGCCCCCAGATCGCCGAGATGGTCGAGGTGAACCCGGACGGCAACGCGACCACCTCGTCGCCCGGCTTGAACACGCCGCTCGCGACGGTGCCGGCGTAGCCGCGGAAGTCGTGCAGGTCGGCATCGGTCTGCTGGTGCGGGCGGATCACGTACTGCACGGGCAGTCGGGCGTCGATGAGGTTGCGGTCGGAGCCGATGTGCACCTCCTCGAGGTGGTGCAGCAGCGACGACCCCTCGTACCACGGCATGTTCTCGGTGCGGGTGACGATGTTGTCGCCCTCGAGCGCCGACACCGGGACGAACGTGAGGTCACGGACGTCGAGCTTGGTGGCGAACTGCGCGAACTCGTCCTTGATCTCCTCGAACCGTTCCTGCGACCAGTCGACGAGGTCCATCTTGTTGACGCACAGCACCAGGTGCGGGATGCCGAGCAGCGTGGACAGGAACGCGTGCCGACGGGTCTGCTCGAGGATGCCCTTGCGGGCGTCGACGAGGATCAGCGCGAGGTCCGCCGTCGACGCCCCGGTGACCATGTTGCGGGTGTACTGCTCGTGGCCGGGGGTGTCGGCGATGATGAACTTGCGCTGCGGCGTCGCGAAGTAGCGGTACGCGACGTCGATCGTGATGCCCTGCTCGCGTTCGGCACGCAGCCCGTCGGTGAGCAACGCCAGGTCGGTGTGCTCGGCGCCGCGGTCACGGCTGCTGCGTTCGACAGCCTCGAGCTGGTCCTCGAAGATCGACTTGGAGTCGTACAGCAGCCGTCCGATGAGGGTGGACTTGCCGTCGTCGACGCTGCCCGCGGTCGCGACGCGCAGTAGTTGCCGGGTGTGCACCATCAGAAGTACCCCTCCTTCTTGCGATCTTCCATGCCGGCCTCGGAGATCCGGTCGTCGGCGCGGGTGGCGCCCCGTTCGGTGATGCGACTGGCCGCGACCTCGGTCACGACCTCGTCGGCGGTCGCTGCACTCGATTCGACGCAGCCGGTGCAGGTGGCGTCGCCGACGGTGCGGAATCTGACGAGTTCCTCCCGGGACTCTTCGCCTGGAAGGAGCGTCAGGAACCGGGTGTGCGCCAACAGCATTCCGTCACGTTCGACGACCCGGCGCCGGTGCGCGTAGTAGATGTCCGGCAGCTCGATGTTCTCCTCCGCGATGTACTGCCAGATGTCGAGTTCGGTCCAGTTGGACAGCGGGAACACCCGGATGTGTTCACCCTTGCGGTGCCGGCCGTTGTACAGGCTCCACAGTTCGGGGCGCTGGGCCTTGGGATTCCACTGCCCGAACTCGTCCCGGAAACTGAAGACGCGTTCCTTGGCGCGGGCCTTCTCCTCGTCGCGGCGGGCCCCGCCGAACACCGCGTCGAACCGGTTCTCCCGGATACCGCGCAGCAGCGAATGCGTCTGCAGCCGATTGCGGCTCGCCCGCGGACCCGTCTCCTCGACGACGTTGCCGGCGGCGATGTCGTCCTCGACACTCGCGACCACGAGGCGCAGGCCGAGACGGTCGACGGTCCGATCCCGGAACTCGACGACCTCGTCGAAGTTGTGGCCGGTGTCGACGTGCATCACCGGCAGCGGCACGCGCGCCGGCCAGAACGCCTTGGCCGCGAGATGCAGCATCACGACCGAGTCCTTGCCGCCGGAGAACAGCAGGCCGGGACGCTCGAACGTCGCGGCGACCTCACGGAAGATGTGGACCGCCTCGGCCTCGAGCGCCTGCAGGTGCGTCAGCTCGTAGGCGGGCGGGGATGTCGGGGATGTCACGCGCAACTCCTCCACGGAGATTCGGTTCATATTTGTACCGATTCGGTTCATAATGCTCCTGTGCGCCGAGAATAGAACGCGTTCCACCCGCGGTCAATGGTTCACGCACGCACCGGCGGGCGGCCCCCGATCTCCGCGGTCACCGCATCGGCGGCCGCGACGAGGGCCGCGCCGCGCCGGGCGATCTCGGCACCACTGACGGATCCGCCGACGTCGAGAGTGAGCACGAGCGCCTGACGCCCGTCGCTGTCGTAGCAGGGTGCGGCGACGAGGCTGACCGGATAGTCGACGTCGGCCGCGGTCTCGCTGGCGAGGTAGACGCGCTCGCCGAGGCTGGAGACGACCTCGCCGATCAACTCCTTCAGTTCCGCCGGCAGGTCCCGCCCGGCGACCCCGGCCATGAGCGAGAACAGTTTGCGGCCGACCGGGGTGAGCCGTTCGACGAGATAGCCGGCGCGACGGCAGTCGTCGACGACACGGGCGAGCAGATCCCGGTCGAGCACGACGGGCAGGGCCGGTTCGCGGCGCAGCCACGCCTCGAGGTCGTCGTCGCCGTCCCAGATCACGTACATGAGTCCGACGGGCGGCGCGAACGGGTAGGACTGTCCGGCCCGGGCGGCGGTGCGCCCCAGCGCCACTCCGGGCGGGGTGACGTTCTCGAGGATCGTCACCTGGTCGCCGACGACGGTGGACGCCGTGCACACCGCGCCGTACTCGGCGGCGAGCCCCTCGAGGTGGGCGCGGGCGATCGCACCGACCGCGAAGCCGCGCTGCGCGGCCCGACCGGCCGCGATGAGCGCGGGTCCGAGGCCGTACGTCTTCTCCCGCGGGTCGCGGGTGAGGTACCCGGCCGCGGCCAGTTCGGACACGATGCCCAGGCATGTCGGCTTGCTGATCCCCAGGGTGCGGGCGAGTTCGGACAGCCCGAACCGCTGGTCGGGGCGCGCGACCAGGTAGTCGATCACCTGCACGACCCGCGCGGTGGGCGGGGAACGGCGGCCGCCGGGTTCGGCGGCACCGGTGGATTCTGCAGAGATCATTGACCACTCCTTGAAACACGTTCTATCGTCGGATCACGACGCGATCTACCACTTGGGTACATATTTGTACCACCTGATCGAAGGAGCACGATGTGCTGACGGATCCACTCGCCGAGGCGATCGCCGAGGCCGAGAAGCTCGTGGCGGACGCCCCCCACATCCGGTCCGAACAGGACCTCCTCGAGGGCATGCAGTACCTCGCCGGCGGCATCCTCGCGACCGTGCACGCCGCGTGGGCGACGGAGAAGACCCATCCGAGTTTCCTCTCCGGGACCGGCCCGTTCACGAAGATGGGACTCGACAACCCGGACACGCTGTACTTCGGCACCCGGATCAACGACGACGCCGAGTACATCGTCACCGGCACCCGCGGCACCACCGCGGATCTGAGCTTCCAGGTACTCAGCGGCAACTACACCAACGCCAACGTGCCGGGCAGCGAGATCGCGTTCGACGACCGCGAACTGCACCTCGAGGACGACGGCAGCTTCGTCGCCACGTTCGGCCCGGGTCCGGCGGACGGCCGCCGCAACCACTTCACGCTCGCGCCCGGATCGTCGCAGCTCGTGGTCCGCGAGGTGTACAGCGACTGGAGCCAGCGGCGCGGCACCATCCGCATCGAACGCGCCGACCGGATCGGGGTGCCGCCGCCGGCGCTCACCCGCGAGGAGACCGAGAAGCGGTTCGCCCGCGCCGGGAAGGCACTGGTCGGACGGGTCAAGACATGGCTGCAGTTCCCGCAGTGGTTCTACGACACCCTGCCGGTCAACACCATGACCGCGCCGCGCCTGACGCCGGGAGGGCTGGCCACACAGTACTCGTCGGTGGGCCACTACGAACTCGCCGACGACGAGGCGATGATCATCACCGTCCCGAAATCCGATGCGCCGTACCAGGGTTTCCAGCTGGGTAGCCTGTGGTACATCTCGCTGGACTACCTGGACCACCAGACGTCGCTGAACAACGCTCAGGCCCAGGTCGATCCGGACGGCATGATCCGGATGGTCCTGTCCGAACGCAATCCCGGTGTCACCAACTGGCTCGAGGCCCTCGGCCACCCCCGCGGCTACCTGCAGTTCCGGTGGCAGCGCACGTCGCGCGCGTTCACGCCCGCCGACGGCCCGACCGTCGAGGTCGTCAAGGTCGACGACGTCGCCGCGGCCCTGCCGTTCCACGATCACAACACCATCACGCCGGAGGACTACGCCGCCCGCATCGCGGCGCGCCGAGCCGCCGTCGCCGACCGAATGCTGGGGTAAACACATGTCGAATCTGTTGCAGGACAAGATCGTCGTCGTCTCCGGCGTGGGACCGGCACTCGGCCGCACCCTCGCGCTGCGCTGTGCCGAAGCCGGCGCCGACCTGGTACTCGCCGCCCGCACCCAGGAACGCCTCGACGAGGTCGCCAAGGAGGTCGCCGACCTGGGCCGCCGCGCCGTGACGGTGTCCACCGACATCACCGATCAGGCGTCGGCGGAGAACCTGGCGGCCACCGCACTCGACGCCTACGGCCGGGTCGACGGTCTGATCAACAACGCATTCAGGGTGCCGTCGATGAAGCCGTTCGCGCGCACCGACTTCCAGCACATCCGGGACGCCGTCGAGTTGACGGTCCTCGGCGCACTGCGGCTCACGCAACTGTTCACGCCGGCACTGGCCGAGTCGAAGGGCTCCGTCGTGAACGTCAATTCGATGGTGGTGCGGCACTCCCAGGAACGGTACGGCAGCTACAAGCTGGCGAAGTCGGCGCTGCTCGCGATGTCGCAGTCCCTGGCCACCGAACTGGGCCCGCAGGGTATCCGCGTCAATTCCGTTGCTCCCGGCTACATCTGGGGTGACACCCTGAAGCAGTACTTCGAACATCAGGCGAACAAGTTCGGGATCACGATCGAGCAGATCTACGAACACACCGCCGCGGCCAGCGATCTCAAGCGTCTGCCGACCACCGAGGAGGTCGCCGACGCGGTGATCTTCCTGTCGTCGCCGATGGCGTCCGCGATCACCGGGCAGTGCCTCGACGTCAACTGCGGCGAATTCCATCACTAGGAGTGGAGCCTGCGGAACGACCGGACAACACTGAGAGGGAATAATGACCGAACGCACGACTGTCGGTACCGTCGAGGACCTGCACGCGTCCGCGACGAAGATGACCGGCCTGACCGATTTCGGTGTCGACGACTACACCGAGGCCCTCGGTGTCCTGCTGGAATCGTATGCGCGGGACGAGGATCTGACGCCGTTCGGCAGTAAGATCTCCCGCGTCTTCCTGCGTGGCGCTCTGGTCGCCCGTCTGCTGTCGGAGGCGGCGTGGAAGCAGTTCCCCGAGCACGCCGACGTCGCGATCGACCGTCCGATCTTCGTGACCGGACTGCCGCGCACCGGCACCACCGCGCTGCACCGTCTGCTCACCGCGGACCCGGGCCATCAGGGTCTGGAGATGTGGTTGACGGAGATGCCGCAGCCACGTCCGCCGCGGGACACGTGGGAGTCGAACCCGGTGTTCGCGGCGATCGAGAAGCAGTTCGGGCAGCATCACGTCGAGCACCCCGAGTTCATGGGCGTGCACTACATGTCGGCCGGTGAGGTCGAGGAGTGCTGGCAGTTGCTGCGGCAGACGTTCAAGTCGGTGTCGTACGAGTGCCTGGCCCACCTGCCGACGTACTCGACGTGGCTCGAGGGTCAGGACTGGACCAACGCGTATGCGCGGCACAAGAAGAACCTGCAGCTGATCGGCCTGCCCGATCGGGACCGCCGCTGGGTACTCAAGAATCCGAGTCACCTGTTCGCACTCGACGAGTTGATGGCGGTGTACCCGGATGCACTGGTCGTGCAGACGCACCGCCCGCCGACCACGATCATCCCGTCGATGTGCAGTCTCGCCGAGCACGCGACCGACGGGTGGTCGAACCGGTTCCGCGGCGAGGTGATCGGCCGCAGCCAGCTGGACCTGTGGGCCCGGGGCCTCGACGACTTCACCGCGGCCCGCGCGAAGTACGACCCGGCGCAGTTCGTCGACGTCGAGTACGGCGACTTCGTCGGCGATCCGCTCGGCACCGTCGAGAAGATCTACTCGCAGTTCTCGATTCCGTTCTCCGAGCAGGCCCGGGCGTCGATGGAGGCCATGCATGCGGAGAGCCGGACCGGTGGCCGCGCGCCGGCGCACCGGTACACCCTCGAGGACTACGGGCTCACCGCCGCGGAGGTGAACGAGCGTTTCGGCAGCTGAACCGATCCGGACGTCCCATCCAACGAGAGTTTGTGTGATCGGCACCACATCTAGCGTTAGATTTCATGGATGGGGATGCGGGCGGCGCAGCCCCGGGTAGAGAGGCTCGATCCGAATGTTCCTGCACGCACGACGATTCGACACCGACAATCCCTCGACCACCGGGATCCACGGCACACCGGCCACCGCAACGTCCGTCGATCTGACGGCCGCCGGCTACCTCGAGCAGGAGTTCTTCCTCAGCGGTACGGCCACGGCGTACCGCGAGGACGGCGAGTGGGGCCCGGACGGGCGGTGGTCGGCGACCGAGGCCGGGCAGGCCCCGTACCGGACCCGACTACTGGTGCGGCGGCCGGCCGATCCGGAGCGGTTCAACGGCACCGTCGTCGTCGAGTGGCTCAACATCAGCGGCGGCGTCGACGTGGACGTGGACTTCGGATACATGCATTCGGAGTTGCTGCAGGGATACGCATGGGTGGGGGTGTCGGCGCAGGCCGCCGGTGTGAACAGCACCGGCGGCAGCCCACTCGGGCCGAATGCGGTGGGACACAAGGCGTGGAATCCGCTGCGGTACGGTCCCCTGCACCATCCGGGTGACGCCTACTCGTACGACATCTTCTCCCAGGCCGGTACCGCGCTGCGGGCGCCGCGGGGCGCCGATCCCCTCGCCGGGCTCGACGTCGAGTATCTGCTCGCCACCGGGCAGTCCCAGTCGGCGATGCGGATGCTCACGTACGCCAACGCGATCCAACCTTTGGACGAGGTGTTCGACGGCATCGTGATCCACAGCCGTGCCGGTTTCGGGGCGCCCCTCGGTTCCGGCACGGGGGTCCCGATGCTCGACGGGCCGGACGGGCCCGCCGTGGTCTCCCCCGCCCGGATCCGCACCGATCTGGATGTGCCGGTGTTCCAGATCGTCACCGAGACCGAACTGTTCGAACTCGGCGGCACACCCGAACGGTCGTTCGTCGCCGCCCGGCAACCGGACACCGAGTTGCTCCGGACGTGGGAGATCGCCGGCGCCGCCCATTCCGACGCACATGCGCTGCGGATCCTGTACCCGCAGTACACGGCCCAGTTCGGCACGATCCGGGACCTGTCGGCGGTGATCCCGATCGTCAACGACGGCCAGCAGGCGCAGGTCGTGTCGGCGGCGCTACGGGCGCTGCGGGCATGGGTGGCCGACGGTGTCGCGCCGGCCACCGCGGATCCGATCGAGTCCGTCGACGGCACGATCGTGCGGGACCGGTTCGGCAACGCCGTCGGCGGCGTCCGCACACCGGCCGTGGACGCACCGACCGCGACGCTGACCGGTGAGACGGTGCAGGTACCGCACAACGGTGCGACGGTACGTCTGGACGCGGACACGCTCGCGGCGCTGTACCCGAGCCCGGACGACTACGTCACCGCGGTGACGGCGGCCGCCGATCGGGCTGTCGCAGCGGGCTTCCTGCGTTTCGAGGACGGGCGGGCGCTGGTCGCGGCGTCACGCACGTCACACATTTGAACGAACATTCGGGCGAGTCGCCGCATCCGACCGGTTGTCCGGAATGCTAGTTTTTCCTGCGGTGGCCGTCCGCCACCACTTCATCGCATCACCCTGAAGGATTGAACATGGAAATGCTCAGCGCCGTCATCAACATCGTGTCGATCGCCTACAAGCTCTTCGAGCAGGTCAGCACCTTCAGCTGATCCGATAACGCTTCGTCCGGGCCGGGTCTCCTTCGGGAACCCGGCCCGTACGCGTGATTACGCCCGGGTTCACCCGCGTGGGATGATCGAGCCATGCCGTCACCGTTGCCGCTGGATCCGATCGAGGAAGCGCACCGCCAGTGGACCGGCCACGGTTGGGGCGCAGTCGCGGACGGTATGGCCGCGGTGACATCGGTGGTCCGGGCGCAGCAGATCATGATGGCCCGCGTCGACGAGGCCCTCAAACCGTTCGGGCTCACGTTCTCCCGCTACGAACTACTCACACTGCTGACGTTCACGCGCAGCGGCGCACTGCCCATGGCGAAAGCCAGCGCCCGCCTCCAGGTGCATCCCACCAGCGTCACCAATGCCGTCGACCGCCTCGAGAAAGCCGGCCTGGTCCGCCGCGTCCCGCACCCCACCGACCGTCGCACGACGCTCGTCGAAATCACCGACGCCGGCCGCGACCTGTCCCGCCGCGCCACCGAAGCCCTCAACGCAACCGTGTTCGCCGAACCCGGCCTCGCCCCCGACAAACTCGACGCCCTCATCCGCATCCTCACCGAACTACGCGTCCGCGCAGGCGATTTCGACACCGGCGAGCAGCCGGGCAAGTGGTATTGAGGTAGTCACCCGTCAGGAGCGCGACTCCGCCTCACCCTCCCCCGCCCTACCCGCATCGGGCATGGGCTCAGTGAGCACCCGTTCGTAGTGCTCGACGAGTGGGAACGGATCGTAGAAGTGATGCAGCAGTCGACGCCACCGCTCGTACTCCGGTGAGCCACGAAAGCCCTCGACATGGTCGTCCAGCGTCTCCCATTCGACGAGCAGCAGATACGTTCCCGGCCGCTCGACGCAGCGCGACAGCGTCAATCGCTCGAACCCCGGCATCGTCGAGATGATCGACTTCGCCTCCTCGAACGCCGACTCGAAGTCCGCTTCGAGGCCGGCTCGGACGTTCAGCAGCGCATGCTCGAGGACCATGCGGGTCATCGTCGCATCCCTATCCGCGGATTCACCGATGCCTGTCGGTGGCGTGCCCTAGAATCGAAACTATGTTCGAACAAGGGGTGGTTCCCGACGCTACGGATGCAGCCGACGCGTTACGCGTGTTGCATGCGCGGATCGCGCGGGAACAGTTCACCGAAATCGACGCGGTCACCGACCTGTTCGAAGCCCGCTGCACCGAGGACAAGCAGGCCGGCCGCAACGAATCCCGGGAAGGCGAGTCCGCGCACGTCGAGGTCGCCGGCATCCTGGGACTCACCGAAACCGCCGCCCGCCGGATGATCGGACTCGGCTACGACC
>NZ_SKCH01000003.1 GCF_005434945.1 Prescottella subtropica | reverse complement strand
ACGAGAACACCAATCGGCTCCTGCGGCACTGGTTCACCAAGGGCACCGATCTGTCCGGGCACGACGCGGCCGAGTTGAAGAGGGTCCAACACCTCCTCAACACCCGGCCTCGTCCCACCCTCGGCTACGACACCCCCGCCGACCGTCTCAACGCCCTCATCCAGGCCGATGTTGCCCTGACCGCTTGACTTCCCCGAGGGAAATCAGCGCTGACGCAGCAGCTTCGCCACCAGGATCGCCGACACCAGCAGGACGATCGCCGTCGCACCGGCCGCGATGTGCATGCCGTCGACGAACGCCTGCTGAGCCGTCTCGACGAACGCCGCAGACTGGTCCGCGGGCAGCGCCTTCGACACCTCGACCGCACCGCCGAGGGTGCCCTGCGCGACCTGCGTCTGCTCGTCGGTGAGCGCCGTGACGTCGAGTCCGCGGCGGAAGATCGCCAGCACGACGCTGCCGAGGACCGCGACACCGAGCGCGATACCGAGTTCGTAGGCGGTCTCCGAGACGGCCGACGCGGCACCGGCCCGCTCCGGTTCGACGGCGCCGACGACGAGGTCGTTGGTGAGGGTGAGCGCGACACCGATACCGGCACCGGCCAGCAGGAAGCCGAGCACGAATGCCTGCGGGCCGCTGTCGGCGCGCAGCGCGATCAGAGCGGCGGCACCGATCGCGGACACCACCAGGCCGACGCTCAGGACGCGGCTCGGCGACCAGCGGCGCACCAGCCAGGCCGCCGCGAGCGACGCGAACGCACTGACCAGGGTGCCCGGCAGCATCAGCAGACCCGCCTCGAGCGGGCTGTAGCCGAGGACCAGTTGCAGGTACTGCGAGCCGAAGAACAGCACACCGGCGAGCGCGAACACCGACAGCAGGTTCGTCACCACGGCCGTCGAGAACGCCGGACGCGCGAACAGGGACAGGTCGAGCATCGGGTCGGCGAGCGCCTTCTGGCGGCGGACGAAGATCCAGCCCGCGAACGCGCCGACGGCGCCGACCAGGGTGAACGTCCAGCTCGGCCCGTACACGGCGGTTTCCTTGACCGCGTACACCATCGGCACCAGCGCGAGCATCGACAGTCCGGCGCTGATCAGGTCGAAGCGGCCCGGGTTCGGGTCCTTCGACTCCGGGATCACCAGCGGACCGAGCGCGACGAGACCGATCATGACCGGGATGTTGATGAGGAACACCGAGCCCCACCAGTAGTGCTCGAGCAGCCAGCCGCCGACGAGCGGGCCGGCCGCGGCGCCACCACCGGCCATCGCACCCCACACGCCGATCGCGGTGGTGCGCTGCTGCGGGTTCACGAACATGGTGCGGATCAGGCCGAGGGTGGCCGGCATGAGCGTCGCACCCGCGACACCCTGCAGCACGCGCGCGAAGATCAGCATCTCCGGGCTCGACGACCAGGCCGCGATCAGCGACGCGAGACCGAACCCGACCGCACCGATCAGCAGCAGCCGACGGCGGCCGATCCGGTCACCGAGGGTGCCCATCGTGACCAGCAGGCCGGCCAGGACGAACGAATAGACGTCGATGATCCACAGCAGCTGCGTACTGCTCGGTGCCAGGTCCTCACTGATGAACGGCAACGCGAGGTCGAGCACCGTCGCGTCCACCGAGATCAGCAGCACCGCGAAGGCGAGCACGACCAGTCCGAGCCAGTCCTTGCGGCTCGCGGTCGCCTCGCGTGGATTCTGCAGCGTGTCCACGGACATGCTTCCACTCCCCGAAATTTGTCGTGCAATGAACAGGAACCGACCGGGGAGTTAACCGTCCAGCCGGTACAGTAGCCGCACCAGATTAGCACTCGACCGTCCAGCCGGTACAGTCGGCGCTATGGCATCAGACACACGGGATCGCATCCTCGACGCGCTCGAAACCCTGCTGCTCGACGTCGGCGTCGCCCAGGTGACGCTCGAGGCGGTCGCCGCGGGCGCCGGGGTTTCCAAGGGGGGCCTGCTCTACCACTTCCCCACCAAGGAGGCGCTGCTCGCGTCGATGGTGCGCCGACTCGGCGACCGTTCGGACCGGCAACTCGCGGACGCCGTCGCGCAGGGCCGCACCGTCTCCGAGATCTACCTGCAGTACCCGGTGGCCGAGACGGAAGAAGAGATCACGATGTTCCAGTCGATGCTCGCCGCGATGCGCAGCGCCGACGGACAGCACGACGAGGTGCAGCAGGCCGTCGCCGACGTCATGCGCTCGTGGGACGACGGACTGCTCGCCGAGATCGACGACCCCGTCCAGGCCGAGATCGTCCGGCTGGCCGGCGACGGCATCTATCTCGCCGCACTCCTGGGGCTGCCGCAGCCCGACCCGGACCTGCATCGCCGGGTCGTGCACCGACTGCTCGGCACCGACCCGGCGAACTGACTACGTCAGATAGCGGTACGCGGGCG
This sequence comes from Prescottella subtropica, assembly GCF_005434945.1. Lineage (GTDB taxonomy): Bacteria > Actinomycetota > Actinomycetes > Mycobacteriales > Mycobacteriaceae > Prescottella > Prescottella subtropica. The sequence continues at coordinate 333,610 of NZ_SKCH01000003.1, read as the reverse complement.
TGCCCGGCTCGAGCTGCTCGACCTCGATACGCGAGCAGCGCATCCGCTCGAGCAGCGCCGACAGGCCGTCGGCCGAACCGAGCTCGATACCGACCAGCGCGGCCCCGGTCTCCCGATTGTTGCGCTTGACGTACTCGAACAGCGTGATGTCGTCGTCCGGGCCGAGGACCTGGTCGAGGAATCCGCGCAGCGCCCCCGGCTCCTGCGGGAAGTCCACCAGGAAGTAGTGCTTGAGCCCGAGGTGCACGAGCGACCGTTCCAGGATCTCGCCGTAGCGGGAGACGTCGTTGTTGCCGCCGGAGATCAGGCACACCACGGTGGACCCCGGCTCCACGTCCAGCGACGCGAGCGCCGTCACCGACAGCGCACCCGCCGGCTCGGCGATGATGCCCTCGTTCTGGTACAGCTCGAGCATCGCGGTGCAGATCGCACCCTCGTCGACCTGCGTCATCACGAACGGATCCCCGGCCCGACCGGCCGACGTCCCGGCGATCAGCGGCAGCTGCGAATGCGACACCACGTGCGCCCCGAACTGCGCCATCACCGCATACGGCAGATCGCCGACCCGCTTGACGGCGGCACCGTCGACGAACGGATCGACATCCGGCAGCGTCACCGGGCCGCCCGCGACAAGGGCCGCGGTCATCGACGCCGCCCCGACCGGTTCGACACCGACGATCGCCGTCTCCGGCGCCCGCTCGTTCAGGTACGTCGCGATACCGGCGATGCAGCCGCCGCCACCGACGGGGACGACGACGGTGGCCGGCGCCTGACCCAACTGGTCGAGGATCTCCGCGGCGATGGTGCCCTGACCGGCGGCCGTGCGCGGATCGTCGAACGGCGGCACCATCGTGGCACCCGTGCGCGCCACGTCAGCGGCCGCGGCGGCCGCAGCGGCGTCGTACGTCTCCCCCGTCGGGATCAGTTCGACGAAACCGCCACCGTGCACCATGATCCGGTCACGCTTCTGCTTCGGGGTGTTGGCGGGAACGTAGATACGGCCGTGTACGCCCATCGTGCGGCACGCGAACGCGACACCCTGCGCGTGGTTGCCGGCACTGGCGGTGACCACACCGGCGGCGCGTTCGGTGTCGCTGAGCTGAACCATGAGGTTGTAGGCGCCGCGGATCTTGTACGAGCGGACCATCTGCAGGTCCTCGCGCTTGAGGTAGACGCGGGCCCCGGTCAGCGTCGACAGCCGCTCACTGAACTGCAGCGGTGTCGCGTCGATAATGTGCGCAATTCGCTTCGCGGCCGCATCGATGTCGTCCGCGGTGAGCGCGGGCGAGGTTACCTTCGGATCTGCGAGCTTCGACGAATGAGACACTCCCGCATTTTCCCACCCCACGTGAGGCGCCGCACAACCGGGCCGATCCCGACAGCCGCGGGTCAGCCGCGCGGCGAGAACTGCGACGGCCGCGGCACGTTCCGCAGATTCGACTTCGCCATCCGCACCGCCTCCCCGACACCGCCGTTCATCACCACCTTCGACATCGCGAGCGCGAAGCCGCGCACCTGCCCACCGGTGATCTCCGGGGGCAGCGACAGCGCGTTCGGGTCGGTGACGACGTCGACGAGCGCCGGGCCGTCGTGCGCGAACGCGGCCCGCAGGCCGTCCTCGATGTCCGCCGGATTCTCGATGCGCCGGGAGAAGATGCCGAGCGCCGCCGCGACGGCCGCGTAGTCGACCGACGGCACATCCACCCCGAAATCGGGCAGGCCGTCGACGAGCATCTCGATGCTTGACCATGCCGAACGTCGAATTGTCGAATACCACAATTTTCGCCGGCAGCCGGTATGCCGCGACAGTGATCAGTTCGCCGAGCAGCATCGCCAGGCCGCCGTCACCGCACATCGCGACCACCTGCCGGTCCGGCTGGGCGACCTGCGCGCCGATCGCGTGCGGCAACGCGTTCGCCATCGACCCGTGCAGCGCCGACGACAGGAACCGGCGCCGCCCGTTCGGAGTGAGGTAGCGGGCCGTCCACACGTTGCACATGCCGGTGTCGGCGGTGAAGATCGCGTCGTCGGCGGCGACGTCGTCGAGGATCGACGCCGCGTACTCGGGGTGGATCGGGGTCCGCTGTTCCACCGGATCGGTGTAGGCGCCGACGACCTTGTCCATGAGCATCCGGTGCCGGTCGAGGCTCCGGTCCAGGAAGCCCCGATCGGTCTTGCGCTGCACCAGCGGGATCAGCGCTCGCAGCACCGAACGGCTGTCGCCGTGCACCGCGAGATCGACGCCGGTGCGGCGCCCCAGTGTCCGGGCGTCGACGTCGATCTGCGCAGTCCGCACGTCGTCGGGCAGGAACTGGTCGTACGGGAAATCGGTGCCGACGAGGACCAGCAGGTCCGCCCCGTGCATGCCGTCGTGCGCGGCGCCGTACCCGAGCAGCCCGGTCATGCCGACGTCGAACGGGTTGCCGTACTGGATCCACTCCTTGCCGCGCAGGCTGTGCCCGATCGGCGCCCCGATCAGGTCCGCGAGCGTCAGCAGATCGTCACGGGCGCCGCGTATCCCGGCGCCGGCGAAGATCGCGACGGCCGACGCCGCGTCGATCGCGGCCGCGAGGGCCCGCACGTCCGTGTCGGCGGGCACGACCGCCGGCGCCGCGGTCCGCACCAGCGGCGGCGGGGTGCCGTGCGCGGATTCGGCGGCGACATCGCCGGGCAGGGTGACGACGGAGACACCCGGACCGGCGATCGCATGCTGCATCGCACTCTGCACCACCCGCGCCGACTGTGCGGGGCTGCTGACCAATTCGGCGTACTGCGCGCATTCGACGAACAACCGATCCGGGTGCGTCTCCTGGAAGTATCCGGTCCCGATCTGCGTGCTCGGGATGTGCGACGCGATCGCCAGCACCGGGGCGCCCGAACGGTTCGCATCGAACAACCCGTTGATCAGATGCAGATTCCCCGGACCGCACGACCCCGCACACACCGCGAGTTCCCCGGTGATCTGCGCATCGGCGGACGCCGCGAACGCCGCCGCCTCCTCGTGCCGGACATGCACCCAGTCGACACCGCCGCGCCCGGAACCACCGGTGCGACGCACCGCGTCGACCACCGGATTCAGACTGTCCCCGACAATGCCGTAGACCCGACGCACCCCGGCATCGACGAGCTGGGAAACCAGTTGATCCGCAACAGTTCTCGATGCCATACCGAACCTCCGCAGTCGCTTCGGAAGGTGACGCACTCCCCTCGCACGCTAGCCGAAACCCGGGAGCACCGGGGGACAACTCCACAGACCGGTGACAGCGAAAGACTACGATGCACGCCGACACGCATGTCGCAGGCGTGCTTCCGGTGTTCCACCGGTTCGATCGAGGGGTGGGTTGATGACTTTTCCGCTGTTGTCCAAGGGACAGAACATGACGCTTCCCGGCGACGTGTCGCACGTCGACGTGGTGCTCGGATGGACCGATTCGACCGTCGAGATCGACGCTTCGGCGTTGCTCCTGGGTGAGGATCGGAAGGTCCGGTCGGACGCGGACTTCGTCTTCTACAACCAGCCCGAGTCCTCGGACGGTTCGATCCGGTTCCTCGGGACCGGCGCCACGACGGAAGGAGCGCAGGCCCGGATCGCGATCGATCTCTCGACGGTCCCCGACGACGTCCACACCGTCGCACTGGCCGGCAGCATCGCGACCGGCGTGTTCGGTGACCTCGGCAAACTCACCCTCCGTGTCCTCGACGGGGCCGGGCACACGCTCGCAGAGCATGCCACCGCGGACGCCACCACGGAGTCCGCGCTCGTGTTCGGCGAGGTGTACCGCCGGAACGGCGAGTGGAAGGTCCGCGTCGTCGGGCAGGGCTGGGATTCCGGACTGTCCGGTCTCGCAACCGATTTCGGTGTCACCGTCGACGACGACCCCGCAGATACAGACATCGACGACACCGGTGGTGCCGTCGACACCGCGCCGGCCGCGGCCACCGAGGATCCGACGCCGACCGTCGGGACCTCCGCGCCGAAGGGCCGGGTGCGCACGTCCAAGAAGGTCGCGAAGAAGGTCACACTACGACCCCTCACTCTGGCCGAGGACGATGCGTGGCAGCCTGCCCGGCTGTTCTCGGTCGTCGGTGTCGGCACCGGGGACGAGCAGGAACGCCGCGCAACTTCCGCCCTGATTGCAACGATGCAGGCCGTGCGCCCGTTCGCGCGTGCACTGTGCGCCCGGATGGGTGCGCCCGCCGGTGCGTTCGAAGGGTACGTGGAGGTCCGGTACGAACGCGGGGACACGAAGGTCATCCCCGACGCCGTCCTGAAGGTGTCCCGCGGAAGCCGGTTGTGGACCGGACTGCTCGAAGTCAAGACCGGCAACGGCAGGCTCAAGAAGGAACAACTCGAGAGCTACCTCGACGTGGCCCGGAAACAGAAGTACGACGTGGTCGTCAGCCTGTCGAACGATGTTCCCGCCAGTGCCGGGGAACTGCCCGTCGAGGTCGACCGCCGCAAGCTCGCCAAGGTCGCGTTGCGGCATCTGTCGTGGTCCGAGGTCGCCCACGAGGCCCGGGTCCTGCTCACCCACGGCGGACTCGACGACGAACTGCAGATGTGGATACTCTCCGAGTTCCTGCGCTACCTCGAACATCCCCGTTCCGGCGCAACCGAACTCGTCGACATGGGCCGCCACTGGGCCACCGTCCGCGACGGGGTCACCGCGGGCACGCTCCGGGCCGGTGACCAGAAAGCCCTCGCGGTCGCCGACACCTGGGCCTCCGTCGCACGGCATCTGGCCCTGCGACTGACCGCCGAACTCGGCGTCACCGTCAAGCACGTCCTCCCCCGCAAGTACAGCCAGGACCCGGCGGCCCGGAATGCCGCGATCTCGGAACGGTTGGCCACAGAAGGGGTCTTCGAAGCCGTCCTCCGGATACCGGAAACCGCCGGTGACCTGATCGTGGTCGCGGATGTCCGCACCAACAAGATCCGCTGCCGCACGAAGGTTGCGGCCCCGGACGAAGGCACGCCGGGAAAGCGCCTGTCGTGGCTCCTCAAACAACTCAAGGACGCGCCCGGCGACATCCAGGTCGAAACAGTGTTCTCGGAACGCGGGCACGAGACGTGCGAACTGCTCGACACGGTGCGCGCGAACCCGAAGGTCCTGACCGACGGCCGGAGCGGGGACGTCGTGTCCTTCGGTCTCGAGCAGACGTTCCCGATGGGCAGTCGGCGTTCCGGAACAGCGGCCAGCTTCGTCACCAGCGTGACCACGTCGACGGACACCTTCTACGGCAGTGTGGTACAGCGACTCCGGGAGTGGGTGCCGGCGGCGCCCAAGCAGTCCGACACGCCGCCGTCGCATCCGGACGCACCGAGCACGCAGGAAGCAGACTGATGCACACCACTTCCTCGCCGGTCGCGGTCAGGCGCCCGGCGCGGGGGTGAGCACGAACACCGGGATCTGCCGGTCGGTCTTCTTCTGGTACTCGGCGTAGTCCGGCCACGCCTGCACGGCCCGTTCCCACCACTGTGCTTTCTCGTCGCCGGCGACCTCGCGGGCGGTCATGTCCTGCTTGACGGTGCCGTCCTGCAGTTCGACGTGCGGATCGGCGACGATGTTGTGGTACCAGACGGGATGTTTGGGGGCACCGCCGAGCGAGGCGACGACCGCGTACTGCCCGTCGTGTTCGACGCGCATGAGCGGTGTCTTGCGGAGTTTGCCGGACTTGGCGCCTGTGGTCGTGAGCACGATGACGGGTTTGCCCTGCATCATCGTGCCCTCGGTGCCGCCGGAACGCTCGTACAGGTCGACCTGGTCGGCGGCCCACGAGGCGGGGCTGGGTTCGTATTCACCGGTGAGTGGCATGTCCCGAGTACACACCTCGCGCATGATCTGCACCACTCGAACGCCCGGAACCAGCGGTTTCTTCCGGCCGTCCCCAATTGTTCGCTGGACCGAACTTCTCGTCGCGGCTAGGGTGAACATCATGACCACGACCGTCGACATCGCAGGCACCGCGTGGCCGCTCTACAAGCTCGAGGCGGTCGCCTCGGCCCTGGTCGTGTTCGTCCTGGCGCTCGCCGTCACGCAGGTCCTGCAGACCGCGGTGCTCACCGCGGCCGCCGTCGCCGTCGCCGTGTGGTGGGTGCGACGTGTCGTGCTGACCCGTCGCACCGTCGAATCCTCCTGGTAATTGCCGCAATTGCCGTAACGTTCGGGCGATGAGCCCACCGCGTGCCGACACCGGAATCCGTGCACGGAACCTGGCCCGTGCGTTCGGATCGGTGCACGCGGTCCGCTCGATGGACGTCGACGCCCACCCCGGCGAGGTCACCGCGCTCATCGGCCCCAACGGTTCCGGCAAGACCACCCTGCTGCTGATGCTGGCGTCGCTGCTGCGTCCCGACTCCGGCACCATCGACATCTGCGGGCACGATCCGCTCACCGAACCGGCGGCCGTGCGCGCCCTGCTCGGCTGGATGCCCGACACGCTCGGCGTGTGGGAGTCGCTGACCGCCGGTGAGATCCTCACCTCGATCGGACGCCTCTACGGCCTCACCACCGCCGCCGCGCGCAGCCGTGCCGGCGACCTCCTCGACACCGTCGCGCTGACCGCCCTCGCCCGCACCCCCGCCCGCGCCCTGTCCCGCGGCCAGCAGCAGCGTCTGTCGCTGGCCCGCGCCCTCGTGAACGACCCGCAGGTGCTGCTGCTCGACGAACCCGCGTCCGGCCTCGATCCCGGCGCCCGGATCGACCTGCGGATCCTGTTGCGCCGCCTGGCCTCCGAGGGCCGCACCGTCGTCGTCAGCTCGCACGTCCTGTCCGATCTCGACGACACCGCCGACCGTGCCGTGTTCGTCGCCGACGGGCGCACCGTGCGGATGCAGACCATCGCCGAGGCCGGCGCCCAGGCCCGCCGCTTCGTCGTGCGCGCCCTCGACCCGGTGGCCCTCGACGCCGCACTCGACCGGGCCGGATGCCGGGTCGGCCCGTCCACCGACCGGCGGCCCGGCGACCGGGTGATCCTCGTCGACGACGAGACGGGGGCCGCCGACATGCTGCGCGCCCTCGTCGCCGACGGTGTCGCCGTCACCGAATTCGCGCCCGCCACCGGCATGTGGGAGCAGACGTACCTGAGCATGCAGGAGGAATTGCGGTGACCGGCACAGCGGTACGGACCCGGCCGACGCTCGGCTACCTCGACGGCGTGCTGACGGTGTTCGATCTCGAGTTCCGGCAGCGCCTGCGCACCCGCGGCTGGTATGTGCTGCTGCTCGTGTGGTTCCTACTGGTCTGCGGCGTCACCGTGCTCGGCGAGGCCACCGCGCACGCCGACGACATGTCCGGACAGTTCCTGTTCGAACTGGTCGTCGGGTTCGTGTTGGTGTTCGCGCTGCTGGTGGTGCCGGCAGTGTCGGCGAACGCGATCAGCGGGGACCGGGCGTCCGGGACCCTGGCGATCCTGCAGAACACGCTGCTCACCCCCGGGCAACTGCTGTGGGGCAAGTGGCTCGCCGCGTGGGCCGCGTCGCTGACGTTCCTGCTCGTGGCCGCGCCCGCCCTCGTGTGGTCGGTGATCAGCGGCGGCGTCCACGCCGCGAGCCTGCCGGTGTTCGTGCTGATGGTGGCACTCGAACTCGGCCTGATGTGCGCGATCGGCATCGGCATCTCCGCCCGCTCGCACCGTCCCCTGTTCGCGGTCACCGCCACATATCTGCTGGTGGCGGCGTTCACGGTGGGCACCCCGATCGCGTTCGGGCTGGGTTCCGCGCTGGCCCGCGAGGACGTCGAGGTGCCCCGCGTCGTCGGCTGGGATTCGACGCCGGACGGCGACCACTACGTGTGCAGCCCCACCGAGACCACCACCCGCACCGTGCTGCACACCGAGCGCACCGCCTGGATGCTCGCGGCCAACCCGTTCGTCGTCGTCGCCGACGCCGTCCCGAAGCCGCCGCGGTACTCCGACGACTTCGGGGTCATGGGGTCACTCGGTGCGAGCGTGCGGGACGCCCAGCGCGGCGGCCTCGCGGACATCCCGTGCGTGTCCGGCCGGAACCCGGCGACCGCCGACGCACCGGGCCCGATCTGGCCGCTCGGGGTGGGCCTGCAGGCCGTGGTCGCCGGTCTCGTGCTCACGGCCGGGTACCGCCGGCTCCGCACCCCGATGGGCACCCTGCCCACCGGTATGCGGGTGGCGTGACGGCCTCGTCTATCCCGCCAGGCAGCTCGGCCCGAGCAGGGCCTTGAGGTCACCCATCAGCGACGACGACGGCTCCACCCGCAGCATGTCGTCGACCTTCCACAGCGATGTGCCGCGGGATCCGATGAGCTTGACGTGCACGTCCGCGGTCCCGGGATGCCGGGACAGCACCTGCCGGAGCGCGCCGAGCTTCTCCTGGGTGCACTGCCGCACCGGCAGGCTCACCGCGACCGGTTTGGCGACCCCGATCGCCGACAGGTCCGGCACCGCGAGATCGTTCGCGATCAGCGACACCCGGTCGTCGCGGACCGACACGCGGGCCTTGACGAGCACCACCGCGTCCTCGACGACGTCCATGCCGTACACCGAGTAGGACTGCGGGAAGAACAGCACCTCGATACCGCCGGACAGATCCTCGAGCTGCGCCGACGCCCACGTCAGACCGTTCTTGTTGATCCGTCGGTTCACCGACGCGAGGATGCCGCCGACCGTGACCTGTGTGCCGTCCTTGATGTCGCCCTCGAGGATCGTCGGGATCGACGTGTCCGACTGCGCGGCCAGCACGTGCTCGACGCCGGTGAGCGGGTGCCCGGACACGTACAGGCCCAGCATCTCCCGTTCGAGGGCGAGCTTGTGTTTGGTGTCCCACTCCTCGCCTGGCACCTTGACGTCGAACACCGAGGTGATCGACTCGTCGGCGTCGTCCCCGCCGAACAGGTCGAACTGGCCCATCGCCTCGGCCTTCTTGGTGCCCATCACCGCGTCGATCGCGTCGGCGTGCACCAGCAGCAGACCCTTGCGGGGATGGTTCAGGGAGTCGAATCCGCCTGCCTTGATCAGGGATTCGGTGACCTTCTTCGAGCACGCCAGCGCGTCGATCTTGTTGAGATAGTCGGAGAAGTCGGCGAACGCCCCCTTCTCCTCGCGGGCCGTGATGATCGAGCCCACCACGTTGGCGCCGACGTTGCGGACCGCGCCGAGACCGAACCGGATGTCCTCGCCGACCGACGCGAAGTCCACGCGGGACGCGTTGACGTCCGGCGGCAGCACCGTGATGCCCATCTTCCGGCAGTCCGACAGGTAGATCGCGGCCTTGTCCTTGTCGTCGCCGACGGAGGTGAGCAGACCGGCCATGTACTCGGCCGGATAGTTCGCCTTGAGATACGCCGTCCAGAACGACACCAGACCGTAGCCGGCGGCGTGCGACTTGTTGAACGCGTAACCGGCGAACGGCAGGATCGTGTCCCACAGTGCCTTGATCGCGGGCTCGGAGAAGTCGTTGTTCAGCATGCCCTCGCGGAAGCCGGCGTACGCCTCCTCCAGTACCGACAGCTTCTTCTTACCCATCGCTCGACGCAGAATGTCTGCCTGTCCCAGCGAGTAGCCGGCCACCTTCTGAGCGATCTGCATGATCTGCTCCTGGTAGACGATCAGACCGAAGGTGTCCTCGAGGATGTCCTTCAGCGGCTCCTCGAGTTCCGGGTGGATCGGCTTGACGTCCTGCCGCCCGTTCTTGCGGTCGGCGTAGTCGTTGTGCGCGTTCATGCCCATCGGACCCGGGCGGTACAGCGCCAGGACGGCGACGATGTCCTCGAAGCCGGTGGGCTGCATGCGGCGCAGCAGATCCCGCATCGCGCTGCCGTCGAGCTGGAACACGCCGAGCGTGTCACCGCGGGCCAGCAGCTCGTACGTGGCCGGATCCTCGAGCGGCAGCGTGTCCAGGTCGATGTCGATGCCACGGTTGGCCTTGATGTTCTCGATCGCGTCACCGATGACGGTGAGGTTGCGCAGACCGAGGAAGTCCATCTTGAGCAGGCCGATGGCCTCACACGACGGGTAGTCCCAGCCGGTGATGATCGCGCCGTCCTGCGCGCGCCGCCACACCGGGATGGCGTCGGTGAGCGGCTCGCACGACATGATGACCGCGCACGCGTGCACGCCGGCGTTGCGGATCAGGCCTTCGAGGCCCTTCGCGGTCTGGTAGATCTTCGCGACGTCCGGGTTGGAGTCGATGAGCGCCCGGACCTCGGCGGCCTCCTTGTAGCGCTCGTGCTCGGGGTCGGTGATGCCGGACACCGAGATGTCCTTCGCCATGATCGGCGGCGGCAGCGCCTTGGTGATCTGGTCGGCGATCGCGAACCCGGGCTGACCGAACTGGACGCGGGCCGAGTCCTTGATCGCGGCCTTCGTCTTGATGGTGCCGAAGGTGATGACCTGGGCGACCTTGTCGGTGCCCCACTTCTCCGACGCGTAGCGCACCATCTCACCGCGGCGACGATCGTCGAAGTCGATGTCGATATCGGGCATCGACACGCGCTCGGGGTTGAGGAACCGCTCGAACAGCAGACCGTGCGGGATCGGGTCGATGTTGGTGATGCCCATCGCGTACGCGACGAGCGACCCGGCCGCCGACCCACGACCCGGGCCGACCCGGATCCCGACGTCGCGGGCATGGTTGATGAGGTCGCCGACGACGAGGAAATAGGCGGGGAAGCCCATCTCGTTGATGACGCCGATCTCGTAGTCGGCGCGTTCGAGGTAGTCCTGCGGCGGCCCGGACGGGAACCGGCGGTCCAGGCCGCGCAGCACCTCGTGCCGCAGGTAGCTCTGCTGCGTGTGACCGTCGGGCACCGGGAAGATCGGCATCCGGTCGCGGTGCTGCCACACCTCGTCGTACGACTGCACCCGCTCGCCGATGAGCATCGTGTTGTCACACGCGCCGGGGACCTCCGCGTCCCACAGTGCCCGCATCTCGTCGGCCGACTTCAGGTAGTAGCCGTCACCGTCGAACTTGAACCGCGTCGGATCCGACAGTGTCTTACCGGTCTGGATGCACAGCAGCGCCTCGTGGTTCTCGGCGGCATCCTTCGTCACGTAGTGGCAGTCGTTGGTGGCGATCGGACGGATGTCGAGCTTGCGGCCGATCTCGAGCAGCCCCTCCCGGACCCGGCGTTCGATGGACAGGCCGTGATCCATCAGTTCGAGGAAGAAGTTGTCCTTGCCCCAGATCTCCTGCCACTTCGCGGCCGCCTCGAGCGCCTCGCGGTCGTGGCCGAGCCGCAGCCGGGTCTGGATCTCCCCCGACGGGCAGCCGGTGGTGGCGATGATGCCCTCGGCGTGCGTCGCGATCAGGTCCTCGTCCATGCGCGGCCACTTGCCGAGCTGCCCCTCGATCGACGCGAGCGACGACAGCTTGAACAGGTTCCGCAGCCCGGTCGCGTTCTCGGCGACCATCGTCATGTGCGTGTACGCGCCGGAGCCGGACACGTCGTCGGATTTCTGGCCCGGATCGCCCCACAGGACACGTTTGGTGTTGAACCGGGACTCCGGCGCGATGTACGCCTCGATACCGATGATCGGTTTGATGCCGTGCTTCTTGGCGGCGTTGTAGAACTCGCTGGCGCCGTACATGTTGCCGTGGTCGGTCATGCCGACCGCGGTCATCCCGAGACGTTCGGCCTCCGCGAACAGCGGGCCGACCTTTGCCGCACCGTCGAGCATCGAGTACTCGGTGTGATTGTGCAGGTGAACGAACGAGTCAGCCACGCGTGCCTCTCTGGGTATCGGCGGGGAGTGCCGGCGAATGCGTCCGGCCCCGGGGTCGGCGGGTTCGAGTCTAGGCCGTCGCGCCGACCGGTTCGGCCACCCCGGACTGCGCGGCGCGCGCGGCCCGCGACCGGCGTGCCCGCACCAGCGCGTCGGTCGTGAAGACGACGAGCGCCACCCAGATCAGCGCGAACCCGGCCCAGCGGGACGGCGGCATCACCTCGTGCATCACGGCCACCCCCCACACCATCTGCAGGGCCGGTGTCAGGTACTGCAGGATGCCGAGCGTCGTCAGCGGAATGCGCTGCGCGGCCGCCCCGAACAGCAGCAGCGGAACCGCGGTGACCGGTCCGGCGGCCAGGAGCAGCAGGCTGTGCCCGGCGCCGTGGCCGAAGAAGGTTCCGGTTCCGCCCGCCGCGAGCACCACGAGGTAGCCGACCGCGAACGGCGCCGCGACGACACCCTCCGCCGTCAGGCTGGTCCGCGGGTCGAGCGGCACCACCTTCTTCACCACCGCGTACGCCGAGAACGACACCGCCAACGTCAACGCCACGACCGGCGGCTGCCCGTAGTCGACGGTGATGATCACCACCGCGATCGCGGCGACGGCCAGCGCCACGATCTGCGCCCGCCGCAGCCGCTCCCGGAAGAACACGACACCGAACAGCACACTCACCAGCGGATTGATGAAATATCCGAGCGCCGCCTCCACCACGTGCCCGGACACGACGGCATACACGTAGACACCCCAGTTGATGCCGACCGCGACGGTCCCGGCGGTCACCAACAGCCACGTGCGCCGGCCCAGGCCGCGCAACGTCGCGAGCCGGCCCAGGACCGCGAGCAGGATCAGCATCACGACCACCGTCCACACCATCCGGTGCGCGAGAATCTCGAGCGCACCGGCCGGCGCCAACAGTCCGAAGAAGATCGGGAACGCGCCCCACAGCACATTGGCTCCGAGTCCGGAAGCCAGGCCGACGGATTCCTCGGAACGGGAGCGCTGCATCACATCCATCGACGCTAGACCTCGGGCTACTGTGACTCCGCACGCACCGCAGCCGGCAGGAGAGACGAGTGACGACCACCACGAACCACCACCGGCGGTGGCCGCGCCGGCTCGCGTGGACCGCCGGGACCCTGCTGGTCCTCGGCGCCGGGGCCGCGGTCGCGTTCGTCACCGACCCACGGCCCGGTGCGCTGCTGGTGCGGGCCGTGTTCGACCGCAGTGCACGACAGACGACCGACGCGCTCACCGCGCACGCCCCGTCCGGCGTCGACGCGATCACCGGTGTGCAGTACCGCGACGGCGACGACGACGCCTACCTCGACGTGTACTTCCCGGCGGAGCTGTCCGGGACCGCCGACGCGCTGCCCACCGTGATCTGGACGCACGGCGGCGCCTGGATCTCCGGGCACCGCACCAACTACGCCACCTACTACGAGTTGCTCGCCGACGCCGGATTCACCGTGGTCTCCGTCGACTACTCGGTGGGTCCCGAGCACCGGTATCCGACCGCGGTCGCGCAGTTGCGGGACGCCCACGCCTACGTCCTCGCGAATGCCGCACGCCTGCACGTCGACCCGGACCGGATCGTGCTCGCCGGCGACTCGGCGGGCGCGCAGCTGTCGAGTCAGCTCGCGGCCGTCGCCACCAGCGACGACTACGCCCGCGAGATCGGGATCGTGTCGGCGCTGCGGCCCGAGCAGCTGCGCGGGGTGGTCCTGAACTGCGGCATCTACGACGTGCCGAACATGGTCGGCGGTCCCGGCGTCATCGGCTGGGGCACCGAACAGTCCGTCTGGGCGTACACCGGCAGCAAGGACGTCGACGACTCCCCCGCGGTCGCGCAGATGTCGACGCTGCGCCACGTCACCGCGGACTTCCCGCCCGCCTACATCTCCGGCGGGAACGCCGACCCGCTCACTCCGAAACAGTCCAAAGCCCTGGCCGCGAGACTGACCGGGCTCGGGGTGGACGTGACCACCCTGTTCTTCCCCGACGACCACGAGCCGCCGCTCGCCCACGAATACCAGTTCGACCTCGACACCGCCGACGGCCGCACCGCCCTCGACCGGACGATCGAGTTCCTGCGCAAGCACACCACCGACAGCTGACGGCTCAGGTGCCGGGCACCGGGCCGTCGTCCGGACCCGGCACCGCCGCGACCGTCTGCGACGGCAGCAGCGGGGTCACCGCGAACGCGCCGGCGACCGCGTCGGCGGGCAGCGCCTCCACCGCCCGCACCCCGTCGGCGTCCGCCATCTCGAGGAGCCGTTCGGGGGTCGCGCGGACCGTCGCGCCGACGACGCACGCGCAGCCGGCGGACAGCTGCGCCGCCGTATACGCCGCGACCGCGGATGCCCGGTCGCTTCCGGGGATCGACGCCGTCAGCCGCGCGGACGCCACCGCGGGCGCCCGGCGCACCGCCTCCGGATCTGCGCCCACCGGGATCGCCGCGAGCGGGGTCTGCACCCGGTCGAGCGGAACCTGCAACAACACCTGGGAGACCCGGACACCACCGACCACCGCGAGCAGGCCGTCGGCGGTGACGGGTGCACCCAGGGACACCAACGCCCAGCGCTCTGCCGCGTCGTCGCTCGTGTCCGTGAGGCTCGCCCGCGCCCGGTCGACGTACTCCGGGACCGGCTCGCCCGAGTCCGGACCGAGCCGGTCCGTCGAGATCCGCGCCGCCGGAACGGGATTCGCGGCACCCAGGGCGACTACGACGGCGACCAGAGCGCCCGCGACGACCGCGGCGGCAGCACCCGACCGGACCGGGTCCGAGCTCATGATTCCCGCAGGACCCCGAGTGCGTGCTGCAGATCCTGCGGGTACTCGCTGGTGATCTCCACCCAGTGCCCGTCGGCAGGATGCGCGAAGCCCAGCGACCGCGCGTGCAGCCACTGCCGTTCCAGTCCGAGCCGTTCCGCGAGCCGCGGATCGGCGCCGTACGTGAGGTCACCGCAGCACGGGTGCCGCAGCGCCGAGAAATGCACGCGGATCTGATGCGTGCGTCCCGTCTCGAGGTGGATGTCGAGCAGGCTCGCCGCCTGGAACGCCTCCACCGTGTCGTAGTGCGTGACGCTCGGCTTGCCGTCGCGGGTGACCGTGAACTTCCAGTCGTTGCTGCGGTGCCGGCCGATCGGCGCGTCGATCGTGCCGCTGCTCGGATCCGGATGCCCCTGCACCAGTGCGTGATACCGCTTGTCGATGGTGCGCTGCTTGAACGCCCGTTTGAGGGCGGTGTACGCCCGCTCCGACGTCGCGACCACCATCACACCGGACGTGCCGACGTCGAGGCGGTGCACGATGCCCTGCCGCTCGTGCGCACCGGACGTCGAGATCCGGAAACCCGCCGCCGCGAGACCGCCGATGACCGTGGGACCGGTCCAGCCGACACTCGCGTGCGCCGCGACCCCGACCGGCTTGTCGACCGCGACGACATCGTCGTCGGCGTACAGGATCTCCATGCCCTCGACCGGTTCCGGGGTGATCGTCAGCGGCCGCGGCGGCTCGGGCAGCTCCACCTCCAGCCACGTGCCCGCCGTGAGACGATCCGACTTGCCGACCGGGGCGCCGTCGACGAGCACGGCCCCCTCCTCGGTGAGTGTGGCCACCGCGGTACGCGAGAGCCCGAGCAGACGTGCCAGACCGGCGTCGACGCGCATGGCGTCGAGTCCGTCAGGAACCGGCATCGAACGCATTTCCCTCATGCCGCATCCCCATTCCGAGAAGTCGATCCGCCGCCCGGTTCGATACCGAACAGCGTCAGTGCCACCAACAGGATCGCGCCGCACACGATCGCCGAGTCGGCGACGTTGAACACCGGCCACCAGCCCACGGAGACGAAGTCCACGACGTGGCCCTGCAGCGGTCCGGGCGAACGGAAGATCCGGTCCACCAGGTTACCGAGTGCGCCACCGAGCACGAGCCCCAGCCCCAACGCCCACCAGCGGGAACTGAGAGTGCGGCCGATCCGGACGACACCGATCACCACACCGACCGCCACGAACGTCAGCAGCCACGTCATCCCGGTGGCCATCGAGAACGCGGCCCCGGGGTTGCGGATGAGCGTCAACGTGACCGTGTCACCGATCACCTCGATCGGGTTGCGCGGATCGATGAACGCGACCGCCGCGATCTTCGTCACCAGATCCAGCGCGAACACCACCACTGCGATCCCGACCAGCAGCGTCGTCATCCGGCGGGCCGTCACCGATCGTCCGGGATCGTCGGGTCCGGGTGCAGTAAGGCCGGCGGGGTCGGGTACTACGGGATCGGGAATCGGGGCACGGTCCTCGCGCTCGTCACGGTCGTCACTCACCCCGCCATCATCCCCTACCCGGGAGACAGACCGGTCATCCCACCCGCGCCGACTAACCTGGTGGCGTGCCACTGCAGTCGAAACTTCGCTCGTCCGGACCCGCCCTCGTCGCGGCGACACTGTCCCTCTCGGTGCTCGTCGCCGGCTGCAGCGGCGGTGGTGACTCCACCCCCGTCAGCCCCGACGCCGTCGGCGCCGCATCCGACGAGGTGACCGTGCCCGTGACCGCCGCGACCACCGAACTCGTCGAGCCCGGCACCTCACCACGCGCGGTCGTGCAGTTCCGTCCCGCGCAGGGCACCCGGCAGCAGGCGAACCTGGTGACCACCGCGACCGTCGCCCAGCAGATCGACGAGCAGACGCCGCAGGACTTCTCCAACCCCGAACTGACGATGCCGGTCACCGCGCTGGTCACACAGGCCGCGTCCGACGCGGTCCCGGCGACGACGATCGACCTCACCCTCGGCATCCTCACCACGACCGACGACGAGACCACCGCGCTCCTCGCACCCGCGACCGGCTCGCACGCCGGGTTCACCGTCGACACGTCCGGGGCGATCACCGCGCTGCGGCTGCGCCCGGACCCCGACGCCGAGAACAAGGCCCGCGCACTGATCGAGCAGGCGTTCTTCCAGGCCGTCTACCGGGCCGTCGCGTTCCCCGCGCAACCGATCGGGGTGGGCGCGGTGTGGCGGATCCAGCAGCCGGTGATGAGCGCTGTCGCCCTGAACCAGACGACGACGGCCACCCTCGTCGCCCGCGACGGCGACCGGCTCACCGTCGACGTCCGGGTGGAACAGACCCCGCAGTCGCCGGTGTTCGAACTGCCCAACGGGGCCGGCACCCTCAACGTCGACGCGTACGCGCTGACAGGGTCGGGGACCGTCGTCCTCGACCTGCACTCGCCGCTGCCCGTCGACGCCTCCGTCACCGTCGAGGGCAGCCAGCTCTACAGCGACCCCGATGATGCGATGCACCTGCGGCAGACCACCCACGAACAGGTGCGCTGGACCAGCTGAGTCCTGAAACGGCCGATGCCGGTGCCGCCCTGTCAAAGGCGACACCGGCACCGGTGGTCTCGGCTGCCTACGCGGGGCAGGCCGGCGACGTCAGCTGCGCCATCGCGACGAGCTGGCAGGCGTACGCCTGCGACATCTTCCAGACACCGTTCTCCGAGACGAAGTCGACGGTCGCGGGGTTGACCTGACCGTTGATCGTCAGATCGACACCGGCGGTGACGGTGTCGGCGCCGGTCGGGGTCACGTCCTTGACCACGATGGTGGCGCCGGCGTCCTTCGCGGCCTGCGCGACCTGCTCGACCAGACCCGGATCCTTCTCCGCGCCCTGCACCAGCTGCACCTTCTGATCGACCGGGACGGACGGATCGAGGGCCTGGGTGATCGCGGCGTTCAGTTCGTCGGCCGTCGGCGCCGGGGTCTCCGGGGTGGCCGCGGTGGTGGTCTGGGTGACCGGGGTGCGGGTAGGTCCGTCGCCGCCTTCGCTCGAGCAGGCCGTCATCGTCAGGGCCGCCGCGATCGCCACACCGGCGATGGTCATCTTCCGAAGCTTCAAGTGCTTGTCCTTTACTTTCTCGGTCTTCGTACTCGATCGACATCGTCGGGGCCGCCGCCGGGATCAGTCACCTCCCCAGCCGTGACCCACGCTCACAGCAAGAGTACCGGCGACACGATCGAGGTCAGCTCGAGCTGCCGATCGGATCGGCGACGACCAGGTCTGCGTCGTCGTCGGCGAACGTGCGCGCCTGCCCCGGACCGGTACTGCGGGTCTCGAACCGCACCGTCACCACCCCGTGCCCGGCACCCTGCACCCAGCCGTGCCCGAACTCCGGGTGCGCGACGTCCAGACCCGGACGCCACCGCGGTCCCGTCGCCGCCTCGACGGGCGAAACCTCGTGCGCTGCGGTCTCGTCCACGTCCGGCAGCGTCCGGTCGAGGTCGGGGAACAGTGATCCCTGACTGGCTGCCGACAGGCCACCGAACCCCACCCCCACCAGCCGGATCGGGCCGAGCTCGAGCGGATCGATCGCCTGCCGCTGCGCGGTCGCGGTGAGCGTCCGCAGATCCGTCGTCGCGTACGGCAGCGTCAGCGACCGCGTGACGATGCTCATGTCGGACCTGCGGAGCTTCAGCACGACGGTCCGCGCCGACCGGCCGTCCCGCTCGAGCCGCCGGAACGCCGACGCCGCACTCGTGTCGACCGCACGCCGCAATGCCGCCATCGTGACGATGTCCTCCGGATACGTCGTCTCCGCGCTCACCTGCTTCGCATCGGCACGCTCGGCCACCGGACGCTCGTCGATCCCCCGCGCCATCCGCTGCAGGCCCGGCCCGACCGTCGCCCCCAGCACCGCCACCACCTCGACCTCCGGCAGTGCCGCGAGCGCCCCGATCGTGCCGATCCCGAGCCGCTCGAGCTTGGCCTCCGCGACCGGACCCACACCCCACAGCTTCCGCACCGGAAGACCGCTCATCAACTGCTGCTGCACATCCGGGGAGACGACGGTGACCCCGTCCGGCTTCGCGAGCCCCGACGCAATCTTCGCCACCTGCTTCCCGGCGCCCGCCCCGATCGACGCCACCAACCCCGTCGCGTCCAGCACCAGCGCCCGCAGTCCCGCGCAATAGTGTTCCACCTCGGCTCGTCCCGCCCCCGCCAGCTCGACCGGCTCCGCGAACGCCTCGTCCATCGACAGTTGTTCCAGCACCGGCACTCTCGTGCGCAGCGTGTCGAACACCAGCGTGCTCAGGTGCCCGTACAGGCCGCCGCGGGGCGGCAACACCACCACCGACGGACCCACCAGCCGCCGCGCCTGATGCATCGGCATCGCCGACCGTGCCCCGAACACCCGCGCCTCGTAACTGGCGCCCGCCACCACCCCGCGCCCGCCGAGACCCCCGACGAGGACCGGCCGCCCCCGCAGCGTCGGCCGGGTCAGCTGCTCGACGGACGCGAAGAACGCGTCCATGTCCAGGTGCAGCACCCACCGGCGGCTGCGCGTGGGATCGACGGCGGTCATGGGAGAAAAATACGCCGGGCGGGCGACAGGATCGTCCTGCCGCCCGCCCCACGTGGTGCTACCCGATTCACACCTTGGCGATCGTGACCCGCACACCCTCACCGAGATCCACGGCATCCGCGCCCGCGTCCCCCAACTCGAGGGTCGTGGCCAGGATCTCCCCCGCGATCAGCTCCCGGTGCCGGGCCGCCCAGTCCATCCGCTCCGCCGGCACCTGCAGGACCACCGAGATCCGGTCCGAAACCTCGAGGCCGGCGCCCCGGCGCGCGTCCTGCAGTTCACGGACCCGGTCCTTCGCCCAGCCCTCGGCCTCGAGTTCCTCGGTGACCTGCGAGTCGAGGACCACCAGACCGGCACCGCCGGGCAGAGCCGCCGTCGACTCCGGCTCCGCGGCGACCAGACGCTGCGTGTACTCGGATTCGAGCAGTTCGATCCCGGCATCAGGAGCGGAGCCTGCGGAGCGACCCGGCCACACAGTGATGACGCCGTCTTCGTCCGACCAGTCGCCGGCCTTGACGGCCTTGATGACCGTCTGCACGTTCTTACCGAGACGCGGACCTGCAGCACGCGCGTTGACGACCAACTCGAAACGGCCGTGCGCGTCGACGTCGTCGGTGACCTCGACGTTCTTGACGTTGACCTCGTCGGCGATCAACCCCAGGTAGGGGCGCATCTTCTCGGCGTCCGGTGCGGCGACCGTGACCGCGGGCAGCGGCAGCCGCACCCGCAGGTTCTGCGCCTTGCGCAGACCCAGAACCGTCGAACACACGTTGCGGACCTCGTCCATCGCGGCCACCAGATCGACGTCGGCCGGCAGTTCCCGAGAGGCCGGCCAATCGGTGAGATGCACCGAACGCCCACCGGTCAGGCCCCGCCAGATCACCTCGGACGCCATCGGCAGCAGCGGCGCCGCCAGCCGGGTGACCACCTCGAGCACCGTGTGCAGGGTGTCGATCGCATCCTGGTCCTCGTCCCAGAACCGGCTGCGCGACCGGCGCACGTACCAGTTGGTGAGCGCGTCGCAGAAGGTGCGCAGTTCGTCGCAGGCGCCGGCGATGTCGTTGACCTCGAGCGCCTCGGTGATCGCGTCCCGCGTCGCGGCGAGCTTCGCGAGCACGTACTTGTCGAGCACGTGCTCCGAATCGGTGCGCCACGTCCCCGGCTTCGACGCGTACAACTGCAGGAAGCTCCACGCGTTCCACAGCGGCAGCAGCGCCTGCCGGACACCCTCGCGGATGCCCTGCTCGGTGACGACGAGGTTGCCGCCCCGCAGGATCGGCGACGACATCAGGAACCACCGCATGGCGTCCGAGCCGTCGCGGTCGAACACCTCCTTGACGTCCGGGTAGTTGCCCTTCGACTTGCTCATCTTCAGGCCGTCGTCACCGAGGACGATGCCGTGCGCCGCCACCGTCTTGAACGCGGGACGGTCGAACAGCGCGGTCGCCAGCACGTGCAGCGTGTAGAACCAGCCGCGGGTCTGCCCGTTGTACTCGACGATGAAATCGCCCGGGTTGTGCGACTCGAACCAGTCCTGGTTCTCGAACGGGAAGTGCACCTGCGCGTACGGCATCGACCCGGACTCGAACCAGCAGTCCAGGACCTCCGGGACACGACGCATCGTCGAGCGGCCCGTCGGATCGTCCGGGTTGGGCCGGGTCAGCTCGTCGATCACCGGCCGGTGCAGATCGGTCGGGCGCACCCCGAAATCGGCCTCGAGCTGGTCCAGGGAGCCGTACACGTCGACCCGCGGGTACGACGGATCGTCGGACACCCACACCGGGATCGGGCTGCCCCAGTAGCGGTTCCGGCTGATGTTCCAGTCCCGGGCACCCTCGAGCCACTTGCCGAACTGGCCGTCCTTGATGTGCTCGGGCACCCAGGTGATCTCCTGGTTGAGCTCCACCATGCGGTCCCGGAACTTGGTGACCGCGACGAACCACGACGGCACCGCCATGTAGATCAGCGGCTGACCGGACCGCCACGAGTGCGGGTACGAGTGCTCGATCGTCTCGTGCCGCAACAGCTTTCCGGCGGCCTTGAGGTCCTTGATGATGACCGGGTTCGCATCGAAAACTTGCAGGCCCTCGTACGGCGGGACCATCGACGTGAACTTACCGCCCGCATCGAGCGGCTGCACGATCTCGATACCGTTCGCGGTCGCGACGTCCATGTCCTCCTCACCGAAAGCCGGTGCGATATGGACGATTCCGGTGCCGGAGTCGGTGGTGACGTAGTCGGCCGACAGCACCCGGTGCGCGTTCTCGTGGCCCTTGCCGGGGCCGTGGAAGAAGTCGAACGGCGGCGTGTACGTCAGGCCGACGAGGTCGGCGCCCGTGTACTCGCCGAGGACCTCCGGCGATTCCCCCAGCTCACGGGCGTAGTGCCCGACGCGGGCCGCGGCGAGCAGGTACCGCTTGCCGTCCTCGCCGGCGACCAGCACGTAGTCGACGTCCGGATGCACCGCGATCGCCAGGTTCGACGGCAGCGTCCACGGCGTGGTGGTCCAGATCAGGGCGTTGGCACCGTCGAGGGCATGATCGTTTCCGGAGAAGACCATGTCGACCGTGACCGCCGGGTCCTGACGCATCTTGTAGGCGTCGTCGAGTCGGGTCTCCTGGTTCGACAGCGGTGTCTGCTCGTACCAGGAGTACGGCAGCACCCGGAAGCCCTGATAGATCAGGCCCTTGTCGTGGAGTTCCTTGAACGCCCACATCACGGACTCCATGAAGTCCAGATCGAGGGTCTTGTAGTCGTTGTCGAAGTCGACCCAGCGGGCCTGCCGGGTCACGTAGTCGCGCCACTCGTCGGTGTACCGCAGGACCGACTGCTTGCAGTACGCGTTGAACTCCGCCAGGCCCATCGCGTCGATCTGCGACTTGTCCTTGATACCGAGTTGCTTCTCCGCCTCGAGTTCGGCGGGCAGGCCGTGGCAGTCCCAGCCGAAACGACGCTCGACCTTCTTGCCGCGCATCGTCTGGAACCGCGGCACGACATCCTTGACGTACCCGGTGAGCAGGTGGCCGTAGTGCGGCAGTCCGTTCGCGAACGGGGGGCCGTCGTAGAAGACGAACTCGTCGGCGCCGTCACGGTTCGCGACGCTCGCCCGGAAGGTGTCGTCCGCTTCCCACGCCGCGAGCACCGTGCGCTCGAGGTCCGGGAAGGAGACGGAACCGGTCGCGCGCGCGCCGACGAGGTCGACGCGCGGATACCCGGTATCCGTCCGGTCAGGGGTGGATTCGTTACTGGTCACCGCACAAGCTCCTCGTGCCCGTCTTCCGGCACGGGGACGACGACGACGCCCTGTGCGCCTCCACCGCGGTACCACCCCGCTTGCCCGCCGACCGTGCGACGAGCCTCTCGATCAGGCTGTGACGGGCCCACCCGTTCGGTTCTAGTGAGTCCGACGCACGCGCGCCGCACCGTTCTTCCGAAGACTCCCCGGTGATGGCCGGATCACTGCCGTGTGTGCGTTCGAGTCTAGCCCGGCCCGGGCGAGTCCCCGGAGTCGCCGTCGGGCGCCGTCTTCCGCCCCGCCAGCGCACTGGCGAGGAGAAGGACGGCGCCCGCGACACATACTGCGATACATCCCCACGCCCAGACGACGGAACCCGTCATCAGAGCGATCACCAGCAGCGCGAAACCCACTGCCGCGAGGACCAGCGTCAGGACCAGCACGATTCACCCTCTGTCCGAGAGCCGGCCGGTGTCGGCTCGGTCAGTTGTTCCCCTTGGCGAACGACTGGTTGAACCCCGACTGCCCGAAGTTGTCGTCGCCACCGTCGACCGGCACGGCCGAACCGCGCTGCTCGAGCTCCTCGAGCTGCGACTCCAGGTAGGACTTCAGCCGCACCCGGTACTCACGCTCGAACGTCTTCAACTGCGCGATCCGGCCCTCGAGCACGGAACGCTGCTGGTTGATCGTCGCCATGATCTCGGTGTGCTTCTTCTCGGCATCCGCCTGCAGCGCATCGGCCTTCTCCTTGGCCTGACGCAGCTGGGTCTCCGAGCGGGTCTGCGCATCGGACAGCAGCGTGTCCGACTTCTTGGTGGCCTCCGCGACCATCGTCTCCGACTTGCGGGTCGCATCGGAAACCATCGTCGTCGACTTGCGAGTCGCATCGGAGACCAGGGTCTCCGACTTCTGCTTCGCGTCGGCGACCATCGTCTCCGACTTGGTGCGGGCCTCGGTCACGAGACGCTCGGAATTGGTGCGGGCATCGCCGAGCAACTGCTCCGCCTCGACCTTGGCGTCACCGGTGAGGCGATCCGCCATCTCCTGCGCGAGACCGAGAACCTTGGCGGCCTGCATGTTGGCGTCCTCGGACGGACGCGGCGCCGCCGCCGGCACCGGCACCGGCTGCGGTGCGACAGCGACCACCGGCTTGGGTGCGGGAGCCGCGACCGGGGCGACCGCCGCGGCGGAACGCGGCGCCTTCTTGGCCTCGGCCAGCTCCTGATCGAGCTCGCCGACACGCTGACGAAGGTCTGCGTTCTCCTCGATGAGCCGGGACAGCTCCTGCTCGACGAGATCGAGGAACGCGTCTACCTCGTCCTCGTTGTAGCCACGCTTCCCGATCGGCGGCTTGCTGAACGCAACATTGTGCACATCAGCTGGAGTCAGCGGCATGGAAGGATCCCTTCACGCATCAGTTGGCGGTCTAGCACGCATTCGGTTCTAGCGCTGTGCGCGTACTCGTTAACCATTTCGTTACCTGTCACACTGTAACTGCGGGTCATTCTGTCACACCAAACCCGAAGGTGACGCGAGTCCCGACACGACCTGCATCAGGATGAACAGCAGAAACATCAGCACCATGATCGACAGATCGAGGCGCACACCGCCGAGTGAAACCGGCGGAATCAGTCGGCGAAGCAGCTTCACCGGAGGGTCCGTCACCGTGAAGATCGCCTCGAGCACGACCACGACCACGCCCGTCGGCCGCCAGTCCCGCGCGAAGACCCGAATGAACTCGACGATGATCCGTCCGATGAGCAACAACCAGAAGATGAACAGGATCACGTAGATCACCGAGAACACGGCCACACCTTCACTCTGCCTGACGACGACCGGGCGGACAAAACCATCGGACACCTGGAGGTGCGCGTCACACCCCGCAGGGCGTCACGCGCACATCGGCGCCGGCGACTACTTCTGGTTGTAGTAGCCGGTCTCGGCGATCCGACGCCGTTCCTCGGCGGACACGTCGATGTCGGCCGGTGAGAGCAGGAACACCTTGGTCGCAACCTTGTCGAATGAGCCACGCAGCGCGAACGCCAGGCCCGCCGCGAAGTCCACGAGACGCTTGGCGTCGGCGTTGCTCATCTCGACCAGATCCATGATCACGGGGCTGCCGTCACGGAAACGCTCGCCGATCGTGCGGGCCTCACCGTAATCCCGGGGACGCAGCGTCGTGATCTTCGACAGCGGGCCGGCGTCGTCGACGGCCGGGCGACGGCTCTCGAGCCGGTCCATCCGCGAGTCCACGGCGAGCGCACCCCGGGTCGCACCGCGCGGTGCAGCGGGACGCGGCGCGATCGACTCGACCCGCGGGGCGGGCCGGGCCGGCGACTCGTAGCGGTCGAAGTCGGCGGCGACCTCGTCGCGACGCGCAGGCGCGTACCCCGGTTCCGCGTACTCACGACGACCCTGACCGGGCTCGTCGATGTAGTCGTCCTCGAAATCCTCGAGGGGAACCATGCCGAAGTAAGCCTTGAACTTGTGCAGGCTGCTCATTGATCGACCTTCCTGGGCGCGGCGGACTGGTAGTGATTCTGACTGGTACTGCGATCTGCCGCAGCTGTCCCGGTGTGTCTGATGTTTCCGGTGTGACTGGTGATCATTCCGAGACTATCGGTCGACGGCCGAGGATGGCGGTTCCGACACGCACACACGTCGAGCCGTGCCGGATCGCCGCATCGAGATCCCCCGTCATCCCGGCGGACACCGTCGTCGCCGACGGATGCGCCGCGAGCACCTCCGCGTGCAGAGCCTCGAGTCGCGCGAACTCCGCATCCGGGTCGGATCCGAGCGGCGGCACCGCCATGACACCCCGCAGCACGAGATTCGACGACGCCGCAACGCGGTCCGCCAGGGCCGCCACCTCCCCGACCGGCACCCCGCCGCGCCCGGGATCGGTATCCAGGCTCACCTGCAGGAGGACATCGAGAGAACCCTCCCGATCACCGGCATCCCGCGCCGCACCGACCGCGGCGTCCAGGGCGTCGGCCAGACGGACACTGTCGAGCGAATGCACCACGTGCGCCCACCGCGACACCGTCTTGACCTTGTTCCGCTGCAAGCGGCCGATCATGTGCCAGCGCACCGGATCTACGACGGCTCTGCCGTCGAGATCGGCCCGCACCTGCGCGATCTTGGTGCTCGCCTCCGGTTCCCGGGACTCCCCGAACTCCCGGCATCCCAGATCGTAGAGAACCCGCACGTCGGAGGCGGGAAAGAACTTCGTCACCGGCAGCAGGGCCACCTCGGCCGGATCCCGCCCGGCCGCACGGCACGCCGCATCGATCCGTGCGCGCACCGCATCCAGTGCGGCGGCGACCTCGTCGCACCTGCCCACCGGGGACTGCTCGTCGAACGTCACTCGAACCGTCTCACGCGTCCCCGGCGGGATCCATCCAGATCACCGCGGCCAGCCGGCCCGTCGGGGCACCCCGACGATGGCTGAACAGCGCCCGATCCTCGATGGTGCACCGCGGATCCTCCGCGACACCCGACACCCCGGCGGCCAGCAACTGCCGGCGCAGTCCGGCCCGCAGGTCCAGACCCGGAGTGCCCTTCGCGGTGCGGACGGCACTGCCCGGCAGGAACGTCTCGACATCGGCCTGCATCGCGGCCGGCACCTCGTACCGGCGCCCACTCGCGGCCGGACCGAGAAACGCCCCGATCCGTTCCGGGCGGGCACCCTGCTCGACCATCGCGGCGATCACCTTCGGGACGATACCGATCCGGGCACCGATCCGTCCGGCGTGCACCGCCGCGATCACCCCGGCCTCGTCGTCCGACAGCAGCACCGGCACACAGTCCGCGCTGAGGGTGACCAGTGCCAGCCCCGGAATCGTCGTCACGAGCGCATCGGTCGCCGGAACCGGACCGTCGACCGGACCGTCGACCACCGTCACGGTGCGGCTGTGGATCTGTTCCATCCACACCAGCCGCTCGAACGGCAGTCCGATCCCGTCCGCCAGTCGACGCCGGTTGGCGTCGACGGCAGCCGGATCGTCACCGACGTGATCGCCCAGGTTGAACGAGTCGTACGGCGGCGCGGACACGCCGCCCGCACGGGTCGTGACGACCCGGCGGACGCGCACGGCCGTCACCGTGTCCCCGGTCACCGGCGCATGAAGGAAGGCACGTCGACATCGTCGTCGTCGCCCTCCTCGTACCCGACCGGCACCGCACGCGACCCGTACGCACCCAGCGGCGGCAGGCTGGCACCGCCGGTCGGCGTGCCGACAGGCTCCCTCGCCGGAACGGGCGCAGGCGCCGGTGCGGGGGCAGGAGCCGGTGCCGGTGCCGGTGCGGGCGCCGCGGCCACGGCCGGTTCGGAGACCGGGGCCGCCGGGCGCTCGGTCTGGCCGACCTCACCGGCACGGCCCGCGCCGATGTTGCCGCGACCGATCGCGGACTGCACCTCGAGCGGACGCTTGACCGGTGCTCCGCCGTCGAATCCGGCGGCGATGACCGTCACGCGCACCTCGTCCCCGAGCGAATCGTCGATGACGGTGCCGAAGATGATGTTGGCGTCGATGTGAGCGGCCTCCTGGACCAGCGACGCCGCCTCGTTGATCTCGAACAGGCCGAGATCCGAGCCGCCGGCGATCGACAGCAGCACGCCGCGCGCACCCTCCATCGACGCCTCGAGCAGCGGCGAGTTGATCGCCGTCTCGGCAGCCTTGATCGACCGGCCCTCGCCCCGCGACGAGCCGATGCCCATGAGCGCACTGCCGGCGCCGGACATGACGGACTTGACGTCCGCGAAGTCGACGTTGATCAGACCCGGGGTGGTGATGAGGTCCGTGATGCCCTGGACACCGTTGAGGAGCACCTCGTCGGCGCTGCGGAACGCATCCATGAGGCTGACGGCGGCGTCACCGAGCTGCAGCAGCCGATCGTTCGGGATCACGATGAGCGTGTCGCAGGACTCGCGCAGCGCCGCGATACCCGACTCGGCCTGCGTGCCCCGGCGCTTGCCCTCGAACGAGAACGGGCGGGTGACGACACCGATCGTGAGCGCACCGAGCTTGCGGGCGATGCTCGCGACGACGGGGGCGCCACCGGTACCGGTGCCACCGCCCTCACCGGCGGTGACGAAGACCATGTCGGCGCCCTTGAGGACCTCTTCGATCTCGTCCTTGTGATCCTCGGCGGCCTTGCGGCCCACCTCGGGGTCCGCGCCGGCACCCAGGCCGCGGGTCAGTTCGCGGCCGACGTCGAGCTTGACGTCGGCATCGGACATCAACAGCGCCTGCGCATCGGTGTTGACCGCGATGAACTCGACTCCCTTGAGTCCCTGTTCGATCATGCGGTTGACCGCGTTGACGCCGCCTCCGCCGATACCGACGACCTTGATGACGGCGAGGTAGTTGTGCGGGGGCGTCATGGGCTCTCGCCTTCCGTGAGTGATGTTCGCGCTCGTTCTGGATGAAAGAGGTAACCCTCGACCTCAACCACAGGGTCAAGGTTATGTCAAGTATTTCCTCGTGGTGCGAAACGCTATGTAGTACCGCAGCGTTCCGCCAGCAGGCGCGCCGATGCACACCAAGTTTTTGTGGAGCAAGTTCGTTGCGGAGCCGAAGGCTCCCGATCCGAATTCGTCATCGGTCATCGAATCGCCTGTCACTTTACTGTGGGCAACTCGGGACTCGACACATCGAACGTCCGGCCGGGCTGCGTCAGCAGTACCGAGACCACCGCCGACTTCCTCTCGGAATTGTCGGCGCTGCCCCACACCACGACGCGGCCATCCCCCAGCGTAACCGAGACACTCGACATCGTCGGTGCCACGACCTCGGACACCTGGAACCGGATCGACTCGGGCAATGCGGCCAGGACCGCGAGCGCCGCCTGCGTCGCGTGATCGTCGTGACCCGGTGCAGGGGTGACGAGTCGCGGCACCCCGAACGGCGGCGGTTCCACCGCGTAGTCGACGCCGCCGGCGTCCAGCAGATGCGGCCCCTCCGGGGAATCGAAGAACACCACGGGCACCCGTTCGACGACCGTGAGCCGGATCGTCGACGGGTACGCCCGCTGCACCCGCGCCTCGGCGACCCTCGGGATCCCCGCGACCCGCTGCGCTGCCGCAGCGGTATCGACCCGCAGCAACGGCGTGCCCTCCGCGACGGCGAGGACCCCGAGCGCCTCCTCCTCGGTCACCACGCCGTCACCGGAGTACACGACCGACCGGACCGACATCAGCGGACTGAACCACAGTGCCCCGACCGCAACCACGAGAACCGTTCCGGCCGCGCCCGCGATCAGGACCACCTTCCGGCGCAGTGCCCGGGCCCGGGCCCGGGCGGCCGAACCGCGGCCCGCACCGTCGGACTCCCCCGGCCCGTCCGGCCCGGCGGGCGGCTCGGCACGTTCCCGCGACGGCGTCCGGACACGGGCACCCCGGTCCCGCCGGGCGTCCGGACGCCGTCGGCGGGACCGGTCACGGCCGTCGACCGTCATCGCGGTCCCGGAGCCGATCCCGCCGCCTCGCGGCCGTGCCCCGGCTGGGCCCGCAGCGCATCGAGGATCGGCCCGCCCAGCATCGTCACATCGCCGGCGCCCATCGTGATCACGACGTCGCCGGCCTCGGCGAGACCCGCCACCTGCCGCGGCAGCTGCGAGCGATCCGGCTGATAGTGCACCGGTCGCGTGACCGCCTGCGCCACCAGCGCGCCACTGACACCCGGGATCGGCGCCTCCCGGGCGCCGTACACGTCGAGGACCACGACCTCGTCGGCCAGGCTCAACGCCTCCCCGAACTCGCGGGCGAACGTCTCCGTCCGCGAATACAGGTGCGGCTGGAACACCACGACGACACGGCCGCCGCGCGGATCACCGGCGACCAGTTCGCGGGCCGCCCCGAGCACCGCCCGCACCTCCGTCGGATGGTGGGCGTAGTCGTCGAACACCCGCACACCGCGTTCGCGGCCGGTCAGCTGGAACCGCCGGTGCACGCCACCGAACCCGGCCAGCCCCTCGAGCAGTTCGTCGATCCCGGCACCCGAATCGAGTGCCGCGAGCAGCGCCGCGAGCGCGTTGAGCGCCATGTGGCGTCCCGGCACACCCAGCCGCAGCGACCGGGTCCCGTCCTCACCGGCGAGCCGGATGAGGGCCACGCCCCCGACGTCCCGCGCCTCCCACGACACCAGTTCCACACCGACCGGGACCCCCGACAACGACGCCGCCGCGGCCGCCTCCGACGTCCCGTACCCGATCACCCGGACATCGGTGCGGCCGGAGTCGACGGTGCGGCGGGCCAGCGCGGCCGACCCCGGATCGTCGAGGCAGGCGACCAGCAGACCGCCCGGGGCGATCCGGGCGACGAAGTCGTCGAACACCTGGACGTACGCCTCGGCGGTGCCGAAGAAGTCGAGATGATCGGCCTCGATGTTGGTGACCACCACGATGTCCGGGTCGTACTGCAGCAGCGAGCCGTCACTCTCGTCGGCCTCCGCGACGAACACCTCACCCGAACCGTGATGTGCGTTGGTGCCGGCCTCGTTGAGTTCGCCACCGACCGCGAACGACGGATCGAAACCGCAGTGCTGCAACGCCACCACCAGCATCGACGTCGTCGACGTCTTCCCGTGCGTACCCGACACCAGCAGCGTCCGATGCCCCTGCATGAGCGACGCCAGCACCGCCGGACGCAGGATCACCGGGATGCCGCGGCGGCGGGCCTCCACCAGTTCCGGGTTGTCCTTCGGGATCGCCGCGTGCGTCGTGACGACCGCGGTCGGGCCGCCCGGCACCAGGTCGAGTGCGCTCGCGTCGTGCCCGATCCGGACGACGGCGCCGCGCGCTCGCAGTGCGAGCACCCCGCGGCTCTCCTTGGCGTCCGACCCGGACACCTGTCCGCCGCGGGCCAGCAGGATCCGTGCGATCCCGGACATGCCGGCACCGCCGATACCGACCATGTGCACCCGTTCGAGGTGCGCGGGCAACGACTCGCTCATCGGTTTCCTCTCGCTTCGTCGACGACGATCCGGGCGACCGCGGCGGCCGCACTACGGTGTCCGGCCCCGGCCGCGGCCCGGCCCATCTCGTCGAGTCGGGTCCGGTCACCGAGGATCTGGACGACACTGTCGGCGATGTACTGCGGGGTCAGATCGGCGTCCGCGACGAGCGCACCGCCGCCGGCGGCCACGACGGGCCGCGCATTGAGTTCCTGCTCGCCGTTTCCGTGCGGCAACGGCACGTAGAACGCGGGCAGGCCGACCGCGGACACCTCCGCGACCGTCATCGCACCGGAGCGGCAGATCACCGCGTCCGCCGCCGAATACGCCAGATCCATCCGCGACAGGTACGGCACCGCCACGTACGGGGCGGCCGCATCCGATGCGAC
Organism: Prescottella subtropica; assembly: GCF_005434945.1. GTDB lineage: Bacteria > Actinomycetota > Actinomycetes > Mycobacteriales > Mycobacteriaceae > Prescottella > Prescottella subtropica. The sequence continues at coordinate 302,969 of NZ_SKCH01000003.1, read as the reverse complement.
CTCCACCGAGTTCTTCGGGCCGTACGCGTGCAGCACCGAGATCCCGGCCGCCGCGAGCGCCGGCGCCGCCCCGACGACCGCGTCGTTGAGGGATCGGGCGCCCTGCGAGCCACCGAACACCAGCAGCACCGGACCGTCGGCGGGCAGACCGAAATGCGCACGGGCCTCGGCGCGCAGCGCCGCCCGATCCAGCCCGGTGATCGACGACCGGACCGGGATGCCCACGACCTCCGCGTCGCCGCGGCCCCGTGCCGCGACACCGGAACCGGCCACCGCGGCCAGCACCCGGCGCGCCCGTCGGGCACCGATCTTGTTGGCGATACCGGCACTCGCGTTCGCCTCGTGCACGATCACCGGAATCTTCCGTCGCCGCCCGAACAGACCGGACCCCGCCGCCAGATACGCCGGCAGCGCCACATAGCCACCGAACCCGACGATCACGTCCGCGTCCGTCCGGTCCAGGACGGCCCGCGTCGCGGCGACGGATCGCCGGATCCGTCCGGGCAGCCGCAGCAGATCCATCGTGGGCTTCCGCGGCAGCGGCACCGGCGGAATCAGTTCCAGGGGATACCCGCGTTCGGGTACCAGCGTCGTCTCGAGACCCCGCTCGGTGCCCAGCGCGGTCACCGTCGCCGACGGGTCGAGGACACGAATCGCGTCCGCGACGGCCAACGCCGGCTCTATGTGGCCGGCGGTCCCACCGCCGGCCACCACCACGGACAGTCCCGCCTTCTCGCGGTTGTCGCCGTTCACCTACGCATTCCTCGCTCTCCAGGGCGGCCGCCCCGTGGTGGGGTCGCCCGCCCGCGTTCCGAATCCGGGACCCGTCGTCCCCCGCGGTCCCGGGATTCCTGGTGTCCCCGCTGTACCGGCCGGCCGTGCTGCGCCGGTGGACGGTGCTGAATCTGTGTGCGCCGCTGCGCCTGGGCATGCCCCCGAGGCTGGACGCGCTGCTCGGGTCGGACGCGCGGCCGGGTCGACACGAGCCGCGGCGGCACGTACGGCACCGGTTTCGGCAACCGCAGCAGCCGCGACATCCGACCGTTCTGGCCGCTGTGCAGGGCCGCGACCGCCTCCGGTTCGTGCCGGGCCGCGTTCGCGACCAGACCGAACATCAGCAGGGTCGTCGCCGTCGACGTGCCACCGGCGGACACCAGCGGCAACTGCAGGCCCGTCACCGGGAGCACCCCGACGACGTAACCGATGTTGATGAACGCCTGACCGGTGATCCACGCCGTCGCGGTCCCGGCGAGCAGTTGCAGGAACGGGTCCGACGACCGGCGGGCGATCCGCAGACCCGTGTACACGAACAGGCCGAACAACCCGATCACCGCGCCCGCACCGAGGAACCCGAGTTCCTCGCCGATGATCGCGAAGATGAAGTCGTTGTGCGCGTTGGGCAGATAGCTCCACTTGGCGCGGCTCTGCCCGAGTCCCTCGCCGAAGAAACTGCCGTCGGCGAGTGCGTACTTGGCCTGCCGAGCCTGGTAGCCGATGCCCTGCGGGTCCGCTGCCGGATCGAAGAACGCCTGGACGCGCGCCGACCGGTAGCCGGCGGTCAACGCCAGCGTCACCGCGGCCACCGCGCCCGCCCCGAGCACACCGACGAAGATCTTCAACGGCAGGCCCGCGAACCACAACAGCGCCAGCACGATGATCGCGAGCGACACCGTCGTCCCGAGATCCGGCTGCAGCACGATCAGCACGAACACGATCATCGCCGCCGGCAGCAGCGGGATCAGCATCTCCTTGAGCGACGGCCGGTCCCGGCGCCGGGTCGCGAGCAGGTGTGCACCCCACACCGCGAACGCGATCTTCGCCAGTTCCGACGGCTGCAACGAGATCGGGCCGATGACGAACCAGCCGCGGGTGCCCTGCGACAGCGTGCCGATACCGGGAATGAGCACCAGCACCAGCATCACGACGGTGCCCGCGAACGCCCACAGCGACCACGTGCGCAGTACCCGCACCGGGACGAGCAGTGCCAGGTAGAAGATCACGAAACCGAGCGTCGCGAAGATCAGCTGAGAGACGAACTTGCCGTACGCGGACCCGTCCGCCGCCACCGACTCGACACTCGACGACGACAACACCATGACCAGGCCGAGCACGGTCAGCAGGAACGCGATCGTGACGACCAGATGGAACGACGTCAACGGCCGCGCCAGCCACGCACCCACCCGGGTACGCGGGCGGACGTCGGTCTTCTCCGGTGTCATCGGCGGGATCCGAACTCCCCGGTCGTGATCTGCTCCGCGCCCAGTCCGCGCGCGGCCTCCGTGAAACTGCGGCCCCGATGGCCGTACGAGTCGAACATGTCCAGCGACGCCGCCGCCGGCGCCAGCAGCACCGTGTCGCCGGGCGCGGCCAGCGCGGCCGCCGCCCGCACCGCTTCCGCCATCACCGCATCGGCGTCGGCGGCGGCGTCGGCCAGGTCGAGCCGAGTATCCGATCGCGTCGGCTCCGGAGCATGCGCACCCATGGCTGCATCGTCTCCCGAGGAGACGTGCACGACCGGGACGTCGGGGGCGTGTCGCGCCAATGCGTCCGCGATCAGGTCCGCGTCCCGGCCGATCAGGACGGCCCCGGCGAGCCGGGACGCGACCTCCGCGACGAGGTCGTCGACGCGGGCGCCCTTGAGCAGACCGCCGGCGAGCCACACCACCGACTCCTGCGCGACGATCGACGACCGTGCCGCGTGCGGGTTGGTGGCCTTCGAATCGTCGACGAACCGCACCCCGGCCGTCTCGCACACCAACTGCGCGCGGTGCGGACCCACCCGGTGCGCCCGCAGCCCGGCCCCGACGATCTCCGCCGACAGTCCGACGGTGCGGGCCAGCGCGGCCGCGGCGAGCGCATCGCACACTCCGGCCGGTCCGGGCGGGCTGACCTCGTCGGCGGCGAGCAGCGGCGCCGCGGCCGCGTCGTCGGTGAACGCGCGGTCGACGAGCATCCCGTCGACGACACCGAGTTCCCCGACGGCCGGCTCGCCCAGCCGGAAACCGATCGTGCGACCGCCGCGGGGACGGTCCGCGAGCGACGCCGCGACCGGATCGTCGAGGCCGACGACCGCGACGTCCCCGTCGAGTGCGTGCGCCTTCGCGTCGACGTAGCCGGGCATGCCGCCGTGCCAGTCGAGATGATCCTCGGCGATGTTGAGGACCACCCCCGCGGCCGGGCGCACCGACGGCGCCCAGTACAGCTGGAACGACGACAGTTCGACGGCGAGCACGTCCGCGCGCGGCGACTCGGCACGCAGCGCGTCGAGCACCGGCAGGCCGATGTTCCCGCACGCCGCCGACCCGACACCGGCCGTCTCGAGGATCGACTGCAGCATCGACGTCGTCGTGGTCTTGCCGTTGGTGCCGGTCACGACGAGCCATCGGCGCGGCGGACCGTACAGCCGGGCCCGGTCCACCCGCCACGAGAACTCGATGTCCCCCCACACCGGGACCCCGGCGTCGGCGGCGAGGGTGACCAGCGGCGCGTCCGGGCGGAAACCGGGACTGACGACGACGAGCGCGAACCCCGCCACCCGCACCGGGTCCGCGACCACGTCGCCGATCGGTGCGGTGGCGGCGCCCAGTGCCGCACACACGGCGAGCGCGTCGGCGTTGGTGTCGGTGACCGTCACCCGCGCCCCCAGACCGTGCAGCGGTGCGATCACCGCACGGCCCGAGATGCCCGCCCCGGCCACCAGCACGTCACGGCCGCGCAGACCGGCCAGACCTTCCCGCTCGAGGTAACGCTCGTCGAGCTGCATGCGTCAGTCCCCGATCGCCGACAGGTATTCGCTGTAGAACAGGGCCAGGCCGATCGCCGACGCGATCGCCGCCAGCAACCAGAACCGGATGATCACCTGGGTTTCGGCCCAGCCGCCGAGCTCGAAGTGGTGATGGAACGGCGCCATCCGGAACACCCGGCGCCGGCTCGACCGGAACACCGCCACCTGGATGACGACCGATGCGGCCTCCGCGACGAACAGGGCGCCGATGACGACCATCAACAGCTCGGTGCGGGTCGTGATCGACAGGCCCGCGAGCATGCCACCGAGGGCCAGCGAACCGGTGTCACCCATGAAGATCTTCGCGGGCGCCGCATTCCACCACAGGAAACCGATGCAGGCGGCCGCGCCGGCCGCACACAGCAGTGCCAGGTCCAGCGGGTCGCGGACGTCGTAGCAGCCCTTGGCAGGACCGACGCTGCCCGGACCGGTGCTGCAGGCGTTGCGGTACTGCCAGAACGTGATGATCACGTACGCGCCGAGGACCAGGCTCATCGAGCCGGCCGCCAGGCCGTCCAGGCCGTCGGTGAGGTTCACGGCGTTCGACCACGCGCTGACCAGCAGGTACACGAAGAACACGAACACGATCGAGCCCATGGACACGGTCGCGATGTCCCGCACGTACGACAGGTGCACGCTGCCCGGGGTGAGTCCGTTGCCGCCGCGGAACTGCAGCGCGAGGATCGCGAACACGACCGCCGCGATCAGCTGGCCGACGAGCTTCGCGGTCTTGTTCAGGCCCAGGTTGCGCTGCTTGCGGATCTTGATGAAGTCGTCGAGGAATCCGACACCGCCGAGCGCCGTCGTCAGACCGAGCACCAGCAGACCCGACGCCGACGGCCCCTCGGCGTCGTAGCCGATGCCGATCAGGTGCGAACCGAAGTAGCCGGCCCAGATGCCGGCGAGGATCGCGACACCGCCCATCGTGGGGGTGCCGCGCTTCGCCTGATGGCTCGCCGGGCCCTCGACGCGGATCTCCTGACCGAAACCCTGCCGCGAGAAGATCTTGATGAGGACCGGAGTCAGCAGGATGGAGACCGCGAGCGCGATGCCCGCGGCGAACAGGATCTGCCTCACTGCACCACTCCCTCACCCGTCGACACCGAACCGGCGACCGGTGCGGCGAGGACCGCGTCCGCGACCTCCCACAGGCCGATGGACTGCGACGCCTTCACCAACACCAGATCCCCTGCTCGCAGTTCGTCTTCGAGCACCTCGACTGCGCTCGCTGCGTCGGGCACGTGCATCGCCTCGTCACCCCACGAGCCTTCCATGATCGCGCCCTGGTACATCGCGCGGACGGGACGTCCCGGTCCGACGATGATCATCTTGGTCACGTCGAGGCGGACCGCGAAACGTCCGATCGCGTCGTGCTCGACGACCGAGTCGTCCCCGAGTTCGGCCATCTCACCGAGGACCGCCCACGTGCGGCGCGGCGCGCCGTCACCGGACCGGGCCATCGACACCAGCGCCTTGATCGCGGCCCGCATCGAATCCGGGTTCGCGTTGTACGAGTCGTTGACGACGGTGACGCCGTCGGCCCGGTCCCGCACGTCCATGCGGCGACCGGACACCGCCCGCGCACCGCCCAGGGCGGCCGCGATCTGCTCGAGGCCCACCCCGCATTCGAGGGCGACGGCCGCCGCGGCAAGCGCGTTGCCGACGTGGTGCTCGCCGTGGACGGCGAGGGTGACCGGGACACTGCCGGCCGCGCATTCGAGCGTGAAACTCGCCCGCGCCTGCGCGTCGAGGTGCACGCCGGTGGCCCGGACGTCGGCGTTGCCGGCCAACCCGACCAGCACGACCCGCGCCGCGGTACGTGACGCCATCGCCGCGACCAGCGGATCGTCGGCGTTGAGGACGGCGACACCACCGTCGGCGGCGGACGGCAGCGACGCCGGCAGCTCGCCCTTCGTCTCGGCGATCGCCTCCCGCGAGCCGAACTCGCCGAGATGCGCGGTGCCGACGTTGAGCACGACGCCGATCTTCGGCGGCGCCGTCTTCGCCAGCGCGGCGATGTGCCCGCGGCCGCGTGCCGACATCTCCAGGACCAGGAACCGGGTGTCACGCTCGGCGCGCAGCGCCGTCCACGGGTGGCCGAGTTCGTTGTTGAACGATCCGGGGGGCGCGACGACGGATCCGAGCGGAGCCAGTACCGCGGCCAGCAGATCCTTCGTCGACGTCTTGCCCGACGACCCCGTCACCCCGACCACGGTCATCCCCGCCTCGGCGGTGAGCCGGTCGACGCTGGCCCGGGCCAGTTTCCCGAGTGCCTCGAGCACCGCGGCGCCGGAACCGTCCCGGTCGTGTTCGAGTGCCAGCGCACCGCTTCCGGACGGGCCGAGCGGTTCGACGACGATCGCCGGAACCCCGACGGGCCGCGCCGCGAGGACCGCCGCGGCACCCGCCGCCACGGCACCTGCCGCGTGGTCGTGGCCGTCGGTCCGGGCCCCGGGCAGTGCCAGGAACAACCCGCCCGGGCTCACCTCGCGGGAATCGAACTCCACCGTTCCCGTGACGGTGGCCGACGGGTCGTCGACGTCGTGCAGCGTCCCGCCGACCGCCTGGGCGATCTGCGCGAGCGTCATCGGGATCATGCGTTTCCTCCGTGTGCGGGGTCGTCTCCGGAGACGACCCGATCGATCGCCTCTCCCAGGACCTCTCGGTCGTCGAATGGGTACTTCACACCGTGGATCTCCTGGCCGGCCTCGTGGCCCTTGCCGGCGATCAGCACGACGTCACCGGGCCGCGCCCAGGCGACCGCGGCGGCGATCGCGCCGGCCCGGTCCCCGATCTCGCGGACCTCGCCGCGTTCGGCGGCCGGGACGGCCAGCGCGCCCGCGGTGACGGCAGCCCGGATCACCGCCGGATCCTCGGTGCGCGGATTGTCATCGGTGACCACCAGCAGGTCGGCGCCGCGGGCACCGGCCTCCCCCATCAGGGCCCGCTTGCCGGTGTCCCGGTCCCCGCCCGCGCCGACGACGACCGCGATGCGGCCGCCCGGATCGGACAGCTGGCCGCGCAGGGTCGCGATCACGGCCTCGAGCGCCGCCGGCTTGTGCGCGTAGTCGACGACGGCCAGGAAACCCTGACCTCGTTCGACCCGCTGCACACGGCCCGGCACGTCGACGCCGGCGATCCCGGTCAGGGCGGCGGCGACGTCCACCCCGGCCGCAGCGCACACGGCCACCGCGAGCGTCGCGTTCGCGACGTTGTAGTGGCCGGGCAGCCGCACCGACACGGCACGGGTGACGCCGTCGGGGCCGGTGAGCGAGAACGTCTGTGTGCCCGACGGGCTCGGGTCGCTCTCCCCCGCACGCCAGTCGGCGGGACGGGCGCCGGTGCCGACCGTGACGACGGCGCCGAGGCGGTCCGGGTGGGCGCGGCGGGCGACGTCCGCCATCCGCGCACCCCACTCGTCGTCGGTACAGATCACCGCACGCTCGGCGCGCACCGCGGAATCGGCCGCGAACAGCCGGGCCTTCGCCGCGAAGTAGTCGTCGAAATCCTTGTGGAAGTCCAGATGGTCCTGCGACAGGTTCGTGAACGCGCCGACCGCGAACCGCACCCCGTCGACCCGCCCGAGGGCGAGCGCATGACTCGACACCTCCATCACGACGGTGTCGATGCCGCGTTCGAGCATCGCCGCGAACAGCGCGTGCAGTTGCGGCGCCTCCGGGGTGGTGAGGGCGCTCGGCACCCGGTCCCCGGCGACCCGCGTCTCGATCGTGCCGACCAGGCCGATGCTGCGACCGGCCGCGGCCAGGCCCGCCTCGATCAGGTACGACGACGTCGTCTTCCCGGACGTGCCGGTGATCCCGACGATCTGCATCCGCCGCGACGGATGCCCGTAGACGGTGGCCGACACCGCACCGAGCACACTGCGCGGGTCCGGATGCACCAGCACCGGAAGCGGATTCGGGAAGATACCGGCGTGCTCCCGCACCAGGGCGGCACCGGCGTCGTCGGTGAGGACCGCGGTCGCCCCGGCCGCGACGGCGTCCGCCACGAATCGGGCGCCGTGCGTGTGGGCGCCCGGCAGCGCCGCGAACAGATCCCCCGCACGGATCGCCTGCGCCCGCAGTTCGACACCGGTCACCGTGAACGGCAGGGACGACGCGTCGCCCGCGCCCACGGTCTCGATGCGGGCACCGACCGCGGCGGCCAGGTCCGCGAGGTCCGTCACGGGCGGATGCGTCGGGCGAAGACCGCTCCCCGGCGCCCTGTCCGGCGTGGAAGGCTGCGGACTCGGAAGCACGGGCAGCAGGTCCTTTCGGTTCGGTGGAGACTCACGGTTCGAGCAGTGGAAGGTCGACGTGTCAGATTACCGGCGACGGCACCGTCGGCACGAGTCACCACGTCGCGCGCGTGCGGCGAGGGTGTCCGGAGTCACCTCGCGCACCGGTCAGTCGGCGTCGGCCTGGAGTATCAACCGTCGGCCCGGATCCGGTGACATCGGCACACTGTCGCGCTGCAGCAGCCACGACGCGATGTTGTGGAACAGCGGCGCCGCCGACTGCCCACCGCCGCCGTCGACACCGCGCACCGGCGCGTCGAGCATGATGCCGACGACGTAGCGGGGATCGTCGGACGGTGCGATGCCGGCGAACGTGATCCAGTAGTCGGAGTTCGAGTAGCAGCCGCACGCCGGATCGACCTGCTGCGCGGTACCCGTCTTCCCGCTGATCTGGTAGCCCTCGACGGCGGCCTGCGGCCCGGTCCCCTGCTGGTAGCCCATCGGATCCTTCTGGGTCACCGACCGGAACATGTCCCGGACCGTGCGGGCCGTCTCCTTGCTCACCACGTGGACCGGTTCGGGTCGCTCCGGTTCGGTACGGGTGCCGTCGGCAGCCACGGTCGCCTTGACGATGCGCGGCGGGATCCGTTCACCGTCGTTGGCCATCGTCTGGTAGATCGCGGTCATCTGCAGCAGCGTCATCGACAGGCCCTGTCCGATCGGCAGGTTCGCGAACGTGCCGCCCGACCAGTCCTCCAGTGCCGGAACGCTGCCGGCGCTCTCACCGGGCAGCCCGACGCCGGTGGCCTGCCCCATGCCGAAGCGGTGCAGCATGTCCGCGAACCGCTCCTCCCCGACGCGTTCGGCGAGCATCAGCGTGCCGACGTTGGACGACTTCCCGAACACCCCGGTGCTGGTGTACGGCACGACGCCGTGCGCCCACGCGTCCTTGACGGACACGCCGGCCATCTGGATCGACCCCGGCACCTGCAGCACCTCGTCGGGGGTGGTCAGCCCGTACTCGACCGCCGCCGCCGCCGTGATGATCTTGTTGACGGAGCCGGGCTCGAACGGGCTGGTGACCGACAGGTTGCCCATCCGCGCCTCGGGCGGATTGTTGCCGACACCGATCGCCGGGTTGAACGTGCCGTCGTTGGCCATCGCCAGCACCTCGGACATCTTCGCATCCAGCACGACGACGGACACGTTCTTCGCGCCCGACAACTCCTTGGCCTGCTGGGTCTGCTGCTGCACGTAGTACTGCAGATCCGAGTCGAGGGTCAGTTCCACGGTCTCACCGTCGACCGCGGGGCGCAGGTCACGGCGGCTGCCCGGGATCACGGCGCCGTCCGAACCCCGGTCGTGCGTCTCCGAACCGTCGCTGCCGGCGAGGACCTCGTCCATCGAGTCCTCGAGCCCGAGCAGTCCGTGCCCGTCCCAGCCGGTCGCGCCGACGAGGTTCGCGGCCAGCGACCCGCCCGGATACTCGCGGATGTCCTGTCGCTCGAGGCCGACCTCCGGGAACTCCCCGGCGATGTCGGCGGCGACCGCCGGGTCGACACTGCGCGCCAGGTACACGAACGTCTCGTTGCTCTGCAGCTTCGCGAGAAGATCCTTCTCGGGCGCGGCGTCCCCGAGTCGGTCGTGGATACCCGCGGCGATCTCCTGCACCCGGGTCTGCGCGTCCGGGAGGGAATCGTCCTCGGCACGCAGGTCGTCGATGTTCTTGCGTTCCCGCACCGGCTGGAACGTCAGCGCCTTCGCGTCCAGGGTGTACGCGAGTTTGCTGCCGTTACGGTCCAGGATCGCGCCGCGGGTCGCGGGCAGGGTGACGACGGCGGTGCGCTGGTTCGCGGCCTCCGCGGACAGGCGCGGCGCATCGATGCCCTGCACCCACAGCAACTGCAGTGCGACGACACCGAGCGCGACGAGCATGACGGCCCGCCCGTACTTCAACCGGAACGCGAACGCATCGGTGCGACGGACCCCGGACCGGCGGGCCTTCCCGGCACGCGCACGACGCGGCGGTGTCGGTGCCGGCCGGCGCCGGGGTGCCGGTCGGCGCCCGCCGGAGGACGTCACTGCCGCGCGCCGGCCGGGGGCTGGGTGACGACCGTGATCGGCGTCGGCTGTTCACCACGCGCCTCGATACGGCCCTCGACGTTCTGCTGCGGCGCGGCCGGGGTGTTCCGCTGGGGTGCGGCCGGCTGCGCCGGCGCGGGCGCCGCGGCACGCGGTGCCGGTGCCCGGTCCAGCGGCGGGACCGGCTTGCCCTCGGCAGGCTCGGGAGTGCCGACGACGGTCACGGCACCGGCGGCGTCCAGCACCAACCGCGCCGGGTCCTTGACCGGGATCAGTCCCAGTTCCGCCGCCTTCTCCGCGAGGATCGGCGCCGAGTTACCGGCGGCGACCTGACGCTGGAGGGCCGCGGTCCGCTCCTGCAGGCTCTGGTTGTGTGCGCGGGTGTCCGCGAGCTGGTAGGAATCCTCCGCGGCACGCGTGGTCAGCAGCAGCGTCGTCGCCAACCCGAGGCACAGCAGCCCGATGATCGTGGCCACGAACGGAACCCGGGCCGAGATCCGCCGCGACGACGGTGTGGTCGAGGCAGCCTCCGGCGCCGGGACCGCAGCCCCGTGCGGGTCGACGACGGACGCGCGGTGCCGGCGCCGGTCGTAGGCACGCTGCGCCGCCGTCGACCGTCGGATACGCGCGGTGGGGGCTACCTGAACAGTCATGCCGTCGTCCTCCTCGCGATACGCTGCGCCGCCCGCAACCGGACGGGTGCCGCTCTCGGGTTGTCCTCGATCTCCTGCTCCGAGGCGCGTTCCGCGCCGCGGGTGAGGATCCGGAGTTCCGGACCCATACCCGGCAACTCCACGGGCAGGCCTTCGGGGGTCTTGGACTTCGAGAGGGGGGTCAGTTCCTGCTTGACGACCCGATCCTCGAGGGACTGGTACGACATGAACACGACGCGGCCACCGACGGCGAGGGCGTCGAGGGCGGCAGGCACCGCGGCCCGCAGCGAATCCAGTTCACCGTTGACCTCGACCCGCAAGGCCTGGAAGGTCCGCTTGGCGGGATGGCCGCCGGTCCGTCGGGTCGCGGCGGGGATGGCGTCGTACAGCAACTCCACCAGCGCGGCGCTGGTGGTGAACGGCTGCTTCTCGCGACGACGCACGATCTCGGATGCGATCCGGCTCGCGAACCGCTCCTCGCCGTACGTGCTGAGGATGCGGGCCAGCTCACCGTGGCTGTAGGTGTTGAGGATCTCGGCGGCGGTGAGCCCCGCGGTGGGGTTCATCCGCATGTCGAGCGGCGCGTCCACCGAGTAGGCGAAGCCGCGGTCGGCCTCGTCGAGCTGCATCGACGACACACCCAGGTCGAACAGGATCGCGGCCACGGTACCGGTCGACGCGAGCCCGGCCTGGTCGAGAGCGTCGACGATGCCGTCGTAGCGGGTGTGCACGAACGTGGTGCGGTCGGCGTACGGTGCGAGCCGGCCGGACGCGATCCGCAGCGCCTCGGGATCCCGGTCCAGCCCGATCAGGTGCAGACCCGGATAGGTGCGCAGGAAGTGCTCCGAGTGTCCGCCGAGACCGAGGGTCGCGTCGATCATCACCGCGCCGGCACCGCTCGGATCGTCGGCGGTGATCGCGGGACCGAGCAACTCGTCCGCGCGATGCAACAGAACCGGGACATGACCGAACTCGTCGGGGACCGACCTGGTGCCGTCCTCGCCGTCGACCATGCTGTCCTCCGGTTGATGCTCGTGCGCTCGCGCGCGGTGGTGGTTGTTCGGAGGGCGACGAATGCCTCGGGGTCCCTGTCCGATCGAGGAACCTGGCACTGGGGAAGAGTGTCAGGTTCCCGGTGGCGACCCTGGCGCTGGGGAAGTGCGTCAGGGTCACACTCGGGCAGAGGCCTCGCGGCACTCGCCGGCGCCCGGGGGCTAGAAGATCCCCTCGAGCGCTTCGTCTCTGGCTTGCGAATAGCTTTCTTCGTGCTCCGCGAGATAGTCCGCCCATGCCTGGGCATCCCAGATCTCGAGGAAGTCGACCGAACCGATCACCACGCAGTCCTTGGACAGGCCCGCGTAGCGGCGGTGATCCGAGGACAGGGTGATGCGGCCCTGCCCGTCGGGGTGCTGCTCGTCGGTTCCGGAGGCGAGTCCGCGCACGAATGCACGCGCCTGCGGATTGCTCCGCGAGGCCGCCGCGGCACGGCGAGCGAGCGCGGTGAACTCTTCCCGGGGATACACCGCAAGGCTGTGGTCCTGACCCTTCGTGACCATCAACCCTCCCGCCAGCATGTCCCGGAACTTCGCGGGCAGCGTGAGCCGCCCTTTGTCGTCGAGCTTGGGCGTGTAGGTGCCGAGAAACACTCGACACACCTCCCGCCGGGGCCCTGTGGCGAACATGCGAACAATCGGCTGCGCAAAGCTGCCGAACCACTCACATTTCTGGCGGGTCGCCTCCACGATCCGCTGTCCGCCACTTTACCCCACTTTCCACCACTTTCAATCCGAAACACCGGGCGATTTGACAAGCCCCTCCGGATAAGTGCAGCTCACAGCAGGGTCACGAAGTGGGGGGCGAATCGACGGGTGACGGCAGACACCCGAAGCCGACCGGACCGAACAACGGCGGCGGCGCAACCGGGATGGTTGCGCCGCCGCCGTAATCCGGACGAACTCGACTACTCCTGCTCGAATCGCCTCCGGAAACGGTCTTCCATGCGGGACGAGAATCCGCCCGCAGATTTCTTGCCGCCATGGGATCTGCGCGGATGCGATCCACCCGCCCCATGCGGAGTGGCGTTCCCGTCGGGAACTTCCGCCGGACTCCCCTTGCCTCCACCGAGGAGGAAGAGAATTCCGGCACCGAACATCACGACGAATCCGATCAGACTGATGATCGGAAACTCGCCCAACCGCACATTCAGAGCCACGCCCGCGACGAGGAGGACCAGACCCAGAACGAAAAGGGCCACCGCCTGCAGTCGTCGCCTTCCGGAAGGGGCACGCATGCGCCCGCCCCTCACGGTGGACGCGAACTTGGGATCCTCGGCGTAGAGCGCGCTCTCGATCTGGTCGAGCATGCGCTGCTCGTGCTCGGAGAGTGGCACGGTACCTCCCCCGGCACTAAGAGTTGACACCTCGCCGCGGTGCGGTGAGGCGGGTAACGAACTGACGATTACCTGAACTCGATAATACGAGGTACGCCCGCGCCGTACCACCTACTCCACCGACGAGTTCCCGACGAATCGGCGGTAACCGATGGCAGCCGACACCGATGTGCCCATGACCTGCACATATGCCGCGTTCCGGACAGGGTCGATCACCCGGTGCCGGCATCGACCGCGTGTCGACCGGCCCCGGCGAGCAGATCGTCGACCGCGATGAGGAACCGTCCGACCTCCCCGTAGAACCTGTCCGCGGCGACACCGTCGATCGACCGTGTCACCCCCGACTCGACCGCGGCCCGCAACGCGGAATGCTCCGCGAAATAGTCGGCCCACGCGGCGAACTCGGGTGCCGCCCGCGCCAGGAGCACCCACGCACTGCGTGAGCGCGGCCGCCGACCGGATGCCACCCGCGCCGCGCCCTCGCACGCGGCGAGTACCGCGGCAGCCCCCTTCAATGCACTCAGATACGCGCACCGGAAACGCTCGTCGGGCATCGACGCCCCCGCCGCCTCCGACAGCAGTCCGTCCGCACGCCGCAACAGCACGGTCGCCCGATACGGCGCCGACGCCGGCGAACGCGTGGAACCCGCGCACCCGGCCGGCCCCACCGGCAGACTGGACGCGACCCCCACCCCGACCCGAGACTCGACTTCCGCCATGACTCCGAGCACCTCCCACCGCTGCCGAGTTCCCGGCGATCCGGTGATGCGTCGCTTCCCCGGGCGAACCACCGACACATCACCGGATCACCAATATCGAACGCATGTTCGACCTATTCAATATAGCTGGCCCCACCGACACGTCGTCAAGGGAGAGAACCAGGGTGAGCCCACGCATGAACTCCACAGACACGACAGACGCCGCGGATCCGTCCGACCCGGGTCCGGTCGTCGTCGATCTGCCGCCGGCGGAGATGCGCGCGCGACTGCCCGAGGCGCTCGGGATCTACGTCGCGGCCATGGGCTACCCGAAGGGCACCGAGTACCACCGCGCCCCGATGTGGTCCGAGCACATCGGGCGTGCCGGGTGGCGGGCGGTCGGCGCGGTCCGCACCGATCCGCAGCGCCCCGACCGGCCGGCGGACCTGCTGGCGATCGCGTACGGCTACCGCGGCGCCCCCGACCAGTGGTGGCAGCAGCAGGTCCGGCACGGGATGCAGGAGTCCGGGTGGAGCGGCGAGCAGGTCGACCGCATCCTCGGGAACTACTTCGAACTGACCGAACTGCACGTCCACCCGGCCGCGCAGGGGCACCGACTCGGTGAGCGGTTGCTGCAGCGGCTCCTCACCGACCGCCCGGAGCGGGGTGTGCTGCTGTCCACCCCGGAGGTCGACCGGGAGGACAACCGGGCGTGGCGGCTGTACCGGCGCACCGGATTCCGCGACGTCGTCCGCCATTTCACGTTCGCCGGCGACCGGCGCCCGTTCGCGGTCCTCGGCCGGGGGCTTCCGCTGTGAGCGCTCCGGGAGGAACCGCCGTGCTCGACGCCGTCGTCGTCGGATCGGGGCACAACGCGCTGGTGTCGGCGTGCTACCTGGCCCGCGACGGCTGGTCCGTCGAGGTCCTCGAACGGGACACGGTGCTCGGCGGTGCGGTGTCGACCGTCGAACGGTTCCCGGGGCACCGGATCGATCGCGGCTCGTCGGCGCACATCATGATCCGGCACTCCGGGATCGTCGAGGAACTCGATCTCGCCGCGCACGGGCTGCGCTACCTCGACTGCGACCCGTGGGCGTTCGCGCCCGCCCCGGCCGGGTCGGACCGGCCCGGCATCGTGTTCCACCGCGACCTCGATCGCACGTGCGCGTCGATCGAGGCAGCGTGCGGGGCCGCCGACGCGGACGCCTACCGGCGGTTCGTCGGCACGTGGGGTCCGCGCAGTGCCCGCGTGATGCGCGCGTTCGCAGCCCCACCGACGGGCGGGCATCTGCTGCGCTCGTTCTGGGGACTCGACACCGGCAACGGGGGTGCGGCCCTGTCCCGGGAATTCCTGACGACCGGTGACGCTCTGCTCGACGAGTACTTCGACAGCGAACCGCTCAAGGCCGCGCTCGCATGGTTCGGCGCCCAGTCCGGGCCGCCGATGTCGGAGCCGGGGACCGCACCGATGGTGGGGTTCGCGGCCCTGATGCACACGTTGCCGCCGGGCCGGGCGGTCGGCGGCAGCGGCGCACTCACCGCCGCACTGGCGTCACGTCTCGAATCGGACGGCGGCACCGTCACGCTCGGGGACAGCGTGACCGAACTGCGCCGCGACCCCGACGCATGGACCGTGGTCACCGAGTCGGGACGCCGCGTGCGGGCCCGCACGGTGATCGCGGGCTGTCACGTCCTGACCACGCTCGATCTGCTGGAGCGCGGCGGCTACGACCGCGACACGCTCGCCGGATGGCGGCGGCGGATCCGCATCGGCCCCGGTATCGGGCTGGTGCTGCGACTCGGGACGGACGCGCTGCCGTCGTATCCGAGCGTGCCGGACGGCGCGACGGCCACGAGCGGGCTGCAGTTGCTCGTCACCGACCGGGCCCAGTTGCGGACCGCGCACGGCGCCGCGCTCGCCGGGGAACTGCCACCGGATCCGGCGGTGCTGGCGATGAGTTTCAGCGGCATCGATCCGACCATCTCCCCTGCCGGGGAGCATCAGGTGACGCTGTGGTCGCAGTGGCATCCGTACGCGCTGTCCGGCGGCCGGTCCTGGTCGGACATCGGTGAGCGGGAGGCCGACCGGGTGATCGCGGGTGTCGACGCGCTCGCACCCGGGTTCGCCGCCGGCATCCGGCACCGGCACGTGCAGACCCCCGCCGACATCGAACGCGAGATGGGTCTGCTCGGCGGCAACGTGATGCACGTGGAGATGTCACTGGACCAGATGTTCATGTGGCGGCCGATCCCGGAGTTGTCGGGGCATCGGGTCCCGCACGCGGACGGGCTGTACCTGACGGGGGCGTCGACGCATCCCGGCGGCGGCGTGTCCGGGGCGAGTGGGCGCAGCGCGGCCCGGATCGCGCTCGCGGACACGCGTGGTGGGCGGGTGCGGCGACTGCTGCGCGGTCGGCTGCGGTGACGCGCACCGTCTCCACCGTGTCGCCGCTGGTGCGGGTGTCCGCGGGGCTCGCCGTCGCCGCGGTCGGCGCCCAGATCGTCTATCCGCTCGTCGACGGCCGGGTCCGGGACGTCGTCACGGTGGCGGTGGTCGTGCTGCTGGCGGCGGCGTCGGTCGTGCACGCGACCGCGGTCCGCGGCGGCCGGTGGGCGGCGGGGCTGGTGGCGTCGACGGCCGGGATCGGGCTGGTCTCGGAGATCGTCGGGACCGCGACCGGGTACCCGTACGGCTGCTATGCGTACGCGACCGACCGGCTCGGCTGGGCGATCGCGGACGTGCCGGCGGTGGTGCCACTGGCGTGGACGGCCGGCTTCTATCCGGTGTGGTGCGCGGCGTCACTGGTCACCCGGACCCGTGTCACGCGGATCGCACTGACCACGATCGGCGTCGTCGGCTGGGACCTGTACCTCGATCCGCAGATGGTGGCCGACGGGCAGTGGCGCTGGTGTGTCGCCGACGCCGGACTGCCCGGTATCGCGCACATTCCGCTGACCAACTACGCCGGGTGGCTGTTCGTCGCCGCCGTCATGGCGACCGTCGTGGACAGGCTCGACACCCGGATCGGGTCGCCGACGCCGTCCCCGGTATCGGACGCGGTGCCGCTCGCACTGTTGCTGTGGACGTGGCTCGGGTCGTCGCTCGCGCACGCCGTCTTCCTCGATGCACCCGAATTGCGGTATTCGGCGGTCTACGGTCTGTTCGCGATGGGTGTGGTCGGGGTGCCGTTGCTGGTGCGGCTGGCACGCCGGAACGGCGGCACCTGACGCGGGCGACCGGTCGCGCCTGGCACGATGGCGCTGTGCTGTCGTCGACACCTGCCCCGGCTCCCCGTTCCCGTTCCACCCGTGCGGTCGCCGCCGCGGTACTCGCGGTACTGCTGATGCCGCTGCTGGCGGGCTGTCTACGGGTACAGGTGTCGATGGGGGTGTCCACCGACGACAAGGTGTCCGGGCAGATCGTCGCGGCGACCGTCCCCAAGGACGAGAACGACAAGGGCCCGCAGCTCACCCCGTCCGATGCGCTCGCGCCGCGGATCCGGGTGGAGGAGTACCGCAAGGACGGCTACGTCGGCACGCAGGCGTTCTTCAGCGACCTCACGTTCGGTGACGTCGCCGATCTCGGATCGATGTACGGGCAGACCGGGGGCGCGCTGCAACTGGCGCTGCGCCGGGCCGGGGACCAGGTGACCCTCGACGGCACGGTGGATCTCGAGGACGTTCCCGCGCAGGGCACCGACGTGCAGTTCACGATCGCGTTCCCCACCCGGATCGCCACCACGAACGGCACCCGCAACGGCGACTCGACGGTCAGCTGGACGCTGCCCGCCGGTGACATCAGCACCCTGCACGCCGAGGTCCGCTACCCGGATCCGCGGACCCGCAGCTTCGCCGGCTGGGCGGGCATGGCCGGGGGCGTGGCGGTCGCGGCCGCGGTGATCGTCGGCGTGCTGGCGTGGCGCGGGCGCAATCCGTCGCCGTCGGACACGCCGCGACGCGATCCCGCCGAGACGTCGACCCACTGATCCGACGTGCTGTCTCCGTTCGACGTCGCGGTACGCGTGGGTGCCGGGCTGGCGCTCGGCGGGGCCGTCGTCGCCGCCGCGAACACGGTCACGCTGCCCCGGCTGCGACCGTGTGCCGGTGCGGTCACCGAGCCGGTCACGGTCGTCGTCCCGGCCCGTGACGAGGCCGACCGGATCGCCGCACTCGTCGGGGATCTGCGCGCCCAACGCGGCCTGGTGACGCTGCGGGTGTTGATCGTCGACGACGATTCGGCCGACGACACGGCCGCGGTGGCCGCCCGCGCGATCGGCGGCGACGGGCGTTTCACACTGATCCGGGGCGCCGAGCTGCCGCCACCGGGCTGGCTCGGCAAGAACGCCGCATGCCATCGGGGCTCGGAACATGCTGCGCGGCTGACGGATTCGACACGGCCGGGCGTGCTGGTGTTCCTCGACGCCGATGTCCGTCTGACCCCCGACGCGCTCGCCGCCGCCGTCACCGGACTCCGCGACCACGACGCCGCACTGCTGTCGGCGTGGCCGCGGCAGGTCGCGGTCACGGCTGCCGAACGACTGGTCCAGCCGCTGCTGTGCTGGTCGTGGTTCGCGAGCCTGCCCGTCGCGATCGCGCACCGCGGCACCCGGCCGTCGATGGCGGTCGCGTGCGGTCAGTTCCTGGTGTTCGACGCCGCCGCGTACTTCCGGCTCGGCGGGCACGCCGCGGTCGCGGGTGCGGTCACCGAGGATCTCGCGATCGCCCGCGCGCTGCGGCGGCAGGGAGACCGCACCGTGGTGGCCGCGGCAGGCCGGGTGGCGTCGTGCCGCATGTACGGCGACGCCGGTGCGGTGCGGGACGGCTACCGCCGCTGGCTGTGGTCGGCGTACGGCTCGACTGCCGGGTCGGCGGCGGTGTCGGCGGTCGTCGCCGTCGCCTACGTGCTGCCGCCGCTGGCGGTGGTGTCCGGTCGCACCCGCCGGTGGGGTCTGCTCGGCTACGGCGCGGCCGTGGCGTCCCGGCTGGCCGCACGAGCCGTCGAGACCGGTCGCCGCCCCGGGATCCGGGAGGCCGCGGACGCGGCGGCGCATCCGCTCTCGGTCGTCGGCTACCTCGGTCTGACGGCGGCGTCCCACCTCGGCCGGCGACGGGGCCGGCTGCGGTGGAAGGGCCGCCCCGTCGGGTGAGCCGACCGGGTCAGGCGGATGCCGCCGTGGACGCCGACAGGCCCAGGTTCGCCAGCACCTCGCCGGTCGCCCGCGCGAAGTTGAGGGTGATGAAGTGCAGGCACGGGGCGCCCTCGGTGATGAGCCGTTCGGCCATCTCGGTGGCCACCTCGATGCCGACCTCGCGGACCGCGGCCCGGTCCTCCTCCGGACCGTCGCCGGCGGCCCGCACCAGGCGTTCCTCGAGCGCGACGGGCAGCTTCGAGCCGGACAGCTCCAGGCTCCGCCGCGCCGAGCGCAGCGACGTGATCGGCATGATCTCCGGGATGATCGGCTTCTCGCCCTGCTCGGCGTCGCACGCGACGACCCGGTCCCGCAGACGCAGGTAGTCGTCGACGTCGAAGAACATCTGCGTGATCGAGTACTCGGCGCCGGCCCGCAGCTTCGACACCAGGTACTTCGTGTCGTGGTCGAGGTCCGGGGCCCGGTAGTGGCCCTCCGGGAACGACGCGACACCGACGTGGAAGTCGCCCATGTCACGGACGAGCCGCACGAGTTCCTCGGCGTACTCGA
This sequence comes from Prescottella subtropica, assembly GCF_005434945.1. Lineage (GTDB taxonomy): Bacteria > Actinomycetota > Actinomycetes > Mycobacteriales > Mycobacteriaceae > Prescottella > Prescottella subtropica. The sequence goes on along the minus strand of NZ_SKCH01000003.1, from coordinate 283,427 downwards.
CACCGTCGGGATGCTTGACCCACTCGCCGAGCGGGTCGCCCGGCGGGTCGCCGCGCAGGACCAGGATGTTGCTGATGCCACGGTCGGCATACGCCCCGCACATCGCCCGCAACTCGTCGATGCTGTGCCCGACGGCGGTCAGGTGCGCGACCGGCAGCAGTGTCGTCTCGTCGGCGATCTGCCCGGTCACCCGGACGGTGCGGTCCCGCGTGGAGCCACCGGCCCCGTACGTCATGGACACGAACGCCGGCCCGAGTCGCTCGAACTCGCGGACGGCGCGCCACAACCGCGCCTCGGCGGCCTCGTCGCGGGGCGGCGAGAACTCCACGGAGAACGGGATCCGACCGCTCCCGGGCTCTGCCGAGGAACGGATGCGGTCCACGATCGTGGGGGTACGGGTCACCCAACCGGAGCTGCTTCGCCCCCGAACGGCATCGAATGTCACGAACCCCAGCATAGGTTGACCTGCATCACTCGATCGCACCGCATCGCCCGAATGGTCCGGATGGGTCCGGGTGGCGTGCCCACTAAGGTGGGGGCGAGGCTTTTCGCGATCAACCTGGAGGCAGTCCTGTCCCCCCTGTCCGCCCCTGCCGGCGCGTCCACCCCGCCCGTCCCGCCACTGACCGACCTCGTCGAGGAGTCGCTGCGGGAGTTCTTCGCGTCGCGCGGCGACGCGGTCCGTGCCGTCGGAGGCGGCTACCCGGACGCCGTCGCCGCGTTGGAGAGTTTCGTGTTGCGCGGCGGCAAGCGGGTGCGCCCGGTGTTCGCGTGGACCGGGTGGCTCGGTGCCGGTGGTGATCCGGACGGGCCGCAGGCGGCGGCGGCGCTGCGGGCGGCCGCCGCCCTCGAACTGGTGCAGGCGTGCGCGCTCGTCCACGACGACATCATCGACGCGTCCACCACCCGGCGCGGGTTCCCGACCGTGCACGTCGAGTTCGCCGACCGGCACCGCGCGAACGGGTGGAGCGGCGGGGCCACCGAGTTCGGGCACGGTGTCGCGATCCTGCTCGGCGATCTCGCGCTCGCGTGGGCCGACGACATGATCCGGGAGGCCGGCCTCGACCACGACACGCTCGCGCGGGTCTCCCCGGTGTGGTCCGCGATGCGCACCGAGGTGCTCGGCGGCCAGTTCCTCGACATCACGGGCGAGGTGAGCGCCGACGAGACGGTCGAGGCGGCGCTGCGCGTCAACCGCTTCAAGACGGCGGCGTACACGATCGAGCGGCCCCTGCATCTGGGTGCGGCGATCGCCGGCGCGGACGCCGGTCTCGTGGACACGTACCGGCGCTTCGGCACCGACATCGGGATCGCGTTCCAGTTGCGCGACGACCTGCTGGGCGTGTTCGGCGACCCCGATGTGACGGGCAAGCCGTCGGGCGACGACCTGCGCGCCGGCAAGCGCACCGTACTGTTCGCGGTCGCGCTCGAGCGGGCCGACGCCACCGACCCGGCCGCGGCGGCGTTGCTGCGCGAGTCGATCGGCACGGATCTGTCGGACGCCCAGGTCGAGCGGCTGCGGTCGGTGATCACCGATCTGGGGGCGGTCGACGACGCCGAGCGGCGGATCGCCGATCTCACGGACCGCGCGCTGACGGCCCTGGACGCCGGCAGCGTCACCGACGACGGCAAGAGCCGGCTGCGGGACATGGCGATCGCCGTCACCCGCCGGAACGCCTGACCGCCGTGCGGAGCGTGCGGGGCGCGACCGACCGGGTCGTGGTCGTCGGAGCCGGGTTGGCGGGACTGTCCGCGGCACTGCATCTGCGGGGCACCGGACGGGACGTGACGATCCTCGAACGCGACGACCGGCCCGGCGGCCGGGTGGGCGCGTACGACGGCGACGGCTACACGATCGACAACGGCGCGACGGTGCTGACCATGCCGGAGTTGGTGCACGACGCGCTCGCAGCGGTCGGCGCGGACGGCGCGTCGACGACACCACCGCTGCGCCTGCACCGGCTCGAACCGGCATATCACGCCCGGTTCGCGGACGGCTCCACGATCGACGTGCACTCCGATCCGGACCGGATGGCGGCGGAGGTCACCCGGGTGTGCGGCCCCGACGAGGCCCGTCGGTACCGGAATCTGCGCCGCTGGCTGGCCCGGGTGTTCGACGCCGAGTTCGACACGTTCATCGACGCGAACTTCGATTCGCCGCTGGATCTGCTGTCGACCCGGAAGTCGGCGACGGATCTGGCGCGGCTCGCCGCGGCGGGCGGGTTCGGACGGCTCGGCCACCAGGTGGCCCGCCGGATCACCGATCCCCGCCTGCGCCGCGTGTTCACGTTCCAGGCCCTGTACGCGGGGGTCGCGCCGGCGAAGGCGCTCGCCGTGTACGGCGCGATCGCGCACATGGACACGTCGATGGGGGTGTCGTTCCCGGAGGGCGGCATGCACACGATCGCGGCGTCGCTGGCCGACGCGTTCACCGCGGCCGGCGGGCACCTGCATTTCGGCGCCGACGTGGTCCGGATCGACCGGGACCCCACGCGACCCGGTGCGCGGGCCCGGGCGGTGCACACCGCCGACGGCCGCGTGTTCGAATGCGACGCCCTGGTGCTGACCCCGGACCTGCCGGTCGTCGACCGGTTGCTGGCGACCCGGCGGCCGCGGCGGCTGCGGATCTCCCCGTCCGCGGTGGTGCTGCACGGCACGGTGCCGCGGGCGACGGCGGCGCGGTGGGGGGCGGCGCACCACCACACCATCGACTTCGGCGGCGCGTGGGAGCGCACGTTCGCCGAGATCACCGCGCCCCGCGGCCGGGGCCGGTTGATGAGCGATCCGTCCCTGCTGATCACCCGGCCGGCCGTCACCGACCCCGGTCTGACGGTCGTCCGCGACGGTGTCGACCACGAACCGCTGTCGGTGCTCGCGCCGTGCCCGAACCTGGACAGTGCACCGCTGGACTGGCCGGTGCTGGCCGACGTGTACCGCCGGGAACTGCTGCAGACCCTCGAGGCGCGCGGCTACCACGGCATCACCGGCGACTATCTCGTCGATCACATCGACACCCCGGACACGTGGGTGCAGCGCGGCATGGCCGCCGGCAGCCCGTTCGCGCCGGCGCACGTGTTCCGGCAGACCGGCCCGTTCCGGCGCCGGAACATGGCCTCACGTGCGACGAACGTGGTGTTGGCGGGGTCCGGTACCACGCCGGGGGTGGGGGTTCCGACGGTGCTCGTGTCCGGGAAACTGGCCGCACAGCGCATCGCCGGGACACTGCACCCGGCGCCGGAACGTCCGATCCCGAGGCAGGGCTTTGCCGAACATTCGCCGGCGACACACTAAACTGTCACTTCGTCCCGTGCCGACCGACGGTTTCGACACCGTCGGTCACCGTCGAACGATCCTTCCGGGGGAGGAACCTGCACCCATGTCGGCCCCTTCCGCGTCCGTCGACGCCACCTCCATCGACACTGCGGCGGGTCCGCGGTCCCGGCTGCGGGTGAGCGCCGACTACCTGCGCACCCCCGCCGGACACGCGTCGCTGCTCGGCTTCCTCGGCGCGATCATGATCACGTTCGGCGGGTTCGGTGCCGGCAGCGTCCGGCGCCACGACCCCCTGCTCGAGGACTGGCGCCTGTCGTGGCTGCGGTTCGGGCACGGCTACGCACTGTCCACGATCGTCGTGTGGGCGGGCGTGCTGGCGATGATCGCGGCATGGGTCCGCTTGGGCCGCATCGCACTCCGTGGTGATGTCGGACTGCGGGGCGTGCTGTGGACGGTGCCGGTGTGGACCGCCCCGATGCTGCTGGCCGTCCCCATGTTCAGCCGGGACGCCTACTCCTATCTGGCGCAGGGCGCGCTGCTACGGGACGGCTTCGACCCGTACGCGGTCGGCCCGGTCGTCAACCCGGGCCTGCTGCTCGACAACGTCTCCAACGTGTGGACGACGACGACCGCACCGTACGGTCCGGTGTCGCTGCTCCTCGGCCAGGGCATCACGGCGATCACCGGGGACAACGTGGTCGCGGGCACGATGCTGCTGCGCCTGGTGTTCCTGCCCGGTCTGGCGCTCATGATGTGGGCGCTGCCGCGGCTCGCCCGGCAACTCGGCGGCAATCCGACGATCGCGGTGTGGCTCGCGGTGCTCAATCCGTTGGTGCTGATCCACCTGATCGGCGGCGTCCACAACGAACTGCTCATGGTCGGCCTCATGGTCGCCGGTATCACGCTCGCACTCGACCGCAGGCATGTCGCCGCGGTCGCGGTCATCGCGCTCGGTGTCGCGGTGAAGGCGATGGCCGGGATCGCGCTGCCGTTCATCGTGTGGATCTGGATGATCCACGAACGCGACCGCGCGCTCGCCGAGGGCCGCGAACCGGCCACCCCGTGGGCGGCGTTCGTCCGCACCGCCGGCACCGGTGTCGCGGTGTTCGCGGCGATCTTCGCGGCCGCGTCGGCGATCGCCGGGGTGGGACTCGGCTGGCTGACGGCCCTGTCCGGCTCCGCGAAGATCATCAACTGGCTGTCGCTGCCGACGATCATGGCGCACGTCGTCACGGTCGGCACCGGCTGGTTCACCGGTCTGCGGCTGGCCCCGGTCCTCGAGGTGACCCGCACGATCTCGGCAGTCGCGCTCGCGGGCCTGCTGGTGTGGATCTGGTGGCGGTTCCGCACGACCGAGCGGGACGCGGTGATGGGTATCCTCGTCGCCCTGGTGGCGATCGTGGTCCTGTCGCCGGCCGCCCTGCCCTGGTACTACTCGTGGCCGCTCGCGATCGCGGCCGGTTTCTCGACGTCGACGCGGACCCTGCAGATCCTCGTCGGCCTGTCGACGTGGCTGATGCTGGTGTTCCAGCCGGACGGGTCGATCGGCCTGTACACGTTCCTCCACGTCGCGCTCGCCACGTTCGCCGCGGTCGTCGCCGCCGTCTCGCTCACCACCGTCGATCCCCTACGACTGCGGGCAGTGTCCGATCCGACCCGCGCGGCGGTCGCCGACACCGAGACGACACCGGCACCGGCACCGCTACCGGAACGGGCCTCGTCGCCGCTGTGACCGGTCCCCGTCCGGCCGGCGATCTCGCGTCGGCGTACGAGCGGTGCCGCCGGATCGCCGCCGAGCACGGCCGCACCTACTACCTGGCGACGCGACTGCTGCCGCGCGAGCACCGGTCCGCGGTGCACGCCCTGTACGGGTTCGCGCGCACCGTCGACGACATCGTGGACGTCGCACCCGACGGCGGGCAGTCGGCCGCGCTCGACCGGATCGAGGACCTGTTCGACGCCGCGGTGACCGGCCGGCCGGTGGACGATCCGGGCACCGGACCGATCCTGGCGGCACTCGCCGACACGATCGACCGGTACGGGATCGATGTCGACCTCTTCCGGGCGTTCCTCGCGTCGATGCGGATGGACGTGCCGGGGACCCCGGCGTTCCGCGCGACCTACCCGGACATGCCGGCGCTGCAGCAGTACATGTACGGCTCGGCGGCGGTGATCGGGCTGCAGATGCTGCCGGTCCTCGGCACCACCGTCCCCGTCGCGGAGGCCGCACCGTACGCGGCGGCGTTGGGGGAAGCGTTCCAGCTCACCAATTTCCTCCGCGACGTCGGCGAGGACCTGGACCGCGGCCGGGTGTACCTCCCGGCCGACGAGTTGGCAGCGTTCGGGGTCGACGCGGACCTGCTGCGGCACTGCCGCGCCACCGGGGTGTCGGAGCCGCGAGTGCGCCGCGCACTGGCGCACGTCGTCGCGGTCACCCGCGGCGTCTACCGCCGCGCCGAACCGGGACTCGAACTGCTCGAGCCGCGGGTCCGGCCGGGACTGCGGGCCGCGTTCGTCCTGTACCGCGGGATCCTCGACGAGATCGAGGACAGCGGGTTCCGGGTCCTCGACCGGCGGGTGGCCGTGCCGCGCCGACGCCGCCTCGCCGTGGCAGCACCGCTGCTCGTGCGGACGGTCGTCGGCGCGGGATAGCGTCCGGTGGAATCGTCTGTCAGAACGCCATCGACTGGGCGCGGCGGATCACCTCGCGGGCCAGGTCCCCGTGCATCGCGTCGATCGGGGTGCCCGGCAGGGACTCGTCGGCGGTGAACAGCCAGCTCAGGATCTCCTCGTCGGAGTAGCCGCCGTCGCTCAGCACCATGATCAGACCGGACAGCAACCGGGCCGGCTGCCCGTCCTCACCGAAGAAGGCCTCCGGGACGCCGGGGACCCGGTCCCGCTTGACCGCGATCAGGCGGTGGTCACGCAGCAACTGGTGGACGCCGGTGATCGGGATACCCATCCACTTCGACACGTCCGGCAGCTGCAGCAGCGGGATCGACCGGTCCAACACGTCATCGCAGTAAGGGAGTGCACTCACTCCCGTTACGTTATCGGGTCGGGGGACGGTCCTCGACCACCGCCGTCGTCTCCCCGTCACGGAATCGGGGCCGGAGTGTCCGGCTGACTACGATCGGGGGGAATCTGTATCGGCAAGGCGAGGGGCTCGGGCTTGAATCCAGGAGGTCGAGGGTTGATCGGTGTGGTGCTCGAACGGCGCTATCGCATCGATGCGCCCATCGCGCGCGGCGGCATGTCCACCGTGTACCGCGGCGTGGACCTGCGGTTGGACCGCCCGGTCGCGATCAAGGTGATGGATCCACAGTTCGCTGCGGACCCCCAGTTCCTCGCCCGCTTCGAGTTCGAGGCCCGCGCCGTCGCCCGGCTCGCGCATCCCGGCCTGGTCGGGGTACACGACCAGGGCAGTGACGGAGAACACGTGTTCCTGGTGATGGAACTCGTCGAGGGCGGCACCCTGCGCGAACTGCTCCGTGAACGCGGCCCCATGCCGCCGCACGCCGCGGCCGCGGTGGCCCGTCCCGTCCTCGAGGCGCTCGCCGTCGCGCACCGGGCCGGGCTCGTGCACCGCGACATCAAACCCGAGAACGTGCTGATCTCCCACGCCGGCGACGTCAAGATCGCCGACTTCGGACTGGTGCGGGCGATCGCCGCATCCAACGCGACCTCCCGCAGCGTCATTCTGGGCACCGCCCAGTACCTGTCCCCCGAACAGGTCACCACCGGCACCGCCGACGCGCGCAGCGACGTGTACGCCGCCGGCGTGCTGCTGTTCGAGATGCTCACCGGTTCCACCCCGTTCACCGGTGACACCTCGCTGTCCATCGCCTACCAGCGCATCGACAACGACGTCCCGGAACCGAGCAGCATCATCGACGGGGTGCCGCCCGCGTTCGACGAACTCGTCGTCCGCGCCACCGAACGCGACCCCGACCGACGGTTCACCGACGCCGGTGCCATGGCAGCCGAACTGCGCTCCGTCGGCACCCGGTTGCGGCTACCCGAGTACCGGGTGCCGTCGCCACGGCGTGCCACTCCCCCCGCCGCGGCATCCCCCGCCACGGCACCCACAGCCGCGACCACACGGGTACCGGCCGGACCGGCGACTGCCGCACCGGCCGCCGACACCGTGTCCCCCGGGGACGCGACGACCGTGCTCGCAGCGGCCCCCGACCCCGGCTCCGGCGTCCGGCACACCAAGGTCGTCACGACGGTGACGCCGCGTCCGACACCCGAGTCCGAGTCCGCCCCCGAGTCCCCCCGACCCTTCGGAGTCGGGTCGGCCCGCCTGCAACGGTCCCGTCGCACCGTCGTGACCTGGCTGCTGGTGGTCGTGCTGCTCGCGGCCGCCGTCGGATTCGGCGGCTGGTGGCTCGGTTCGGGCCGCTACGCCGCGATCCCGGCGATCGGCGGCCAGGACAAGGCCACCGCGACCGCCACCATCGAGGCGGCCGGGTTGAGCGTCGACACCGCCGGACGGTACTCGGACACCGTCGCGGCCGACGCCGTGATCGGCACCGACCCGGATGCCGGCGCGGAGGTGCCCCGCGGATCGTCGGTGAACCTGCTGATCTCGCTCGGCCGACCCACCGTCCCCGAGGTCACCGGCCGCGGCGACATCGCCGCCGTCGAGGCGAGCCTGCGGGAACGCACGCTCGCCCCCGTCGACGGCGGGGAGACGTTCAGTGCCCGCGTCCCGGTCGGTGCGATCGCCGCCCTCGACCCCGCCCCCGGCACGATGCTGCCCGTCGGCGCGCAGGTCCGGATGCTCCGCAGCAAGGGCGCACCGCCCGTCGACGTCCCGGACGTGTCCGGCATGTCGGAGGACAAGGCCCGCAAAGCCCTCGACGACGTCGGGATCACCGTCCGGGACGTGCAACTCGTGTTCGACGCCTCCGTCGACGCCGGCGACGCGATCGGTACCGACCCGGCAGCCGGGACCGGCGTCACCTCCGGCACCAGCGTCGCGCTGAAGGTATCCAACGCGATCAAGGTGCCGTCGCTGCTGGGCCGCTCCGTCGGCTCCGCGAAGAACGAACTCGACCGCCTCGGCCTGCCCTACGAGGTGCGGCAGATCATCAGCTCCGACCGCTCCCTCATCGTCTCCCAGGACCCGAGCGCGGGCTCCCGCGTCACACCCGGCACCACCGTCACGCTCACGTCGCTGCTCTGATCTTCTCCCCAGTGAACGGCTGAAGGGTCCCTTCGTTCGCCTCAGGCGAACGAAGGGACCCTTCAGCTGATGCGGCAGGAGTATCCCGCCGGCGGGTGGAGCCCGGGGTCAGCCGCGCAGCATTTCCGCGACGAGGAAGGCCAGTTCGAGGGACTGCTGGGTGTTGAGGCGGGGGTCGCATGCGGTTTCGTAGCGGCCGGACAGGTCGATGTCGGAGATGTCCTGGGCGCCGCCGGTGCATTCGGTGACGTCCTCGCCGGTGAGTTCGACGTGGATGCCGCCGGGGTGGGTGCCGAGTCCGTTGTGGACCTCGAAGAAGCCCTGGACTTCGTCGACGATGCGGTCGAAGTGGCGGGTCTTGTAGCCGGTGGTGGCCTCGTGGGTGTTGCCGTGCATGGGGTCGCACTGCCAGATCACCTGGTGGCCGGTGGCCTGGACCTTCTCGATGATGGGGGGCAGCAGGTCGCGGACCTTGCCGTTGCCCATGCGGGAGATGAGGGTCAGGCGGCCGGGCTTGTTGGTCGGGTCGAGGCGTTCGACGTATTCGACGGCCATCTCGGGGGTGGTCGACGGGCCGATCTTGAGGCCGATGGGGTTGGCGACGAGTTCGGCGAACGCGATGTGGGCGCCGTCGAGCTGGCGGGTGCGGTCGCCGATCCACAGGAAGTGTGCGGACAGGTCGTACAGCTTGGGGTGGTCGCCGTTGTCGTCGAGGCGCAGCATCGCGCGCTCGTAGTCGAGGACGAGGGCCTCGTGGCTGGCGTAGATCTGTGCGGACTGCAGGTTGGGGTCGGTGACCCGGCAGGCGTCCATGAACTTGAGGCCGCGGTCGATCTCGGCGGCGAGGGCCTCGTAGCGGGCGCCGGCCGGCGAGTTCGACACGAATTCGCGGTTCCAGTCGTGGACGCGGTGCAGGTCGGCGGTGCCGGAGCCGGTGAGCGCGCGCACCAGGTTCATGGCGGCGCTGGCGTTGGCGTAGGCGCGGACGAGCCGGGACGGGTCGTGGGCGCGGAGGGCGTCCTCGGCGACGATCGAGTTGACCATGTCGCCGCGGTAGGACGGCAGGCCGAGGGCGTCGGTGTTCGACGAGCGCGGCTTGGCGTACTGGCCGGCGATGCGCGCAACCTTGACGACGGGCAGGCTCGCCCCGTAGGTGAGGACGACGGCCATCTGCAGCAGGGTGCGGATGTTGCCCTTGATGTGTGGTTCGGTGTTGTCCGCGAAGGTTTCCGCGCAGTCGCCGCCCTGCAGCAGGAAGGCTTCACCGCGGGCGACCTCGGCCAGCTTCTCCGACAGCGCCTCGACCTCGCCGGCCACCGTGATCGGTGGCACGGATTCGAGGACGGTGCGCATGGCCGCGGCCTGGTCGGCGGGCCATTGCGGCTGCTGGGCGGCCGGCTTGGCGAGTGCGGCGGCCAGCCGGTCGCGCATGGCGGCGGGCAGCGGCGGCAGTTCGGGCAAGCGGTCGATGGGCACGTCGACAGTCCAGTTCACGACTACAGGATATTCTCTCCGTCACAATCGGGGCCGGGAAGGCTCCCGTTCACAGAGATCACCTGTCGGGTGATCCCGGTCACCGCCGGGTCACCGCATCCGTCGGAACGCCTCGATCGCGTCGAACTTGGCGAGGTTGTGGCGGGCGTCGGCGAGGGCGTCGTGGGCGTCGTCGGGGACCGGCGGCAGCGGCGGGCAGCCGTGGAACTCCCAGTGCTGGCGCAGTTCGCGGGTGTAGCGGGGCAGGCTCGACGGCAGCTCCGTCATCGCCCCCCACAGCTGGCACAGGACGACGTGGTCGTAGGCGGCGACCCACGCCCACAGTTCGGGTTCGATGCCGGGTCGCGGGATCAGGAACGCCATCAGGTCGTCACGGATCCGGGACCGCGACTTCCACAGCGGCGACGACGGCGGCGGCAGCTTCGGCAGCACGTTGCGCCGCACCCAGCGTCCGGCTCGTTCGGGATCGAACTCGGTGGAGACGGCGTAGAACTCGCGGCCGTCCTCGCACACCACACCGATCGAGACGAGCTCGATGGTGCGGCCGTCCTCGATGAACTCGCAGTCGTAGAAGTAACGCACCGTGGGAGCCTATGCTCCCGCTCACCGGGTCACTCGACACGGCACCCCCGGTTCGGGGCAGGATGGTTCGGTGCGCACCCCCTCCCCCGTCTCCGCCGACCGATCGTCCGACGTCGACTCGTTCTCCGAGTCGGCCGTCCCGTCGTGGTGGCGGTCGCCGATCGGTGTCGCGGCCCGGATCGCGATCGGGGCAGGTGTGGTGTTCGGCGCGGTCTACCACCTGATCGGGTTCCCCGGTATCCGTGATCTCGGCTTCTACTACCGCATCGATCTGGACGTGTACCGGCTCGGCGGTGCCCTGTTCGCCGAGGGCGGGCCGCTGTACGGATCGCTGCCGCACACGGCGTCGGGGGATTCGCTGCCGTTCACGTATCCGCCGCTCGCGGCGGTGGTGTTCTCGCCGATGTCGATGATCTCGCTGAACGCGGCCGGGGTGGTGCTGACGGCGTTGACGCTGGTGGCGTTGTTCGCGACGCTGGTGCTCACGCTCGCATCGATCGGGGTGCGGGTGCGTACGACGTTGGCGTGGACGGCGCTGGCCGCGACGGCGATCGCGTTCACCCTCGAACCGGTGCGGTCCACGTTCGACTACGGGCAGGTGAACATTCTGTTGATGGCGTTCGTGGCGGCCGACTGCCTACCGAAGCGGACGCCGTGGCCGCGGGGGCTGCTGATCGGGTTCGTGGCCGCCGTCAAGCTCACACCCGCGGTGTTCGTGCTGTTCTTCCTGGTCCGCAAGGACGTTCGGGCCGCGGTGACGACGGGCGTGAGTTTCGTGGTGTTCGGCGCGATCGGGTTCGTGCTCACCCGCGCCGACTCGTGGCAGTACTGGACCGAGACCCTGTTCGCGTCCGACCGGATCGGGACGCCCGCGTATCCGTCGAACCAGAGCATCACCGGCATGCTGGCACGGCTCGGGGTGGACGAGTCGCTGCGCAGCGCGCTGTGGCTGGGCCTGAGTGTGGTGGCGCTCGGGGTGGCAGCGGTCGCGATGCACCGTGCGTTCGCGGCGGGCGCGACAGTGCTGGCGCTGTGCGTCAACGCGCTGTTCGGTCTGCTCGCCTCCCCCGTGTCGTGGTCACACCACTGGGTCTGGGTGGCTCCGCTGCTCGCCCTCACCGCCGTCGAGGCGCACCGGCGGCGTAGCGCACTCCTCGCCGGGGGTGCGGCCGCGACCTGGCTGCTGTTCGTGATCGCCCCGCACTGGCGGCTGGGCCCGGGCCGGTGGGAGGGCACCGGGTGGCCGTTGTGGGACCAGTTCGCCGCCTCCGCGTACGTGTGGTGGGCGGTCGCCGTGATCGTGGCCGTCGCGTGCGGGACCGGGCTCGACCGGCGGGGACGCCGCAGCGACCGGCACGTCGGCGCCGATGTCCCGCAACTGTCGCCGGTGGCCTGACGGGTCCTCGCCGGCGGTGTCCCGCCACCAGCAGTACACGTACGCGGCGAGCGCACCCACGAGGGTGACCACCACCCACAGGGTGACCGACACGTCCACCCACGATCCGATCGGCGGGCTGCCGGGCAGGATGCTGCGCATCGGGACGACCGCGAACAGCATTGCGGCCATCCAGCCGAGCATGTCGGTGTCGACACGCCGGCGCCGACGGACGGTCGAGATCGCCACGAACGCGGCGAGGACCGCGAGGACGACCATCATGAGCAGCAGGATGACGGCGTAGACGAGGGTGCCGACCGAACGCCGGAGTTGCACGTCGATGCCGGTGCCGCCGAACGGCTCGGCGGTGCCGTCGATACCGATGTCGACGGCGTGCTGCGTGATCCGCCATCCGTCGAGGCGCCCGTCGAGGTACGTGCGGGATTCGATCACGCGGCTCTCCCCGCCGTCGTCCGTGTAGGCGAGGACGGCGAACGGTTCGATCGTGAACCGGTCGAACGGCCAGTGCGCGGCCCTGCCGCGGACCACGAGTTGGGCGTCGACCGTCGTGGGCACCGATCCGGACGGGAACACCAGTGCCTGCCGCGAGGTGCTCGGTTCGACGTACAGCCCGAGCGACTGTGCGAGCGTTTCGCCGTGCGGGACGTAGAAGTCGTCTCCGAGCACGACCGTGATCTCGACGTCGAGCCGGCCGGTGGTCGGATGCATCGTGGTCGGGGTGACGATCACGACGACCTCCCCGTCCGCGGCGAACGCCGGGACCTCGTCGGCGCCGACGCCGTCGCTCGCGGCGAACACGCCGAGCACCGCGGCGTACACCGCGACGACCGCCCCCGCGACCGCGGTCCGGAACAGTCGGGGCCGTCTACGGGCGAAGGACGAGAAGGGCACGTCACGGAAGATACCGCGCCGCGGGACACCGGGGTCAGTGACGCGCGAGCGCCATCGTCACCGAATCATCCGGCGGGGACACCACTTTCGGATCCCTGCGGGTGGCGACGTCCCACACCGCCTTCGGGTAGGCGAGGATCTCGCGCACCGAGTTCCGCACCAGGGTCCGCAACCGGCCACCGGCGATCCCGGCGCGGACACCGTCGGCGTCGATGCCGGCGGCACGGGCGAGGGCGACGGTCCGCGGCAGGTGGAACGTCTGGGTGACGACGAGCGCCCGCCGGATCCCGAACGTGCGGGCGGCCCGCACACACGTGTCGTACGTGTCGAGACCGTAGGGGTCGGCGACGATCCGCCACCGGTCGACACCCGCGGCGACGAGGTAGCCGGTCATGGCCGCGATCTCGTCACCGGAGTGTCCGTGGGCGTCACCGGAGACCAGCACGACCGAGACCGTGCCGGCCCGGACCAGCGCGACGGCGGCGTCGAGCCGGCCCTGCAGGAATCGCATGGGCCACCCGTCCGCGACGCGGGCGCCGAACACGATCGCGACCGGCGCCGCGGGCGCGGTGGCCGGGACGGACAGTCGCACGCGCCCGGTCAGCCGACCTGGGTGTCGGGGACCCGGGCGACGTCGGTGGCCGGGGCGGCAGGGGTCTCGGGGGTGCCGGGGGCCGTGTTCTTCAGGGTGGCCGCATAGATGTCGACGTACTCCTGACCGGACAGCCGCATCAGCTTGTACATGACCTCGTCGGTGACGGCGCGTTCGACGAACCGGTTGCCGCCCATCCCCTCGAACCGGGAGAAGTCGATCGGCTCCCCGATCCGGATGGTCACCTTGGAGGGCTTCCACACCCGGGAGCCGATCGGGTTGACCTTCTCGGTGCCGATCATGGCGACGGGGATGACCGTGACGCCGGATTCGAGGGCGAGCCGGGCCATGCCGGTCTTGCCCTTGTAGAGACGGCCGTCGGGTGAGCGGGTGCCCTCGGGGTAGATACCGAGCAGCTTGCCCTGGCCGAGGACCCGCAGGCCCGCGTCGAGGGCGTCCTTGGCGGCCGACGCACCGGTGCGGTCGATCGGCACCTGGCCGACCGCGGAGAAGAACCACTTCTGGAACGCCCCCTTGGGGCCCGTACCGGTGAAGTACTCGCTCTTGGCGAGGAACGTGATACGCCGCTTGACCCGCAACGGCAGGAAGAAGGAGTCGAGCACGGCCTGGTGGTTGCTGGCGAGAATCGCCGGACCGTCCACCGGAATGTTCTCGGCGCCTTCGACTTTCGGGCGCCCGAGGAGCCACAGCTGGGGGCCCAGCAACACGTACTTAAACAGCCAGTACCACATGGTGTCCTTCCGGCCCCGGGGCTTACCTTTGCTCAAGACTGTACTCAGCAGTCTCGACGCCTGCCACACCGCACCGGGTCGCCCGCGGCACCGGTGAACACCGTCGGACGTGCATCAGAGCGCGGCCCGGGCGAGGTCCGCGGCACCGATCACGGCGGCGGATTCCCCGAGCAGGGTGTGCCGGATCCGGGCCAGCGGGCGATGCCCGGATCCGGTGACCAGCCGGGCGTAGTGTTCACGGGCGGCGTCGAGGAACAGCGGTGCCGAACTGCCGGCGCCGCCGCAGATCACGACGAGGTCCGGGTCGAACACGTCGGACACGGTCGCCAACCCCACTCCGAGCCACGTCGCGAAGTCGGCGAAGGTGGCCAGCGCGAGCGGATCCCCCTCGGCTGCGGCCGCCGCGATCCGGCGGCCCGTGAGCGTGCCCGGATCGACCGCGACGTCACGGGCCAGGACCGTCGACCCGGACGGGTCCGCGGCCAGCAGGTCCAGCGCCGTCTCGACGAGCGCGGTCCCACTGCAGTACCGCTCCCAGCAGCCGCGTTTGCCGCACGCGCAGGCCCGGCCGTCGGGGACGACCTGCAGGTGGCCGAGTTCCGGTGCCACGCCGAAGCTTCCACGATAGAGCCGGCCGTCGATCAGCAGTGCCGCGCCGATCCCGGTGCCGATGGCGACGACCACGACGTTGCGGCCGCCGGCGGCGGCACCGAACCGGGACTCGCCCCAGCCGGCGGCGTTGGCGTCGTGTTCGAGGACGACGGGGAGTCCGAGCCGGTCGCCGAGGATCCGGGCGACCGGTGCGTCGACCCACGGCAGGTGCGGCGCGAACCGCACCGTCGTCCGATCCGAGTCGACGAATCCGGCGACCGCGAGGCCGACGGCGGCGACCGGGTGCCGCGCGGCAAGTTCCCGCACGGCGCGTTCGATGCCGCACTCGAGGGCGTCGGCCGACTGCGGGGTCGGCGCACGGACGGAGTCGAGCACCTCCCCGGCCGCGTCGACGACCGAGGCCCGGATGCTGGTGCCGCCGACGTCGATACCGACGGTCGGGGGACCCGAGCGGGGTCCGCTCATGTCGTGATCGTGACGTCGATCGGCGCGAACGCCGACGACGGTGTCGGTGGTGGCGGCGTCGGTTCCCCGTCGGGTGGGGCGCCGGCGCCGCGTTCGTGTGCGTCGATCGTCTCCCGCAGTGCCGCCAGCACCGTCGACGCCTGCCCGGCGACGAGGGTCACCAGGTCGTGTTGTTCGCCGCGGATCAACGCCGCGAGCGCGCACAGCGGACACCACGAGCAGCTGCGGCAGCCGTCCGTGTCGGCGCCCGTCGCGGCGGATCCGGCGGCCTGCTGCGCCTTCGCGAGGATCGGGTCGAGCCGGTCGAGGACGACGTCGGCGAGGGCGCGCAGTTCCGCGATCAGTTCGGCATGGTCGTTCGTCACCGCGGCCACACCGCCGGGTCGGGCACGAACCGCACCACCAGGTCCGTCCCGTCGAAATCGGCGCCCGCGACGGTGCACCGTCGCAGCACCGAGGCCAGGCGCACGCGACGGCGTCTCCCGTCGGCCCCCACCAGCACGTCGTCCTCCACTCGTCCCAACGTCAGTGTCCCCGGGTCGACGAGCGGCAGGTGCATGCGCATCGTGTACACCGATTCCAGGTCGCCCGAACCCGATTCCCGCACCACCCGCACCGCGGGTTCGGCCCCGGCAGCACCTGCCGGGTCGGCCGGGTCCACCGGGGCGCCGCCGGGTTCCGTGTACACCGTTGCGGCGACGGCGGCGAGGGCGTCCCACCCTGTCGGTTCGGTCTCCGCGCACTCCGCCACCAGGACCGGGGTGGCGACGTCCACGACGTCGGATACCGAATCCGGGTGCGGCAGAATCCTGTTCACGATCATCGCATCGACGCGCAGCCCGGCGAGAGCGGCTGCCGACAGTACCCGGCGGGTCTCGGCGGCCGCGACCCGACCCGGCGTGGACACGACCCGCAGCGCGGTCCGGGACCGGTCGGCGAGCAGCGCCGCGACGGCTGCCGCGCTGTCCACGGCCCGGTCGAGCATCGCGACGGCGAAGGCCGTCCGGGGGTCGGCGGACGTCGCGGCGGTGATCCGCCGGTGCTGCGGCCACACCCGTTCGACGTACCCGGTGACGGTCTCGGGAATCGCCAACGCGCGCAGGGCATCCGCGGTCGGCGGACAGTCCACGACGACGACGTCCCAGCGTCCCGCCGCCGCGTACCGGGCGATCTCGCCGAGACCCAGGAGATCTTCGACGCCGGGCAGCCCGGTCAGCTCCTCCGGGGCGAGGTCGGTGAACTGTGCACCGTGATCGTGGGTGCCGGCGACCGCGAGGAACGCGACGAGCCCGCGGTAGCGCTGTTCGAGCAGGGTGAGCGTGTCGATCTCGACGGCGTCGAGTCCGTCCCGGATCCGGGTCTCGGTTCCGCGTCCGACCGGACGGCCCAGGACGTCGGACAGGGCGTGCGCCTGGTCCAGGGACGCGAGCAGTACCCGCCGTCCCGCCGCGGCGAGTGCCACCGCCGTCGCGGCCGCCATGGTGGTCCGGCCCGTCCCGCCCTTGCCGACGAACAGTCGCACCGCGGTGCCCGCACCGGGCCCCGCGGCGTTCAGCCCTCCACCCGCTTCTTGAGTTCCTTGAGGGCGGTGTCGGTGATGACCTTCTCCGCTTTCCGTTTGAACAGCCCGATCATCGGGATCGTCAGGTCGACGGTCAGCTCGTACGTCACCCGTGTCGACGCCCCGCCGTTCTCCGGTTCGAGGACGTACGAGCCGTGCTGCGCCTTCTGAATCTCCCCGGACACGAGTTCCCAGCTGACCGACAGCGCGTCGGGCGCCCACCGGTACTGCAGGACGTAGGTGTCCTCGACCATGCCGGCGTCGAGGACGAAACGGACTCGCTCGGCTCGGCCGCCGGGGCCGACGGCGAGAACCTCGACGGACGTCGCCGCGTCCACCCACACGGGGTAGGAGTCGAAGTCGGCGATCACACCCATCACGTGCTCGGCGGGTGCGTCGATGGTGATCGACCGCTGGGTCTTCTCGGCCATACCTCGGACGCTTCCTTTCAGAACGGGCTCGCTGCTGTCGCGGCGTGCACGTTCATCTCACACGACTTCCCGGTCACCGCACAATTCCCTACGCGGCGGGCGGTTCCCCGGCCGGCCGGCCGGCCTCGAGCTGCCGCTTGATCTCGAACGTCATCTCCTTGCCGGCGACGCGGCGCGCATGATTCATGCCGGCCAGGTCGAGGGACGCCAGGTCCTGCGGGCTCACCCCGGTCGGTTCGGCGTGCAGGAAGTAGTGGACGACGGTGCCGTCCATCACCGGTTCGAGCCACACCTCCATCGTCCCGGCCAGCGGGCCGGCGACGGTCCAGCGGATTCCCTTCTCCGCCCGGTCCTCTCGAACCTCGAGGACGAGGTCCGGCCACCAGGCCCGCCACCGTGCGGGTACGGACACGCGGGCGGCCACCTTCGCCGGGGCTGCGGCTACGAACGTCTGGTCGGAGACCTGAATGCTGCTCACTCCCACAGCTTCACACACCGGATCCGGCGGCGGTGACCCGGATTACACTGGACGGCGGTCCGACCCCGCCCGTGGGGTCGACGGCAGTGCCGCACGTCACGTTACGTCGGTCTATCGTGAGGGCCAGCAAAACTTACTCGCCAGTATCTGCAGTCCCGGAGGTTGTCGTGCCCGAGTTCAGCGTTCCTGCCAGCTTCACGGTCCCGGAGGACGCGTCCGCTGTCGATTCCGTCTTCGAGTTCGCGAGGACGACGCCGGGACACGTCGTCTACCGACGCCTGGTGAACGGCACCTGGACGAACGTGAGCGCACGGGAATTCGCCGGGCAGGTCGACGCGGTCGCCAAGGGCCTGATCGCCCGCGGTGTGCGCCCGGGCGACCGGGTCGCGCTGATGTCCGCGACCCGCTACGAGTGGCCATTGCTCGACTACGCCATCTGGGCGGCCGGCGGTGTCACCGTGCCGATCTACGAGACGTCGTCCGCCGAGCAGGTGCGGTGGATCCTCGAGGACTCCGCCGCTGTCGGGCTGATCGTGGAGACCGGCAAGCACGCGGCCACCGTCGCCGACGTCGCCGCGGCCGCCCCCGACTTGCGCGCGGTCCTGCAGATCGACCCGGCCGGAACCGATACCGGTGCCGTCGCGGTCCTGACCGCGGCCGGTGCCGACATCGCCGACGACGAGGTCACCGCCCGGGTCGCCGCGCTGCGCTCGTCCGATCCGGCGACGCTCATCTACACGTCGGGGACCACCGGCCGACCCAAGGGCTGCCAGCTCACCCACGCGAACCTCATCGCCGAGTCGAAGGGCATCGTCGCGTCGCCCCTCGGCGGCCTGCTCACCCAGCCGGGCGTGAGCACACTGATGTTCCTGCCGCTGGCGCACGTGCTGGCACGGGCGGTGTCCATCGCCGCGTTCGACGCCGGCGCCACCCTCGGGCACACCAGCGACATCCCGAACCTCGTCCCGACGTTCGCGCAGTTCCGGCCCGACTTCATCCTGTCCGTGCCGCGCGTGTTCGAGAAGGTGTACAACACCGCCCGGCAGAAGGCGCACAGCGAGGGCAAGGGCAAGATCTTCGACCTCGCCGCCGCCACCGCCGTCGAATGGAGCGAAGCGCAGGACACCGGCGGACCGGGCCTGCTGCTGGGCATCAAGCACACGATCTTCGACAAGCTCGTCTACTCGAAGCTGCGGGCCGCGCTCGGCGGCAGGTGCCAGCTCGCGATCTCCGGAGGCGCCCCGCTCGGCTCCCGGCTCGGGCATTTCTTCCGCGGCCTCGGCGTCACCATCTACGAGGGCTACGGCCTCACCGAGACGACCGCCGCGATCACCGTCAACACGATCGGCAACCAGAAGATCGGCTCGGTCGGAAAACCGTTGGCCGGCAACGCCGTCCGCATCGCCGCCGACGGCGAGATCCTGCTCAGCGGCCCCGTCGTCTTCACCGGGTACTGGCGCAACGAGAAGGCCGGTGCGGAAGCCCTCGCCGACGGCTGGTTCCACACCGGCGACCTCGGCACCGTCGACGCCGACGGCTACCTCACCATCACCGGCCGCAAGAAGGAGATCATCGTCACCGCGGGCGGCAAGAACGTCGCCCCCGCGCAACTCGAGGACCACCTGCGCGCGCACCCGCTGATCAGCCAGGCCATCGTCGTCGGCGACCAGAAACCGTTCATCGGTGCCCTCGTCACGATCGACGCCGAGGCTCTGCCCGGCTGGAGCGAACGCAACGGCAAACCCGCCGGCGCCACCGTCGCGGACCTGCTCACCGACGCCGACCTCGTCGCCGAGATCGACGCCGCCGTCGCCGACGCCAACAAACTCGTCTCGCACGCCGAGTCGATCAAGAAGTACCGCATCCTGCCCGTCGACTTCACCGAGGAGACCGGCGAACTCACCCCGACGATGAAACTCAAGCGGAACGTCGTACACGAGAGCTTCGCCACCGACATCGAGAAGATCTACGCCGGGTAATCACGTTGCAACGTAGTTGCAACGGTCCGCGTGGGACTCTCGTCGCGAGGTGTTCCCACACGTCGGGGGTGGGAAGGCCTTCTGCGCCGCGGTATCCGAGTCCCCTGTCGGGGGTAGGACTCGGGTACCGCGGCGCAGGTCGGAGTCGGCCGGTTCAGGCCAGCAGTGTGCGCAGGCGCGCACCGAGCACGTCCCACCGCCAGTGCGCCTGCACCCACTCCCGCCCGGCCGCACCCATCGCGGCCGCCCGCTCGGGGTCGGACAGCACGGCGATCACCTTCTCCGCGACGTCGTCCACATCGGTTCCGTCCACCACGAACCCGGTCTCGCCCTCGACGACGGTCTCCGGCGCTCCCCCGGAGCGGCCCGCGATCACGGGCACCCCCGACGCCGACGCCTCCAGGAACACGATGCCCAGGCCCTCGACGTCGAGGCCGCCGCCACGGGTGCGGCACGGCATGGCGAACACGTCCGCGATCGTGTGGTGTGCGGCCAGTTCCGCGGCCGGTACCCCGCCGGTGAACACGACGTGCTCGGCCACCCCGCACGTCTCGGCGAGCGCGTGCAGACGCTCCGCGTACGGGCCGCCGCCCACGATCACCAGGACCGCGCCGTCGATTCGGCGCCGGATCGCGGGCAGTGCCCGGATCAACTGGTCCTGCCCCTTGCGAGGTACCAGTCGGGACAGGCACAGGATCGTCGGCCGCTCCCCCAGCCCGTACCGGGCGCGCAGTTCCGCGCGTGCGGCCTGATCCGGGCGGAACGTGTCCGGGTCGACGCCCGGCGGCAGATGCTCGAGCGCGGCGTCGGCGCCGAACGCGGACGCGAACCGTCCACGCGTGTACCTGCTCACGAACGTGACGGTGTCGGTGTGCTCGCCGATCCGTCGAAGCGCCTGACGCGCACCGGGAATCATCGACCAGCCCACCTCGTGCCCGTGGGTGGAGGCGACGACGTGCCGGGCACCGGCCCGGCGCACGGCCGGTGCGAGCAGCGCCAGCGGGGCCGCCGCCCCGAACCACACGGTGTCGCACTCGTACCGTTCGACGAGGGTCGCCGCCCGCCGCGCGACGAACGGGGTGGGCAGCATGAGCGTCGTCGGATGCCGGACCACGTCGTACGGCTGGTCGGCGTCGAACCGGGTGTGGCTGTCGCCGCGCCAGCGCGGGGCGTACACCACCAGTTCGTCGGCCGGCAGTCGGCCGGCGAAAGTGTGCAGGTACGACTGGATCCCACCCGGTCGGGGCGGAAAATCGTTCGTCACCAACAGTGTTCGGCGCATGCGTCCACCGTAGGGGTCGGGGCTCCCGGCCCAGGAGTCAGGGTCGCGGCACCTGGTGCTCGACCCACGTCCCCCACGACCGGGCCAGATCGCCGCTGCTCTCCCCCAACGCGTCCCGGATCCGGTCGTCGAGTTGTGCGGCCGTGGCACGGCCCTGCGCGAGGTCCCGGTACAGCTCCCCGAGTCGCTGCTCGCCGTACTCGTCCGCGACGAACGCCGCCAGTGACCACGACGATTCGTAGGCGCGGCGGGCCACGTCCCCACCGGCCCCGAAGTCGGCATCGGCCGGTAGCGCCGTCGGCGGTCCGCCCGCGGCCACCGCGGCGCTCAGGGTGGGTGCGAGGGACCCGAACGTCGATTCCACACCGCGGTAACCGATGTAGTCGGCGTAGCCCTCGAGGATCCACATCGGCGAGCCGTCCTCGGTGACCGGTCGGGCCGCGACGTGGGTCAGTTCGTGCCGGAGCACCACGATCCGGGTCAGGTCCGTCAAACGTTCGGCCGATTCCGGGCTGAACACGATCCGCTGACCGGTCGCGGTCCGGGTGCCGTGGTCGACCGCGTCGGACACCGCGACGGCCGCGATGTCCGAACCGCTGTGTTCCTCACCCACCAGCGAGACGAACTCGTCCCGCGAGCCCGCGACCACGACGACGGCGCGGCGCGACCAGTCCTCACCCCACACGTCGGTGACGTGGTCGACGGCGTCACCGATCTCCGCGGCGAGCCGATCGATCATCGCGGCCTGCTCCGGGTGCCCCAGCACGATCGAGGAGCGGCCACCCGCACCGGGCACCTCCCGCACCACGAGGGGCCCGAAATCCCAGGGGCCGCGCCATGTCTCGCGACCGGAGTCGCCACCGGTGGTGTCGTCGACCAGTTTCCACTCGTCGCCGTGCCGGGCGAGGAGCAGCGAGACGGGCTTGCGGGTCGGCGCCGGGTCCGCGCCCGCGATCGCGTACCGCAGGTACACCGTCGGCGCCCACACGTCCGACGCGCCGAGACGGTCGGCGACCTCCGACGGAACCGGCGCCTCCGGATCGGACCCGATGTCGTAGGCGAACTCCGAGAACGGCACCGCCGCCGCGTTACGTGCCCGACGGATCTCCGCATCGAGGAAGCCCGGATCGGCGCCGGGGTCGAACAGGGCGGGCAGCGCCTCGGTGTCCCCGGAGCGGACCGCCCGGGCCCACTCGTCGAGCACCACCTGCGCCGCCGCACGGCGACCGTCGTCGTACGGGTCGGCGACCGGAACATCGGCCCGGACGTCCGGGCCGGCCGTCGGCTGGGAGAACGCCGCCAGCGACAACACCACGGCCGTCGCGACACCGAGACCGGTCAGCCCGATCCATTCCCACCGGCGCACCCGCCGCTTCGGCGGGGGACTCGGGAGGGGGGCGTCGTCGGGCACGTCCGAAAGTGTAGGAGGCGAGCCTCACACCGGGTGCACGCGGTCAGTATCGGCGCGCCCCGTGGAACGGCATCGACGCCATCGAATCGACCTTCACCGGGGTTCCGTACGTCGATGCGTGCAGGACGTTGCCGTCCCCGGCGTAGATACCGACGTGCGACGCGTCGTCGTAGAAGAGGACGACGTCGCCGGGCTGCAACTGCGAGCGGTCGACCGGGATGCCGCCCTGTGCCTGCGCCTGACTCGAGCGCGGCAGCGTCGTGCCCGTCTGCCGGTACGCCCACACGACCAGCCCCGAGCAGTCGTACGAGTCGGGTCCGGTCGCACCCCAGTTGTAGGGCTTGCCCACCTGCGTCAGGCCTGCCTGCAACGCCGCCGACCCCGATCCGGGGGCGAGACCGGTCAGGATACGGCCGGCGTCGAACCCGGGAGGGAACGCGGAGCCGGCGAGCTGCGCCCGCTCCGCCCCGGTGAGCCGGTCGAATGCGCGGGTGACGGCGTCGATCTGCTTCTGCAGTTCGCTCTGTTCGTGCTGGAGGTCGTCGCTGACGAGCCGGGCCTGTTCGGTGGCCGCGCGGGCGGCGTCCGCGGACGTCCGGGACGCGTCCGCGGCCGCCTTCGCATCCGCGGTGGCCTGCCGGAACTGTCCCACCGCCTTCGACGTGTCGTTCGAGATCACGTCGAGCGCCGACATCTGGTCGAGCAGCTGTTGCGGCGAATCGCTCGTCATCACCGCGAACAACCGGTTGGTGCGGGCCCCCTGGTAACTCGCGGCCACGAGTGCGTTCACGGTGGGCCGGAACTCCTCGAGCCGGGTCTGCGCCGCGGCGAGCGCACCCTGGTCGGCCGCCAGACGGGCCTCCGCGTCCCGCTGGGTCGCCTGCTTGCCGTCGAGATCGATCTGCGCGGCGTGCAGCACCTCGGTGGTCCGTTCGGATTCCCGGGACAGGTCCGCGAGCTGTTCGAGTGCGGCGGTCGGGTCGTCCACGACGGGGTCGGCGACGGCGACGGGGCCGGGAATCCCGACGAGCGTCAGCGAGAGCATGCCCGCCACCAGGGCGGCACGCATCGAACGTTTGATCGTCGACGACGGTTCGGGGACGGGCACGGCAGCGCGACTCTCCGTTTCTGGGATCGGTTCCGTCCGCGCGGCTCACGCCCGCAGCGGACTCCAAAGGTCTCGATCAGGTTACGGAACGGCATCGAGTCGTGTCCACCTCGCCTCCCGACGCGCAACGCCCCGGGGGCGGCCCCGACCGAATGTCGGAACCGCCCCCGGGGCGTGGAACCGCGGGACGCGTCAGGCGTAGCGGCGTGCGCCGTCGAACGGCATCGACGACACGGGCGCGTACTTGACCGGCTGACCGGCCGTCGATGCATGGATGACGTTGCCGTTGCCGGCGTAGATGCCGGAGTGGCTGCCGTTGTAGAAGGAGACCACGTCGCCGGGCTGCAGGTCGTCGTACGACACCGCGATGCCGGCGGCGGCCTGCTGGTAGCTCGTGCGCGGAAGGTTCAGGCCGGCCTGCTGGTAGGACCACTGGACCAGGCCAGAGCAGTCGAACGCGTCCGGACCGGCGGCGCCGTACACGTACGGCGAGCCGAGGCGGGACTCCGCGGCCTTGACGGCCTGCTGGCCGAGGCTCGAGACGGGCGCCGGGGCGGCGGGGAGTTCCGGTGCGACGCTTCCGGTGCCGAACTGCTGGGCGATACCGGGCGCGATGGCGCCGATCGCGGAGTCGACCTGCGCCTGCGTCACGCCGGGGATCTCCACGGTGCCGACACCCGGCACGTCGACGGGATCGGCGAGCGCCGGTGCTGCGGTGACCGTGACTGCTCCGACGGCAAGTGCGCCGGCGACGGCGGCGCGCCGCGCGGAACGCTTGAAAGTAGTTGACGCCACGAGAAGGGGAACTCCGTTTCTTCCGTTCGTCCGCCGACCGAGTTAGCTGACGGGTTCGGGCTGGGAAGATCAGCCCTACCCGGCGGCACCGCGAGTGCGGCTCCGACGGGATTCACCCCAAAGAAAACGTGGGTTCCCGGCACGTCCCCTCCGAGGAGGTTCCGATTAGGCGGTCCCAGCGATGCCGCTCCGGGTGGGGCGGCAAGACTCCGCTAGGTCTCGAGAAGATTACGAAAGCGCATCCGTCGTGTCGACTCGAACGCGCGGAAAATGCCCTTTTAGACCGTTTTGCATCATTTTTGGCATCCCGGTTCGCCGATCCCGTCACGAGTCGATAACGACCGACTCGCTTCCGGTGCCGAGCCCGCTCCGCCGCTGCTCCGACGCCGCTGCCGGCCCCGAATCCCCGACACCCGGGCGACGCGCGCCGACCCCCGGCGCACCGACCGTCGCACACGCATTGTGATGCTCGTCTCTTCCGGGCCGAATGCTCCGCGCCCGGCAGCGGGAGCGCCCCTGTCGGGGGGCGCCCCTATCCTCGACAGACGTGAGTGCCCCCGACCGAGCCCGCGGCGCCGGTGAACGACAACTGTCCTTCGACGAACTGGACACTCCCCTGCGCGACGTCACGTTCGTCGTCGTCGACCTCGAGACCACCGGCGGCAGCGCCGCCACCGATGCGATCACCGAGATCGGCGCGGTCAGGGTGCGCGGCGGCGAGATCCTCGGCGAGATGGCCACCCTCGTCGACCCGGACCGGGAGATCCCGCCGTACATCGTCGAGCTCACCGGCATCACGACCGCGATGGTGCGCGGAGCTCCCCGGATGGAGACCGTCCTCCCGGCGTTCCTCGAATTCGCCGGCGGCGCGGTCCTCGTCGCGCACAACGCCGGCTTCGACATCGGATTCCTGAAGGCCGCCGCGGCCCGCCTCGACCTGCCCTGGCCCCCGTTCCAGGTGCTGTGCACCGTCAAACTCGCCCGCCGGATCCTCGGCCGCGACGAGGCGCCGTCGGTGAAACTGTCCGCGCTCGCCCGACTGTTCGGGGCCGACACCACCCCCACCCACCGCGCGCTCGACGACGCCCGCGCCACCGTCGACGTCCTGCACGCCCTCATCGGGCGGGTCGGCAATCAGGGCGTGCACAGCCTGCCCGAGCTGCTCGACCATCGGCCGCGGGTGTCGGCGGCGCAGCGCGCCAAGCGCACCCTGGCCGACGGACTGCCCTGTACACCCGGCGTCTACCTGTTCCGAGGTCCGTCCGACGAGGTGCTCTACGTCGGGACCGCGGTCGATCTGCGGCGCCGGGTCCGCACCTACTTCACCGGCTCGGAGACGCGCAGCCGGATGACGGAGATGATCGGGCTCGCCACCCGCGTCGACCACGTCGAATGCGCGCACGCACTCGAGGCCGGGGTGCGCGAGTTGCGGCTGATCGGCGCGCACGTCCCGCCGTACAACCGGCGGTCGAAGTTCCCGATGCGCGGCTGGTGGGTCGTGCTCACCGACGAGGCGTTCCCGCGGCCGTCGGTGGTCCGCACCCCGGCCCCCGACGCGCTGGGCCCGTTCCGGTCCCGCACCGACGCCGCCGACGCCGCCCTCACGCTCGCCGAGTTCTGCGGCCTGCGCACCTGCACGACCCGGATCGGCCGGGGCCGGCACCACGGTCCGCAGTGCCCGCCCCGCGAGGTCGGTGGCTGCCCCGCGATCGCCGACGACCCGGACGGCTACCGGATCGCCCCCGAGCGGGCGCGCTCGCTGATCCGGGGCGACGACGACACCGCCCTGCACCGGATGCGTGATCGTGTCGACCGGCTCGCCGCCGACCAACTGTTCGAGAACGCGGCCCGGCTCCGCGACCGGGTCGCGACGTTCGGGACGGTACTGCGCCGCCTGCAACGCCTCGCCGCGCTCGCCGCCGTCGACGAACTCGTCGCCGCGCGGCCCCGGACCGAGGGCGGCTGGGAGTTCGCGGTGATCCGGTCCGGCCGGCTGGCGTCGGCCGGGATCGCCGACCGCGGGGTGCCGCCGATGCCGGTCGTCGACGCCCTCACCGCCGCCGCCGAGACCGTCCGGCCCGACGACACCCCGCTGCGCGGCGCCTCACCCGAAGAGCTCGCGCTCGTCGCCCGTTGGCTCGAGAGTGACGGTGTGCGGATCGTGCGGGTCAGCGACGGCTGGCGCGAACCCGCGCACGGGGCCGGCGCGTGGGAGAGCTGGTACGCGCTCGCCCGCGACGCACAACCGCCTACTGTGTTCACCGAACGCCAGAACACCCGAGGAGCCACATGATCAACGCGATCGTCATGATCCACGCCGAGTCCGACCGGATCCCGGAGACCGCGCAAGCGGTCGCCGACGTCGACGGCGTGTCCGAGGTCTACTCGTGCGCCGGGGACGTCGATCTGATCGCGATCGTGAAGGTCCGCGACCACGCCCGGATCGCCGAGGTCGTCACCGAACGCATCAACAAGGTGCCCGGGGTGCTCCGGACCGCGACGCACATCGCGTTCCAGTCCTACTCGAGCGCCGACGTCGAGGCCGCGTTCTCTATCGGGGAGTAGCCAACTGCGTCGTCAGCGACGCCCACCGGTCGAGCAGCGCCGAGGCCGCCCCCGAGTCGATCGCGTGGGCGGCCTTGCGCATTCCCGCCGCCAGCGACTCCTCGAGGTCACCCTCGAGTCCGTCGAACGCCGCGATCGCGCCGGCCGCGTTCAACAGGACCGCGTCCCGCACCGGACCGGGGTCGCCGGCGAAGATTCCCCGCGCCACCCGCGCATTGTGGTCGGCGTTGCCGCCGCGCAGCGCGTCGAGGGACACCCGGGTGATCCCCAGATCCGTCGGATCCAGCTTCTGCGTCCGCACCGTCCCCCCGGACACGACGTGCACCACCGACGTCGTCGACGTCGTGAGCTCGTCGAGGCCGTCGTCGCCGCGCACCACCAGCGCCGAGTTGCCGCGTCCCGCGAGCACACCGGCGATCACCTCGATCAGGTCCTCGAACGCGCACCCGATCAGGCCCGCACGCGGGCGGGCCGGGTTGGTCAGCGGACCGAGCACGTTGAACACGGTCGGGATGCCGATCTCCTTGCGCGGCGCCCCCGCGAACCGCAGCGCCGGATGGAACACCGGCGCGAAACAGAAACCGATCCCGGCCTCGTCGACACACCGTGCGACGGCCGCCGCACCGAGATTGATGTGCACCCCGAGCGCCTCGAGAACGTCGGCACCGCCACTCTTCGACGACGCCGCCCGGTTCCCGTGCTTGACGACCCGGACCCCGGCCGCGGCCACGACGACCGACGCCATCGTCGAGATGTTGACGGTGTTGGAGCGGTCCCCGCCCGTGCCGACGATGTCGACGACGTCCGGCGACACCGGCACGGTCGTCGCATGCCCGAGCATCGAGTCCGCCAGGCCCTCCAGCTCGCCGGGCGTGGCGCCCTTCATCTTCAATGCGACGCCGAACGCCGCGATCTGCGCCGCGGTCGCGTTGTCGGACATGATCTCGTCCATCGCCCACGCGGTGTCGGCGGCCGACAGGTCACGTCGATCGGTGAGGGCGCCGAGGACGGCGGGCCAGCTCCGGTCGACCGCGCCCGTCCCTCGCTGTGTGCCCTGCGCTGCCGACCGTCGCTCCATCACGACCCCTTCTACTTCCTCGTCCACCGACTGCTCGGTGATCCTCGTCGCACCGCAGCTTAGTGCGCGCACACTCCGGTCATGCCGGTGGCAGCGGCTGCAGCCCGTCCCAGCCGAGCGCGGTGCCACCGTGCCGCTGGGCGAGGCCGGCCATACGTGAACGTTCCTGCGAGCAGTGCAGGGCGTCGAGCACCTGCACCCGCTCGAGCAGCAGCACGACGGTGCCGTCCGTACCGGCAGGTCCCTCCGTACCGGCATCGAGGTCCGCGGAAGGTGCATAGCCGTCCTGCGCGGCGATCGCCGTCACCGCGTCGACCGCGACCGCCGGCAGGTGCAGGTGATGCCGCAGGACGGCCTCCGCGTCCGCGATCCACTCCGGGGACCCGGCCGCACCGCGCTCCAGCACCGCCGAACACGACTCCACGTCGTCGAACCCCGACACCACGACCACGAGGTCTGCGCGAGTGCGGTCGAGCGGTTCGGGCCGCCGCCGCGACAGAATTCCCCGCACCCAACGAGTGACACCGCTGCCGAGTTCCATGCGCCCACTCTGTCACGTCCGACGACCGCCTCCGTAACCGTGATCGAACCGCCTCTGACGTGCACCGACGCGCCGATGCCGGACCCGGGTGGCTTTCCTTTACGACAAGGCGTCATACTTCTCAGCGTGACGAGCGCAGTAGGGACTTCAGGATCGGCAATCACCCAGCGCGTGCACTCGCTGAACCGGCCAAACATGGTCAGCGTCGGCACCATCGTGTGGTTGTCAAGTGAGCTCATGTTCTTTGCAGGGCTCTTCGCCATGTACTTCGTTGCACGAGCACAGGCGAATGGGAACTGGCCACCGGAACCGACCGAGCTCAATCTCGCGTTGGCGGTACCGGTGACCCTGGTGCTGATCGCGTCTTCCTTCACCTGCCAGATGGGTGTCTTCGCGGCAGAGAAGGGTGACGTCTTCGGACTCCGGCGGTGGTATCTGCTCACCCTCGCCATGGGCACGTTCTTCGTGCTCGGGCAGGGCTACGAGTACTACCACCTGGTGCATGCAGGCACGACCATCTCGAGCAGCGTGTACGGCTCGGTCTTCTACATGACGACCGGTTTCCACGGCCTGCACGTCATCGGCGGCCTGATCGCGTTCGTCTTCTTGATCGTCCGCACCAAGGTCAGCAAGTTCACGCCTGCACAGGCCACTGCGGCGATCGTCGTTTCGTACTACTGGCACTTCGTCGACATTGTGTGGATCGGCCTGTTCGCCACGATTTATTTCATCCGTTAGCCAGCTGAACGACCAGGCAGCCCCCTGACGCTTCAGTCGTCCCGACATACCCAAAGGGATACAGATGAGTTCATCCCCCCCTCCCGCAACCGAGGGTGACATGCCCGACCGCACCACGACAGGTTCCGCCACCAAGGCGCGCCGGCAGCGCAAGCTGCGTCGGCGCGTCAGTGGCGCGTTGATCCTCATGCTCGGTCTCGTGAGCGCCGGATTCATCGCTTCCGCTCTGACGCCTGCCCCGCAGGTCGCCACCGCGAGCGACGATTCCGCTGCGCTGATCCGCGAGGGCAAGCAGCTCTACGACACGTCCTGCATCACGTGCCACGGCGCGAACCTGCAGGGCGTCGCGGATCGCGGCCCCAGCCTGATCGGTGTCGGCGAGGCAGCCGTCTACTTCCAGGTGTCGTCCGGTCGTATGCCGGCCGCTCGTAACGAGGCGCAGGCTGCTCGCAAGCCCGCCAAGTTCGACGCCCGTCAGACCGACGCCATCGGCGCGTACGTGCAGTCGCAGGGTGGTGGCCCGACCATCATCCGCGACGAGAACGGCGAGATCGCACAGTCGTCGCTGCGTGGCGGCGACATCGCCCGCGGCAGCGAGCTGTTCCGCATGAACTGCGCGTCGTGCCACAACTTCACCGGACGCGGCGGCGCGCTGTCCTCCGGTAAGTACGCCCCTGTTCTGGATCCGGCCAGCGAGCAGCAGATCTATGCCGCCATGGTCACGGGCCCCCAGAACATGCCCAAGTTCTCCGACCGTCAGCTGACGGTCGAGGAGAAGAAGGACATCATCGCCTACGTCAAGCAGTCCGCCGAGGTCAAGGATCCGGGCGGATACGGTCTCGGTGGCCTCGGCCCGGCCTCCGAGGGCATCACGATGTGGGTTCTCGGCATCGTCGCTGTCGTCGGTGCAGCAATGTGGATCGGAGCAAGGTCATGAGCGACGCCGGCAGCGGCGGCACGCCGAAGAAGTACACGGACGATGAACTCGACCGGATGAGCCGGGACGAGTTGGTCGAACTCGGTACCAACCTCGACGGCGTCGATGTCGCGTTCGAACGGGACCGCTGGTCGGTCGAGGGCACCAAGGCCGAGAAGCGCGCCGAGCGTTCGGTCGCCTTCTGGTTCGCCCTCGCGGGTGTCTCGGCACTCGCCTTCATCGGCATCTTCCTGTTCTGGCCGTGGGAGTGGGCCGGCCCGAACGACGAGTCCTACTCGGCGTACAACCTGTACACCCCGCTGATCGGCCTGACCATGGGTCTGTCCATCACCGCGGTCGGTGTCGGTGCGGTGAAGTTCACCAAGAAGTTCATCCCCGAAGAGGTCTCGATCCAGGACCGCCACGACGGCGGTTCCGCCGAGGTCGACAAGCGCACCCTCGCGGCGCAGCTGTCCGACACGCTCGACAAGTCGACGATCGGCCGCCGCAAGATGATCAAGCGCAGCCTGATCTTCGGTGGCGGCGCGGTCGGCATCATGTCGGTCATGCCCCTCGGCGGCATGATCAAGAACCCGTGGGCCCAGGGCGACAAGTCGCCGCTGTGGGTGTCCGGCTGGACCCCGCGCTACCCGGGCGAGACCGTCTACCTGCGTCGTGACACCGGTCGCCCGCACGACATCGTGCTGGTCCGTCCGGAAGACCTCGACGCCGGCGGCATGGAGACGGTGTTCCCGTTCCGTGAGTCCGATCGCGGTGACAACGACGCACTGTTCAAGGCGCTGCGCGGTATCCGCAACGCCGTCATGCTGATCCGTCTGCGCACCGAGGACACCGAGCGCGTCGTCAAGCGCAAGGGCCAGGAGAGCTTCAACTACGGCGACTACCTCGCCTACTCGAAGATCTGCACCCACCTCGGCTGCCCCACGTCGCTGTACGAGCAGCAGACCAACCGAATCCTGTGCCCGTGCCACCAGTCGCAGTTCGACGCGCTGCAGTACGGCAAGCCGATCTTCGGTCCCGCCGCTCGTGCTCTTCCGCAGCTGCCTATTACTGTGAACGAAGAGGGCTACCTCGTCGCCAACGGTGACTTCATCGAAGCCCTCGGCCCGGCATTTTGGGAGCGTCGCCCGTGAGTACTGCAACCCAGTCCCGTGTCGCGGAGGCTGCCGAGAACGTCGACTCTCGGTACCATCTCGCGGCCGGCATGAAGCGCCAGATCAACAAGGTCTTCCCGACCCACTGGTCGTTCATGCTCGGCGAGATCGCGCTGTACAGCTTCGTCATCCTGCTGATCTCGGGCGTCTACCTGACGCTGTTCTTCGACCCGTCGCTGGCCGAGGTCACCTACAACGGTGCCTACGAGCCGCTCCGCGGCGTCGAGATGTCCCGCGCCTACGAGACCACCCTGAACATCTCGTTCGAGGTGCGCGGCGGCCTGTTCGTCCGTCAGATCCACCACTGGGCCGCACTGATGTTCGCCGCGTCGATCATCGTGCACCTGTTCCGCATCTTCTTCACCGGTGCGTTCCGTCGCCCGCGTGAGGCGAACTGGGTCATCGGCTCGCTGCTGCTGATCCTGGCGATGTTCGAGGGCTTCTTCGGCTACTCGCTTCCGGACGACCTGCTGTCCGGTACCGGTCTGCGCGCCGCGCTGTCCGGCATCACCCTGAGTGTGCCGATCGCCGGCACGTGGCTGCACTGGCTGATCTTCGGTGGCGACTTCCCCGGCACCCTGATCATCCCGCGTCTGTACGTCGCGCACGTGCTGCTCATCCCGGGTATCCTGCTGGCCCTCATCGCCGCGCACCTCGCGCTGGTGTGGTACCAGAAGCACACGCAGTTCCCCGGCCCCGGCCGCACCGAGAACAACGTCGTCGGTGTCCGGATCCTCCCGGTGTTCGCGATGAAGGGCGGTTCGTTCTTCGCGTTCACGTTCGGCATCCTGGCGCTCATGGGCGGCCTGCTGCAGATCAACCCGATCTGGAACATCGGCCCGTACAACCCGTCGCAGGTGTCGGCAGGTTCGCAGCCCGACTTCTACATGATGTGGACCGACGGTATGGCCCGCCTGTGGCCGGCGTGGGAGATCTACCTGTTCGACCGGTACACGATCCCCGCGGTGTTCGCGGTCGCCCTGATCATGGGCATCACGTTCGCACTGCTGATCGCCTACCCGTGGATCGAGAAGAAGTTCACGAAGGACGACGCACACCACAACCTGCTGCAGCGTCCGCGTGACGTTCCGGTGCGTTCCGGTATCGGTGCGATGGCCATCGCGTTCTACATCGTCCTCACGCTGTCCTGCATCAACGACATCATCGCCTACCACCTGGACATCTCGCTGAACGCGATGACCTGGATCGGCCGTATCGGCATGGTGGTTCTGCCTCCGATCGCCTACTACGTCACCTACCGGTTCTGCCTGGGTCTCCAGCGCAGCGACCGCGCGGTGCTCGAGCACGGCATCGAGACGGGCATCATCAAGCGTCTGCCGCACGGTGAGTACGTCGAGATCCACCAGCCGCTCGGCCCGGTCGACGATCACGGCCACCCGATCCCGCTGGAGTACCAGGGTGCTGCGGTCCCGAAGAAGATGAACAAGCTCGGTTCGGCCGGCAAGCCCGGCTCCGGCAGCTGGGTCACCCCGGATCCGGTCGAGCAGAGCCAGGCACTCGAGGCCGCCGAGCATGCGGGCGAGCACGAGCAGCTGCGCATCCTCTCGGAGTACCAGAACCGCAACCGCGGTATCACCTCCGGCGACAGCGAGCACTGATCGCCACCGGCGACGGCGAACACTGATTCGCCCATAGCCACGGAAAGGCCCCGAACCATTCGGTTCGGGGCCTTTCCCGTTTCCGGCGCCGTCGTGTCACCCTCAGTCCGGCACGCCCCGTTCCACGGCCAGCCGGGTCCGGGCCGCGGAGAACAGCGTCTCGCACACACTCACCAGAAGTTCCGGGTCCTGTCGCCCCCCGCCGAGGAGCCAGTCGACGAGCAGGTGGTTGACGGCACCGGCGAGCGCCACCCCGGTCAGTGCGTCGCGGGCGTCCGGCATTGTCCCGGCCCCGACGAGAAGCGGGGTGATCATGTCGGCGAATCCGCCCAGCACCCGGTACCGGGTGTCCTCGAGACCGGGTGCGACGCCGACGACCTCGACCAGCACCACCTTTGCCCGGCGGGCGTCCTCGGTGAGGTAGCCGACGAACGCGGCGAGTCCGCGGGCCGGGGCGTCGTCCCCCTCCCCCGCTCCGGTGACCGCATCGGCGGTGAGCGTGCGCAGCCGGTCCGTCAGTTCCACGTACAGGTCGTGCAGGCACGCCGCACGATCCTGGAACGACTCGTAGAAGTACCGTTCGGTCAGTCCGGCCTCGCGGCAGATCTGTTTGACCGACGTCGACGCGTACCCGCCGGTCCCGAAGCATTCGAGCGCGGCGTCGAGTAGCGCACTGCGGCGCACCCGTGTCCGTTCCGCCGGGTCGAGACCCGCGTAGCGCCGGCCCGGCCCCGTCGTCCTCGCCATCGATTCGCCTTCCGATCACCGGGGAGCATTGCGCACTCCAATCTGACATGTAACCATGTCAAAAGTTTGTACGTCAGCGACGGGAGACGATGATCCGATGGTGTCACTGGACGGAACGGTCGTGGCGGTCACGGGCGGTGCCCGCGGGATCGGCCGGGAGATCGCGGCGCAGTTGGCCCGTGCCGGTGCCCGGGTCGGTATCGGCGACCGGGACGGGGACGCGGTCCGGGACACCGCCTCCGTTCTCGGGCCGCGGGTGCAGGGATTCGATCTCGATGTCACCGACTGCGTCTCGTTCGACGCGTTCCTGCGGTCCGTCGAATCCGCGTTCGGACCGGTCGACGTGCTCGTCAACAATGCCGGTGTGATGTGGGTGGGACCGTTCGACGAGGAACCGGAGGCTGCGCAGCGCCGCCAGTTCGACGTCAACGTGCACGGCGTCATCAACGGCGTGAAGGCCACGGCACCGGTGATGCGGGCCCGCGGCCGCGGGCACATCGTCACCGTCGCCTCGGCGGCGGCCAAGCTCGCCCCCGCCGGTGAATCCACATATGCCGCAACGAAACACGCCGTCCTCGGCTATCTGACCGGTGTCCGGTGGGAGCTCGCCGGCACGGGGGTGGAACTCACCGCGATCATGCCGGGTGTCGTCGACACGGAACTCGCGGCGGGCACGGCGACGGGGGCGGCCCGGATGCTGCAACCGGCCGACGTCGCCGCGGCGGTCCTGTCGGCGATCGAGAAGCCACGCTTCGAGATCACGGTCCCCCGCTACATCGGTCCGCTCGTCGGCTGGGTGAACGTCCTCCCCCAGCGGGTCCGCGACGTCCTGCTCCGCCGCATGGTGCCGAACCAGGTCACCGCGGTCGCCGGCACGTCGGCCCGGGCCACGTACGAGCGACAGTTCACGAACCCCGATCAGCCAGGAGACCTGCAGTGAGCACCTCGTCCGACGCCACCGCGTCGACCACCGTCCGTCCCATTCCCGAGTTCGACGGCGTCCACGACGTCTGGCCGCGCGGTGCCCGGCTGGCCGCGGTGCGGGAGGCCGCCGCGAAGTACCGGGATCGGTTCCTGTCGCAGGGGCAGGTCACGGCGATCAAGAGTGTCGACATCGCCACCGCCCCGTATCCGTCCCGGTTCGCGTTCCAGGGTTACTCGATCAGCGTGAACCCGTTCATCAGCATCACCAACCGGATGCTGGTGATCCAGTTCGAGGGCTTCGACGGCACGCTCAAGACACTGGTGTGGGAGCCGACGGTCGCCGCCGGGTCGGCGGAGGCGCCGTTCTACCACAAGATTCAGCAGCTGGGTCGCCGGTTCAAGGTCGAGCGGTTCTTCGCGGACTACATCAACGACCCCGACGACGTGCTGCCGAGTCTCGGGCTGCGCAACGAGGACGTCGACTACGTCAGCTTCGACCACCTGCACGTGCAGGACGTGCGCATGATCATGGGTTCGGCCGAGCCGATCGAGGGCGAGTCGACGCCGCGTGAGCCGCTGTTCCCCCATGCCAAGTTGCTGGTGCACCGCAAGGAACTCGCCACCTTCGAGTCGATGCACCCGATGCAGTCGGCGTGGTACGTGCACGGTGGCATGGACGGCGTCCCCGCAGACCGGTTGGAGGTCTTCGACGGCGACGTCGAACTGGGTGTCGGCGTGAGCCTGCTGTGGACGCCCGGGCACACCGACGGCAACCATTCGCTGTGCGTGAACACCCCCGACGGCATCTGGGTGCAGTCCGAGAACGGTATGGCCCCGGACAACTGGCAGCCGGAACTGTCGAAGATCCCCGGCGTCCGGCAGCAGGCCGCGTTCTACGGCCGCGAGGTGGTGTTGAACTCCAACACCTTGGAGGACCCGCAGGACCAGTACGACTCGATGGTCAAGGAGAAGACGATGGCATCGCCGTCGGTGCGCGATCCGCGCTGGCTGCAGGTGATCCCGTCGTCGGAGTGCACGAACTTCCGCCGGCAGTGGCCGCTGGTACCGACGTTCAGCCACGGCAGCCTCGACTACGACACCATCGTCGCGCCGGAGCACTGAGGCAGCGGCTCCGGGTCCCGGAGCACACTCGACCCCCTCGGCTAGGGTCACCTCGTGGACACCGTGGCGTCGATACTCGCATCACCTCGTGGCCGGTTCTTCTCAGCCACGGTCGGCTATCGGTGCAGCGGTGACGGGCTGGATCCGACATGTCGGCCGATCGGCACCCTGTCGGGTGTTCTGGAGCGTCTGGCGTCCGTCGACCTCGACAGGGTGCGAACGCTGCCGGAACTGCACCTGCTCGACGCGTTGGGCCTGGCCACCGACTTCGCGCGCTACTGGCAGTTGCCAGACGAGCACGACCGCATGTTCGCTCGTCCGGATCTCGTATCGGCGTTGCGTCCGATCGTCGAGGCCGTTCTGGAGTCACCGCATGCGGCCTGGTGGAACGAGTCCGTCGACCTTCACGCTCAACATGTCACCGCGAAACTGCAGAACGGTTCGGACTGGTCGGACACTGCAACGGAATTCGTCCGATGTGCCGTCGATCTGATCGGGTGGCGCGACAAGGTTCTCGGGGATGAAGCCCGTTCTCGCGCGTTTCGTGTGGAGAATCCACATCGGGCTGTCGGTGGCGAATGGTGGTCGACACCAGAGGCGTCCGGGGTGATGGAGACGAGCCGGGCACGTGACGGCCTCGGCGCAGTCCAACTCGTTCTCGAAGAAGACGACATCTCCGACGGGCGCCGAAGCCGGGTGTGGCCGGTCACCGTGGACGGCACGCCACGGGTATACGA
This sequence comes from Prescottella subtropica, assembly GCF_005434945.1. Classification (GTDB taxonomy): domain Bacteria; phylum Actinomycetota; class Actinomycetes; order Mycobacteriales; family Mycobacteriaceae; genus Prescottella; species Prescottella subtropica. The sequence continues at coordinate 246,972 of NZ_SKCH01000003.1, read as the reverse complement.
GATCGGATGCCCGCAGGACTGGGCTGTCCTGGTCGATGCATACCCGTTGGCTGTTCCCGAGTGCCGACGTTCCGACTGGTTCGACACCACCGGCGTTCACTGCCACTGGAACATTCCGGACTGGGTGGCGGTCTCGGAGGACTACGATGCCGTGCACCTCACGGTCCTCGGATACCTCACCACGCCGGGGATCGCGATCCCACTCGCCCACCGTGACGGTGCCACTCTGCTCGCTGGCTGGGACCCCGATGTCACCTACTGGCTACGCGACGGCGGCCTCCGCGTGGATCGGGCACCGACCGACTGGTCCCGGAGCGGGGGCCGGCCTTGGACGCAGATCTGACATTGCCGCACGGCTATTGCCGCCGTCGCAGCTCTTTTCGGCACTGAAAAGGCCTGCGACGCCGGCAGCGGGCATGCGACAACGACGGCACACCGGTCCTGTTCCGCACCCGGAAAACAGCGAAGGCGCCGAACCCTTGTCGGGTTCGGCGCCTTCGGCGGTGTGGTGCTAGTGCTTCTCGGGTCCGAGGTGGTACTCGAAGACCAGGCCGGCGGCGGCGGCGATCACGAGCGCGGCCGCGACGGCGATCATCCAGAACTGGAAGAACGCCAGCGACAGTGCGGCGATAGCGGCGGCACCGGCGAGCAGGATGGGCCAGAAGCTGCCGGGGCTGAAGAAGCCCAGGTCGCCGGAGCCGTCGGAGACCTCCGCCTCCTCGTAGTCCTCGGGGCGGGTGTCGAGACGACGCGCCACGAACCGGAAGTAGGTTCCGACGATCAGGCTCAGACCGGCCGACAGGACGATCGCGGTGAGGCCGGCCCACTCGATTCCGGTGCGCGACATCGCGGTGAAGACACCGTAGACGATCGCGACGAGAATGAAGAACACCGTCAGGATCTCGAAGAGCTTGGCTTCGATCTTCATATCAGTTGTTGTCCTTGGTCAGTGGTGCTCGGGCGGTCAGTTGCCGCTGGCCGAAGCCTCGCGCACGGTGCGGTCGGTGTTGAACGGCGAGGTCGAGGTCGCCGTGGGCGACTCACCGATCGATGCCAGTGCCTCGGCGGTGCTCAGACCCTGACCACCCTCCTCGACGGGCTTGCGCGCCTCGATGTACTTCTCGAACTTCTCCGGCGTCACAGCACGGACCTCGAAGTTCATCATCGCGTGGAAGGTGCCGCACATTTCGGCGCAGCGGCCCACGAACGCGCCTTCCTTCTCGATCTCACTGATCTGGAAGATGTTGTCGGAGTGGTTCTCCTTCGGGTTCGGGTTCACGTCACGCTTGAACAGGAACTCGGGGACCCAGAAGGAGTGGATGACGTCGGAGGACGCCAGCACGAACTCGATGCGCTTACCGGTCGGCAGGACGAGGATCGGGATCTCGTTGCTCGAGCCGACGGTCTCGATCTTGTTGTAGTACAGGTAGGACAGATCCTGCGGGTTCTTGCCGTGGATCGCGCCGATCTTCTCGTTGCCGTGCTCGTCGACGCCCTCGGGCTTCGACGCTGCGACTGCGGCAGCGGTGGCGGCCTCGTCGACACCGTCGTACTTGGCGGTGCCCTCACCGAGGTCGATCGAGCGGTAACCGAACTTCCAGTTCCACTGGTATGCCGTCACGTCGACGACGACGTTCGGGTTGTCCTTCTTCTCCGTGACGTAGTTCTGCACGACCACGGTGAAGTAGAACAGCACGGCGATGATCACGAACGGAACAGCCGTGTAGAAGAGTTCCAGCGGCACGTTGTATGCCGTCTGGCGCGGGAACTCGGGCGAGTCCTTCTTCTTACGGTGGAACACGACCACCCAGAAGGTGAGGCCCCACACGATGACACCCATGACGAGGGCGGCGATGACCGACCACGTCCACAGTTCGCGCATACGCTCGGCCTGCGGGGTAATACCCGATGGCCACCCGAAGCGAAGCACCGAATTGTCGATTGAACAACCCGACAGCAGCATGGCAGCTATGCCCAGAGATGCTGCCAGCCCGGCTCGCCGAAGGATCCGACCTTGCGCCACGTTCACGCCTTCCTGATCGCCGCAATTCCACACAGGGCTCACCCGAAGGGAAGGCCCAATTACTACGCAGCGTAGACCAACGGCGCCGATCCTCCACCCTCGGGTCGGCGCCCGTGGTGCAGTCGGGACCAATGCCCACCGAATGTACGCGCGCTACCTGGGATCGAGCTGAGAACGGCGCGCGGGCGCGTGTCCGCGGGGATCCCCGCGGACGCGGGGGGCGGGAAAGCTGCGGCATACTTTCGAGGGGGAAATCGGCACTCCTCGGAACTGCCGGCTCCGGACGCGTCAATCGACGACGCGACAATCGACTCTGAATCGAGGTACTGGACGCTGTGTGCGGACTGCTCGGACTACTCACCACCGACGGCACCGGCGACGCGGCGGTCACGCGCGTCGGGGCAGCGCTGCACTGTCTGCGTCACCGCGGCCCCGACGAGCACGGAACGTGGCACGACGCCGACGTGATCTTCGGTTTCAACCGGCTGTCGATCATCGACATCGAGCATTCGCATCAGCCGCTGCGCTGGGGCCCGCCGGAGAACCCGGAGCGGTATGCGCTCACGTTCAACGGTGAGATCTACAACTATCTCGAGATCCGTGCGGAGCTCGCCGAGAAGCACGGCACCGAGTTCCGCACCGAAGGGGACAGTGAGGCGATCGTCGCCGCGTTCCATCATTGGGGCGCCGACGCGGTCCGCCGGCTGCGTGGCATGTTCGCGTTCGCGGTGTGGGACACGCAGGAGCGTGAACTGTTCGTCGCTCGTGACCCGTTCGGCATCAAGCCGTTGTTCCTGGCGACCGGTACCGGCGGCACCGCGTTCGGCAGCGAGAAGAAGAGCCTCCTCGAACTGGCCGACGTGATCGGCATCGACACCGACCTGGATCCGCGGGCGATCGAGCACTACACGGTGCTGCAGTACGTCCCGGAGCCGGAAACCCTGCACGCGGGAATCCGCCGGCTGGAGTCGGGCTGCTACGCCCGGCTGGCACCCGGCAAGTCCCCGGAGGTGACGCGGTACTTCACGCCGACGTTCCCGGCGGCGGCGTTCACGGCCGGTTCGGAGCAGTCCCGGTACCGGGAGATCGCCGAGGCCCTCGAGGACTCGGTGGCCAAGCACATGCGCGCCGACGTCACCGTCGGCTCGTTCCTGTCCGGTGGCATCGATTCGACGGCGATCGCGGCGTTGGCGATGCGGCACAACCCGAACCTGATCACGTTCACCACCGGGTTCGAGCGGGAGGGGTATTCGGAGGTGGACGTCGCGGCCGAGTCGGCGGCGGCGATCGGCGCCCGGCACGTGGTCAAGGTGGTCTCCCCCGCCGAGTTCGCGGCCGCGATCCCGGAGATCATCTGGTATCTGGACGATCCGGTGGCCGATCCGGCGCTGGTGCCGCTGTACTTCGTGGCCAAGGAGGCCCGCAAGCACGTCAAGGTGGTGCTCTCCGGCGAGGGCGCGGACGAGTTGTTCGGCGGCTACACGATCTACCGGGAGCCGCTGTCGCTGAAGCCGTTCGAGTACCTGCCGGCGGCGTTGCGTCGTGCGGCCGGGACGCTGTCGGAGCGGATCCCGGACGGCACGCGCGGCAAGAGCCTGCTGCATCGCGGGTCGATGACGCTCGAGGAGCGGTACTACGGCAATGCGCGCAGCTTCAACGACGCCCAGCTGCGGGCCGTGCTGCGCGACTTCCGTCCGGAGTGGACGCATCAGGACGTGACGGCGCCGATCTACGCGCAGTCCCGCGACTGGGATCCGGTGGCGCGCATGCAGCACCTGGACCTGTTCACGTGGCTGCGCGGCGACATCCTCGTCAAGGCCGACAAGATGACGATGGCGAACTCGCTGGAACTGCGGGTGCCGTTCCTCGATCCCGAGGTGTTCTCGGTGGCGTCGCGGGTACCCCTCGACCAGAAGATCACGAAGTCGACGACGAAGTACGCGCTGCGGCAGGCACTCGAGGGGATCGTCCCGCCGCACGTGCTGCACCGGGCGAAGCTGGGCTTCCCGGTGCCGCTGCGGCACTGGCTGGCCGGCACCGAACTGTACGACTGGGCGCACGAGCAGATCGCGGCGTCGGGCACCGACCACATCTTCGACAAGGCCGCCGTCACCCGGATGCTCCGCGACCACCGGGACGGTGTCTCCGATCACAGCCGCCGACTGTGGACGGTGCTGTGCTTCATGATCTGGCACGGCATCTTCGTCGAGAAGCGCATCGTGCCGCAGATCCAGGAGCCGACCTACCCGGTCAGCTTGTAGGCAGCGGAGCTGCCTGTGCGCCTTTTTGGTAGTAGCTACTACCAAAAAGGCGCACAGGCGCCGCAGGCGCCTACAACAGCGTCGCGATCTCGTCGGCGGCGTCCTTGCCGTAGGCCTCGGTGAGTCGCTTGACGGCGTCGTCGCGGTCGAGGGTCCATTCCTGGGTGCCGACGGTCTCGAGGACGTACACGGCGACCAGGGAACCCAACTGAGCCGAACGTTCCAGACTCAGCCCGGCGGTCTGCGCGTGCAGGAAGCCGGCTCGGAACGCGTCGCCGACACCGGTGGGGTCGACCTTGGCGCGTTCGGGGACGACACCGACGCGGATCCAGTTGCCGTCGGCGTCGACGATCTCGACGCCCTTGGCTCCGAGGGTGGTGACGCGCAGCCCGACCTGGGCGCGGATGGCTTCCTCGGAGAGTCCGGTCTTCCGCTGCAGCAGGCCCCACTCGTATTCGTTGGTGAACAGGTACTTCGCGCCGGTGATGAGCTGGGCGGCCTCGTCACCGGACAGTCGGGCGAGCTGCTGGGACGGGTCTGCGGCGAACGGGATGCCGAGCAGTCGGCATTCGTCGGTGTGCCGGATCATCGTCTCGGGGTCGTTGGCGCCGATCAGGACGAGGTCGAGGCCTCCGGCGTTCTTCGCGACGGATGCCAGTTGGATGCCGCGGGCCTCGCTCATCGCGCCCGGGTAGAACGACGCGATCTGCGCCATGTCCTCGTCGGTGGTGCACACGAAGCGGGCCGTGTAAGCGGTCTCGGAGACGAGCACGCCGCTGCAGTCGACACCGTTGGCTTCGAGCCACGTGCGGTATTCGGCGAAGTCCATACCGGCCGCGCCGACGAGCAGCGGCGAGGCGCCCAGCACACCCATCGCGTAGGCGATGTTGCCGCCGACGCCACCGCGGCGGATGACGAGGTCGTCGACGAGGAAGCTCAGCGAGATGTGTGCGAGCTGGTCGGCGAGCAACTGTTCGGCGAAGCGGCCCGGGAACCGCATCAGGTGGTCGGTGGCGATGGAACCGGTTACCGCAATGGTCACGTTCGGAGGCCTTTCGGGGTGATGGTGGGTAGAACGCAGTCTGACGCGGAGTCCGCCGTGGTGGCGGACTCCGCGTCAGACGGTGTCGCTGTGGGGTGCGGGACTCAGTTGAAGGAGTCGCCGCAGGCGCAGGACCCGGTCGCGTTCGGGTTGTCGATCGTGAAGCCCTGCTTCTCGATGGTGTCGACGAAGTCGATGGAGGCACCCTCGACGTAGGGGGCACTCATCCGGTCGACGGCGAGCTTGACGCCACCGAAGTCGACGACCAGGTCGCCGTCGAGGCTGCGGTCGTCGAAGAACAGCTGGTAACGCAGGCCCGCGCAACCGCCCGGCTGCACCGCGATCCGCAGCGCGAGGTCGTCGCGTCCCTCCTGGTCGAGCAGCGCCTTCGCCTTCGAGGACGCGGTCTCGGTCATCGTGACGCCGTGGGTGGCGGTCTCGTTCTGCACAGTCATGGGCTCTCCCTGTCGCTCGTGCCAAACCCGTGATCGCTTCAACGGTACTCTGCGCTTCCCTATTCCTCGTGTATCGGGCCGGGTGTTCCGGGCCAGGCGCGGGCGACGGACGCGGTCAGCGCGGCGAGGTGCGTCCCGGCATCCGCCATGGCGTGTGCGACGGATCCGGCGGTCTCCACCAGTGAGTACACCGCGGTGACGCCGACGTCGGCGGCGGTGGCGGCGGGCACGTCCACCTGCCCGGCGAGGACCACGGCGGGCACTCCCGCGGCGGAGCCGAGGCGGGCGACGGCGACGGCGAGTTTGCCGCGCAGCGACTGGTGATCGAACCGACCTTCCCCGGTCAGGACCAGATCCGCGGCGGCGACCCGGCCGGTGAGACCGGTGACGCGGGCGACGACGGTTGCCCCGGATTCGCGGGCCGCACCGAGCGCGAACAGTGCAGCGCCGAGCCCGCCGGCGGCCCCGGCGCCGGGCCGGACGGACACGTCCCGGCCGACGGCGGCGCGCAGGTCGCCCGCCCACGCCGTGTTGCGGCGTTCGAGCAGTGCGACGGTGGCGGCGTCGGCCCCCTTCTGCGGTCCGAAGACGTGGGCGGCGCCGTGCTCGCCGAGCAGTGGATGCTCGACGTCGGTGGCGGCGACCAGGTCGATGCCGTGCAGCCGGGCGCGTGCCCGGTCGATACCGCCGAGCGCCTCGATCGCGCCGCGGCCGCCGTCGGTGCAGCAGCTGCCGCCGAGTCCGACGACGATCCGCCGCGCCCCGGCCGCCGCGGCGGCGGCGATCAGCTGTCCGACACCGCGGCTGTGGGCGCGGACCGCGGTGTCCGGGGTCGGCGGGCCGGCCAGGAGGTCGAGGCCGACGGCCTGCGCGGATTCGAGACAGGCGACGGGGGCGGGGCCGTCGGACAGCACCCAGCGGGCGTCGACGACGGTGTCGAGCGGTCCGTCGACGCGGGTGGTGTGCACGGCGCCGATCACGCTCAGGGCGTCGACGAAGCCGGGTCCGCCGTCGGACTGCGGGACGATGTCCAGCTCGTCTCCGGGGCGGGCGGCCCGCCATCCGGCGGCGATCGCGGCGGCCGCCTCGGCCGCGGTGAGGGTGCCGCCGAACGAGTCGGGGGCGATCAGCACGCGCATCGGCGCAGTCTAGGTGGGTGGTCGGTTTCGCCAGGACGACGGTTATCCCATAGCCTGGTTGTGTGAAGCTGCTACGCCGAGGCGACTCCGACAACTCCGACAAGCACGACGTCGAGGTCGGCGCGTCGGCCGCGTCGCCCGCGTCGTCCTCGGAGACCGTCACCGAGTCGGCCGCGGAGACCACCGGGAAGACCGCGGAAACACCGGGCAAGGGCCGTCCCACCCCCAAACGTCGCGAAGCCGAGGCCAAGCGTCGCGGCCCGATGACCCCCGCCCCGCTCACCGCGAAGGAGGCCCGCGCCCGCCGCAAGGCCACCCGCGGCTCCAAGGAGGAGCGCAAGGTGGCTGCCGCCGAGCGTCGCGCCGCCTCCGCCGACCGCCGCGCCCGGATGCTCGCCGGCGAGGACAAGTACCTGATGCCCCGCGACAAGGGTCCGGTCCGCGCGTACACCCGCGACCTGGTCGACAGCCGCCGCAACCTCGTCGGCCTGTTCATGCCGCTCGCCCTGATCCTGATCATGGCGATGTTCCTCAACCCGGTCATCCAGAGTTACGTCACGCTCGGCATGCTGGTGATGATGCTGTTCATGGCCGTCGAGGGCTACATCCTCGGCCGCATGATCAACAACCGGGTGCGGACCCGGTTCCCGGACACCGCCGACGGCGGTTTCAAGCTCGGCTGGTACGCGTTCGTCCGGGCGTCGCAGATCCGCAAGATGCGCGCCCCCAAGCCGCGTGTCGGCCCCGGCGATGCCGTCTGAGCCGTCTGACATCCCCCTCGTTCCGGGCCGGTCCGCGCACTGCGGGACCGGCCCGGCGCGGTTGATAGCGTCTACCCTCGTGTCCTCCCCCGATGTCCCGCGCCGCACGCTCGTGCTCGGTGGCGCCCGGTCCGGGAAGTCGGCGCACGCCGAGGGCCTGCTCGACGATCTGCCCGCCGACGCCGCCGTCCGGTACGTCGCGACCGCCCGCCGGTATCCGGGGGACGCCGACTGGGATGCCCGGATCGAGCAGCATCAGCGGCGACGGCCGGCGGCGTGGACGACGGTCGAGACGGGCCTCGAAACCACGCTGACCAGTGTCCTCACCGCATCAGGCCCGCACCCACCGACGCTCGTCGACGACCTGGGCACGTGGCTCACGGGCGTACTCGACGATGACGCCGCATGGGACGCCCCGCGCGGCACGATCGCCCCGATCGTCGAGGCGCTGGTCGCGGCGGTCGCCGGCTTCGACGGACGCCTGCTGCTGGTGAGTCCCGAGGTGGGGCTCGGTGTGATCCCGGAGACCCGGTCCGGCCGGCTGTTCCGCGACGAGATCGGCGCCCTCAACTCCCGTCTCGCCGCCGTGTGCGACGACGTGGTCCTCGTCGTGGCAGGCCTCCCCCTGACCCTGAAATCATCGCAGTTGCACATGAAAGGCCCAGCGTGACAAGCGAACCCGTGAACCCGTCGGTGACCGACTTCGAGTTCCCCGCCCCACCGGACGCCGAGGTGCGGGCGCACGCGCAGGCCCGGCAGTTGCAGTTGACGAAGCCGACCGGGTCGCTGGGACGGCTCGAGGAGCTGTCGGTGTGGGCGGCCGCCTGCCAGGGCGTGTGCCCGCCGAAGGTGTTCGAGCGGCCCCGGGTCGTCGTGTTCGCGGGTGACCACGGCATCGCCCGCGGCGGTGTGTCGGCGTATCCGCCGGAGGTGACCGCGCAGATGGTCGCGAACATCCGCGGCGGCGGTGCCGCGGTGAACGTGCTCGCCGAGATCGCCGGTGCCGGTGTGCGCGTGGAGGATCTGTCGGTCGACGCCGACACCGATCCGTCCGTGTCGGCATTCAAGGTGCGCCGCTCGTCGGGGTCGATCGACCGCGAGGACGCGATGACGCACGAGGAGACGGCGCAGGCGATCGCCGCGGGCCGCGCGATCGCCGACCAGGAGGTCGATGCGGGCGCCGACCTGCTCATCGCCGGCGAGATGGGCATCGGGAACACCACGCCCGCAACGATTCTCATCGCCGCGATCACCGACACCGAGCCGGTCGCGGCCGTCGGTCGCGGCACCGGCATCGACGACGCCGGTTGGATGCGCAAGACCGCCGCGATCCGGGACGGGCTGCGGCGTGCGCGGCCGTACACGCGGGACGCCGTCGGCCTGCTGCGGACCGTGTCGGGTGCCGACCTGGCGGCGATGGCCGGGTTCCTCGCGCAGGCCGCGGTGCGCCGCACCCCGGTGATCGTCGACGGCCTGGTGGTGACGGCGTCGGCGCTGGTCGCCGAGGAACTGGCCCCGGGTGCCCGGCAGTGGTGGGTGGCCGGGCACCGGTCGACCGAACCGGCGCACACGATCGCACTGCGGCACCTGGGCCTGGACCCGATCCTGGGGCTGAACATGCGCCTCGGCGAGGGGTCGGGCGCGGTCGCGGCACTGCCGATCCTGCAGGGCGCGGTGGCCACCCTGGCCCGGATGGCGACGTTCGACTCGGCCGGTGTCAGCAACAACGCCGAAGTGCCGGCGCCGGAATCCGACTGACCGTGCGCGGCACGATCACAGGGGTGGCGTTGGCCCTGTCGTGGCTGACGGTGCTGCCGGTGCGCGGCCCCCGCGACATCGGCCGCGACGAGGGCCGGTGGGCGATCACCGCCGCCCCGGTGGCCGGGGCGCTGTTGGGCGGCGCCGCGACGGGACTGCTGTGGCTGCTGTCGTGGGCGGGCCTCGACCCGGTGCTGGCGGGACTGCTGACCGTCGGGGCGCTCGCGCTGGGCACCCGCGGCATGCACGTCGACGGTCTCGCGGACACCGCGGACGGCCTGGGCTGTTACGGGCCGCCGGAGCGGGCGCGGGAGGTCATGAAGAGCGGCGGCGCCGGCCCGTTCGGGGTGGCGGCGCTGATCGTGACGTTCGGGGTGCAGGCGCTCGCGTTCGGGGCGCTCGCCGCGCACGGCGCGTGGCTCGCGGTGGCGGTCGCGGTGGCCGCGGGCCGGGTGGCGGCGGTGGTCGCGTGCCGTCGCGGGATCCGGGCGTCGGGAACGACGGGTTTCGGTGCGCTGGTGGCGGATTCGCAGCCGTGGTGGGTGGCCCTGCTGTGGGCTGCCGCGGCGGCGGGCACGGCGGCGTGGGCGGTGCCCGGACACGGGTGGCAGGGCCCGGTGGTCGTCGTCGCAGCGCTGTTCGCCGCTGCTCTGCTGGTGCGGCACTGTGTGCGCCGCTTCGGCGGTGTCAACGGCGACGTCCTCGGAGCCGCACTCGAATTCACCGTCGCCGCGACGGCCGTCGGGTTCCTGCTCGGAGGCTGATCCCGAAACCTGCTCGGGCCCCTCCACCGAAGCGGAAGGGCCCGAGCAGGTTTCGGCCGAGTGATCAGCGCAGCTTCGTCATCCATTCGTGGGTGTCGGCGAAGGTGCCGCGCTGGATGCCGGTGAGGGTGTCGCGCAGCGCCATGGTGATCTTTCCTGGTTCGCCGTCGGCGACGGTGAACTCCCCGACCGCGGACTTGACGCGGCCGACGGGGGTGATGACGGCGGCGGTGCCGCACGCGAACACCTCGGTGATCTCACCGGATTCGGTCTTCTCACGCCATTCGTCGGTGCTGATCTTGCGTTCCTCGACGGCGAAGCCGGCGTCGGCGGCGAGGCTGAGCAGCGAGTTGCGGGTGATGCCCGGCAGCAGCGACCCGGACAGTTCCGGGGTGACGAGGCGGGCGTCGGGGCCGGAGCCGAAGACGAAGAACAGGTTCATCCCGCCCATCTCCTCGACGTACTTGCGTTCGATCGCGTCGAGCCACACCACCTGGTCGCAGCCCTCGTCGGCGGCCTGCGCCTGCGCCACCAGGGAGGCGGCGTAGTTGCCGGCGAACTTCGCGGCACCCGTGCCGCCCGGTGCGGCGCGGACGTATTCCCGCGAGAGCCACACGCTGACCGGCTTGACGCCGCGCGGGAAGTACGCGCCGGCCGGGGACGCGATCAGCAGGTAGCGGTACTCGGAGGCGGGACGCACCCCGAGACCGGCCTCGGTGGAGAAGAGGAACGGGCGCAGGTACAGCGATGCTTCGCCGCCGGCCTCGGGCACCCAGGCCTCGTCGACGTCGAGCAGTGCCTCGATGGACGCGACGAACAACTCGTCCGGCAGTTCCGGCATCGCGAGTCGGCGGGCGGACTGGCGCAGCCGTTCGGCGTTCGCGGTGACCCGGAACGAGGAGAGGCCGCCGTCGGGCTGGCGGTACACCTTGAGTCCCTCGAAGATGGCCTGCCCGTAGTGCAGCACCATGCCGGCCGGGTCGAGCGTGATCGGGCCGTACGGCAGGACCTCGGCGTCGTACCAGCCCCGGCCCTCGGTGTATCGGATCGACACCATGTGATCGGTGAAGTACCGACCGAACCCGGGCGACTCCAGAATCTCGTGCCGTACCTCGTCGGTGGCGGGAGAAGGGTTCTGGGTGCGCGCGAATTCGAGGGCGTCTGTCATGAGCCGTGATCCTATCTAACGGGAGTTTCGCCTGGAACCAGGCGTATCGGGGATTACTTGGTGTGCACGGGCACGAACGGCGGCGCCACGACCTCGCAGCGCAGGCTGCGTCCGCGCACGTCGACGGTGATCTCGTCGCCCGCCGCCACACCGGACGCGGTATCCAGCAGTGCCAGCGCGATCCCGACCTTGAGGGTCGGGGAGAACGTGCCCGACGTGGTCTCGCCGATCGGGGCGCCGTCCTTCGACACCGTCTGGCCCTGGCGCAGCACGCCGCGGTCGAGGGCCTTGATGCCCCACATGCGGCGGGCCGGACCGGCGGCCTTCTCGGCGGTGAGCACGTCGCGTCCCCAGAACGCCGGCTTGGACCAGCCGATCGCCCAGGCGCAGCGGGCCTGCAGCGGCGAGATGTCGAGGGACAGTTCGTGGCCGTGCAGCGGGTACCCGGCCTCGGTGCGCAGCGTGTCGCGGGCGCCCAGGCCGGCGACCTCGCCGCCGTGGGCGCGGACGGTGTCGACCAGGGTGCGGAACAGGGCGTCGGCGTCGGCCCACCGCGGCAGCAGTTCGTAGCCGCGTTCGCCGGTGTAGCCGCTGCGGCACACCCGCACCGGCACTCCGTTCCAGTCGGAGTCGACGAACGCCATGTACCCGATGTCGGTGGGCAGACCCAGTTCGGTGAGCACGTCGGCGGACTTCGGCCCCTGCACCGCGAACACCGCGTAGTCGCGGTGCTGGTCGGCGATGGTGACCCCGTCGGGGGCGGCGGCCTGCAGGCGGGCGACGACGTCGGCGGTGTTGGCGGCGTTCGGGACCAGGAAGATCTCGTCGTCGGAGACGTAGTAGGCGATCAGGTCGTCGACGACGCCGCCGGTCTCGGTGCAGCACAGCGTGTACTGGGCCTGCCCCGGCGTGATCTTGTCGAGGTCCGCGGTGAGGGTGGAGTTCACGAACGCGGCGGCACCGGCGCCGGCGACGAGCGCCTTGCCGAGGTGGCTGACGTCGAACAGGCCGACCGCGTCCCGGACCGCGGTGTGCTCGGCGACGGTTCCGGCGTACGAGACGGGCATCTCCCACCCACCGAACGGGGCGAACGTGGCACCGAGATCGACGTGGACGGAATGGATGGGGCCCTGCAGCAGTTGTGCGTCGCTCATGAGGGACAACGCTAGCCCACGCGTCTCGAGCACTAACATCGGAATTCGGCAGCTGTGCCCCCTTCCCTTCCCCGTCCGTAGGAGATGCCCGTGCCCTCTACCTCTTCGCCCCTCCGCCCGCTGGGGCCGACGCTCGCGCTGGCCGGTTCGCCGAGCCGCCGCGCCGACGTCCTGGTGATCGGTCTGACGACCGGTTCCGACGGCCCCGAGGTGCTCGTCGGCGCCGGGGTGGACGAGGAGGTGCTCGCGGGACTGCTCGACGCGCTGACCGCCGTCGGTGCGACCGGTCGCGCCGAGGAGCTCACCCGCATCCCGGCACCCGCCGAGCTGCCGGTGGGCAGTGTGCTGGCCGTCGGTCTCGGCGCCGCGGACCGGATCGACGCCGAGCAGGTCCGCCGCTCCGCCGGGGCCGCGGCCCGCGCCCTGTCCGGGGTCGCCACCGCCACCACGACGCTGTCGTCGGTCGATCTGGGGGCGGCCGCCGAAGGCTTCTTCCTGGGCGCCTACCGCTTCGACGAGTTCCGTGCCAAGTCGGCGCCGGGTGACGGCGCACAGCCCCTCGGACGCGTCGAACTGCTCGTCGAGTCGCCGCGCACCAAGGGCCCCAAGGACGAGCTGGCCCGCTCGCTCGCGGTCGCCGAGTCCGTCGCCACCGCCCGCGAGTTCGTCAACATCCCGCCGAGCCACCTGTTCCCCGCCGAGTTCGCCGACCGCGCGAAAACACTCGGCACCGCGGTCGGCCTGACCGTGAAGGTCCTCGACGAGAAGGCGCTCGCCAAGGGCGGTTTCGGCGGCATCCTCGGCGTCGGGCAGGGCTCGTCGCGGCCGCCGCGGCTCGTCCAGATGACGTACAAGGCGACCAAGCGTCGCGGCGTCAAGAAGGTCGCGCTCGTCGGCAAGGGTGTCACGTTCGACACCGGCGGCATCTCCATCAAGCCGGCCGCCGGCATGGAGAACATGACCTCCGACATGGGCGGTGCGGCCGCCGTCGTCGCGACCGTCGTGCTCGCCGCGAAGCTGCGCCTGCCCGTCGACGTCACCGCGTGGGTGCCGATGGCCGAGAACATGCCGTCGGCGACCGCGCAGCGTCCCGGTGACGTCCTCACCCAGTACGGCGGCACCACCGTCGAGGTGATCAACACCGACGCCGAGGGCCGCCTGATCCTGGCCGACGCCATCGCCCGCGCCTGCGAGGACGCGCCTGACTACCTCATCGACACCGCCACCCTGACCGGCGCACAGATGGTCGCACTCGGCAACCGCACCCCCGGCGTCCTGGGCACCGACGACTTCCGGGACCGGGTCGCCGCCATCTCGCAGGCGGTCGGCGAGAACGGCTGGCCGATGCCGATGCCCACCGAACTGCGCACCGACCTCAACTCCCGGGTCGCCGACCTTGCCAACGTCACCCCGCACCGCTGGGGCGGCATGCTCGCGGCCGCGATCTTCCTCAAGGAATTCGTCGCCGACGGTGTCCAGTGGGCGCACCTCGACGTCGCCGGCCCCGCGTTCAACACCGGCGGCCCGTTCGGCTACACCGGCAAGGGTGGCACCGGCGTCCCGGTCCGCACCATGATCTCGGTGCTCGAGGACATCGCGGTCAACGGCTAGGTGCTGTGCGCCTTTTTGGTAGTAGCTGCTACCGAAAAGGCGCACAGGCCGTCAGGCCTCCCGGGCGCGTTTGCGTTCGATACGGCGGCGGTTGTCGTAGTCCCGCATCCGCTGCGGATACCCGGTCTTGTGCACGTCGTAGACCGGGATCCGCAGCTCCTCCCCGAGGCGGCGGGCACCGCGGTCCCCGCCGACCTTGCGCCGTGTCCACTCCCCGTCCGCGGCGACGAGGACGACGGTCATCTCGGTGACCGTCGTCTGCGGTTCGATGTAGGCCTCGACGCCGTGGTGTGTCCGCGTCCAGTCCGCGAGGTACCGGGCGTCGTCGGACGTGGCCGACGGCGTCTGCCCCCGGCCACGAGTGAATCGGTCGAACAACCCCACGCGAACTCTCCTCCCGGTGTGTCGCGGACCACTCCGCGGCATCCGTCCGATTTTGCCAGTCACCGTGTCCGGCGACACGGAAATCGGCGCGACGCGGCCCTCCCACGACACGCCCCGGGCATCAATGGAAGGATGGTCCGGGTGCGTCGCACGACGCGTCCGACGCGCAGCACACGACCCGTGTGATGCGTCTCGGATCCGTCGTACAACGCCGCCGGAACCATGCTTGCCGAGCACAATGGTTGCGACCACAAGTCGCTACAACTCAACAACCCGAACACAATCGTCGAGGAGTCGAAAGAAATGGCCTTCTCCGTCCAGATGCCAGCCCTGGGTGAATCCGTCACCGAGGGAACTGTCACGCGGTGGCTCAAGCAGGAAGGGGACACGGTCGCCGTCGACGAGCCGCTGCTCGAGGTCTCCACCGACAAGGTCGACACCGAGATTCCGTCTCCGGCCGCCGGCGTTCTGACGAAGATCGTCGCGCAGGAGGACGACGTCGTCGATATCGGCGGCGAACTGGCCGTGATCGGTGAGGCCGGTGAGGCTCCCGCGCCCGCCGCCGCCCCGGCTCCCGCTGCCGCCCCGGCACCCGCACCGGTCGTCGAGGCTGCCCCGGCTCCTGCCGCTGCCACCCCGGCTCCTGCTGCCGCGCCCGCCGCCGGTGCCGCGCCCGGCACCCCGGTGAAGATGCCCGAGCTCGGCGAATCCGTCACCGAGGGCACCGTCACCCGCTGGCTCAAGGCCGTCGGTGACGAGGTCGCCGTCGACGAGCCGCTGCTCGAGGTCTCCACCGACAAGGTCGACACCGAGATCCCGTCGCCCGTCGCCGGTGTGCTGCTCGAGATCAGCGCGCAGGAAGACGACGTCGTCGAGATCGGCGGCCAGTTGGCCGTCGTCGGCTCCGGTGCCCCGGCCGCCGCACCGGCTGCTCCGGCACCCGTCCCGGCTCCCGCTGCTCCCGCACCGGCTGCTCCCGCACCGGCTGCTCCCGCACCGGCTCCGGCTGCCCCGGCTCCCGCTCCGGCTGCTCCGGCACCGGCAGTTCCCGCTCCGGCTGCCGCACCGTCGGGTGACGCCACCCCGTACGTCACTCCGCTGGTCCGCAAGCTGGCCGCCGAGAACAACGTGAATCTGGCCGCGGTGACCGGCACCGGTGTCGGTGGTCGCATCCGCAAGCAGGACGTGCTCGCCGCCGCCGAGGCTGCGAAGGCTCCGGCCGCCCCGGCGGCTGCGGCTCCGGCTGCTGCCGCGGCCCCGGCCGCCCCGGCCGGTGTCCGCCCCGAGCTGGCCAACCTGCGTGGCACCACGCAGAAGGCCAACCGGATCCGCCAGATCACGGCGACCAAGACCCGTGAGTCCCTGCAGACCACGGCGCAGCTGACCCAGACCTTCGAGGTCGACGTCACCAAGATCGCGGCGCTGCGGGCTCAGGCCAAGGCCGACTTCGCCGACCGTGAGGGCGTCAACCTGACGTTCCTGCCGTTCTTCGCGAAGGCCGTCGTCGAGGCGCTCAAGGTTCACCCGAACGTGAACGCGTCCTACAACGAGGGCACCAAGGAGATCACGTACCACGCCGCCGAGCACCTGGGCATCGCGGTCGACACCGAGCAGGGTCTGCTCTCCCCGGTGATCCACAACGCCGGCGACCTGTCGCTGGCCGGCCTGGCCCGCGCCATCGCCGACATCGCCAAGCGTGCCCGATCCGGTGGCCTCAAGCCGGACGAGCTCGCCGGTGGCACGTTCACCATCACCAACATCGGCAGCCAGGGCGCCCTGTTCGACACCCCGATCCTGGTGCCGCCGCAGGCCGCGATGCTGGGCACCGGCGCGATCGTCAAGCGTCCGGTCGTCGTGCAGGACGAGAACGGCAACGAGTCCATCGGCGTCCGCTCGATGTGCTACCTGCCGCTGACCTACGACCACCGTCTGGTCGACGGTGCCGATGCGGGTCGCTTCCTGACCACGATCAAGCAGCGTCTCGAGGACGCCGCGTTCGAGGCCGACCTCGGCCTGTAAGGGTCCGTGTTCCCCACGCCGCGGGGCACCCTCTCCCACCGGAGAGGGTGCCCCGCGGCGTTTCCGGTATCGGGAGGAGTCGCATGCGGGTAGTCGTCGCCGGATCGTCCGGCCTGATCGGGTCCGCGCTGGTCGACGCGCTGCACATCCACGGCCACGACGTGGTCCGGTTGGTGCGGCGGCCCGTCGCCCGCCCGGACGAGGTCGCGTGGGATCCCGAACGCGGCGTCCTCGACGTCGGGGCCCTGCGCGGCGTCGACGCCGTCGTGAACCTGTGCGGCGCCGGGATCGCAGGCCGCCGCTGGTCCGGCGCCTACAAGCAGGCGCTGCGGGACAGCCGGATCACCCCGGCCGACGTCCTCGCCCGCGCGGTCGTCGATGCGCAGGTGCCGGTACTGGTCACCGCGTCCGGCATCAACTGGTACGGCGACACCGGCGACCGGGTCGTCGACGAACGGTCCGCGCCGGGTGACGGTTTCCTGGCCGGGCTGTGCCGGGACTGGGAGGCGGCGAGCGGCGGCGCGGCCGCCGCCGGGGTGCGGACGGTGTCGCTGCGCACCGCCCCGGTCCTGGCGCCGCACGCCGGTCTGCTCGGCCCGCTGCGCCGGATCTTCCGACTCGGACTCGGTGGCCGGCTCGGCAGCGGACGCCAGTACCTGTCGTGGATCTCACTGGCCGACGAGCTCGCCGCGATCGAGTTCGTGCTCGACCACGACGCCGTGTCGGGGCCGGTGAACCTGTGCGCCCCGGAACCGGTCACCAACACCCGCTTCACCGCGGCGATGGGCCGCGCGCTGCACCGTCCGACGCCGTGGCGGGTGCCGGGCGTCGTGGTGTCCGCGCTGATCGGCGAGTTCGCCGACGAGGCGGTGCTGTCCGGGCAGCGGGCCGTCCCGCGGGTGCTCACGTCCGCCGGATTCCCGTTCCGGCACACCACGATCGACGACGCCCTCCGGTACGCACTCGGCCGGTGACGGACCGTGCGGTCGGCGGGCGTAACGTCGTCCGCATGAGCAGTGCTACCGCGTCGGCCCGGTCCAGTTCCGATCCGATGTCCGTCGAGCGTCTCGGCCGGATCGACTACGTGGCCGCCTGGGATCACCAGCGTGAGCTGGCCACCCGCCGTGCCGACGGCGAGGGCCCCGACACGCTGCTGCTGCTCGAGCATCCCGCCGTCTACACGGCGGGCCGGCGCACCGCCCCCGAGGACCGTCCGGCCGACGGCACCCCGGTCATCGACGTCGACCGCGGCGGCAAGATCACCTGGCACGGTCCGGGACAGCTCGTCGGGTATCCGATCGTCGGCCTCGCCGAACCGGTCGACGTCGTCGACTACGTGCGACGCCTCGAGGAGGCCCTCATCGAGGTGTGCACCGACCTGGGTGTCACGTGCGGCCGCGTCGAGGGACGGTCCGGGGTGTGGCTGGCCGCTGCCGCCGCCGACGGCCGGTGGCTGCCCGAACGCAAGGTCGCCGCGATCGGCGTCCGGGTGCAACGCGGCGTCACGATGCACGGCTTCGCCCTGAACTGCAATGCCGCCCTCGACGGGTTCGACAACATCGTCCCTTGCGGCATCCGGGACGCCGGGGTGACGACCCTGTCGCGGGAGCTCGGCCGGGACGTCACCGTCGGCGAGGTCACCGACGCGGTCACCACCGCCGTCCTCGCTGCTCTCGACGGGACGCTGCCGGTGACGGTCCGCGACATCGAACGCACCGAAGTTACCGACGAGTTCGCCCGTCCGGCACCGGAGTTCACCACCGTCCGCTTCGGCTGAGGGATACCGGCCGGACCCGACGACGCGTTCGGTCAGGCGTACCATCGCACACGTGAGTGTCGTCCCAGAAGGTCGCAAGCTGCTCCGCATCGAGGCTCGAAACGCGGAAACTCCGATCGAACGCAAGCCCGCCTGGATCCGGACCCGCGCCAAGATGGGCCCCGAGTACACCGAGCTGAAGGGCCTGGTGAAGAGCGAGGGCCTGCACACGGTGTGCGAGGAGGCCGGTTGCCCCAACATCTACGAATGCTGGGAAGACCGCGAGGCCACCTTCCTCATCGGCGGCGACCAGTGCACCCGCCGCTGCGACTTCTGCCAGATCGACACCGGCAAACCCACCGCCCTCGACCGGGACGAACCGCGCCGGGTCGCCGAATCCGTCCGGTCGATGGGCCTGCGCTACTCCACCATCACCGGTGTCGCCCGCGACGACCTCCCCGACGAAGGCGCCTGGCTGTACGCCGAAACCGTCCGGCAGATCCACGAGTTGAACCCGACCACCGGCGTCGAGAACCTGATCCCCGACTTCCACGCGAAACCGGACCTGCTCGCCGAGGTGTTCGACGCCCGCCCCGAGGTCCTCGCCCACAACCTCGAGACCGTGCCCCGCATCTTCAAACGGATCCGGCCCGCGTTCCGCTACGAACGGTCCCTCGAGGTCATCACCGCCGCCCGCGACTTCGGACTCGTCACCAAGTCGAACCTCATCCTCGGCATGGGGGAAACCCCCGACGAGGTGCGTGAGGCGATGGTCGACCTGCACGACGCCGGCTGCGACATCCTCACCATCACCCAGTACCTGCGGCCGTCGCCGCGGCACCATCCCGTCGAACGCTGGGTCAAGCCGGAGGAGTTCGTCGAACACTCCCAGGCCGCCGAGGAGATCGGGTTCGCCGGTGTCATGGCCGGACCACTGGTCCGCTCCTCGTACCGGGCCGGCCGCCTGTACGCCCAGGCGATGGCCCACCACGGGCGCCCCCTCCCCGACGGGCAGGCACACCTCGCCGACGGTGGCAGCGCCGCACAGGAAGCCGGCTCGGTCCTCGAACGTCTCGCCGCCCGCGCCTGACCGGCAGCTCGTCCCTCACTGCAACAGAGGTTCGTCCCTCACCGTGAACGCGATCGGACGCGGTGAGGGACGTATCCTGTGAGGTATGGCGAACGGCAGTAAGTCCGGAAAAGCGGGCAAACCCAGCAAGGAAGCGAAGGCTGCAGCGAAAGCGGCCCGCAAGCAGGCATCCAAGGAACGACGCACCCAGCTCTGGCAGGCGTTCCAGATGCAGCGCAAGGAAGACAAGCTGCTGCTGCCGCTGATCATCGGCGCACTGGTGCTCAGCACCCTCGTGTTCTTCCTGATCGGCCTCATCTTCGGCATCCAGTGGTTCCTGCTGCCGATCGGCCTGCTCGTCGGCGTCATGCTCGGATTCATCATCTTCGGCAAGCGCGTCCAGAAGACCGTGTACGGCAAGGCCGAAGGGCAGGCCGGTGCCGCCGCGTGGGCCCTCGACAACATGCAGGGCGCGTGGCGCGTCAAGACCGCTGTCGCCGGAACCACCCAACTCGACGTCGTGCACCGCGTCGTCGGCCGCCCCGGCGTCATCCTCGTCGCCGAAGGCTCCCCGCAGCGCGTCAAGGGCCTCCTCGCGCAGGAGAAGAAGAAGACCGCGCGCCTCGTCGGCGACACCCCCATCTACGACTTCGTCGTCGGCAACGGCGACGGCCTGGTGCCGCTGTCCCAGCTCACCAAGCAGCTGAACAAGCTCCCCCGCAACATCGACACCAAGCGCATGGACTCCCTCGAGGCCCGCCTCGCCGCCCTCGGCAACCGGTCCGGCGCCGCGATGCCCAAGGGCCCCCTGCCCCCCGGCGCGAAGATGAAGGGCATGCAGCGCACGATTCGTCGCCGCTGACCCACTCCCCTGTATGGCCGAATGTCACATCGGTTCAGTTGGACTGAACCGATGTGACATTCGGCGTTTCAGCGGCTTTCAGCGGCTTTCAGGGGTCGGCGAAATCAGCGCACGCGGACGAGGGCGGTGCCGGTGGCACGGTCGTGCATGCCGCGGCCGTCGACGTCGGTGATGACGGCGGGGACGATGAACACCATGAGGGCTTGGCGGCCGAGGGCGCGGAGGATGCCGACCTTGGTGGGGGCGTCGACGCGGGCGACCTGCAGGCCCAGCATGTACTGGCCGGGGGTGAAGGAGAACAGGGTGACGCAGGCGACGCCGACGGCGAACCACAGCATCATCGTGTAGGTGCCGAGTCGGGGGTTCTCGAGGGGTGCGGGGCCGATGAGGAGCAGGACGACGCCGGCGGAGGTGAGCCAGTCGATCGCGAGGGCCGCGATGCGGCGGCCGGTGGTGGAGAGTGCTCCGGGGCCGTCGGCCGGCAGTCCGAGCAGTTCACCGCGGTGGGCCTGCGGTTCGGTCTGATCCTTCGGTAGTGCCGCGGAGGGTCCGGAGAGCCAGGAGCCGGTCATACGTGCCATGCCGTCCAGGATAGGCGGCGGCGGGCACGGGCCGCCCGGACCAGGCCGGATCGGTGCACTGCGTCACAGTCACGACCGTGGGTCCGGTCACATTCGCGTGGCATATGCCCACCGAACACCGACGCGTAACACTGGTGAAACATAACCTTGATTAGTGGGCAACACCGGCTCTCTACCGTCTTGCCTCGACGACACCGCCGTAACCCGACCGGCAGGTAACCGACTGAAGGAGCACACGTGGCTTTCTCCACGGCCGAAGAGGTCATCAAGTACATCGCCGACCAGGACATCGAGTACGTCGACATTCGCTTCAGTGACCTGCCCGGCGTCCAGCAGCACTTCTCGATCCCGGCGTCCGCGTTCAACCAGGACGTGTTCGAGGACGGGCTCGCGTTCGACGGTTCCTCGGTGCGCGGCTTCCAGTCGATCCACGAGTCGGACATGACGCTGCTGCCGGACGTCTCCACGGCGCGGATCGACCAGTTCCGCAAGGCGCGCACGCTGAACATGGACTTCTTCGTCCACGATCCGTTCACGCGGGAGGCGTACAGCCGAGATCCGCGCAACGTCGCCCGCAAGGCGGAGGAGTACCTGAAGTCGACGGGTATCGCGGACACCGCGTACTTCGGTGCCGAGGCCGAGTTCTACGTGTTCGATTCGGTCCGCTACGACTCGGCGATGAACGGCGCGTTCTACGAGCTCGATTCGGTGTCGGGTGCCTGGAACACCGGCAACGACCGCAACGCCGACGGCTCCCCGAACCTCGGTTACAAGGTGCGCGAGAAGGGCGGCTACTTCCCGGTCGCCCCGTACGACCACTACGTCGACCTGCGTGACGCGATCTCGACGAACCTGGCGAACGCGGGCTTCGAGCTCGAGCGCGGCCACCACGAGGTCGGCACCGGCGGCCAGCAGGAGATCAACTACAAGTTCAACACGCTGCTCGCGGCGGCGGACGACCTGCAGCTGTTCAAGTACATCGTGAAGAACACGTGCTGGCAGTTCGGCAAGTCGGCCACCTTCATGCCGAAGCCGCTGTTCGGCGACAACGGTTCGGGCATGCACGTGCACCAGTCGCTGTGGAAGGACGGCAAGCCGCTGTTCCACGACGAGTCCGGCTACGCGGGCCTGTCGGATCTGGCCCGCTGGTACATCGGCGGCATCCTGCACCACGCGCCGTCGCTGCTGGCGTTCACGAACCCGACGATCAACTCGTACCACCGTCTGGTGCCGGGCTACGAGGCCCCCATCAACCTGGTGTACAGCCAGCGCAACCGGTCGGCGGCGGTCCGTATCCCGATCACGGGCAACAACCCGAAGGCCAAGCGCATCGAGTTCCGCGCCCCCGACTCGTCGGGCAACCCGTACCTGAACTTCGCGGCGCAGATGATGGCCGGCCTGGACGGCATCAAGAACAAGATCGAGCCGATGGCCCCGGTCGACAAGGACCTGTACGAGCTGCCCCCGGAGGAGGCCCTCGGCATCCCGCAGGCGCCGACCAGCCTGTCCGCGGTCATCGACCGTCTCGAGCAGGATCACGACTACCTCACCGAGGGTGGCGTGTTCACGTCCGACCTGATCGAGACCTGGATCTCACTCAAGCGGGAGCAGGAGATCGCACCGGTCAACCTGCGTCCGCACCCGTACGAGTTCAACCTGTACTACGACTGCTGAGTCTCGTAACCCGCTGACCTGCTGCGTTACGTGACGCTTCCCGCATCCGTCCGCAGTTCGTCCGCAGCACTCCCCGAGTCGGCCCGCTCCGCGATCACTGAACCGATCGCAGAGCGGGTCGACTCGTCTGCGTCGGGCATCGGGATGCTGCTCTGCAACTCCGAGGCGGCCCGCGAACGCCCTGGTCTCGGTTCGGAATGCTGTAGTCACCGCCGCCCATACGGCAAGCGTTGGCCGCGAAACGACACCCGTTCTGCAGTTCTATTTTATCCAGATGCAGCTCTAGATAAAATAAGCCCGTTAGGTGATATAGCTACATGATGTAGAGACCAGGAGAGACTGGATGGCGTACAGGACGTTGAAGTCGATCTTCCACCAACGAGATCGTGCCGGCGCCGACGCCGAGGAACGAGCGCGACGAGAGTCTCCCGCCGCTGTCCACTGGGACCTACCGATCGGCGAACACTCGATGTTCGCGCTGATGACACCCGAAATCGCAGCTCTGATCGAACGGATCATGAGCTTCGAGCCGAAGATTCAGGCCCAGTGGAACCGACTGCCAGACCGCGCGTGCAGCCACTACCTGTATCACATGGTGATCGACGAGATCCAGGCAACGAACGAGATCGAACAGGTCCGCTCGACCCGGAAGGAGATCAGCGAGGCCATCGAGATGGTGCGGTCGGAACAGCCTCTCTCGCGCAAGCGGTTCGCGGAGATGGCGAGACTCTACCTCGCCATCGGCAACAACCAGGCCGAAAGTCCGCAGACGCTCGACGACATCCGGGCCGCCTACGACGCGGTAACTCGGGGCGAGATTCCTGTGGAGGACTCCCCCGACGGGAAGAGGTTCCGGCGAGGATCCGTGTCGATCACATCAGGGACCAAGATCGTGCACACCGGCGTGGTGCCCGAATCAGCGATCGACGACGCGCTGACACTCATGCTGAGCCAGGGACGCGACGACTCGATCCCTCGGTTGATCAGAGCAGTGGTCGCGCACTTCGTCTTCGAGTACACGCACCCGTTCTACGACGGCAACGGCCGAACCGGGCGCTACCTTCTCGCACTGGATCTCAAACAGGTGCTGGCTCCGTATGCGAGTCTGGCGTTGTCGGCGACCGTCGCCGACAACAAGGATCGCTACTACAAGGCGTTCTCCGACGCGGAGAATCCGTTGAACCGCGGAGATCTGACGCCCTATCTGATCGTCATGCTGGAGATCATCGCCGAGGCGCAACATCGCCTGCTGCTCGACCTCTCCGAACGCCGGCAGACGATCGAGACGATCGAGGAGCGTATCCGCGTTCTGGTGGAGGACAAGGAGTTTCCGCTGAGCGTGGGACTCGATCGCGAGTCGGCGCCGCCGGTTGACAGCAACGACATCGGCGCAGTCCTGTTCACCCTGGGTCAGGCCCACTGCTTCGATGCGAACCGCGCCGTCAAGTTGAACACCCTGGCCGAGACGGTGGGTCGGTCCAGCCAGTTCGTCCGCCCGCGGCTTCGGCGCCTGGACGACGCCGGAATCATCGAGACGGTCACGAAGAAACCGCTGCGCTTCCGGCTCACGGCGCGGGGCGTATCGCTCCTCGAACTGGATAGAGAGTGATTCTCTCCAGGTAACGGATGGGCAGCACACGGGAGGGTCCCCTGAGGGTGCGGGTGTCGATCGTTCGTGTCACGGCAGTACCACGATCCGTCCCGTCACTGTTCCCGATTCCAGGGCCCGGTGTGCGGCGGCGGCGTCCGCCAGTCGGTAGGTGGCGCCGATCCGGGCGCTGATCCGTCCTGCGGCGAGTATCCGGGACACGCCGGTGGCCGCGTCGGCGAGATCGGCGACGGACGCGTTGCTGATCGCGAAGCCGCGCAGGCTCACGTCGCGGGTGTACATGTCGCCGACGGGCAGGGCCGGGTGCGTGCCGGAGCCGAGTCCGGCGGAGACGACGACCCGGCCGCCGCGGCGCATCAGCGGCAGGCTCGCCACGAAATCCTGGTGGCCGCTGTTGTCCCACCACACGTCGACGCCGCCGGGGGCCGCGTCGCGGATGCGGTCGTGCAGGTCGTCGTGGTGGTAGTCGAGGACGACGTCGGCGCCGCACGACCGGCACCAGGCGTCGTCGGACGGCGAGCAGGTCGCGATCACGCGGGCGCCCGCCACGGTCGCCAGCTGCACGGCGGCACTGCCCACCCCGCCGCCCGCGCCCCCGACGACGACGGTCTCCGCCGGCCGGACAGCCGCTTCCCGGACGAGTCCGAGCCAGGCGGTGGCCCCGGTGTGGGCGATCGCGACGACATCGGTGTCGGCGACACCGTCCGGCACCGGGTACACCCGATCCGCGGCGACGACCGCGTACTCGGCGAACGCACCCTGCCGTCCGTCGTGGCCGAGACTGTTGGCCCACACCCGGTCCCCCACCGTCACGGCGTCGACGACCGGGCCGACCGCGGCGACGGTGCCGACGAGGTCACGGCCGAGGACGAACGGGAACGGGGTGCGGGTGCGGTAGGTGCCCGCGCGGACGAACAGGTCGACGCGGTCGACGGCGGACGCGGTCGTGCGGACCAGGACGTCGGTGGGTCCGGGCCGTGGCACCGGCAGGTCCCCGATCTCGATGGCGCCGCCCGTCTCCCGGACGAACGCGGCCCGCATGGTCTCGGGAAACGACATCACCGTCTCCTCTCTGTATGCCCTCCGAGTGTGGCCCGGACGCGGAAGAGCCCGCCACTCGGGGAGAGTGACGGGCTCGGGAAGGACGGGGACGGTCAGTAGCGGCTGGCTCCGGCGAACGGCATGGAGTCGACCGGCGAGATCTTCACGACGTCGCCCTCGGTCGGGGCGTGGGCGACGCTGCCGCCACCGATGTAGACGCCGACGTGCTCGGCGCCGTAGAAGGCGACGACGTCACCGGGCTGCAGGTTGCCCTTGGCGACCGGGGTGCCGCCGCCGACCTGCGCCTGGCTGGTGCGCGGGACGTTGACGCCGGCCTGCTTGTAGGCCCACTGGACCAGGCCGGAGCAGTCGAACGAGCTGGGGCCGGTGGCGCCCCACACGTAGGGCGAGCCGACCTTGGACTGGGCGGCGTTGGCGACAGCCTGCCCGTGTGATGCGACCTGGGTGGGTGCGATGTCGACGCTGCCGAACGAGAACGGCTGTGCCATCGCGGGGGTGGCGGGGATCATGAGGGCGCCGACGGTGACGGCTCCGAACAGCAGTCCGCGGGTGGTGCGGGTCAGGCGGGTCGTCTTCTGCGTGCGGTGGTTGGCCATTCGAGGTCCTCCAGGGGGTGTTGCTGGTGGTCCGACATCGTGTGCTATCGGTGTTCGGGCACCACCCAGAGTTCCGTTGTTATCGATTGGAAACATCCGTAGAACTACCCGCCCGGGTACGTGAACCCGGATGCACGTATACGGGGACGGTCGGACCCCGTACCACCACACGACCTCACGAAACACACCCCCATCTGCATCGATGCATGTGTTGACAGCATTCAGCACGACCACCCGGTTCGTGATGCCCGACACCCCACCCCCGGACACACCGAACAGTCAAGTCACGATCACACAGGCGAAATCGGGTGCGTCGGCGACCTGGGTCACAGCCCTGCAACGGTGATTGCAGGGCTGTGACGCGGCGGGTGTGCCGGAATCAGGACACCGATCCCCCGAGCGAACCGAGCGAACCGAACCCGCCGGACGCCGGCAGGCACCGGTAGGTGGCGAGGACCGCCTTGTGGTCGGTGGGCCACGGCGTCGGGGAGGCAACGAAGTTGTCCCGGCTCGTCTCCGCGACCCGTTCGCTGCGCACGATGGTCTCCCGCGGTCCGACGATCCCCGCGGACTGCAGCCGCAACCGGGTGCCGGGTCCGGCGAACACGTAGTCGATGCGGTCGCGTTCGTCTGCGTCGGGCGCCCACGTCAGGTCCGAGACGGCGACGTTCGGGTTGTCCGACGGCCACGTGAAGCCCGGATGTGTCACGGCGCTCGGGTACGTCGCCCGGTAGGCGTCGACGAAACCGGCCGCCTCGAGCAGTCGGGTGGACTGCCACGGCACCACGACCCCGTGGTGGTCGTACAGGTCGCGGGTGTCGGCGGCCCAGTCCAGGTGGGAGGGCTCGTTGAAGTCGCCGCCCATGAGCACCTGCCGGCCCTTCTGCTGTTCGGCGGCGGCGTCCGCGAGGAACGCCTCGATCACGGCGGGGCGGCCCGAGGCCGCGTTGACGCGCAGCACCGTGTCGGCGTCGGTGACCGGCCCGCCGGGCAGCTTGTTCCAGCCGAACTCGGAGAACTCCCCGCTCGGGTGGCCGCCACCGTAGCCGCGCGGTAGGTACGTCGCGTACCACCGGTACTCGAGGTGCGCGGCGTACACCGCGATCTCGAGGTCGTCGACGGTCACGACGGCCTTGACCATGTAGTCGAGCTTCCCGGTCTCGACGATCGGGAAGGCCGACAGGATGCCGGTGTCCGACGACGTCGCCGCCTCGAAGTGCAGCCCCTGCGCGGCCAGCCGGGTCGCGAGTTCGGCCGTGGTGTCGCCGGCCTCCGACAGCAGCACGATCGAGGCGCGCGTCGACCGGATCAGGTCGACGATCCGGTCGGCCCCGTTCGTGATCTTCGCGCCGCCGTGCCACGTGTTCAGCGAGAGCACCCGGATCTCCGGTCCGGGCCGGGCTCCGGCCGGTGCCGCCGTCGCGAGCGCCCCCACCCCGACCGCGGCCGTGCCCGCGGTCAGAATCTTCAACGCCTGTCGCCGCGTCAGTCCGTTCGTCACAATCGTTCTCCTTCGTTACCACCCTGCACGGCAGATGGCACCAGGAAGAACTGAACGAATCGCCAATTCGAGGCAAAGCGCACACAAACGTATCCGGTCGTATCCGTGTGTCACCAGTGGCATAATCGGGGGGTTCGACGACAGACCTGACAGACCTGACAGAGGGGACACGATGACGCACGAGGACGACGTGACGGATCCGGGCATACTGCTGCCCTCCGGCGCCTCCGGCCGCTCCGATCAGACGTCCAAGCAGTACCTGCGCCTGCGCGCCGACATCCTCGACGGCATCTTCCCCCGCGGGGCCGCCCTGCACGAAACCCAGCTCAGCGAAACGTACGGAGCGTCACGCACCCCGATCCGGGAAGCACTCAACTGGCTCTCCCACGACGGCCTGCTCGAGCGCGCCGCACGCGGATTCCGGGTCCGCTCCGGCAGCGCCGAGGACGTCATCGAGATCTATGCCGCCCGTGTCGCCCTCGAGGCGGAGGCCGCCGGGTCGGCCGCGCTCCGGCACACCGAACTCGACATGGCCCGCCTCGAACGCCTCCACGACTCGTGCTGCCACACCGACGACGACAGCACCGCCCAGGTCGACAACTTCCGTTTCCACGAGGCCCTGTGGCAGGCCGCCCACAACACCACCATCATGACGCTGCTGGTGCGCCTGACCACGCAGTTGCGCATCTACGACAGCGGTCCGCCGTCCAACTACGGCGAACCCGAACTGCTCAACACCGAACACGAACAGATCCTCGCCGCGATCCGTGCCCGGGACGAGAAGGCCGCCCGCGAGCACATGCGCGGCCATCTCGAGCGCAGCCGCGAACAGCGGATCCGGCTGTTCGCGGGCAGCTGAGCGTCACTCGCCGCCGAACACCCGCTGCACGACGGCCTTCGCACGGCGGGTGACGCGCAGGTAGTTGTCGAGGAACTCGTTCGCGTCGCCGCCGGGCCAGCCGGCGACCTGCGCGACCGCGGCCAGTAGTTTGCCGGGTCCGGGCAGCTGGTCGCTGGGCTTGCCCCGGACCAGGACGAGCGCGTTGCGGGCCTGGGTGGCGGTGAGCCACGCGTCCCGCAGCAGTTCGACGTCGGTCTCGCCGAGCAGTTCCGCGGCCCCGATCGCGTCGAGTGTCTCGAGGGTCGACGTGTTGTGCAGCGACGGGACCTCGTGGGCGTGCCGGAGTTGGATGAGCTGGACGGTCCATTCGACGTCGGCGAGACCGCCGCGGCCCAGTTTGGTGTGGGTGGACGGGTCCGCGCCGCGCGGCAGCCGCTCCGAGTCGACGCGCGCCTTGATCCGCCGGATCTCCCGGACGGCCTGCTCGGACACTCCCCCTGCCGGATAGCGGGTCGCGTCGATCATGTGCAGGAACCGCAGCCCCAGGTCGGTGTCGCCGGCGACGGTGTGCGCCCGCAGCAACGCCTGTACCTCCCACGCCTGCGCCCACTGCGCGTAGTACGCCTCGTACGACGCCAGGGTCCGCACCAGCGGGCCGCTGCGCCCCTCGGGCCGCAGTCCGATGTCCACCTCGAGCGGCGGATCGGTGCTCGGCGCACCGAGCAGGGAGCGCACCCGGTCACCGATCGTGTTGGCCCACTTGACGGCCCGGGTCTCGTCGGCGCCCTCACGCGGTTCGCACACGAACAGCACGTCGGCGTCGGACCCGTAGCCGAGTTCACCGCCACCGAGCCGTCCCATGCCGATCACCGCGAACGTCGCGGGCGCGGGCTCACCGGAGTCGACCTCGCTCGCCCGGACCACCGCGGCCAGGGACGCACCCAGTACCGCCCCCCACACCGACGACAACGCCCGGCACACCTGCGGGACGTCGAGCATGCCGAGGACGTCGGCGCTCGCGACGCGCGCGAGTTCGTAGCGGCGCAGCGAGCGGGCCGCACCGACCGCACGCACCGGGTCGACGTAGCGGGCCGACGACGACAGGATGCCGCGCGCGACGTCCTCGGGTTGCGGCTCGAGCAGCCGCGGCCCGGACGGCCCGTCCGCGAAGAGCCGGATCACGTCGGGCGCCTTGACCAACAGGTCCGGGATGTACGCCGACGAGCCGAGGACCGTCATGAGCCGCTGGGCCACGGACGCCTCGTCGCGCAGCAGCCGCAGGAACCAGGTGGCGTCGACGAGGGCGTCGGACAGGCGCCGGTATGCGAGCAGGCCCGCGTCGGGATCCGGTGTGTCGCCGAGCCATTCGAGCAGTGTCGGCAGCAGCAGCGCCTGGATCCGGCCCTTGCGGGACGCACCGGCGGTCAGTGCCGTGAGATGCCCGAGCGCATTCTGCGGCGCCGAGTAGCCGAGGGCCGCGAGCTGCCGGACCGCGGCGTCCGGGCTCAGCCGCAGCGCGTCCTTGTCGATGCGGGCGACGGATTCGAGCAGCGGCCGGTAGAACAGTTTGGCGTGCAGCCGGCGCACCCGGTGCGCGTTGCGTCTGATCTCCGCGTTCAGCACCCCGAGCGCGTCGTTGCGGCCGTCGGGGCGCATGTGGGCGGCGCGGGCGAGCCAGCGCAGCGCCTCCTCGTCGTCGGCGGGCGGCAGCGTGTGGGTGCGTTTGAGTTTCTGCAACTGCAGCCGATGTTCGAGCAGTCGCAGGAACTCGTACGACGCCGTCAGGTTCGCGGCGTCGTCGCGTCCGATGTAGCCGCCCGCGGTGAGCGCGGCCAACGCGTCGAGAGTGCTCGCGACCCGCAGCGACGTGTCGGCCCGCCCGTGCACCAATTGCAGGAGCTGGACGGCGAATTCGACGTCACGCAGGCTGCCGCGACCGAGTTTGAGTTCCCGCTCCCGCAGTGCGGGGGGCACCGAGTTCTCGACGCGGCGGCGCATCGCCTGCACCTCGGGCACGAAGTCGTCGCGCTCGGACGCCACCCACACCATCGGGGCGACGGCCTCGGTGTACTGCCGGCCGAGGTCGAGATCGCCGGTCATCGGGCGGGCCTTGAGCAGCGCCTGGAACTCCCACGTCTTGGCCCACCGCTTGTAGTACGCGATGTGCGAGTCGAGAGTGCGGACCAGTTCGCCGCGTTTACCTTCCGGGCGCAGGGCGGCGTCGACGTCGAAGAACGCCGTCGAGCCGATACGCATCATCTCGCCGGCAATGCGGCTCGAGACCGCATCCGACGGTTCGGCGACGAACACCACGTCGACATCGCTGACGTAGTTCAGTTCCCGCGCACCGCATTTGCCCATCGCGATGACCGCGATCCGGGCCGGGCACGGGCCATCCGGGCACACCGTCGCGACGGCCACCGCCAACGCTGCGGTGAGGGCGGCATCCGCCATGTCGGACAGATGTTGCCCGACGGTCTCGTACGGGACGGCGGGCTCGTTCTCGACGGTGGCGGCGAGGTCCGCGGCGGCCAGCACCATCATCTGATCCCGGTAGCACGTGCGCAGTGCCGCAACGGCATCCGGCCCGGTGACCGCGGCCCGGTACAGCAGCTCCGACGCGTGCGGCCCCGTCTCGGGGACCGCGTCGACGCACCCGAGCATCGTCGCCGTCATCTCCGCCCGCGTGGGCAGGCGCATGTCCCCGGCCAACAGCCGCCACGACTCCGGCTCCGCCACCAGATGGTCGCCGAACGCGGTGGACGCGCCGATCAGCCCGAACAGCCTGCCGCGCAAGCCCGTGTCGGTGCGCAGTGCGGCGTCGAGGTCACCCCACGACCCCCCCGCCGCCTCCTGCAACCGGACGAGCGTCCGCAACGCGAGGTCCGGGTTCGCGGCCCGCGACAACGCCCACAACAGTTCGACACCGTCGAGGTTCGACCAGCCCAGCACCCCGAGTTCGGCGGGGGCGGTGGGTTCGATCAGGCCGAGCCGTCCCGCACCGGGGACGGCCGAACGCGCGTGCGGCGGCCTCACAGTCCGAGGTAGGCCTTCAACTCGAACGGCGTGACCTGGTTGCGGTACTCCTCCCACTCACGCCGCTTGTTGCGGAGGAAGAAGTCGAAGACGTGCTCGCCGAGCGCCTCGGCGACCAGTTCGGACTGCTCCATCTCACGCAGGGCCTCCGCGAGGCTGCCCGGCAGCGGCCGGTACCCCATCGCCCGGCGTTCGGCGTCGGTGAGCGACCACACGTCGTCCTCCGCCTCCGGCGGCAGTTCGTAACCCTTCTCGATGCCCCGCAGACCGGCCGCGAGCAGCACCGCGAACGTCAGGTACGGGTTGCACGCCGAATCGGGGCTGCGGATCTCGACGCGACGCGACGACGCCTTGTTCGGCGTGTACATCGGCAACCGGATCAGCGCCGACCGGTTGGCCGCACCCCACGTCGCCGCGGTCGGCGCCTCGCCGCCGTGGATGAGCCGCTTGTACGAGTTCACCCACTGGTTGGTGACCGCACTGATCTCGTTGGCGTGCTCGAGGATTCCGGCGATGAACGCCTTGCCGGTCGCCGACAACTGCATCGGGTCGTCCGGGTTGTGGAACGCGTTGGTGTCGCCCTCGAACAGGCTCATGTGGGTGTGCATCGCCGATCCGGCGTGCTCACCGAACGGTTTCGGCATGAACGACGCGCGCACCCCCTCCCGCAGCGCGACCTCCTTGACGACGTACCGGAACGTCATCACGTTGTCGGCCATCGACAGTGCGTCCGCGTACCGCAGGTCGATCTCCTGCTGGCCGGGTGCCGTCTCGTGGTGGCTGAACTCCACCGAGATCCCCATCGACTCGAGCGCGTCGATCGCGTGCCGCCGGAAATTGGGGGCACTGTCGTGCACCGCCTGGTCGAAGTAGCCGCCGTTGTCGGCCGGGATCGGCGGGGTCCCGTCGAGCGGACCGTTCTCGAGCAGGAAGAACTCGATCTCCGGGTGCACGTAGCACGAGAAACCCAGATCGCCGGCCTTACCCAGTTGGCGGCGCAGCACGTGCCGCGGATCGGCCCACGACGGGGTGCCGTCGGGCATCGCGACATCGCAGAACATGCGCGCCGAGTGCTGCGCGCCGTCGTTGTGCGCCCACGGCAGCACCTGGAACGTCGACGCGTCCGGCTTGGCGACGGTGTCGGCCTCCGACACCCGTGAGAAGCCCTCGATCGCGGACCCGTCGAAACCGATGCCCTCCTCGAACGCGCCCTCGAGTTCGGCGGGCGCGATCGCCACCGATTTGAGGTAGCCGAGGACGTCGGTGAACCACAATCGGACGAACCGAATATCGCGCTCTTCGAGGGTGCGAAGCACGAATTCCTTTTGGCGATCCATACGCGCGAGCGTAGGCATGCCGCGTTACATCCGTGTTACTTCGTGAAATTCGTCTCGGCCGATCCCGGTCAACACGTCAGGTCGGGCGCGGGCACGGTCAGGTCGACGAAGTACGCGGCCACCGGGTCGTCGACGCACGGCCGACCGTCGAACGTCGCGGTGTGCTGCGCACCACGGAACGTGACGAGCGATCCCCCGAGTTGCTTCGCCAGATCGACACCGGCCTGATACGGCGTCGCCGGATCCTGCGTCGTCGAGACGACGACGATCGGCGGCAGCCCCTCCACCGAAACTGCGTGCGGGGCACCGGTGTTCGGGACCGGCCAGAACGCGCACACGTCCAGTGGGGCGTTGCCGGTACCGCGGCCGTCGTCGAGGAACGGGGCCGCCTGCCGGTACCGGGTGTCGGCCTCCCCCGCCACCGCACGGTCCGTGACCGGCGGGTCGTCGACACAGCGGACCGCGTTGAACGCGTCCTCGAGGTTCGTGTAGCTGCCGTCGCCGAGACGGCCCTCGTACAGGTCCGCGAGCAGCAGCAGCGTGTCGCCGCGGCCCGCCGCCACCTGATTCAGCCCGCCGCGCAACGACCCCCACAGGTTCGGCGAGTACAGCGCCTGCTGCACCCCGGTGATCGCGTCGCCGTAACTCAGGCCCCGCGGATCCGTCGTCGCCGCCGGACGCTCGATCAGCGGATCGACCAGGGCCCGGAACCGGGCGTTCGCGCCGGCCGGGTCGGTGCCCAGCGGGCAGTCGGCGGCCCGCGCACACTCGGCGGCGAACTCGTCGAACGCGGCCTGGAACCCGGCACCCTGCGCCACCACCTCCTCGACCGGATCCTGCTCCGGGTCGAGAGCACCGTCGAGCACCATCGCCCGCACGTTCCGCGGGAAGGTCTCCGCGTACTCGGTGCCGATCCGGGTGCCGTACGACAGACCCAGATAGTTGAGCTTCGCGTCGCCGAGCACCGACCGGATCACATCCAGGTCCCGCACCACCTCCCGCGTCCCCACGTGCGCGAGCAGCGGCAACCCGGACCGCTCCGCACACAACGCCGCGTACGCCCGGTTACGGTCCTCACTGCGGGCGATCCCCGCCGGACTCGTGTCGACGTCCGGTTCCGCGCGGCGGGCGTCGGTCTCCTGCGGCGTCAGGCAGCGCACCTGCGGCGTCGACGCCCCCACCCCGCGCGGATCGAAGCCGATCACGTCGAACCGCTCCGCGACGTCCGTGCCGTCCGCGATCGACGCGAGCGCCAACCCCGACGCGCCCGGCCCGCCCGGATTGACGAGCAGCGACCCGATCCGCGCACCCGTCGCCGTCGCCGTCGACCGAGAGAGCGCCAACTCGACGGTGTCGCCGCCCGGGTTCGCGTAGTCCAGGGGAACCGTCACCTGCGCGCACTCGAGTGCCCGGCCGAGTTCCTCGCCGTCGGTCGCGAAGTCGTCGCACGACCCCCACCCGATCTGCTGCGTGTAGAACTCCTCGAGCCCGGCCGGAATCTCCCCGGCCCCCGCCGCCGGCTGCGCCGCCACCGGCGTCCCGGCCACGTCCGGCGCGGTTCCCGAGCCGCACCCGGCCGCCAGCACGACCACCGCCCCGATCGCCGAGGCCAGGACTGTGCGCGGTCGTGTCGACATGCCCTCGATCGTGCCACGCACCGGACCGGGCACCGGTGGGAGCGATCCGGGAAGGATCTGCCCCGGAATGCGGGGCCGATCCTTCCCGATCCCGGAACCTCACCGGTCGAGAGCCGTAACGATCTGCGCCAGGACCTTCTCCGGTTCGTGCACCAGGTGATGCCACGTGAACCTCAGCACGTGCCAGCCCGCGTTGACGAGAACGTTCTGCCGGGCCGCGTCGTGGTTGAACCGTTCGACCCCGCGATGCCACGCCCACCCGTCGACCTCCACCGCAACCATGCGGCGCGCGAACGCGACGTCGATCTCGTAGCCGTGACTGGTCACGTGCGGTCGCCACCCCGCCAGCCCGGCACCGCGCAGCAACCGCAGCAGCATCCGTTCAGCCTCGGACGCGCCGCCCTCACCCGCCGAGCGCAGCAGGCGCGCCGCCGCGGCGGCACCCCGTCGACCCGGGTTGCGTTCGTGGACGGCCGCGAGGATCGGCAGCGTCGTGTGCCGTTGGAGGGCACGGTCCATCGACACCGATCCCTTCGGCAACGCCACGGCCGCCTCGAGGACGGTCAGCGGCAGCGATGTCACCCGCAGGCTGCGGACCGTCGAGACATCCAGGCGATGCAGTGTGCGACGCCGGACCCGGCAGGGCGTCTGCCGTTGCAGGCATCGCCCGCGGGGGACGGTGACCCACTGTTCGCGGGGAGCGCGGTCCAGCAGTCCGTGCCACCATGCCGCGCTGGGACCGAACGCGCAGGCGTCCGCGCCCGCGCCGAGTACCGCCGCCCGCAGTTCGACGGCGGCGGTGTGGGTGCGGTCCGCGCGGATGAACACGCCGCGGTCGAGTCGACGCCAGTCGCCGCCGCTGACCCGCCGGTCGACGGCGGTCGTGCTCATGCCCGCCTCGACTGCCTGCGCGAGGCTGACCACACCGTCCTGTCTCGCCATGATGCGGTGGGCGCGGAGATCGCTCGGTCTGCCCATATCCGTTTCGACGCACTGGACGCCGAACGGTTCCACCCGGTGCCCCGTCCGGGAAGGATCGGCCCCGGAACCCGGGGCCGATCCTTCCCGGATGCACTCGCAGGGGTGTGACGAACCGCACCCGCCGCCCCCTTCGTCGCACCCCCGGCCGGTGGCAGACTGTGGTCGTCAGCACCCCACCCGGGGACCCGCAACGCGGGCCTCGAGGCCAGAAAGGGACAACGATGTCCGAGAACGCTGTCTACGGCGGTTCCGCCACCCCCTCCGGCGCACCCAAGCGCAAGACCCGGATCCATCACCTGCAGGCGATGAAGACCGAGGGCACCCGCTGGGCGGAACTGACCGCCTACGACTACTCCAGCGCCCGCCTCTTCGAGGAAGCCGGTATCCCCGTGCTGCTCGTCGGCGATTCGGCCGCGAACGTGGTGTACGGCTACGACACCACCGTCCCGGTCACGATCGACGAGATGCTGCCGCTGGTCCGCGGCGTGGTCCGCGGCGCCCCGAACGCCCTGGTGATCGCCGATCTGCCGTTCGGCAGCTACGAGGCGTCACCGCAGCAGGCACTCGAGACCGCCTTCCGGTTCATGAAGGAGGGCCAGGCGCACGCCGTGAAGCTCGAGGGCGGTGAGCGGGTGGCCCCGCAGATCGCGGCCCTGACCGCCGCCGGCATCCCGGTGCAGGCACACATCGGTTTCACCCCGCAGTCCGTGAACAGTCTCGGCGGTTTCCGCGTGCAGGGCCGAGGGGACGGCGCCGAACAACTCGTCGCCGACGCCATCGCCGTCCAGGAGGCGGGCGCATTCTCCGTCGTCATGGAGATGGTGCCCGCCGACATCGCCGGCCAGGTGACCCGCAAACTGACCATCCCCACCGTCGGCATCGGCGCCGGCAACGAATGCGACGCGCAGGTACTGGTGTGGCAGGACATGGCCGGATTCACCAGCGGAAAGACAGCGAAGTTCGTCAAGCGGTTCGGCGAGGTCGGCGCATCCCTGCGGGACGCGGCCACCGCCTACGCCACCGAGGTTGCCGCCGGCACCTTCCCCGGGCCCGAACACAGCTTCTAGGCAGTTGCGCTGCCTGTGCGCCTTTTTGGTAGCTACCACTACCAAAAAGGCGCACAGCACCTACATTGAGGAGCCTCAGATGACCGGATGTCGTCTCGCGGTCGTGTTCGCGACCGCCACTGCCCTGGCCGCGCTGGCCACCGGATGCTCCACTGGTGGTGACACCCCTGCGCCCGGCACCGCCGCGCACACCACGGCACCCCAGGTGCAGCCGACGGCCGGCACGCCGGCACCGTCGTCGGGGAACACGCTCGGTGTCTCCGGCGAGCAGGTCACGCAGTTGTGCAGTGACATCGACGGGCAGTTGCAGAGTTGGCGCACGTACACGCCGACGATCGGCAAGGCCGGACTGAACACCGCGGTGGTCTCGTGGGCCACCGCGAACGGTGTGGATCTGTTGAAGCTGGCGGGTGATCGCGGGCAGGTCGACACGATCATGTCGGAGCAGTGCCCGCAGGTGCACGACGGCGCCCTGTATGCGCTCGAGGTTCCGACGCTGGCGTCGGCGCTGATCGGGTTCTGAGTCGTGCGGACGCTGTATCCGCCGATTTCCCCGCACGAGACCGGGTTCCTGCCGGTCGGGGACGACCAGCACGTGTACTGGGAGGTGAGCGGGAATCCGTCGGGCAAGCCGGTGGTGTTCCTGCACGGCGGCCCGGGTGGCGGCACCGATCCGGCGCACCGTCGGTTCTTCGACCCGGACGCGTACCGGATCGTGCTGTTCGACCAGCGCGGGTGCGGGCGTTCCACCCCGCACGTCGCGTCGGGTGCGGATCTGTCGGTGAACACCACCGACCGTCTGATCGCCGACATCGAGGCGCTCCGCACGACCCTCGGTATCGACCGCTGGCAGGTGTTCGGCGGCTCGTGGGGGTCGACGCTGGCGCTCGCGTACGCGCAGCGGTTTCCGCGGCGGGTGACCGAACTGGTGTTGCGGGGGATCTTCCTGCTGCGCCGCAGCGAGGTCGACTGGTACTACAACGGTGGGGCCGGACTCCTGTTCCCGGAGCGGTGGGAGCAGTTCCTGGCCCCCGTCCCGCCGGGTGAACGGTCCGGTGACCTCGTCGAGGCGTATCACCGGTTGCTGCACGCCGACAATCCCGACGTGGCGTTGGAGGCGGCGGTCGCATGGTCGACGTGGGAGGGTGCGACGAGTCATCTGCTGCCGCATCCCGACCGTGTCGAGCAGACGGCGGAGCCGCGGTTCGCGTTGGCGTTCGCACGGATCGAGAACCACTACTTCCGCAACGCCGGCTTCCTCGACGAGGGGCAGCTGTTGCGGGACGCCGCCGTGCTGGCGTCGATCCCGGGGGTGATCGTGCAGGGCCGCTACGACGTGGTCTGTCCGGCGGCGAGCGCGTGGGAGTTGCATCGGGTGTGGCCGGGGTCGGTGTTGCACCTCGTCGACGACGCCGGTCATGCCGCGTCGGAGCCGGGGATCACGCATCGTCTGATCGAGGCGACGGACCGCTTCCGGCCGTGACGATTCCGGCCCGGTGCCGGTCGACGGGCCGCTGCCGCGCTGGTAGACCTGGACGTGTGGCAGCGGGGACGACGGTCTCCGGGGTGATCGTTCCGGCGACTCGACGGCACTACGAGCGGCTCGTGTCGCTCGTGGCCGATGTGCGCGCCGACGCCCCCGACTCGGTGCACCGGATGCGGGTGGCGGCGCGGCGGATGCGCAGTTTGCTCGGCACGTTCTCCGACGCGTTCCCGCCCGCCGCGACCGTGACGGTGCGCGGTGAACTGCGCTGGCTGGGCGGTATTCTCGGGGCGGCCCGCGACGCCGAGGTCCTGGCCGGACGGTTCGGCGACCTGATCGATGCGCAGCCGCCCGATCTGCTGCTCGGGTCGGTGCACCAGCGTCTGGTCGGGGTGCAGGAGGACATGTACCGGGCGGCGCACGCCCGCATCCTCGAGGTGTTCGACGGTCCGCGGTTCGCGGCACTGTGCGCACTGCTCGACGAGGTCACGTCCGGCGATCACCCGGTTCCTGAGGGTTCGACGGTGCGCGGCGGCCTGGATGCGGCGTACCGGCAGCTGCGCACGGCGTACCGGAAGGTTCCGGGCCGACCGGATGTGGACGACGGCGCAGACGACACTGCTGCCGCGTTGCACCGGGTTC
Organism: Prescottella subtropica; assembly: GCF_005434945.1. Classification (GTDB taxonomy): domain Bacteria; phylum Actinomycetota; class Actinomycetes; order Mycobacteriales; family Mycobacteriaceae; genus Prescottella; species Prescottella subtropica. Next base: position 208,699 of record NZ_SKCH01000003.1, on the reverse strand, counting down.
GCAAGCGCGCCAAGAAGGTGCGGTACGCGGCCGAAGCCGTCTCGGATGCGGAACCGTCGGCGGCGGCTCTCGCGACCGCGGCCGAGTCGCTGCAGACGCTGCTCGGCGCCCACCAGGACGGGGTGCTGGCCCGCGCCCGGATCCTCGATGCGGTGGCCCGTGCCCGCGCCGACGACGAGGACACGTTCGCGTACGGCGTGTTGTACGCCGCCGACCGCGCGCGCACGGTCCGGGCCGCCGACGAACTACCGGGCCGTGTACGGGCGATCCGGAAGGCCTACCGGCACCTCGGGTTCCGGCGGTGACGGTCGGCCCCGGAACCGGTCGGTCAGTTGTTCCACTCGTCGTCGACGGCGTCGGCCGCCTTGTTGCGTGCGGCCGCGATCTGCAATGCCTGCTCGGCGGTCGCCCGGTCGGGGTACGGCCCCATCCGGGTGAACACGTCCCCCGTCCGCCCCTGGGACACCGAGCCGTCGGACAGGTCGAAGTACCACTGATCGTCGTCACTCATGTCTCCAGTGTGCCTCGACCGGGGTTCGGGTACGGCCGCATCCGGGTCACCGGCACAGCCGATTCGCAGCGACGCGAAGAGTGCAGTACGTACATCTGTGACAAAGCGACTCGGACTGCTACTCTCTGCGCGTACGGCGCACTCGCGTCGACGCTTTCGCGTCACCGAAGCACCGGTGCACCCTGTCAGTTTCGTACCGACGCGCCTGCGTCACAGATCGGAGTCCGGCATGTCCTACATCATCTTCGACACCCTGCTCCCCTACCTCGGCAAGGCCGACGCCGAGCACTGGGCCAAGCTCCTCATGATCAATCCGATCGGCGGATTCTTCCAGTAGGACACGGACGCCGCAGAGCCACGGCGAAGGCCCCCGGATTCCTCCGGGGGCCTTCGCCGTATTCGAGTGTGGGCGGACGAGTCGGCGTGTAAGCCGGATCCTGTCCCCGACGCGAGGCGTCGGGTGGCGACCATCCATCTGGGCACACCGTTGCCGGGTACCTCGAGCGGTTCACCCGCAGGCTCGGGCGAGCAGCCCTCGAACACCTGCGCAGCCGCACCGTCACCGGTGCGGCCTTCAACCTTGCTCCGGGCGGGGTTTACCGAGCCACCCCGGTCACCCGGGGTGCTGGTGCGCTCTTACCGCACCTTTTCACCCTTACCGACGCTCACGCGTCGGCGGTCTGTTTTCTGTGGCACTGTCCCGCGAGTCACCTCGGGTTGCCGTTAGCAACCGCCCTGCTCTGTGGAGTCCGGACTTTCCTCGGCGTCGGGCCTGGCATCACGTCGGACACCGGTTCCCTCTGCCGCGGCCGCCCGGCCAACTCGTCCGCACCGGAAACAATACTGTGTGTGCGCTCCGGTTCCGAACCCGCGGTGTCGGTGGCCCGCACTATCGTCGGCGCATGACCCGTTACGTGGCGCTGCTGCGCGGCATCAACGTCGGCGGTATCCGTATCGCGATGGCCGATCTGCGGCGCGTGTTCGTCGACCTCGGGTTCGACGACGTGAAGACGGTGCTGGCGACCGGCAACGTGCTGTTCGACGCCACCACCGACACCGACACCGCCGCACTGAAGCCGACGATCGAGTCCGCGTTGCGGTCCGCGTTCGGCTACGAGGCGTGGGTGATCGTGGTCGACGTCGACACGCTCCGGCGCATCGTCGAGGCGTACCCGTTCGATCCGGAGCGCGACGGGCGGCATCCGTACGTGCTGTTCACCACCGATCCCGGCGTGGCGGCGGGTCTGCTCGCGGACCATCCGGTCCTCGACCCGGACATCGAACGCATCCAGTCCGGGGAGAGCGTCGTGTACTGGGAGGTCGAACGCGGCCGGACCCTCGACAGCCCGTTCGGCAAGTCCACGGGCAAGCCGAAGCCGAAGGCCGTGACCACGACCCGCAATCTGCGGACCCTGGTGAAACTGCTGGCCTGACCCGGCGTGGCATCATGCGTCGGTGACGATCGTGGCGGTGCTGCTGGTGGCCGCCGTGATGGTGTTCGCGATCGTGCGGCCGCGCGGCCTGCCCGAGATCGTGGCGGCCGCACCGGCGGCGGCCGTCGTCCTCGTTGCGGGGATCGTGCCGCCCGAGCGGGCGTGGCACGAGATCACGGTGCTGGCGCCGACGGTCGCGTTCCTGGCGGCGATCCTGGTGCTCGCGCATCTGGCGGATGCGCTCGGGGTGTTCGCGTGGGTGGCGTCGTTCCTCACCCGGTCCGGCGGCCCACGCCGTCTGCTGGTGGCCGTGTTCGCGGTCGCCGCGGTCACGACGGCGGTGCTGAGCCTGGATGCGACGGTGGTGCTGCTGACGCCGGTCGTGCTGCGGGCCGCCCGGACGCTGGGGGTGTCACCCCGCCCGTATGCGTATGCGACGGCGCACCTGGCGAATTCGGCGTCGACGCTGCTGCCGGTGTCGAATCTGACGAATCTGATCGCGTTCTCGGCGACCGGTCTGACGTTCGTTCACTTCACTGCGGTGATGGCGCTGCCGTGGCTCGTGACCCTCCTGATCGAACTGGCGGTGTTCGTGGTGTTCTTCCGCCGCGACCTGGTCTCGGCACCGGCACCGCCGGCACCACCGGATACCCCACGACCGGCGGGACCGGCACCGGTGCTCGCTCTGGCCGTCCTCGTACTGGCCCTGTTCGGGTTCGCGTTCGGCGGCCTCGTCGGGGTCGCGCCGGCGGTGACGGCCGCCGTGGCCGCCGCGGTCCTGGGCGTGGTAGCCCTGAAGGACGGCCGCACCGAGCCCCGGCGCCTCGCCCGGGCGGCCGACCTGCCGTTCTGCGGCTTCGTGTTCGCGCTGGCGGTCGTCGTCGCCGGAGTCGCGACCGGGCCGGTCGGCAGTTGGCTCACGGACCGACTACCGACCGACGCGAGCCTGGTCGGGATGCTCGCGACGGCGGCGGTCGCCGCGATCGCCGCGAACCTGATCAACAACCTGCCGGCGACGCTGCTGCTCCTGGCCGCATTGGGTCCCGCCGCCCCGACCGGGCTGGTGCTGGCGATGCTGATCGGCGTCAATCTGGGCCCGAACCTCACCTACGTGGGCTCGCTCGCGACGATGCTGTGGCGTCGGGTGGCGTCCGCGAACGGCGACCGGCCCGAACTCGATACGTTCACCGTGCTCGGGCTGGTCACCACTCCCGTGGCCGTCGTCGCGGCGACGATCTGCGTGTGGCTGGTGCTGTGAGGCTGCTCCCCTACACCGCTCAGCGGGCGGCGACGAGGTCCTCGTCGGCGAACGGGTCGCCCTGCCGGGGCGCGTTGTACAGCGTCTCGTCGAGGATCTTCTCGCGCTTGGCGACGATGGTCGGCACGAGTGCCTGGCCGGTGACGTTGACCGCGGTGCGGCCCATGTCGATGATCGGTTCGACGGCGAGCAGCAGTCCGACACCGGCGAGCGGCAGGCCCAGCGTCGACAGCGTCAGGGTGAGCATGACCGTCGCACCCGTCGTGCCGGCGGTGGCCGCGGATCCGATGACGGACACCACGATGATGAGCAGGTAGTCGGTCAGGCCCAGGTCGATGCCGTAGAACTGGGCGACGAAGATCGCGGCGATCGCCGGGTAGACGGCGGCGCAGCCGTCCATCTTGGTGGTGGCGCCGAGCGGCACCGCGAACGACGCGTATTCGCGCGGCACACCGAGGTTGCGTTCGGTGACCCGCTCGGTCAACGGCAGGGTGCCGATCGAGGAGCGGGAGACGAAACCGAGCTGCGTGGCCGGCCACACCCCGGAGAAGAAGTTCTTCACCGACAGGCCGTGCATGCGGATGATCGCCGGATACACGCCGAAGAACACGATCGCGAGACCGATGTAGATGGCGAGTGTGAACATGCCGAGCTGGCCGATCGCGTCCCAGCCGTAGGTGGCGACGGCCTTCGCGATGAGCGCGGCGGTGCCGATCGGGGCGAGCCGGATGATCCACCACAGCACCTTCTGCACGATGGCGAGCAGGGCGGCGTTGAAGTTCAGGAACGGCTCGGCCTTCTCCCCCACCTTGAGGGCGGCGATACCGATCGCGATCGCGACCACCAGCAGCTGCAGCACGTTGAAGCTCAGCGACGTGGTTGCACTCAGGGCGCCCGACGCGCTCTCGGTGACGGTGGTCCGGGCGCCCAGGCCCAGGAAGTTCTGCGGCACGAGTCCGGTGAGGAACGCCCACCACGACCCGGCGGACTTCGGTTCGGTCGCGGTGGCGGCGTCGACGGTGGTATTGGCGCCCGGCTGCGTGATCAGACCGACCGCGATACCGATCAGCACGGCGACGAACGCGGTGATCGCGAACCACAGCAGCGTCTGCACGGCCAGTCGGGCGGCGTTGGCGACGTTGCGCAGGTTCGCGATGGAGGAGACGACGGCGGTGAAGATCAGCGGGATGACCGACACGGTCAGCAGCCCGACGTAGCTCGAGCCGATGGTGGTGACGGTGCCGACGAGCCAGTTCGGGTTGCCGTCGGCGGCGTCCGGCATGGCACGGGCGACGAGCCCGAGGACGATGCCGAGGATCAGACCGGCGACGATCTGGGGTCCGAACGAGGTTGCCCACGTGGGCAGGGCGCGCCGGGGCGCGTCGAGGGTGGGGGCCGACATGAGGGCCTTTCAGGGTGACAACGGGGAGCGCACGGCGGTGCGTGGTCTCCGAAAGGACGCAGGGGACACGCGGGGCACCGGGACATCACACGGGATTTCCGGGAGCCGGCCCGGACACGAGAGGTCGGGCGTCGTCAGAAGCGACAGACCGCGCTCGACTGCAGACAGTTGTCGACCCAACGGCGACAGGTCAGCAGGGCGTTCACATTGGACACACTACGCCCGCCGCCGATGGCGAATCCAATCGACCGTTCGTTCGGCTACCGACCGCACCGGTCACAGGTGCGACGTGTCGTTCACCAGCCGCACCGATGCACCACCGTCCGGATAGAACTCGGCGATGCTCAGCGACGCCAGATCCAGGTGCAACCGGTACAGCAGCGACGGCCCGACACCCAGCGCGAGCTGCAGCAGCGTCTTGATCGGGGTGACGTGCGAGACGACGAGAATGTTGCTGCCCGCGTACGTCGCGGTCAGGTCGTCGCGGACGGCCTCGACCCGGGTGCGTACCTCGTCGAAACTCTCCCCCGCCGGGGGCCGGACCGCGGTGTCGGACAGCCAGCGGCCGTGCAGGTCCGGATCGCGTTCGGACGCCTCGAGGAACGTGAGGCCCTCCCACTTCCCGAAGTCCGTCTCGATCAGACCGTCGTGGACGGTGACCGGCAACCCCAGCGCGCCCGCGGCCGCCTCCGCGGTCTCACGGGCCCGCCCCAGCGGCGACGACACGACCGCCGCGATCGCCCCCTTCGCGGCGATCCGGCCGGCCGCGGCCCGCACCTGCCCGCGCCCCAACTCGGTGAGCGGCGGATTACCGCGGCCCGAATAGCGGCGTTCCACCGACAGTGCCGTCTGACCGTGCCGCAGCAGCAGCATCCGGGTGGGGGCGCCGACCGCGCCGGTCCAGCCGGGGGCCGGCGCGACCGCCGCGTCCACAGCCGCATCGGTCGAGTCGTCGGCGAGGCCGGACACGATCGCGTCCTGCCCGTCCATCGCCTCGTTCGCGAGCCGGTCGGCGTGGCCGTTCTCGCTGCGCGGGATCCACGTGTAGCTCACCCGGGCGAATGCCGCGGCGATCTCCCGGGCCCGCTGCGCGAGCGGAATCATGTCGGGGTGCTTGACCTTCCAGCGTCCCGACATCTGCTCGACGACGAGTTTGGAATCCATCCGCACGTCCACCTCGCGGGCGCCGGCGTCACGGGCCGCGGTCAGGCCCGCGATCAGACCGCGATACTCGGCGACGTTGTTGGTGACGACACCGAGGAATTCCCGCCGCTCCGCGAGCACCCGCCCGCGGGCGGCGTCGAACACGACCGCGCCGTAGCCGGCCGGACCCGGATTACCGCGGGACCCCCCGTCCGCCTCGACGACGACGCGGTCGGTCACAGACCGGATTCCTTGGTGCGCACCATGATCGCGCCGCACTCGGGGCAGCGGACGACGACGTCGGCGGGGGTTCCGGCGATGCGGGCGATCTCGCCGCGGTCGATCTCGATGCGGCATGCGCCGCAGCGGCGGGCCTGCAGCAGTGCCGCACCGACACCGCGGTCGGCGCGCTGCTTCTCGTAGATCGCGAGCAATTCGTCGGGGAACAGGCCGACGAGCCCGGCCCGGTCCGCGTCGCAGCGTTCCTGCGTCTTGTCCAGATCGGCGACGGCGTCGTCGCGGCGGCGCTCGGCGTCGATCATCTCGTCCTCGGCCTGTGTCAGGCGTGCCCCGGCATGATCGTGGTCGGCCTGCGACGCCTCCCGGCGCTCCATCACGTCCAGCAGTTCCTCCTCGAGGACCGACTGCCGGCGCTCCAGGCTCCCGAGCTCGTGCTGCAGTTCGGTGAGCTGCTTCGGGGCGAGCGTGCCACCCTCGAGGAGCTTGCGGTCGCGGACCTCACGCTGCCGGACCGCGTCCACCTCGCCCTCGAGCTTCCGGATGTCGCGATCGAGATCGTCGAGCACGATCTCCACGGCCACCGCCGCGTCCTTGCGGGACACCCGCTCGGCCTCGAGACGCTCGACCTCCTGCTGCTCGGGCAGCGTCGAACGACGGTGCGCGAGTCGGGCCGATTCGGTGTCCACACCGGCGAGTTGGAGAAGCTTGGACTGCACTGAGGGGTCGACGTTCACGCGTGAAAGCTCCTGCTGTGTTCTTGTACATCGCTGAGGTACATCGGGGCACTCGGTGACCCGAGATCGAGTGTCAACCGTACCCGCCCGCGGTCAGTGACAGGCGACGGTCCACGGATCGGTCCGCAGGTCCGTCACCCGCACGTCCCAGCCGTCGACCCCGGCGAACCGGGCGTCCAGGACATCCTTGGCCTGCGCGCACCACGGCTGCTCGCTGGCCCAGTGCGCGACGTCCACCAACGCCGGGCCGCCGGTGCGCAGGTGCTCGTCGGCGGGGTGGTGCCGCAGGTCGGCGGTGACGTACACGTCGGCACCGAGCCGGGACACGGCGCCCAGCAGCGAGTCCCCGGATCCGCCGCACACCGCGACGGTCTGCACGATCCGGTCCGGGTCACCGGCGGCCCGGACCCCCCATTCGGTGCGGGGCAGCGCGGCGGCGACGGTCGCGGTGAACGCGCGCAGTGTCGTCGGCTGCGACAGGACCCCGATGCGGCCGAGTCCGCGGCGGCCGGGCCGGTCCGCGGTCTCGTACACGTCGTAGGCGGGTACCTCGAACGGGTGCGCGGCGTGCAGGGCCGCCCGGATCGTCTCGCGGCGGCCGCGGGGCGCGACCACCTCGAGCCGGTCGTCGGGTCCGCGTTCGAGTCCGCCGACCTCCCCGACGACGGGGTTCGCGCCGGCGACGGGCCGGAACTGGCCGTCGCCGGTGACACTCCAACTGCAGTCGTGGTAGTTGCCGATCGCGCCGGCCCCGGCCGCGAACAGGGCGTCGCGCACGTCGTCGGTCGACGCGGGCGGCACCATCACCACCCACTTGTCGGTGACCTCGTCGGGGATGGGGACGAGCGGCCGGGTGTCGACGAGTCCGAGCGCGCCGGCGAGAGCGTCGGACACGCCCGGATCGGCCCGGTCGGCGTTGGTGTGGGCGCTGTACAGTGCGCAGCCGCCGCGGATCAGCCGGTGCAGCAGCGCCCCCTTGGGGGTGTGCGCGCCGACGGTGTCGACGCCGCGCAGCAGCAGCGGATGGTGCACGAGCAGCAGTTGCGCGCCGGTGGCGAGGGCCTCGTCGACGACGGCCTCGGTGGCGTCGACGGCGACGACGACCTTCCGCACCTCGTCGTCGGGGTCGCCGGCGACGAGCCCGACCGAATCCCACGACTCGGCGAGCGCCGGCGGGTAGGCGGCCTCGAGGGCAGCGATGACGTCGGCCAGGGTCGGGGTGGTCGTCACAGGATCTCCTTCAGGACGTCGATCAAACGTTCGGTCGTCGGTCGCGGGCGCACCGCGATCCGCAGGACGTCCGGGCCGAGCCCCGGGAACGTGTCGCAGCGCCGGACCGCGATCCCCCGCTCCCGCAGCGCGATCCGCACCCGCTCGCCGCCGGGCACCCGGAGCAGCAGGAACGGCGCCGACGCCGGGGTGTGGACGTCGATACCGGCGCCGCGCAGCAGGTCGACGGCGATGTCCCGGTCGGCGGCGATACGCAGGGCCTTGTCCGCCGCCTCGGCAACCGCGTGCGGCTCGCTGCACGCGGTGATCGCCTCGAGCTGCAGGCTGCCGACCGGCCAGTGCGCCCGCCCGTGAGTCAGCCGAGACAGCACGTCGGGGTGCCCGAGCGCGTAGCCGCAGCGCAGACCGGCCAGCGCCCACGTCTTCGTCAGACTGCGCAGCACCAGCACGTCCGGCAGCGAGTGTCCGGCCACCGACTGTGTCTCCCCCGGTACCGCATCCATGAACGCCTCGTCGACGACGACGATCCGGCCGGGCCGCCGCAACGCGAGAATGTCGTCGACCGGGTGCAGCACCGACGTCGGATTGGTGGGGTTGCCGAGCACCACCAGGTCGGCCGACTCTGGCACCACCGCCGGGTCCAGCCGGTAGGGCGCGTCGAGACGCACGTGGACGACCGGGACACCGGCCTCGCGCAGCGCCAGTTCGGGTTCGGTGAACGACGGGTGGATCAGCGCGGCCCGACGTGGGGCGAGCCGCGGCAGCATCGCGAACCCCTCCGCACCGCCGGCGAGAGTCAGTACCTCCTCGGCACGGCGGCCGTGCCGGGCGGCAACCTGCTGCCGGGCCCGGAGGTCGGCGTCGGCGCCCGGATACCGGCCGAGGGAGGCGACCGTGTCGGCGAGCCGGCGTCGCAGCCACTCGGGAGGTCCGTCCCCCTGCACGTTGACCGCGAAATCGAGCAGTCCGGGACCGGTCTCGGTGTCGCCGTGGTGCCGCAGCGGCGCGAGCACGTCGGTCGCGGTCCCTGATCCGAAGTCCATGACCGCCCACCCTACGGTGGGGACCGACCGGGACAATGACACGGTGACTGATGCGGTGACCGACAACGTGACGCCCCTCGCCCCTGTTCTGCTGTTCGACCTCGACGGCACCCTCACCGACTCCGCGCGCGGCATCCACAACGGTTTCCGGCACGCCCTCGCGGCGGTCGGCCGGCCCGAGCCCACCGCGGCGATGCTGGCGACGGTGATCGGTCCACCGCTGATCGAGTCGATGCACGCGATGGGACTCGACGAGCCGGAGACGGCGGCCGCGCTGGCCGCGTACTTCGAGCGCTACGACGCGGCCGGCTGGTCCGAGAACGCCGTGTACGACGGGGTCGAGGAGACGCTGGCCGCGGCACGCGCGGCGGGGGCCCGGCTCGCGGTGGCGACGTCGAAGACGGAGACGTTCGCGATCCGGATCCTGGAGCATTTCGGGCTCGCCGGCCATTTCGAGGTGATCGGCGGCGCCAGCGCGGACGGGTCGCGGCGCGCGAAGGCCGACGTGATCGAGCACGTCCTCGGCGGGCTGGGACTCCCGGCAGTCGCGGACGGCACGACCGACGTGGTGATGATCGGTGACCGCGAGCACGACGTGCACGGTGCCGCGCACTGGGGCATCCCGACGGTGTTCGTCGAATGGGGCTACGGCACGCCGGGCGAGGCGGCCGGGGCACGCTGGACGGCCGCGACCGCCGCCGATCTGACTCGGGTGCTGACGAGGTGACCTGCACCGAACCAGTACCGTAGGGGTCGTGGGCAGGCTGAAATTTCTGTTGCGACCGGGTTGGCTGGCGTTGGCGGCCGTCGTCGCCGGTTTCGCGTTCATGTGTTTCACGGTGCTGGCGCCGTGGCAGCTGGGCAAGAACACCCGGACGTCGGAGCGCAACACCCTGCTCGAGGAGTCCATCGACGCCGGCGCGGTGCCGATCGACACGCTGATCGGCGGCACCGGGCCCGCACCGCAGGACGAGTGGCGCAAGGTGCTCGCGACCGGCACGTATCTCCCGGACACCGACATCCTGGTCCGGCTGCGGTCTGTCGAGGATCAGCCCGCGTACGAGGTGCTCACGCCGTTGGCGATGTCGGACGGGCTGACGATGCTCGTCAACCGCGGGTACGTGCGGCCGGTGCGGGGCACGCAGGCGCCGCCGATCCCCGCCGCCCCCACCGGGCAGGTGACGGTCGAGGGCCGCATCCGGATGTCGGAGGGCACGGTGCCGGGTAAGGATCCGATCACCGAGTCCGGCACCCGGCAGGTGTACTTCATCGACTCCGGCCAGATCGGCGGCTTCATCGGCACCGATCTGGTGGCCGGCTACCTGCAGCTCGACGACGCCCAGCCCGGTGGCCTGGGCACGATCCCGCTGCCGCAGATGGATTCCGGACCGTACCTGTCGTACGGCCTGCAGTGGCTGGCGTTCGGGATCATGGCGCCCCTCGGCCTGGCGTATTTCGTGCGCGCCGAGCTACGGGAGCGTCGCAAGGCCAAGGCGCTCGCGGCGGCACCGGTGCTCGAGCCCGAACACACCCCGCCGACCGAACCCGCTCCGTCGACCGGATCCGTTCCCGAGACCACCGCACCAGCGCCCATCGACGACTTCCGACTGCCGGCCAAGCGCACCCTGCGCAAGAAGAAGTCCGACGCCCCGGCCGCACCGTTGACCGCGTCGGAGGCGAAACTCGCCGACCGTTACGGCAAGCGCCGCTGACGCCGTCGTCCCACCGCGAGCGCGACCACCGCGGCAACCCCGGCCGCACCCGTCTGCACCGCGGTCGACAGTCGTGCCGCCCGCTCGAGGTCGGCGACGACGGGCGCCGGACCGGATCCGAGAGTGGGACGCATCTCCACGCCGTGCCCGTATTCGGTGCGGCCTCCGAGTTGCACCCCGAGCGCGCCGGCGGCGGACGCCTCCGCGACCCCTGCGTTGGGGCTGGGATGGTTCGCCGCGTCCCGGCGCCACGCCCGCCACGCCGCGGCCGGTGAGCCGCCGACGACGGGTGCCGCGGCCACGGTGAGTCCGCCTGCGAGCCGGGCGGGCAGCAGGTTGACGGCGTCGTCCCAGCGGGCCGCCGCCCACCCGAACTGCCGGTATTTCTCGTTGCGGTAGCCGATCATCGCGTCGAGCGTGTTCGACGCCCGATAGCCGAGCAGTCCGGGCACCCCCGCGACCGCACCCCACAGCAGGGCGCCGACGGTGGCGTCGGAGGTGTTCTCGGCAACCGATTCGAGGCTGGCGCGGGCGATCCCGTCGACGTCCAGGACACTCGGGTCGCGTCCGCACAGTGACGGCAGCAGATTCCGTGCCGCCGCGAGGTCGCCGCGGTCGAGGTGGGCGGCCATGGTCCGTCCGGTACCGGCGAGCGAGGTGCCGCCGAGGACCGTCCAGGTGGCGGCGGCGGTGACCGCCGCCTCCCCTGCCCAGCCGAGCCGGACGCTCAGGTGTTCGACTGCGACCCCGGCGGCGACGGTCGCGCCGACGAGGACCGCAGTGTGCACGACACCCGCGGGCCGGCTGTCGGCGTACGTGCGCTTCTCGACTGCCATGGCGGCAAGCCCGAATCCGGCGACCGGATGGAAACTGCGGGGATCGCCGAACGCGCGGTCGGCGGCGTAGCCGAGGAGCAGTCCGGCGGCGCGAGCCGAGGCACGGACGGAACGGGGGGCCTGACGGCGGGTGGAGCGCAGCACGCCGCCAGTTGTATCACCGGACCGAATCAGCGTTCGAATCCGCGGCGCATGTCGTCGACGATGTGCGGACGGTCCAGCGTCGACGGTGCGAGGACGCGGCGCTGCCGGTCGAGGGGGAACCCGGCGGCCGCGGCGAGGGTGGTCGCGTCGAGGAACCGGCGGGGCGCGGCGTGCGGTGACAGCGCCAACTCCGGGGGCGGTCCGGCCTGCGCGAGCGCGTACCCCCAGTCCCCGAAACTCGGCACCAGCACGTGGTACGGCGTCACCCCCAGTCCGACGGATTCGACGGTGCCGACGGTGCGCCAGAACGCGTCCGGCGTCGAGTACGGGCTGCCGGACTGCACCACCATCAGGCCGCCGGGGGCGAGTGCTGTCGACGCGATCCCGTAGAACTCGGTGGAGTACAGCCGGCCCAGGGTCGGGGTGTCCGGGTCGGGGAGGTCGACGATCACGGCGTCGAACTCGCCGTGGGTGCCGGCGCGCAGCCAGCGGAACGCGTCGTCGACGACGACGGTGACCCGCGGATCCTCGAGGGCGCCGCCGTTGAGGCCGCGCAACCGGGTGTTCGCGACGTCGAGGACCGCCGGATCGAGTTCCACCTGCACGATCTCGCGGACGCTGTCGTGTCGCAGCACCTCGCGGGCGGCGAGACCGTCACCGCCACCGAGGATCAGCACCCGCTGCGGGTCCCGTGCCAGCGCCGGATACACGAGGGCCTCGGTGTAGCGGTGTTCGTCGCGGCTGGAGAACTGCAGGTCGCCGTCGAGGTAGAGCCGGGTGTCCCCGGACCGTTCGGTGACGACGATCTCCTGGTATTGGGAGCGTTGCGCATACACGACCGGGTCCGGGTACAGCCGCTGCCGGGACGTGGTCTCGATGTCGGACGAGCGGGCCAGCAGCGTCGCGAGCAGGGCCGCGGCCAGCAGCAGTGCCAGCACGGCGACGGCCCGCGCCGCGGGGCGCAGGTGCCCGCGCAGCAGGAACAGGGCGGCGACCGCGGCCGCGCCCAGGTTCACCATGCCGGTCAGGGCGGTGCCGCGGATCAGTCCGGCTGCGGGCAGCAGCAGGAACGGCCATGCGAGACCACCGACGAGGGCGCCCGCGTAGTCGGCGGCGTTGAGGTTGGCGAGCACCTTGCCGGTGTCGGCGGCGTCACCGTCGCGCCCGGTCTGCAGCAGCGTCATCAGCAGCGGCACCTCGGCGCCGACGAGCATGCCGATCGCGGCGGTCGCGAGGACCAGCACCCACGTCGACGAGCCGAGGAACGTGAACGACACGTACAGGGTGGCGGCGCTGACACCGCCGACGAGTCCGAGGACCACCTCGACGCCGACGAACGCCGCCGCCGCGTGCCGCAGCAGCGGTTTCGCGGCGAGCGCGCCGAGTCCGAGGGCGGCGACGTAGCAGGCGACGATGAGCGACGTCTCGGTGATACCGCCGCCGGTGAGGCTCGCCGACAGGGTCAGCAGCGCCAGTTCGTACACCAGCCCGCACGCCGCGCAGGCCGCGACGGCGGCGAGCAGCAGCACCCGCGAGCGGCGGCCCAGTGCGCGAGGCGCGGTCGGCGCGACCGCCGTCACGACAGGGCTGCGGCGTTGACCAGGCCGACGGAGAACAGGGTGATCGCGACGGCCCATGCGGCCCCGCACATGCGGGGTTCCCCGACGAGGGTGACGAGGCGGCCGGGCAGCAGCACGTTCATGATCGCGAGCGCGGCGGCCTGCAGCACCACCCCGACGACGCCGTACACGAGCGAGTCGACGAGGCCCTGCGCGAATCCGTCGGAGCTGGTGAGGATCGCGGTGATCACGACGATCGCGAGCGCGAGGTGGTTGGCGCCGAGCAGGATCGCCGCGTTGGGGTTCTTCTCGACGTACACCTGGTGGCGCAGGTTGCCGGGGGTGAGGGCGTCGAGCATCGCGAAGCCGGCGGTGAGCACGGCGATACCGACGGCGAAGAACGCGAGGGTCGCGGCGATACCGCCGACCATCGGCCCCAGATGGACAGATCCCATCTCGGTGGTCACGGCGAGGTTCGTGACGGTCATGTGCGTGCTCCCGGAAGACGGTGTGATGGTGATCATTTCGCGGACCCCGATCCGCCGGACACGTTGCCGGCCGCGGGCGAGCCGGGACTGAACACGGGTCCGAGGTAGGCGAAGTGGCCGCCGTTGTAGCGGCCCAGGTCCTCGACGGTGACGGTGCTGCCGCCGCCCGCGGCCGGGCCGACGGTGACGATGTCGTCGCTGTAGCGCAGGTACTCGTTGTTGCCGTCGGCGCGGCGGGCGCTGGGTTCGTCGTCCGCGACGATGCGGGAGACGGTGGTGCCCACCGGATCCGGCGAGTGGTAGGTGGTCACGCTGCCGGACTTGGAGCGGTACTCGAAGTTGTCGCCGAGGTGGTCGCGGACGTTGCCGCCGCACCCGGCCAGCAGCAGGCCGACGCAGGCGAGCACGGCCGCCACGAGTCCGCGCTTCACGGCCGCCACCTGCTCTCGGTCGTGACGACGGTGCCGGATCCGCGGCCCGGGTACAGGTGCCACGTCCGCCAGTGCCACTGCCCACCGTCCGCGGTCGCGGTCAGTGCCGTCAACGCATCCGGGTCGCCGGGGAATCCGGCGCACACCCAGTCGTCGGCGGCCGCGTCCGCCCGCAGATCGCGGGCCCGGTCGCGTAGTTCGGTCTCGGTGACGTGCTCGACGCGGGCAGCGAACCGGTAGCCGTCCTGCTGCTCGGCCGCCGGGAGTCGGCGTCCGCCGGAAGCGACGGCGTCGCACGACACCTGTTCGGTGAACACGGTGTCCCCGGATTCGGCGACCACCACGTGCGACGCACCGAGCACGCCGAGGGTGACGGTGCCGGCGACCGGGTCGGACAGCCGCAGTTCGGCGAGGGTGTCGGGGGCCGGGGCGCCGAGGACGAGGCCGAGCGCGTCGGCGGCGACGTCGGTGGGGGCCACGTCGAGCAGGTGGACGCTCACCGGGCGGGACCGGAGTGGATGACGCTCAGCTCGCCGCGGGTGACGCTGCGGCCCGTCGAGACCTCCCACGACGAGGCGCGGGTCCACCGCTCGAAGCCGAGCAGTCCGGTGCCGTCGGCGGTCTCGTAGTCGGCGTAGTCCATCGCCCCGGTGGGCGCGGTGCCGGTGGTGCCCTCGGCGGTGAACCGGGCGGAGCCGGATTCGATCCGGCGGTAGACGCGGTCGTCGAGGATCACGTCGCCGTCGGGTTCGAGGCCGGTGCCCTCGCGCCGCATCCACAGCGTCATCTCGAGTTCGCCCTCGTCGTCCTCGACGGTGAGCCAGCGGCGGCCGGTGGAACCGTCGAGGAGGTGTTCACGCCACTGGTAGCCCTCGTCGTCGAGGACGATGGTGCCGCGCACGACGTGGTCGATACCGGCGTAGGTGACGATGTCGCCGACACCGATCTTGTGCGGGTCGTACGCCTCGGGGTAGTCGGCGAGCGGGTCGACGCGGCGGGCCGGTGCGGACGTCCCCGCCCGCTTGACGTAGACGACGATGCCGGCGACCACCACGAGCACGAACAGGACGATCAGAACAATCAGTACAGCCATGCGAACAGGTTTCCCCCACGTTCGTCGGGTTCCGGGACCCGTCCGACCCTACTGGTCGTCGCCGGCGGCCCCCTCCAGCAGCCACGACTCGAACGCCTCGTTGCACAGGCACGCCGACGATCGCCGTAGTCGCAGCAGCGCGATCGCCCCGGCCGGATCCGCCTCCCCGGACAGCACCATCGCCCGGGCCGCGACCAGGCTCGACCGGTTCAACCCGACCTGGCAGTGCACCAGCACCGGCCCGGTCTCCCGGCACACGTCGACCCACGCCGCAAGGGCGTCGACCTGCTCGAAACCCTGCTCGGGACTGTCGTACATGCGCACGTACATCTCGGAGTCGACGGCGTGCCGGATCTCGTACTGCTCCCACGGGTAGAGGGAGACGAGATGGCGGACGAAACCCGGCAGTATCAGGCCGTCCCGGCAGCCGCCCTGCCACAGGTTGTGGGCGACCTCGCTGATGACCGGGACGTCGAACGGCAGATGCCCGTGTGCGGTGATGCCGACCAGGTGCTGGCGCAGCGGGTCGAGTCGGATGTCGATCGCCGTCGGATCGACGTACTCGTCGTTCACGCGGACGTCCGTTCGTTGCGGGGACGGGACTCCAGTATCGCCGCAGAACGTCGGCGGGCGTGCACGGTTTCGCGTCGCGGTCGTACCCGGATCGGCGCTGCTGATGCGAGGATGCCCGGAGCAGCACGACACTGTCCGGTTTTCACGACGAAAGGGGGCGACGCGAGTGGCGACGACCACGGTGAAGAACGCGCGCAAACGGTTGGGGTCGCTCATCCGCGCGGTCAACGAGGACGCCGTCGCGATCGAGATCGTCGGCAGACGCGGCGAGGCGGTGCTGATCTCCCGGGAGCGGTACGCCGCGCTGCAGGAGGCGAACTTCCTGCTCCGGTCCCCCGAGTTGATGGACAGTCTGCGGCGGGAGATGGCCCGCGCCCGTCCCGCGGCAGCGGCGGCGAACCACGGGAAACGCAGTAAACGCAAGGACGCCGCAGGTTAGTCGACGGCGCCGAACCCGGCGGGTGATCGGCGGGGACGCACGAGGACCTCCGCGACCAGTGCACCGATCTTGGTTCCGATGCACAGGCTGACGAATGTCGCCGGGGTGCTGTGCAGGGCGGCGGTGTCGAAGGCGGCCACCGCCACGAGTCCGACGGTGCCGGGTACCAGCAGCAGGAACGCCGGCTGGAACGAGACCGTGGCCGGGACCGCGACGGTCAGGCTCTCGAGGATCCGGGCGGTGACGAACAGGACGCCGGCGGCCAGTCCGGTCGCGGCGACACCGCCGATGACGGGCGTCGCGACCGTGAGGACCGCGTAGGTGCCGGTCATGACGGCGACACCCAGCAGGGTGAGCCGACGGCCGGCACCGAACGCGATACCGATCCCGAGTGCGAGCACCACGACGCCGACCCAGGACATCCACAGCGGCGGCAGGGCCTGCCAGCCGCTGGTGCCGGCGGCCGCACCGATCTGGCCGATCAGCGCGGCGGAGTCCGGGTCGATCCGCAGTCCGGTCACGTGCGCTCCGGCGCTGATCCCGGCGGTCATGAACCCGAGCATGATCAGCCCGTAGAGCAGTCGCGCGGATCCGGTCACGATGTCGGTGGACGTCAACTCCAGCAGCGCGTTGGTGATCACCGCGCCCGGCACCAGGATCGCGACGGGCGCGCACACCGCGAACAGCGGCACCGGCCCCAGGTCGAGGGCGGTGCCGACGACCCCGACGAGCACGGTGGACAGGAACGCGGTGACGAACGGCACGATCGAGACACCGTCGCGGGTCCGGTCGAGGATCGAGGCGACCACACCGACGAGCGCACCGACCGCGGCCGCGACGAGGATCGACCACCACGGGCAGCGGAACACCACGGCCAGACCCCCGGCGATCAGTGCGCTGCCCACCGCCCAGGACGTCACCGGATGGGGACGTGTCATCGCCCGCACCTGCGCGATGCGTGCGGGTAACTGCGACAGCGACACCGCCGCCGCAACCGTCTCGTGGAGCAGTCTGCTGGCGTGCGCGGCCTGCCGGAACGACAGTCCGGACTTACCGGAACGCACCATCGTCACCGTGCCGGTGTCGTCGGTGACGATGACGGAATCGGGCAGGACGGCGAACGCCAGATCACCACCGGCGCCCCGGCCGGCCGCCGGCACCGACTCCAGGGACGCCCGCACATCGGTGACCGACAGCCCCGCCTCGAGCAGCAGGACCCCCAGCTCACCGAGATGCCGGGCGGGGGTGGGTTCGGTACCGGTGCCGGTGGTGCGGGTCGGACTGCTCACACGAAAAGGGTAACGACGGTGGGCGCGGAGGGTTTCGAACCCCCGACCGCTGGTGTGTAAAACCAGAGCTCTACCACTGAGCTACACGCCCGAATTCCGGCGGCAGATGCCGCCGGAATCGCCTCAGGACTGTAGCGCGGTGAGCGCTTTCTCCCAAGCGCCCTGGTCACGGGGCTCGCCGGGACCGTTCATCTCGGCGAACCGGACGACACCGTCCTTGTCGATCGCGAACGTGCCGCGGTTGGCGAAACCGAGGGCGTCGTTGAAGACGCCGTACGCCTGCGCGACGGCACCGTGCGGCCAGAAGTCGGACAGCAGCGGGAACGTGTAGCCCTGTTCGGCGGCCCAGATCTTGTGGGTCGGCGACGGGCCGACGGAGATCGCGAGGATCTCGGCGTCGTCGTTCTGGAACGTGGGCAGTTCGTCCCGCACCCGGCACAGTTCGCCCTGGCACACGCCGGTGAAGGCGAGCGGGTAGAAGACGAGCAGCACGTTCTTCTTCCCACGGAAGTCGGACAGCGTCACTTCCTGGTTGTTCTGGTCCTTGAGGGTGAAATCGGGCGCGGTGGCGCCCACTTCGAGAGGCATGTCGGCTCCTGAGGGTCGGGGTGTGGGTCAGCGCTTGGGGGCGCGAGCCTTGGGCTGCACCAGGCGGCTACCGCTCCAGGTCCCCAGGTTGGCTGCCGACGTCTGCGTCAGGCCGGCGGTCGGCGCCGATTCGGCGATCTCGCTCGGCTCGACGTGGCCGGGCAGACCCGTCTTGGGGGTGAGCACCCACACGAAACCGTCGTCGGACAGCGGGCCGATCGCGTCCATCAGCGCATCGACGAGATCGCCGTCACCGTCACGCCACCACAGCAGCACGACGTCCACGACCTCGTCGGAGTCTTCGTCGACCATCTCCCCGCCGACGGCATCTTCCACCGATACCCGCAGGTCCTCGTCGGTGTCCTCGTCCCAACCCAGCTCCTGGACCACCATGTCGTGGACAATTCCTAGCTTCTGGGCGTAGTTCTGGGCGTCCTCCGCGGCGACCACGGTTGGTGTCCTCCTCCTGTTGTGGAGCTCTGCTCGGCCGAAGCGATTCGGCCGATCTCGCGCATCCCGGTCGGGATCGAGCGTGCAGCGATCATTAGTGGAAAGCGAACAGGGTCGGAGCCGTTCATGCAAGCCGACGAACGTGAAAATTTCGAGAAAGCCCGAACGATACCGCCCAAACCTCGCTGATCAGGGCAAACGCGGAGGCGTCGATGACGGTCCGACGCGCCCGGCCCCGAACCGGGGAGCGGGGGTGCCCACATTCGACGGATGAGGGAAGATGAGGGCTGCGCCATATTCATATGGAAACCGGCGGCCCCTACCCAGGACCGTCCGGAGGGAGCGGACGCGGCATCCGCGCGTCCCCACCACAATGAGGAGCACACCTTGTCAGACCTGATCCAAGGGCCCGCGTCTTCACCGAACGCCGACACTCCTGGCGTCCCCGGAGGGTCCTCGTCACCCGCAGCACCCGGCACCGACGGCCGGGTCCGCGTCATTCGCGAGGGGGTGGCCTCCTATCTGCCGGACATCGATCCGGACGAGACCAGCGAGTGGCTCGAATCGTTCGACGGCCTGCTCGACCGCGCCGGCGACACCCGCGCCCGCTACCTGATGCTGCGCCTGCTCGAGCGGGCCGGTGAGAAGCACGTGTCGATTCCCGCGCTGACCTCCACCGACTACGTCAACACCATCCCCACCGAGAACGAACCGTGGTTCCCCGGTGACGAGGAGGTCGAGCGCCGCTACCGCGCCTGGATCCGCTGGAACGCCGCGATCATGGTGCATCGCGCGCAGCGTCCGGGCGTCGGCGTCGGCGGCCACATCTCGACGTACGCGTCGTCCGCCGCCCTGTACGAGGTCGGCTTCAACCACTTCTTCCGCGGCAAGGATCATCCGGGCGGCGGCGACCAGATCTTCGTGCAGGGTCACGCGTCGCCGGGCATCTACGCCCGCGCGTTCCTCGAGGGCCGGATCGGCCCCGAGCAGCTCGACGGCTTCCGTCAGGAGGCCAGCCACGCGAAGAAGGGCGGCGGCCTGCCGTCGTACCCGCATCCGCGTCTGCTCCCCGACTTCTGGGAGTTCCCGACGGTGTCGATGGGCCTGGGCCCGATGAACGCCATCTACCAGGCCCGGTTCAACCACTACCTGCACGATCGTGGTCTCAAGGACACGTCGCAGCAGCACGTGTGGGCGTTCCTCGGCGACGGCGAGATGGACGAGCCGGAGTCGCGTGGTCTCGCGCATGTCGCGGCCACCGAAGGCCTCGACAACCTCACGTTCGTGGTCAACTGCAACCTGCAGCGTCTCGACGGCCCGGTCCGCGGCAACGGCAAGATCATCCAGGAGTTGGAGTCGTTCTTCCGCGGCGCCGGCTGGAACGTCATCAAGGTCGTGTGGGGTCGTGAGTGGGACACCCTGCTGCACGCCGACAAGGACGGCGCGCTCGTCAACCTGATGAACGAGACGCCGGACGGCGACTACCAGACCTACAAGGCCAACGACGGCGCATTCGTGCGCGAGCACTTCTTCGGCCGCGACCCGCGGACCAAGGCCCTCGTGGCGAACATGAGCGACCAGGAGATCTGGAACCTCAAGCGCGGCGGCCACGACTACCGCAAGGTGCACGCCGCCTACGCGGCCGCGATGGCGCACAAGGGCCAGCCGACGGTCATCCTCGCGAAGACCATCAAGGGCTACACCCTCGGCAAGCACTTCGAGGGCCGCAACGCGACGCACCAGATGAAGAAGCTCACGCTCGACGATCTCAAGCGGTTCCGCGACATCCAGCGCATCCCGATCTCCGACGCGGAGCTCGAGAAGGATCCGTACCTGCCCCCGTACTACCACCCGGGGGCGGACGCGCCGGAGATCCAGTACATGCTCGACCGTCGCAAGACCCTCGGCGGGTTCCTGCCGGAGCGCCGCACCGACGTCGCGCCGCTGACGCTGCCGGACGACAAGGTGTACGCCCCGGTCCGCAAGGGGTCCGGCAAGCAGGAGATCGCCACCACGATGGCGACCGTGCGCATCCTCAAGGAACTGCTGCGCGACAAGGAGATCGGCCCGCGCATCGTGCCGATCATCCCCGACGAGGCCCGCACGTTCGGCATGGACTCGTGGTTCCCGTCGCTGAAGATCTACAACCGCAACGGCCAGCTGTACACGTCGGTCGACGCGGAACTGATGCTCGCCTACAAGGAGAGCCCGGTCGGGCACATCCTGCACGAGGGCATCAACGAGGCCGGGTCGACGGCGTCGTTCACTGCGGTCGGCACGTCGTACGCGACGCAGGGTCTGCCGATGATCCCGATCTACATCTTCTACTCGATGTTCGGTTTCCAGCGGACCGGCGACGGCCTGTGGGCGGCAGCCGATCAGATGGCACGCGGTTTCGTGCTCGGCGCGACCGCGGGCCGCACCACCCTCACCGGTGAGGGCCTACAGCACGCCGACGGTCACTCGCTGCTGCTGGCGTCGACCAACCCGGCGGCCGTCACCTACGACCCGTCGTTCGCGTACGAGATCGCACACATCGTCAAGGACGGTCTGCGGCGCATGTTCGGCGGCACCCCCGGCCAGGATGTGTTCGGTGGCGAGAACGTCTTCTACTACCTCACCGTCTACAACGAGCCGTACGCGCATCCCGCCGAGCCGGAGGACCTCGACGTCGAGGGCCTGCTCAAGGGCATCTACCTGTACAAGCGTGCCGAGACCACGGGACCGAAGGCCCAGATCCTGGTCTCCGGTGTCACCATGCCCGACGCCGTGCGCGCGCAGGAAATGCTCGCCGCCGACTGGGGTGTCGCCGCGGACGTGTGGTCGGTGACGTCGTGGGGCGAACTGCGCCGCGACGGCGTCGAGTGCGAGCGTCAGGCGCTGCACAACCCGGGCGAGGACGAGCCGCAACCGTACGTCGCCCGGGCGCTGGCCGGCGCCGAAGGCCCGTTCGTCGCGGCGTCCGACTGGATGCGTGCGGTGCCGGACCAGATCCGCCAGTGGGTGCCCGGCACCTACACGACGCTCGGCACCGACGGGTTCGGTTTCTCCGACACCCGTCCGGCCGCGCGCCGCTTCTTCAACGTCGACGCCGAGTCGATCACGGTCGCGGTCCTGTCCGCGCTCGCGAAGGACGGCAAGCTCGACCGTGCGAAGGCCGTCGAGGCGGCCGCCCGCTACCGGATCGACGATGTCGACGCCGCTCCGGAGCAGACGTCGGATCCCGGCGTCGCGTAACCGGTAGTCGGCACCGCCGACACCCGGAGAAGTAGCCACCCGCCCGCCGCCGGCACGAGTCCACCCGGACATTCGTGCCGGCGGCGGGCGTATGTTCCTCTGCATGTCCATCGAACCGCCGGAATCGCCGGACACCGCTCCCGCCCCGGTGGCGCCGCGCCGGACGCGGTATCAGCCGCCGCCCCCGACCCTGTCGGGCCGCCCGAGCCGGGATTCGCTGCCGGATGCCCTGCTGCGCCGGGTCAAGCAGTTCTCGGGCCGGTTGTCGACCGAGGCGATCGCCTCGATGCAGGACGAGTTGCCGTTCTTCACCGACCTGGATGCCGAGCAGCGGGCCAGCGTGCAGATGATCGTGCAGCGGTCGGTGGTGAGTTTCCTCGAGTGGCTGACGGACTCGGACGCCGACATCCGGTTCAGCATCGACGCCTTCCAGGTGATCCCGCAGGATCTGGCGCGCCGGTTGACGCTGCGCCAGACCGTCGACATGGTGCGGGTCGCGATGGAATTCTTCGAGCAGCGGCTGCCGGCTCTCGCCCGCAACGACCGCCAGCTGGTGGCGCTGACCGAGGCGATCCTGCGGTACGGCCGCGAGCTGGGGTTCGCGGCGGCCGCGGTGTACGCGAGCGCCGCCGAGTCGCGTGGCGCGTGGGACACCCGGCTCGAGGCTCTGGTGGTGGACGCGGTGGTGCGCGGCGACACCGGGACCGATCTGCAGTCGCGGGCCGCGACACTGAACTGGAACGCGTCCGCCCCGGCGACGGTGATCGTCGGCACTCCCCCACCAGAGGAGAGTGTCGCGGTGGTCGGCACCGTCCACACGACGGCCCGTAAGCACGGGCGGGCGGCGCTGGCGGTGGTGCAGGGTGAGCGCCTGGTGATGGTGATCAGCGGCGAACTCGGCGGCAGCAAGAAGGCCCTCGAGTTCATGGCCGAGCTGATGGCCGGTTTCTCCGCCGGACCGGTCGTGATCGGTCCGACCATGCCGAGCCTGAGTGCCGCGCATTCGAGTGCGGTCGAGGCTCTGGCCGGGATGGACGCGGTCGCGGGCTGGCGCGGGGCGCCGCGTCCGGTGTCCGCCGCCGATCTGCTGCCCGAGCGGGCCCTGCTCGGCGACACCGCCGCGGTGGCCGATCTGAACGAACGCTTGATTCATCCTCTGGCGCTCGCGGGCACCGCGCTCGCCGAGACCCTCGACACCTACCTGGACTCCGGTGGCGCCGTCGAGGCGTGTGCCCGTCAGCTGTTTGTTCATCCAAATACGGTTCGGTACCGGCTGAAGCGAATTGCGGAGATCACCGGACGTGACCCGACGAACCCTCGGGACGCCTATGTGTTGCGCGTCGCAGCGACAGTCGGGCGACTTGGCCAAACACCTGTTCAAACATCGACTTCCGGCCCATCCGGCGCAAAGTTCACAATCCGGAGCGTCGGGACGTAACACGGAAGCCTTCGGATTCGATAGCCGGCGCCGACGTGGAATTTTGTGGGAAACCTACAAAACACGTGTCCAGGTTTCATTCCCGGCAACATCTCCCGTCACCACCGCAACGGTGTTCCCTGGAATGCGTGATTTCGTTGCTCGCCCCGGGTCAGGGCTCACAAACCCCCGGCATGCTCAGCCCATGGCTGGAGCTGCCGGGCGCACACGATCGCGTCGCACTGTGGTCGAAGGCCGCCGGCCTCGACCTGGTACGTCTGGGCACCACCGCCACGGCCGAGGAGATCACGGACACCGCCGTGACCCAGCCGCTCGTGGTGGCGTCCGCCCTCCTCGCCTACGAGGAGCTCGAGCGGCGGGGACTCGTCCCCGCCGACACCGTCGTCGCCGGCCATTCGGTCGGTGAACTCGCGGCCGCGGCCGTCGCCGGGGTCCTCTCCGCCGACGACGCGGTGCGGCTCGCCGCGATCCGCGGCGGCGAGATGGCCAAGGCGTGCGCGCTCGAACCCACCGGAATGTCCGCCGTCCTCGGCGGCGACGAGGCGGCCGTCCTCGCCCGCCTCGAGGAACTCGATCTCACCCCGGCCAACCGCAACGCGGTCGGGCAGATCGTCGCGGCCGGCCGGCTCGACGCGCTCGAGCAGCTCGCCGCGAACCCGCCGGAGAAGGCCCGCGTGCGGGCCCTGCCGGTGGCGGGCGCGTTCCACACCCGGTTCATGGCCCCGGCCCAGGACGCGGTCGCCGAGGCCGCGTCCCGGATCACGCCGCAGGATCCGGTCCGGACGTTGCTCTCCAACGCGGACGGCGCGCCGGTGACCTCCGGCGCGGACGCCCTGTCCAAGCTGGCCGCACAGGTGACCCGACCTGTGCGCTGGGATCTGTGCACCGCGAGCCTGCGGGACGCGCAGGTCACGGCGATCGCGGAACTCCCTCCCGCCGGCACCCTGATCGGGATCGCCAAGCGGGAGATGCGCGGCACACCGACCGTCGCGCTCAAGGAATCCGACAACCTTTCCGCACTCGCGGAATTCATCTGACGAAGAAGGGGACCACCCACGTGGCAACCAACCAGGAAGACATCATCTCCGGCCTCGCCGAGATCATCGAAGAGGTCACCGGCATCGAGCCGTCCGAGGTGACGATCGACAAGTCGTTCGTCGACGACCTGGACATCGACTCGCTGTCGATGGTCGAGATCGCGGTGCAGACCGAGGACAAGTACGGCGTGAAGATCCCGGACGAGGATCTGGCCGGGCTGCGCACCGTCGGCGATGCCGTCTCCTACATCCAGAAGCTCGAGGCCCAGGGCGGCGACGCTGCCGAGGCCGCCAAGGCCAAGCTCGACGCCGCGAAGAACGACAACGAGTAGGCCACCCGTGACTTCCGCTTCTACCCGAGGGAGCTTTCCCAACATCGTCGTCACGAGCCTCGCGGCCACGACGTCGGTGGCTGGTGATGTGGATGGCACATGGAAGGGCCTGCTGGCCGGTGAGAGCGGGATCGACGTTCTCCACGGCTCGTTCGTCGAGGAGTTCGATCTGCCGGTGCGTTTCGGTGGCCAGTTGAAGGTCCCGTTCGACGATGCACTGAGCCGGGTCGAGAGCCGTCGGATGAGTTTCGTGGAGCGGCTCGCTCTGGTGATGGGTCGGCAGGTCTGGCAGAACGCCGGCAGCCCCGAGGTCGACAAGGATCGCCTCGGGGTTGTCATCGGCACCGGGATCGGCGGCGGTGAGGCACTCATCGACGCGTCCGAGAAGCTCCGCAGCGGCGGCTACCGCAAGGTGTCGCCGTTCGCAGTCCAGATGGTGATGCCGAACGGTCCGTCGGCCACCGTGGGACTCGAGCTCGGCGCACGCGCCGGTGTCATCACGCCGGTGTCGGCGTGTTCGTCCGGGTCGGAGGCCATTGCGCATGCGTTCCGCATGATCGCGATGGGCGACGCGGACATCGTCGTCACGGGCGGCGTCGAGGGCAACATCGACGCCGTTCCGATCGCGAGCTTCGCCATGATGCGCGCGCTCAGTACCCGCAACGACGACCCGAAGGCGGCCTCGCGGCCCTTCGACAAGGACCGGGACGGCTTCGTCTTCGGTGAGGCCGGCGCCCTCATGGTCCTCGAGACCGAGGAGCATGCGAAGGCGCGCGGGGCGACGATCCATGCCCGCCTGCTGGGCGCCGGGATCACCTCGGACGGTTTCCACATCGTGGCGCCGGACCCGGCGGGGACCGGGGCGGCGCGCGCGATGACCCGGGCCATCGAGACCGCAGGTCTCACCAAGTCCGACATCAAGCACATCAACGCGCATGCGACTGCGACCCCGATCGGTGATCTCGCCGAGGCCGCCGCCATCACGGCCGCGGTCGGTACGCATGCCGCGGTGTATGCGCCGAAGTCGGCACTGGGCCACTCGATCGGCGCTGTCGGCGCGCTCGAGGCAGTGCTCACGGTCCTGAGTGTGCGTGAGGGCGTCATTCCCCCCACGCTCAATCTCGACAATCAGGATCCGGAGATCGATCTGGACGTCGTGAAGGGTGAACCCCGGTACGGCGACATCGATTTCGCGATCAACAATTCGTTCGGTTTCGGTGGGCACAACGTCGCGCTCGCTTTCGGCCGGGCATAACCGGCCCGACCCCACTTCGATCGCCGGGTGGGGACTCCGCACACGGGGTCCCCACCTACGAAATCTCGCCCCTGCGTGGGCTCTCGTTCAAGGAGAACACGATGACCGTCACGGCTCCCGCGACGCATTCCGAAGCAACCACCGATCCGCGCGACCCGCTCGCCCGGCTCGCGAATCTGTTCGACGCCGGCACCGTCACGCCGCTGCACGAGCGCGACAAGTCCGGTGTCCTCGCCGCTGCCGGTGAGATCGACGGCGTCCGCACCATCGCCTACTGCTCCGACGCCACCGTCATGGGTGGCGCAATGGGAGTCGACGGCTGCAAGCACATCGTCGCCGCCATCGACACCGCGATCGCCGAACAGGCGCCTGTCGTCGGCCTGTGGCATTCCGGTGGCGCCCGGCTCGCCGAAGGTGTCGAGGCCCTGCACGCCGTCGGCCTGGTCTTCGAGGCCATGGTCCGCGCGTCCGGTCTCGTCCCGCAGATCTCCGTCGTCCTCGGTTTCGCCGCCGGCGGCGCCGCATACGGGCCCGCCCTCACCGACGTCGTGATCATGGCGCCGGAGGGCCGCGTGTTCGTCACCGGCCCCGACGTGGTCAAGTCCGTCACCGGCGAGCAGGTCGACATGGCCACCCTCGGTGGCCCCGAGACGCACGGCAAGAAGTCCGGTGTCGCACACGTCATCGCCCGCGACGAGGACGACGCCTACCACCGCGCCCGCCGTCTGGTGTCGATGTTCTGCGAGCAGGGCACGTTCGACGTGGCCGCCGCCGAACGCGGCGACACCGATCTGCGGGCCCTGATGCCCGCGTCGGCCAAGCGCGCCTACGACGTGCGCCCGATCGTCCACGAGTTCCTGGACAACGTCGAGGGCGAGTCGAGCTTCGAGGAACTGCAGGCCGGGTGGGCCCGCAGCATCGTCACCGGTGTCGGTCGTCTCGGTGGCCGCACGGTCGGCGTCATCGCGAACAATCCGCTGCGCCTGGGCGGCTGCCTCAACTCGGAGAGCGCCGAGAAGTCGGCCCGCTTCGTGCGCCTGTGCGACGCGTTCGGTATTCCGCTGGTCGTCATCGTCGACGTTCCCGGCTACCTGCCCGGTGTGAGCATGGAATGGGAGGGTGTCGTGCGCCGCGGCGCGAAGCTGCTGCACGCGTTCGCCGAGGCGTCCGTCCCCCGCGTCACACTGGTGACCCGCAAGATCTACGGCGGCGCCTACATCGCGATGAACTCCCGTGCCCTCGGCGCGACCGCCGTGTACGCGTGGCCCGAGTCGGAGGTCGCGGTCATGGGCGCCAAGGCGGCCGTCGGCATCCTGCACAAGCGAGCCCTCGCGGCCGCCCCGGAGGAGGAGCGCGAGGCGCTGCACGAGCAGCTCGCCGCCGAGCACGAGGCCATCGCCGGTGGTGTCGGACGCGCCATCTCGATCGGTGTCGTCGACGAGACGATCGACCCGGCCAAGACCCGCAGCGTCATCACCGCGGCCCTCGCCGCGGCGCCCGCGGCCCGCGGCCGGCACAAGAACATTCCGCTGTAACGGGCCTGTTCTCCCGACCCCCGAGGGGCCGCCTCCACCGTCGTGTGGAGGCGGCCCCTCGTTCGTTCACCGACCGGACATGTTCCGGTCAGGTCCTTCGTCCACGATCCGCTGCACCAGTTGTGATCGCTCGAAGGAGAATTCGTGAACACTCGCCTCGCCGTCGTCGGTGTCGCCACCGCCCTGACCGTCGTCCTGACCGGATGCGGCCAGTCGACGGGCGACGTCGCCGCCGCACCGTCCGCGGACGCCACGACGTCGGCCACGACGTCGGCGAGTGTGGCCGCACCGGCGCCACGGCTGGCCTCGATCGACAATTTCCGCGATCTCGCCGGTCCGGACGGCGGCTACACCACCGTCGACGGGCGCCGCATCCGTGAGGGCGTCGTCTACCGGTCGAATGCCCTGACCACCACCGACGCGGACGCCGCGGTCCTGGACACGCTCGGTATCGCCCGGATCTTCGATCTGCGGACCACCGCGGAGATCGCGAAGGCCGCCGACCGGGTTCCCGCCGGCGCGGAGTACACGAACGTGAACATTCTCGGGGACGCCTCCAGCGGTGCGGTGACCTCGTCCGTCGACCTGTCCACCCCGGAGAGTGCCGCTGCCGTGCTCGTCGACGCCAACCGGCAGTTCGTGTCCAATCCGGCGATGCGCGCCCAGTTCGGCACCCTGCTGACGGAGATGGCGTCGACCGACGGCCCGCTGCTGTTCCACTGCACCGCCGGTAAGGATCGGGCGGGCTGGACCAGTGCGATGCTGCTGACGATCGCGGGGGTCGACGAGGCGACCGTGATGGAGAACTACCTGCTCACGAACGAGTATTCGCAGGCGTCGATCGAGGCGAAGGCCGCGCAGGTGTCGGCCGCGAAGGGCGCGCAGGCGGGCGAGGCGATGCGGGTCCTCATGGGTGTCTCCCCCGCATTCCTCACCGCCGGATTCGACGAGATCGACGCGCAGTTCGGCAGTGTCGACACCTACCTGTCCGAGGGTCTCGGCCTGTCCGCCGACACCCTCGCGGTGCTCCGCACGAAGCTGACGGTCTGATTTCTCGCCGGTGGGACCGCCGGTGATCAGCCGACGTCGCGGCGCAGCCAGGTGACGGCGGTGTCCCCGCCGCAGCGCAGCGGTTCGAGGGCGTCGTCCCACGCGGTCCCGAGGGTGTGTTCGAGAGCGGCGGCGACGCTGTCGGCGCCGCGGGTGAGCAGTGCGCGCAGTCGCATCTCCCCCACCACGACATCGCCGTTGGCGCTCGTGTTGCCCCGCCACAGGCCCAGTCCCGGGGCGTGGCTGAAGCGTTCACCGTCGACGCCGGCGCTGGGGTCCTCGGTGACCTCGAAGTACAGCAGCGGCCACGCCCGCAGCGCATCGGCGATCCGGGCGCCGGTGCCGACGGGGCTGTCCCAGTCGAGGGTTGCTCGCAGTGTGCCGTCGGCGGCCGGCTGCGGTGTCCAGTGCAGCTCGGGGCGGACGCCGAGGATCGACGTCAGTGCCCAGTCGATGTGCGGGCACAGGGCCGCGGGCGACGAGTGGACGTAGATCACTCCGGTCGTCGCATCCGCGAACTGGTTCAACGAGCGCACTGCTACACCTCCGACTTCGACGAGGGACGTCTTCCCCAACGGCCTCGTGCAGAGCTCAGAGTCCGGCGCACGCGGTATCGCGATATGTGATGTACGACACTGCAACACGCCGGTGATCAGTGTGCCCTGTGATGCACCTGTTACGCCAGTCGAAGCGCGAAATTGGTCGGTTTCGTCCGGTCAGCGTCGGGCGAGCTCGTCGAGTACGCCGTCGCCGAGCTCCGTCCACAACGGTTTGGCCCAGTCACCGAAGGCCCGATCGGTGAGGACGACGCACGCCGCGTCGATCTGCGGATCCACCCACAGGAAGGTGCCGGACTGACCGAAGTGCCCGTAGGTGGCCGGCGAGTTGCCGGTGCCGGTCCAGTGCGGATACTTGCCGTCGCGGATCTCGAAGCCGAGCCCCCAGTCGTTGGGGCGCTGCGACCCGTAGCCGGGGAGCAGTCCCGGAAGCCCCGGGAACTGGACACCGGTGGCATCGGCGTGGGTCTGCACCGAGATCAGGGTGGGCCGGAGCAGTTCGGCGGCGAACGCGGCCAGGTCGTCGAGGCTCGCCTGCGCACCGTGCCCGGCCGGGCCGACGAGGGCGGCGTCCCTCATGCCGAGGGGCACGAAGACGGCATCGGCGAGATAGTCGGCGAACGCGATACCCGTCTCGGCGGCGATGAGGTCGGCGAGGATCTCGAAACCGGCGCTCGAGTAGATGCGTTTGACGCCGGGCGCCGCCGCCGCGCCGCGGTCACCGAACGCGACCCCGGACGCGTGGGCGAGCAGGTGCCGCACCGTGGCGCCGGGCGGGCCGGCGGGCTGATCGAGTTCGATCGCCCCCTCCTCGACGGCGACGAGTGCGGCGTAGGCGCACAACAGTTTCGTCACCGACGCCAGCGGATACACCCGCCGCCGGTCCCCGACATGCGCAATGCCCCGGCCACCGTCGTAGACGACGGCGGCCGAGGCATTGTCCACCGGCCATTGCCCGATCCGATCGAGAATCTGCACCCGATCAGAGTACGAGGGGCCCGTGCGGGTCGATCTACCAGTCGGCCTCGGTGTAGCGGACGACGCCGCGCAGGTTCTTGCCGTCGAGCATGTCCTGGTAGCCCTCGTTGACCTGCTCGAGCGAGTAGGTGCGGGTGACCATGTCCTGGAGGTTGAGCAGGCCCGCCCGGTACAGGTTGAGCAGGTTCGGGATGTCGACGCGGGCGTTGCAGCCGCCGAAGATGTTGCCCTGCAGATCCTTCTGCAGCATCGCGAACAGGAACGAGTTGAGCTTGACGTCCATGTCGGCCATGTGGCCCATCGCGGTGACGACGCAGCGGCCGTTCTTCGCGGTCAGCGTCAGGGCCGGGTCGATGTACTCGCCGCGCATCTCACCGACGGTGATGATCGTCGTCTGACACATGCGGCCCCACGTGATCTCCATGATCGGGACGATCGCCTCCTCCATGGAGGCGAAGGCGTGGGTGGCACCGAACTTGAGGGCCTGCTCGCGCTTGAACTCCACCGGGTCGATCGCGAACACGTGGCGGGCACCGGAGGCGACCGCACCCTGCAGTGCGCTCAGGCCGACGCCACCGATGCCGATGATCGCGACCGAGTCACCGGGCTTGATGTCGGCGACGTGGGTGGCCGAACCCCAACCGGTCGGGACACCGCAGCCGACGAGGGCCGCGAGCTCGAACGGGATGTCCTTGTCGATCTTGACGACCTGGGACTCGTGGACCGTCATGTACGGCGAGAACGTGCCGAGCAGGCACATCGGGATGACGTTCTCCCCGCGGGCCTGGATGCGGTAGGTGCCGTCGGAGATGGCCTGTCCGCTGAGCAGCCCCATGCCGAGGTCGCACAGGTTGGAGTGGCCTTCGGAACACGACGGACAGCGGCCGCACGCCGGGATGAACGAGAGCACGACGTGGTCGCCCACCTCGACGCCCGTGACGCCCGCGCCGACCTTGATGATGACGCCGGAGCCCTCGTGGCCACCCATGGCCGGGTAGGACGGCATCGGGGTCGCACCGGTGACGATGTGGTGGTCGGAGTGGCACATGCCCGCGGCTTCCATGCGGATCTGCACCTCACCGGCGACCGGATCACCGAGCTCGATCTCCTCGACCGACCACTTCTCGTTCACGCCCCACAACAACGCGCCCTTGGTCTTCATGACAACCGCCCTTCCCTGGCTTACTTCCGGTTGGCTGTGACGATAACCACAAATCTACGAAATTGGAACCTGTTCTAGGTGCCGAGTAGTCAAACGACCCATCCAACGGGAGATTTACACAGGTCGAGGGGATGTAACGCGCCGAAAGTCGGGTCGGCCGGTGAGCGTTCACGTCCCGGACGACGGCCGTTCTCCTACTGGACGGGTGTCCGACACAGGGCCGGGGTGCGATCGAGCGGCCCGCACCGCCCCACCCCCGAGGAGCCTCCCCGTGACCGTTCTCCGCCGCGCCGCCTCGACTGCGCTCACCGCCCTCGTCGCCGGAACCGTCGCCGCCGGAGCCGCGTCCACGAGTTCCGCCGCTCCTGCACCGCCGTCGTGCGGCGTCACGTCCGCGGCCGGGTCGCTCGATCTCGGTTCACTCGGTGCCGGTTCGCCCTATCGGTGTGCCGAGGCGGGCGATCTGCTGGACGTGCGGATCGGGGACGTGCACGCGACGCAGTCGTCCGTCGGGTACGACGAGGTCTATTACAAGCTGGGCCGCTACACGCTCGGCAAGGATGCGATCGACAAGCGGTTCGACGACTGGTGCGAGGCGAACGGTCAGGGTGAGGCGGCGTCGGCCCGACCCGATGCGGTCCTGTCGGATCCGTCGTCGTTCGCGTGCACGATCCCGCTGGGCGCCGAGACGGACGCGTCGGTCGCGGCGATGAAGACGGTGGTGATCGGTCCCGGTGGCCGGCCGTATCTCACGGACGGCCATCACACGCTCACGGCGCTGTACGAGGTGCCGGACGGCGGCCCGGACCTGCATGTGCGCCTGCGGGTGGTCGACAATATCGCGGGCCTGTCCGACGCCGACTTCTGGGCGACGATGAAGCGGAACAAGTGGGTGTGGGATCGGGACGTCGACGGCGATCCCGTTGCGGTGGAAGCACTCCCGGACGGTGTGGGGCTCGCGAAGTTCGCCGACGACCCGTACCGGAGCCTGCTGTACTTCGCCCGCGACATCGGGTTCGCGTCGGGCACGGTCCCGTTCCAGGAGTTCTACTGGGGTGCGTGGCTGCGCGACGCGTCGGGCGTCGACCTGACCGGCTGGGACCGCACCGACGCCGCGAGCTATCTCGCGGCGATCGAGAAGGTGTCCCGGGCGCAGACGACGCTGGCCGGGAACACCGTCGTCGAGGCCGGGTTCACCGCCATCGACCTCGGTGTCCTGGGCGAGTGGAACGACGGCAAGGCCCCCGGCAAGGGCGAGTTCGGGAAACTGTCCCGGCCGTACAGCGACGACAAGCCCGGCAAGATCGCCTACGCCCTGGAGTACCTGCGGGGACGGTGATGCGGCGGGCTACCGCGCCGGCACCCACGCCTCACCGTCGGGCCCGTGGTCGAGTCGCCACTCCCGGCGCGGACTGTCCGTCTCGGTGACGACGTCGGTGAGCCAGATCGTGCGGCCCGGATCCCAGCCGGCGATGACCGTGGCGGTGTCGGCGTCGACCGGGAGCGCGCGGGTCGCGCCGCTCAGATAGGCCAGGGGTGTGAGATGCACGGCGTCCCACTCGGTGGCGACGCGCTCCCAGTCCGGGATCACCCAGCGTCCGCTCCGGCCGGTGGCGCGGAACCAGTCCGGCCCGCGGGACGCGGTCACCTCGAGCGGGTAGGTGCGGCACAGGACGATCCAATCGTCCGGGGAGCGCACCTCGAACGTCCGACCCGATCCGCGGACCGGGATCGTCGTCGCCCCCTCCCACCCGAAACCGTCCTCGACGAGGTTCAACGTCTCCGGCAGGTGTCCGACAGTGGTGACGAGTCCGAGCGGCATCGACCACCAGTGCCCGGTATCGAAAGCATGGGGGTTGTGGGCCGCGTGTTCCTCCTCGACGCGGGTGTCCCGCGCCCACTGCTGCAGGGTGTGCTGCGGATTCGTCGGCAGCGGCGGCCAGGTGCGGTCGGCGTGCCAGGCGATCGCCCACTGTTCGGGACGACGCGACTCGGTGAACCAGTCGGTGGACGGGGACGCCGTCACGTGTTCGGCGACGCCTCGGAGCGCCGTCCGGAGAAGTGGTTCGGCCGCGAGCACATCGGTCCCGTCCGGTTCTTGCCAGTACATCGCGGAATCCACTGCGCGCCCCAGCGCGGCCTGGATCCGGGCGGGCGTAAGGCGCGTGAGGTCGAGGGCGTCGATGGCCGCGGCGAGGTGTTTCAGATCGGAAACAGGGAAGCTCGTCGCGAGTTCCAGGCACAGCCGTCGGCCGCGGGGCCCGGCCAGGATCGCGTCGGCCGGGGTGGTCACCATCCGGTGGCCGCGGTGCCGTCCCAGGCCGGGTCGGACAGCAGTTCGGGTGTGGGGCCGGTGAAGGCGCGGGCGGCGTCGGTGTCGCCGGTGAGGGTGAACCGCAGCCACGCGGTGAGGTAGCCGCGGAAGCCGCCGCCGTCGGACGGCCAGTTGTGGCCCACTCCGAGGAGCCGTCCGCGGGCGGCGGGTCCGGGGCTGATCGCGTGGTAGGCGGCCTGTGGGATCGCGGTCGAGACGGGGTCGTCGGCGCCGGTCAGGTAGAAGACGGGGCCGGTCAGCCGGGTCACGTCGATCACGTCGACGGGCCGGGACGCCCACCACGGGTCGGGCAGGTCGAGGACGGCGGTGGAGGCGATGAGACCGCCGGAGTTCGTGCTGGCGTTGATCGCTCCCCCTGCGCCCTGCGAATGCCCGACCGCGGCGATGTGGTCGACGTCGATGCGGTTGTGGAAGATGCTGGCGGGGTTGCCGTTCCGGGCGACGACGTCGCGGGCCGCGGCGAGGATCTCGGTGCCGTCGCCGGTGACACTGCTGTCGGCGACCACCACGACGAACCCCCACGACGCGAAGTGCCGCAGCAATCCCTCGTACTGCTCGTACGTCGCGTAACTGCCGTTGCCGAACGTGACCACCGGGAACCGGTCGGAGCCGGTCGCGATGTCGGCGGGATAGAACAGCTGGTATCCGGGGATCTCGACGAACTCGACGGCATGGGAGCCGGGGGCGGCGTAGCGGTCGCTGACGGACTGGTGTTCTTGTGGCGCCGTGTTCGCCGTCTCGGGTACCGAGGCGAACGCGGGCACCGCCGCTGTCGTCGGCACCGCGAGCACGGCCGCGAGCAGCAGTATCCGGGCAGAGCGGGTGGCGGGTCGCAGTCGCAGCGTCACGATCGGATCGTAGCCAGGATCGACCGAAATGTCGGGCGGCGACACGTGACGGTGGGGCGGGCGGGGCTCGAACCCGCGACCAATGGATTATGAGTCCACGGCTCTAACCGACTGAGCTACCGCCCCGTGGCGCGTGGTGCTCGCGCCGCCGTCGGAATCGTACCGTCCGCACGTGTCTGTTTCGGTGGTCGGGGTGGTGTGGGTCGCACTGTCTCGTGTTTTGTCGGTGGGTGCGGGGAGACTCGTCGGCATGGTGGGCGAGCATTCGGCTCTCCGCAAGAGTCGAAGGACCGTAGATGAGTGACTGGACGACCCGACCGATCTGTGCGTTCGATCTGGAAACGACGGGCCGCGATCCGCTTTCGGCGCGGATCGTGACGGCATGTGTCGTCACGGTCGACGACGGGGTGCCGTCCACCCGGAATTGGATTCTCGATCCGGGTGTCGCCATTCCGGAGGATGCGATTGCCATTCACGGCATTTCCACGAGCTATGCGCGGGAGCACGGCCGTGACTATGTCGAGGGGTACACCGAGATCCGGGCAGCCCTCACCGACGCCTGGAATGCCGGGTACGCCGTCGTCGCGTTCAATGCGGCCTACGACCTGACGGTGCTCGACGCGGAGGCCCGCCGGCTCGGGCTGCCGCCGCTCGACGACTACGGTCTCGTCGTCGACCCGTACGTCATCGACCGGGAGATGGACCGGTACCGCCGCGGCAAGCGGACCCTCGGGGCGCTGTGCGAGCACTACGGTGTCGATCTCGGGGCCGCCCACGAGGCGCAGGCCGACGCGCTGGCCGCCGCGGAACTGGCCCGGCTGCTCCCCCGGCGTTTCCCGCAGCTTGCGCAGCTCGACGACGTGATGGCCAGCCAGGCCGCGTGGCATGCCGAACGGCAACGCGATCTGCTCGAGTATCTGCGCCGTCAGGGCCGGGACACCTCGGACGTCGACGGACGCTGGCCGATCCGCACGGCCGCCTGAGCGGCAGGACCGGACCCCGGAAACGAGAAAGGACCCCCACCCGGAACGGGTGGGGGTCCTTCTCCGAGCTCCCCCGGCTGGACTCGAACCAGCAACCCTTCGATTAACAGTCGAATGCTCTGCCAATTGAGCTACAGGGGATTACCTTGGCGGCACTGCCGTTTCCGGCGGCGCCTGAGAAACTGTAGCCCATACCCCCACCCAAGTACCAAATCGCCTGAACAGCGGCCGGTCGTGCAGGATGGGAGCAGGCTCTTCGAGAAGGAGGAATCCGGAAATGATGCGGTTGTTGGTGGGCGTCGCTGCGGGCTACGTCCTGGGCACCCGGGCGGGGCGGGCCCGGTACGAGCAGATCAGCAAGGCCGCGAAGGCGGTGGCCACCAGCCCTGCCACGAAGAAGGCCATCGAGGTGGGCCGGCAGAAACTGTCGGACACCCTCAGCACGCAGCCGCGGCTCGAGCCGATGAAACCGATCGACGAGAAGACCACGATCCTGGTTCCGCAGGATCGGCTCCGGAAGAACTGACCGGCAGCCCGGCGGGCGGTCAGGCGATGCCCGCGCCGCTGGTGTCGCCGATCGCCTGATCGCGCAGGCTGCGTCGGTACTGTTCGAGCGCCATGAGGTCACCGAACAGCGAATAGTATTCGTCGGCGTTGGCCTCCACCGAGATGCGCGACAACTTCGACTTCAGTTCGGCGACCTGCTCCCCCACCCACACCTCCTGGAGGCGCGCGAGCACGCCACGGATGTAGCGGGGTGCGGTCTCGTCGTCGGCGGGCAGCGGATCGACCGCGAGTTCCATCACCAGCGACTGCACGACGAGG
Source organism: Prescottella subtropica (assembly GCF_005434945.1). Taxonomy (GTDB): domain Bacteria; phylum Actinomycetota; class Actinomycetes; order Mycobacteriales; family Mycobacteriaceae; genus Prescottella; species Prescottella subtropica. The sequence goes on along the minus strand of NZ_SKCH01000003.1, from coordinate 172,531 downwards.
TCACCGGCGTTGCGGCCGACGGCGTCGACCCATTCGGCGCCGCCGAGTCCCGCGGACGTGCCACCGGCCGCGGCTACCGCGGCCCGCACCGCGGAGTATGCGGGATGCGTGAACGTCTCCGCCGGAAGCGAATCGAACACGGTGCCGGCGATCGCCGGGTACTGCAGTGCGGCCTTGAGTGCGTCGCGTTGCGGCCACAGCGTCGGATCGTTGGGGCGTGGCCGCGGCACTCCCGGCGGCGGGGCGTCGGGTGACGGTTCCCCGGTCGGACGACGTTTGACGGGGGCACCGGTTCCGCCGCGCGCGAACTTGCGGGCCTCTTCCTTGACCCTGCGGCGCACGGCCGGGATGTCGTCCCAGCCGACCCAGCCGGACAACTGGACGGCGTAGCCGTCGCGCAGCGTCGACTCCTTGATCCGGGCCACCACCGGGACAGCCCGGCGCAATGCTTCCACCCGCCCCTCAGCGGTGTTCAGATCATGTTCCGCGAGAATCGATTTGACGACGAACTCGAACAGCGGGGTGCGCCGGGCGACCAGATCACGCACCGCGGCGTCACCGGACTGCTGACGCAGCTCGCACGGGTCCATGCCGTCGGGGGCGATCGCGACGTACGTCTTGCCGGCGAGTTTCTGGTCGCCCTCGAACGCCTTCATCGCGGCGGCCTGCCCGGCGGCATCGCCGTCGAACGTGTAGATGACCTCGCCGCGGAAGTAGCTGTCGTCCATGAGGAGCCGGCGCAGCATCGCGAGGTGTTCGTCACCGAACGCGGTGCCGCACGACGCGACCGCCGTCTTCACCCCGGCCAGGTGCATGGCCATGACGTCGGTGTAGCCCTCGACGACGACCGCCTGGTGCCCCTTGGCGATGTCCCGCTTGGCCAGGTCGAGGCCGAACAGCACCTGCGACTTCTTGTACAGGATCGTCTCGGGCGTGTTGACGTACTTGCCGGGCATGGTGTCGTCGTCGAACAGTTTGCGGGCGCCGAAACCGATGACGTCGCCCGAAAGGTTGCGGATCGGCCACAGCAGCCGGCGGTGGAAGCGGTCGATCGGGCCGCGTCGGCCCTCCTTCGACAGGCCGGCCGCCTCGAGTTCCTTGGCGTCGAACCCCTTCGCCATCAAATGCTTGGTGAGGGTGTCCCAGCCGGCGGGCGCGTACCCGCAGCCGAACTGCGCGGCGGCGGCCGCGTCGAAGTTCCGTTCGGTCAGATAGTCGCGGGCGGCCTGCGCCTCCGGTTCCGTCAACCGGGCGGCATAGAACTCCTGCGCGGCCGCGTTCGCAGCGACCAACCGGGCCCGGGTGCCGCGATCCTTCTGCACGGACGGGCCGCCGCCCTCGTACGAGATCTGGTAGCCGGCCCGGTCCGCGAGTTGCTCGACGGCCTCGACGAAGCTGACGTGCTCGATCTTCTGCAGGAACGAGTAGACGTCGCCGCCCTCGCCGCAGCCGAAGCAGTGGTAGTGCCCGTGGTTGGGGCGGACGTGGAACGACGGCGACTTCTCGTCGTGGAACGGGCACAGCCCCTTCATGGAGTCGCCGCCCGCACGTTTGAGCGAGACGTACTCGCCGACGACGTCCTCGATGCGCGTGCGGTCGCGGACGGCCGCGATGTCTCTGTCAGGAATTCGGCCGGCCACGGAGCCAGTTTATTCTCATCGTCGAGTCGTCGGCGACCGGCCGCGTGTCCGGACCGACGGGACGATCCACGCGAGGGGGAGACGACGATGAGTGGGATTGTGAGACGACCGGCCGTACGCACCGCGTTGCTGCCGCTGGCGGTGATCGCGGCCGCAGTCGCCGCCACCGGGTGTTCCGCCCTGGACCGCACCGAGTCCGGTGTCGCCGTCGGCGTGTCCGGAGCCGAAACGACGACCGCGACGGCCTCCATCTCGGAGTCCGCGGCAGCAGCGACCCCGACGACACGTGAACCCGACCCCCTGTCCAAGCCGCCCCTTCCGGGCGAGTCGTGCGGCACGACCGCCTATCCGCAGACCGGCAGTGTCGTCGACATCTTCGTCGAGAAGGGCACCACCATCACCTGTGCGGGCGCGTACGCCGTGTTCGGCCGGTACCTCCACGACCCTGCCCTCGAGCACGGTGGCAACACCTGGTTCGCGTCGTTCGACGGGTGGGGCTGTTCCAGTCCGACGGCCGCGAGAGCCCAGGCGACCGGGAATTCCGGGGTGTGCGAAACCGCCGACGGGCAACTCCGGATCGTCGCCCGCCCCGCGGCCGGGCCCGTCCCCGGTGTGCCCGCCACCGTCGCCGGTGATCTCGGACTGTCGACACCCATGACCGTGCCCGCGTGCGACGGGACCGGGATCGTCGTCCTCGCCAACGCCACCGACCCGGCGTCGTACCGCACCGAGATCCAGCGGTATCTGACGACGTATCCCGGGGCGAGCTACCTCCGCACGGACCGGTCGTGCCCGTCGCTGCGGCAGGCGAGCGACTCGGGCGATCCGATCTACACCGTCTACCGCGAGGCGGGCCGAACGACGTCGGAGGTGTGTGCAGCGGTACGAGCGGCCGGTGGCGACGCCTACGGCAAACGACTCGACGGCACATCCGATCCCTCGACCTGGATCACGTGCTGACCTACCCCCAGCTGGCCTGGGCGCCGAGGGACTGCTTGTCGATCCGTTCGAGCCGGCTTTCCGTGCACGACGCGATCTGGTCGACGACCACCCGGATGCGGGCGGCGTCGTCGGCGGCGGCGGTCCAGTCGGGCAGGAACAGGGGGTCGAGCCCGGCGGGCGCGGTCCGCAGCAGCCAGTGCGCGACCCGGTGGACGCGGTCGCGTTGCCGGTCCTGGCGGGCGCGGTGACCGGCGTCGGACATCACGTAGTGCAGAGCGACGGTCTTGAGGAGGGCCACCTCGGCGGCCACGATCGGCGGCACCTCGAGGTCGGCCCGGTAGCGGGTGAGCGGTCCGGGTCCGGCGAGTTCGCGGGTGCCGGCGACGGCGGCGGACGCGAACCGGCCGACGAGTTCGCTGGTGAGGTTCTTCAACGCGACGGCGCTGGTGAGGGTGCCGTCGTAGTCGTGGGCGGTCGCCACCACCGGGAGCCGGGACAGCCGGGTGGCGGCGTCGACGAGTTCGTCGACGACGAGTCCGGGGAACCGGCGGGCGCCGAGTTCGGCGAGGGCCCGCACCTCGGTGGGGTCGCCGAGGGCACGTAGGTCGATGCGGCCGGCGATCACCCCGTCCTCGACGTCGTGGACCGAGTAGGCGACGTCGTCGGCCCAGTCCATGACCTGTGCTTCCATGCATTTGCGGCCGTCGGGGGCGCCGTCGCGCACCCAGGCGAGGACGTCGGCGTCGTCGTCGTAGGCGCCGAACTTGGCGCCCGGCGCGGGCCGTGTCCACGGATATTTGATCGCGGCGTCGAGCGATGCCCGGGTCAGATTCAGTCCGACGCTGCGGCCGTCGGCGTCGAGGATCTTCGGTTCCAGGCTGGTGAGGATCCGCAGGTTCTGGGCGTTGCCCTCGAAGCCGCCGCACGGTGCGGCGACCTCGTCGAGGGCCTTCTCCCCGTTGTGCCCGTACGGGGGGTGCCCGATGTCGTGGGCAAGTCCGGCGAGGTCGACGAGATCCGGGTCCAGTCCGAGCCCCTCGGCGATACCGCGGCCGATCTGGGCGACCTCGATCGAATGGGTCAACCGGGTGCGGGGCGTGTCCCCGTCCCGCGGCCCGACGACCTGCGTCTTGTCGGCGAGTCGGCGCAGCGCCGCCGAATGCTGGACGCGGGCGCGGTCCCGGGCGAACGCGGTCCGGTGCTGCACCGACTCCGCGGACGGCACCAGACCCGCGGTCTTCGGCGCCTCCGACACCCGACGCTCCAGGTCGTGCCCGGTGTACATCGGTTCGGTGGGGCTCACTGTCCGGCCGTGTACTCGAAGTCGGCCGAGAAATGGGTCAGCTGGTACCACAACAAAGCACCTGTCTCCCTGGTGATTCCGTGGATCTGTGACTCCCGTGTCATCACGGCCGGACCCTGACGGGTGGGTGCGGTCCACGCGTCGAGTCCGGCGTCGTGGGCCATCGTGCGGGTGCGCAGCGAATGCCACGGATCGCTGACGAGGACCGCGGAATGCATGCCCCGCACACCCATTTCCCGGCTGACCGCCTCGACGCTGAGCAGGGTGTCCGAGCCCTCCTCGACGGCGAGGATCGCGGCGGCCGGGACACCCTCGTCGATCAGGAAGTTCTTCCCGGACGCGGCCTCGGTGTATTCGTCGCCCACCTGTTTGCCGCCGACGGTGACGATCGTCGGCGCCACCCCCCGCTCGTACAGTTTGCGTGCCTGGTCGAGTCGGGCCTCGAACACCGACGACGGGGTGCCGTCGTACTGGGCGGCACCGAGCACGACGATCGCGTCGGCGGGCCGGGTGTCGTCGATGCGCGCCACCTGCCACACCCGGGTCGCGGTGCCGGCGACGAGAATCACCCCGATCACCACGACGCCCGCGATCAGCCTGCCGATCCAGCGGCCGACACCGGCGACGAACGACCGTCGCGGCGCGGGCCGGGACGGCAGTTCGGTGTGCTGGTAGTTGGGCGCGGTACTCACGCCCCGATTCTGCCAGTCGCCCGGACGGGCCATGGGTGACGACGCGCCCCACCGGATAGATTCGTGCCATGTCACGCGCTCCTCGTTCCGTCCCCCGGGCACTTGCCGCGTCGCTCGTCGGCACGCTGTTGTCGCTGCTCGTGCTTACGTTCTCCCCCGGGGTCGCGGCGGCCGAGGCGCCGCTGCGGCTGCCCGGGCACATCACCGACACCTCCGGGGTGCTCGACGACAGTCAGCGCGCCGACGTGCAGGACGCCCTCGACACGCTGTACGCCGACCACAAGGTGTCGCTGTGGGTGGTGTACGTGCCGGACTTCGACGGGTTGACCCCGCAGGTGTGGGCCGACCGCACGGTGTCGCTCAGCGGGCTCGGGAACCGGGACGCGCTGCTCGCCGTGGCGACGGCCGACAGCGCCTACCGGTTCGACGTCCCGCAGGCGCTGTCGCAGGTCAGCGATGCGGAAGTGACGTCGATCCAACAGGATTCGGTGGAGCCGATGCTCCGCGACGACGACTGGTCGGGTGCCGCGATCGCGGCGGCGGGCGGCCTCGACGACGCCCTGACGCCGGGCAGTACCGGCACGGTGGTGCTGTGGATCGGGCTCGGCGTGCTCGTCGTGGTGGGCGGTGTGGTGGTCGTCTCCACGCGCCGCAAGCGGACACGGCAGCAGGAACAGGATGTGGCGGCCGCCCACCGGGTCGATCCGACCGATCCCGCCGCGCTTGCGACGCTTCCGATTCCGGCGCTCGATGCGCTCGCGAAGGAGGTGCTCGTCGAGACCGACAACGCGATCCGCACGTCCGCCGAGGAGCTGGACCTGGCGGTCGGCGAGTTCGGTGCAGACGCCACCGCCGCGTTCACCGCCGCGTTCGAGCAGGCCCGAGCCGCGTTGGCGTCGGCGTTCACGATCCGGCAGCGACTCGACGACGACATCCCCGAAACCCCTCAGCAGCAGCGGGATCTGCTGGTCGAACTCGTCACGACGTGCGCGCGGGCCGACAGGGAACTCGACGACCGGGTGACGCAGTTCGATGCGATGCGCGACCTGCTGATCGACGCGCCGGCCCGCCTCGACGCACTGACGCAGGCCGTCGTCGCGCTGACGGTGCGGGCGCCGCAGTCCGACGCCACCCTGGCCGCGCTGCGCACCGAGTTCCCGGCACCGGTGCTGGCGACCGTCGAACACAATCCGGCGATGGCGCGGGACCGGATCGTGTTCGCGGAGCAGAACATCGAGGCGGCCCGGGACGCGGTGGCACTGCCGGCCGGCAAGCAGGGGCCCGCGGTGGCGGCGATCCGGGCCGCCGAGGGTGCGCTCGATCAGGCCCGCACCCTCCTCGACGCCCTGGACCGCGCGGACACCGACATCCGGCACGCGATCGCGACGTTGCCGGAGGCGATGGCGGACGTCCAGCGCGGCATCGACGATGCCGCCGCGCTCGCCGCCCGGGGCGGGCAGAAGCTCGCCGACGCGCGGGCCGCCGCCGAGGCCGCACTGCGGGACGCCCACGCCGCCAAGGATTCCGATCCGCTGGGCAGCTTCACGAAGGTCGTCGACGCGGACGCCGCCCTCGACGCCGTCCTCGACGAGGCGCAGGAGGCACAGCAGCAGGCCGACCGGGCGCGGGCCCGTCTCGACCAGGATCTGACGGCCGCCACCTCCCAGGTGTCCGCGGCCGCGGACTTCATCGGCACGCGGCGCGGGGCCGTCGGCGCCGAGGCCCGCACCCGGCTGTCGGAGGCGCAGCGGCATCTCGAGGCGGCACGGCAACTCGCGCAGTCGGATCCGTCGCAGGCCCTGCAGCACGCGCAGGCCGCCACCCAGTTGGGCGCCAAGGCGCTGTGGGCGGCACAGGCCGACGTGAACCGGTATCAGGACCAGCAGCGTCCACCCGGCGGCGGGATCAGCGGGGGCTCCCGCGGAGAGAACGCGGCCGGCGCGATCCTCGGCGGCATCCTCATCGACAGCATGCTGCGCGGCGGCCGGGGCGGGTACGGCGGCGGCCGGGGTGGTCCGCGTCCCGGATCGTTCGGCGGCTCCGGCAGTTCGGGGCGCGTCGGACGCGGCGGTGGGGGCCGGTTCTAGTCGCCTGTGCACGGCCAGGAGCCCTCTTGTCGGAGTCCGTTGCTACGTTGACCGGCGAACGCGACCCGAACTTCCGAAGTCAGGCATACCGCCCGCCGAACCGACCCGAGAGCAGGAGTTCCGTGCTGATCAGCGAGCTGCAGAACGAGTTCCACGGCCTTCCCGTCGTGGAATTCCCCACCGACACCGACACCGCCCCGGTCGTGCCCCCGCCGGGGCCGGTCGCGTGGCGCATCGCCGTCCCCACGTACGACGCGGAGGTCGAGTGGCCGGAGGCGTTCGAGACGTTCCGCGCCACCGTCGATCCGGCGAGTGTGCAGGCCATCGTCGTCGGCGGCTGGTCCGAACCGTACGAGAACAGTTCGGCCGACGTGATGGCAGCGCTCGTCGCGGCCGCCGACGAACTCCCCGCGTTGCGGTCACTGTTCCTCGGAGACATGACCTTCGAGGACTGCGAGATCTCGTGGATCGTGCAGTCCGACGTCACCGCCCTGCTCACCGCGTTCCCGCGGCTCGAGCATCTGACGGTCCGCGGCGGCAACCAACTGGCGCTGACCCCGGTCCGGCACGAGCACCTGCGCACCCTGGTGATCGAATCGGGTGGCCTGTCCGGTGACGTGGTCCGGGCGGTCGCCGCGTCGGATCTTCCGGCCCTCACCGAGCTGGAGTTGTGGCTGGGCGACGAGAACTACGGCGCCGACTCGTCCGTCGAGGACCTCGCCCCGATCCTCGCCGGCGGGAAACTCCCCCACCTGACGCGACTCGCGCTCGCCAACAGCGAGTACCAGGACGACATCGCGGCCGCCGTGGCGTCGGCGACGATCGTGCCGCGGTTGCGGGTCCTGGACCTGTCCAAGGGCATCCTGGGCGACGCGGGCGCCGAGGCCCTGCTGGCCGGGCAGCCGCTCACCCACCTCGAGTCGCTGGACCTGCACCACAACTACCTCACCGGCGGGATGCGGGAGCGGCTGCGGGCGGCGCTCGAACCGTCCGGCGTGCAGCTGGACCTCGACGGTGGCGACGCCGACGAGGACGAGTACGACGGCACCGTCTACCGGTCCGTCGCAGTCGGCGAATGACCCCACCCCGCCTGGCCGTGGTGGGCAATCCCGACAACCGGCGCGTCGCGTTGTTCGTGGACGCGGCGCGGCGGCGGGGCCTGCCCACCCCGCGGGTGGTGGCCTGGCGTGATGTCCTCGCCGCAGGCGGCGCCCGGTTCGAGTCCGACGAGTGGGTGCGTCTCGACTCCCCCGGCGAGGACCCCGACGTGGACGCGGTGCTGCGCGGGCCCGGCGCCCCGACCCGCATCGCGTCCGGACCGCGGTGGTACACAACGTTTCTCGACGCGGTCGGGACGTTGCGCGGCGGACGCTACCTGACCGACGCAGAGGACCTGGCGGTGCTGTTCGACAAGCGGCGCTGCCACGGCGTCCTCGCGCAGGCCGGTGTGCCGGTACCGGTGTCGCCCACGTCGGGTCCCGGTGCCCCGGTGCCGCGGAACTGGCGGCAGGTGCGGGAGCTGGCGGACGCGGCCGGTCTGCGCCGGTTCTTCGTCAAACCCGCGCACGGGTCGTCGGCGGCCGGGGTGGTCGCGGTGGAGACGGCGTCCGACGGCCTGGTGCAGGCCCGCAGCAGTGTGGAACTCGCCGCGGACGGCGTCCACAATTCGCTGCGCGTCCGCCGGCACACCGGGGACGCCGCGGTCGGCGCCCTGATCGACGCGCTGGCCGGTGAGGGGCTGCATGTCGAGGCGTGGCTGCCGAAGCCGTCGACCCACGGCGGTGTCGCCGACCTGCGCGTCGTGGTGGTCGCCGGGCGGGCCACCCACGCGGTGCTGCGCACCAGCGGCCACCCCATGACCAACCTGCACCTGGGCGGCCGGCGCGGCGATCTCGGTGTCGCACAGAACGGTTTCGACGCGGCCGGATTCGGCTGGGACCGGGCGCTCGCCGTGGCCGAGTCTGCGGCCGCCTGCTTCCCGCGCACCCTGTGTGTCGGGGTGGATCTGCTGCCCGCCGCGCACTGGCGCGGCGCCGCGGTCGGCGAGGTGAACGCCTTCGGTGATCTGCTCCCCGGCCTGGGCGGACTGGCGGGCCGCGCCGACGGCCTCGACACGTATGCGGCGCAACTGGCCGCACTCGACGGATGGATCGACAATGCCACAGCGTGAAATGCCACAGTGTGAGACGACACAGCCTGACATGAACCCTGACATGGGCACCGTCGTCGGTTCCGACGACATTCTGCTGCTCACCCTCGACACCCTGCGCTACGACGTGGCCTGCGAACTCGCGGCCGCCGGCCGCATCCCGAACCTGGCGCGGCACCTGCCGGGCGGTCGGTGGGAGCAGCGGCACTCCCCCGGCAGCTTCACCTACGCGTCGCACCAGGCGATGTTCGCCGGGTTCCTGCCCACCCCCGTCGGGCAGGGTCCGCATCCGCGGTTGTTCGCGGCCGAGTTCGGCGGCAGCGAGTCCACTGCGGCCGGGACGTTCGTGTTCGCGGAGTCGAATCTCGTTGCGGGCCTTGCCGCCGTCGGCTATCACACGGCGTGCATCGGCGGGGTCGGCTTCTTCAACCGCCGGGGTGCGCTGGGCTCGGTGCTGCCCGCTCTGTTCGACGAAGCGCACTGGTCCCCCGAGTTCGGGGTGACGTCGCCGACGTCGTTCGAGGCGCAGGTGGATCTCGCGGCGCAGGTGGTGGACCGGCTGCCGGCCGAGCGTCGGCTGTTCCTGTTCGTCAACGTCTCCGCGCTGCACCAGCCGAACTGGTTCCACGCCGAGGGCGCCACCGTCGAGGACGGCGACACGCGGGCGACGCACGCGGCCGCGTTGGAGTACGTGGACCGGCACATCGGACGACTGTTCGACGCGGTGTCGCGTCGGCGCCGCTGCTTCGCGATCGTGTGCTCCGACCACGGCACCGCGTACGGCGAGGACGGCTACACCGGGCACCGGCTGGGCCACCCCGTGGTGTGGACGGTGCCGTACGCCCACTTCTTCCTCGAGGGACCGACATGACCGCCACCGACCTACCCCTGCTCGCGCCGACGCCCGAGGTGCCCGCGGATTACGTTGCGCCGTACCGGAACTACGTGTACGCGTATCCGCACAAGACGGCGTACCGGCCGCTGGATCCGCGCCCCGCCCTGACCGACCTGTGGGCGGACGAGCCGCAGGACACGCTGTCGCTGTACCTGCACATTCCGTTCTGCGAGGTGCGCTGCGGGTTCTGCAATCTGTTCACCCGGGTCGGGGCGCCGGACGAGCTGACCACCCGCTACCTCAACGCGCTCGAGCGGCAGGCCGCGGCGGTGCGCGAGTCGTTGCCCCCGTCGGCCCGGTTCGCGACGGCCGCGTTCGGGGGCGGGACGCCCACCTATCTGACGGCGGCGGAACTGACCCGGCTGTGCGACATCGCCGAGGGCATGGGCACCGATCTGCGGGCGGTGCCGCTGTCGGTGGAGGCGTCCCCGTCGACCGCCACCGCCGACCGGCTCGCGGTCCTCGCCGACCGCGGTACCACCCGTCTGAGTCTCGGCGTGCAGAGCTTCGACGACACCGAGGCCCGCGCCGCGGTCCGGCCGCAGCGCCGGACGGACGTCGAGGCCGCTCTGCAACGCGTCCGGGACGTCGCGATCCCGGTGCTCAACATCGACCTGATCTACGGGATCGACGGCCAGACGCCGCAGTCGTGGGCGGCGTCGCTGGACGCCGCGCTGACGTGGCGACCCGAAGAGCTGTACCTGTACCCGCTGTACGTGCGGCCGCTGACCGGGCTGGCCCGCCGCGGCGGCGGCCCGGATCCGCAGTGGGACGCCCACCGTCTGGACCTGTACCGCCGCGGCCGCGACCACCTGCTCGCGGCCGGGTACGTGCAGGAGTCGATGCGCATGTTCCGGCGCGCCGATGCCCCCGACACCGGCCCGAACGACTACGCCTGCCAGACCGACGGCATGATCGGACTCGGCTGCGGCGCACGGTCGTACACGCGTCGGCTGCACTACTCGTTCGACTACGCGGTGGGCGCGCACGAGGTGCGGGCCATCATCGACGACTACGTGGCCACCCCGGTCGACGGGTTCCGTCGCGCCGTGGTGGGTCACACCATGACCGACGACGAGTCGCGGCGCCGGCATCTGCTGCAGTCGGTGCTGCAGGCGTCCGGGATGCCGGTGGCGGACTACCGCTCCCGGTTCGGGGCCGACCCGCACGAGCATTTCGGCACCGAACTGGACCGGTGGGCCGGCCGGGGCTGGCTCGACGTCGACGGTGACCGGCTGCGGCTGACCGACCGGGGCCTGGCGTACTCCGACGCGCTGGGACCGGAGTTGTTCTCCCCGCGGGTGCGCGCCGCGATGGCCGAGTACGAGGGCCGCTGACGATGCTGACCGTCCTGTACCGGGGGCCGTTGGCGTCGTGCGACTACGACTGCCCGTACTGCCCGTTCGCGAAACGCCGCGACACCCCCGAGCAGTTGCGCGCGGATCGGGCTGCGCTGGAACGGTTCTGCGCATGGGTGGCGGAGCGGGACCACGACGTGTCGATCCTGTTCACGCCGTGGGGTGAGGGGCTGGTGCGGTCCTGGTACCGGCGGGCCCTGGTGGAGTTGTCGCGGCTGCCGCACGTGCGCCGGGTGGCGATCCAGACCAATCTGAGTTGCCGCACCGGCTGGCTGACCGACGCCGACCTCGGCACCGTCGCCCTGTGGTGCACCTACCATCCCGGGCAGACGCCGCACGACCGGTTCCTCACCAAGACCAGCGAATTGACCGCGCTCGGGGTGCGGTTCAGTGTCGGGGTCGTCGGGCTACCGGAGCATCTCGCGGCCGCCCGCCGGCTGCGTACGGAGCTGCCGGAGTCGGTGTATCTGTGGGTCAACGCCGCCGAGGGGCACACGTATACCGATGCCGAGGCGTCCGAGTGGGCCGGGATCGATCCGCTCTTCTCCTACAGCCGGCACCCGCACCGGACCGGGGGCCGGGCGTGCCGGACGGGTGAGACGGTGGTGTCCGTCGACGGTGACGGCACCGTCCGGCGCTGCCATTTCGTCCCCGCCGTGCTGGGGAACCTGTACGACGGCTCGTATCGCAGCGCGTTGCGGCCGCGTCCGTGCCCGCTCGAGGTGTGCGACTGCCACATCGGGTACGTGCACACCGAACAACTTCCGCTGTACGACGTGTTCGCCGGCGGGGTGCTCGAACGGATCCCGGCCGCGTGGCCGAATGTCACACACGTTCAGTTCGACTGAACGCGTGTGACATTCGGCCGGGGAGATCAGGCGCCGATCAGGCGCTGCGCGAGGTAGCCCTCGACCTGGTCGAGGGCGACGCGCTCCTGCGCCATGGTGTCGCGCTCGCGGATGGTCACGGCGTGGTCTTCGAGAGTGTCGAAGTCGACAGTGATGCAGAACGGGGTGCCGATCTCGTCCTGGCGGCGGTAGCGACGGCCGATGGCGCCGGCGTCGTCGAATTCGACGTTCCAGTGCTGACGCAGCGTCGTCGCGAGGTCCTTCGCCTTGGGCGACAGGTCCGCGTTGCGGCTCAGCGGCAGCACCGCGGCCTTGACGGGGGCGAGGCGACGGTCGAGCCGCAGCACGGTGCGCTTGTCGACACCGCCCTTGGCGTTGGGGGCCTCGTCCTCGACGTACGCGTCGACGAGGAACGCCATGAGCGAGCGGGTCAGGCCGGCCGCCGGTTCGATGACGAACGGCGTGTAGCGCTCACCGGACGTCTGGTCGAAGTAGCTGAGGTCGGTGCCGGACGCCTTGGCGTGCGTGGCCAGGTCGTAGTCGGTGCGGTTGGCGACGCCCTCGAGTTCGCCCCACTCGCTGCCCTGGAAGCCGAAGCGGTACTCGATGTCGACGGTGCGCTTGGAGTAGTGCGACAGCTTCTCCTGCGCGTGCTCGTACAGGCGCAGGTTGTCCTTGGCGATACCGAGGCCGGTGTACCAGTCCATCCGGTAGTCGATCCAGTACTGGTGCCACTCCTCGTCCTCACCCGGCTTGACGAAGAATTCCATCTCCATCTGCTCGAACTCGCGGGTGCGGAAGATGAAGTTGCCGGGGGTGATCTCGTTGCGGAAGCTCTTGCCGATCTGGCCGATGCCGAACGGCGGCTTCTTGCGCGACGTGGTCAGCACGTTCGCGAAGTTCACGAAGATGCCCTGCGCGGTCTCCGGGCGCAGGTAGTGCAGTCCGGTCTCGCTGTCGACGGGGCCGAGGAACGTCTTGAGCAGGCCGGAGAACGCCTTGGGCTCGGTCCACTGGCCCTTGGTGCCGCAGTCGGCGCACACGATGTCGTCCATCGGGACGGCGTCGGGATTGTCGAGGCCCTTCTTCTCCGCGTACGCCTCCTGCAGGTGGTCCTGGCGGTGACGCTTGTGGCAGCTGAGGCATTCGACGAGGGGGTCGGTGAACACGTCGACGTGGCCGGACGCCTCCCACACCTGGCGGGGCAGGATCACCGACGAGTCGAGGCCGACGACGTCCTCGCGGGCGGTGACCATGTTGCGCCACCACTGCTTCTTGATGTTCTCCTTCAGTTCCACGCCGAGCGGACCGTAGTCCCAGGCCGACTTGGTACCGCCGTAGATCTCACCGCATGGGTAGACGAGGCCCCGACGCTTGGCGAGATTTGCGACGGTATCGATCTTGGACTTGGGTGCCACTGGGCTGCTCTCCATCTGGGTAATAGATGCGTGGTTGACGTGCGGATTTCGCGCGTCCAGCCTATCCGTACACGCAACCACGTCCACTCACGCGGTTGACATGCATATACATGCATATCAAAATGGGATCGGTTTGCAATAACGATCGTGCGAGGAGCTGCCCGTGAGCGTCACCGAGTCGTGCACGGAGGGGCCGGACACCCCGCTCCCCCCGAAGGAGACGTTGACTGCCGCGGGCGAGATCCTGCGGGCCCTCGCCGCCCCCGTCCGGATCGCGATCGTGCTGCAACTGCGTGAGTCGCAGCGGTGCGTGCACGAGCTGGTCGGCGCCCTCGACGTCACCCAGCCGCTGATCAGTCAGCATCTGCGGATCCTCAAGGCGGCCGGTGTCGTGCACGGTGAACGGCACGGCCGCGAGGTCATGTACCGGCTCGTCGACGACCATCTCGCGCACATCGTCGTCGACGCCGTCGCCCACGCCCAGGAAGGACGCCCGACCCCGTGACCGATCCCCGAGGCCGCGCCGTCGTCGGCGTCCGCTCCACCAAGCAGCGCAGCGCGATCTCCGCCCTGCTCGACGAAACCGCCGAGTTCCGGTCGGCGCAGGAACTGCACGACGAGCTCCGTCGCCGCGGCGAGGGTATCGGCCTGACCACCGTGTACCGGACCCTGCAGGCCCTGTCCGAGGCCGGGACCGTCGACGTGCTGCGCACCGACACAGGCGAATCCGTGTACCGCCGCTGCTCGTCCGGGCACCACCACCACCTGGTGTGCCGGCGCTGCGGATTCACCGTCGAGGTCGACGGCCCCGAGGTCGAGGCCTGGTCGCACACCATCGCCGAAGCCAACGGCTTCACCGACGTCAGCCACACCGTCGAAATCTTCGGCACCTGCCGGGACTGCGCCACCACCGGATAGCGCATCCGCCTGCCGGAGAGACAGTTCGAGTCCGCGGCAATTTCGTACAAACCCTGGAGTTTTGTACAAAACTCGTCTCGACGTGAATGTGTCTCCGGGGACCTGCGGCCTGTCTTCGCCCGAACTCAGCCCAGCAACCCCTGACGCGCCTCCTGCGCACCGGAGAGCACCAGCAGCAGCATCGTCGTCAGCGGCGCGTCCGTGAGGCCGGTGGCGGGGAACGTGTAGCGCAGCAGCACATCCGCGAGTGTGCCTCGCGTGACGATGTCGATCGACCCGAACTGCAGGTGCGCGTTCCGCTGCGCGACCCGCTTGTGCAGCGCCGGTTTCAGGGTCCGGTCCCATGCCAGGACCGCGGTGATCGACAGGACGTCGAGGCCGTCGGCGAGGGTGACGGCCCGCAGCGAACACAGGGCACCGCCGTACTCGAACCGCAGCGAATCGTCGTCGACCTCGACGGTGACGAACCCGGACAGCGCCACCCGCACCCGCTCCTGCAACTCCTCCGCGGGACTGCTCACTGGTACTTCACCCCACCGAACCTGCGGTCCCGGGACGCGTACTCGACGCACGCCGCCCACAGGTCGCGGCGATCGAAGTCGGGGAACAGCTTCTCCTGGAACACCATTTCCGCGTACGCCGCCTGCCAGATGAGGAAGTTCGACGTCCGCATCTCCCCGGACGGCCGCAGGAACAGGTCGACGTCGGGCATGTCCGGTTCGTCGAGGTACTTCGCGAACGTGGACTCGGTGATCTTCTCCGGATCGATCTGCCCGGCCGCGACCCGGCGCGCGATTTCCCGTGCCGCGTCGGCGATTTCGGCGCGGCCACCGTAGTTGACGCACATCGTCAACGTCATGACGGTGTTGTCCCTGGTGAGTTCCTCGGCGACCTCGAGTTCCTTGATGACGCTGCGCCACAGCCGCGGCCGCCGTCCCGCCCACCGCACCCGCACACCCATCTCGTGCATCTCGTCGCGGCGACGCCGGATGACATCCCGGTTGAAGCCCATGAGGAACTTGACCTCGTCGGGGCTGCGCTTCCAGTTCTCGGTGGAGAACGCGTACGCCGACAGCCACTTCACACCGATCTCGATGCACCCCTCGAGTGTGTCCATGAGGACCGCTTCACCGCGTTCGTGGCCCGCAGTCCGGGGCAGTCCCTGCTCCTGCGCCCAGCGCCCGTTGCCGTCCATGACGAGGGCGACATGGTGGGGGATCAGTTCGGGCTGCAGGATGGGCGGCTTCGCTCCCGACGGGTGCGGGGCGGGCGGGCGGATCACCCGATCAGGCTGGGCTAGAGGCTCGCGTCGTCGAATCACGTCCTCCATCCTGCCCGACCGCGTCGTCGTCGCCGACCGCCGCATGCGGCCGGTGCCGTTCGATCAGCGGCAGGGTCCGCAGTTGGCGTTCGAGATGCCACTGCAGGTGCGCGGCGATCAGGCCGCTGGCCTGACTGCGCATCGCCGGGGTCGCGGCCTCGGTGTCCTGCCAGCGGCCGTGGTCGAGGGCGCTCATGAAATCCAGCACCCCGGGCGACGGGGTGGCCGCGCCGGGCGGACGGCAGTGCACACACACCGCGCCACCGGCGGCGACGTGGAATGCGCGGTGCGGGCCGGGGGCCGCACATCGGGCACAGTCCGTCAGGGCCGGCGCCCAACCCGCGTACCCCATCGCCCGCAGCAGGAAGGCGTCGAGGATCAGTTCGGGTGGCCGATTCTGTTCGGCGACGGCCCGCAGCGCCCCGACGGTGAGCCGGTGCAGCCGCGGGACAGGGGCCTTCTCCTCCCCCGCGAGGCGTTCGGCGGTCTCGAGGATCGCGCACGCGGTGGTGTAGCGGCCGTAGTCGTCGACGATGTCCGCACCGAACGCGTCGACGGTGTGGACCTGGGTGACGACGTCGAGACTGCGTCCGGGATGCAGCTGCACGTCGACGTGCGCGAACGGCTCGAGCCGCGCCCCGAACTTCGACTTGGTACGCCGCACTCCCTTCGCGACCGCCCGCACCAGCCCGTACTGCCGGGTCAGCAGCGTCACGATGCGGTCCGCCTCCCCCAGCTTGTGCTGGCGCAGCACCACCGCATGATCCCGGTACAACCTCACGAGGCGATTCTCCCACTGCCCGCCGACACCGGCGGCGCCCCTAGAACCCGAGCCGGCCCAGCTGCTTCGGGTCGCGCTGCCAGTCCTTGGCGACCTTGACGTGCAGTTCCAGGAAGATTTTGACGCCGAGCAGTTTCTCGATCTGCTTGCGGGCTGCGGTGCCGACCTCGCGCAGGCGGGCGCCGCCCTTGCCGATGACGATGCCCTTCTGGCTGGGGCGTTCCACGTACAGCAGGGCGTGCACGTCGAGCATCTCGCCCTGCTTCTCGGTGCGGCCCTCCCGTTCGCGGATCTCCTCGATGACGACGGCCAGCGAGTGCGGCAGCTCGTCGCCGAGGCCCTCGAGGGCGGCCTCGCGGATCAGTTCCGCCATGAGGGTTTCCTCGGGCTCGTCCGTCAGTTCGCCGTCCGGGTAGAACGCCGGTCCCGGCTCGACCAGGCCGGCGAGGACCTTGACGAGCACCTCGACCTGTTCCCCGGATACCGCGGACACCGGGATCACCTCGGCCTCTGGACCCAGGATCTTCGAGACCGCCAGGAGTTGCCCCATGAGCGCGTCCTTGCCCACCTTGTCGATCTTGGTGACGAGGCCGACCAGCTTGGTCTTGGGCGCCATCTGCCGCACCTGCTCGAGGATCCACCGGTCGCCGGGGCCGATCTTCTCGTCCGCGGGAATGCACAGGCAGATGACGTCGACCTCGGAGTAGGTGTCGCGCACCAGGTCGTTGAGGCGCTGGCCGAGCAGGGTCCGCGGCCGGTGCAGGCCGGGCGTGTCCACCAGGATCAGCTGCGCGAAGTCGCGGTGCACGATGCCGCGGATGGTGTGCCGGGTGGTCTGCGGCCGCGACGACGTGATCGCGATCTTCTCCCCCACCAGCGCGTTCGTCAGCGTCGACTTGCCCGTGTTGGGTCGGCCCACGAAACACACGAAGCCGGAACGGAATTCGTTGTCGGTCATACTTGCTCCTCGTTCACGTCTTCGTCGACTGCGTCTGCAGCCGCTTGCTCGTTCGGCACCCGTTCGACGTACACGGTGCTGATCCGCACCCGGCCGCGCACATCGGCGCCACCCTCCCCGCGCAGCCGCAGGCCCGCGGTGACGACCTCGGAGCCGGGCAGCGGGACACGGCCCAGTTCGTAGCCGAGCAGTCCACCGACCGTCTCCACCTCGTCGTCGTCGATGTCGACGTCGAACAACTCCCCGAGATCCTCGACGGGCAGCCGCGCCGACACCCGGTACGAGCCGTCGCCCAGGTCCTCGACGGGCGGGGTCTCGTCGGTGTCGTATTCGTCGGCGATCTCCCCGACGATCTCCTCGATGACGTCCTCGATGGTGACCAGGCCGGCGATACCGCCGTACTCGTCGACGAGGATCGCCATGTGGTTGCGCTGCTGCTGCATCTCGGCGAGCAGGCTGTCCAGCGGCTTCGAGTCGGGCACGAACACCGCCGGGCGCATCACCTGGCCGACCGTGACGCTGCGGCCACCGTCGGACGAGTAGTAGGTCTGCTGGACGAGGTCCTTGAGGTAGACGACACCGAGGACGTCGTCGACGTTCTCCCCGACCACCGGGATGCGGGAATGCCCGCTGCGCACCGCGAGCGACGTGGCCTGCCCGGCCGTCTTGTCGGCCTCGATCCACACCATCTCCGGACGCGGCACCATCACCTCGCGGGCGTTGGTGTCGCCGAGTTCGAACACCGACTGGATCATGCGGCGTTCCTCGTCGGCGACGACACCCCGCTCCTGCGCCAGATCGACCAGTTCACGTAGTTCGATCTCGGACGCGAACGGGCCGGCCCGGAAACCGCGGCCCGGGGTGAGCGCGTTGCCGACGACGATCAGCAGCCGGCTCAGCGGACCGAACAGTGCGCCGAGCGCGATCAGCGGCAGCGAGGCGGCCAACGCCAGCGGGTAGGCGTGCTGGCGGCCCAGGGTGCGCGGGCCGACCCCGATCGCGACGTAGTCGACGAGCACCATCACCACGATCGTGACGACGACACCCCACACCGGTCCGATCCACTCGATCAGTGACCCCGCGAGCAGCACGGCCGCCGCGATCTCGCACAGGATCCGCAGCAGGACCATGAGATTGACGTAGCGGGGCCGGTCCGAGACGATCCGCAGCAGCCGGTCGGCGCCGGGACGCTCGTCCTTCGCCAACTCCTCGACCCGGGCCGGGGAGAGCGCGTTCAGGGCCGAGTCGAGGGCCGCGAACAGGCCACCGAGCGGCACCAGGACGACCGCGAGCACGACCAGCACGATCGCGTCGTTCACCGCTCACCCACCGGTCGGGCGGACGTCACCGGCCACACGTCACTGGTCGGGGCCATCGACGAATCCGGTCTTGCCGAGCAGCCGCTGGTCACGGGCCGCGAGATCGGCCTCGTGCTGTGCGCGCCGCAGATCCTCGTACCAGTCGGCGAGCAGCTGGTTCTGCAGACCGAACATCTCCTTCTCCTCCTCCGGCTCGGCATGGTCGTAGCCGAGGAGGTGCAGGCAGCCGTGCACGGTGAGCAGCGCCAGCTCGTGGTCGAGGGAGTGTCCGGCCGTCTGCGCCTGGTCGGCGGCGAACGACGGACACAGCACGATGTCGCCGAGCATCGACGGACCCGGTGCCGGCGCGTCGGGGCGTCCGCCCGGCTCGAGCTCGTCCATCGGGAACGACATGACGTCGGTCGGCCCGGGCAGGTCCATCCAGCGCATGTGCAGATCCGCCATCGTCGCCGAATCCACCAGCACCATCGACAGCTCCGCCGCCGGATGCACGTCCATGCTGGCGATCACGAACTTCGCGACGCTGATCAGGTCCTCGTCGCAGACTTCCATCCCCGATTCGTTGGAGATCTCGATGCTCATCTACGTCGCTCTTTCGTTGCTCGCGGGCATACCCCGGCCGCGATCACGGCCGGGGACAGGGGAAAACAGAGGTCGGACACAACCCTACCGCCGCTGCGGACGCGGCGAACCGGCCCGTCGCTGCGCCCGGTTGCCGAACACCGGCCCGTCGCCGCGGTCCGCCTCGAACCGCTCGTAGGCGTCGACGATGTCGGAGACCAGCCGGTGCCGCACGACGTCGCTGCTGTCGAGCTTCGCGAAGTGGATGCCGTCGATGTCGTCGAGGATCTCGGTGACGGTAGCGAGACCGGACCGCTGACCGCCCGGCAGGTCCACCTGGGTGACGTCACCCGTGACCACGATCTTCGACCCGAACCCGAGCCGGGTCAGGAACATCTTCATCTGCTCGGCCGTGGTGTTCTGTGCCTCGTCGAGAATGATGAAGGCATCATTCAGGCTTCTTCCACGCATGTACGCCAGGGGTGCGACCTCGATGACCCCGGCCTGCATGAGCTTCGGGATGGCCTCGGGATCCATCATGTCGTGGAGGGCGTCGTGCAGCGGCCGCAGATAGGGGTCGATCTTCTCGTGCAGGGTGCCCGGCAGGAAGCCGAGACGTTCACCGGCTTCGACGGCCGGTCGGGTGAGGATGATCCGGGTGACCTGTTTGGTCTGCAACGCCTGCACGGCTTTCGCCATCGCCAGGTACGTCTTGCCGGTGCCGGCCGGGCCGACCCCGAACACGATGGTGTTCTCGTCGATCGCGTCGACGTAGTGCTTCTGGTTGAGCGTCTTGGGGCGGATCGTCTTGCCGCGCCGCGACAGGATGTCCAGGCTCAGCACGTCGGCCGGGGACTCGGACAGGCCCTGCGTGAGCATCCCGACGGTGCGGCGGACGGCGTCCGGGGTGATCGACTGCTTGCGTCGCACCAGCGACGTGAGCTGCTCGAACGCCCGCTCCGCGAGGGCCACGTCGGCCGGGGTGCCGGTGAGGGTGACCGCGTTGCCGCGCACGTGGATGTCGGCGTCGAGGACGCGTTCGAGGGCGGTCAGGTTCTCGTCGGAGGCCCCGAGCAGTCCCGGCACCGCCTCGGGCGGGAGTTCCAGGCTCGTGCGGACCGTGCGGTCGACCGGCTGTGACGGGTTCTCGACTTGTTCACTCACGTGAGGGTTCAGGCCTACTTCCAGGTCCGACGGGTTCTCTGACGGTCCACGACTCGGGTGCCGCGTATACCCGAAGTCTAACGCTCCGCCAGCCAGGCCGACGCCTCCGCGACGACCGTCCCGGCCCGCTCCGGCGACAGCCCGAGCAGGACCAGACCGGCGGTCGCGAACCCCTCGCCGCGATCGGCGATCTCCCCGAGGTTGGCGCGCTCGAGCATCGTCAATGCCATGCTCTCGTGCATCGCGACCAGCAGGTGCGCGGGCAGGTATGTCGAGAAGACGCCGGTGCGCTGCCCGTGTTCGACGGCCGCGATCGTGCTCACCCGCAGTGGTGCGATGAGATCGCGGATGCGGTCGTCGCCGAGTTCGCGGCGGGCGAACGACAGCAGTACCCGGAACCGGTCGCCGATCGGCCAGGTCCGCAGTGCCAGCACCGCCACCTCGAGGTCGGGTGACTCCGGTGCCGGGGATCCCGCGACGAACGATTCGGCGATCGCCGACGACGCCTCCGTCACCAGGCCCTCGATGAGCGCCTCCCGGTTCGGGAAGTGCGAGTACACGGTGCGCCGCACCACCCCGGCGGCCTTCGCGACGTCGCCCATGCTGGCGTCCGGGTCGCCCGCGAACGCGGAGATCGCCGCCTCGACGATGCGGGCGCGGTTGGCGCGGGCCTGGGCGCGGAGGGGCGGGGGCGTCTCGGTGGTCCTGTCGGTGCGGGCGGTCACCCGTCCATTGTTCCCGGTCTCGATCGTGTGACGTGCGACACGCGCATCTTGCACACTGATGTGCAGGAAACTAATTTGCACAGCAGTGTGCAAACAGCCGCGGGGTGGTCGATCCGGCGGCCCGTCGAGAGGCGAGCGACATGACAGTGACTTTGACGACGTTGACGCAACTACCGGGGATCGCCCGCGTCCCCGTCGACCGGATGGACCGGCCGTACCCGCGCCGGTGGGCGGCGCTGGGTGTGCTGTGTCTGAGCCTGCTCATCGTCGTCATGGCGAACACCGCGCTCATCGTCGCCGCGCCGGACATGACCCGGGATCTGATGCTGACCAGCGCGGATCTGCAGTGGGTCATCGACGGCTACACCGTCCCGTATGCGGCGCTGATGCTGCTGTTCGGCGTCATCGGCGACAAATACAGCCGGCGCGGCGCCCTGCTGACCGGCCTGCTCGTGTTCGGTGCGGGCGCCGTGTTCGGCAGTCTCGCCGACAGCACGACGACCGTCGTCGCGGCCCGCATCGTCATGGGTGTCGGTGCCGCGATCATCATGCCCGCGACGCTGTCGCTGCTGGTCGCGACGTTCCCGGCCACCGAACGGTCCCGGGCGGTCGCGGCGTGGGCGGCCACGTCCGGGCTCGCGATCGCGCTCGGGCCCCTGCTGGCCGGGTGGCTCCTCGACAGCCGGTCGTGGCATTCGACGTTCCTCATCAACGTGCCGATCGCCGCGGTCGCGGCGGTCGGGGCGCTCGCCCTGGTGCCGCCGTCGAAGGCGCACGGGCTCGGCCGGATCGACTGGCTCGGCGGGCTGCTGTCGGTCGTCACGATCGGCGCGGGCGTGTTCGCGATCATCGACGGCTTCCACTTCGGTTGGGGTGCACGGTCGCTCGTCGCCGCCGTGGTGTCGGCGGTCGGGCTGGTGGCGTTCGTCCGGTGGGAGTTGCGGCATCCGCAGCCGCTGCTGAACGTGCGCCGACTCGCCGACCGGGCCGTCGGCGGGGCGTCCCTCGCGGTGCTGCTGGTGTTCCTCGCCGCGTTCGGGGCGATGTTCTTCCTCGCCCAGCACCTGCAGTTCGTGCTCGGGTTCGGGGCGCTCGACACCGGGGTCCGGTTGCTGCCACTCGCGGCCGCGGTCACCGTCGGCGCCGGGGTCAGTGCGCGCCTGGCGTCCCGGGTGGGACTGCGGGTGATCGTGGCGTCAGGCATGCTCGTCGCCGCGGCCGGTGTCCTGATGCTGGTCCGGGTGGACGCCGCGTCCGGCTATCTCGACGTGCTGCCCACCCTCGTGCTGCTGGGTCTCGGGGTGGGCCTGTCGGTGTCCCCCGCCACCGACGCGATCATGGGCAGCTTCCCGGAGAACGATCTGGGGGCGGCGGGTGGCCTCAACGACACCGCGATCGAACTCGGCGGCTCGCTCGGCATCGCGATCCTCGGCTCCGTCCTGGCCGCCACCTACAAGGACGGGATCGCCGGGTTCCTCGCGACGCTGCCGGTGCCGACCCTGGCCGGGCCGCAAGCGGATCTGCTGGCGCAGGGCCTGCAGGCGTCCGGCGAATCCGTCGGCGGTGCCGCGATCGTCGCGCAGGAACTGGCGAACAACCCCCTCGGCAAGAGCTGGGCGCAGCCGCTGATGGAGGCCGCGACGTCCGCGTTCGCCGACGCCATCGTCCGGGCCGGACTCGTCGGCGGACTCGCCCTCGCGGCCGGCGCGGTGGTGGTCGCCGCGATCCTGCCGCGACGTGCCACGACCGGTCAGGACTGATCGAGCAGGATCTCCCGGGACAGCTTCCAGCACACCGTGTTCGGGTCGAGGAACGCGAAGTGGTCCTCTCCCTCGATCAGGTGCAGGCGGACCGGGTCGCCGGCTGCGACGGCCGCAGCATGGTAGCGGGACGCCACCTTCGCCGGCACCTGGACGTCGTCGGTGCCGTGCAGGACCACGACCGGCACGCCCACCGGGAGTCGGTGCTGCGGCGACGCCGACCGGTACAGGTCGGGGTCGGCGTCGAACGGCTGCCCGAACAGGTCCTCGATGTAGTCGATGCGCCGACCGCGTTCTCCCGCCGACGCCAGATCCAGAGCCCCGGCCTGCGACACGAACAGCTCCGGCCGGACCGTCGTATCGTGTTGCCCGGCAAGCCAGATCGCGAGCTGGCCGCCCGCCGAATGCCCGACGACCCGGACCCGGTCCAGGTCGAGCGGCACCGGCGACGCGGCCGCGACCGGGCCGGCGAGGGCGTCGAGGGCCGCGACGATGTCCGACGACATCTCCGGCCACCGCCCGCCCGCGCCGAGGCGCCGGTATTCGATGTTCCACACCGCAACCCCGCTGCGCGACAGATCCACCGACAGCGACGTGCCCAGATTGAGCTGGTACTTGCCGCTCCAGTAGCCGCCGTGGATCACCATCACCACCGGAACCGGTTCGGCGACAGGGATCTCCGGGGCGTAGAAGTGCCCGAACTGCTGCGGCTCCGGGCCGTACTCGATCCGTGTCCTGGCCATGTGTCTCCCCTCGATGCTGTGCGCCTTTTTGGTAGTAGCAGCTACCAAAAAGGCGCACAGCTCATTGCAGCGGTGCCGCGGACCAGCGGTCGGTGAGTACACCGATGGCGCCGAGGGCGACGGCGGCCGCGGTGGAGGTGCGCAGCACGGTCGGGCCGAGCAGGGCCGCGGTGGCGCCCGCCCCGGTGAGGGCGGTGACCTCGTCGTCGGAGAGCCCGCCCTCGGGTCCGACGACGAGCATCACCTCGGGGGCGTCGCGCAGCGGCAGTGACGCCAGCGGCACCGGCGCGGACTCGTGCAAGACGGCCACGACACCGCCGCGGGCGACGACGTCCCGGACCCGACCGAGGACCTGCGCGGTGTGGTGCAGGTCGGCGACGTCGGGCACGAACGAGCGCCGCGACTGCTTGGCCGCGGCGATCGCCGCGTTGCGCCACCGGGTGACGCCCTTGACGGTCTTGGCGCCCTCCCAGCGGGCGACGCAGCGGGACGACTGCCACGGCACGATCGCGTCGATGCCCGCCTCGGTGGCGAGTTCGACGGCCAGCTCGGAGCGTTCCGCCTTCGGCAGCGCCTGCACCAGGGTCACCGTCGGGGCCGGCGGCTGCTGGTCGCGTCGGGCGATCACCTCGAGGTCGAGGCGGTCCTTGCCGGCGGCGACGACGACCGCGTCGGCGATACCGCCGCAGCCGTCGGCGAGCAGCAACCGTTCACCGGCCTTGATGCGGCGCACCGTCGCGGCGTGCCGGCCCTCCGGCCCGTCGAGCACGGCGGGCTGCCCGACACCGGGCAGCGGATCGAGGTAGAAGACCGTCGCGGCCATCAGCTACGCCCGGCGCCCGTCAGCGGCCGCTGAACGCGTCACGCAGCCGGGAGAACAGGCCCCCGGTGTTCTGCGATCCGGTCGAGACGACCTCGGCCTGATCCCGGTCCCGGTGGTTCTTGAACTCCTGCAGCACCTTGGTCTGCTTGCCGTCGAGCCGGGTGGGGATGACGACCTCGAGGTGGGCGTGGATGTCGCCGCGCACACCCGACCGCAGCTTCGGCATGCCGTGCCCGCGCAGCACCGACACCGAACCGGGCTGGGTGCCCGCGTCGACGGTGATCTCGGTGGGTCCGTCGAGGATCGTGTCGAGGGTGACGGTGGTGCCGAGGGCGGCGTCGACCATCGGAACCCGGATGGTGCAGTGCAGGTCGTCGCCGTCGCGGACGAAGACCTCGTGCGGCTGCTCGACGACCTCGACGTACAGGTCGCCGGCGTGACCGCCGCCGGGGCCGACCTCACCCTGCGCGGCCAGCCGGATCCGCATACCGCCGGACACCCCGGCGGGAACCTTGACGGTGATGTCGCGGCGGGCACGGACCCGGCCGTCGCCACCGCACTTGTGGCACGGGTCGGGGATGGTCTCGCCGGCACCGCGGCACGTCGGGCACGGGCGGGACGTCATGACCTGCCCGAGGAACGAGCGCTGTATCGACTGCACCTCGCCCGCACCGCCGCACGTCTCGCAGCGGATCGGCTTCGAGTCGCCGTGCGTGCCGGAACCGGTGCAGCCGTCGCACAGGATGGCGGTGTCGACGGTGATCGTCTTGGTGACGCCGGTGGCGCATTCGGCGAGCGTCAGCTTGGTGCGCAACAGAGAGTCCGCGCCGGGTTGGACGCGGCCCCGTGGGCCTCGTGCGGCGCCGCCGCCACCCCCGCCGAAGAACGCCTCGAACACGTCGCCGAGACCGCCACCGAAGCCGGCGCCGCCGAACCCTCCGCCCGCGCCGCCGCCACCCTGCTGCAGCGGGTCGCCGCCGAGGTCGACGATGCGACGCTTCTCCGGGTCGGACAGCACCTCGTATGCGGTGGAGACCTCCTTGAACCGGGCCTGCGCGGATTCGTCCGGGTTGACGTCGGGGTGCAGTTCCCGGGCCAGCTTCCGGTATGCCCGCTTGATCTCCTGGTCGGTCGCCTTCGGCGCCACGCCGAGGATGCCGTAGTAATCCCGTGCCACTTCGGTTTTCTCGTCCTTCTCTACTTCGTTCGCACCACACGGTGAACAATCCGGCGGCGGCGCAGGTCAGCGCTCGGCGAGAACCTCGCCGATGTACCGGGCAACGGCAGCCACCGAGGCAATTGTTCCCGGGTAGTCCATCCGGGTGGGACCGAGGACCCCTACTCCCCCGAAGATGGTACCGGCGGCGCCGTAGCCGGTGGAGATCACCGACGTGCCCCGCATCTCCGCGACCTGGGTTTCCTCACCGATCCGGACGGTGACCCGGCCCGCGTCCTGTGCCGCAGCCAACAGTTTGAGGACCACCACCTGCTCCTCGAGGGCCTCGAGAACCGATCGCAGCGACCCCGGTACCCCGGCCTGCGGTGCGAAGTCCGCGGCGTTGCGTGTCAGGTTGGCGGTGCCGCCGAGCACCAACCGGTCCTCGGGATGTTCGACGAGGGTCTCGACCAGCACCGTCGCCGACCGGACGACGGCGTCCCGGATGCTTTCGGGGGCGTCCTCGGCCAGTTCGGACACCGCGATCGACGCCGCCGCGAGTCGTTTGCCCTCGAGGGCGCCGCCGAGCAGGTTCCGCAGCTGGGACAGGCCGTCGTCGCCCAGGACGTCGCCGAGTTCGACGATCCGCTGATCGACGCGGCCGGAGTCGGTGATGAGGACCAGAAGCAGCCGTGCCGGGGTGAGGGCGACCACCTCGAGGTGCCGCACCGACGACGCCGACAGTGTCGGGTACTGCACGACCGCGACCTGCCGGGTGAGCTGCGCCAGCAGTCGGACGCCGCGGCGCAGCACGTCGTCGAGGTCGACACCGGATTCGAGGAACTGCAGGATGGCCCGCCGCTCGGCGGCCGACAGCGGTTTGACGTCGGCGATCCGGTCGACGAACTGGCGGTAGCCCTTGTCGGTGGGGACCCGGCCGGAACTGGTGTGCGGCTGCGCGATGTAGCCCTCGGCCTCGAGCACCGCCATGTCGTTGCGGATCGTCGCACTCGACACCCCGAGATTGTGCCGTTCGACGAGCGCCTTCGACCCGATCGGCTCCTGGGTGGCGACGTAATCGGCGACGATGGCCCGCAGAACCTCGAACCGTCGTTCCTCGGTACTCGACATCGCTGTGCACCTCCGTTTCGCCACGAGAGCCGGATTCACCCCGACCCGAGTCTAATGGCCGTGGCCGTAGGGTTGGGGGGCGGCGTCCGGCCGCACACGAGCACCACGGGCGGAGCGTAGATGATCTTCAAGGGTGTCCGGGACGGCAAACCGTATCCCGATCACGGATTGACCCTGCGGGACTGGTCGCAGATCCCGCCCCGCCAGGTGCGCCTCGACGAGATCGTCACGACGACGAAGGTCCTCGAACTCGACCGGCTGCTGTCCGAGGACTCCACCTTCTACGGGGACCTGTTCCCGCACGCGGTGTTGTGGCAGGGCACCGTCTACCTCGAGGACGGCGTCCACCACGCGGTCCGCTCGGCGCTGCGCAACCGGGTCGTCCTGCACGCCCGCGTCTACGACTTCGACGCCGCCGGGGACTGACGCCTCACCCGAGCAGGTCGCGGACGACGGCGTCGGCCAGCAACCGGCCCCGGTCGGTGAGCACCAGATGCCCCGACTCGACGACCGCGAGACCGTCCGCGACGACCTGCTCGGCCGCCTCCCGTTCACTCTCCCGCAGGTCGGCCAGCGGAATCCCGGTGCGCAGTCGCACCGTCAGCATGACGCGTTCGACGTGGACGTCGTCGGCGGTGAGGGTTTCACTGCCGGCGACCGGCAGCGTCCCTGCCGACAGCAGGTCGGCGTACCGGGCCGGGTGCTTGACGTTCCACCAGCGGATGCCGCCGACATGGCTGTGCGCGCCCGGCCCGGCACCCCACCAGTCGCCGCCGTCCCAGTAGCCGAGGTTGTGCCGGCAGCTCGCGTCGTCACCGGCCGCCCAGTTCGACACCTCGTACCAGTGCAGGCCGGCGGCGGACAGGCGCGTGTCGATCCGTTCGTAGCGGGCGGCGAGGACGTCGTCGTCGGGGGCCGGCAGTTCCCCGCGGCGCACCTTGCGGGCCATCGCGGTCCCGTCCTCGACGATCAGCGAGTACGCGGAGACGTGGTCGACGCCGGCACCCAGGACCGCGTCGAGGGACGCGTCCAGGTCGGCGTCGGTCTCGCCGGGGGTGCCGTAGATGAGGTCGAGGTTGACGTGCCCGAAACCGGCGTCGCGGGCCTCGCGGGCGGCGGCGACGGCCCGGCCCGGGGTGTGCGTGCGGTCGAGAACTTTCAGGACGTGCTCGGCGGCGGACTGCATGCCGAGGGAGATCCGGGTGTAGCCGGCGTCCCGCAGGGCTGCGAAGAACTGCGGTGACGTCGACTCGGGATTCGATTCGGTGGTCACCTCCGCACCGTCGGCGAGCCCGAAGCTGTCCCGGACGGCGCCGAGGACCTCGGCCAGCCCGTCGCCGCCGAGCAGTGACGGGGTGCCCCCGCCGACGAACACGGTGTCCGCGGCCGGGCCGCCGGTCGCCTCCGCGGCCAGCGCGAGTTCCCGCTTCAAGCCGTCGAGCCACGACTGCGGCGACGCCGACGTCCCCAACTCGCCCGCCGTGTAGGTGTTGAAGTCGCAGTAGCCGCAGCGGGTGGCGCAGAACGGGACGTGGACGTACACCCCGAAGGGCCGTGTGCCCACCCCGGACAGTGCGGTGTCGGGCAGCACGAACGGCGCCGGATCGGTCGAGGAAGCCGGGGCGGGGGTCGAGACGGGGGAACCACTCACCCCACCAGTGTTCCAGCCGACCGCGCCGACCCTCGGATCACGCCCGGAACGGGGCGAAACCCGCACCTCGGCCACCGACCCGAAGTGTGGTTTGCATCACATTTCGATCGGTAGCCGGATCGGCCCCTACTTCGCGTCGCCCTTGTCGTCGCGCGGGTCGCTCGGCGGCAGTGCACCACCCTCGTCGGCCCAGCGGTCGAGTTGCTTCGACGCCGGATCCGGCAGCCGGCCCTTCCGTCGTTTCAGCAGATGACTGACAGTTTCTGTGATCTTTCCCATGCCCGAACCGTATCCGCCCGTGACGGCTCTCGCAGGTCGGCGCGCCGGTCGAATCGGCCACCTCCATCCGTCCCGTGCGGTACCCGTACCGGGTCACGCGGAGGTGACCGCCCGCGGACCGGCCCGGCACATTTCCCGCGAATTCACGGGAAATATCGGCGGACCCGTCGGCACCGGCGAAATCCCGTGGCACAATTGCCGCCATGACGGATACCGGGGTGCGATTGGTGGCCAGGCGCCACGTCGACCTCAAGCGTGTCTGCAGCTGTTGTTGTCTGCCTTGCGGCGTATAGCAGCCGGCGTCCTCCTGCCCTGAGCGCAGTCGACGCGCGTCTGCATTCTTCTCCCCCGTTTCGGCCCGTATTTCCGGCCGGTCGAGGACGATTCCCGCGAGGATGCAGCCCTCCTCTCCTGTCTTCGACCGGTGCCCCGTGAGATTCACGACTTCCAGGAGCACCCATGACGTCGACCACCGACGCCGTTCCCACCACATCCACGCCCGCCCCGACTCGCGCGGCCCGCCCGAAGAAACGCGCCTCCGAAGGCCAGTGGGCGCTCGGCTACCGCGAACCCCTCAACGCCAACGAGCAGGTCAAGAAGGACGACAACCCGCTCAACGTCCGGGCCCGGATCATCGACCAGTACTCGAAGGGCGGCTTCGACAGCATCGACAAGTCCGATCTCCGCGGCCGATTCCGGTGGATGGGCCTGTACACGCAGCGGGAGCAGGGCTACGACGGCACCTTCACCGGCGACGACAACGCCGATCTGCTCGAGGCGCCGTACTTCATGATGCGGGTGCGCACCGACGGCGGCCGGCTGAACCGCGACCAGATCCGCACTCTCGCAGGGATTTCCAACGACTTCGCCCGCGGCACCGCCGACATCTCCGATCGCCAGAACCTCCAGTACCACTGGATCGAGATCGAGAACGTCCCGGAGATCTGGCGTCGGCTCGCGGCGGTCGGTCTCGAGACCACCGAGGCGTGCGGCGACTGCCCCCGCGGCATGCTCGGCTCCCCGCTCGCCGGCCTGTCCCCCGACGAGGTGCTCGACGCCAGCCCGGCACTCGCGGAGATCAAGCGCCGGTACATCGGCAACCCCGAGTACTCCAACCTGCCGCGCAAGTTCAAGACCGCGATCTCCGGCCAGCAGGACGTGGTGCACGAGATCAACGACGTCGCGTTCGTCGGCGTCGAGCATCCCGAGCACGGCCCCGGCCTGGATCTGTGGGTCGGCGGCGGCCTGTCGACGAACCCGATGATGGCGCAGCGCCTCGGCGCGTGGATTCCGCTCGACGAGGTCCCGGACGTGTGGGAGGCGGTCGTCGCGATCTTCCGCGACTACGGCTACCGGCGGCTGCGGTCGAAGGCGCGGCTGAAGTTCCTCGTCAAGGACTGGGGGACGGAAAAATTCCGAGAGGTTCTCGAGACCGAGTACCTGCACCGGAAGCTGATCGACGGCCCGGCCCCGGTGCCGCCGAAGCATCCGATCGACCACGTCGGTGTGACGCGACTGACCAACGGGCTCAACGCCGTCGGCTACTCCGCGGTGTCCGGACGCCTGACCGGCGACACCCTGTTCGCGCTCGCCGACGCCATGGAACGGGCCGGCACCGACGATCTACGGTTCACCCCGTACCAGAAGCTGGTGGTCGTCGACGTCGCCGACGAGAAGATCGCCGGACTGGACGCCGACCTCGAGGCGGTCGGACTCAACTCGCGGCCGTCGCGCTGGCGTCGCAACCTCATCGCCTGCACCGGGCTCGAGTACTGCAAGCTGTCGTTCACCGAAACCCGCAGCCGTTCACAGGCACTCGTGCCGATCCTGGAGGAGCGGCTCGCGGACCTCAACGAACAGCTGGACGTGCCGATCACCATCAACTTCAACGGCTGCCCCAACTCGTGCGCCCGCGTGCAGGTCGCGGACATCGGGTTCAAGGGCCAGTTGATCGCCGACGAGAACGGCACCCCACTCGAGGGGTTCCAGGTGCATCTCGGCGGCAGCCTCGGCTTCGACAGCGCGTTCGGTCGAAAGTTGCGGCAGCACAAGATTTTCGCGCACGAGGCCACCGACTACATCGACCGGTTGGTGCGCAACTTCATCAAGAACAAGAACGACGGCGAACGCTTCGCGGAGTGGGTCGTGCGTGCTGACGAAGAGGATTTGCGATGAGCTCCGGCGAAGAGCAGACAACACCGATGAGTGTGGATCTGAGCACCGCGGCTACCGACGAGCTCCGGAGGATCGCCGCGCAGGGGGCGGCGGATCTCGCGGGGGCGTCGGCGCAGGAACTGCTGCAGTGGACGGAGGACACCTTCGGGGCCGGGGCGGGCGCGGCGACGGGGAATGAGCGCAGCGGCTACATCGTGGCGTCGAATATGCAGGACGGTGTCCTCGTTCATCTTGCGGCGCAGGCTCGTCCGGGTGTGGACATCCTGTTTCTGGACACCGGCTACCACTTCCCGGAGACCATCGGCACCCGGGACGCCGTCGAGCAGGTGTACGGCGTGAACGTCGTGAACGCAATGGCCGAGAACAGCGTCGCCGAGCAGGACGCCCTGCTCGGCAAGGATCTGTTCTCGCGGGATGCCGCCGAGTGCTGCCGGTTGCGGAAGGTGGTGCCGCTGAAGGCGACACTGCGCAGCTACCGGGCGTGGGTCACCGGTATCCGCCGGGTCGAGGCCCCCACCCGGGCGAATGCCCCGCTGATCTCGTTCGACGAGGCGTTCGGGCTCGTGAAGATCAATCCCATCGCCGCGTGGTCGGACGACGACGTGCAGGCGTACATCGACGAGCATTCGATCCTGGTGAATCCGCTCGTCGACGAGGGGTATCCGTCCATCGGGTGCGCTCCGTGCACCGTCAAACCTCTCCCCGGCGCCGATCCGCGTAGCGGTCGGTGGGCCGGTTCGGCCAAGACAGAATGCGGGTTGCACGCGTCATGACCACATCAGTGAACGATTCACGAACACTCCTCGACGGCACCAGGTTCGACACGCTCGACGCCCTCGAGTCCGAGGCGATCCACATCTTCCGGGAGGTGGCCGGCGAGTTCGAGCGTCCGGTGATCCTGTTCTCGGGCGGCAAGGACTCGACGGTGCTGCTGCACCTGGCGATCAAGGCCTTCTGGCCGGCGCCGGTACCGTTCGCGCTGCTGCACGTGGACACCGGGCACAACCTGCCCGAGGTGCTCGCGTTCCGGGACCACGTCGTCTCGAAGTACAACCTGCGCCTGCACGTGGCGAGTGTGGAGGACTATCTCGCCGACGGCCGGCTCACCGAGCGTCCCGACGGCATCCGCAACCCATTGCAGACGGTGCCGCTGCTCGACGCGATCGCCGAGAACCGGTTCGACGCAGTGTTCGGCGGGGCCCGCCGCGACGAGGAACGGGCCCGCGCCAAGGAGCGGATCTTCTCGCTGCGCGACGCGTTCGGCCGCTGGGATCCGAAGAAGCAGCGCCCCGAGCTGTGGAATCTGTACAACGGCAAGCACTCGCCCGGCGAGCAGGTGCGGGTGTTCCCGCTGAGCAATTTCACCGAGCTCGACATCTGGCGCTACATCGCCCGCGACGACGTGGAACTGGCGAGCATCTACTACGCGCACCAGCGTCCGGTGTACCAGCGGGACGGCATGTGGATGACGCCGGGCGTGTGGGGCGGGCCGGCGGAAGGCGAAGAGCTGCAGACACTCTCGGTGCGCTACCGCACCGTCGGCGACGGCTCCACCACCGGCGCGGTCCTGTCCGACGCCGCCGACAACGACGCCATCCTCGCCGAGGTCGCGGCGTCCCGACTGACCGAGCGCGGCGCCACCCGTGGCGACGACCGCGTGTCCGAGGCGGCCATGGAAGACCGCAAGCGAGAGGGCTACTTCTGATGAGCGATTTGTTGCGTCTCGCCACCGCGGGCAGCGTCGACGACGGCAAGTCCACCCTGGTGGGCCGGCTGCTGTACGACACGAAATCCGTTCTGGCCGACCAGATCGACGCCGTCACCCGCGCGTCGGTCGACCGGGGCCTGTCCACCCCGGACCTGTCGCTGCTCGTCGACGGTCTGCGCGCCGAACGCGAGCAGGGCATCACCATCGACGTCGCGTACCGCTACTTCGCCACCCCGAACCGCAGCTTCGTGCTCGCCGACACACCGGGGCACGTGCAGTACACCCGCAACACCGTCTCGGGGGCGTCCACCGCGCAACTGGTGATCCTGCTGGTCGACGCCCGCAAGGGCGTCATCTCGCAAACCCGCAAGCACGCCGCCGTGCTGGCGCTGCTCGGGGTGCCGCGACTGGTGCTGGCGGTCAACAAGATCGACCTCGTCGACGATCCGGCGACGGTGTTCGCGGACATCACCGCCGAGTTCCGTTCGCTGACCTCCTCCCTCGGCTGGGACGACACGGACGTCCACGCGATCCCCGTCTCGGCGCTGCACGGCGACAACGTCGCGGTGGCGTCGGACAAGACGCCGTACTACGACGGTCCGACGCTCATCGAGCATCTCGAGTCGGTGCCGGTGGACAGCGACAGTTCCGGGGCGCATTCGATCGGTCTGCGCTTCCCGGTGCAGTACGTGATCCGTCCGCGCACGGCCGAGTTCCCCGACTACCGCGGCTATGCCGGTCAGGTCGCGGCGGGCTCTGTCTCCCCCGGCGACGAGGTCGTGGTGCTGCCGTCCGGTACCCGCACGACGGTCACCCGGATCGACACGTACGACGGGGAACTCGACGTCGCACACGCGGGCCGCAGTGTGACGCTGGTGCTCGCCGACGACGTCGACGTCTCCCGCGGTGACACCATCGCGGCGCCGTCGGATGCGCCGGAGCCGATCGGCGAGTTCGACGCCACCGTGTGCTGGCTGGCCGAGAAGCCGTTGCGTCCGGGCGCGCGGCTGCTGCTCAAGCACGGCACCCGCACCACGCAGGCGATCGTGGGGGCGCTCGTCGAACGGCTCGACGATCAGGAGCTCACGTCCGAGGCGTCCCCGGACACGCTCGCGCTCAACGAGATCGGCAAGATCGCGGTGCGGGTCGCCGAGCCGATCGTCGCCGACGACTACACCGTGAACCGGCACACCGGCAGCTTCCTGCTGATCGACCCGGCCGGCGGGAACACGCTCGCGGCCGGTCTCGTCGGGGACGCGATCGCGGCCGTCGAACTCGGGGACCGGGTCTAGTACCGTGGCTCCGCTCATCGCCGTCGCGCACGGCAGCCGTGACCCCCGATCGGCTCGGGTGGTCGTGGCTGCCGTGGCGGCGATCCGCGCGCAGCGGCCGGATCTCGACGTCCGGCTCGCGTTCCTCGATCTGACGGCACCGTCGGTGGACCGGGTCGTCGACGCGGTGGCCGCCGAGGGGCATTCCGCGGCGGTCGTCGTCCCGCTGCTGCTGGGCAGTGCCTTCCACGCCCGCGTCGACCTGCCGGGCATCCTTGCCGGCGCCCGGGCCCGACACCCGCGACTGGCCCTCGTCCAGGCGGACGTGCTCGGTGGCGATCCGCGACTGGTCGGCGCGGTCCGTGACCGGGTCGTCGCGGCCGGCGCCGCGGTGGACGATCCGGAGACCGGTGTCGTCCTCGCGGCGGTCGGCTCGTCGCATGCCGCGGCGAACCGCCGGGTGAACCGGCTCACGGCCGTCCTGAGCGCCGGTACCCGGTGGTCGACGTCGGCGTGCTTCGCGACGGCCGCGCAGCCGTCCGTCGGGCAGGCGATCTCGTCACTCCACGCGCAGGGGGCGCGACGTGTCGTGATCGCCCCGTGGTTCCTGGCGCCGGGCCTGCTCACCGACCGGCTGGGCGACGCAGCCCTCGTCGCCGACCCGGACGTGGTGTTCGCGGATCCGATCGGGGCGCACCCGAACCTGGCGGCGGTCGTGTTCGACCGGTACGCCGCGGCGGTCCGCGCCACCACCGGAACGCGACTCTCCGCCTGACCGTCCCGCCCGACTACGGCGAAAGTGTCGCGAAAATCCTTACTGCACCGTTAGTCTCGTCGGCGTGCCCACCACACTCCGCCGTTCGGCTCTCGCCGTCGCGACGTTCCTGACGCTGTCTGCCGTCGGTGCTGCCCCGGCCGCCGCCGATGTCGCACCCACCCCGAATCCGGGTTCGGTGCCCGGCGACGCGGCCGAGTCGGCGGCGGTGGTGGCGACGGCGCAGCAGATCCTCGCGCATTCCGGTCCGGGGCTGGCGATCGCGGTCACGAAACCCGATCCCGCGTATCCGGGGGCGTCGCTGACGACGTCGTACTACTTCGGTGACGCGGACAAGGCCCTGGGCCGGCGGGTCGGTCCGCAGACGCAGTTCGAGATCGCGTCCGAGACGAAGACGTTCACCGCGGCGCTGCTCGCGAAACGGATCGCGCAGGGGCAGGCGCACCTCGACGATCCGGCGCAGCCGTACGCGTCCGGCGTCACGCTCCCGTCCCGGGACGGTGCCGTGATCACGCTCGGGGACCTCGTGACGCACCGCTCGGGTCTGACGGACGACCCACCGAACCTCGACGCGCCGTGTGGCGGTGTGCCCGGCTGCAATCCGAAGCCGCGCTACGACCGCGGCTACCTGTGGCAGGGCCTCGAGAAGCCGGACGCCCTGTTCGCGGCGCCCGGCACGCAATGGCTTTACTCGGACTTCGGGTTCGGCACCCTGGGCACCCTCCTGGCCGACACGTTCGCACCGGGACACCCGGAACCGGCGTTCGGGCAGGTCGTCGCGGACGAACTGACCGGTCCACTCGGCATGACGTCGACGACACTCGAGACGCGCACACCGGATCTCGCGCAGCCCTATGCACACGGGAAGCCCGCGAACCTGTGGGACAACACCGCGGCCCTCGCCGGTGGCGGCGGGTTGATCAGTACCGCGTCGGACATGGCGATCTGGGCGGCCGCCACCCTCGGCTACGGCGACAACCCCCTGGTTCCGGTGTTGCAGTCGATGCTCACCGAGATCCCCGGCCCGACGGACCCGAAGAACCCCGGCACGGCGATGGGGATGGCGTGGCAGCTGTTTCCCGCCTCCGGGTCGACACCGGCGTACGCGTTCAAGAACGGTGGCGCGGCCGGGTCGACGAGCGCGACGGTCCTCGTCCCCGAGAACGGCTGGGCGATCACCGTCCTGAACAACGGCGCGAACATGGACTTCGTCAGCTCGGCGACCACCACGCTGATGCAGACGCTCGTCGCCGGTGAACCCGGCCCCGGCGCGACCGGGTCGGTGGTGTTCGGGTCAACCGGGTCCTGACCCCGGAACCTCCCGGCGTCCAGCAGCGACCCCGAAGAAGTCGCGGCCGTCAGGTGGCCGTCCGCCCGGGTCGGCCCCCGCGGACACGGCTGGTGCGGTGACCAGGTGGGGAATGTTCTTGCGGCAGTGAATGTATGCTTCCTCGACGCACACCTGGACCCACCACTGCGGCACCCGCGGACGGACCCGGTCGGCCACGATCCCGGGACGGCGGCTGTGCCAGTCGTCGGGGTCGACGACGGTGGCCGTGCCGTTGATGTGCAGGCCGATCACATCGTCGGTGAAGTCGACGAGGAACAACCCGATGTGCGGGTTCTCCCGGAGGTTGCCGAGGCTGGCCATCACCCCGTTGCCCCGGTAGTCGGGGAAGCCGAGCAGCGTCGGGGACAGCACCCGGACGAAGCCGCGGGGCCCGGCCCGCAACGACACGTCGCAGGTGCCGTCCCTGGCCGATGTTCCGATGAACATCAGGTCCCGCCGCTCGACGAAGGCGATCATCGCCGCATTGAGTTCACCGGTCCACTGGCGGTCGTGGAACCGTCGGGCCCGAACCTCCGTCCGGTCGCAGTCGTCCATCGGTCGGCCTCGAATCGCACCCGTCGTACCGTATTTCCCCCGACATCCAGCATTGCGGCCGACCACGGCCGCCGTCCAGCCACCCCGGGGGTGGTCGGTCACCACCCCCGGGGAGCCCGCCGGCCTATCCGGCGATGTCGGTGGGCCGCACGTACACCGTCTCGCCCTCACGCAGGCCGAGGGATTCGGCGTCGCCGCGGGTGATCTGCGCGGACAGCTGCTGGGCACCGGTCTTCGGCTGCAACTCGACCCGCACCTCGAAGCCGAGATGCACGACGCGGGAGACGGTCGCGGCGAACGACTGCGGCAGCTGACTGCGGTCCAGGCGCAGATCGTGCGGGCGCACCAGTTGCCCGTTGAGCCGGGCGACGGGGCCGAGGAACGACATCACGAAATCGTTGGCCGGGGTGTCGTACAGCTCCTGCGGGGTGCCGGCCTGCTCGATCCGCCCCTTGTTGAGGACCGCGATCCGGTCGGCGATGTCGAGGGCCTCCTCCTGGTCGTGGGTGACCAGGACGGTGGTGACGTGGACCTCGTCGTGCAGGCGGCGCAGCCACGCGCGCAGGTCGTCACGTACCTTCGCGTCGAGGGCGCCGAACGGCTCGTCGAGCAGCAGCACCTGCGGGTCGACGGCGAGAGCCCGGGCCAGGGCCATGCGCTGGCGCTGACCGCCGGACAGCTGCGCCGGGTAGCGGTGCTGGAAGCCGTCGAGTCCGACGATCTCCAGCAGGTCGTCGACCTTCTTCGCGATCTCCGCCTTGGGGCGTTTGCGGATCGTCAGGCCGAACGCGACGTTGTCGCGGACCGTCATGTGCTTGAACGCGGCATAGTGCTGGAACACGAAGCCGATGTCCCGCTTCTGCGGGGGCACACCGGTGACGTCCTTGCCGGCGATGGTGATGGTGCCCGAGTCGGGATGCTCGAGGCCGGCGATCGACCGCAGCAGCGTCGACTTGCCCGAGCCGGACGGCCCGAGCAGCGCCGTGAGCGACCCGGACGGGATGTCGAGGGTGACGTCGTCGAGAGCGGCGAAGTCGCCGTAGTTCTTGCGGGCTCCGGTCACGGTGATCATGTCGTGCTCCTCTTGCGGTCGAGCAGAGTCATCAGCAGCAGGGCGATGAGGGCGATCCCCATCAGCAGGGTGGCCGCCGCGTAGGCGCCGAAGGTGTTGTGGTCGTCGATGTAGCGCGAATGCACCAGCAGGGTCAGGGTCTGCGACTGTCCGGGGATGCCGGACGAGACCATGATGACCGCGCCGAACTCGCCGAGCGCGCGGGCGATGGTGAGCACGACACCGTAGGTGAGGCCCCAGCGGATGGCGGGCAACGTGATCCGGGTGAACGTCTGCCACTTCGACGCACCCAGCGTCGCGGCGGCCTGTTCCTGTTCCTCCCCGATCTCGTACAGGACGGGTTCGACCTCGCGGACCACGAACGGGAGCGTGACGAAGATCGTGGCGATCACCATGCCGGGCAACCCGAAGATCACCCGGAAGCCGGTGGATTCGAGGCCGCCGAACCAGCCGCCGGCACCCCACAGCAGGATCAGTGAGACACCGACGACGATGGGCGACACCGCGAACGGCAGGTCGACCACCGACTGCAGCAGCCCGCGTCCGGGGAACCGGCCGCGCACGAGGGCCAGCGCGGTGACGATCCCGAACACCACGTTGAGCGGGACGACGATCGCCACGATGATCATCGACAGGTTCAGCGCGGAGATCGCGGCCGGCGTGCTGATCGCGTGGTAGAAGGTGACGGCGCCGTGTTCGAACGCCCGGTAGAGGATCACCGCGATCGGGCTGAGCAGCAGCACCGCCAGGTAGCCGAGGACGATCGTGCGCAGGGAAATCCGCGCGAACGGGGAGATCTTCACTGCGACTGCTCCTCTCGGCGCTGGTTGCGGGCCGCGAACATGCGCAGCACCAGCAGGGTCACGAACGCGATCGCGAGCAGTGTCACCGACACCGCGGCCGCGCTGGTCTGCCGGTCGATCTCGATCTGCTGCTGGATGTACTGCGACGCCACCTGTGTCTGCCGGGGAATGTTGCCGCCGATCAGCACCACCGACCCGTACTCGCCGATGGCGCGGGCGAACGCGAGGCCGGCGCCGCCGATGATCGCCGGGGCCAGGGTGGGCAGCACGACGCGGCGGAAGATCGTCCAGTTGTTCGCGCCGAGCGACGCCGCGGCCTCCTCGACATCCCGGTCGACCTCGATGAGCACGGGCTGCACCGAGCGGACCACGAACGGCAGCGTCACGAACGCCAGCGCCATCACCAGGCCGGGCTGGGTGGCGTTGAGGTGCACACCGATCGGGCTCTGCGGCCCGTACAGCGACAGCAGCACGATACTCGCCACGATCGTCGGCAGCGCGAACGGCAGGTCGATGAGCGCGCCTATGATCCGCTTGCCGGGGAACTCGTCACGCACCAGCACCCACGCGATCATCGTGCCCATCACCACGTTGATCACCGCGACGATCGCCGACACCAGGATCGTCACCCGCAGCGCGGCGAGCGCGCCCGGCGCGGTGACGGCACTCCAGAATCCGGACCAGCCGTCGTCGAGGGACGCCACCAGCAGCGCCGCGAGCGGCAGCAGCACGATGATGCTCAGCCACACGGCGGCGATACCGATACCGAGCGGCCCGACGGCGCCGGTGACCGCGAGCCGGCGACGCAGGCGTGCGGCCGGACTCGGCGGTGGGGGCGTCGGCGGCGCGGGCGGGGCCGCCGGCGCCGTGTCTGTCGTCTGTTCACTCACTGTCGTCGTCATTTCGTGGCGTTCTCGTAGATGGCGGCGATCGTGCCCGAGTTCTGGTCGAACAGATCCTGGTCGACGGTGTCCCAGCCGCCGAGATCGGCGACGGTCCACAGCTTCTGCGGTGCCGGGAAGTCGGCCGTGTACTCGGCCGTCACGGCCGGGTCGACGGGCCGGAACCCGGCCTCGGCGAATCCACGCTGCGCCGGCTCCGAGTACAGGAAGTCCCGGAACGTGACGGCGGTGGCCCGGTTGCGTCCGGTCGAGACGACCGCGACGGGACTCTCCACCTTGAACGTCGCGGCCGGGGTGACGTGCTCGACCGGGTCGCCCTTGCGTTCGGTGAACAGGGCCTCGTTCTCGTAGCTGAGCAGCACGTCCCCGGTGCCCTGCAGGAACATCTCGGTGGCCTCCCGCCCCGACTTCGGCTGCACCGTCACGTGTTCGGTCACCAGCTCGCGGAGGTAGTCGAGTCCGGCCTGCGGGTTCTCCCCACCGTCGCTCTCGACGGCGTACGGCGCCAACAGATTCCACTTCGCGGACCCGGAACTGAACGGGTTCGGGGTCACCACCTCGACACCGGGACGCAGCAGGTCGTCCCAGTCCCGGATGTTCTTCGGGTTGCCCTCCCGCACGACGAGCGTGATGACCGAACCGAACGGGACACCGTGGTAGGCGTCCCGGTTCCAGCTCTCGTCGACCAGACCTGCGTCCACCAGACGGGTGATCTCCGGTTCGACGGAGAAACTCACCAGATCGGCCTGCGCACCGTCCCCGACCTTGCGGGACTGGTCCCCGGACGGCCCGTACGACGGGTTGAACCGCACCCCGGCACCGTCCGCGGTCTCGGCGAACGCCGCGGTGACCTTGTCGTAGCCGGGCTTCGGTACACCGAACGCGAACAGGTTGATCGTGCCGCCGCTGCCGTCGGCGCCGATGTCGCCGCCGCCCATGACATCGCTCGACCCGCCGCTACAGGCGGTCAGCGCGGCCGCTCCGATCGCGACCAGAGCGGTCGACAACGTGCGGGAACGGTGTTTCATCGGTGGGCAACCTTCCTACCGGGCCGGTGCGGGCCGTGGATCACAGGAGTGCGTACTCGTGAGAGTGCGCACACGGGGATTCGGGCACGGGGAACTCGGAGCGGACCTCCGAGTGAGCGACGTCCGGGGGCGAGCGCAGGGCACATCCGCGTCCCGATCCGGGACAGCGGGGCGACGGTCACACGGACCGGGCTCGGCAGGAGGCGAACGCCGTTACTGCTGTCGACAACAGTGGATGTCGGCGACCGTTAAACCACCGACCGCGATCAACGCCAGTTCGTGGCGGACCTGGGGTGCGGTGACGTGGGACACGTGGGCGACTCTAGCAGAGCCACGCCACGGACATCGATCCGGACGGGACCGGCTCAGCGGGTGAAGAACCAGGCGACGACGACCAGAACGATCAACGCGATCAATGCAATGGTCACGCGGGAGCGCGGCATCTAGGAACCCTCCACCTTCGTCTTGTCCGTCGGGCCGGCGACGTCGATGCGCTCGCCGCGCCCCACCAGCGTGAACACCGCCGACAGGGCACGGTCGAGCAACCATGCGATACCGAAGCAGGCCGGAATCATCACCGCGAGCACCAGGATCACCTGGGGGACGAACGGCAGGCCGGCGACCCACAGTTCGGTACCGTCCCACCAGCTCGCGATTCGATCCACCCGAGCAGCCTACTTCGTCGCATTCTCGTAGACGACGGCGATGCTGCCGCTGCCCGGCCGGAACAGGTCGGTGTCGACGGTGTCCCAGCCGCCCAGGTCGGCGATCGACCACAGTTTCCGCGGCGCCGGGAAATCGGCCGCGTACTCGGCCGCGACACCCGGATCGACGGGCCGGAACCCGGCACCGGCCCACAACCGCTGCGCCTCGGTCGTGTACAGGTAGTCCCGGAATGCGGTGGCCTGCGCGTGGTTCGGGCTGTTCGTCAGCACCGCGACCGGGTTCTCGATCGCGAACGTGACGGGCGGGGTGACATGTTCGACGGGGTCGCCCTTGCGTTCGGTGAACAGGGCCTCGTTCTCGTAGCTGAGCAGCACGTCCCCGGTGCCCTGCAGGAACGTCTCGGTGGCCTCCCGTCCCGACTTGGGCTGCACCCGAACATGGTCGGTCACCAGTGCCGTGACGTAGTCGATACCGGCCTGCGGGTTCTTCCCACCGTCACTCGCGGCCGCATACGGCGCCAACAGGTTCCACTTCGCGGACCCGGAACTGAACGGGTTCGGGGTCACCACCTCGACACCGGGACGCAGCAGATCGTCCCAGTCCCGGATGTTCTTCGGATTGCCGTCGCGCACCACCAGCGTCACCACCGAACCGAACGGGACACCGCCGTAGGCGTCCCGGTTCCAGCCCTCGTCGACCAGACCGGCGTCCACCAGACGGGTGACGTCGGGTTCGACCGAGAAACCGACGATGTCGGCACGAGCCCCGTCGCGCACCTTGCGGGACTGGTCGCCCGACGGCCCGTACGACGCGTTGAACTGCACCCCGGCACCGTCCGCGGTCTCGGCGAACGCGGCGGTGACCTTGTCGAATCCGGGCTTCGGGACCGCGTACGCGAACAGGTTGATCGCGCCGCCGCTGCCGTCGGACGTCGGATCACCACCACCGGCGACGTCACTCGATCCGCCGCTGCACGCGGTCAGGGTGGTCAGGGCGGTGGCGGCGAACGCGACCAGCGCGGTCGGGAACAGGGGGGAACGACGTCTCATGGGTGTGCCTTCCTGGCAACTGAACGAGTACCCGGCCCGGGGGCCGGGACGACGGAGCGTGGGATCGCGTTCAGCGACAGAGAATGTCGGCAACCGCCAGGTCACCGACAGCAATCAACGCCAGTTCGTGGCGGACGCGGTGAGCGGTGACGGCGGTGGACACGCGGCAGACAGTAACAGAGACCGGACACGTTGCCGAGGGTTGAAATCGGACGTCCGCGGCGAACCGTGGACGCGAACTCCGCGGCGGGTCGATGATGAAGATATGACGTCACTGCCCGAGCACCGCAGCGTCTTTCCGCCGATCGACGACTACGCGTTCCTGTCCGACTGCGAAGTGAACTGTCTGATCGCCCGCAACGGGTCCGTCGAGTGGATGTGTGTGCCCCGACCGGACTCCCCCAGCATCTTCGGTGCGCTCCTCGACCGCAGCGCCGGACACTTCCGGATCGGCCCGTACGGCCAGAACGTCCCCGCCGCCCGCCGGTACCTGCCCGGCGGGCTCATCCTCGAGACGACGTGGCAGACGCAGACCGGGTGGCTGATCGTGCGGGACGCCCTGGTGATGGGCCGCTGGCACACCAACGAGCAGCGCTCGTCGACACGCCGGCGCACCCCGTCGGACTGGGATGCCGAGCACATCCTGCTCCGCACCGTGAAATGCGTGAACGGCACCGTCGAGCTCGAGATGAGCTGCGAACCCGCCTTCGACTACCACCGTGCGCCCGCACAGTGGGAGTACACCGGCGCCGTGTACGAGGAGGCGACCGCCACATGCCGGTCCGGTCCCGGCGACGAGCATCCGACGCTGCGGCTCACGTCGAACCTGCGGATCGGGATCGAGGGACGCGAGGCCCGGTCCCGCACCCGGATGGTGGAGGGCGACAACGCGTTCGTCGCCCTGTCCTGGTCGGACGTGCCGGCGCCGCGCACCTTCGAGGAGGCCGCCGACCGGATGTGGCAGACCACCGAGTGCTGGCGGCAGTGGGTCACGATCGGCCGGTTCCCGGACCATCCGTGGCGCGGGCACCTGCAGCGCAGCGCGCTGACCCTCAAGGGCCTGACGTACGCACCGACCGGCGCACTGATCGCCGCCCCCACCACGTCGCTGCCGGAAACGCCGGGCGGCGAACGCAACTGGGACTACCGGTACGCGTGGGTCCGGGACTCGACGTTCGCACTGTGGGGTCTCTACACCCTCGGTCTCGACCGGGAAGCGAACGACTTCTTCTCGTTCATCTTCGACTCGAGCCGCAGCGAGGAGGGCCATCCGGCGCCGCTGCAGGTGATGTACGGCGTCGGCGGCGAACACACCCTCGTCGAGGAGGAACTCGACCACCTGCACGGCTACGACGGTGCCCGCCCCGTCCGCATCGGCAACGGCGCCTACAACCAGAACCAGCACGACATCTGGGGCACCATGCTCGACTCGGTGTACCTGCACGTCCGCTCCCGCGACCACGTCCCCGAAACCCTGTGGCCGCTGCTCAAACGCCAGGTCGAGGAAGTCGTCAAACACTGGAAGCAACCCGACCGCGGCATCTGGGAGGTCCGCGGCGAACCGCAGCACTTCACGTCGTCGAAGATCATGTGCTGGGTGGCGCTCGACCGCGGCGCCAAACTCGCTGCACTGCACGGGGAGAAGAGCTACGCACGGCAGTGGTCGGAACTTGCCGACGAGGTGCGGGCCGACGTCCTCGAGCACGGCGTCGACGACCG
Organism: Prescottella subtropica; assembly: GCF_005434945.1. Taxonomy (GTDB): domain Bacteria; phylum Actinomycetota; class Actinomycetes; order Mycobacteriales; family Mycobacteriaceae; genus Prescottella; species Prescottella subtropica. Next base: position 128,856 of record NZ_SKCH01000003.1, on the reverse strand, counting down.
CGGTGTCCTCACCCAACGGTACGGGCACCCGTCGCTGGACGCGTCGCTGCTGCTGGCGCCGCTGCTGCGGTTCCTGCCCGCCGACGACCCCCGCATCCGGGCGACCGTCCTGGCGATCGCCGACGAACTCACCGAGGAAGGACTCGTCCTGCGCTACCGGGTCGATTCCACCGACGACGGCCTGTCCGGCGAGGAGGGGTCGTTCACGATCTGCTCGTTCTGGCTCGTCTCGGCGCTGGTCGAGATCGGGGAACTGCCCCGCGCCAAGGCCCTGTGCGAACGACTGCTCGCGTTCGCCAGCCCCCTCGAGTTGTACGCCGAGGAAATCGACCCCAAGACCGGCCGGCACCTCGGCAACTTCCCGCAGGCGTTCACCCACCTGGCGCTCATCAACGCCGTCGTCCACGTCATCCGCGCCGAGGAGGACGGGCACACCGGAACCTTCCAACCCGCGCACGGACCGATCTGACCAGAATTGTCGGTGACGTGTGTCACCATCGGATCATGCTGGATCATCTGGGAATTCAATGTGACGACACCGCGGTGAGCGCCGCGTTCTACGACAAGGTGCTGGCCACGCTCGGGGCCGTCCGGATGGCGGAGCACGGCCCGGTCATCGGGTACGGGATCCCGCCGAACCCCGACTTCTGGCTCAGCCCGCGGGTGCCCGCCGACGCCGGCTTCCGGGAGAACCACATCGCGTTCGCCGCGCCGTCGCGCACCGTGGTCGACGCATTCTTCGCCGCCGCCGTCGAGGCCGGCGCCGAGGTCCTGCACGAGCCGCGCGAGTGGCCGGAGTACCACCCCGGCTACTACGGCGCATTCGTGCGGGATCCCGACGGCAACAACGTCGAGGCGGTCTGTCACCGCCCCGAATAGGGGCGACGCTCAGAACGTGCGGCGCAGCAACCGTTCCGCGTCGGCACCGATGTCACGGACGACGTCACCGGCGGGGCGTTCCGCGGTGACGAGTCCGGCTGCCTCCCCCGCGTACACGACGCCGACGCTGGTGTCGGCGGGGTCGTAGGCGGCGGCGAGAGTGGCGTTGTCGGCGCCCTGGCCGTGCCACCGCTGCGTGTAGGCATTGACCAGTGCCCGCCCACCCCACCGGGCGGGCCACGGCTGATCGCGGGCCTGATCGAAGATCGACGTGTAGACGGTGTCGGCGGAGTCGGCCTCGACGAGTCGCTGCCGGGCGAAATCCGGTCCGGTGGTCTCCGGGCTCGCGAGCAGCGCGGTCCCGATCCAGCCGCCCGCCGCGCCGGCGGCGATCACCGCCGCCAGTCCGCGCCCGGTGGCGATACCGCCCGCCGCGATCACCGGCAGGTCGGTGGCCTCGAGGATCTGCTGCAGCAGCGGCAACGTGCCGATCCGGCCGGTGTGGCCGCCGGCCTCGGTGCCCTGCGCGACCACGAAGTCCACACCCGCGGCCTCCACGACCCGCAGATCCTCGATCGTGTTGATCTGCGAACCCACCAGTGCGCCACAGGCTTTCGCGCGCGGCACGAACGGTGCTGGATCCCCGAACGACAGCGAGATGAGATCCGGCTTCTCCCCGATCGCGGCGTCGAGGAGGGTGTCGTCGTCGTACAGCGACCACGTCATCAGCCCGACACCGAGCCTCCCGCCCCCGAGGTCCCGGGCGACCGCCGATTCGGTGGCGATCCACTCGGGGGTGGCGTAGCGGGCCGCCCCGAGCAGGCCGAGACCACCGGCCCGGGTCACTTCCCCCGCGAGACGGCCGCCGGCGCGCCCGCCCATCGGGGCACCGATGATCGGCACCTCCAGTCCCAGTTCACGGGTCAGCCAGGTGTCGATCATCGGTGTTCCTCCTACTTGCTACTTGCCCTTGGGCTTGTCCGCCACCGACTCGTTCGACAGCGCCGCCACGAAGGCCTCCTGCGGCACCTCGACACGGCCGATGGTCTTCATCCGCTTCTTGCCTTCCTTCTGCTTCTCGAGCAGCTTGCGCTTACGGGAGATGTCACCGCCGTAGCACTTGGCAAGCACATCCTTGCGGATCGCGCGGATGTTCTCGCGCGCAATGATCTTCGCACCGATCGCGGCCTGGATCGGCACCTCGAACTGCTGGCGCGGGATCAGCTCGCGCAGCTTGGTGGTCATCTTGTTGCCGTACGCGAAGGCGGCGTCCTTGTGCACGATCGCACTGAACGCGTCGACGGCCTCGCCCTGCAGCAGGATGTCCACCTTCACCAGCGCGGCCTGCTGCTCGTCCGTCGGCTCGTAGTCGAGGCTGGCGTAGCCCTTGGTGCGCGACTTGAGGGCGTCGAAGAAGTCGAACATGATCTCGCCCATCGGCAGCGTGTACCGCAGCTCGACGCGGGTCTCCGACAGGTAGTCCATGCCGCCGAGTTCACCGCGGCGGGACTGGCACAGCTCCATGATCGCGCCGGTGTACTCGCTCGGAGCGATGACGGTGCACTTGGCCATCGGCTCGTACACCTCACGCACCCGGCCCTCGGGCCAGTACGACGGGTTCGTCACCTCGTGCTCGCTGCCGTCCTCCATCGTCACCCGGTACACGACGTTCGGCGCCGTCGAGATCAGGTCGAGGCCGAACTCGCGCTCGAGCCGGTCCCGGGTGATCTCCATGTGCAGCAGGCCGAGGAAGCCGCAGCGGAAACCGAATCCGAGCGCCACCGACGTCTCCGGCTCGTAGGCCAGCGCGGCGTCGTTGAGGCGCAGCTTGTCGAGGGCGTCACGCAGCACCGGATAGTCGGAGCCGTCCATGGGGTACAGGCCCGAGTACACCATCGGCTTGGGGTCCCGGTAGCCGACCAGCGGCTCGGTGGCACCGTTGCGGAAGGTGGTGACGGTGTCTCCGACCCGCGACTGGCGGACGTCCTTGACACCGGTGATGAGGTAGCCGACCTCACCGACACCCAGACCGGTGGTGGCCTTGGGTTCGGGCGAGATGATGCCGACCTCGAGCAGTTCGTGGGTGGTGCCCGTCGACATCATCGTGATCTTCTCGCGGGGCTTGATCTTGCCGTCCACCACACGCACGTAGGTGACGACGCCCCGGTAGGAGTCGTACACCGAGTCGAAGATCATCGCGCGCGCCGGACCGTCCGCGTCACCGACGGGGGCGGGGATCTGCTTGACGACCTCGTCGAGCAGTTCCTTGACGCCGACACCGGTCTTGCCGGACACCCGCAGCACGTCCTCGGGTTCGCAGCCGACGATGTGCGCGATCTCGGCGGCGTACCGGTCCGGGTCGGCGGCCGGCAGGTCGATCTTGTTGAGCACCGGGATGATGGTGAGGTCCTTCTCCATCGCCAGGTACAGGTTGGCGAGCGTCTGCGCCTCGATGCCCTGCGCGGCGTCGACGAGCAGGACCGCCCCCTCGCACGCCTCGAGCGCGCGGGACACCTCGTACGTGAAGTCGACGTGGCCGGGCGTGTCGATCAGGTGCAGCACGATCTCCTCGGCGGCGCCGTCCTCGTGCTCGACCGTCCACGGCAGGCGCACGTTCTGCGCCTTGATGGTGATGCCGCGCTCGCGTTCGATGTCCATCCGGTCGAGGTACTGGGCACGCATGGCCCGCTCCTCGACGACACCGGTGAGCTGCAGCATCCGGTCGGCGAGCGTCGACTTGCCGTGGTCGATGTGCGCGATGATGCAGAAGTTCCGGATCTTCGTCGGATCCGTGAACGTCTTCTCCGCAAAGTTGCTGCTCAAGCCCTATTCCCTCGTCTCACTCGCGCATCGTTCATCGACCCGGGCCGGCGTCACCCGTGTCCCGTTGCAACCCCCATCATCCCTTGTGGGCGGGCCCGCGTACACATCCAGGGTCACCGCGGGTCACCGGAGCGCGCCCGAGGTCACCGTTAAGCTCGGGCCTCATGGCGGGCACGTGGAGCACCATCGGCAGAAGGCTCGGCGACTACGCGACCCGGGAAGGCCCGAAACTGCTGCGGCAACTGCGCCGCAGCGCCCCGGTCACGCGGGTCGCCGACACCGTGTCGGGAATGCTGTCGGCCCCGGCACGTCCACCGGCGGCGCCCGGCCGTCCGGCGTCACGTACCACGGTGCCCACCGCGCACCGGGCGCGTCGCATCGAGTACTCCCCCCACCTCGACGGGCAGGCCGATCCCGGCGAGATCGTGTGGACGTGGGTCGCCTACGAGGAGGACCCGGGTCAGGGCAAGGACCGTCCCGTCCTCGTCGTCGGACGCGACGGCGACACACTGCTCGGGCTGATGCTGTCGTCCAACGAGCGACGCGACGACAACCCGGACTGGCTGCCCCTCGGCGCCGGCCCCTGGGATGCCGGGAACCGGCCGAGCTGGGTGCGCCTGGACCGGGTCCTCGACGTCCCCGAGGCCGGTATCCGCCGCGAGGGCGCGATCCTCGACCGCGACCGCTTCGACACCGTCGCCGCCCGGCTGCGCACCGACTACAGCTGGCGCTGAGTCGTCGTGCCGTGAAGTCGTCGCCCAGGGAACAAGGCCCGTTTTCGTGGATGCCGCGCGGGTTCGAGTCCGAATCGGGATGTCCGCCGGAATGCGGTAGAGTCCGCGGAAGCCCTGGACGGCCACCGGTTTGAGATCACCTCGTGGGTACTGGTAGTGTCGTCGGTCGGTGCATGTGCACCCAGAGCTTTTCGACAGAAACCAGCAAAAAAGACGACAGGATTTTACGCGTGGCCAACATCAAGTCCCAGGTGAAGCGGATCCGCACCAACGAGCGCAACCGACTCCGCAACCAGTCGGTGAAGTCCTCGCTGCGCACGGCGATCCGTTCCTTCCGCGAGGCCGCGGCAACCGGTGACAAGGACAAGGCCAACGAGCTCCTCGTCGCCACCAGCCGCCAGCTCGACAAGGCAGCCGGCAAGGGCGTCATCCACGCCAACCAGGCTGCCAACAAGAAGTCGGCGCTCGCGAAGGTCGCCAACTCTCTCTGACAAGTTTCTGACGGTTCCACCGTCGCAAGCTCTGTGGTGAAAGGCCCCCGATCATTCGATCGGGGGCCTTTCGCTGTATCCGTGGTCCGGGGCGCTGCGTCTGCTGGTCCGGGGTGCGCTGCGCCCGCGGCCAGCCGCCGCGGTCAGCGGCCGCCGTGCAGGTCCGCGACCCGGCGCACCGCCGCCTCGACGGCGTAGTCGGCGTCCGCGGCCTGACCCTTGACGTCTCCGTTGAGCTGCGCCACCACCTGCAGGGCCTCGCCGATCGACGCCGGATCCCAGCCGCGGGCCTGCGCCTGCGCCTTCTTGATCTTCCACGGCGGCATGCCCAGCGCGGACGCCATCGCGAACGGGTCGCCGCGGCCCGCGGACCCGACCCGCGCGATGGTGTGGACGGCGTCGGCGAGCGCGTCGGCGAGCAGCACGTGCGCGACACCGCGGTGCATCGCCCACCGCAACGCCTCCATCGCGCCGCGCCGGTCACCGGTCACCGCCTTGTCGGCGACGTCGAACCCGGACACCTCCGCCTTGCCCGAGTAGTACCGCTGGACGGCGCCGGCGTCGATCCGGCCGCCGGTGTCGGCGATCAACTGGGAGCAGGCTGCGGCGAGTTCCCGCAGATCCGAGCCGACGGCGTCGACGACCAGTTCCAGGACCTCGGGTGAGACGCGGACACCGGCGGACCGGAACTCGCCGCGCACGAAGTCGACCCGCTCCCCCGGCTTGAGCTTGGCGCAGGCGTGGACGGTGGCCCCGGCCTTCTGCAGCGCCCCGGCGAGCGCCTTCGCCCGCCCGGCACCCGAATGGAGCACGATCAGCACGGCCCCCTCGGGGACGTCGCCGGACGCCTCCTGGATGAGGGTGACGGCGTCCTTACCGGCCTCGGCGGCCGCCTCGAGGACGATCACCCGATCCTCCGCGAACAGCGACGGGCTCAGCAGTTCCGCCAGTTCGGGGGCACTCGCGTCACCGGCCCGCAGTCGGGAGACCGGGATGTCCGCCCCGGACGACCCGGCCGCGCCCCGGACGGCACCGATCACCGATGCGACCGCGCGTTCGACCAACAGTTCCTCGTCGCCCAGGACGAGATGCAGCGGCGCGGGGCGGGCGGAGGTAGTCACCGGACGATGGTGCCATGGGAACGCCCCACGACGGCAAGTGCCCCGGCCCCGGTCCGGGCCACCGCGACGTCACCCTGCAGGTCGGTGCGGGCGACGACCGCACCGAGGGCCGTCGCCCGGTCCAGGATGCCGCGGTTGGGGTGCCCGAACGGGTTGCCGGCACCGACACTGACCACGACCAGCCGGGGTCGGACGGCGGCCACGAATTCGGGTGCGGTGGTGCGGGACCCGTGATGCGGCAGCTTGAGGACGTCCGCGCGCAGCGACGTCCCGGACCGCATCAGTGCGCGCTGTCCGGCCTCCTCGACGTCCCCGGTGAGCAGGATCGTCCCGGCCCGGGTGTGGGCGCGGATCACCAGCGAGGTGTCGTTGGCGGCGTCGTCGGCCGCCTCCGCGGTGCGCGGCGGCGGCAGCAGTGGTCCGAGGATCTCCAGGCGCAGGTCGCCGATCGTCACGTCCCGTCCGGGAGTGAGACGCACGACCGGGACACCGGCCCGGGCGGCGGCCGCCGACACGAACCGTCTGCCGGCGGCGGGCAGATCCGACGGGCCGATCGCGACCGCGCCGACGGATCGACCGCCGAGGACCCCGTCGATGCCGCCGTAGTGGTCGGCGTGCAGGTGGGTGACGATCAGCAGCGCGATCTTCTCGATGCCGAGTCCGCGCAGGCACCGGTCGACGGGGCCGGGATCCGGTCCGGCGTCGACGACGACGGCGCGCCCGTCGCCGGTCGTCAGGACCAGTCCGTCGCCCTGACCGACGTCGCACGCCACGAACGCCCAGCCGTCGGCCGGCCAGCCCGGCGTCTGGATGCGGGTGGGCACCCACACGAGTGCGACCCCGACCACGAGCGCGGCCAGGATCCGGCGGGACCACCGGTACCGGACGGTGACGGCGGCGGCAGCGAGTCCGGCCGCGACGACGACCGCCCCGACGAGGCCACCGGCGACCGTGATCGTGGCGCCGGGGATCGCGGCGGCCCGGTCGGCGACCTCGAGCAGCCACCACAGCGGCGGACCCGCCGCCCGCACGAGCAGCGTCGCGGCCGGCAGCCACAGCATCGCCAGCACGGCGGTCACCGCACCGACGATCGTGATGGGTGCGACGACGGGGGCGACGAGCAGGTTCGCGGCGATCGACACGATGCTCACGGTCCCGGACATCGCGGCGACGATCGGCGCGGTGACGACGAACGCGGCGATCGCGACCGCGCACATCTCGGCGAGCCACCGCGGCCACCCCCATCCGCGCATCCGTTCCACCAGGAGCGGGGAGACGACGATCAGGCCGGCGGTCGCGGCGACCGACAGTGCGAACCCGAAATCGACGGCGAGGGACGGCGACACGGCGAGCAGCACGATCACCGACGCCGCCAGCGCCGGGATCGCCTGTTTCCGGCGTCCGACGACGAGCGCGAGCAGCGCGATACTGCCCATCGCGGCGGCCCGCAGCACGCTCGGGGACGGCCGCGCGACGATCACGAACGCCACCAGTGCGGCACCGGCGAGCACCGCCCCGGTGCGGGGGCCGATACCGGCGCCGCGCACCAGCAGCAGCACCGCGCCGAGCACGATCGACACGTTGGCACCCGACACCGCCGTCAGGTGGGTGAGCCCGGCCGCGGTGAACTGGTCCTTCACCTCCTGCGGCAGCGCGGACACGTCCCCGACGACGAGCCCGGGCAGGAGTCCGGCCTGCTCCGGTGGCAGCGCCGCCGTGGCCGCGGCGGCGAGTCGGCCGCGGACCGTGCCCGCCCACCGCTGGTGGCGTGGCGGCGGTTCGACGGCCGACGGCGGTCCCGTCGCCCGCAGCACCGCGACCGTGAGATCGGCGCGCTGCGGTGCGGCGAGCTTTCCTCTCAGGGTGATCCGCTGTCCGGGCAGCAACGTCTCCCACTGCGGCCCCTGCGCGAAGACGAGCACCGACCCGCCGACCCGGACGGTCCGGTCCCGGTCCCGCATCTCCCGCAGCGACGTCCGCACCAGCAGCTGGCGGGGGCCACCGAAACCCGAGGCGCGCAACGGTTTCGGATCGTCGTCGACGACGACGGTCACGGTCGCCGACGCGCCGCGGTCGGCCAGCGCGGCCAGCGGGTGCCCGGTCACGGCGTGGACCCGGACGGCCGTCGCGACCGCGAACCCGGCACCGAGCAGGGCCGCCGCGATCAGCGTCGCGGCGATCCCACGTCGCAGCGGCGCCGTCTCCCGCCGTGCCACCGTCACCACCAGGGTTCCGGCCGCGACCACGAGTCCGGCGGCCACCCCCACCGCCGGTCGCCACCCCGCCAGCAGCCCGACCAGTGTCACCGCCCAGCAGGCCGCCGCGGACGGGACCAGCCTCAGATCGACCGGCCCGTCCGGGTCGGTCACACCGTCACCAGGTCCCGCAGTTTCGCGAGCCGGCCGGGTCCGATGCCGTCGACCTCACCCAACTGTTCGACGTCCGTGAACCGGCCGTTCGTCGCCCGCCACGCCACGATCGCCGACGCCGTCACCGGACCGACACCGGGCAGCGCGTCGAGTGCGGCCGCGTCGGCGGTGTTCAGGTTCACCTTCCCGCCGGGCCGGTCCCCGGACTTCGACGGCGCACCGACTCCTGCCCCGGCTCCTGTCCCGGCCGCCCCCGATCCGATGCGCGCGCTGCCGACCGTGGTGGGTCCACCGGCCGGTGGGGTCGCCCCGACCAGGATCTGGTCGCCGTCGTCGACCCGTTCGGCCATGTTCAGGCCCAGTACGTCCGCGCCGGGCCGGGCCCCACCGGCGGCGGCGAGGGCGTCGGCGACCCGCGATCCGGGTGGCAGCCGCACCAGACCCGACCGTTCGACGAGTCCGACGACGCTGACGATCAGTTCCTCGACGGGGACGGGTGCCGGTGTGGGAGTCAGCGCCGGAGCGGCGAGCGGGTCGGGCGCGGCCGGATCCCCCACCGCACTGTCTCCCACTGCGCCGTCCCCCCCTGCGCTGTCACCGGCGGCGACGACCGGCAGCGGCGGGATCGCCTGCACATCCGGCCGGTCCCGCCACACCGTCACCGCCGCAACGATCGCCGCGACCAACCCGACCACCACGAGTGCGGCCACGCCGCGGCGCCCCGGATTCAACCGCAGCCCGCTCCACCGACTCGGCACCGACATCGTGTCGTCCTGCCAGTCCGGGTGATCGTCGTCGGCCAGCCACCCCGGCTCCGCCGCGGTCGACGCGGCCGCGAGCCTCCCCCGTGTCCTCACTCGATCCTCATCGGTCCCCATACGGCCGACACTAGGGGCCGGTGGGCGCCGACGGCCCGGCCGAACGGGGCAGGAAAGAAAACCTGTGGATCAGTGCGGGGCTGTGGATGAATCCGCGGTCGACTCCCCGTCGGGGCAGGTCACGACCCCGATCGTTCCGGGCCCCAGATGCACACCGAGTACACTGCCGATCTCCGTGACGACCAATTCGGTGAGCTCGGGAATCCGCGCCTCGAGTTGCGCGGCGACCGCGTCCGCCCGGTCTCGGGCGTGCAGGTGGTGTACCGCGACCGCGGTCGGCTCGTCACCCACCTGCTCGACGACGGCGTCGACGAGTTTCGCGAGCGCTTTCGTCGAGGTACGGGTCTTCTCCCGCAGCACGAGTTTGCCGTCCACCAGGTGCAACACCGGTTTCATGGCCAGCGCGGTCCCGAGCAGGGCCGCGGCGGTGCCGATGCGGCCGCCACGGCGCAGATGGTCGAGTCGGTCGACGACGATGAGAGTGCGCCCGTGCTCGGCGACGTCGACGGCCCTGCGGTACACGGCGTCGAGGTCGCCGCCGGCGCGGGCGGTGCGGGCCGCGGCGAGCGCCGGATAGCCGAGCCCCATCCCGGTGGATGCGGAATCGACGACCCGCACCCGGTCCCCGAGACCGGCGGCGGCCTGCCGACCGGCGTCCCACGTCCCCGACAACTGCCGGGACAGGTGGATCGCGACGACCCCGTCACCGTCGCTGTCGGCCAGCGCGGCCGCGTACGCGTCGGCAAGTTCTCCCGGCGACGCCCCCGACGTGGTCACCCCGGTCAGATCACCGGGAATGTCGTCGACGCCCTCGCGGTAGTCGTGGCCGCCGGACAGGACGTGCAGCGGCACGACCCGGATCCCGAACCGGCCGGCCAGGTCGGGCGTCAGGCAGGAGGACGAGTCGGTGACGACGACGACAGGCACGCCGTCAGCCCTGCCCGCCCTCGACGGGAGCCGACAACCGGCGAGCGTTCTTCACGGCGTCGAGCATCGCGGCCGCAACCTGCTCGTGGGCATCCCAGCCCCAGTGGATCCCGTCCGGATTGGCCCGGTCGGAGAAGACGTTGTCGCGGACCGCGTCGGCCAGGTCGACCATCGGAACGTTCTTCTCCGACGACCACGCCGTCAGGGCACGGACGGCCGGTTCGCGGCCCGTGTGCACCTGCCCGTACGCGTCGCAGCGGTGCACCGACGGGAACGTACCGATCACCGGCAGATCCGGCCGGATCGCGGCGAGCGCGTCCCGACAGCTCTCCAGGTACTCGACGGACAGTCGCGGCGGCAACGCCACCGGACGGCCCAGCCTCGACAACCGCGGCTGCAGCCACTGGTAGCCGGAGCGGACCACGCGGCGCAGCGCCGGCGGCCGGAGGTAACGCAACTGTTCACGCAGCGCGGTCGGCAGCGGCGACGGCAGCGAATCCATGCCGCCGACCGCGAACACGACGGCACCGGCGTGCGGCACCGCCGCCCACACCCGCGGATCCTGGGTGATCGCCCACCACGCGTCCCGGCTGGTCCAGCCGATCCGCGCGACGAGTTCGACACGCCAGCCCAACTCGCTCGCCACCAGGTTCGGCCAGATCCGCGGATCGTCGGCGGGGAGCCCGCCCTTCGGACCGTAGTAGGACAGCGAGTCCGCGATCACCAGCAGGACGGGCTGCTCGCCGTCCCGTTCCACACGTCCAGTCGCCATGCCCGATCCGTTCCCTCCCCGTGGGCGCTGAGTTCCACCCAGGCCGTGTTTCCGAGTCCTCCGAACACCGGCCACCGATCCACCGGCAGGTCGAGCAGTCGCGCGGTGAGGGCGGCGATGAGGCCGCCGTGCGCAACGAGAATCAGGGGGCGCTGCGCGCCCTGTGCGCCTTTTTGGTAGCTCCCACTACCAGAAAGGCGCACAGGTGCGAAGTGCTCCTGCACCACCGGCAGGCTGCGGGCGGCGACGTCGATACGGGACTCGCCGCCCGGCGGGGCCCACGCCGCGTCGGTGCGCCACTGGTCGCGGGCGCCGGGGGCGATCTCGTCGACCTGGGTGTGGGTGAGACCCTGCCAGTCCCCGAGATGCGTTTCCCGCAGTCGGGGGTCGGTGTCGACCGTCATCCCGATGTGGCCGCCGAGGGCGAGTGCGGTGTCGTGGGCCCGGCGCAGGTCCGACGACACGATCGCGTACGGATCCTTCTCGGCCAGTGCCAGTGCCGCGGACTTCGCCTGTGCCCGCCCCCGATCGGACAGGTCCGTGTCGAGCTGGCCCTGCATCCGGTCGGTGGCGTTGTATTCGGTCTGCCCGTGCCGCAGCAGGATCAGCCGCCGCACCGTCCGGCCGCCCGCGGCGGCCGTCACGGCTGCGACTCCTCCGTCTCACCCGTGTCGTCGGAATCGGAGTCGAGGGGCAGGTCGCGCGGCGCGATGCCCTCGACGGGCACCTCCGGGCAGTCCTTCCACAGCCGGTCGAGGGCGTAGAAGTTGCGCTCGTCGGTGTGCTGGACGTGGATGACGATGTCGATGTAGTCGAGCAGCGCCCACCGGCCCTCACGGGTGCCCTCGCGACGGACCGGCTTGTGCCCGGCGTCGCGCAGCTTGTCCTCGATGTTCTCCACGATGGAGTTGACCTGGCGTTCGTTGTCCGCGGACGCGATGACGAAGCAGTCGGTGATGACGAGCTGCTCCGAGACATCGAGCACCACCACATCGGAGGCCAACTTCTCGTCGGCCGCCAGTGCGGCGATCCGTGCCATGCCGATGGCCTCGTTCGATGCGCTCACTCAGTGTTCTCCCGGTTCTGCTGGTGTTGACGATAGTGCGGTCGGCGCAGTGTCGCCGCGAGTGCGACGGTGCGCCGGGACGGGCTCGGACATGGTGGCCGCGCCGTCGGATCGGGCCGCGCCGTGCGGCCGGTACAGGTTACGTTTACTGATGTACTGGACGACGCCGTCGGGGACGAGGTACCAGACGGGCCGGTTCTCGGCGGCCCGCTGCCGGCAGTCGGTCGACGAGATCGCCAGCGCGGGGATCTCCATCAGGGTGACGGCGTCGGCGGGCAACTGTTCGAGATGAGCAGCGAGGTGCTCGGTGTGCAGTTCGTATCCCGGACGGGACACACCGACGAAGCGGGCGAGCCCGAACAGTTCCTCCCACGCCTGCCACGACAGGATACTCTCCAGCGCATCGGCCCCCGTGATGAAGTACAGGTCGGCGTCGGGGTGCTGGACCCGCAGGTCCCGCAGCGTGTCGACGGTGTAGGTGACCTTGCGGCGGTCGACGTCGACGCGGCTGACCGAGAACCGCGGGTTCGATGCCGTCGCGATGACCGTCATGAGGTAGCGGTCCTCAGCGGGGCTGACGGCCCGATCGTCCTTCTGCCACGGCTGCCCGGTGGGGACGAAGATCACCTCGTCGAGGCCGAACCGATCGGCGACCTCGCTCGCGGCCACGAGGTGACCGTGGTGGATCGGATCGAAGGTGCCACCCATCACGCCCAGGCGGCGCCGGGGGGTGATCGGTGTCGGCTGCTGCACGAGGATCCAGCTTACGGGCTGCGCCGCGCCACCGGCGCACCGCGGCGTCCCACCGGGTGACCGGTCAGGCCGGGCGGGTGTGCCCGTCGCCCCACACGGTCCACTTGGTGGACGTCAGCTCGCCGAGGCCCATCGGGCCGCGGGCGTGCAGCTTCTGGGTGGAGATGCCGATCTCGGCGCCGAACCCGAACTGCTCGCCGTCGGTGAACGCGGTCGACGCGTTGACCATGACCGCGGCCGCGTCGACGCGGGCGGTGAACTCGCGGGCCGCAGACAGGTCGGCGGTGACGATCGCCTCGGTGTGGCCGGTGCCGTACCGGTCGATGTGGGCGACGGCCTCGTCGATGCCGTCGACGACCTTGAGGGCGATGTCGAGGGTCAGATATTCCTGCGACCAGTCGTCCTCGGTGGCCGGGACCAGGCCGGGCAGGTCACCGTGCACGGTGATGCTGTGCATCTGCAGCACCTGCAGCAGCTGCGGCAGCGCGGTCTCGGCGATCGCCGAATCGATCAGCAGCGTCTCGACCGTGTTGCACACGCTCGGGCGCCGGGTCTTGGCGTTGATCACGATCTTCTCGGCCATCGCGAGATCGGCGGCCGCGTGGATGTAGATGTGGCAGTTGCCGACACCGGTCTCGATCGTCGGCACCGTCGCGTCCCGCACGACCGCGTTGATCAGTCCGGCGCCGCCGCGCGGGATGACGACGTCGACGAGGCCACGGGCCTGGATGAGGTGGGTGACCGACGAGCGGTCCGCGCTCGGCAGCAGTTGGACGGCGTCCTCGGGCAGCCCCTGCGCGGCGAGCGCGGCCCGCAGCACCGCGACCAGGGCGGCATTGGAGTGGGCGGCGGACGACGAGCCGCGCAGCAGCGCCGCGTTGCCGGACTTGAGGGCCAGACCGAACGCGTCGACCGTCACGTTGGGGCGGGCCTCGTACACCATGCCGACGACCCCGAGCGGGACCCGGACCTGACGGATCTCGAGGCCGTTCGGCAGCGTCGACCCGCGGATGATCTCCCCGACCGGGTCGGCCAGGCCCGCGACCTGACGCAGCCCCGCCGCGATGCCCTCGACCCGGGCCGCGGTGAGCCGCAACCGGTCGAGCAGCGACTCCTCGGTGCCCGACGCCTTCGCCGCCTCGATGTCCTCGGCGTTCGCGGCCAGCACGACATCGGTCGCGGCGAGGACCGCGTCGGCGGCCGCGTGCAGCGCGGCGTCCTTCTGCGCGGTGGTGAGCAGGGCCAGCGTGCGGGAGGCGACCCGTGCACGACGGGCGGCGTCGTGCACCTGATCGCGGGTGTCCCCGGCCTCGCCGGCGGCCGGTGTGGTGTGCGTCGCGGCAGTCATGTGTACAGATTAGCGACCGTCGGGGGCGCATAATCGTTCTGCCCATTCGCCGTCCCAGTAAGGAAATATCAGTGTCACAACACGAGACGGTCGACCACGCGCCCTCGGAGGGATACAGTCGCGGGCTCAACGCCCGCACCGTGCAGATGATCGCCCTCGGCGGCGCGATCGGAACGGGCCTGTTCTACGGCGCCGGCGGCGCGATCGAGGAGGCCGGGCCGTCCCTGATCCTGGCGTACCTGGCCGCCGGTCTGGCGATCTTCGTCATCATGCGCGCCCTCGGCGAACTGCTGACCTACCGTCCCGTGTCGGGCAGTTTCGCCGAGTACGCCGAGGAGTTCCTCGGCCGCTTCTTCGGTTTCGCGACCGGCTGGGCGTACTGGGCGGTGTGGGCCGCCACGTGCATGGCCGAGATCACCGTCGCCGGCAAGTACGTCGAATACTGGTGGCCGAGCGTGCCCGGATGGCTCACCGCGCTCGTCGTGCTGCTCGTCCTGTTCGGCGCCAACCTGATCTCGGTGAAGATGTTCGGTGAGGCCGAATTCTGGTTCTCCACCATCAAGATCACCGCAATTCTGGGCATGATCCTCATCGGTATCGGTGTCCTCACCCTCGGCTTCGGTCACGCCACCGATCCGACGGTGACGAACCTGTGGGCCGACGGCGGCATCTTCCCCAACGGGTTCGGCAGTTCCCTGATGACCCTGCAGGTCGTCATGTTCGCGTACGTCGGTGTCGAACTCGTCGGTGTCACCGCGGGTGAGGCGAAGAACCCCAAGGAAACCCTCCGCAAGGCGATCAACACGCTGCCGTTCCGCATCGGCCTGTTCTACGTCGGCGCGCTCGTGGTGATCCTGTCCGTCGCGAGCTGGCGCGACTTCGAGGCCGGACGCAGCCCGTTCGTCGAGGTCCTCGAGCAGATCGGTATCCCCGCCGCCGCCGGCATCATGAACTTCGTGCTGCTCACCGCCGCGCTGTCGTCGTGCAACTCCGGCATCTACTCCACCGGCCGCATGCTGCGGAGCCTGTCGCTGCGCCGGGAGGCTCCGGAGGCGCTGGGCCGGCTCAGCAGCCGCCAGGTGCCGTACGCCGGCATCACGATGTCGGCGGGTGTGATGCTCATCGGTGTCGTCGTCAACATCCTGTCCCCCAACCGGGCGTTCGTCTACA
This sequence comes from Prescottella subtropica, assembly GCF_005434945.1. Classification (GTDB taxonomy): domain Bacteria; phylum Actinomycetota; class Actinomycetes; order Mycobacteriales; family Mycobacteriaceae; genus Prescottella; species Prescottella subtropica. Next base: position 113,525 of record NZ_SKCH01000003.1, on the reverse strand, counting down.
TCACGTCGGTGTCCACGATCGGCATCATCTTCGTGTGGGGTGTGATCCTGGTCTGTCATCTGCGCTACCGCCGGTTCGTGAACCGGGGCGCACTGCCCGCATCGGACTACCGGCTGCCCGGCGCCCCGTACACCAACTGGATCGCGCTCGTCTTCCTCGCGTTCGTCGTGGTCCTGCTGTGCTTCACCGACACCGGCCGCATCGCGATCGGCGTGGGCGCCGCCTTCGGCGTCCTCGTCGGCGTCGGCTACTTCACCGTCCTCGGACGCGCGTCGTCGCGGCACTGAATTTCCCTCCCTTTCTGTGGCCGAATGTCACATACGTTCAGTTCGACTGAACGCATGTGACATTCGGCCACAGCCGTTAGCGTGCGCCGTATGAGGCGTAACCGGGTGGTCGTGGTCGGCAGCACCAACATGGATCTCGTCGTGTCGGTTCCGCGGCCTCCCGTACCCGGCGAGACGATCCTGGGGACGGCGTTCACCACGACCCCCGGCGGCAAGGGCGCCAACCAGGCGATCGCGGCCGCGAAAGCCGGAGCGGAGGTCGCCTTCGTCGGCGCGGTCGGCGACGACACGTTCGCCCTGGAGTTGCGGGAGGCACTCGTCGACGCCGAGGTCGACACCGCACTGTTGCGGGAGCTGCCCGGTGCCAGCGGGGTCGCCGCGATCACGGTGGACAGCTCCGGCCAGAACTCGATCGTCGTGGTGCCCGGCGCCAACTCCTGCGTCGTGGACCTCACCGACGACGAGTTGGCGGCAATCGCCGACGCCGACGTGCTGCTGTGCCAACTCGAGATCCCCCTCGACACGGTCACGGCGGCCGCGCGGCACGCCGCCGCGCACGGCACGGTGGTGATGCTCAATCCGTCGCCGGTCCGGCCGCTGCCGGACGCCCTGCTCGCCGCCGTCGACGTGCTGGTCGTCAATCAGACCGAGGCCCGGCAACTCGGGCGCGACGTCCTGGCCGCGGCCGCGCACGTGGTCACGACCCTCGGCGCGGACGGTGTCCGGTACCGAGGAGCCGACGGCAGACCGCTGAACGTCCTCTCCCCGACGGTCGACACGGTCGACACCACCGGTGCGGGCGATGCGTTCGTCGGGGTGCTGGCCTGCGAGTGGGGTGCCGAGCCGCTTCCCGCCCTGGTGTTCGCGTGCGCCGCCGGGGCGCTGGCCACCACCCGCCGCGGCGCGTCCGTGTCGTCGCCGACGCGGGCGGAGATCCAGGCCCTCGTCACCGCGTGACACTGACGCGTGGCCCTGATCTGTCGGACGTCTCCGGCACGATGGGGGGTATGACGACCGCACCCGCCGCTCACCCGACCGCCGCCGACCTGCGCGACGAGGCCGAACGGCTGCTGCGGGAACTGGCCGGGCCCGACGCCCGGCTCCGCGAGGACCAGTGGACGGCGATCGAGGCGCTCGTCGTGGGGCGGCGGCGCGCGCTGGTGGTGCAGCGCACCGGGTGGGGCAAGTCGGCGGTCTACTTCATCGCCGCGAAACTGCTGCGCGCGCACGGTCACGGGCCCACGGTGATCGTCTCCCCGCTGCTGGCGCTCATGCGCAACCAGGTGGCGTCCGCCGAGCGTGCCGGGGTGCGGGCGGCCACCATCAATTCGGGCAACGTCACCGAATGGGACGAGATCCATCGGCGGGTCGCGGACCGCGAACTCGACGTACTGCTGGTCAGCCCGGAACGGCTCAACAACCCGGACTTCCGGGATCAGGTGCTGCCGTCGCTGGCCGCCGACGCCGGGCTGGTCGTGGTCGACGAGGCGCACTGTGTCTCCGACTGGGGCCACGATTTCCGTCCCGACTACCGGCGCATCCGCACCCTCGTCGAGGATCTGGGCGACGGTATCCCGGTCCTCGCGACCACCGCGACCGCGAACGATCGCGTCGTCAGCGACGTCGCCACCCAGCTCGGGGTCGGCGGTGCGGAGACGCTCGTGCTGCGCGGCACCCTGGAACGGGATTCGCTGAGCATGTCGGTGGTGCGGATCCCGGACGCGACACAGCGGGCGGCGTGGCTCGCCGACCATCTCGAGGACCTGCCCGGGTCGGGCATCGTCTACACGCTCACCGTGTCCGCGGCCCGCGACCTGGCGAGCCTGCTCGCCGACCGCGGGCACCGAGTGGCCGCCTACACCGGGCAGACCGACGCCGCCGAACGTGAAGTCCTCGAACAGGATCTGTTGAACAATCGGGTCAAGGCCCTGATCGCGACGTCGGCCCTCGGGATGGGTTTCGACAAGCCCGATCTGGGGTTCGTCGTGCACCTGGGCGCCCCGTCGTCGCCGATCTCCTACTACCAGCAGGTCGGCCGCGCCGGCCGCTCCACCGACAGCGCCGAGGTGGTGCTGCTGCCCGGGCACGAGGACCGGCAGATCTGGAGCTATTTCGCCTCGGTGTCGTTCCCGCGCGAGGACGTCGTCCGCCAGGTCATCGGTGTCCTCGACACCGAGCGGCCCCAGTCGACGATGGCACTCGAACCGCTCGTCGAGTTGAACCGCACCCGACTCGATCTCGTGTTGAAGGTCCTCGACGTCGACGGTGCGGTCCGCCGCGTCAAGGGCGGATGGGTGTCGACCGGGCAACCCTGGACGTACGACGCCGACCGGTACGGCCGACTCGACGCCGCCCGCCGCGCCGAGCAGCAGGCGATGCTCGACTACGAGACCACCGGCGAGTGTCGGATGACGTTCCTGCGCCGTCAGCTCGACGATCCCGGGCTCACCGCGGACAGCCGCTGCGGCCGGTGCGACAACTGCGTCGGCCCGAAGTACACCGCCGACGTCGCCGCCGGCACCGTCGCCGACACCCGGCGGCGGCTCGAACGTCCCGGCATCGACCTGCCGCCGCGCAAGCAGTGGCCGACCGGCATGGCGAAACTGGGAATCGGCTTGTCCGGCAAGATCACCGACGGGCCGGAACCGGGCCGCGTCCTGGGCCGGCTGTCGGATCTGGGGTGGGGGCAGCGGCTGCGGGCACTGCTCGACGGCCCCGACGCGCCGGTACCGGACGTGATCGTCGACGCGTGTGTCCAGGTGTTGGCTGCGTGGGAGTGGGCGGACCGTCCGGGTGCCGTGATGTGCCTCGAATCGCCGAGTCGTCCGGTGCTGCTGGGGTCGCTGACCGCGCGGCTCGCGCAGGTCGGCCGGCTCACCGACCTCGGGGTTCTCCGCGAGCGTCCCGGCCATCCGCCGGTGTCGGCCGCCAATTCCGCCTACCGGGTCGCCGGCCTGTCGGACGCGTGGGAGGCTCCGGATCTCACCGGGCAGACCCGTCCGGTGCTGCTGCTCGACACGGTCACGGACTCCGGGTGGACGCTCACGATGGCGTCCCGGGTTCTCCGCGCCGCAGGTGCCCCCGCAGTCCTTCCCTTCGCTCTCGCCACCCCCAAGTGATACAGTATGTGATCAGGCTCACATTCACTGTCCCACCTGCACGGCAACAGGGTCTGCTCTGCCCGATTTTCGCGGTTCCATGACATTGCAGCGAGCGGTTGTTACGTTCGATTGGCAAGGACGTCAACAACACTGACGCCGACAACCATGACGCCAATCGAACTGAGAGTTACCTCGACCACCGCGCCGGACGCGGTGAAGTTCCGTCAGCCCCAGATCTCCGACGGAGTCCGGCTCTGGGAGATCGCCAAGGATTCACAGGTCCTCGACCTCAATTCGAGTTACTCGTACCTGCTCTGGTGCAGGGACTTTCGTGACACCTCGATCGTCGCGATCGTCGACGACCGGGTCGTCGGATTCGTCACCGGCTACGTGCGCCCCGAGGTGCCGGCCACGCTCATGGTGTGGCAGGTAGCGGTCGACGAGAACTGCCGAGGCCTCGGCCTGGCCGGGCGGATGCTGTCCAGCCTTCTCGACCACGTTGCACTGCAAGGTGTCTGGAAGCTCGAGACGACGATCAGCCCGGACAATGCCGCCTCCGTCGCACTTTTCACATCCGTCGCACAGCGGCGTGGATGCACGATCACGAAGCAAGAACTGTTCTCCCCGAACGATTTTCCCGATGGGCACGAGGCCGAGGATCTGTACACGATCTCGCCACAGAACGCCTCCTGAGGAAGGAGCACCCCATGACCACCGCCTCGACCAGCATTTTCGAGCATCTCGAGTCCGAGGTACGCAGCTACTGCCGGAACTGGCCGACCGTTTTCGAGTCGGCATCGGGCGCCTGGATCCGCGACGAATCCGGACGTGAGTTCCTCGATTTCTTCGCCGGAGCCGGTGCGCTGAACTACGGACACAACAATCCGGTACTGAAAGACGCGCTCCTCGAGTACGTTTCCGGTGACGGCATCACGCACGGATTGGACATGTCCACCGTCGCGAAGCGGAAATTCCTGCAGAGCTTCCAGCGCAACATTCTCGAACCGCGGGGACTCGACTACAAGGTGCAGTTCCCCGGCCCGACCGGTACGAACGCCGTCGAGTCCGCACTGAAACTGGCCCGCAAGGCGACCGGACGCGAGTCGATCGTCAACTTCACCAATGCTTTCCACGGCATGACACTCGGCGCCCTGTCGGTGACCGGTAACTCGATGAAACGGGCCGGTGCGGGCATCCCACTGGTGCACGCCACCCCGATGCCGTTCGACAACTACTTCGGCGGCGCCACCGACGACTTCCAGTGGTTCGAACAGGTGCTCGACGACTCCGGCAGCGGCCTCAACCGGCCCGCCGCGGTCATCGTCGAGACCGTGCAGGGTGAGGGCGGCGTCAACGTCGCCCGCCCGGAGTGGCTGCGCGCGCTGTCCGATCTGTGCACGCGCCGCGACATCCTGCTCATCGTCGACGACGTGCAGATGGGATGCGGTCGCACCGGGCCGTTCTTCTCGTTCGAGATCGCCGGCATCACCCCCGACATCGTGACGCTGTCGAAGTCGATCGGCGGGTACGGGATGCCGATGGCGCTGACCCTGTTCAAGCGGGAACTCGACCTGTGGGCGCCGGGTGAGCACAACGGCACGTTCCGCGGCAACAATCCGGCGTTCGTGACGGCGACCGCGGCGCTGGACCACTACTGGTCCGACGACGCCCTGCAACGCTCGACGATCGCGAAGGGTGAGCGAATCGACCAGATCTTCGCCAATCTCGCGGACACGTTCGACGGGGTGAGCACCCGCGGCCGCGGCATGGTCCGGGGGTTGGTGTTCGACGATCCGGGCAAGTCCGTCAAGGTGTGCGGTCTCGTATTCGACGAGGGTCTGCTCGCCGAGACGTCCGGCCCGTCGGACGAAGTGGTGAAACTGCTTCCACCGCTGACGATCACGGATGCCGAACTGGACCACGGACTGAGCATCCTCGCGGAGGCCACCGCCAAGGTCTGCGCCTGAGACGCGCCCGCTCCCCCCATTCTTTGTCGACCACAGGAGTTTTCATGATCGTGCGCACGACCGACGACATCACCGGCACCGATCGGGACGTCGTCAGCGAGGACGGCAACTGGCGGAGCAAGCGGATCGTGCTCGCCGGCGACGGCGTCGGATTCTCGTTCCACGAGACCACGATTCGCGCCGGATCGGTCAACGAGTTCCACTACGCCAACCACATCGAGGCCGTGTGGCTGGTCGAGGGCGACGGGATCCTCACCGACCTCGACAACGGCGAGGTGCACCAGTTGCGGCCGGGCACGATGTACCTGTTGGACGGGCACGAGCGGCACCGGGTGGAGCCGGTGACGCAGATGCGGATGCTGTGTGTGTTCAATCCACCGGTCACCGGCCGCGAGGTCCACGACGAGAACGGCGTGTACCCGCTGATCACCCTCGACGAGGCCGAGCGCGCCGCCTCCTAGGCTGCCGGCTCCGGAACCCGCGGCGTGGATTCGCCCGCGGGTTCCTGCCGTCGACGCCACAGGATCGTGAACACCACCGCACCGGCCACCAGCGCGGCGAGGGCGACGACCGACCACCGGAACCGCGGCCCGTAGTCGCCGACCAGGACCATGCGCAGGGCGTTGCGGGCCCACGTCAGCGGCATCAGGTCGTGGATCCAGCGCACCGGTGCCGGCATCTGCTCGATCGGGTACACCGCACCGAACGCCAGGATCTGGATCAGGAGCGCGCCCAGCGCCAGGAACGTGCCGTTCACCGCGCCGAACACGACCGTGAAGAGTCTGCCCGACGCGACCGCGGCCGCCCCGACGAGGATCATCACCGCGGTCATCGCGACCGCGCTCGGCGGTGCGGCGTCCGCGACGACGAGGGAGACCGCCGCCGCGACGAGGGCCGCCACCAGCGTGACGAGGGCCGGCACCCGGTACCGGCGCAGACCGTCCCGGACGATGCTGTCGTGGACCCGCGGCGACCGACCCCGGCGGGGGCGCACGACGAACCATGTGAGGATGCCGCACAGGAACAGCAGTACCGACATCACCGCGGGCACGGCACCCGGACCGAAGCCGGCGGCCCGGTTGACGTACACCTGGTCGACCGCGACCGGCGCCGACAGCAGCCCCGCGGTGGCGGTGCGCTGTTCGTCGGTGAACTGCGGCACCTGTGCCGCACCGTCGGTCAGTCCGGTCGCGAGTTCGCCACTGCCGCTGCCGAGTTGCCCCATCCCGGTGAGCAGCTGCCCCAGCCCGTCCCGCAACTGCACGCCGCCGGTGTCGAGTTGTCCGAGCCCGGTGGACAGTTCGTTCGCACCGGTGCGGAGCTGGTGTGTCCCGTCCGACAGCTGCCCCAGTCCGGCGTCCAGTTCACCCGCGCCGGCGGCCGCGGCCTCGAGCCCACCGCGGTAGTCGCTGGTCGGGTCGGTGAGCTGACGGGTGAGTTCGCGTGCCCCGTCCCGTAGTTCGACGAGCTGGGCGGCGATGTCGCCCTGCTCGCCGAGGATCGCGAGCACCGGTCCGGTGACCATGTCGACGACCTCGCTGATCTGCCGGGCGCCGTCGCCGAGCTGATCGGTGCCGTCGACGAGCCGACCCAGTCCGGCACGCAGCTCCCCCGATCCGGCGGCGGCCTCGTCGGCGCCGGTCGCGAGTTCGACTGCCCCGGCGGCAAGTTCGCGGCCGCCGCGGTTCGCGTCGCCGAGTCCCGTCGACAACTCGATGCTGCCGGCGTGCAGTTCGGTGGTGCCGGCGAGCGCGTCCTGCGTACCGGCGGAAAGCTGTCCGGCACCGGCGGCCGCCTCCCCGAATCCGGCCCCCAGATCACCGAGCCCGACGAGCACCTGGTCGACGGACTGCTCCCCGATCGCCTCGGACACTGCCGACCGCACCTGCGCGACGACGCTCTCCCCGACCGGCGTCGCCACCAGGCTGTTGAAGTCGTTGTAGACGACGTCGAGCCGGGCCCGGCGGCCGTCCCCGGAGGCGGCGCTCGCGATGTCGGTGCTGAACGTCTCCGGGATCACCACCGAGAAGTAGTAGCGGCCGTCGTGCACGCCGTCCCACGCCTGATCGGCGGTGACCACCTGCCAGGACACGTCACCGCTGTCGACGAGGGCGGCGACCACCTCGTCGCCGGCCACCATGCGGGTGCCGTCGATCTCCGCTCCGGCGTCGGCGTTGACGATCGCGACGGGCAGCCGGTGCACGGTGTCCCCGGGATTCCACAGGGCCATCATGTAGAACGCGGCGAACACCAGGGGTGCGATGACGAGGGCCGCCAGGAGGGTGCGGACGACGTGGGCGCGACGTGGATCGGGTGGGGACACCATGAGGGGGCTCTCTCGTCGGGGGCCGGAGGAACGAGGCTCTGGACGCACGTCCAGCTCGCTCACGATAGAGAGCCGACCCGCCGCCGGTGACCGTTTTCGGGGATATCGCGGTACGCCTACCCTGGAAGCCGTGATCGACGAGATGCTCGGCCTGCTCGGTGGACGCCGCATGTGTGTCCTGACCGGGGCGGGTGTCTCCACCGATTCGGGGATCCCCGACTACCGCGGCCCCGACTCACCACCCAGGAACCCGATGACCTACCAGCAGTTCGTCGGCGACGCCGCGTTCCGCCGGCACTACTGGGCCCGCAACCACCTGGGCTGGCGGTTCATGGACGCCGCCCGCCCCAACGCCGGACACCGGGCGCTCGCCCGACTCGAACGGGCCGGCGCCGTCGACGGCGTCATCACCCAGAACGTCGACCTGCTGCACACCAAGGCCGGCAGCCGACGCGTCATCGACCTGCACGGAAGCTACGCGCAGGTCCGCTGCCTGGACTGCGACCACCGGATCTCCCGGATGACCCTCGCCGACCGTCTCGACGCCGCCAACCCCGGTTTCGCCGACACCGTCGCCGCATCGACCGGCGTGGAGATCGCCCCCGACGCCGACGCCGTCATCGAGTCCACCGACCATTTCCGGGTCGTCGACTGCGACCGCTGCGGCGGCATGCTCAAACCCGACATCGTCTACTTCGGCGAGTCCGTCCCGAAACCGCGTGTCGCGGAGGCATTCACGATGGTCGACGCCGCCGAGGCACTGCTCGTGGTCGGCTCGTCGCTGACGGTGATGTCCGGACTACGGTTCGTCCGCCGCGCCGCCCGCGACGGCAAGCCGATCGTCATCGTCAACCGGGGAGCCACCCGCGGCGACGAATTCGCCTCGCTCAAGCTCGAACTGGGCTGTTCCGAGGTACTGGGCACCTTCGGTGCTTGTGCGCCTTTCTGGTAGCTCCCACTACCAAAAAGGCGCACAGCGCGAAGCGCCTACAGCGCCACCAGGTCGTCCGCGTGCACGACGGGACGGTGCATGTCCTCAGGTAGTTCGACGGTCGAATGACCGAGCATGTCCTCGATCTCCGACGAGTCGTAGGCCACCACGCCGCGCGCCACCGGGACCTCGTCGGGTCCGACGAGCGCGACGACGTCGCCGCCGTGGAACCGTCCGGTCACCGCGGTGACCCCGGCCGGCAGCAGCGACCGTCGCCGCTCCACGACGGCCCGCACCGCACCCGCGTCGAGGTGGATCGCGCCCTGGGCGTCGGCGGCGTGCCGCACCCAGAACTTGCGGGCCGACATCCGGTGCGGGCGGGCCGCGAACACCGTGCCGGAGTCGGCCGTCGTCAGCGCGGTCGCCGCATCGGATGCGGCGGTGAGCAACACCGGCACCCCCGAGTCGGCGGCGAGCCGGGCCGCGGACAGCTTCGACGCCATCCCACCGGTGCCGAGTGCCCCACCGGATCCGGCGACGACACCGTCGAGGTCCTCGGGACTGTTGACCTCGGGAATGAGGTTGGCCGCACCCTTGCGCGGGTCACCGTCGTACAGTCCGTCGACGTCCGACAGCAGCACCAGCGCATCGGCACCCACCAGGTGCGCGACGAGTGCGGCGAGCCGGTCGTTGTCACCGAACCGCAGTTCGGTGGTGGCGACGGTGTCGTTCTCGTTGACGATCGCGACGGCGTGCAGTGCCCGCAGCCGGTCGAGGGTGCGTTGCGCGTTGCGGTGCTGGGTGCGGCGGGCGATGTCGTCGGCGGTGAGCAGCACCTGCCCGACGGTGCGACCGTAGCGGGCGAACGACGTCCCCCACGCGTGCGCCAACGCCAACTGGCCGACGCTCGCGGCCGCCTGCTTGGTCGCGAGATCCTGTGGGCGACGGGTCAATCCGAGCGGTGCGAGGCCTGCCCCCACCGCGCCGGACGAGACGACGACGACGTCCGAACCGGCCCGCATCCGCGCCTCGAGCGCATCCGCGAGCAGGTTCAACCGTCCGACGTCGAGTCCCCCGACGAGACTCGTGAGAGCCGATGATCCGATCTTGACGACGATGCTGCGCGCCGACGCGACGGCGGCTCTGGTGTCGCTCACTTGTTCTCGGGGTCCTCGCTGTCGAGTCCGCGCCGGATCCGCCGGGCATGCTTGCGCTCGGAGGCGCCGATCCGGTCGTCCTGGTCGAGACGAGCGTCGGTGCCACGGCCGGTGCGGACGATGTCGACGCCGGCCGCGGTCTGCGGCTCCCACTCGAATCCGACGTCACCGATCGTGACGAACGCACCGGGCTCGGCGCCCTGCTTGACGAGTTCGTTCTCCACGCCGAGTCGGGCGAGCCGGTCCGCGAGATAGCCGACGGCCTCGTCGTTGTCGAACGCGGTCTGCCGCACCCACCGCTCGGGCTGCACACCGCGCACGATGAAACCACCGGGCGTGTCCGGGTCGGCGATGACGTCGAATCCGGTCTCCTTGACCGCGATCGGACGGATCACCTGACGCTTCGGCTCCGCCGGCGGATGGGCCTCACGGTAGGCGGCGACCATCTCGGCGAGCGCGAAGGTCAACGGCCGCAAACCGTCCCGGCTCACCGCGGAGATCGTGAACACGGGCCAGCCACGCTCCTGGAAGTCGGCGGTGACCATCTCGGCCAGTTCCGCGGCCTCGGGCACGTCGGCCTTGTTGAGGATCACGATCCGGGGCCGGTCCGCGAGGTCACCGAGGCTCGCATCCCCCTTGAGGGCCGGCTGGTACGCCGCCAGTTCCGCCTCGAGGGCGTCGACGTCGGAGATCGGGTCGCGTCCCGGTTCGAGGGTGGCGCAGTCCACGACGTGTGCGAGCACCGCGCACCGCTCGAGGTGCCGCAGGAAGTCCAGTCCGAGACCGCGGCCCTGGCTGGCGCCGGGGATGAGTCCCGGCACGTCGGCGACCGTGAACGTCGTGTCGCCGCTCGACACCACACCGAGGTTGGGCTGCAGTGTGGTGAACGGGTAGTCGCCGATCTTCGGCTTCGCCGCCGACAGCACCGACACCAGCGACGACTTGCCCGCGGACGGGAAACCGACCAGGCCCACGTCGGCCACCGACTTGAGTTCGAGGACGACGTCGAGTTCCTCGCCCTCCTCACCGAGCAGCGCGAACCCGGGGGCCTTGCGTGCCTTCGACGCCAGCGACGCGTTCCCGAGGCCGCCGCGGCCGCCACGCGCCGCGACGAACTGGGTGCCGATCCCGACGAGATCGACGAGGACGTTGCCCCGCTTGTCCAGGACGACGGTGCCGTCGGGCACCCGGAGGATCAGATCGGTGCCGTTGGCACCCTCCCGGTTACCGCCCATCCCCTGCGTACCGCTGGTGGCCTTGGCCCGCGGATGGAAGTGGAAGTCGAGGAGCGTGTGGACGTTCCGGTCGACCTCGAGCACGACGTCCCCGCCCCGGCCGCCGTTGCCTCCGTCCGGACCACCGAGCGGCTTGAACTTCTCGCGGTGGACGGAGGCACAACCGTTGCCGCCCTTACCGGCACCGATGTGCAGCACCACGCGGTCGATGAATCGGGACATGAGTTCCGGACCCTTCCTTAAGGAGGATGAAACAACAATAGGGGCGGGCAAGGGTTGTGAGACCCTGGCCCGCCCCTACTGGGAGATCGGAACGGAATCGTGCCCGTCAGCGAAAGCCGATGCGAGCGCGAACCGTAGTCGGCAGCAGACTAGGCCTGTGCCGCGGCCGGAACGATGTTCACGGTCTTGCGTCCACGCTTGGTGCCGAACTCGACGGCGCCCGCAGCGAGAGCGAACAGGGTGTCGTCACCGCCACGACCGACGTTGACGCCGGGGTGGAAGTGGGTGCCACGCTGACGCACCAGGATCTCGCCGGCGCTGACGGCCTGGCCGCCGAAACGCTTGACGCCGAGCCGCTGTGCGTTCGAATCGCGACCGTTACGGGAGCTTGATGCACCCTTCTTATGTGCCATGACTTACCCTCCAGGTTCAGGAATCCACGAGTTCGCGGTACACGGGGGCCGGAACCCCTGTGTGGTTAGTTGATGCCGGTGACCTTGACGACCGTCAGCTTCTGACGGTGGCCCTGACGCTTGTGGTAGCCGGTCTTGTTCTTGAACTTGTGGATCCGGATCTTCGGGCCCTTGGTGTGCTCGACAACCTCGGCGGTCACGGAGATCTTCGCCAGCTTGTCGGCGTCGGTGGTGAGCTCGGAACCATCGACCACGAGGACCGGGGCAAGCGAGACAGCGGCGCCGGGCTCACCCTCGATCTTCTCGACCTTGACGAGGTCACCAACAGCGACCTTGTACTGCTTTCCGCCGGTCTTGACGATCGCGTACGTTGCCATCGGACGGCTACCCCTTGCTACTTCGAACGTGCTCGCGCCGCTGCCGTGAAGGCTTTCGATGCTGCGCGACTGGTCTGGTGTGGCGACTACCCCTTGCGCGCCCGTGATAAGCCCTAGATCGGGCGCAGCAGAGCGGTATCGCCGGGTAGCGACCGGTCAAGATTACGGGACGCGGACCGCCAGGGTCAAACCGGGGTGAAGCCCGGTCCCGCAGCGGTGGTGTGTCGTCCCCTGCCGGGCACGGGACGACACACCACCGCGATGTTCTCAGGAGTCGGCGTCCACCGGCGGACCGGCAGGACGTGCGGCCGCACGACGGCGTCGACTCCGGCGCGGTGCCGCCGATTCCCCGTCACCCGCCGCCGTGGCCGGACCGGTCGCCGGTGCCGGTTCCGGGGCCTCCACAGCCGCCGGTGCCGGTACCGTGGCCGGTTCCTGTTCCGGGGCTGCCGGTGCCGGTTCCGGCGTCGGGATCACGAACACGGTGCCCGTGTCGGTGCTCTCCCCGGCCGGCGCCGCCGCGGCACGCGACACCCGACGGCTGCGCCGCCGCGCCCGAGGGGCCGGCTGCGCGTCGGATTCGACCTCCGCGGGTGCCGGCTCGGCGACCACCGGTTCCGGTGCCACCGCGGCCGTCTCCGCGGGTTCGCCCGGCTCCCCGTGCTCGTCCGCGTGATGCGCGGCCATCGCGAGCACCACCGGATGAGAGCGCTTGACGGTGGCGTCGGCCGACGCCTCCTCCTCCGTCGGATGCGAATGCGGCTCGACCGGCGTCTCCGCCGGTGCTGCCGCGGCAGCCCGGTCGCGGCCGCGCTTGCGGCGTCCACCGGACTCCTTCGCCTGGCCGCGCCCGTCGTCGCCCGACTTCACCTCGATCGGCTCGGTCTGGACGACGATGCCGCGGCCGTGGCAGTGCTCGCACGTGGTGGAGAACGCCTCGACCAGCCCGGTGCCGAGCTTCTTGCGTGTCATCTGGACCAGGCCCAGCGACGTCACCTCGGACACCTGGTGGCGGGTGCGGTCCCGGCCGAGGGACTCGGTGAGCCGCCGCAGCACCAGATCCCGGTTCGACTCGAGGACCATGTCGATGAAGTCGACGACGATCATGCCGCCGATGTCCCGCAGACGCATCTGCCGGACGATCTCTTCGGCCGCCTCCAGGTTGTTCCGGGTGACCGTCTCCTCGAGGTTGCCGCCGGCACCGGTGAACTTGCCGGTGTTGACGTCGACGACGGTCATGGCCTCGGTGCGGTCGATCACCAGCGTGCCGCCGGACGGCAGCCACACCTTGCGGTCGAGTGCCTTCGCGAGCTGTTCGTCGATCCGGTACGTCTCGAACACGTCCGGGGTGCCCGGTGCCGGATCGTGGCGTTCGACGCGCGGCAGCAGGTCCGGGGCGACCGCCTTGATGTAGCCCTCGACGGTGCTCCACGCCTTCTCGCCCTCGATGACGAGCTTCGAGAAGTCCTCGTTGAACAGGTCGCGGACCACCTTGACCAGCAGATCCGGTTCCTCGTACAGCGCCTGCGTGGTGCCGGACTTGGCTGCCTGCGCCTTGTCGGCCTGCTCCTGGATCGTCGCCCACTGCGACTGCAGCCGGGTGACGTCCCGCGACAACTCGTCCTCGCTGACGCCCTCGGACGCGGTCCGGATGATCACACCGGCGTCGGCCGGGACGATCTCCCGCAGGATCTCCTTGAGACGCTTGCGCTCGGTGTCCGGCAGCTTGCGGCTGATACCGGTGGACGTGCCGCCGGGCACGTACACCAGGAAACGTCCGGCCAGGCTGATCTGCGTGGTCAGGCGGGCACCCTTGTGCCCGACCGGATCCTTGCTGACCTGCACGACGACCTGGTCACCCGGCTTGAGGGCCTGCTCGATCTTGCGTTCCCGACCGCCGAGACCGGCAGCCTCCCAGTTGACCTCACCGGCGTACAGGACGCCGTTGCGTCCGCGGCCGATGTCGATGAACGCGGCCTCCATGCTGGGCAGCACGTTCTGCACGCGGCCCAGGTAGACGTTGCCGACCATCGACGAGGACGACGATCCGGTCACGAAATGTTCGACGAGGACACCGTCCTCGAGGACCGCGACCTGCGTCGACGCGGCCGGGTTGCTGCCGCCGGTCTTCTCCCGGACCACCATGACGCGATCCACCGATTCGCGGCGGGCCAGGAACTCCGACTCGCTCAGGATCGGCGGACGACGACGACCCGCGTCGCGACCGTCACGGCGACGCTGACGCTTGGCCTCGAGACGGGTGGACCCGCTGATGCCCTGGACCTCGTCCTTGTCCTTGGCTGCGCGGGCCTTGTTCCGCGGTTCACGCTCGTGCACGACGGTCGCGACACCGTCGTCCTCGACGGTGTCGGAGGATTCGGCGCTGCCCTTGCGGCGACGACGGCGACGACGGCGACGGCTCGAACCGTCCCCCTCGTCCTCGGTGTCGGCGGCTTCAGCGGCCTCCGTGGTCTCCACGGCTTCACCGTCGCCGGTCTCGCCGGTCTCGGCAGTGTCGCCGGTCTCCGCGATCGCGCCGGGTTCGACGGTCTCGTCGGTCGCAGTCTCGTCGGTCTCGTCGGTCTCGCCGGCCTGCTCGCCCCGGCCACGGCCCCGGCCACGACGGCCGCGGCGACGACGACGCTGCTGATCGCCGCCGTCGGTGTCGGTGTCGGTGTCGGTGGCCTGCTCGGCGACATCGGCCGACTCGGCCTGTTCGGCGGCGGCCGGCTCCGTCTCGGCGGTGACCGTCTCGGTGGCCGTCTCGGTCTGCTGCTCCTCGCTCACGGCGGGGGCAGCCGCACCGCGGCGGCTACGACGACGGCGCGGCGCGGCCTCGGCGGCCGGCGTCTCCTCCGTGGTCTCCGGCTGCAGGAACAACGGCACCTGCACGGACGGGGTGGCCGGCTGGGCCTGCGGCTCGTGGCTGGTGAGGTCCGCGTCGGTGAACAGGCCACCGGACTCGGCCGGAGCCTCCGGGGTGGCCGCCACCTCGGTTGCGGGTGCGGTCTCGGTTTCCGGAGCGGCCGGGGCCTTCGCCTTGGGGGCGGCCTTCTTGCGGACGCGCTTGCGCGGCGCCGGCTTCTCGGCTGCCTCCGCGGCCGGTTCCGGAGCCGGTTCCGGGGTTGCTTCCACGGCCTGCGGTTCCGGTTGCTCCGATACCTTCGGTGCCTCCGGCGCAGGCTCGGCGGGCGCGGACATGCTCGCGTGGATGCGCTCGGCGATCTCTCGCTGCAGGCTGGACTGCGCACTGCGCAGCTCGGTGCCCAGCGAAGCGGCCTCGGCGAGGACCTGCTTGCTGGTCACGCCGAGCATCTTCGCCAGCGCGTGGACACGAATCTTCTCGGGCAGTACCGGGGTGGTCCCGGTGTCGGCCGACGCTTCCGCGGTCGGGTTCTGCACGTTCTCGGGCGGCGCTTGATCGGCCACGTATTCTCCTCGAGCCCCCGGGCGCGTCCACCCGTCTGTCGATCGGATGTGACGCGGCCGCGCGGGGGCGATGGTTGTGTACTCGCACCGGGGGTACGAGATTGTATGGTCTCGCTCCACGTGTCCCGCAGTGTCCGTTACTCACTGCGAAATCGCGCGGTGCCTGGCTGGATGGCGGCGATCCACGGCGCGAGCGCCTGATCGTTCACGGCGCGAGCGCCTGATCATCCAGCGTGCCGCCCTGAGCAGGGGTTACCCGATCCGGCGGACCGCGATGACGGGCTTCGCATCGTGGTGTCATCCGATCGGATCCGCGTGGAGCACAATTGCGGTCCGACCTCCTCGAGTATCCCACACGTATGTCATGTGTCCGCCCAGCGGCGCACCGATGGATGGACGAACGAAAAGACGCTCCCGGGCAGTGCTGCCCGGGAGCGTCTTTCAGGGAACGCGGTTCAGCCCTGTGCGAGCTGCGGAAACCAGAGTGCGATCTCACGCTCGGCGGACTCGGTCGAGTCGGATCCGTGCACGAGATTCTGGCTGCCGTCCAACGCCAGGTCGGCGCGGATCGTGCCGGGCACCGCCTTCTCGACGGGGTCCGTGCCACCGGCGAGCTGGCGGAACGCGGCGATCGCACGCGGACCTTCCAGCACCGCGGCGACCAGCGGGCCGGACGTGATGAAGTCGAGCAGTCCCGGGTAGAACGGCTTGCCTTCGTGTTCCGCGTAGTGCGTCGCGGCGACATCCGTCGACGCGGTCCGCAACTCCATCGCCGCGATGGACAGGCCCTTGCGTTCGATGCGGGAGAGGATCTCTCCGACGTAGCCGCGGGCCACGCCGTCGGGCTTGATCAGTACCAGGGTGCGCTCAGTCACGGACAGCAGCCTAGACGGTCAGTCTCGTTGTCCGGGCAGCAGACCCCGTTCGATCCGCTGGGTGATGTCCTTGCGCAGGTACAGGATGTACAGCCACACGGCACCGAACAGCAGACCGATCACCCCGAGCGCGGTGTCGATGAAGAAACCGAGGATCGTCAGCACCTGCAGGGCCAGGTTGAACGTCATCGCCCACGGACGCCCCTGCATACCGGCGCCGAGGATCATCAGCAGCGCCAGCACACAGATGTAGGTGCCGGAGAACCAGGTCAGGCCGGTCGAGTTGATGACCGCGACCACCGGCAGCGCCAGCAGCACGACGATCGCCTCGAGGACGAGGGTGCCCGCCATGACGCCGCGGAAACCCTTCCACGGGTCGGTGGCCGGCGGCCGGAACCCGGTCTCCGGGTTCCGGGGGGTGTCGGGATTCTCGGGGGTCTCGCTCACGCGGGGTCCTTTCCGAACAGGGAGCGGGCCAGACCCGCGGTCACGACCGAACCGGTGACGACGACACCCGCGCCGGACACGGCCTCGCCGGGTTCGGCGACTTCCTCGGCGAGTCCGATCGCCGTCTCGAGGGCGTCGGCCAGGGTGGGGGCCACGACGACGCGTTCGTCCCCGAACCGGGCGACGGCGCGGTCGGCGAGTTCGTCGACTCCCATCGCGCGCGACGACCCGTTGTGGGTGACGACGAGTTCGTCGAAGACCGGTTCGAGGGCGTCGAGGATGCCGTCGACGTCCTTGTCGCCCATGACGGAGACGACACCGACGAGCTTACGGAAGTCGAACTCCGCGGACAGTGCCGCGGCGAGCGCCTTCGCGCCGTGCGGGTTGTGGGCGGCGTCGAGGAACACCGTCGGCGCGCTGCGGACCCGCTCGAGGCGTCCCGGATTGACCACCGACGCGAAACCGGCGCGGACGGCGTCGACATCGAGTTGCCGGTCCGGGCCGGCCCCGAAGAACGCCTCCACCGCGGCGAGCGCCAGCGACGCGTTGCGCGCCTGGTGCTCGCCGTGCAGCGGCAGGAAGATGTCGTCGTAGACGCCGCCGAGGCCCTGCAGTTCGAGTTGCTGGCCGCCGATGGCGATCTGTCGGCGCAGCACCCGGAACTCGGATCCCGCCCGGGCGACGGCCGCATCGGCCTCGACGGCACGGCGCAACAGCACGTCCATCGCCTCGGGTTCCTGTTCGGCGATGATCGCGACCGTGTCGACACCGGGCATGCCCTCGACCTCGCTGTCGCGGCCCCTGTGGATGATCCCGGCCTTCTCCCCCGCGATCGACGCGAGGTCGGGGCCCAGGTAGTCGACGTGGTCGAGCCCGATCGGGGTGATCACCGCGACCTGCGCACCGATCACGTTGGTGGCGTCCCACGTGCCACCCATCCCGGTCTCGATGACCGCGACGTCGACGGGGGCCTCCGCGAACGCGGCGTACGCCATCGCGGTGGTCACCTCGAACTTGCTCATCGCGGGACCGCCGGCGGCCTGCGACTGCGCGTCGACCATCCGGATGTACGGCTCGATCTCGCGGTACGTGTCGATGTAGGTGCGGATGCCGATGGGTGTGCCGTCGACGGAGATCCGCTCGGTCGCCAACTGCAGGTGCGGGCTCGTGGTGCGGCCCGTCCGCCGGTGCAGCGCGGTGAGCAGCGCGTCGATCATCCGCGTCACCGACGTCTTGCCGTTGGTGCCGGCGACGTGGATGGCCGGATAGTTGCGCTGCGGGGACCCGAGCAGGTCCATCAGCGCGGCGATCCGGGTCAGCGACGGCTCGATCTTCGTCTCGGGCCAGCGCTGATCCAGCTCCGCCTCGACGAGGGCGAGTTCGGCCAGGTCGACCGCGGTCGGGTCCCCCGGGCGTTCGGTGCTCACGCTCCGGCCAACTCCTTCAGACGTGCACTCATCCGGGCGATCTCCTCCTGCGCGACCTGCTGCCGGGTGCGGATCTTGTCGACGACCGCATCGGGGGCCTTCGCGAGGAACGCCTCGTTCCCGAGCTTCGCGGTGGTGCCGGCGAGTTCCTTCTCGGCGACCGCGAGATCTTTCTCGAGACGCTTCTTCTCGGCGCCGAGATCGACGGTGCCGGACGTGTCGAGTTCGACGGTGACGGTGGCCTTGCTCAGCCGCACCTCGACGGACGCGGTCGCGGCGAACCCGTCGGCGGGATCGGTGAGCTTGGCGAGCGCGGACACCGCAGCGAGCTGGCCCTCGATGTCGGCGTCGGCGCCGCCGGTGAGACGCGCGGCCACCTTCTGCGACGGCTTGAGGCCCTGGTCGCTACGGAAGCGGCGCACCTCGGTGATGAGCTTCTGCATGTCCTCGATGCGACGGGCCGCATCGGCGTCCGTGTCGACACCGGACGCGGCCGGCCAGTCCGCGACCACGAGGGACTCGCCGCCGGTGAGGACCTTCCACAGCGTCTCGGTGACGAACGGGATCACCGGGTGCAGCATCCGCAGCAGCGTGTCGAGGACGTTGCCGAGGACGGCCTTCGTGCTGTCGACGTGGGCGCTTCCGTCCACCAGTTGCACCTTGGCGAGCTCGAGGTACCAGTCGCAGACCTCGTCCCACGCGAAGTGGTAGAGCGCCTCGCACGCCTTGGAGAACTCGAACCTGTCGAGGGCCTCGTCGACCTCGCCGCGGACCTGCTCGAGCCGGTCGAGGATCCAGCGGTCGGCGTCGGTGAGCTGCTCGCGCGCCGGCAGGTCGGCGACGACGGCACCGTTCATGAGCGCGAACTTGGTAGCGTTGAACAGCTTGTTCGCGAAGTTGCGGGACGACTGCGCGTGGTCCTCGCCGACCGCGAGGTCGCTGCCCGGGTTGGCGCCGCGGGCCAGGGTGAAGCGCAGCGCGTCCGCACCGAACCGGTCGACCCAGTCGAGCGGGTCGATGCCGTTGCCGCGGGACTTCGACATCTTCTTGCCGTACTGGTCGCGGACCAGGCCGTGCAGGAACAGGTCGGTGAACGGCACCTTGCCGAGGCCCTGATCGCCCGCGACGTAGGTGCCGAACATCATCATCCGCGCCACCCAGAAGAACAGGATGTCGTAGCCGGTGACCAGGACGCTCGTCGGATAGAACTTCTCGAGTTCGGGGGTCTTGTCGGGCCAGCCCATCGTGGAGAACGGCCACAGCGCCGACGAGAACCAGGTGTCGAGGACGTCGGGGTCCTGCTCCCAGCCCGCGGGTGCGGTCTCGTCGGGGCCGAAGCAGGCCACCTCGCCGTCGGGGCCGTACCAGATCGGGATGCGGTGGCCCCACCACAGCTGCCGGGAGATGCACCAGTCGTGCATGTTGTCGACCCACGAGAACCAGCGCGGCTCCTGGCTGGCCGGGTGGATGACGGTGTCGCCGTCCCGGACCGCGTCACCGGCGGTCTCGGCGAGCGCGTCGACCTTGACCCACCACTGCATCGACAGCCGCGGCTCGATGGTCTCGCCGGAACGCTCCGAATGCCCGACGCTGTGGATGTACGGACGCTTCTCGGCGACGACGCGACCCTGCTCGGCGAGCGCCTCACGCACCTTGACGCGGGCCTCGAACCGGTCCATGCCGTCGAACTGCGTTCCGGTGTCGGCGATCCGGCCGGTCTTGTCCATGATCGTGGGCATCGGCAGGTTGTGCCGCACACCCATCTCGAAGTCGTTGGGGTCGTGCGCCGGGGTGATCTTCACGGCGCCGGTGCCGAACGCGGGGTCGACGTACTCGTCGGCGATGATCGGGATCTGCCGGCCGGTGAACGGATGCTCGAGCGTCGTACCGACGAGATGCCGGTACCGCTCGTCGTCGGGGTGGACGGCGACGGCGGTGTCACCGAGCATCGTCTCGACACGCGTGGTCGCGACGATCACGTGCGGCTCGGCGTCGTCGAGGGAGCCGTAGCGCAGCGACACGAGCTCGCCCTCGACCTCCTCGAACTTGACCTCGATGTCGGAGATCGCGGTCTGCAGCACCGGCGACCAGTTGACCAGGCGCTCGGCCCGGTAGATCAGGCCCTCGTCGTACAGGCGCTTGAAGATGGTCTGGACGGCGCGCGAGAGGCCCTCGTCCATCGTGAACCGGTCCCGGGACCAGTCGACGCCGTCACCGATGCGGCGCATCTGGCCCGCGATGGTGCCGCCGGACTCGCGCTTCCAGCTCCACACGCGCTCGATGAACGCGTCCCGGCCGAGGTCTTCCTTCTTCTTGCCGTCCGCCGCGAGCTGCTTCTCGACGATGGTCTGCGTCGCGATACCGGCATGGTCCATGCCCGGCAGCCACAGCACCTCGAAACCCTGCATCCGCTTGCGGCGGGTCAGCGCGTCCATCAGCGTGTGGTCGAGGGCGTGCCCCATGTGCAGGGAGCCGGTCACGTTCGGCGGCGGCAGCACGATCGAGAAACCGGGCTTGTCGGTCGACGGGTCCGCGGTGAAGTAACCGGCATCCACCCAGCCCTGATACAAGTCGGCCTCTACCGTGCTGGGATCCCAGCTCTTCGGGAGGGCGTCTGCGGGGTTCTGGGGAGTCTCTGGCGCACTGGTCACCCCCCAATCGTAATCAGTGGTCGCGAATCCCCCGGACCCGGCTCACGGCGGCCCCGATCCCCCGCGTTTCGCGCACTTGCCGCGCAGTTTCGGGCCCCTTCTCCGCGTTTTCCGCACTTATCGCGATCAGCGGCCGCGGCCGGACGACATCAAGTGCGCGAAACGCGGGGGTGGGACGTCTCAGCCGAGGACGTCGGGCACCGGCACCGTTTCCCCGAGGACGTGCTCGGCGAGGAACGATTCGACCACCTGATACCAGACCTTGGTGTGCTGGGGGGCGAGGATCCAGTGGTTCTCGGTCGGGAAGTAGAGGAAGCGGTGGTCGGTGGCACCGTCGGTGTCGGCGGGCAGCCCGGATTCGGACAGCAGTTCGTACCAGAGGCGCAGGCCTTCACCGACGGGGACGCGGTAGTCCTTGTCGCCGTGGATCACCAGCACGGGGGTGACGATGTCGGCGACGAACAGGTGCGGTGAGTTCTCGAACGCCATCTCGGGGGTCATCTCGCGCTGCCAGTACCAGGCGGCGTCGGTGGTGGGCGCGAACTGGTCGAGCGCCCACAGGCCGGCGTGGGTGACGATGGCGTCGAAGCGGTCGGTGTGGCCGGCGATCCAGTTGGCCATGTAGCCGCCGAACGAGCCGCCCATCGCGGCGGTGCGGGCGGCGTCGACCTCCGGCAGTGCGACAGCGGCGTCGGTGATCGCCATGAGGTCGGTGTACGGCGCCTTCCCCCACTGCCCCCAGCCGCGCTGCACGAAGTCCTGCCCGTAACCGGTGGACAGGGCGGGGTCGGGCAGCAGCACCGCGTACCCCTGGGCGACGAGCAGCCACGGATTCCAGCGCCACGACCACGTGTTCCACGAGTTCAGCGGTCCGCCGTGGATCCACAGCAGCAGCGGCGCCGGGGTGTCGGCGGACGCCGTCCCGGGCAGCGCCAGCCAGCCGCGCAGCGGGGTGCCGTCGAGTCCCTGCCCGACGATCTCGGTGAGCGGTCCGGGCAGCGGCGGGTTCTCGTCCGGGCCGCGCAGCGCGGTGGCCGTGCCGGCGTCGTCGCCGGTCAGCGCGATCCGCACCGGGTGCGGCGGGGCCGTGTACGACGCCCGCAGCGCGTACACCGCGGAGCCGTCCGGGGCGGGCCGCAGATCGGTGTAGGCGGCGGCGTCGACGGTGAGCGGAACGGGCAGTCCGTCGCGGAGCACGAAGATCGGGCCGCGTCCGTGGTCGTCGGCGGTGAGCAACAGTCCACCGTCCGGGAGCCAGGCGACCGAGGTGGGCCACCGGTCCCAGTCGGTCGCGAGATCCTCGACGGTGCCGGTATCGAAGATGTAGCGGTGCAGCGTGATTCGCGGCGCGGTCTCGGCGTCGCCGTACGCCTCCCTCAGGTAGGCGACACTGCTTCCGTCGGGTGCGATCGCCGGACGGCCGAGGTCCGCGGCGTCGTCGTCGACGAGGACGGTCCGCTCCCCCGTCGTCGTGTCGATGCGCACCAGGATCGTGCGGCGGTGACCGAGCGCGCCCGGCACCGTCCACGTGCTCACCACGAGGCCGCCGTCGGCGGACAGGTCGTAGTCGGCGTCCCGCAGCGCCACTCCCGGTGCGGGCGTCAGGTCGTCGAAGTCGACGTCCGTCCCGGCGTCGCCGTCGGTGCGGCCGGCCAGCAGGTGCGGAACCTCCGGTCCGAGGTCGTGGTCCCAGTACCGGA
The DNA here is from genome assembly GCF_005434945.1 of Prescottella subtropica. Lineage (GTDB taxonomy): Bacteria > Actinomycetota > Actinomycetes > Mycobacteriales > Mycobacteriaceae > Prescottella > Prescottella subtropica. The sequence continues at coordinate 90,980 of NZ_SKCH01000003.1, read as the reverse complement.
CCGGGTACCCGGTGTGCAGGACCGCGGTGACCTTCTTGTCCTTGCGGTCGCCGCGGATCCGGTCGTCGTCGGCGACGGTGGCGCCGAGCATGCCGCTGCTCACGACCGCCCGGGCGGCGGAACGGGCGGCCCGGACACCGGTGACGCCGCCGCCGCGCGTGCCGACGCGCCGCGCCTCACCACCGCCACTGGGCAGCCGCCACAGGGCGGCCGGGGCGTCGTCGGCGTCGTCGGGGCCGGGACGCGACGCGAGGAACAGCAGATCCCCGTCGTGGGTGAACACGGGCCCGGACTCGCCCGCAGCACCCCACGTGAGCCGCCGCGACGACTGCTCGCCCGTCGGGTCGATCTCCCACAGCGCGGACACGTATTTGGTGGCCGACTCGTCGAGTACCGACCGGGCGACGACGAGTCGCGTGCCGTCCGGGGACAGTTCGAGCCCGGACGTGCGCGGCAACGCGAGGTAGTCGTCCAGGTCCCGGAAGGGGGTGGACGGGACGATCGACGAGGACGGGTCGGGGGTCATGTCCGGGTCACCGCTGCTCGGTACCACGCGGGCGACGCCACATCTGCCACAACGTGGGGCCGCCGTCCGGGAGGACGATCTCGCCGCTCACCTCGAAACCGAAGCGTTCGTAGTACGGAATGTTCGCCTCCTTGCTCGATTCGAGATAGGCGGGCAGTCCGGCGGCGTCGCAGCGGGACAGTCGCGAGTTCAGGAGCGTCTTGCCGTGGCCGCCGCCGCGACCGGCCGTCGACGTGCCGATCGTCGCGAGATACCAGTGCGGTTCGGCGGGGTGCGCCGCGTCCAGCGTGTTCCCGACCTCGGCACCGACCTGCAGTTGCCGGCCGAGGGCGAGCGCGACCGTCGGCAGGCTCAGCAGCGACGTCCACGGGGACTGCTTCCACCGTCCCGGCGGATCCCACAGTGCGCCGCCGACGATCGTGCCGTCGTCGGCGTGCGCGAGTTCGGCGCCCCCGCCCGCGAGATGGTGGTAGCGGATCTCGGCGCCGAACAGCCGGGCCATCCCCGACGGCCGGCGCTGCGGGTCCGGCAGGATCCAACACATGACGGGGTCGTCGTCGAACGCGTCCGCGAGCGCCACCGAGACGGCACGGATGTCGGATCGGGTCACGGGACGCACAGACATGCCGGAAGCCTACCGGCGGGTCCGGGAATCCGTCGCCCGTGCATCCGGACCCGATCGGGGCCACTATGGGTCCATGACGCGTCAGGGACCCCGGGACGACATCGACGAGAACGACCTGGTCGTCGGGCATGCGAAGGACTACGCGGCCGGGGTGCCGGCGGTGCTGGTGTCGATGCAGCGGGCGGTCGAGCAGATGGGGGTCGCGCGGACCGCCCGCACCCTGACCCGACTCAACCAGCGGCACGGCTTCGACTGTCCCGGCTGTGCGTGGCCGGAGACACCGGGCCACCGTAAACCGGCCGAGTTCTGCGAGAACGGCGCGAAGGCCGTCGCCGAGGAGGCGACGCTGCGGACGGTGACACCGGAGTTCTTCGCAGCGCACCCGATCGCGGAGTTGGCCGAGCGCACCGACTACTGGCTGGGGCAGCAGGGCCGGATCACGCATCCGATGGTGCTGCGGCCCGGGGGCGACCGGTACGAGCCGATCGGCTGGGACGACGCGTACCGGCTGATCGCCGGGCAGTTGCGTGGCCTCGACAGCCCTGACGAGGCGGTGTTCTACACGTCCGGCCGCACCAGCAACGAGGCCGCGTTCGTGTACCAGACGATGATCCGCAGTTTCGGCACCAACAATCTGCCGGACTGTTCCAACATGTGCCACGAGTCGTCGGGCAGTGCCCTGACCGAGTCGATCGGGATCGGCAAAGGATCTGTGACGGTCCCCGACCTCGAGCAGGCCGACCTCATTCTCGTCGCCGGCCAGAATCCGGGCACCAACCATCCGCGGATGCTGTCGACGCTGGAGAAGGCGAAGGCGAACGGGGCGAAGATCATCGCGATCAACCCGCTGCCCGAGGCCGGGCTGCTGCGGTTCAAGGATCCGCAGAAGGTGAACGGCGTGGTCGGCCGCGGCGTCCCGATCGCCGACGAGTTCCTGCAGATCCGTCTCGGCGGCGACATGGCCCTGTTCCAGGGGCTGGGACGGCTGCTGCTCGAGGCCGAGGACCGCGCACCCGGCTCGGTGGTCGACCGGGCGTTCGTCGACGCGCACTGCGCCGGGTTCGACGCGTGGGCCGCGCACGTGCGGGCCGTCGACCTCGCCACCGTCGCCGAGGCGACCGGCCTGACCCGGCGTCAGCTCGAGGAGACGGCCGCCGCGCTGGTCGCATCCGAACGCACCGTCGTGTGCTGGGCGATGGGCCTGACGCAGCACCGGCATGCCGTCGCCACCATCGCGGAGGCGGTGAACGTGCTGCTGGCGCGCGGCATGATCGGCAAGGCCGGCGCCGGGGTGTGCCCGGTGCGCGGGCATTCCAACGTGCAGGGCGACCGCACGATGGGCATCTGGGAGCAGATGCCCGAGGAGTTCCTCGCCGCCCTCGACACCGAGTTCGGTATCACCAGCCCCCGCAGCCACGGCTTCGACACGGTCGACGCGATCCGGGCGATGCGCGACGGCCGCGCCCGGGTGTTCGTGGCGATGGGCGGCAACTTCGCTTCCGCCACCCCCGACACCGCCGCCACCGAGGAGGCGCTGCGCCGCTGCGACCTGACGGTGCAGGTGTCGACGAAACTCAACCGCAGCCACGTCGTGCACGGGCGCACCGCGCTGATCCTGCCGACCCTCGGCCGCACCGACCTCGACATCCAGGACACCGGGAAGCAGGCGGTGTCGGTGGAGGATTCGATGTCGATGGTGCACCTGTCGCGGGGGCGTCTGCATCCGGTGAGCGAGCAGTTGCGCAGCGAGGTCGCCATCGTGTGCCAGTTGGCGCGGGAGTTGCTCGGCGCCGATCACCCGGTGCCGTGGCGGCGGTTCGAATCCGACTACGACCTGATCCGGGATTCGATCTCGCGGGTGGTGCCCGGCTGCGCGGACTACAACGCCCGGGTCCGCCGGCCCGACGGCTTCCAGTTGCCGCATCCGCCGCGCGATTCCCGCGAGTTCCCCACCCGCACCGGCAAGGCCAACTTCGCGGTCAGCCCACTCGAATGGGTACCCACCCCGGCCGGGCGGCTGATCCTGCAGACCCTGCGCAGCCACGACCAGTACAACACCACCATCTACGGTCTCGACGACCGCTACCGTGGCGTGAAGAACGGCCGGAGGGTGGTGTTCGTCAGCGCCGCCGACATCACCGACCTCGGTCTGCGCGACGGGCAGACCGTCGACGTCGTCTCCGAGTGGACCACCGCCGACGGCCGGGTCGAGGAGCGCCGCGTCCACGGGTTCCGCATCGTCGAATACAGCACGCCGCGCGGCAACGCCGCCGCCTACTATCCGGAGACCAATCCGCTGGTGCCGCTCGATCATGTTGCCGCCACGTCGAACACGCCGGTGTCGAAGGCGATCGTCGTCCGGCTCGAGCCGGTCGGGACGCAGTAGATGGGACGGGTCACCGCCCGCCGGCCCGTCCTGCGCATCACCGCCGACGGTGTCCGCCGCCGCCCGGACGCGCTGGCCGTCGAGGAGCCACTCGAGATCCGGCTCGGTGGCCGTGCCCTGACGGTCACGATGCGCACCCCCGGCCACGACGTCGAACTCGTACACGGGTTCCTGCTCACCGAGGGCATCGTCGAGGCGGCGTCGGATGTCGCGGTGGTGCGGTACTGCGACGGGGTCGACGCCGACGGCGCCAACACCTACAACGTGCTCGACGTGGCGCTCGCGGCGGGCGTCCCCGATCCCGGCGAGCGGGGCCGGCGGGCGTTCCTCACGACGTCGGCGTGCGGGGTGTGCGGCAAGGCGTCGCTCGACGAGGTCGCGGTCCGCAGCCGATTCGACCTGTCCGACAGCACCTTCGAGATTCCGGCCGCGACCCTGTCGGCGCTGCCGGAGGTCCTGCGCCGCCACCAGCGGGTGTTCGACGCCACCGGCGGCCTGCACGCGGCCGGACTGTTCACCGCCGACGGCACCCTGCTCGCGGCGCGGGAGGACGTCGGCCGGCACAACGCCGTCGACAAGGTGCTCGGGTGGGCGCTCACCGAGAACCGGATCCCCCTGCTCGACGCGGTCCTCGTGGTGAGCGGGCGCGCGTCGTTCGAACTGGCCCAGAAGGCCGCGGTCGCGGGGGTTCCGGTTCTCGGGGCGGTGTCGGCGCCGTCGTCACTGGCCGTCGATCTGGCCCGCGACCGCGGGATGACGCTCGCCGGGTTCCTGCGCGGGGAGACGATGAACGTCTATTCCGGCGAGCAACGCATCCTCCTCTAGCAGGTGCCGGCCGGCTTATCACCCTTGGCGAGGGCCGACATGAACTGCGACGCATCGTCGTACGACGCGGGGATCGCCTGTCGATGGTCGGCGCCCTCGTACGTCTTGTACGCGACCTCGCCGCCGTTGCTGCACAGGCTCTCCACGAGCGAACTGCTCATCGCCTCGGTGACCAGCAGATCGCTGGTCCCCTGCAGCACCAGCGTCGGGACGGTCGGGGTGAGCCGGCCGGGGGCCTGCGCCTGCAGGTACTCGGTGAGCTTGCCGAGGTCGACGCCCGGCGCGAACGCCTTGTCCGGCGGCACCTGCCCGATGACGTCGCGGATCTGCCCGACGCAGCTGGTGCGGGCCGCGGTGAGCAGCACCTGCGCCTCGGGGGTGACGTAGTCGTCGGCGACGATCGACGGGTCCGCGGCCTCGGCGCCGAGCAGGATCAGCGGCAGGAACGCCAGTGCGGGCGCCACCTCCGGGGTGCCGGCGGACAGGTACTGCGGGGTCGTGCTGATGTCGTTGCCCGGTGCGATCGCGATCGCGCCGCGCAGGTCGAGTTCCGGTGCCCGGTCCGGGCCCTGCGCCGCGGTGAACACGGCGGCGTGCCCGCCCTGGCTGTGGCCCATCGCGTACCACTGGGTGCCGACCGAGTCGTCGAGGGCGCGGCTCGCGCGGACGATGTCGACGACCGCGTTGGCCTCGGTGCCGCCGTCCATGTACGGGTGCCCGCCGGGGGTGCCCATGCCGACGTAGTCGGTCCGCACCACGACGTAGCCGTCGGCGATGTACTTGTCGAGTGTCCGGTCGACGCCGGCCAGGTAGTCGTGCGCGAAGCCGTCGATCGTGTCGGCGGACGGCGCGCAGATGTCGGAGACACCGGTGGTGCCGTGTGCCCAGCTGATCACCGGGAAGCCGCCCTCGGGGGCGTCACCGGACGGGATCGACACCGTGCCCGAGACGACGACCGGGTCACCCTGTGCGTTCTGCGACGCGTACGTGATCAGTTCGTTGCGGCCGGCGCTGGGCAGCACCGGGGTGCCGCGCAACTCCTGGACCGAGAGCAGCTGCCCCGGCTCCAGCGCGGCGGTCTCGGCCTTGTCCGACGGGCCGCTGCTGCAGCCCGAGGCCACCAGCGCGACGGTCGTGGCCGCGACGGCGGTGAGGACACCGGTACGGCCGGCACCGAAACGCCGGTGGTTCGTCGACGACGGTCGAAACACAGAACACCTCCAAAAAAATAAGAATTGTGTCTCAGGTCGACGAACATAGCGCATTGGCTACGCTGACCGTCATGCACTCGTCCACTGGTCGCGACACGCTCCTCAATGTCGCCGAACGACTCATCGCCGAACGCGGCCTGCACGGCGTGTCCGCCCGCGAGATCGTGAGAACCGCTGGGCAGCGAAACAATTCGGCCATCACCTACCACTTCGGCACATGGGACGGCCTGCTCGAGGCGGTCTGGCTGACCCACATGGGCACCGTCAACGCACACCGCGCCGACATGGTCGCCGCCCTGGATCACGACGAGTCACCGGCCTGCGACTCAACCACGGACCCGCTCGCGGCGCTCGTTCATGCCTACATCCACCCGTTCGTCGCGGAGATCACCGCGTACGAGCCGTCGTACTGGGCGCGGTTCAACGAGCAGTGGCTCACCGGTATCCACCTGGATTTCGTGAGCCGCCCGACGGCACTGGTCCCGGACGATCCGACCTTTCCGCGGGTCGGCGGGATGAACGTCCTGCAGGATCTGTTCGCGCGGATCGGCGTCCACCTCGGCCACATCGACGAGGACCTGCGGGCGCGGCGGGTGGCGCTCATGGCCCGGTTCGTCGTCTCCGGGCTCGCCTCGTGGGAACGGGAGTCGGTGACCGGCGGTGCCCCCGACCTCGACGCATTCGAGTACGAACTGAACTCGCTCGCGGTCGCGCTGCTGCGGGCGCCGTGACGCCCGCGCCGGTGCTGCCGTGACCGGACCGGGGCCTGTGCCCAACACCGTGATCGGCAAGGTCGTGATCGTGCTCGACGCGTTCACCGCCGAGGACCACTGGGTGAGTTTCACCGATCTGGTCCACCGCACCGGGCTGCACAAGACGACGCTGCACCGACTGCTCGCCGAACTCGTCGGGGCCCGGCTCATCGACCGGTCCGGGGCGGGCTACCGGCTGGGCCGGCACCTGTTCGAGCTCGGGATGCGCGCCTCGGTGGAACGCGGCCTCATCGAGGTGGCCACCCCGTTCCTCGAGGACCTGAGGGAACGCACCCACGAGACCGTGCACCTGGGGGTGCTCGAGGGCGACGAGGTGGTGTACGTCGCGAAGATCGGCGGGCACCGGCAGGCCGCGTCCCCGTCCCGGATCGGGGGCCGGATGCCGCTGTACTGCACCGCGATCGGCAAGGCGATGCTCGCACACGCCCCCGCCGATCTGAAGGCCCGCACCCTCGCCGGCCCGCTGCCGCGCCGCGGCCCGCGCACCATCACCACCCCCGGCCTGCTGGCCCGCCAGTTGGAGACGATCCTCGAGACCGGGGTGGCGTTCGAGTACGAGGAGTCCGCCGTCGGCATCGTGTGCGTGTCCGCGGCGATCCTCGACGCCGACGACCGTCCCGTCGCCGGGGTCAGCGTGACCGGGCCCGCGTCCCGGTTCCGACCCGAGGCGCACACCCATCAGGTGCGGGCCGCTGCCGCCGGGATCGCGGCCACTCTCGCTCGCCGGGACAACCTCCGCCCGGAGTGACCGCCGACAGGTAGGTTCCGCTGAGCGGAACCGATTGCTCGCGCGCGGCGGGCGTCGTCACGCACAGTCGTTGCACGCACTTCCCACGACAAGGACATCCATGCCTGACACCGAACCTACGATCTCCGACGAGGCGATCACCCAGGCCGCGAAGCGACTGGCGACCGCAGCGCAGACCGGCGTCGCCTGCGCCCCGATCAACGATCTCATCGGCCCCTCCGACATCGGCGTCGCCTACCGCGTCCAGCAGCAGCTGATCGACTGGCAGATCGCCGACGGGGCCGTCGTCGTCGGCCGCAAGATCGGTGCGACGTCGCTGGCCGTGCAGACCCAGCTCGGCGTCGACCAGCCCGACTTCGGTGTCCTGTTCGACCACATGGACGTCACCGACCTGCCCGAGGTGCCCACCGAGCGGATGCTCCAGCCCAAGGCCGAGGCCGAGGTGGCGTTCCGGCTCGGTGCCGACCTCGCCGAGGGCGATCTCGATCTCGACCAGATCCGTGCGGCCGTCACCGGTGCCGTCGCGGCCCTCGAGTTGGTCGACAGCCGCATCGAGAACTGGAAGATCCTCATCACCGACACCGTCGCCGACAATGCGTCGTCCGGCCTGTACGTGCTCGGTGACACGTGGGTGACGCTCGACGAGTTCGAGCCCAAGGACGTCGTGATGAAGATGTACGCCGACGACGAGCTCGTCTCCGAGGGCAACGGCGAGGCCTGCCTGGGCGATCCGCTGATCGCACTGCAGTGGCTCGCCCGCACCGCCCGCGAGTACGGCCAGCCGCTGCGCGCCGGCCAGGTCGTGCTCTCCGGCGCCCTGGGCCCCATGGTTCCCGCCGCGCCCGGCGTGACCATCCGCGCAGAGCTGTCCACTCTCGGCTCCGTGACCGCAGTTTTCTCCCGGAAGGAATCGTGACAATCGTGACGAACAACACTGATTCGAAGAAGATTCGGGTCGCCATCATCGGGCCGGGCAACATCGGCACCGACCTGATGATCAAGGTCCTGAACAAGTCCGACGTGCTCGAGATGGGTGCCATGGTCGGCATCGATCCCACCTCGGACGGCCTGGCCCGCGCCGAGCGTCTCGGCGTGCCCACCACCGCCGAGGGCGTCGACGGCCTCATCGCCCTCGACGGCTTCGACGAGATCGACATCGTCCTGGATGCGACGTCCGCGAAGGCGCACATCTCCAACTGCGCGAAGCTCGCGCCGTTCGGCAAGAAGATCATCGACCTCACCCCGGCCGCCATCGGCCCGTTCGTGGTGCCGCCGGTGAACCTCGAGGAGCACCTCGACGAGGATCTCGACAACCTCAACATGGTCACCTGCGGTGGCCAGGCCACCATCCCGATGGTCGCCGCCATCTCCGCCGTCACCCCGGTCCCCTACGCCGAGATCGTCGCGTCGATCTCCTCGAAGTCGGCCGGCCCCGGCACCCGCGCCAACATCGACGAGTTCACCGAGACCACGTCGAACGCCATCCAGCAGGTCGGTGGCGCCGGCCGCGGCAAGGCCATCATCATCCTGAACCCGGCCGAGCCGCCCATGCTCATGCGTGACACGGTCCTCGCGCTCGTCGGCGACGCCGACCAGGAGGCCATCCGCGCCTCCGTCAAGGAGATGGCCGCCCGCGTCGCCGAGTACGTGCCCGGCTACCGCCTCAAGCAGGAGGTCCAGTTCACGCCGGTCGCCGCCGACGAGCCGGTCCACACCCTGCTGCCCGAGGGCGCGGGCCCGGTCACCACGAAGGTCACCGTGTTCCTCGAGGTCGAGGGCGCAGCCGACTACCTGCCCGCGTACGCCGGCAACCTCGACATCATGACCTCGGCCGCCCAGCGCACCGCCGAGTCCATCGCGCGCCGCCTGATCGCCGCGCGCACCAACACCCCTGCGGAGGTCTGAGCGTGTCCACCAAGATCTACATCCAGGACGTCACCCTGCGCGACGGCATGCACGCCGTCCGGCACCGGATGTCCCCGGAGAACGTGGCCCGGATCGTGGCCGCGCTCGACGAGGCCGGCGTCGACGCCATCGAGGTCTCCCACGGTGACGGCATCGCCGGTGGCTCGCTCAACTACGGTCCGGGCAGCAACACCGACTGGGAGTGGATCGAGGCCGCTGCCGGTGCGGTGAAGAACGCCAAGCTCACGACGCTGCTGCTGCCGGGTATCGGCACCATCGAGGAGCTCGAGCATGCCCACGACCTGGGTGTGCAGTCGGTCCGTATCGCCACGCACTGCACCGAGGCCGACGTCTCCGCGCAGCACATCGCGAAGGCCCGCGAGCTCGGCATGGACGTCTCCGGCTTCCTGATGATGAGCCACATGGCCGCGCCGGAACTGCTGGCCCAGCAGGCCAAGCTGATGGAGTCGTACGGCGCGCACTGCGTGTACGTCACCGACTCGGGCGGACGCCTGACCATGGACGACGTCCGCGCCCGCGTCCGGGCCTACCGGGACGTGCTCGACGCCGACACCCAGATCGGCATCCACGCACACGAGAACCTGTCGCTGTCGGTGGCCAACAGTGTCGTCGCCGTCGAGAACGGCGTGTACCGCGTCGACGCGTCCCTCGCGGGTCAGGGTGCCGGCGCCGGCAACTGCCCGATCGAGGCGTTCATCGGTGTCGCCGACCTGTACGGCTGGGAGCACGGCTGCGACGTGTTCAAGCTGATGGACGCGGCCGACGACATCGTCCGCCCGCTGCAGGACCGCCCGGTCCGTGTCGACCGTGAGACCCTCACCCTCGGCTACGCCGGCGTGTACTCGAGCTTCCTGCGTCACGCGGAGAAGGCGGCCGCGGACTACGGTCTCGACGCCCGCACCATCCTGCTCGAGGTCGGCAAGCGCTCCCTCGTCGGCGGCCAGGAGGACATGATCGTCGATATCGCGCTCGATCTGCTGAGCAAGAAAGACACGGCACACGTCTCCGCATAAGGTCCCCGAACGACGACTCTGCCCCCGATCTCCGCGAGGAGGTCGGGGGCAGGGTCGTTGTGGTGGCTGTGTGTTCGCCGACCGCGCCGCCTACGCCGTCTTGTCGCGGCGCTCGCGGTCCTGCTTGCGCGGCACGATCGTCGGCAGCACGTTGTCGACGACGGTCTCGCCGGTCACGACGACCTTCTCGACGTCGTCCCGGCTGGGGATGTCGTACATCACCGGCAGCAGGACTTCCTCCATGATGGCGCGCAGGCCGCGGGCACCGGTGCCGCGGTGGATCGCCTGATCGGCGATCGCCTCCAGCGCGTCGACGGTGAACTCGAGTTCGACGCCGTCCATGTCGAACAGGCGGGTGTACTGCTTGACGAGCGCGTTCTTCGGCTCGGAGAGAATCTTGACGAGGGATTCCTTGTCGAGGTTCGTCACCGACGCCACGACCGGCAGCCGGCCGATGAACTCCGGGATCAGACCGAACTTGATCAGATCCTCGGGCATGACCTCCGCGAAGTGGTCCTGCGTGTCGATCTCGGCCTTGGAACGCACCTCGGCGCCGAATCCGATGCCGCGCTTGCCGACCCGGTCCGAAACGATCCTTTCGAGGCCCGCGAAGGCGCCCGCCACGATGAACAGCACATTCGTGGTGTCGATCTGGATGAACTCCTGGTGCGGATGCTTGCGGCCGCCCTGCGGCGGCACACTCGCCTGCGTGCCCTCGAGGATCTTCAGCAGCGCCTGCTGCACGCCCTCACCGGACACGTCGCGGGTGATCGACGGATTCTCCGACTTGCGGGCGATCTTGTCGACCTCGTCGATGTAGATGATGCCGGTCTCGGCGCGCTTGACGTCGTAGTCGGCGGCCTGGATCAGCTTGAGGAGAATGTTCTCGACGTCCTCGCCGACATACCCGGCCTCGGTGAGCGCGGTGGCGTCGGCGATCGCGAACGGCACGTTGAGCATCTTCGCGAGCGTCTGCGCCAGGTACGTCTTGCCGCAACCCGTCGGTCCGAGCATCAGAATGTTCGACTTCGCCAGTTCCACGGTCTCACCACGCGCGTCCCGGCTGCGGTCACCGGCCTGGATGCGCTTGTAATGGTTGTAGACCGCCACCGCGAGCGTGCGCTTCGCGGCGTCCTGGCCGATGACGTAGTTCTCGAGGAAGTCGCGGATCTCGGCGGGCTTGGGCAGCTCGTCGAGCTTCACCTCACTCGACTCGGCGAGCTCTTCCTCGATGATCTCGTTGCACAGATCGATGCATTCGTCGCAGATGTAGACCCCGGGTCCCGCAATGAGCTTCTTGACCTGCTTCTGGCTCTTGCCACAGAACGAGCACTTGAGCAGATCGCCGCCGTCACCGATGCGTGCCATCTCGTTAGGTCCCTACTTCCTTGTCTCTGTGCGAGCCCCACCGCCGGTCCGCACGATCCACCGTACGGCGGATCCGCGTCCCCCACCGGGTTCGAGGGCTCCTGGTGTGACCGTACCCGCAGATCCGGAATCGGGTCGACCGATCGCGCAGGATTCCGGCCCGCCCACCGCACGGCACAACTGCCGCCCGATGAGCGAGCCGGGACGTCACATCACTTCTGGGCGGACAGCTTTCGGTACTCGAGCACGTTGTCGATGATGCCGTACTCCTTGGCCTCCGCGGCCGTGAGAATCTTGTCGCGATCGGTGTCCTTGCGGATCACCTCGGGATCCTTGCCGGTGTGCCGGCCCAGGGTGGTCTCCATCAGGCGGCGCATGCGCTCGATCTCCGCGGCCTGGATCTCGAGGTCCGAGACCTGGCCCTGGATGCCGCCGGTCGCGGGCTGGTGGATGAGCACGCGGGCGTTCGGCAGCGCCAGACGCTTGCCGGGGGTACCGGCCGCGAGGAGCACCGCCGCCGCCGACGCCGCCTGCCCGAGGCACACGGTGGTGATGTCGGCGCGCACGTACTGCATCGTGTCGTAGATCGCCATGAGCGAGGTGAACGAACCGCCCGGCGAGTTGATGTACATCGTGATGTCGCGGTCCGGATCCAGCGACTCGAGCACCAGCAGCTGCGCCATGACGTCGTTCGCGGACGCGTCGTCGACCTGCGTGCCGAGGAAGATGATGCGCTCCTCGAACAGCTTGTTGTACGGGTTGGACTCCTTGACGCCGTAACTGGAGTGCTCGATGAACGACGGCAGGATGTAGCGGGACTGTGCACCGGCCGGGGCCTGGCCGCCGAATGCGCGGGGATCGAACATGTTGGTCATCAGTTCTCCAAGGATGGTCTGGTCTCGAAGGGGGCGGGAGGGCGGGCGGCTAGTTGCCTGCGCCGCCGGCCTGCCGTGCGCGGGCGACGACGTGATCGACGAAGCCGTACTCGAGCGCTTCCTTCGCCGTGAACCAGCGGTCACGATCCGAATCGGCCGTGATCTGCTCGACCGTCTGACCGGTGTGCTCGGCGATCAGTTCGGCCATCTCACGCTTGGTGTGCGCGAACTGCTCCGCCATGATCGCGATGTCGGAGGCGGTGCCACCGATACCGGCGGACGGCTGATGCATCATGATCCGCGCGTGCGGCAGCGCGTACCGCTTGCCCTTGGTGCCGGCCGAGAGCAGGAACTGCCCCATCGACGCGGCCAGGCCCATACCGAACGTCGCGACGTCGCACTCGGCGAACTGCATCGTGTCGTAGATGGCCATGCCCGCCGTGACCGAACCGCCCGGCGAGTTGATGTACAGGTTGATGTCCCGCGTCGGATCCTCCGCCGACAGCAGCAGGATCTGGGCGCACAGCTTGTTCGCGATGTCGTCGTCCACCTGCGTACCGAGGAAGATGATGCGCTCACGAAGGAGGCGTTCGTACACCGAGTCGCTGAGATTCAGACCGGAGGTGGCCGAGGTCATGGCGGGATTCTGGTAAGTCACGGTACCTGCCTTCTCGAAAGATCGTTGTTCCTGACACAGACACTAACGAAGTAGGGCGGCACCGGAGTCCCGGTGCCGCCCTACTTCGCTGAAAGCGGAAAAGTCTTTCCCTCGGACGGCGTCGCCGCCGCCGGTGGAATTACTCCTTCTCGGCCGCCTCGGCAGCATCGTCCTCGACAGCGTCGGCTGCATCCGCGGCCGCCGTGCCGAACATCTCGGCGGTGTCGACCGCAGCACCGGTGGTGTCGGTGACGGCAGCAGCCTCGACGACACCCGCCAGCGCCTTGCCACGGCGGACGTCCGCGAAGACGGCGCCGAGCTGGTTGGCCTGCTGGATCTGCTGGATGAACTGCTCCGGGGCCATGCCGTAACGCTGCGCCTGGAACAGGATGCGCTCGGTGAGCTCGTCCTGGCCGACGGTGGTGCCGGCGGCGTCGGCGATCGCGTCGAGCAGCAGCTGCGTCTTCACCGAACGCTCGGCAGCCTCCTTGGCGTCCGCGTCGAACTGCTCACGCGTGGTGCCCTGCGCCTCGAGCATCTCGGCGAACTTCGCCTCGTCGTGGTCGAGACCGTGGACGGCGTCGTGCAGTGCGGCGTCGACCTCGGCCTGGACGACGGCCTCGGGCAGCGGGACCTCGACGGTCTCGAGCAGGGTCTCCAGGACCTTGTCGCGGATCTGACCGGCCTGCTCGACCTTGCGGATGCGTCCGACGCGCTCACGCAGGTCGGCCTCCAGCTCGGCGAGGGTGTCGAACTCGCTCGCCATCTGGGCGAACTCGTCGTCGGCCTCGGGCAGCTCGCGCTCCTTGACGGTCTTCACGGTGACGGTGATGACGGCTTCCTTGCCGGCATGCTCGCCCGCGACCAGCTTGGACGTGAAGTCCTTCGAGCCGTCGGCCTCCAGGCCGACGACGGCCTCGTCGAGGCCCTCGATCAGCTGACCGGAGCCGACCTCGTGGGACAGGCCCTCGGTGGCGGCCTCCGGGACGGCCTCGCCGTCGACGGTGGCGGACAGGTCGATCGACACGAAGTCGCCGTCCTGCACGGCCCGCTCGACACCCTTGAGGGTGCCGAAACGCTGACGCAGCGACAACAGCTGCTCGGTGACGGCCTCGTCGGTGATCTCGATCGGATCGACCTCGACGGCGAGGGTGGCGAAGTCCGGGAGGGTGATCTCGGGACGGACGTCGACCTCGGCGGTGAAGGCGAACTCCTGGCCGTCCTCGAGCTTGGTGAGCTCGATCTCCGGCTGACCGATGACCTTCAGCTCGTTGGCCGAGACGGCCTCCGAGTAGCGGGCCGGCAGGGCGTCGTTGACGACCTGCTCGAGCACGGTGCCGCGGCCGACGCGCGCCTCGACGAGCTTGGCCGGAGCCTTGCCCGGGCGGAAGCCGGGGAGACGGACCTGCTGCGCGAGCGTCTTGTAGACCTTGTCGAAATCAGACTTGAGCTCCTCGAAGGGCACCTCAACGTTGATACGGACTCGCGTCGGGCTGAGCTGCTCGACGGTGCTCTTCACGGATCTGGCTCCTTCGTTGTGGTGGTGCTCGTTGTTCGATGTCCGGTACCGCTGTGTCCGATACCGCTGTGCGGCGGGGACCGTTTCCGGCCCCGCCGCACATCTGGTCGGGGTGACAGGATTTGAACCTGCGACCCTCCGCTCCCAAAGCGGATGCGCTACCAAGCTGCGCCACACCCCGTTCGAACCGGGACTTCGCAATCCTCGCGACGACCCGGACAGAATCGTACGGCCCCCCGATTAGGAATTCCAAAGCGAGGTGGGTACAGTCTGTTTTCGCACACGGCATCACTGGCGATCCCATAATGTCGTCTGCATGGGGATGTAGCTCAATGGTAGAGCCTCAGTCTTCCAAACTGATTACGCGGGTTCGATTCCCGTCATCCCCTCCACGAGGGAAACCCCGGTTCATCTGCGGAGACGCAGCAGGGCCGGGGTTTTTTTCATGCCGTCACCACGCCCACGTCGCACGTGACGCACGACGCATACCGCACGTGACGACCGGACGCGCCCGCCGCGTAATTCGGGCGTTTTCCCGTCCGGCGCCGCTCCCCCGCCCTAAGTTGGAACCTGTTACAGATTTCTGCCGGTTCCCCGCGCACGACGACGACACGGCAGAGTCCCCGACGAAGGAGCGCCCGGATGCACACCCCTCTCTGCGACGACCTCGGGATCGAGTTCCCGATCTTCGCGTTCACCCATTGCCGCGACGTGGTCGTGGCGGTTTCCAAGGCCGGCGGATTCGGCGTTCTCGGCGCCGTGGGCTTCACCCCGGAGGAGCTCGAGATCGAGCTGAAGTGGATCGACGAGCACATCGGCGACCGCCCGTACGGCGTCGACATCGTCATCCCCGGCAAGTACGAGGGCATGGACTCGAACCTGTCGGCGGACGAGCTCACCACGATGCTGCAGAAGATGGTGCCGCAGGCCACGCTGGACTTCGGTCGCAAGATCCTCACCGACCACGGTGTGCCGCTGCCCGCTCCCGGCGAGGACAACGCGCTGCAGTTGCTCGGCTGGACCGAGGCGACGGCCACCCCGCAGGTGGAGGTCGCGCTGCAGCATCCGAAGGTCACGCTCATCGCGAACGCGCTCGGCACCCCGCCGGTCGACATGATCGAGCACATCCACGCCGCGGGCCGCAAGGTCGCGGCGCTGTGCGGCTCCCCCTACCAGGCCCGCAAGCACGCGGACGCCGGCGTCGACATCATCATCGCGCAGGGCGGCGAGGGCGGCGGCCACTGCGGTGAGGTCGGCTCGATCGTGCTGTGGCCGCAGGTCGTCAAGGAGGTCGCACCGGTTCCGGTGCTCGCGGCCGGCGGTATCGGCAGCGGCCAGCAGATCGCCGCGGCGCTCGCCCTCGGCGCGCAGGGCGCGTGGTCCGGTTCGCAGTGGCTGATGGTCGAGGAGGCCGAGAACACCGCCGTCCAGCAGGCCGCGTACGCGAACGCGTCCAGCCGGGACACCGTCCGCAGCCGCTCGTTCACCGGCAAGCCGTGCCGGATGCTGCGCAACGACTGGACCGAGGCGTGGGAGCAGGAGGGCAACCCGGAACCCCTCGGTATGCCGCTGCAGTACATGGTGTCCGGGATGGCCGTGGCCGCCACCCACAAGTACCCGGACGAGACGGTGGACGTCGCGTTCAACCCGGTCGGGCAGGTCGTCGGCCAGCTGACGAAGGTGGAGAAGACGTCGGCCGTCGTCGAACGCTGGGTGCAGGAGTACCTCGAGGCGACCGGGACGCTCGAGCAGTTGAACGCGGCCGCCGGGGCGTGACACCCGCCGCCTGACGCGACATCCGGTTCCCGGGCCGGGGTTCGACGCCGTCGATACTGCGTCGAACCCCGGTACCCTGGATGTTGTCCGTTTTGCCGCCGCTGGAAGGCCTCCCGTGGAATTCCTCCTCATCGTCGCCGTGCTCGGCGCCGTCGTCTTTCTCGTCATGAAGAGCCAGAACAAGAACCGGGGCCACTCGGCGAACCGACTCGACGACGCCAAGGCCGACGCCCGCCAGGCGATCGAGCGGCTCGGCGGGCAGATCTACAACCTCGTCGGCACCGACGACGCCTCCCGACAGGCCCTCGCCGACGCGTCCGAGCGGTACACCGCAGCCGGCTCGCAGATCGAGCAGGCGGGCACCCCGGTGCAGGCGCGCCTGGCCAAGCAGACCGCCCTCGAAGGCCTCTACTACATCCGGGCCGCGCGCACCGCGATGGGCATGGACCCGGGCCCCGAGATCCCGAGCATCGACGGCCAGCAGTCGGCCGGTGCGGTCACCGAGGACCGTCGGATCGACTTCGAGGGCCGGCAGGTCTCCGCGTCGCCGAACCCGTCGACGGCCACCCCCAACTACTACCCCGGCGGCCGCGTCGCCGGACGTCCCGTCCCGGCCGGCTGGTACTCGGAGCCGTGGTGGAAGCCCGCACTGGTGGCGGGCGCGTGGGGCGTCGGGTCGATGATGCTGTTCTCGGCCATGTTCTCCGGCATGTCGGGTGTTCCCAGCGCCGACGAGTTCGAAGCCGGCGGGGACCCCAGCGACATGGGTGACCAGTACGACCCGAGCGACATGGGCGACATGGGCGACATGGGCGACGACACCGAGTTCGGTGCCATGGACGATCCCGGGTACGACGGCGGGTTCGACGGTTTCGACGGCGGCGGAATGGACTTCGGGGGCGGCGACTTCTAGCCGGCCTGACAGCCGGGGCACCAGAACAGGTTCCGGCCTTTCATGACCGTGTGCGCGATCGGCGTGCCGCAGATGCGGCACGCCGATCCCGTTCTGCGGTAGACGTAGGTGCGGGGCCGGTCCTTCGCGTACGACGGCGCTCCGTGGTCGTCCTCGGGGCGGACGACGTGCATGACGCCGGCATCGACGCCGACGGCCATGAGGGCGACGAGGTCGGTCCACATCGCGTCCCACTCGGCGCGGCTCACCGCTGTGCCGGGCCGGTCGGGGTGGATGCCGTGTCGGAAGAGGACTTCGGCGCGGTACACGTTGCCGACTCCGGCGAGCACCGACTGGTCGAGGAGCAGCGCCCCGATCGCGGTGCGGGAGCGGGAGATCCGCTGCCACGCCCGGTCCGGGTCGGCGTCGGCGCGCAGCGGGTCGGGTCCGAGCCTCGATTCGAGGGCGGCGATCTGGGTGGCGTCGTAGATCTCGCAGGCGGTCGGTCCGCGCAGGTCGGCACCGGACGCGGCGCCGATCATCCGCATCCGTACCTGTCCGACCGGGTCACCGAGCGGGGTGGGCGCGAAGTCGAACCGCCCGTACAGGCCGAGGTGGACGTGGACGGTGCGGCCGCCGTCGAAGTGCAGCAACAGGTGTTTGCCGTTGGCCTCGGATCGTTCGAGGATCCGGCCGTCGACGGCGGCGGCTCCGGCGTCGAACCGGCCCTGCGGGCTCGACACGCGCACGGGAGCACCGACGAAACGCCGTCGATGCTCCCGTGCGAGCCGATGGAGGGTGTGCCCCTCGGGCATGTCGCTAGTTCTCGCCGCCCGGAACGGCCGGGGCGACACCGGTCTTCTCGTACTCGGCGAGGATGTCGATGCGGCGCTGGTGGCGCTCCTCGTCCGACCACGGGGTGGCCAGGAAGGCGTCGACGATCGCGAGGGTCTCCTCGAGGGAGTGCATGCGGCCGCCGATGCCGATCAGCTGTGCATTGTTGTGCTGACGTGCCAGCTGCGCGGTCTCGACGCTCCACGCCAGTGCGCAGCGGGCGCCGGGCACCTTGTTCGCGGCGATCTGCTCGCCGTTGCCGGAGCCGCCGAGGACGAGGCCGAGGCTGCCCGGGTCGGCGACGACGCGGCGGGCCGCCTCGATGCAGAACGCCGGGTAGTCGTCGAGGGCGTCGTACTCGTGTGCACCGCAGTCGACGGCCTCGTGGCCGTTGGCGGTGAGATGTTCGATGATCTGGTTCTTGCGTTCGAAGCCGGCGTGGTCGGCACCCAGGTATACGCGCATGGCGTCAATTCTGACAGGCGCCACCACACCGGCGTCGCGGGACCTCGAGGAAGCTTCAGTCGAACGCAGGATCCTCGGTGCGGCTGCGCTTGAGTTCGTAGAAGTGCGGGTACGACGCGAGCGCCACCGCGCCGTCCCACACCCGTCCGGCGTCCTCGCCGCGCGGGATGCGCGACAGGACCGGCCCGAAGAAGGCGGTGCCGTTGACGTGGATGGTGGGGGTGCCGACGTCGTCGCCGACCTTGTCCATGCCGGCGTGGTGGCTGGCCCGCAGGGCGGCGTCGAACTCGTCGGTGTCGGCGGCCTCGGCCAGGTCCGCGGGCAGACCGGTCTCGGCGAGCGACGCGGCGATCACGTCGGGCAGATCCTTGTTGTTCTCGTTGTGGATGCGGGTACCCATCGCCGTGTACAGCGGCAGCAGGATCTCGTCGCCGCGCTGCTGCGCCGCCGCGATCAGGACCCGCACCGGACCCCACGCGCGGGTGAGCATCTCGCGGTACTCGTCGGACAGGTCGCGGCCCTCGTTGAGGACGGCGAGGCTCATGACGTGGAAGTGGGCGTCGAGGTCACGGACGGTCGCGGCCTCGAGGATCCAGCGGGAGGTGATCCAGCACCACGGGCACAGCGGGTCGAACCAGAAGTCGACGGTGTCCTTCGTGGTGGCTGCGGTCGTGTCGGTCACGTGCGTCTCCCTCGTCCTGCATCTCGTGTGCGACGGGTCACGTCCCGCCCGCCCATAGGGAACCATGTCGGTGCGCGATTGCTTCCCGCGCCCGCCGGGGCGCGGTTAGTGTCGACAGGAGAACCGCGAGAGGACAGATCCGGTAACCACACGGGAACGGAGCATTCACGTGACTTCCCACGACCCTGCGCAGCGCACGTTCGTCGTCGTCGGCGGCGGACTTGCCGGAGCGAAACTGACAGAGTCCTTGAGGGACAAGGATTTCGACGGATCCATCGTGCTGTTGTGTGCGGAGGAGCATCTGCCGTACGAGCGACCGCCCCTGTCGAAGGAGCACGTCGCCGGAAAGAAGAACCTTCCGGACTTCACCGTCCACTCCGGCGACTGGTACCGCGACCACCACGTCGACGTACGACTCGGCACCACCGTCACCGCGATCGACCGGCAGGCGAAACACGTGGTGCTGCCGGACGGTTCGACACTCGGCTACGACAAGCTGGCGCTCGCGACCGGATCCCGGTCCCGCCGGCCACCGATTCCGGGTGCGGACGCGTCCGGGGTGCACTATCTGCGCACCGTCGACGAATCGGATGCGCTCATCGCATCGTTGACGCCCGGCGCCCGGTTGGTGATCGTCGGCGCCGGTTGGATCGGCCTCGAGATCGCGGCGGGCGCCCGCGGACGCGGCGTGGACGTGGCGGTCGTCGAGGCCGCCGAACTGCCGCTGCTGGCGTCGCTCGGACGCGAGATGGGGGCGGTGTTCGCGGACCTGCACCGTGAGCACGGCGTCGACCTGCGGTTCGGGGCGCGGGTCGAGGAGATCACCACGGCCGGCGGGCGCGCGGACGGGGTGCGTCTCGGGGACGGCACGGCGCTACCCGCCGACGCGGTGCTGGTGGCGGTCGGGGCGCAGCCGAACATCGAGATCGCCGAGGCGGCAGGTCTTTCCGTCGGCGACGGCGGGGTGCTGGTGAACGGGAACCTCACCACGAGCGACCCGGACATCGTCGCGGTCGGGGACATCGCGGCGCAGCAGCATCCGCTGCTGGGGGCGCGGGTCCGCGTCGAGCACTGGGCGAACGCCCTGAATCAGCCGGAGGTCGCGGCGGCGACGCTGGTGGGGCATCCGGCGGAGTACACGCGGCTGCCGTACTTCTTCACCGACCAGTACGACCTGGGCATGGAGTATGTGGGTTGGGCGCCGGAGTACGCGTCGGTGGTCACCCGCGGCGACGCCGCGGCCCGCGAGTTCCTGGCGTTCTGGCTCGATTCCGGTAATCGAGTGCTGGCCGGGATGAACGTCAACATCTGGGACGCCGGCGACGACATCAAGGCGCTGGTCTCCTCGGATGCTGCGGTCGATCCGGCCCGCCTCGCCGACCCGGGTGTCCCCCTCCCCGATCTCCTGACCTGACGTCCGCGCCCACCCCCACCCACTCCCGCACCGACACCTGCCCTCCCGCGCCCCCGCGCCCCCGCGCCCTTCCGCGTTTTGCGCACTTGACGCGCGGATTCCGGGCTCCGGAGGCGCGGCAAGTGCGCAAATCGCGAGGGGTCCGGCGGGCGTGATGGGATGGGGGTAGACGTGATTCGTCACCGTCACCCATGCCCACCCGTGATGAGGAGATCTACGTGGCCCCACCGAATCTGACCCGTGACCAGGCTGCCGAGCGGTCGGCTCTGGTGTCCGTCGACAACTATTCCGTCGACCTCGATCTCACCGACGGCGTCGGCCGGCCGGGTGAGCGGACGTTCCGGTCCCGCACCACGGTCACGTTCTCGGCGACGGCCGGGGCATCGACGTTCGTCGACCTGATCGCCGACCGGATCCACGCGGTGACGCTCAACGGCGCCGCGGTCGACGTGTCCGGCTACGACGAGTCCACCGGCATCACGATCGACGGTCTGGCCGCGTCGAACGAGTTGGTCGTCGACGCGGACTGCCTGTACACGAACACCGGTGAGGGTCTGCACCGTTTCGTCGATCCCACCGACGGCGCGGTGTACCTGTATTCGCAGTTCGAGACCGCCGACGCGAAGCGGATGTTCGCGTGTTTCGACCAGCCGGATCTCAAGGCCACGTTCGATGTCCGGGTCACCGCGCCGGACGAGTGGGCGGTGATCTCCAACGGTGCGGGCACGGTCGACGGCGGTGTGCACACTTTCGCGACGACCCCGCGGATGAGCACGTACCTGGTGGCGTTGATCGCCGGCCCGTACGCGCGGTGGACCGACGCCTACACCGACGAGCACGGCACGATCCCGCTGGGCATCTACTGCCGGGCGTCGCTCGCCGAGCACATGGACGCCGAGCGGTTGTTCACCGAGACGAAGCAGGGGTTCGGCTTCTATCATCGCAACTTCGGGATCCCGTACGCGTTCGGCAAGTACGACCAGCTGTTCGTGCCGGAGTTCAACGCGGGCGCGATGGAGAACGCAGGCGCGGTCACGTTCCTCGAGGACTACGTGTTCCGGTCCAAGGTGACCCGCTACTCGTACGAGCGGCGCGCCGAGACGGTGCTGCACGAGATGGCGCACATGTGGTTCGGCGATCTCGTCACGATGCGCTGGTGGGACGACCTGTGGCTCAACGAGTCGTTCGCGACGTTCGCGTCGGTGCTGTGCCAGACCGAGGCCACCGAGTACACCAATGCGTGGACGACGTTCGCGAACGTGGAGAAGTCGTGGGCGTACCGGCAGGACCAGTTGCCGTCGACGCATCCGATCGCCGCGGACATCCCGGACCTGGCGGCGGTGGAGGTGAACTTCGACGGCATCACGTACGCGAAGGGCGCGTCGGTCCTCAAGCAGTTGGTGGCGTACGTGGGCCAGGAGCCGTTCATGGCGGGCCTGCGCGACTACTTCGCCGAACACGCCTACGGCAACGCGACATTCGACGATCTGCTGCGGGCGCTGGAGAAGGCGTCCGGCCGGGACCTGTCGGACTGGGGTCGGCAGTGGCTCAAGACGACGGGCCTGAACATCCTGCGGCCCGATTTCGAGGTGGACGCCGGCGGACGGTTCACCTCGTTCACGGTGTGCCAGGACGGTGCCGCCCCGGGCGCCGGGGAGACCCGCGTGCACCGGCTCGCGGTCGGCGTCTACGACGACGATCCGGTCACCGGCAAGCTGGTTCGCACGCACCGCGTCGAACTGGATGTCGAGGGTGCCCGCACCGACGTGCCCGCGCTCGTGGGGGTGCCGCGCGGCACGCTGATCCTCGTCAACGACGACGATCTGACGTACTGCTCGGTGCGTCTCGACGCCGAGTCGCTGGCCACCGCGATCGACCGGATCGGTGACATCGCCGAACCGCTCCCCCGCACCCTGGTGTGGTCGGCGGCGTGGGAGATGACCCGGCAGGCCGAACTGAAGGCCCGGGACTTCGTGGCGCTGGTGCAGCGCGGGATCGGCGCCGAGACCGAGGTCGGGGTGGTGCAGCGGCTCCTGATGCAGGCACACACCGCGCTCGCCGCGTACGCGGAGCCCGGCTGGGCGGACGCGTCGGGGTGGCCGGAGTTCGCGGATCGGCTGCTGCAGCTGGCCCGCGAGGCCGCGCCCGGCTCGGACCATCAGCTGGCGTTCGTCAACTCGCTGACCGGGGCGCAGCTGTCGCCGTGGCACACCGAGGTGCTGCGGGAGTTGCTCGACGCCGCCGACCCGGCGACCCTCGGACTGCCCGGTCTGGCCGTCGACACCGACCTGCGGTGGCGGCTCGTGCACGCGCTGGCCGCGGCCGGGGAGATCGACGCGGACGGCCCGGACACCCCGTTCATCGATGCCGAGGCGCAGCGTGATCCGACCGCGGCCGGCGCCCGTCAGGCGGCGTCCACTGCGGCGGCGCGCCCGCAGGCCGCGGTGAAGGAGCAGGCGTGGGCGACGGTCGTGGGCGACGACAGCGTCCCGAACATCACGGCCCGCTCCATCATCGGCGGTTTCGCCGGCCCGGGGCAGGACGCCCTGCTCGAGCCGTACGTCGCCCGCTACTTCGCGGACATTCCCGGGGTGTGGGAGCGCCGGTCGAGCGAGGTGGCGCAGACCGTCGTCGTCGGCCTGTACCCGTCGTGGTCGATCAGCGACACCTCTGTCGCTGCCGCCGACGACTTCCTGTCCGGTGATCGTCCGCCGGCGCTGCGGCGTCTCGTCGTCGAGGGCCGCGCCGGGATCGTGCGATCGCTGAAGGCCCGCGCGTTCGACGCCGGCTGACCGGCACCTCCCGCGAAACGCCGGTGACCCGGTGCCGTACGGCACCGGGTCACCGGGACGAACATCGAGCGGGACGGCCTACTTCGGCGCGATCGCGTTGCTCATGACACGCAGGGCGGACACGAGTCCGTCGATCAGGTTGCCTTCGCCGAACGAGGCGACGGCGGCCGTGACGCCGAGCTGCGCGACCCGGTCGGTCACCCGGTGCTGCACGCCGCGGCCGCTGCGGACCTCGATGGCGCGCTGGTTCGGGGACACCGCGATCAGGACCGAACGCTCGGCCTCCGGTGTCGAGGGGAGCACCGCGTCCGCACCGGCGGCCGGGTTGTCGCCGAGGTCGCCGACGAACACGTTGAACCGCACCTTCGTCAGGCGGGTCGCGTCGGTGAGGGCGTCGTCGAGAGCCACCAACTCGTCCGTGCTGAACGGCGGCAGGTCGATCGGTTCACCGACCTTGTGCGATCCGGAGATGCGACCCGATGCGGTCACGACCGTGCCGGACGGCAGATCCGCCGCCGACACCGAGGACTGGAGAACGTCACCACTTGCCACTTGCCGAACCTCCGATCAGATCTGCACCGGCCGCAGCGTGCGCCGCGTGGTGACCGTGCGTCGTCACCTCGTCGGTCGCGCTCCACAGGATCGGGCCGTACGTCCACCGCTCGCCGAGGCGGTACTCCGCCGGCAACGGGTTCGGCGACCGCCTGACCGGCAGGGACAGGAGGCCGAGGACCGCGATCACGAGGACGGGAATGCCTACGTATATCAGCACTGTCTCGAGAATGCTCACGACACGAACCGTAGCCCAGTCCTGCCGAAATGGAAGCGTCGGGGCCGTATCACGTCTCGGCTCGCCGAGGGGTATCACGCTGCACCCTCCCCCAGATACGGCAGCCACGTCGGATGGACCTCGGTGACGGTGGCGAGCAGCCGCCAGTGCGGGCCGGTCGGCGGGACCAGGGCGGTGTGGAGCGTCCACCCCAACTCGACAAGCAGTTTGTCTGCTTTGTGGTGGTTGCAGGGGGCGCAGCAGGCGACGCAGTTCTCCCACCCGTGGGCGCCGCCGCGGCTGCGGGGCACGACGTGGTCGATGGTCTCGGCCTTGCCGCCGCAGTAGCCGCAGCGGAAGTGGTCGCGGAGCATGAGCGCGGTCCGGGTCATCGGCACGCGGGCCCGGTACGGCACCCGCACGTAGTTGCGGAGCCGGATGACGGACGGGATCTGCACGGCCCATCCCTCGGAGTGGACGACGGGGCCGAGCGGATCCTCGTGGACGGTGTCGGCCTTGTCGCAAGCCATGAGGACGACGGCCCGGCGGGCGGGCAGCGCGGTGAGCGGTTCGAACGTGGCGTTGAGCAGCAGCACCCGGCGCTTGCCCCACCCCACGGACGAGGGCGGCGCGGCCGGGTCTGGTTCGGGAATGACCTGCAGCACGCGCCGGCTGCCGTTTCTCTGCGTCGTCGTTCTCTGGGTCATCGGCACCTCCGCGAAGACTGTTCCCAGTGCATCACGGATAATCGGGTCACGCACTCGCAATTCGGCGAAAACATGCCCGACACCGGGTGAACGGGCGGCAACGGACACCGCCGTCCGGACGAGCAGGACGAAGGAGTTGGCGTGACCGATCCGAACGACACCGGGACGACGTTCTACGAGGCGGTCGGCGGCGCCGAGACGTTCCGCAGACTGGTCGCCCGTTTCTACGAGGAAGTCGCGAAGGACGAGATCGTCCGGCCGCTGTATCCGGAGGCGGATCTCGGGCCGGCGGAGCGCCGGATGCGGATGTTCCTCGAGCAGTACTGGGGTGGGCCACGCACGTATTCGGACGAGCGGGGGCATCCGCGGCTGCGGATGCGGCACGTGCCGTTCACGATCGGCCCGCTCGAGCGGGACGCGTGGCTGCGCTGCATGCACACGGCGATCGCATCGATCGACGAGCAGACGCTCGACGCGGCGCACCGGAAGGCGCTGACCGAGTACATGGACATGGCGGCGGCGTCGCTCGTGAATTCACCGGTCTGACCCGGCCCCGAGCGGGCTCCGATGCGGCACTATGAGGGTTGTGACCGCTCGAGGAGCTCGCACATGGTGGATGGACGCAGTCTTCTACCAGGTCTATCCACGGTCGTTCTGCGACGCGGACGGTGACGGGGTCGGCGACCTCGAGGGTGTGATCGACCGGCTCGGCTATCTCGAACTGCTCGGGGTGGACGCGCTGTGGCTCGGCCCGGTGATGCGTTCACCGATGGCCGATCACGGCTACGACGTGTCCGATCCGCGGGACGTCGACCCGTTGTTCGGGGATCTCGCGACGATGGACGAGCTGGTCGCGGAGGCGCATGCGCGGGGTATCCGGGTCACGATGGACCTGGTGCCGAACCATACGAGCGAGCGGCATCCGTGGTTCGACGCGGCCCTCGCCGGTGGTCCCGGAAGCCCCGCCCGGGACCGGTATTTCTTCCGGGACGGCCGCGGCCCGGACGGCTCCGAGCCGCCGAACAACTGGCCGAGCGTGTTCGGTGGGCCGGCGTGGACGCGGGTCGTCGAACCGGACGGGACGCTCGGGCAGTGGTATCTGCATCTCTTCACGCCCGAGCAACCCGACCTGGACTGGAACCATCCGGACGTCGGCGCGGATCTCGAACGGACACTGCGGTTCTGGCTGCAGCGGGGTGTCGACGGGTTCCGGATCGACGTCGCGCACGGCCTGGCGAAACCGGACGGACTGCCTGACCACGACTGGTCGGCGCATGCGCTTCTCCGCACCACCGACGACGATCCCCGGTTCGACGATCCGCACGTCCACGAGATCCATCGCGGGATCCGCCGGGTGCTCGACGAGTTCCCGGACGCGGTGGCGGTCGGCGAGATCTGGGTGCGCGACAACGACCGGTTCGGCCGCTACCTCCGGCCCGACGAGCTGCATCTGGGGTTCGATTTCCGGCTCGCGGAAACCGTGTTCGACGCGGACGAGGTGCGTTCGGCGATCGAGAACTCGCTGGGTGCGGTCGCCGGGGTGGGCGGCACCCCGACGTGGACGCTGTCGAACCACGACGTCGAACGTGAGGTCACCCGCTACGGCGGCGGGCCGCGCGGTCTGGCCCGTGCCCGGGCGATGGCACTGGTCGAGTTGGCGCTGCCGGGGACGGTGTTCGTCTACAACGGCGCCGAGTTGGGCCTGCCGAACGTGGACCTGCCGGACGCGGTGTTGCAGGATCCGATCTGGCGGCGGTCGGGGCGCACCGAACGCGGCCGGGACGGCTGCCGGGTGCCGCTGCCGTGGGAGGGGACGACGCCGCCGTTCGGGTTCTCCACCACCGCCGACACGTGGCTGCCGATGCCGCCGGAGTGGGCGGCGCTGACGGTCGAGACGCAACTCGAGGACGTCGACTCGACGCTGTCGCTGTATCGCGCCGCCCTGGAGTTGCGTCGGACCCGCCCGGAATGTTCGGGTGACGACATCGCCTGGTACGGGAGTCCACCCGGCTGCTGCGCGTTCCGGCGCGGCGGCGGACTGATCTGCGTCCTCAACGCGACGGCCGGCCCGATCGTGCTCCCGCCGGGCCGGATCCTGCTGTCGAGCCTGCCGTTGGTCGACGGTCTGCTGCCGGCGGATTCGGCGGCCTGGCTGGCGTGACGCCCGGTCTGTTTCCTCTCCCCGTGCACACTGCCTCCGGCGCAGGTACATTCCGTGCATGTCCGAGAGCGACGCGCTGTTCGGGGCCCTTCTCGACTCCGCGAAGCGCCTCTCCTTCGATGCACGCAACCCCCTGATCCCGCAGGCCGAACCCGGCGACGAGCACCGGCACGGCATGACGCCCCAGTGGTCCCCGCTGTACGGCACCGCCCTGTGGGACGGCATGTCGGAGGCGGACCGGGTCCGGCTCACCCGCGCCGAGGTCGCCAACGTCCTCGGTGTCGGCATCTGGCTGGAGGTGGGCCTGCAGGTGGCGGTGCTGCGGTCGATCCACCCGGCGGATCCGGCCCGACCGGACGTGAAGTTCCTGTTCAACGAGTGCGCCGACGAGAACCTGCACTCACTGATGTTCGTCGATGCCGTCGAGGCCGTCGGCGCGCAGTTCCCCCGCCGCGATCGCATGCTCGACGTGTTCGGCTGGATGTTCCGTCACCTCTTCTCCGGTGCGGCCGCATACGGGATCATCCTGGCCGGCGAGGAGATCTTCGACGTCATGCAGCGGGACTGGATGAACGACGAGGACGTCGCCGCCCCGGTCCGCCGGGCCGCGTACATCCATGTCGTCGAGGAGTCCCGGCACATGGCGTTCGCGCGGCGCAAGATCCGGGATCGGCTCCGCGGCAT
This sequence comes from Prescottella subtropica, assembly GCF_005434945.1. Classification (GTDB taxonomy): domain Bacteria; phylum Actinomycetota; class Actinomycetes; order Mycobacteriales; family Mycobacteriaceae; genus Prescottella; species Prescottella subtropica. Next base: position 63,351 of record NZ_SKCH01000003.1, on the reverse strand, counting down.
GTCCCGGCTGCGGCGCGGCGCGAGCACTCTGCTCATCGCTCTGGGCATGCACGTCATCGCGAAGAGCCTGATCAACCGGCGGACGTACGAGAACCTCGGCCTCGACTGGGACGTCGTGAAGGCTCACATCGACGGCAACGAGCACCATCGGATGATGTTCCGGAAGGCGGCGGAACCGTTCGTCGAGTTCCTGAGCAAGGAGGGCCTGCTCACGCCCGGCGCCCGCTGGATCTACCGGAAGTCCAATCTTCTCTGAGGAGTCCGTCGTGACCCACGTGATCCTGGGCCAGTGCTGCAAGGACGCCTCGTGTGTGCGGGTGTGCCCGCAGAACTGCATCCATCCCGCGCCCGGCGAGGACGGTTTCGCGGAGGCCGACACGCTGCACATCGACCCGAACTCGTGCATCGACTGCACCGCGTGCGTCGAGGCCTGCCCGGCGTCGGCCATCAAGGCCGAGCATGCGCTGACCCCGTCGGAGTTGCTGCACGTCGCCCGGAACCGGGACTACTTCACCGGGTCCGTGTCGCCGCGGGTCCGTCCCCGCACCGTCGTCGAGTTGCCGCTGCCCGTCCCGGCCGTCCGGCTGTCGGTCGCGGTGGTGGGGGCGGGCGCGGCAGCGATGTACACGGTGCGGGAGTTGCTGCGGCGGTCGACGTCGATCCGGGTCACCGTCTACGAGCAGGACGACGCCGTCGGGGGGCTGCTGCGCCGCGGCGTGTCCCGCGACCACGCCGGGGTGCGGGACATGATCCGGCTGTTCGACGTGCCGTTCCGGGACGACCGTGTCACGGTCGTCCCCCGTACCCGGGTCGGGGCGGACGTGTCGGTCGACGAACTCCGACTCCGGCACGACGCGGTGATCCTGGCGTGCGGGGCGTCCGTGCCCCGGCCGGTCGGGTCCGCCGGCGGTGCCGGGATCCATCAGGCCCTCGACCTCCTGGTCGCCGAGAACAGCGGATCCCGTCCACCCGCACCGGCCGGGCCGGCGGGTGTCGTGATCGGCGCGGGCAATGTCGCGTTCGACGTCGTCCGCTGGATCGCACGAGTACGGAACCGGTCCGCGGGCACCGCGATCCGGGAGTTGACGGTGCTGTCCCGGTCGGGTCCGGACCGGGCCGCGTTCACCCCGTCGGCGCTGCACGAACTGCTCGGGCTCGACGGTGTCGACGTCCTGGTCGACGCCGCGGGTGTCGTGCCGATTCCCGGCACGGACGGGCCGCTGGTGCAGTCGCTGGCGCATCTCCCGCTCACCGGGGTCCGTGACGATCGGCGGGGCGACGGTGCGCTGCGTGTCGTGTTGTCGTTCGGGCAGGAGGTGGCCGATCTGGCGGCGACCGACTCCGGTGGTGTCACGGTCACCACGGCGGCCGGGCGGGTGTTCCGGGTGGACTCGGCGATCTGCGCGACCGGTTTCACGACCGACCGGATCGACGGTGTCCCCCTCGATCCCCGCGGCCTCGTCCCCAACGATCGGGGGCGGGTGCTCTCCCCCGACACCGGTACACCGGTCGACGGCATGTACGTCGTCGGCTGGGCGAAACGCGGCGCGTCCGGTGGTGTCGGCGACAACCGACTGTGTGCCGCCGACACCGTCGCCCGCCTCACCGAGGATCTGCACGCGCGGGTGTGACGGTCAGGCGTCCCGGTCGGGGTCTGCCGCGTCGACGAGGTCGGCGGCCGCCTTCAGTCCGAGGCCGGGGTGGCGTTCGCGGAGCGCCTTGATCGCCGGGATCCGACCCTGCGTCGCCGCGATCGCGTCCCGGACGTCCGCGGCCGGCACCGAGGCCGGGTCGACGGCCGGAGGTGTCGACGGGGTGGGTCGGCGTCGAATCACGTTGACGCACTGCCAGGCCAAGAAGGCCATGACGAACACCCACAGACCGACTTTGAACCAGTTCCAGACGGAACCGTCCGCCGCGACATCGGAGATGAAGAGGGTCCCGAACCACAGGAACGCCACGACTCCGACGAACGGCGCCCACTTCTCGCGACTCGATGCCAGTCGCCGCCATGTCGTCCGCACCACCACTCCTCTCTCCTTGCCTCGGCCGCGCCGGCCGGGCACCAACACCGTATGTGGTTCAACCGGATTGCGGCACTCGTTCTCGCGGGCGTGTGTGCGGTGGTGGTCGGCCGTCAGATGGTCGGCGCCGACGGCTGGATCGTCGCCGCTCTCGCACTGTGCGCGGCGGCGGCGGTCGCGGCTCTCGTCCTGTTGCTCCGGTCCACGGATCGGGAACCCGCCGTGTTCGTCTCGGTGTCGTATGCAACGTTCGGTGTGATCGCCGTCGTTGCCGAACTGCTCGATAAGGACTGGATCCGGGCCGGCCTCGCGGTCGCCGCACTCCCCCTGGTCTCGCTGTATCTCGTGACCGACGACCGCACCCGCGCCTGGATCAACCGGATCGGCGGCTACTGCCGGACGACGGTGTGACGAAGAGGGAACACCGGCCGCCACCACCAGATCATTGACAAATTGCGTGATCTGTCTCACTGTTGAGGCATGACGTCGACGATGTCCGACAACGTGGCCTACGTTCCCCGTTCCGGGGAGTCGTGGCGGGATCCGTGGCCGATGTATGCGGCGCTGCGCGAACACGATCCGGTGCACCATGTGGTGCCGGAATCAGCTCCGCAGGACGACTTCTGGGTGCTGACGCGGCATGCGGATGTGTACGGGGCGGCTCGTGACGCGGCGACGTTCTCGTCGGCCGAGGGGCTGACGATGTCCTACGGGGAACTCGACAAGATCGGGTTGCGCGACAATCCGCCGCTGGTGATGCTCGATCCGCCGGCCCACACCCAGTTCCGGCGTCTCGTGGCCCGCGGGTTCACGCCGCGGCAGGTGGAGGCGATCGAGCCGGAGGTACGCCGCTTCGTGGTCGACCGCATCGAGGGGTTGCGGTCGACCGGCGGCGGCGACATCGCCACCGAACTGTTCAAGCCGCTGCCGTCGATGGTGGTCGCCCACTATCTGGGGGTGCCGGCGGAGGACCGTGGGCAGTTCGACGGCTGGACCGACGCGATCGTCGCCGCCAACGCGACCGGTGATCCGCTCGCCGCGCAGCATGCGGTCGTCGAGTTGATGACGTACTTCGGTGGCCTGATCGAACGCCGCCGCACCGAGGCCGCATCAGGGTCCGCGGGCGACGACACCATCTCGCATCTCGTCGCGGCCGGTGTCGGCGCCGACGGCGACGTCTCCGGGCTGCTGTCGATCCTCGGGTTCGCGTTCACGATGGTCACCGGCGGCAACGACACCACCACCGGAATGCTCGGTGGCACAGTGCAACTGCTCACCCAGCGGCGCGATCAGCGGCAGCTGCTGCTCGACGATCCGACGCTGATCCCGGGCGCGATCGAAGAGTTGCTGCGCCTCACCTCGCCGGTGCAGGGGCTGGCCCGCACCACCACCCGCGACGTCGACATCGACGGCGTCACCATCCCCGCCGGACGCAAGACGCTGCTGGTGTACGGGTCCGCGAACCGGGATCCGCTGGTGTTCGGGGACGACGCCGAGGAACTCGACGTGCTCCGCGATCCGCGGCTGATCATGACGTTCAGCAGCGGCAACCACCACTGCCTGGGGGCTGCGGCCGCACGCATGCAGGCGCGGGTCGCGCTCGAGGAACTGCTTGCCCGCTGCCCGGACTTCGACGTCGACATCGACGGCGTCGAGTACGCCTCCGGCAACTATGTCCGACGCCCCACGCACGTCCCGTTCCGGGCCGGATGACCGTGTCCACCAGCACTTCCCACTCGTGGCTGCACGACGAACGTGGCGCGGCGGCGGCCGGGAAGATCCTCGACGCCGCCGCACAACTGTTCGTCGATCGCGGTGTCGCCGGTACCGGGATGGCCGAGATCGCGTCGGCCGCAGGATGTTCCCGCGCAACCCTGTACCGCTACTTCGCCAGCCGCAAGGCCCTGCACCTGGCGTTCGTGCACCGGGAGGCCCGCCGGCTCGGCGACCGTGTCGCCCGGTCGGTCACGGCCACCGACCCGCGTGAACGGATCACCGAGGCCGTGCTCACCGCACTCCGGGAGGTCCGCGCCGACCCGACCCTGTCGGTGTGGTTCGGGATCGGCGACGCCGCCCTCGCATCCGAGTTGGCGAGCACGTCCGAGATGATCGAGGTGCTCGGCGCGGTGTTCCTCGCCGGCCCCGACGGCAGTGTCGACGCCGAGACCACCGGTCGCGCCCGCTGGCTGGTGCGGGTGATCGTCTCCCTGCTCACCGTGCCCGGCATCGACGAGGCCGACGAGCGCGCCATGATCGAACAGTTCCTGGTCCCCGTCGTCGGTCCCGCCCACCCGTAACGGAACCCGGCACGTCCACGGATACACCGGTACCGTGACGATCACCGTTGCCACGGAACCGAATCGAAGGGGCGCCCCCGATGACCACTCGGCCGATACGCACAGCGACCACTGCCGTGCTCGCCGTTGCCGGAGCAGCAGCCACCGTCCTCGCCGGTAGTGGCGTCGCCCACGCCGACCCGGCACCACCGACATCGACGACCATGACGTGTTCGAGCCTGAATCCTCTACTCTGGGCGCCGTCGTTCACATGGGCGGTGACCGCGGCATCCGGCGAGTCGCTGCCCCCGGGCGGTGACGCCCTGCAACCGTCGGTCCTGCTCAGCGGCGGCAACGAACTGCCCGTCCCGCCCGGCGGACTGATCCCGAGCATCGGGCCGAACTGGTACGGCACCCGGGTCCTCGTCGACTGGCACAACCGCACCACCGGCGAGTCCGGGCGCAGCGTCAGCGACGAGGCCGCCTGGAACCAGGCACCCGGCATCCCGATCAACCGCACCTGGGCCGGGACCGGCACCGTGGACGTGACCGTCACCGTGCAGACCGGCGCCGGCTGGTGGTGGATCAACCCGCAGAACGCCGTCTGCCACGGCACGCTCACGGTCGTCCCGGGCCACTGACTCCTACGTCGTGAACAGCGGCAGCCCGCCGCCGCGGCGGGTGTGGATCGAGCCGTAGCGGGCGTCGAGGCGCAGCCAGGTCGCGGACGCCCGCACCCGCACGACCTCGTCCTCGTGGCCCGCGGTCTCCGGCACGAATCCCATTGCGGTGAGCGCGAACACGGTCCGCATCGAGACAGCGACCGCCGCATCACCCTCCGCGCCGGTGACGTCGAGCACCGTCTGGTCGAGCAGTGATGTCGGCGGCCCCTGCGGTCCGGCGTGCTGCTGCGCGAGATCGGCGCCGCGTCGGGCCAGGTCGAACAGCACCCGGGCGGGCACGTCGTCGACGTGGACGAACCCGGTGTCCGGGGGCAGCGCCCCCCGCCACGCCGAGTCCATCGCGAACCCCGGATCGATGTCGGCCCCACCGGCCGCCAGGCCGCGGGCCAGCACGTCCCCGGCCGCGGTGAGATCGTCCGGCCGTATCTGCCCGGCGACGACGCGGGTGGCGAGGGCGTCGAATCCGGTGGGCGCCCACACCGACACGTGCCCGTCGCCGCGGCGGCGCATCCGGATCACGGCGGCCTCGTCGAGTCGGACCACGCGGGCGACGAACGCCGCCAGGTTGGCGCGTTCGACCGGATCCGGGACCGTCAGGACCCGGTCAGCCACGCTTCCACAACTCCAGGTAGCCGCGTTCCGTGTCGGTGAGCCGCCGCAGCCGCTGCGTCCCGATGTCGAAGGCCGCGATCTGCGTCGACGCGACGATCGACGGCGGCGTCGACGCCGCGGTACCGGCCGGCCGCACCTCGTAGGCGATGGTGAAGTCGACGGCCCGGATCTGCTCGATCCACATCAGCACGTCGAGGGGGCTGTCACTGTGCCGCAGCTGGCCGCGGTAGCGCACGTGCAGGTCGGCGATCACCGCACCGTCCCGCAACGTCACCGTCGGGGCGTCGTCCTCGAACAGCCACGGGATCCGCGCCTCCTCGAGGAGCGTCACCATCCGTGCGTGGTTGACGTGCTGGAACGCGTCCATGTCGGACCAGCGGACCACCACCGTGGTGTGGAACCCGACCGGCTCCGCCGCGGCCGGTCCCCCGACCTCGACTCCGTTGTGCGCGACGTCCTGCGCTGTCACCTTCCGACCTCCGATCTGGTGCCCACACCCCGCACCATGCTGCGAACCTGACGCGCCGCCACCGAGAGCGTCGCGAGGTCCAGCGTCCCAGACTCGGAGATCTCCGCGAGCGCGGACCTCGCCCGGGCGAGCCGCGACGCATTCGTCGACTCCCAGTAGTCGATCTTCTCCTGCGACGTCTCGGTCGGTTCACCGCCCGCGAGGACCTCGAGGGTCAGGGATCGCAGCGACCCGTACAGGTCGTCGCGCAACGCCAGCCGCGCCAGAGAATGCCAGCGGTCACCGCGCGCCAGATCGGAGACCGCGGTGAGCAGCCAGTCGATCCCGAGGTGCGCGTCGAGCGCGAAGTACAGTTCGGCGACCTCGTCCCCGTCGCGTTCGCAGATGTCGGCGACGTCGACGATGTCGAGCAGGCTGTACAGGTCGAGCAGCCCGTACACCTCGCGTGCCAGCTCCCGCGGCACCCCCCGGTCGACGACGGCCTGTGTCCGCCACTCCAGTTCGGTCGACCGGTGCCCGCGCAGCCACCCCGGCACGTGCGGTGCCAGTTTACGGAACTCGGCCGAGTACCGGCTGATCTCGGCGCCCACCGCGACCGGCTGCGGCCGGTTCGACAGGAACCAGCGCGACGACCGGTCCAGGACCCGCCGGGACTGCAACATCAGCGTGTACGCGACGTCGGCCGGGATGTCGGCGGTGTCGATCCGCTCCCACACCGCCGGGAGCTCGAAGATCTCGGTGACGGCCGCGTACGCGCGGATCGCGTCGGAACTGGACGCGCCGGTGTGCTCGGACAACCGGTAGACGTAGGTGATGCCGCCGTTGTCGACCGCCTCGTTGGCGAGCATCGTGGCGACGATCTCGCGGCGCAGCGGATGCGCCCGGATCGACGAACGGAACCGGGACCGCAGCTGCACCGGGAAGTAGCCGGGCAGCCGGGCCGCGAAGACCTCGGTGTCCGGCAGGTCGGTGGCGAGGAGATCCTTCGCGAACGCGAGTTTGACGTGCGCCATCACCGTCGCCAACTCGGGTGAGGTGAGACCGATCCCGGCCTGGACGCGTTTGGTGAACTCGCCCTCGGTCGGCAGCGCCTCGATCTTGCGGTCGAGCCCGTACTGCGCGATGAGCATCGCGATCAACCGGCGGTGCACCCCGAGCATCTGCGCCGCACTCGCCCGCGACATGCCCAGCTGGATGTTCTGGGAGACGTTGTCCGCCAACACCAGCCGGGCGACCTCGTCGGTCATGGAGGCGAGCAACGGGTCCCGGTCGGCGACGGCCAGCTCACCGCTGCTCACCAGCGCGTCGAGCAGGATCTTGATGTTCACCTCGTGGTCGGAGCAGTCCACGCCGGCCGAGTTGTCGATGGCATCGGTGTTGATCTTGCCGCCGTGCAGCGCGTACTCGATCCGGCCGAGCTGGGTGACGCCCAGGTTGCCGCCCTCACCGATCACCCGGGCCCGCACGTCGGCGCCACGCACCCGCACCGCGTCGTTGCTCTTGTCACCGACCGCGGCGTCGGACTCGGTCGACGCCTTCACGTACGTGCCGATGCCGCCGTTCCACAACAGGTCGACGGGTGCGGTGAGAATCGCCTTCATCAGATCGGGCGGGGTCATCTCGGTGACGTCGTCGCCGAGGCCGAGCGCGGCGCGCACCTGCGGGCTGATCGGCACCGCCTTCACCGTCCGCGCGTACACGCCGCCGCCCTCGCCGATCAGGGCCGTGTCGTAGTCCGCCCACGACGAACGCGGGAGTGCGTACAGGCGCCGGCGTTCGGTGAACGAGCGGGCCGCATCCGGGTTCGGATCGAGGAAGATGTGCCGGTGGTCGAACGCGGCGACGATGCGGATGTGCTCGCTGAGCAGCATCCCGTTGCCGAACACGTCACCGCTCATGTCACCGATCCCGACGGCTGTGAAATCGTCTGCGGAGACGTCGATTCCGAGTTCCCGGAAATGCACCTTGACGCTCTCCCACGCGCCGCGGGCCGTGATCCCCATCTCCTTGTGGTCGTAGCCGGCCGACCCGCCGGACGCGAACGCGTCCCCGAGCCAGAACCCGTACCCGGCGGCGACGTCGTTGGCGATGTCGGAGAACGTGGCGGTGCCCTTGTCCGCGGCCACCACCAGGTAGGAGTCGTCCGCGTCGCGCCGCACCACCCGATCCGGGTGCACGATCGCCCCGGTGCCGCGGTCCACGTTGTCGGTGACATCGAGGAGCCCGGAGATGAATTCGCGGTAGCAGGCGACACCCTGGTCCCGGACCGCCTGCCGGTCCACGCCCGCATCCCCGGTGGGCGGGACGGGCCGTTTGACGACGAATCCGCCCTTCGCACCCACCGGGACGATGACAGCGTTCTTGACCGCCTGCGCCTTCGCCAGCCCGAGGATCTCGGTACGGAAGTCCTCCCGACGGTCCGACCAGCGCAGCCCGCCGCGGGCGACCGCACCGAACCGCAGATGGACCCCCTCGACCTCGGGCGAATACACGAACACCTCGAACCGCGGCCGCGGCTTGGGCAACTCCGGGATACGGCCCGGCTCGAACTTCAGGGACAGGAAACCGCGCGGGTTCCCGTACCCGTCACGCACGAAATGGTTGGTACGCAACGTCGCCCGCACCAGACCGAACAGCGCCCGCAGGATCCGGTCCACGTCGAGGCTCACCACCTCACCGATCGCGACGCCGAGCGCCCGCTCGAGTCCGTGCGGATCCGGGCGTGCCCCACCGTGTCCGGCATCGGGATCGAACAGCGCCTCGAACAGTTCGACGAGCCCCCGCGCGATCTCCGGGTGCCCGAGCAGCACCGTCTCGATGTGCACCTGGCTGTACGCGAACCCGGCCTGCCGCAGGAACTTCACGTACGCCCGCAGCACCGTCACCTGCCGCCAGTCCAGCCCGGCCCGCAGCACCAACTCGTTGAACCGGTCCGCCTCGCACCGGCCGTGCCACGCCGCGGTGAACGCCTCCGTGAACCGGCCGCGCAACTGCTCGTCCGGCCCCCCACCGCGCAGGTCGGCGACCGCGTCCCGCAGAACCGACGCCGGCACCTCGAGACCGAAATCATAGATCCAGCAATGCATTCCGTCGGGACGCACGATCTGGTAGGGGCGCTCGTCGAGAACCTCGACGCCGAGACTGTGCAGCACCGGCAGCACGTGGGACAGCGAGATCCCCTCACCCGCGAAGTACAGGGCGAACTGCCACCGCCCGGCCACCTCCGACGGGTCGTGGTAGAGGCTCAGATCGATCGAATCCACCTGTAGCGCAGCGAGCCGGGCGATGTCAGCGAGAGCACGTTCGGGTGCGAAATCCTCCTTGTACCCGTCCGGGAACGCCGGAACGTACGGTGCGACCACCGCCGGATCCGTCGACGGGTCCACGGCCGCGGCGTCCGCGAACCGGTCGTCCCAACTGCGGCTCGCGGCGGCCAGCCGGCTCTGGAGACGCAGCCGGTTCGCCTCGGAAGTGTCGACGTGCACGTCCTGCCGGCCGGCCGGTTTCCGGATCGTCACGTGCAGCATCGCGAGATCACCCTCGCTCACCCGCACCGTGTAGTCGAGCGAACCACCGCCGAGCTCGGCGAGCAGGATCTTCTGCATCCGCAGCCGCACCAGCGTCGTGTACCGGTCCCGCGGCAGGTACACCAGGCACGAGACGAACCGCCCGAACGTGTCTTCCCGCATGAACAGCCGCACCTGCCGACGCAGACCGATGTTGAGGACCGCCGTCATCGTGCCGACGAGGGCATCGGTGTCGATCGAGAAGAGTTCGGTCCGCGGGAACGACTGCACCACCTCGAGCATCGCCTGCCCGGAAAACGAGTCGATATCGAATCCGGCGCGGGCGATCGCCGTACGCACCCGACGCTCGATCACCGGGATGTCGAGGACGTTCTCGTGCAGCGCGGTCACCGTGAACACTCCGAGGAACCGGTGCTCGCCGACGATGGTGCCGTCGTCGGCGACGATGCTCACCCCCACGAAGTACGGGTACACCGACCGGTGCACGGTCGCCGGCGCGGACCCCTGCGTCAACACCAGCAGCGGCTGTTCGGGCAGCCCTGCCGCGCAAGGGATCTGGATGCCCTGATCGGTGGGGCCGTCGGTACGGAGCACACCGAGACCGCTCGCCGCGACGGGCACCGCGTGACAGCCCCCGCCGCACTCGTAGCGTCGGTAGCCGAGCACCGTGTAGTGCCCGTCCGCGAGCCACCGCAGCAGGTTCGCACAGTCCCGGATCTCGTCGGCGGTCCGTCCCGGGGGCGGGGTCGCGGCACGCGTCTCGAACTCGGTGGCCAGGGACCGCTGCAGCGTGCGCATCGTCTCGGTGTCCTCGACCACCTGCGCCACATCCGTCAGGACGCCGACGAGGGCACCCTCGAGCGAGTCGAGGACCGCGGTCTCGGTCGCGGGATGCAACTGGACGTGCATCCACGACTCGGCGGCCACCCCGTCCGGCAGATCCCGGACCGCCGTCTCGGGCAGAACCCGGTGGAGTGTGCCGTCCGGGCCGCGGTCGACACCGAGGATCGGATGCACCACCTCGCTGATCGACGCGTCGAGGCGACCGAGGAGTGCGGTGACCGACTCGACGAGCAGCGGCATGTCGTCGGTGACGATCTGCAGTGCCGCGCCGACCCCGGTGGAATCCGCGGGCCGGTGGACGCGGGTGACGGCGGCGCCGGGCGGGCGCTGCAGCGCCAGACGGAGATGTTCGCGGAGGATGGCGTCCGCACGCTCGTGCAGGACACTGTCGGGTTCGTCGGCCGACGTGTGCCGGAAGTAGGCGGCCCGCAGCAGCGGCAGTTCGGCCCGCACCTGCGCGGGCAGGTCGACCGCCCGGCCGGAATCGAGTGAATCCGTCATCGCGACACTCCGTCCTGTTCCAGGTCACCGCGGATGGCTCTGCAGCGAGCCTAACCGCGGTGACCTCGAATCGCGTGCGAGACGGAGACGTCGCGACCGATTCCTACCGTTACGCGAGAGCGGTGGCCGGCAGATACCGGCCCAGAACCTCACGTTCGACGTCGGACAGCGGACGGGATGTCTCGGTGCGGACGTCGAACGCCACCAGCAGAGCGTCCCCGGCTGCGCAGACGTTGCCGTCGACGTCCTCGACGACGTGCCGCATCGTGAACGACGACGTGCCCACGTGCACGATCGACACCTCGACCCGGACCGGGCCGGACGCATCCGTGATCGGGCGGAGGAACTCGGCGTCCATCTTGCGGACGACGACCGCCCCGGCCCGGCCACCGCCGGCACGCACCTGCTCCTTCAGGAACAGGGCACGCGCTTCCTGCATGAACTCGACGACGCGGGCGTTGTTGACGTGCCCGAGCCGGTCGGAGTCACCCCACCGGATCTGGACGTCGCAGCTGTAGATCTTCGCTTCGGACACGACGATCAGTCGCGCGTCAGCTTGCGGTGCGTGACGCGGTGCGGGCGGGCGGCATCGGGGCCGAGGCGCTCGACCTTGTTCGCCTCGTAGCCCTCGAAGTTGCCCTCGTACCAGTACCAGGCCGCCTCGTTGTCGCCGAAGCCGCCTTCCCACGCCAGGATGTGGGTGCAGGTGCGGTCCAGGAACCAGCGGTCGTGCGAGATGACCACGGCGCAGCCGGGGAACTGCTCGAGCGCGTTCTCCAGCGAACCGAGGGTCTCGACGTCCAGGTCGTTGGTCGGCTCGTCGAGCAGGATCAGGTTGCCGCCCTGCTTGAGCGTCATCGCCAGGTTGAGACGGTTGCGCTCACCACCGGAGAGCACCCCGGACGGCTTCTGCTGGTCGTGGCCCTTGAAGCCGAACGAGCTGATGTAGGCGCGCGAGGGCATCTCGGTCTGGCCGACCACGATGTGGTCGAGGCCGTCGGAGACGACCTCCCACACTGTCTTGGCCGGGTCGATTCCGGCGCGGTTCTGGTCGACGTAGCTCAGCTGGACCGTCTGACCGACCTTGACCTCGCCGGCATCCGGATCCTCGAGCCCGACGATGGTCTTGAACAGCGTCGTCTTACCGACACCGTTGGGGCCGATGACGCCGACGATGCCGTTGCGCGGCAACGTGAACGACAGGTCCTTGATCAGGACGCGGCCGTCGAAGCCCTTGTCGAGGTTCGAGACCTCGACGACCACGTCGCCGAGGCGCGGCGGCGCCGGGATCTGAATCTCGTCGAAGTCGAGCTTGCGGGTCTTCTCGGCCTCGGCGACCATCTCGTCGTAACGGTCGAGTCGGGCCTTGTTCTTGGCCTGACGGGCCTTGGCACCCGAGCGGACCCAGGCGAGCTCCTCCTTGAGGCGCTTCTGCAGCTTCTGGTCCTTCTTGCCGGACACCTCGAGGCGCGCGGCCTTCTGCTCCAGGTACGTGGAGTAGTTGCCCTCGTACGGGTACAGGCGGCCGCGGTCGACCTCGCAGATCCACTGCGCGACGTGGTCGAGGAAGTAGCGATCGTGGGTGACCGCGAGGATGGCGCCCTGGTAGGCCGCCAGGTGCTGCTCGAGCCACAGCACCGACTCGGCATCGAGGTGGTTGGTGGGCTCGTCGAGCAGCAGCAGGTCAGGCTTGCTCAGCAGCAGCTTGCACAGTGCCACACGACGCTTCTCGCCACCGGACAGGTGGGTGACCATCTCCTCCGGCGGCGGGCAGCGCAGCGCGTCCATCGCCTGCTCGAGCTGCGAGTCGATCTCCCAGGCATCCGCGTGGTCGAGCTTCTCCTGGAGCGTGCCCATCTCCTCCATGAGCTCGTCGGAGTAGTCGGTGGCCATCAGCTCGGCGATCTCGTTGTAGCGCTTGAGCTGCACCATCGTCTCGCCGAGGCCTTCTTCGACGTTCTCGCGAACAGTCTTGGTCTCGTCGAGCAGCGGCTCCTGCATCAGGATGCCGACCGAGGCGCCGGGAGCGAGGAACGCCTCACCGTTGCCCGGCTGATCCAGCCCGGCCATGATCTTCAGGATGCTCGACTTACCGGCGCCGTTCGGGCCCACCACACCGATCTTGGCGCCCGGATAGAAGCTCATGGTGACGTCATCGAGGATGACCTTGTCGCCATGCGCCTTGCGCACCTTCTTCATCGTGTAAATGAACTCAGCCACCCAAAGGCTCCCATCTGGACCGGAAAATGTGCAGCTCACGGGCTGCGAGAATGCACGACTCGGGTGCCAGCCTACCGCGCCCGGACCGGTGCCTCCGCCCGCGCTCGACGCTCCCTCCCCCTTGGCTGAAGGGACCCTTCGGTCGCTACGAGCGCACGAAGGGCACCTTCAGCCGGAAGCCGGGATCAGCCCAGCAGCCGCTGGACGAAGGGGGTGGTGTCGGGCAGGGAAGCGGCCATGGTCTCGCTGTGTCCGGTCGGGTAGGTGCGGTAGGTCGCGTCGACGGCCGCGATGGCGAAGTCGACGGCCAGCTTGAACGAGAACGGTGCCGGGACGACGGTGTCGAACAGTCCCTGTGCGACGAACAGCGGCCTGTCGTAGCCGTTGGACGGGACACCGAGGTATGCAGTCATCGCGTCCCGGAACGCCGGTTCGGCGAGCGGTCGGGCGAGGAGTTCACCGACCGAGACGCCCGCGACCGCCTCGTCCTGTGTGTCGTAGCAGTTGACTTCGGCGGCGTCGACGAGTTCCCGGCCGCGCGGCGTCAGATAGCTGTCGACGTCGACCTGCGGCATGGTTTCGCGCATACCCGCCAGGATGTAGGTGGTGAACGATGTGAGGCCGTCGAATCCGAGGTTCGGGATCCAGGGTCCACCGATCACGAAGCCGTGCTCGAGGTTGGACGGGGCGCCGGTGGTGACCGCGCCGCGGTAGTCGAGGTCGGGTGCGTACGTCGTGGCCTTGTGGGCGGCGGCGAGGGCCGCGTGCCCGCCCTGGGACTGGCCGATCACCGTCCAGCGCGGCGACAGTTCCGGGACGGCCGCGCGGCCGGCGCGAACCATGTCGATGACGGCGTTCGCCTCGGATTCGGATTCGAGGTACGGATGCACGCCCGGGGTGCCGAGCCCGATGTAGTCGGTGGCGACGATCGCGTAGCCCTGCGCCAGCCAGTGGCCCAGGTAGGTGGCGTCCCGTTCCGTCCGCGCATTGCGCGACGGCGCGCACGAGTCGCCCAGACCGACGGTGCCGTGCGCCCACGACACCACCGGCCAGCCGCCCTCGGGCGGGGTGCCCGACGGCACGAACACCACGCCGGTGCTCGACGCGGGACGCCCGGCGGCGTCCCGCGTCGTGTACTCGATCCGGTACTGCCGGGCCGCGCCGGCCAGCCCGAGTTCGGCGGGTAGCTGCTGCACCGATTCGACGTGACCGGGTGCGGCCGGTACCGCGTCGGCCGAGGCGGTGGCCGGGGCGAGGGCGGCGAGCGCGAGTGCCGCTCCTACTGCGGTGGAACGGCGCAGTGCTCCCGCGGCGGAACCGCGCAGTGTCTTCGAACGTGATCGACGCATACCAACTCCCGAGTGTTGTGAATGTCCGGATCGGATGTCGATCACTGTGTCAGACCGTCGCACCGGCGTGGACCGGATCCGTTCAGCCGACGAGTGCGGGCTCCACGTCGACGAGTCCCGCACCGTCTGTCACATCGTCCGATCCAGATCCCGGTTCCTGGGCCGGCGCTTCCTCCGACGGGGCCGCGGGACGCGCCCGTCCGGTGCGGTCGAGTTTGACGCTGCACCGGGACAGGTCGGGGCCGACGGCGGTGGCCCGCATCTCGAGTCCGCTGCGCGGTTCGCCGTCGCGGGTGATGTATTCGTTGGTGCGCAGTTCCCCGTACGCGATGATCGGGTCGCCCTTCATGAGGGATGCGGCGACGCCCGAGACGAGCCGGCGCCAGCAGCTGACGGTCAGGTACAGGGTGCCGCCGTCGACCCATTCCCCGGAGTCACGGTCTCGGCGGCGGATGTTGCTGGCCATCCGGAAGCTCAGCACCTCCTCTCCCGACACGGTTTCGCGTTTGACCGGATCGGTGATCACGGTGCCGACGACAGCGGCGTGGGTCTCGTACATGGTGTCCCCCTCGAACTGTGTGCGGCGTCCCCGCTGAATGCGGCGAACGCACCGCCCGGATGGGGCGGTGCGTTCGACGATGCCGGGGATGCGGCGGCGGGGACAGGGGTTCACCGGATCTGTGGATGAACAGAAGTCGTATCCACAGCCCACCCCGAAACGGCCGGTTTCGGGGTGTTCCCGTCGGAGCCGTGTGCTACAGGCCGGCTTCCCGGTCGCGGCGGGCGAGTTCGGCGAACATCGCGTTGTGGGCGGCGAGGTCGGCGCCGTCGTCGCGTTCGGCGGCCCGGTCGACGCGTTTCGCGGTCCGCTGGTCGCTGCGCGACCACTGCACCAGCAGCGCCAGCATGATGATCACGAGCGGCATCTCACCGGTGGCCCAGGCGATGGAGCCGCCGAGCTGCTGGTCACGCAGCAGGTCGTCGTTCCAGCCGAGCCCGAGGGACCGGTAGAAGGTGGCACCCATGACCTCGCCCATGCTCATCAGCGCGATGCCGAAGAACGCGTGGAACGGCAGCGACCCGAACACCACGCCGAGTTTCGTCACGGGCTGCAGGTTCCGCGGGGCCGGGTCGACGCCGATGATCACCCAGTAGAAGAGGTAGCCGCTGAGGATGAAGTGCAGGTTCATCACCAGGTGCGCGGCGTGGCTGTCGACGGCGGCGCTGAAGATACCGCCGAGATACAGCGCGTAGAACCCGCCGACGAACAGCACGGCCGCAACCAGCGGTTGCGTCAGGAACCGCGAGATGGGGCTGTGCAGGAAACTGAGCAGCCATTCACGCGGGCCGGGGACACCGTCCTTCCCGGCGGGCCGCAGCGCCCGCAGCGCGAGTGTGAACGGGCCGCCGAGTGCGAGCAGGACGGGCGCGAGCATCGACAGCGCCATGTGGGCGCCCATGTGGACGCTGAACACGGCCGGTGCGTACCGTCCGACACCCGACGACGTCGCGAGGAGCAGGACGAGGCAGCCGAGCAGCCACGAGATCGTCCGGCCGACCGGCCAGGAGTCGCCGCGTTTGCGGAGGGTGCGCAGGCCGACGATGTAGAGCACGGCGAGCACGATCGCCGCGGTGCCGAACATGAGGTCGAAGCGCCAGTCGAACATCAGGCGCGCGAGGGTCGGCGGTCCGTCGAGGTTGTAGCCGAGTTCGACCTCGCTGAGGGTGGGGATCGACGACGGCGGCGGGGGCGGGGTGCGGCCGAGTCCGACGGCGAGGCCGATGGTGGCGGCGAACACGAGGACCTCGGCGCCGGCGAACCGGACGAGCGCGCCCCGGGACTGCGGGTCGGCGACGAGCGCCGGCAGCGACCTGCGACGCTGCAGGAAGCCGAAGACGCCGAGAAGAACGAGGGCGACGGTCTTCGCGACGACCAGACGGCCGTACGTGGTGGAGAACACCTCGTCGAGCGGCATCCGGACGAGGGCGTTGACGATGCCGCTGACGGCCATGGCGACGAAGCAGATCGTCGCGACGAACGAGAAGCGGCGGGCCGCGACGTCGGTGTGGGCGCCGCCGCGGCGGGCGTGCGCGAGCAGCGCGAACAGGCCACCGGCCCAGAACGCGGCCCCGACGAGATGCCAGATGAGGCTGTTGGTGGCGATGTCGTGGGAGCCGCCGGACGACGAGTGCCCGGTCAGAGCGAGCGGCATCATCGCGGCGATGCTCAGTAGTAGCAGGAACGGTGTCCACGACCAGCGCAGTGCGATGCGGGTCAGGACGGTGAGGACGAGTGCGAGTCCCGCGGTCCACACCCAGGCGACCGCGTTCTCGACCTGTCCGATCGCCGACCACAGGTTGTCCGGCTGGATCGCCACCGAGAACGGCTGCCCGGACGTGTCCGACAGGGTCAGCGGCACGAGGATCACCGCGCACAGCGCCCACGCGAGGGCGGCGTGCGACGCGGTGCGGACCGCGCGGTAGCCGTCGACGTCGAGGACCCCACTCTTCTGCGGCGGCACCATGAACGCCGCGAACAGCAGGGAGCCGACGGTGACGACGGCCGCGATCTCGCTGACGGCGCGGATCGCGGGCAGCCCGTAGGTGGTGAACGGGCCGGGGTCGGGGATGCCCATGAGGACGAGCGCCTGCGACGCCGACAGGGCGACGACCAGCGCGGCGACCACTCCCGCGAGGACACCGCTGACGGCGTAGACGGGCCCGGAACCGGTGTGGGGAGGGGAAACGGGAGCGCGATCGGACTGCTCTCGCAGGGGTGTTGCCATAGCCACCAGGGTAGGACCTACGACGATGCGTCGGACTCAGGCCTCGACCGGTCCGGGTACCGACCGGTTCGTGGTGGCGGCATCGACGGCGCCTCCGGCGATGTCGCAGACCGGATCGGACAAGCCGTCACGCATCGGAACACTCCACCCCTTTCGGCCGTCGCCGCAGGTAGGACGGCCGATTCCCGGATGTCGATCTCGCGTGGGACGTAAACTCGGCGGTGTGACACCCGCTCAGCTGCGAGCCTATTCCGCGGTGGTGCGGCTCGGCTCGGTCCGGGCGGCGGCACGGGAATTGGGCATGACGGATTCGGGTGTCTCGATGCACATCGCGCAGCTCCGCAAGGAACTCGGCGACCCCCTGTACAGTCGTGGACCGTCCGGTCTGGTGTTCACGCCGGGCGGGTTGTGTCTCGCCGGGCGGGCAGTGGAGATCCTCGGCCTGCAACGGCAGACGGCACTCGAGGTGGGGCAGGCCGGGCACGGGCGGCGCATGCTGCGGATCGCGGCGTCACCCCTGTTCGCCGAGCATGCCGCCCCCGGACTGGTCGACCTGTTCGCGTCGGCCGCGACGGACCTGTCGGTGGAGATCAGTGTCCATCCGGCGCGCCGGTTCGCCGACCTCGTCGCCTCCCGGACCGTCGACGTCGCGCTCGGCCCCCGCGCCTCCGACCATCGCGGCCAACTGTCGGTGTGCCCGTTCCTGCACTACGAGGTGCTGACGGTGTGCGCGTCCGACCATCCCCTCGCCCGTACCGGTCCCCCACTGTCGCGGCTACAGGAACAGCAGTGGTTCCTCGGCCCGTCCGCCGCCGCGGGCGACGGGCCGATGCGGCGGATGCTGCGCGACCTCGCCGTCCCGGACACCCGTAAACGCGTCTTCCCCAGCGACGCCGCCGCGATCGAAGCCGTCCGGCAGTCGACGGCACTGACCCTCGCCCTCCGCTACGCCGTCGGCGACGACCTGTTCGACGACAGCCTCGCCGTCCTCGACGGACCGGACCTGCACGCCGACGACGACTGGTGTGCCACCACCCTTGCACCCCGGCACCTCCAACCGGCCACCGTCGAACTGCTGCACGTCATCACCACCCCGCACTGCCGGCAGGCCATGACCCGCCCCGCCGGCGCCGACATCACCCACTACGCACCCCACACCCACGTCACCCGATGGAGCTGACGACCGGGTTCGCGGAAGCGCCCCCGTCTGCAGGTATGCTTCTGCCCGCGCCTCCGTAGCTCAGTTGGATAGAGCAAGAGCCTTCTAATCTCTAGGTCGCAGGTTCGATTCCTGCCGGGGGCACCATCTGACCTGCGGCTATGGGTCAAACTCCCCACTCGAGTGGATACATATCGCCGCCGATCGAATACTCGCGAGGCCCTGTTCTCGGCCTGAACGTGGGTTTCGAAACAGAGGTGATCGACACCGTCGCTCAGACACACCGACGGCCCGCCCCCGAAACCCGGGGACGGGCCGTCGCGTCACGAGAACCGAACTGCTACTTCACGTTCAGCTGCAGGGTCTCGCCGGATTCCGGGGTCTCCACGCCGAGCAGCTTCTGCTCGCCGGTGACACCCGGGTCCGGGGCGTCGCCGGTGCCGCGCGACATGAGTCCGGCACCGAGGTCGGTGCGCATGTAGATGACGTTGTAGCGGTCCCACGTGGTGAGGACGAAGTGCAGGTCCTTGCCCTGCGACCACGGGTGCATCAGTCCGCCGTACAGCGACGGCAGCGCGACCGAGCTGACGATCGTCTGCTTACCGCTCCACGGGCCGATCGGCGAATCGGACTGACGCATCACCAGGCCGTTCACGTCGGTGTACATCGCGATGTACTTGCCGAGATAGTCGTTCCACTGCACCGACAGCTCGCTGACCTTGCCGTTGATCACCGGCTTCGCGGCACTGATGTCGGCCGACCACGTCGATCCGGTCCAGTACTCGTACTTGGTCAGGTCCACCATGTCGGCCGACGTCGCCAGAACCCGCGCCAGGCGGGCCTCACCGGAGCGGCCGGACGGGGTACCGAACTCGTAGACGTACTTGTCGTCCGCACCTCGTCCGGGGACGAACGCGCTCATCTGCCAGTTCTTGTTGGCCGAGGCCAGCGCGGGAACCCCCGGGAGGTCGATGCCGTCGAACACGCCCTCACGGTTGAGCCGCACCGTCTGCGGCAGCGTCTTCCACGTGTCGCCGTTGTCCGAGGACTCCGCCAGACCGGAGTAGTTCGTCGTCCACTCGCCCGGGGTGTCCCAGGAGCGCACCGACATCCAGCGCACGTACTGCTTGCCGTCGACGGCGACACCACCGGTGGGGATGACGGTGAACTCGGGGAAACTCCCCGGATTCTGGCCCAGCAGCCCCTGGATCACCTGCCGGGAGAAGTTCGGCGGCGGCGGGGTCGCCAGCGGCGAGTTGTCCAGTCGCATGCCGTCGGCAAGGTTCCGGTCGCTGCTGCGGAACAGCACGTTGCTGCGCCACTGGTCGCCGGGCTCGTCGCAGTCGCCGACGGTGTCTCCGAACGCCATCAGCACCTGGCCGGCCCCGTTGTCCCACATGATGCCGAGGTCGGTGCCGGAGACGCTGAACCGTTCGATCGTCTTGTTGGGGCTGCCGGGCCCGGTGACCATCTCGATGGCCTTGGTCTTGCCGGACAGGATCGGCAGCGCGCCGTCGGGCGCACCGGTGATCCACGGCAGCGAGTTGGCGAGCGACCCCGTCGCACTGCCCAGGCTTCCCGCACCGAGACTGCCCATGAGGCTGCCGGTCAGCCCGGAACTGCCGAGGCTGCCGCTGCTCCCCGAACTACCCCCGCTGCCAGAGCTGCCGCTGCTCTGCCCGCACGGGCCACCGACCGCACCCGCCGGCGTCGCCATCGCAACCGACAGACCGACCGTGACCGCGGTCGCCGACAAGGCGGCCGCCCATCTCCGTGTCCCTGCACTCACTGACTGTGTCCTTCCCACCCATTTGAGGGGAAGACGATCCGCACATGTCCACCCGACCGGATGTTTCCCCCGAAGCATGTATCGAGCCATGATCGAACCACGGCCACCCGACATCGATGGGCGTTACGCGCCGGAAACACGGAATCACCGACGTTCGACCCCCTCCACACGGCTCCTGATCGGTACAGATACGACATTTCCGCGCCGGACCCGACCTCCGAACCCACCCGTTGGTATGCAGATCTTCGCAACCGTGTAACACGATGTTTACACGTGGCTAATCTCACTTTCCCCTGGTAACCGTCGGAACCGACACTCTGCCCGGCTTACGCTGTGACGGCAAGGTTTCAAACTTCTCACGGAAATCAGGTAGGTGAACGTGTCTGTACGCGACCGCGTCGAGGAGATCTACAAGCAGGTCCTCCTTCGCAATGCTGGCGAGCCCGAATTCCACCAGGCGGTCGCCGAGGTCTTCGAATCGCTCACCGTCGTGCTCGATCGGCATCCCAACTACGCCGACAGCGCGCTGATCGAGCGTCTGTGCGAGCCCGAGCGGCAGATCATCTTCCGCGTGCCGTGGCAGGACGACAACGGAAACGTCCACGTCAACCGCGGTTTCCGCGTGCAGTACAACAGTGTGCTCGGCCCCTACAAGGGCGGCCTGCGCTTCCACCCGAGCGTCAACCTCGGCATCGTGAAGTTCCTCGGCTTCGAGCAGATCTTCAAGAACTCCCTCACCGGTCTGCCCATCGGCGGCGGCAAGGGCGGCTCGGACTTCGATCCCAAGGGTCGTTCCGAGGCCGAGATCATGCGTTTCTGCCAGTCGTTCATGACCGAGCTGCACCGCCACATCGGTGAGTACACCGACGTGCCGGCCGGTGACATCGGCGTCGGAGGCCGCGAGATCGGCTACCTGTTCGGCCAGTACAAGCGCCTCACCAACTCGTACGAGTCGGGCGTCCTCACCGGCAAGGGCCTCACGTGGGGCGGCTCGATGGTCCGCAAGGAGGCCACCGGCTACGGTGCCGCCTACTTCGTCGCCGAGATGCTGGCCGCCAAGGGCGACTCCATCGAGGGCAAGAAGGCCGTCGTGTCCGGCTCCGGCAACGTCGCCATCTACGCGATCGAGAAGATCCACCAGCTCGGTGGCACCGCCATCGCATGCTCGGATTCGTCGGGCTACATCCTCGACAAGAACGGCCTCGACCTCGATCTACTCAAGGAGATCAAGGAGGTCCGCCGCGGCCGTATCTCCGAGTACGTCGACGAGCGCGCCGACGCCGAGTTCTACCCGGGCGGCAACATCTGGAACGTGCCGTGTGACATCGCCCTGCCGTGTGCCACGCAGAACGAACTGGACGACGTGTCCGCGAAGACGCTGGTCAACCACGGTGTCAAGGCTGTCGCCGAGGGCGCGAACATGCCCACCACCCCGGGCGGTATCACGGTGTTCCGTGAGGCCGGTGTCGCGTTCGCTCCGGGCAAGGCCGCCAACGCCGGCGGTGTCGCCACCTCCGCACTGGAGATGCAGCAGAACGCGTCGCGTGATTCCTGGAGCTTCGAGTACACGGACGAGCGCCTGTCGAAGATCATGCGTGACATCCACAGCCGCTGCTCCACCACGGCCGAGGAGTACGGCAAGCCGGGCGATTACGTCCTGGGCGCCAACATCGCCGGCTTCGTGAAGGTCGCCGACGCGATGTTCGCCCTCGGCGTCATCTGATCGATCCCACTACGACATCGGCCCCGGCACCTCATCGGAGGTGCCGGGGCCGATCTCGTTCGCCCGCACCCCGATTCGGCTACCGTGACGCCATGACCACCGATTCCCGGATCGACCGCATTCCCGTGGGCGCGTGGACGTTCGACGTCACCGTCACCGGCCCCGACGACGGCACCCCGATCGTGTTGCTGCACGGGTTCCCGGAGAGTTCCGCGTCGTGGCGTCCGGTCACGCCGCGTCTGGCCGCCGCGGGACTGCGGGTCCTCGCACCGGATCAGCGCGGCTACTCGCCCGGCGCCCGACCCGGGAGCGTCGAGGACTACCGGTCGGACCGTCTCGTCGGCGACGTCGTCGGCCTGCTCGACGCGTACGGTCTGGGCTCGGCGCATCTCGTCGGCCACGACTGGGGCGCCGCGGTCGCGTGGCAGGTCGCCGGGCAGCACCCGGAGCGGGTGCGCAGCCTCACTGCGGTGTCGGTGCCGCATCCGTCGGCGTTCGGGTGGGCGCTGCGCACGGACGCCGACCAGCAGCGCCGCTCCGGATACTTCGGCCTGTTCCGTGAGGACGGGAAAGCGGAAGCGGTTCTCCTCGAGGACGATTCGCGCCGCCTGCGGGCGATGTTCGGCGGTATCCCCGATCCGGGTCTCGTCGACGAGCACGTGCGGTTGCTGTCGCAGCCGGGTGCCCTGACCGCCGCTCTGAACTGGTATCGGGCCATGACCCACGGGTTCGGGGAACTCGCGCCGGTGACGGTGCCCACCACCTACGTGTGGAGCACCGCCGACCCCGCGCTCGGACCGGCCGGGGCGCAGCGGTGCGGCGAGTTCGTCGACGCCCCGTACCGGTTCGTCGTCCTCGACGGGGCGAGCCACTGGATCCCGGAGGAACGCCCGGACGCGTTGGCCGACGCGGTCCTCGCCCGCGTCGCGCAGTCCTGACCCCACTGTGGCCGAATGTCACATGCGTTCAGTCGAACTGAACCGGTGTGACATTCGGCCGCACGTCCGGCGCCTGTATCACCAGCAGGGCGGCGAGTCCGACGGCGAGGACGACGAGCAGTCCGACGATGCCGGCGCGGTCGGCGTCGAACCACCAGGCGAAGAATCCGAACAGGGTGGGGGCGAGGAACGAGACGGCGCGGCCGGTGGTGGCGTAGAGCCCGAACAGTTGGCCTTCGCGGCCGGGTGGGGTGAGCCGGGCGAGGAAGGTGCGGGACGACGACTGGGCGGGGCCGACGAACAGGCACAGCAGCAGTCCGAACACCCAGAACATGGCGGGCCCGGACACGGCCAGCAGCACGACGCCGACGACCAGCATCGCGGTCAGGGACACCACGATGACGGCCTTGGGTCCGGCGCGGTCGTCGAAGCGTCCGGCGACGATCGCACCGAGCGCGGCCACGACGTTGGCGGCGACACCGAACAGTAGGACGTCGTCGGCGGCGAGTCCGTAGACGGTGACGGCGAGGACGGCGCCGAACGTGAACACGCCGGCCAGTCCGTCGCGGAACAGGGCGCTGGCGATCAGGAATCCGACGGTGCGCCGGTCCTGGTGCCACAGGTCGCGGACGTCGCGGCCCAGCACCCGGTAGGAGTCGAGGAATCCGGCTTTCGCGGCGCCGGGGTCGGCGGCGGTGCGCGGCGCCTCGGGGACGGCGACGAGGACGGGGATCGCGAACACTGCGAGCCACACCGCTGCGAGCAGTGCCACGAGTCGGATGTTCAGGCCGCCGTCGGTGGTGATGCCGAGCAGTCCGCGGGTGTCGCCGTCGCCCGCGATGAACCCGAGGTAGCAGATCAGCAGCAGCACGATGCCACCGAAATAGCCCATGGCCCAGCCGAATCCGGAGACCCGGCCGATGGCCTCCGGGGTGGACACCTGCCGGAGCATCGCGTTGTAGGGGACGCCGGCGAGTTCGAAGATCACCGATGCGACGCCGAGCAGGGCGAGCCCGAGCCACAGGTAGTGGTAGTCGTCGACGACGAAGAACATGCCGGCCATCGCGGCGACGGTGAGGAACGTGAGCACCGCGAGGGAGCGTTTGCGGCGGCCGGTGGCGTCGAATCGTTGCCCGCTCACGGGGGCGAGGACGGCAATGAAGAAGCCGGCGATGCCGAGGGACCAGCCGAGCCACGTGCTCGCCGAGATCGAGCCGGGCAGGTCGTCGCCGACCGCGTCGGTGAGGTAGACGGAGAACACGAACGTGAGGACGACGGCGTTGAATGCCGCCCCGCCCCAGTCCCACAGTCCCCATGCCGCGACCTGACGCCGTGTCGCCGCCTGCCCGATACCCGCTTCGCCCGCCACGCCGGTGCTCATGGCGGGGAGCCTAATCGGACGGACCCCTCGATTCGCGGTGACAGCACACCGATCGGTCTATTCAACTGGTTGCATATTCTATGCAGTGCATAGAGACTGTGGGTGTGGCACTCGAACACGCGATCCTCGTGTCCCTCTCCGAACAGTCCGGTTCGGGGTACGAGCTCGCGCGCCGGTTCGATCGGTCGATCGGGTTCTTCTGGAGCGCCACCCACCAGCAGATCTACCGCGTACTCAAGCGGATGGACGACGCCGGCTGGGTCGTGGGTGAGGCCGTCGCACAGGACGGCCGTCCCGACAAGACGGTGTACCGGGTGTCGAGTGCGGGGCGGGCCGAGTTGTCCCGCTGGATCGCCGAACCCACCGAACCCGGGCATCTGCGCAACGAGCTCGCCGTGAAGATCCGCGGCGCGTCGTCCGGCGATCTGACGCCACTGCTCGCCGAGGTGCGCCGGCACCGCGACGAGCACGCCGCCCGCCTCGCGGTGTACCACCGCATCGAGGCGCACGATTTTCCGCCGACCCGCCGCCGCACCGGCCGCACCCTGCACCAGTACCTCGTCCTGCGCGGTGGGATCCGCGTCGAGGAGGGGTTCGTCGCATGGTGCGACGAGGTGCTGGCCGCGCTCACCGCCGCCGACTGACGAAAGAGTCCGCCATGATGCCCCCGTTCCCGCACCTGCTGTCCCCGCTCGACGTCGGCCCCACGACACTGAAGAACCGCGTGATCATGGGGTCGATGCACACCGGTCTCGAGGACCGGGCGAAGCACACCGGCCGGCTGGCCGCGTTCTACGCCGAACGCGCCCGCGGCGGTGTCGGCCTGATCGTCACCGGCGGATACGCGCCCAACCGGACGGGGTGGCTGCTGCCGTTCGGCGCCAAGCTCACCCACCGGCTCGAGGCGCGACGGCACCGCCGGATCACGGCCGCCGTGCACGACGCGGGCGGGAAGATCGCGTTGCAGATCCTGCACGCGGGCCGCTACAGCTATCAGCCGCTGAGTGTGAGCGCGTCGTCGATCAAGGCGCCCATCAATCCGTTCCGGCCGCGCCGGCTCACCGATCGCGGGGTGCGGTGGCAGATCCGCAACTTCGTCCGCTGCGCGACCCTCGCCCGGTCGGCCGGGTACGACGGCGTCGAGATCATGGGCGGCGAGGGCTATTTCGTCAACCAGTTCCTGTGCGAGCGCACCAACAAACGATCGGACGCGTGGGGCGGCACCCCGGAGAAGCGGCGCCGCCTGGCCGTCGAGATCGTCCGCCGCACCCGGGCTGCGGTGGGGCCGGACCTCCTGATCCTGTTCCGGCTGTCGATGGCCGACCTCGTCGAGGGCGGGCAGAGTTGGGACGACATCGTCACGCTCGCACGGGAAGTCGAGTCCGCGGGCGCGAACGTGATCAACACCGACATCGGCTGGCACGAGTCGCGGGTGCCGACCATCGTGACGTCGGTGCCGCGGGCCGCGTTCGCCGACGTCACCGAGAAACTCGCGAAGCACGTGAGCATCCCGGTCGTGGCGTCGAACCGGATCAACATGCCCGAGGTGGCCGAGGAGATCCTGGACCGCGGCGGCGCGCAGTTGATCTCGATGGCCCGGCCGATGCTCGCCGACCCCGACTGGGTCCGCAAGGCCGCGGCCGGCATGTCCGACGAGATCGCCACGTGCATCGCCTGCAACCAGGCGTGCCTCGATCACGCGTTCGCGAACAAGCACGTCTCGTGCCTGCTCAACCCGCGGGCCGGACGCGAGACCGAATTGACGCTGCTACCGACCCGCCGGACGAAGAACGTGGCCGTCGTCGGGGCCGGGCCGGCCGGGCTGTCCGCGGCACTGAACCTGGCCGAACGCGGGCACACCGTCACCCTGTTCGAGGCGCGCGACGACCTCGGCGGGCAGTTCGCGATCGCCCGGAGGATTCCCGGCAAGGAGGAGTTCGCCGAGACGATCCGCTACTACCGGCGCCGACTCGACCGCACCGGCGTGGACGTCCGGCTCGGAACCCGGGTCACCGCAACCGAACTGGTCGACGCCCGATTCGACGAGGTGGTCGTCGCCACCGGCGTCGTCCCGCGGATCCCGGCCATTCCCGGTATCGACCATCCGTCGGTGCGCTCGTACGCCGACGTGGTGCGCGACGGCGCCCCGGTGGGGCGTCGGGTCGCGGTGATCGGGGCGGGCGGGATCGGCGTCGACGTCAGCGAGTTCCTCACCCACGACCACTCCCCCACCCTGGACCTCGCGGCGTGGAAGCGGGAGTGGGGCGTCACCGACCCCGAGAGCGCGCCCGGTGCGCTGACCACCCCGCAGCCGGCGCCGTCGCCGCGGGAGGTGTACCTGCTGCAGCGCAGCCCGGGACGGATCGGTGCGGGCCTCGCGAAGACCACCGGCTGGGTGCACCGGGCGGCCCTGAAAGCCAAGGGTGTTCATCAGCTGTCCGGTGTCACCTACGACCGTATCGACGACGAGGGCCTGCACATCACCGTCGACGGCAGGCCGCGCCTGCTGACGGTGGACAGCGTCGTGATCTGCGCGGGCCAGGAGTCGGTGCGCGACCTCGTCGACGAGTTGACCGCCGCGGGTGTGACCACCCATGTGATCGGCGGCGCCGACGTGGCCGCCGAACTCGATGCGAAGCGGGCCATCGAGCAGGGCACCCGGCTCGCGGCCCGGATCTGAACACGACATACCTGCCGACCCGCTACGCTGGCCTGTCGTGAGCCTGCCGCATCCCCGCCCTGACGCCCGCGCCGTCGTGACCGGTGCCTCCTCCGGTATCGGTGAGGCCCTCGCCGCCGAACTGGCCGCGCGTGGGCACTCGCTGATCCTCGTCGCCCGCCGCGGCGACGTCCTGGAGACGACCGCCGCCGACCTGCGCGACAGGCACGGTGTCGAGGTCGAGGTCCGCGCCGTGGACCTGTCCGACCGGGACGGCCGCGCCCCGCTGGTCGCCGAACTGGCGGAGCGGGAGATCTCGATCCTGTGCAACAACGCGGGCATCGCGACGTTCGGTCCGGTCGTCGACCTCGATCCGTCGTACGAACGTGACCAGGTGGAACTGAACTCCGTCGCCGTGCACGATCTGACGCTCGCGGTGCTGCCCGGTATGGTCGAGCGCCGCTCCGGCGCGATCCTCATGGTCGGGTCGGCGGCCGGCAACATGCCGATCCCCAACAACGCCACCTACGCGGCGACCAAGGCGTTCGTGAACACGTTCTCCGAGTCGCTGCGCGGTGAACTCAAGGGCAGCGGCGTGAACGTCACGCTGCTCGCCCCGGGTCCGGTCCGCACCGAGATCCCGGACCCCGCGGAGGCGTCGATCGTCGACAAGCTGGTCCCCGATTTCCTGTGGATCTCCAGCGAGTACGTGGCGAAGGTGTCGCTCGACGCGCTCGCCGACAACAAGATGCGGATCGTGCCCGGCATCCTCAGCAAGGGCATGTCGATGGCCGGCCAGTACAGCCCGCGCGCGGTGATCGCCCCGATCGTCGGCACCTTCTACAAGAAGCTCGGCGGCTGACCGGAGCGTCAACCCCGCGTCAGATCCGGCGGCGACGGCGTCAAACAGCCGTCAAGACGCCGTCCGGACGTCGCGCACCGGCGTACGCCTGACAGGGAACCCACACCCCCAGGAGTACGCCGGTGACCCTGCTCGATCTCTTCCCGTCCCTGCGCGCCGCGATGGTGCCGCGACTCGATCCCGCACTGTGGCCCGTCACCACCGGCCACGACGACCGCGGCCGCATCACCGTCGGCGGCGTCGCCCTCGACGACATCGCCGACGAGTACGGCACGCCGACGTACGTGCTGGACGAGGACGACGTCCGGCACCGCTGCCGCACCTACCGCAGCGCGTTCCCGGACGGCGAGATCGCCTACGCGGCACAAGCACTGATGACCCGCGGCGTCGCGGACTGGGTGACCGGTGAGGGCCTGGCCCTCGCCGTGGGCTCGGTGGGCGACCTCGCGATCGCGCGCGCGGCCGGCATCGATCCGCGGCGGATCGTCTTCCGCGGCAACGCGACGACGGCGTCCGACCTACGCACCGCCGTCGCCGCCGGAGTGGGACGCATCGTGGTCGGCACCCACACCGAGATCCGGCTCCTCGCGTCGGTCGTGCCCGGACGCCGGCAGGTTCTCGTCCGCGCCACCCCCGACACCGACGTCGCCGCCGCGGCCCGGCTCGTCGTCGAGCAACCGCGACTCGACCCGGTGGGCCTGCACTGCCGTCTCGGTTCCCGGATCACCGACAGCGACGTCTACGCCACCGCGGTCGCCGACCTGATCGGGCAGATGGAGCAGATCCGCCGCGACCACGGCATCGTCCTCACCCGTCTCGATCTCGGTGGCGGGCACGCGGTCCCGTACCGCAGCGGCGACCCGCACCTCGATCCCGCCGACCTCGCCCGCGCCGTCGACGACGCCCTCGACGACGCGTGCGCCCGCAACCGGTTCCCCCGTCCGACTCTCATCCTCGAGCCCGGGCGCGGTGTCGTCGCCCGCGCCGGCGTCACCCTGTACCGGGTGGTGTCGGTCGAAACCGGTCGCGACGGAACGACGTTCGTCACCGTCGACGGCGGCGTGGGCGACCACCCGCAGGTCTCGATGTCCGACGCCCGCTACGACGTCGTCGTGGCCAACCGGCATCCTGTCGCCGTCGGGATCCCCGCCACGGTGCTCGGACGGCACGGGGACGCCGGCGACGTCCTGGCCCGCGACGTGCCGTTGCCCGAGGATCTGCACCCCGGTGACGTGCTGGCGGTGCCGTGCACCGGCGCCTACCACCACGCTCTCGCGTCGTCGTACGGCGGTTTCGGGCGGCCGCCGATCGTGGCGGTGCGCGGCGGCGTGTCCCGTCCGCTGATCCGCAGGGAGACCGCCGCCGATCTGTTGGCCCGAGAGGTCGGCGTCCGACACCCGTTCCGGTGAGTGAGATCACCGTCACATTTTCTGGCCTACCGGACGAATAGTGATGCGGAGCACATCGTTCCGCATCATCAGGAGGATCCCCCGTGAAGACCCGCGCCGCCGTGATCACCGAAGCCCCCGGCACCTACAAGGTGGTCGACCTCGAACTCGAGGGCCCCCGTCAGGGTGAGATCACCGTCAAGATGGTCGCGTCCGGACTGTGCCACTCGGACGACCACATCGCCAAGGGCGATCACGGGGTGGGTCGCTACCCGATCTGCGGCGGCCACGAGGGTGCGGGGATCGTCGTCGAGGTGGGCCCGCACACCCTCGGCTGGGAGGTCGGTGATCACGTCGTGTTCTCGTTCCTCGCCGGGTGCGGCCGCTGCCGCTGGTGCGCCAAGGGCCTGCAGAACCTGTGCGATCGCGGCGCCGCGATCATGACCGGGGGACGACCCGACGACCCCGACAGCTACCGTCTCACGCTCGACGGCGCACCCGTCGCACAGACGTGCGGCCTCGGCACGTTCAGCGAATACACCACTGTCAGCACCGATTCCGCCGTCAAGGTCGACAAGGACCTGCCGCTCGACAAGCTGTGCCTGCTCGGCTGCGGCGTCGGCACCGGCTGGGGTGCGGCCGTGAACTCCGCCCAGGTGTATCCGGGGCACACCGTCATCGTCATGGGTGTCGGCGGCATCGGCATCAACGCCGTGCAGGGCGCCGCGCACGCCGGCGCGGCACACGTCATCGCCGTCGACCCGGTCGAGTTCAAGCGCACCACCGCCCTCGACTTCGGCGCCACCCACGCGGTCGCCACGATGGAGGAGGCCACCGAGATCGCCCGCTCGTTCACCAACGGGCAGGGCGCGGACTCCGCGATCGTCACCGTCGGCGTCACCACCGGCGAGCATGTCGCGCAGGCATTCTCGTCGATCCGTAAGGCCGGGACGTGCGTGGTGACCGGCCTCGGGAAGATGGAGGACATGGGTCTGCCGATCAGCCTGCTGGAGCTGACGCTCTACCAGAAGCGCATCCAGGGTTCCCTGTTCGGCTCGTCCGCCCCGAGCGCCGACATCCCGTGGATGATCGAGCTGTACCGCAGCGGCAAGCTCGAACTCGACCGGCTCGTCACCGCCACCTACACACTCGACGACATCGCGCAGGGCTTCGTCGACATGCACGACGGCAAGAACATCCGCGGCGTCGTCCTGTTCGACTGACACACCCGACAGCGGCCCGGTCCCGGTCGGCGACACCGCCCGTGACCGGGCCTGACTACTGTGTTTCCTGTGCAGGACAAATTGGTATGGATCGATTGTGAAATGACGGGGCTGCAGCTCGGGTCGGACAAGCTCATCGAGATCGCCGCTCTGGTGACCGACAGCGACCTGAACATCCTCGGAGAGGGCGTGGACATCGTCATCCACGCCGACGACGCCGCGCTGGCCGCGATGCCCGACGTCGTCACCGAGATGCACGCCCGCTCGGGGCTCACCGAGGAGGTGCGGGCGTCGACGGTGACCCTCGCGGAGGCCGAGCAGCAGGTGCTCGCCTACATCCGGCAGCACGTGCCCGTGCCCGGGACGGTGCCGCTGGCCGGTAACTCGATCGCCACCGACCGTGGCTTCATCACCCGGGACATGCCCGCGCTGGACGCGCACCTGCACTACCGGATGATCGACGTCAGCTCGATCAAGGAACTGTGCCGACGCTGGTACCCGCGCATCTACTTCGGCCAGCCGGAGAAGGGTCTCGCGCACCGTGCGCTCGCCGACATCAAGGAATCCATCCGGGAACTGAAGTACTACCGGCAGACCGCGTTCGTCGCGGATCCGGGCCCGTCGACCAACGACATCGCCGCCGTCGTGAAGGACCTGGGACCGGCCTGACCAGCGGATTGGCACTTTCGCCGATCGTCAGGCTAATATTTGACTCGCTGCAGCAACCGGTACCGCCGGAAGCGACAGTGATGGTGACTGTAGTTCAGTTGGTAGAGCACCAGGTTGTGATCCTGGCTGTCGCGGGTTCGAGTCCCGTCAGTCACCCCGAACAAACGCCCTCCGGCATTGCCGGAGGGCGTTTTTCGTTGTGCCGGCCAGAGCCCTCCCGCGTTTCGCGCACTTGTCGCGACGCCGAGCCCCCGACACCCGCGTTTCGCGCACTTGTCGCGCGGTTTCGGCCGCTCCGGGCGCGACAAGTGCGCGAAACGCGAGGCCACAGGGCGCGTGGGGCAGATCACAATTTTGACACTCAGTGTCACGGCAAATCGCCCTGAGCAGGAAAAATACGCAAAGTCCCGCTGAGTGGGACTGGCAATTAACTGTTTGTTCATCGCGAATCTACTGTGACGCACAGCATCTTCGATGCACCGGCATGACACATGTCACTGCCGCTGTTTCCCTTACTAAGGAGATCCGACATGGGTTCTATCGACGCTGACACCATGGGCCTCATCAAGCAGATCCAGCCGGTCGTCCAGGGCGTCGGCGGCGTCCTCTCCGGCGCTGCTGCGATCCTCGGGCTCGTCGGTGCGGTGAGCACCCTCAGCACCGCTCTCTGAGACTTCGCACTCCGGCGGGCATCTCCACCGGAAACGACTGAAGCCCCCGCCTCGGCGGGGGCTTCAGTCGTTTCACGAACGATCTCAGTCGAACAGCGTCGGCGCCTCGCCGGCGTCGTCGGCGGCCGGTGTGACGCGGGCGCCGGGTTCGGCCTTGCGGACGACGGTCAGCGTCGTGGTGCGACGTGACAGCCGGTGGCCGTCCGCGTGTTCGAGCAGTGCCATGCCGTGGCGTACTTCGAGTACCGTCCACGGTCCGGCGTGCCCGACTGTCTGAACGAGATCTCCGACTTTCACCGCTCCCACGTTGCGCTCCCGTTCATCCGGTCGATTCGGTCACATTCAGCGTAGACGGCTCCTACGCGTTTCCGGCGCTCCAGGTCTCCCACGGAATGTTCCAGTCGCCGAGGCCGTCGGTGCCGGACAGGGTGCCGCCGACGGTGTTCTCGACGACGACGACGTCACCGCGTTTGGTGTTGTCGAAGATCCATTTGGCGTTCGACGGGCTGAGGTTGAGGCAGCCGTGGCTGGTGTTGGTGTTGCCCTGTTCGGCGATCGACCACGGTGCGGAGTGGAAGAAGATGCCGCTGTACGACATCCGCGTGGCCCAGTCGACGGGGGTGCGGTAGCCGTCGGACGAGTTGATCGGCACACCGTACGTGGACGAGTCCATGATCATGTGGTCGAAGCGGTCGCCGATGATGTAGACGCCGTTGTCGGTGGGGGTCGCGTTCTTGCCCATCGAGGTGGGCATGGTCTTGACGGCCTTGCCGGCCACGTCGACGGTCACCTGCTTGGTGTCGTCGTCGACCCGGATGATCACCGCGTCGCCGATCGTGAACGACGAGTGCACGTCCTCCTGCCCGAACAGGCCCTTGCCGAGGTCGCGGCCGTACGCCTCGACGTCGACGGTCACGGTGGTGCCGGGCGTCCAGTAGTTCTGCGGACGCCAGCGCACCTCCCGGTTGTTCAGCCAGTAGAAGGCGCCGTCGACGGGCGGATTCGTGGTGACCGTGATGGCGTCCTCCGCGGCCTTCCGGTCGGGAATGTTCTCGTCGAACTGGACGGCGACCGGCTGTCCGATGCCGACGACGCTGCCGTCACCCGGCATGACGTACGGCTTGGTGAGGTTGCCGGGGGCGCTGGTCGTGAACGACATCGTCGTGGTGGTGGCACCGCCGAGCCCGTACGCCTCGGCCTGCAGCGTGTAGGTGCGGTTGTAGCCGAGTTGTTCGGTGGTGGCCCACGACAGCCCGTCGGGGGCGACGGCACCGTCGACGACCTTGCCGTCGGGATTGGTCAGCGTCACCTCCGTCAGGCGTCCGTCGACGACGCCGACGGTGACCGGGTCGCCGGGGGACGCGCCGACCGCGCCGTCGACGACGGACGTCGTCAGCTTCGGTTGGATGAGGGCGACGAGCGGATTCGAGTCGACGGGGTCGGAGGAAGTGGACGCCCCGGCCGCCCCGGTCGAGATCGTGCAGCCCGTGACGAGCATCACCGCCCCCAGTGCCGCGGCACCGGCCGCGAGTACCGCCGGTAACCGTCGTCTCGCCGTCCCGGTGTCGCTCCGACGCGGACCGCCGCCCCTGATACCCATGAAAACCCCACTTCGCACTGCATGAACCACTTCGACACACCACGGAGGACCGGCCCTGCCGATCACCCACGTCACTGCATGATGCCAGTTTTGTCCGACCTTGCCGACCGACGTGCCGGGCCGGTGAATAACGGTCGAATACCGATCGCCACCTGGGGCGGAAGGGTTGCAGGGAGGCGGATTTGCTTTCGCTCGAAGCCGTCCGCTAATGTTCTCTTCGCACCGAGCGAGGGACACCTCGCGACGAGCAATGCGCCTATAGCTCAGTTGGTAGAGCAAGTGACTCTTAATCACTGGGTCCGGGGTTCGAGTCCCTGTGGGCGCACGCTGGTTCACTGGCAGCTGGTTCGCCAGCGGTCGGTGAGCAGCATATGGGCATGCGCCTATAGCTCAGTTGGTAGAGCAAGTGACTCTTAATCACTGGGTCCGGGGTTCGAGTCCCTGTGGGCGCACCGAGAAAGCCCCCGCACGCATCGCGTGCGGGGGCTTTCGCCGTCTCCGGGTAGACCCGTGAACGCCGAACGAGACACCACGGCACGTTCCCGCGAGGAAAACGTGCCGTGGTGTCCCGTTCGGCGGACGAACCCGCTTCTAGCGGAAGATCTTGCGCAGCACCACAAGCCCGACGACCGCGCCGACACCGACGAGGGCGGCCTTCACCTTCGGATCCCCCAGCTTGACGAGGACGCTCGCCTTGGTGGTCTCCACCAGACGCTTGGGGTTGGTGCGGACAGCGAGCACGTCGAGCGTCTGTGCGAGCTGGTTGCGGGCGCTCTCGATGTCCCGCTCGATGGCCTCGGTGTCCCTGGGCACGTGTCCTCCAATAAGTGAATCGGTGCTGCTGTCGCCGGTCACGCTACCGGCAAGCTCGGTCCAACCGTAGAACAGAAGACACCCGGCGGTTTCGGTAGCCTCACTGGCTGTGACCGACAACAAGCTCGCCGCCGGCGAGGACAACAGGCTCGTCCCCGGCGACACCGCCCCCGACTTCACGCTGCCCGACGCCGACGGCACCGAGGTGTCGCTCGCCGACTACCGGGGCCGCAAGGTGATCGTGTACTTCTACCCCGCCGCGAGCACACCGGGCTGCACCAAGCAGGCGTGCGATTTCCGCGACAACCTCGCCGAGTTGAGCGGCGCCGGTCTCGACGTCGTCGGTATCTCCCCCGACAAGCCGGCCAAGCTCGCGAAGTTCCGGGATGCGGAGGCGCTGACGTTCCCGCTGCTGTCGGATCCGGAGAAGACGACGCTGGCCGCGTGGGGCGCGTTCGGGGAGAAGAAGCTGTACGGCAAGGTCGTCCAGGGCGTCATCCGGTCGACGTTCCTGATCGACGAGAACGGCCGGGTCGAG
Organism: Prescottella subtropica; assembly: GCF_005434945.1. Taxonomy (GTDB): domain Bacteria; phylum Actinomycetota; class Actinomycetes; order Mycobacteriales; family Mycobacteriaceae; genus Prescottella; species Prescottella subtropica. The sequence goes on along the minus strand of NZ_SKCH01000003.1, from coordinate 28,648 downwards.
GTGGCGCAGTACAACGTGCGCGCCACCGGTCACGTCGCGAAGCTGCGCCGCGACCTGTCCGTCTGACCGGTCAGCCTGCCCGACCACCGAGGCCCCGCAGGAACAGTGCCTCGGCGACGGCGAGGTTCTCGATCTCCGACGGGTCCACGCTCTCGTCGGGTGCGTGGATCAGTGCCCGCGGTTCCTCGGCGCCCATGAGCACGATCTCGGCGTCGGGGAACTGCTCGGCCAGCACGGTGCACAGCGGGATCGTGCCGCCCTGCCCGGCGACCACCACATCGGTGCCGTACGCGGCCGCCAGAGCCGCGGTCAGCGCCGTGTAGCCGGGCCCCGACGTCCGGGCCCGGAACGGCGCCCCCACCGCTTCCCGGTCGACGGTCACCCGGGCACCCCACGGGGCCGCCTTCTCGAGATGCGCGACGAGCGCGTCCTGCGCCCGGACCGGGTCCATGCCGGTGGGCACCCGCAGGTTCAGCCGGGCCGACGCGCGCGGCTGGATCGCGGCCGCGGACCCGACCACGGGCGGTGCGTCGATACCGAGGATCGTCAGCGCGGGCCGCGCCCACACCGCGTCGGCCACCGAATCCGATCCGGTGAGCCGGACCCCGTCGAGCACACCGGCGTCGGCCCGGAACTGCGCCTCCGGGTACTGCACGCCGTCCCAGATCTGCGCGGTGTCGAGTCCGTCGACGACGGTGTTGCCGCCGAGGTCGCGCAGCGTCGACAGCATCTGCACGAGGGCGGCGAGCGCGTCCGGCGCCGATCCCCCGTACATCCCCGAATGCAGTTCGCCCGTCAGGGTTTCCACATGGACGACGACGTTCGCGATGCCACGCAGGCTGGTGGTGAGCGTCGGGGCGCCGACCGCGACGTTGCCGGTGTCGGCGATGACCACGACGTCGGCGGCGAACAGGTCGGGCCGGTCCCGCACGAGCTGTTCGAGCCCACCTCCCCCGGTCTCCTCGCTGCCCTCGGACACGATCCGGATCCCGACCGGCAGCGGCTCACCGCCCGCAGTGAGCGCCCGCAACGCCAGCAGGTGCATGACGAGGTTGCCCTTGCAGTCGGCGGCGCCGCGCCCGTACCAGCGGCCGTCCCGCTCGGTGAGCGTGAACGGCGGCGACGCCCACAGCGCCTCGTCACCGGCGGGCTGGACGTCGTAGTGGCTGTACAGCAGGACGGTCGGCGCGCCGTCGGGTCCGGGCCGGTGCCCGACGACTGCGGTGGATCCGTCGGACGTCTCGATCAGCTCCACCGCTCCGATGCCGGCGCCGCGGAACGCGTCGGCCACCCATCCGGCGGCACCGGCGCATTCCTCCGGCGGGGCCTGCCGCGGGTCGGCGATGGACCGGAACGCCACCAGCTGCGCCAGTTCGGCGCGGGCCGCGGGCATCTGCGCCCGCACCCGCGACCGGATCTCGCCCGTCTGTTCCGCCGCCTGCTCCACCATCACAGCCACCTCCGGCACTGTCGACACGTCCCCTCGAGACTACGAGCACCCGCCCGGCAGCGGGCGTCCGAGACCGACTTTCCGGTACCGCGAGAAACACCAGAACGGGAACTTCGTCGAATCCTGTCCGAATCCCCGATAACCTGTGCTCGTGGAGTCCACTACCAGCCGCCGTCCGCCCCGCCGGGTGGACCCCGCGTTGGAGGTCCAGAGCGACCCCCAGGAGCTGGTGCCTCGGCGGCGCCCGACCCAGGAACGCAGCCGACGCAAATTCGACGCCCTGCTGACCTCGTCCCGTGAACTGCTCGTCGACGTCGGATTCGAGTCGTTCACGTGTGAAGAGGTCGCGGCGCGCGCCGAGGTGCCGATCGGCACCCTGTACCAGTTCTTCGCCAACAAGTACGTCATCGTGTGCGAACTGAACCGGCAGGACCTCGTCGGCGTCCAGCAGGAACTCGAGACGTTCAGCGGCGAGGTGCCGTCCATCGACTGGCTGCGGTTCCTCGGCAAGTTCGTCGACCACATGGCCGGACTGTGGACGTCGGATCCGTCGCGGCGCGAGGTGTGGCTGGCGATGCAGTCGACGCCGTCGACCCGCACCACCGGCATGATCCACGAGAAGGCGTTCGCCGAACAGGTGTCCCGGATGCTGGCGCCGCTCACCCCGCACACCCCGTGGGAGCGGCGCACCATGATGGCCGAGGTGCTCGTGCACGTCGTGTACTCGATGCTCAACTTCTCGGTGCAGGACGGGCAGAGCCACGCCGATGCCGTCGCCGAACTCAAACGACTCATGGGCGCCTACCTGATGGTGGCGGAGAAGGAAGCCCGCTCGACGGAGTAGCCCCCGGGGTGGAAGAAACGACGAGGCCGGCCGACGGATTGTGTCCGTCGACCGGCCTCGGTTCTTTTCCGTGCTCGATCAGCCGTTGGGCGCGATCGGGTCAGGTTCTTCGATCACCACCATCGCGCCCGCGACGTCGCCGTCGTGGGTGAGCGACAGGTGGATCTTGGCGCTGGGCAGGAACTCTGCGGCCTCCCCGTGCAGCTTGATGGTGGGCCGGCCCCACGCGTCGTTGACGACTTCCACCAGTTCGTAGGCGTTGTCGCCGACGGCGGGGGGCCGCGCGAACCGCGAGGCCGCCCACGCCTTGATGACCGCTTCCTTCGCGGCCCAGCGGACCGCGTAGTGCCGGGCCGGGTCGGTACTACGGGATTCGCAGTACCGACGCTCGGCCGGGCGGAAGCTCGACTTCATCGCGGTGCCGGGCATTTTCAGCTGCTCGGCGAACTCCGAGATCGTGACGACGTCGAAGCCGATGCCCAGGATCGCCACTACCGGCACCCGGGCTTTCCGGTGCGGTACACGCTGTCGGCGCCGAGACGCGCATCCTCGTCGAGGAGCATGTCGGCCTCGAGCTGACGCGACACCTTCGCCGGCACCGAGTCGCCGCCGAGGCGACGGTCGGCGGGACGCTCGTACAGGTCGGTGCCACCGCACATCGCGGACGCCAGGCGGCGCTGTCCGTCGACGGTGCGCTGCTGCGCCTGCGCGAGGTAGGTCGCCCGCCGCTCCGCCGGGATCGACTCGACGAACGCCTGCGGGTGCACGACCGCGATCAGGCCCGACACGTGACCGAAGCCGAGGCTGGTCAGCAGGCCGGCCTTGAGCGGCAACCGGTCACCGAACCGCAGCGGGGTCCGCGGCCACACCAGGTGCGAGAACTCGGCCATCTTGTCGTCGACGCAGTCGAGGCTGCGGTTCGGCGGGACGATGCCCTGGCCGAGGACCTGGCACAGGCCGATCAGCTGGAACGCTGCCGCGCCACCCTTGGCGTGACCGGTGAGCGTCTTCTGCGAGACGACGAACAGCGGGGCACCCTCGCTGCGGCCCAGGGCCGCCGCCAGACGCTCGTGCAGTTCGGCCTCGTTCGGATCGTTCGCCGCGGTCGAGGTGTCGTGCTTGGAGATCACCGAGATGTCGTCCGCGGTGACCCCGAGCGCCGCCAGCGACAGCGCCAGCTGCGAATCCTGGCCGCCGCGACCGGCGCCGAGCGCACCGATACCGGGGGCCGGGATCGACGTGTGGACGCCGTCCGCGAACGAACCGGCCCACGCGACCACACCGAGCACCGGCAGACCCATCTCGAGCGCCACGTCGCCGCGGGCCAGCAGGATCGTGCCGCCACCGGCGGACTCGACGAAGCCGCCGCGTCGACGGTCGTTGGCCCGCGAGAAGCGCTTGTCGTCGATGCCCTTGGCGGCCATGTCCTCCGACTTGGCGGTCGCCGACATGTCACCGAAGCCGACGATGCCCTCGATGCCGAGGTCGTCGAAGCCGCCGGCGACGACGAGCTGCGCCTTGCCGAGCTTGATCTTGTCGACGCCCTCCTCGACGGAGACCGCGGCCGTGGCGCACGCCGCGACCGGGTGCACCATCGCGCCGTAGCCGCCGACGTACGACTGGACGACGTGCGCCGCAATGACGTTCGGCAGGGCTTCCTGCAGGATGTCGTTCGCGCGGGACTCGCCGAGCAGCGTGTCGATGTACAGCGAGCGCATCGACATCATGCCGCCCATGCCGGTGCCCTGCGTGTTGGCGACCAGCGACGGGTGCACCCAGCGCAGCAGCTCCGACGGGGTGAAGCCGCCGGTGAGGAACGCGTCGACGGTGGTGACGATGTTCCACAGGCCCACCCGGTCCACGGAGCCGGCCATGTCGGCGGGGATGCCCCACTTGGTGACGTCGAACCCGGTGGGGATCTGGCCACCGACCGTGCGGGTCAGCTTCACCTTGCGCGGCACCCGGATCTCGGTGCCGGCCTTGCGGGTGACGGTCCAGTCGCCGGACTCCGGATCGCAGGCGGCGACCGTGTTCTCCGGGTCGGAGTCGACGAACGCGCGGGCCTCGGCCTCGGAGCCGACGACGAACGACAGGTCGTTGTCGAGGAACACCGACGTCAGCAGCGGCGCCGTGTTGTCGACCATCGCGCCCTCGTCGACGTACGTGCGGATGCCGCAGCGTTCGACGACGGTGTCGTGGTAGCGGTCGGCGATCTCCGCCTCCGGGACCAGGTCACCGGATGCGACGTCGTACCAGCCGGGGGTGGGATCGTTCTCCCACGCGACCAGCCCGGTGTTCCACGCCAGTTCGAGGACGCCGGCCGCCGACAGCTGCTCGTCGACCTCCATCTCGAAGCGGGTGCGCGACGATCCGTAGGGGCCGAGCTCACCGGCGCCGACGATGACGACCAGCTCGGACGGGTCGACGTCCAGCTCGGTCCACGCCGGGACGGGGGCGTCCACCGCGCGCGGCGGGGACGGCAGGGCCGCAACGGTATTCGCGTCCTTCTCGGAAGACTGTGCCTCACCGGCCTGCTCGGCGGCCTCTGCGGCCTCCTTCGCCAGCGCGGGCAGATCCAGGTCGACCTCGGCGAGACCACCGGTGAGGTCCACCAGTCGCGGCGCCTGCGCGGCGGCCGCCTTGGCGTCCGGCGTGCACGAGCTCAGCAGTTCGGTGGCCATCTCGTCGGTGGACCAGGTGCGCACACCCTTGGCCTCGACGGCCTCGACCATCGGGTCGTTGCCGCCCATCAGCCCGGTGCCGCGCACCCAGCCGATCAGGGCGTGGACGAGGGTGACCCGCTCGGCCCACGTGCGCTCCGCCGACCAGCGGCCGACGACCGCGTCGAGTGCGGCCTTCGACTCGCCGTAGGCGCCGTCGCCGCCGAACAGGCCACGGTTCGGGGAACCGGGCAGCACGACGTGCAGGTGGGTGTCGACGTCACGGTCGTAGCCGATCTGCGACAGGCCGCCGATGAGGCGTTCGACCGACCACAGCAGGACCCGCATCTCCATCTCGGCGCGGGCACCCGCGTCGGACAGCTCGCCGGCCACGCGCGGCGCGGCGAACGGGAACAGCATCGTCGGCGTCATCGCCTCCTTGACGAGCTTCTTCGCGCCACCGGCCGATTCGGTCTGCACGCCCCCGACCCACTCGACGAGCGCGTCGACGTCGGTGTACGACGCCATGTTCGCGGGCACCACCCACAGGGCGGCACCGGCGCGAGCGTGCGCGGCGTACAGCTTGCGGTAGAAGCCGAGACGGCCACTGTCGAGACGCGACGTGGTGACCACGACCGTGGCACCGCCGGCGAGGAGCTTGCCGGCGACCGAGGCCGCGATCGAGCCCTTGCTGGCGCCCGTGACGACCGCGATCTCACCGGTGTACTGCCCGGTCTCGTCGGCCGGGGCGATCGCGAGTTGCGCGATGCGGCCGTAGATCTCGGCCAGGTCGGTCCGGGACTCGGCGGCGGCACGCTGCTGCCACCACTGGGCGTGGGCGGCGACAGCGGCACCGGCACCGTCGAAACGGTCCGCGGTCAGCTCGGTCTCGCCGGTCCAGGCGCGGGCCAGGTCCTCGCGGGCGGTGGCCCAGCGGTCGTCGACGAGGACGGCCTTCTTGGCATCGAACGCGGGGGCGACCAGACGCGGCCAGTCGGAGCCGAGCTCCGCCGACACCAGGTCGACGAGCGCGGTGTCGTCCGCGGCGACCGCGGCGGCGGCCGACTCGCTGAACCCGAGCTGCTCGAGCACGAGACGGGCAGCCGACGCCAGCACACCGTTACGGCCGGTGATGGCCTCGGTGAACTCGCCGAGGGCGGCGGCGTCGACGGTGCCGCCCGCTCCCCCACCGGCAGCCGGCATCGAGACCGCCACACCACGACGGCTCGCGACGGACTGCACGGCGGCGTCGATGACCGCGTCGACGGCGCTGCCGTCGGCGATCGCGCCCTCGTGCAGGCCACCCATCGCGCCACCGCGGACGGACGAGCCGTCACGGGTGCCGAGCGCGACCTCCGCGGTCACGTGGTGGGCCCAGCCGTCGCCGAGCTGCCACACCTTGGTGACACGGTCCGCGATCGCGGCCGGACGCTTGCCGGACGGACCGAACACCTTGCGCAGGTGATCGCCCACCGAATCGGACAGCACCGGGCCGAACGGCTTGTAGGTGCGGGCCATACGGTCGACGGTGACGGCCAGCGAACCCATGTCGGCGTCCGCGGCACCGTCGATCGCGCCGAGCGCCAACTCGGAGCCGAGGTCGACGAGCAGCTGGTTGCGACGCGAGGACACGCCGTCGCACAGCGCCTCGATCGTGTCGGCCGGACCGATCTGGTCCGGGCGCAGCTTCGTCCACAGCGCGATGAGCACCTTGGTGGCGTCGGCCGCCTTGAACACGATGTCGTCGGGTCGAGAAGTAGCAGCCCCACCGGCCGGCGCGGCCGGAGCGGCCGGAGCGGCAGCCACCGGAGCGGCGGCAGGTGCTGCGGCCTCGGCAACGGAGTCGTCCGCCGGTTCATCGTCCACGGGCGCCGGGTCGACGTCGGTGCTGTAGACGACCGCCGCCTCCCGCTCGATGTTGAGGACCTCGAGGACGGTGTGGGCGTGCTCGGGCAGCTTCATCGTCTGCGATGCCAGGTTCGCGACGGTCGGGGTGGCACCCAGACCGATCTCGACGAACCGTTCGACACCCAGACCGCCCTCGGTCTCCGCGGTGAACAGCAGGTCCTGCGTCTCGATCCAGCGGACCGGGGACGCGAACTGCCAGGCCAGTAGCTCGATGAGCAGCGTGCGGGTCAGCGCGACCGGGCGTGCCGCCCAGGAGTCGAAGTCGGCGAGGACGTCGGCCAGCTGCTGCGACGGCACCAGGTCGGCGATCTCCTGGACGAAGTCGCGGCCCAGGTTGAACAGCTTGGGCACCAGGTTCGGGATGTAGCGGCCGATGAGCACCGACGGGTCGATGTCGTGGGGCAGCAGCTCGTCGAGCTTGGCGCGGAAGTCGTCGACGCCGCCGCGGAGCACCGTCGAGTGGAACGGCACGTCGATGCCGGGCACCAGGATGAACGCACGCTTGCCGCCGAAAGCCTCACGGCGGATGTCGATCTCGCGTTCGAGCGCCTTCAGGCCCTTGACGGTGCCGGCGATCGCGTACTGCGAACCCTTGAGGTTCAGGTTCACGATCTGCAGGAATTCGTCGGTCGCGTCGGCGACCGACGCGACGAACGCCTGCAGTTCGTCGTCGGCGACACCGATCTGCGACGGGCGGATCGCGGCCATGCGGTAGCTGCTGCGGCCGGCACCGTCACGCGGCACCAGCTCGTGCATCGCCGAACCACGCTGGAACACGACCTCGAGCAGCGCCTCGAGCGGCAGCACTCCGGCGACCGCGGCGAGCGCGTTGTACTCGCCGACCGAGTGACCGGCCAGGAACGAGCCCTCCACGTACGCACCGGATTCGCGGAGTTCCGCGACCTGGGCGACACCGAGGGTGGCCATCGCGACCTGCGTGAACTGGGTCAGGTGCAGGACACCGTCCGGGTGCCGGTGCTCGACACCACGGGCCTTGACCAGGGTCGGGTTGTCGCGGACGACGGCGAGGATCGAGAAGCCGAGGGCCTCACGGGTGTGCTTGTCGGCACGCTCCCACACCTCACGGGCGGCCTTGGACCGGGAGCGGGCGTCGAGGCCCATGCCCGGACGCTGGATGCCCTGACCGGGGAACGCGTACACGGTCTTCGGGGCGGCGGTGCGGCCGGTGGCGACCATGACCAGGTCGCCGTCGACTCGGCAGCCGACCTCGACGATCTCGTCACCGCGGTCGGTGGCGACCCGGTCGACGCGGACGTCGATCTCGGCTCCAGGGCGGACCATGCCGAGGAAGCGGGCGGTCCACGCGGTCAGGCGGCGGGCCGGCGTCTTCGACGTCGGATCGAGCGCGATGACGGCCTGCTGCGCGGCAGCCGACAGCCACATGCCGTGCACGATCGGGCTGCCCAGACCCGCGAGCAGGGCCGCGGCGTCGGACGTGTGGATCGGGTTGTGGTCACCGGAGACCCGGGCGAACGCGGCCATGTTGCGCGGCGCGACCATCGTCAGGTCGCGGCGACGGCGACGCGGGGTCTCCGCGACGTCGGCGGACAGCGATCCGCCGGCGCGGGCCGGGTCGGCCAGTTCGCCGCGGCCGGTGCGGCCGCGGATCGCGAACCGCTCGGTGAGGGTGGCGACGGCGGGGGCGTCGAGGCCCTCGCCGAGCATCGCACCGAGCTCGACACGCACCTCGACGACCCGACCCATGTCGGTGTCGACGACCTCGCCGGCCTCCGCGCGGACCACGAGAATGCTGGTCTCCGACGGCAGTTCGCCGACGAGGTCGACGGCGTGGTCGAGGTGGACCAGGTCGAGCATGCCCTCGATGACGTGGACACCCTCGGTCGTGGTCGCGGCGCCCAGGGTGGCGAACACGGCGGGCCAGCAGGCGCCGACGACGACGTCGGGCACGGCCGTGCCGCTGGTGCTCACGGTGGCGGGCAGGCCGACGCCGGTGACACCGGCGTGGTCGGCGATCAGGTCCGGCGTCCACGCCAGGTTGATGTGCGCGACACCGCCCTTGACGGCCGGCAGGTCCTGGCCGGCGGCGACACCGAGCAGCGCCGACATCGACGCCTCGGCGTCGGCCGCGGTGACGACGGGGGCACCGCCGTCGTGGACGCTGGCGGGCACGGTGATCCGGATCTCGACGGCCTTGCCGAGCGCCAGCGGCACCGTCAGGTCGACGTGCTCGGCGTCGGCGACGACGAGACGGGCACCGGTCTCGTCGTGGCTGGCGACCGTGTCGGACTCGATGGTCCACTCGGCGACCTCGCCGAGCCGGCGGACCGGGTTCTGGGTCAGGCGCGCCGCCCACAGCACGTCGGGTGCGGTGAGGACGGCGTCGAGCAGACCGGTGCCGAAGCCGCCGTGGCGACGACCGGCGACCAGGGCCGGGACGGCACCGGCGGCGAGCAACTCGTCGGCGGTGGCCTTCTCGAAACGGTCGAGGAGGTCACCGACGGGCTCGTCGGCGCGGGTGATACCGGCAACCGCGACGGTGCCCGGAATGATGCACACCTGGTCGGCGGTGTAGCGCGGATCGTGGGCCTGCCACAGCGAATCCGAACGCCACCAGCGGCGCACGTCACCGTCGACGACGGGCACGAAATTGACCGGCTTGCCGGGCGTCTTGCACAGCGCGACGAAGAACGGGACGTCGGCCGGGTGCAGGACGGTGGTGGCGTAGTCGGGGTAGGCGGCCTCGAGCGCGCACAGCGCCGCGAACGGCTGGTCGAGCGTCTCGGTCTCGGCGAACAGGGTCGCGATCGGGCCGCGGTCGTTGCGGTGCAGACGGGCCTCGGCGCGCTGCAGCATCTCACCGAAGCGGTCCCGCCAGGAGACGTCGAGCCACACCGACGTGGTGGCGTCGGCGATCGCATCCTGCAGGTCGCCGCCGCAGTCGAACGCCTGCGGAGAGTCGACACCCACCGCGAGCTCGAGGTAGCGGCGCAGCCACTGCTGGTAGGTCATGGCGGCGACGTCACCGAAGTACGGCTTGGCGGTCACGTCGAGCGCGGCGATGATCTCGTCGCGACGCTTCGCGACGGCGTCGGCGTCACCGGCGACCTCGTCGAGCAGACGGCCCGTGCGCGAGGCAGCGTTGTCGATCTCGTGGATGTCGGCGCCCAGCTGGCTGCGGCCCGACGCCATGCCGCCCTCGGCGGTGCCCGCACCGACCCAGTCCGGGGTGCCGGGGGTGTCGACGAGCATCTGCTTGACGTCGGCGGAGGTGGTGGCCTCGAGCGTCGCCATCGCGGCGGTACCGACGAGGATGCCGTCGAGCGGCATCGCCGGGAAGCCGTAGTCGGTGGCCCAGCGGCCGGTCAGGTAGTCGGCGGCCCGCTCCGGGGTGCCGATGCCACCGCCGACGCACAGCACCAGGTTGTCGCGGGTGCGCAGCTCGGCGTACGTGTCGAGCAGCAGGTCGTCGAGGTCCTCCCACGAGTGGTGGCCACCGGCGCGGCCGCCCTCGATGTGGACGATGACCGGGAAGTCCGGCACCTCGTTCGCGATGCGGATGACCGAGCGGATCTGCGCGACGGTACCCGGCTTGAACGCGACGTAGCTGAACCCGGCCTCGGTCAGCTCGTCGATGATCGTGACGGCTTCCTCGAGTTCGGGGATGCCGGCGGTGACGACGACACCGTCGAACGGGGCACCGGCGGCGCGGGCGCGCGGCACCAGGCGCTTGCCGCCCACGTGCAGCTTCCACAGGTACGGGTCGAGGAACATCGAGTTGAACTGGACGGCGCGGCCCGGCTCGAGCAGGCTCTTCAGGCCCTCGACGTTCTCGGCGAAGATCGCCTCGGTGACCTGTCCGCCGCCGGCGAGCTCGGCCCAGTGGCCGGCGTTCGCGGCGGCCGCGACGATCGCCGGGTCGACGGTCGTCGGGGTCATACCGGCGAGCAGGATCGGCGAACGGCCCGTCAGTCGGGTGAACGCGGTCTCGACGGCGACACGACCGTTCGGGAGCGCAATTGCCTTGGGTGCGAACTCGGTCCACGCGCGCGGCACCTCGGGGGTGGCGCCCGGCGTGAGCAGGTTGCGGTGGCCGCCGCGGGTGGAGGCGGCGACGATGCCGACGCCCTGACCGCGCAGGCCCGCGGACGTCATGCGGGTGAGCAGGTCACCGGGACCCAGGTCCAGGATCCACGCGGCACCGGCAGCGGTCGCACCGTCGACGGCGTCGACCCAGTCGACCGGGTCGACGAGCACGGCCTGCGCGAGCGTGCGCACCTGATCGGCGTCCAGGCCGCAACGGGTGGCCCAGCCGCCGATGATGTCGACGGCCTCGTTCAGCGCCGGATGGTGGAAGCCGACCTCGACCGGCAGCGACTCGAAGACCGGGGCGAACACTGCGCCGCCACGGGTCTTGGCGTCCCGCGCACGGGTCTCGTCGGCGGCGATCTGCTCGCACCGCTGCTGCACGCGCGCCAGCTGTGCGGGCGGGCCGGCCAGCACGACGCGGCGGCGGCCGTTGCGGATCGCCAGAACCGCGGCCCGGTCCTCGTCGACGTTCTCGGACAGTTCGGCGACGATCGCGGCGAGACGCTCCGGGTCGACGTTCGACACGGCGAGCATCGGGGTGCGGTCGGCGGTCGCGATGATGCCGCGACGACGACCGACGAGACCGGAGGCGGCACCGATCAACTGCGCGGTCGCGAGCAGTGCGGCGTCCGCGGCACCCTCACCGGAGACGGCGGCCGCGGCGATCAGGCCCTGCGAGTGTCCGATCGTGGCGACCGGCGCGTTGACGGCCGGGTCCAGGCCCTGCTGCTGCAGCGCGCGCAGCGCGGCGAGCTGGGTGAGGAAGACACCGGGCAGCGAGACCGCGGCGGACGTCAGCGCGGCAGCCGACGGCACAGCAGCGCCGGCAACGCTCTCATCGTCCGCGAGTTCCTGCTCGAGGATCCACGCGATCGGATCGAAACCGACCGGCCGCACGACGAGAAGATCCTGCGCGACGGGCTCGAGGATCGTGGCGGCCTCGTTCACCAGGTCGGTGAGGGCCGGCTCGAGCGCGCTGTCGCGGGTCAGTTCGGCGAGGGCACTCAGCCACGGGGCGCCCTGGCCACCGAAGGCGAGCGCGTAGGGCTCACCGGCACACAGCCGGTCCACGAGCGGGGACTGCGCGGCGGACCGGACGGGCGTCCGATCGGTGCGGTCGTTCGAGGGTCGTCGATTTCCTGCAGTGTCGTCGATCGTCACTGAAGTGAGTCCTCTCCTGGCTCCCCGATGGGAGGTAGGTCGTGTGCGGCCGCCCTCGAGACAGAGCGAATCCGGGCACGTAGAGGTTGGCACAGAATCATGAGGGAAGCCTCACGTTTGACCGGGGGTGCGTTTCCTACCAGCGAGTACCGAGTGACTTTGCGCACAGGCCCGTCGCGAAGTGACCCGTCGGTAGGCCGGGTAACCGCGGGTCAGGTGGCATGCGTGGACGACCTCGAACCTGAGGAAACCCTCACGTTGATTGTTATCAATTCGTTACCACTTGACTCGGGGGTGTCGGCGTGCGCCGGAGGGTTTGTCGGGGGCTCGGTCTACGGTTCGCCGCACGACCGAACACATGGGGGGAACCATGGATACAGACAAGGTCCGGGCACTCGTCGACGACACGCTGCCCGGCGCACCTGCGGGGTGGCCGACGGGATGGCCCGGTGAGATCGAGGCCGCACTGCTCGACGCCGTCTTCTCCGCCCGCGCCACGTACGGCGGTCCGGCGACCGGGGTACGGCGGGTGATCGGGCGGTGGCGGGAGCACCGCGGCGACGCCCTGAACTCGGTGTCGACGCTCGACTCGCTCCCGGCACTCGCGGCGTTCACCGACGACCCGGAGGCACTGGCCGAGATCCTCGGCAACCGGCAGCGGGTGCCCGGCAACTACACCACCAAGGCCGAGGCCGTCGCACTCGCGGCGCGGGTGCTGGCGTCGGCCGGAGTCACGTCGGCGTCGGACATCGGCGACGGGCGTGTCGCGTGGGACGCGGTGACCTCCGTGCCCGGCCTCGGCGCGCTCACCTGGGAGACGTTCGTCCTGCAACTCGGCCTGCTCGGACCCCGCGCCCTCGCAACGATGTCCGGGTTCGTGTCCGACGCGGTCGGATCGCCGGTGTCCGACGACGATGCGCTCCAAGTTTTGGCGGCGGTGTCCGAGACGCTCGGAGTGGAGTCGTCGGCCCTGCTCGGCGCGGTGTGGCGGCACGGGCGCTGACCAGGGATTCCCGTCGGCCGGTCCGGTGATTCGGGGACCGGCCGACGGTGGCGTAGGCTGTTGACCGCTCGCGCGAGTGGCGGAATTGGCAGACGCGCTGGATTTAGGTTCCAGTGTCTCAGGACGTGGGGGTTCAAGTCCCCCCTCGCGCACCACGAATGTTCGACCTGCACGCCGGAGTCTGCGGCACTGTCGCAGGACGAGTCGCACCGTCGCAGGGCGAATCCGCACCGAGAACCCCTGTGACACTGGCAGACGCCCTGCGACAACCGCTCAGTCGCGGTCGGTCTGGAGTTCCGCGATGCGACTCCGCAGCCGGTCGATCGTCATGCGGATGTGCACGATGAGCCCGGCATTGCTCTCCTGTATCGAGGGAATACCCGACGCGTCGTACAGTTCCCGCCGCGTCACACATCTTTTCCCGGGATCACACACGCAATCAGTGCGGAGAACGTGTGTGATGCCGGCAGAACGTGTGTGACGCCGACGGGTGCTGCCGCAGGGCGAGTCGCACTGTCGCAGGGCGAATCCGCACCCACAACCCCTGCGACGGTCACACAGGCCTTGCGGCAACCGTCAGGCGAAGGCTCCGCGTGCGACGACGACCTCGCCGCCGACGACGACCAGCGACGGCTGTGACAGGATCTCGGGCCCGGTGCGCGGATCATCCTCGTACACAACGACATCGGCGCGAGCACCGACCGAGAGTCCCCCGCCACCGAGCCAGTCCTGGGCGTTCCAGCAGGCGGCGCCGAGGGCCTCGGTGGGGGTCATGCCGGTCTTGCCGAGCGCGGCGACCTCGTCGGCGATGCGGCCGTGCTGCACGTGTCCGCCGGCGTCGGTGCCCGCGTAGACGGGGATGCCGGCGTCGCGGGCGGCGCCGACGGTGTCGTTCACGCGGGCGTGCAGGTCCCGCATGTGCGCGGCGTAGACGGGGAATCGGGTGGCGCCGTCGGCGATCTCGGGGAAGTTCGCGATGTTCACCAGCGTCGGAACCAGGGCGGTGCCGTGCTCGGCCATCATCGCGATGGTGGTGTCGGTGAGCCCGGTGCCGTGTTCGATGCAGTCGATGCCCGCCGCGATGAGCCCGGGCAGGGCGTCCTCCCCGAACACGTGCGCGGTGACGCGGGCGCCGACGGCGTGCGCGGCCGCGATCGCGTCGACCAGCACCGCGTCGCTCCACAGCGGTGTCAGGTCGCCGACCTCACGGTCGATCCAGTCCCCCACCAGTTTGACCCAGCCGTCACCGGCGCGGGCCTGACGGACCACCTCGTCGGGCAGCTGCGACTCGTCCTCGAGGTCGACGGGCAGCCCGCGGATGTACCGCTTGGGGGCGGCGATGTGCCGTCCGGCACGAATGATCCGCGGCAGCCCGGGCACGTCGTCGAGCCCGCGGGTGTCCACCGGCGAACCGGCGTCCCGCACCAGCAGTACCCCACGGTCCCGCTCGACAAGAGCCTGCGCGAGCGCGCCGTCGAAGTCCTCGGCGCCGCCGCCGTAGCGGATCCCGATGTGGCAGTGGGCGTCCACGAGCCCGGGCAGGATCCACCCGGACGTGGACACCGTCTGCGCACCCGGCACCGGCTCGTCGACGAACACCCCGCCGGCGACCCACAGTTCGACCGGCTGCTCGTCGGGCAGGCCGACACCGCGCAGGTGCAGCACGCTACTTCTTGGGCAGCTTGAGCTGCGACAGGTCGAAGCCGTCGAGTCCCGGGGGCAGTTCGTCGAGGCCCTTGGGCATGTTCGACAGGTCCGGGAATCCGGCCGGCATCCCACCGGGCATGCCGGGGAAACCGCCGGGCAGGCCACCGGGGAAGCCGCCCTTGATCTTCGGCTGCGTCGGGCCCTTGCCGCCCTTCTTCCCCTTCTTGCCCTTCTTGCCCTTGATCTGCTTGCGGGAGCCGGGCATGCCGAGGCGTCCGGCCATCGCGGCCATCATCTTGCGGGCCTCGAAGAAGCGGTCGACGAGCTGGTTGACGTCGGAGACCTTGACGCCGGAGCCGTTCGCGATCCGCAGCCGGCGCGACGCGTTGATGATCTTCGGGTTCTCGCGTTCGGCCGGGGTCATGCCGCGGATGATCGCCTGGATGCGGTCGAGCTGGCGCTCGTCGACGTTGGCGAGGGCGTCCTTCATCTGGCCGGCGCCGGGCAGCATGCCGAGCAGGTTGCCGATGGGGCCCATCTTGCGGACGGCCATCATCTGTTCGAGGAAGTCCTCGAGGGTCAGTTCGCCGGAGCCGATCTTGGCGGCGGTGGCCTCGGCCTGCTGGGCGTCGAACACCTGCTCGGCCTGCTCGATGAGCGTGAGCACGTCGCCCATGCCGAGGATGCGGCTGGCCATGCGGTCCGGGTGGAAGACGTCGAAGTCCTCGAGCTTCTCACCGGTGGACGCGAACAGGATCGGCTCGCCGGTGACCTCGCGGACGCTGAGCGCGGCACCACCGCGGGCGTCGCCGTCGAGCTTGGTGAGCACGACACCGGTGAAGCCGACACCGGTCTTGAACGACTCGGCGGTGTGGACGGCGTCCTGGCCGATCATGGCGTCGAGCACGAAGATCGTCTCATCGGGCTGGACGGCGTCGCGGATGCCCGCGGCCTGCGCCATGAGCTCCTCGTCGATGCCAAGACGGCCGGCGGTGTCGACGATGACCACGTCGTACTGCTTGGTGCGGGCTTCTTCGACACCGGCGCGGGCGACCTCGACGGGGTCTGCCGCGGAGATGCCGAGCGGGTTGTCGCCGCCGCCGATCGAGGTGCCGGGGTGCGGCGCGAACACGGCCGCGCCGGCACGTTCACCGACGATCTGCAGCTGACTGACGGCGCCGGGACGCTGCAGGTCACACGCGACGAGCAGCGGCGTGTGGTCCTGATCCTTGAGCCACTTGGCGAGCTTGCCGGCGAGGGTGGTCTTACCGGAACCCTGCAGGCCGGCCAGCATGATGACGGTCGGCGCGGTCTTCGCGAACTGCAGCCGACGGGTCTCGCCGCCGAGGATGCCGACGAGTTCCTCGTTGACGATCTTGACGACCTGCTGCGCCGGGTTCAGGGCGGCCGAGACCTCGACACCCTTCGCGCGCTCCTTGATCTTCGCGATGAAGGCGCGGACGACGGGGAGCGCGACGTCGGCCTCGAGGAGTGCGAGACGGATCTCGCGGCACGTGGCGTCGATGTCGGCTCCGGAGAGTCGACCCTTGCCACGCAGATCCTTGAGGGCTCCGGTCAACCGGTCGGAAAGGGATTCGAACACCGAATGCGCTCCTGAGCTCTGTTCTGGTCTGGGTGCAGGCCGTTACTGGTCACCGCCCAGGGTAGCGGCTGGGGGTGCCGGCACCACGGACAGCACGGCTTTCTCGAGGCGGTCGCGGGTGTCGCCGTCGGCGAGACGGAGGCAGAACGTGTCGACGACGGACGCGCCGAGGGTACTGACCGTGGCCCAGCGCACGTCCGCGCCGTGCCGTTCGAACACGCGCGCGAGACGTCCGAGCAGCCCGAGCCGGTCCTCGGCACGCACCTCGACGACGACGTCCCCGCCGTCGCGGTCGAACCACAGCACCTTCGGCGGGGCCAGCGCGTACTGGACGGGTACCGCGGTCCCGGTCCGGTCGCCGAGCGTCCGGTTCGCGAGGCTCTGCCGTTCCTTCTCGTCCAGTTGCGCGACGACGTCGACGTCCCCGGCGATCGCCCGCAGCAGGTCCTGGCGCAGCAGCACCGCGTCCGGTGGCGACCCGAAGCGTGGGGCGACGACGAACCGGTTGATCGCCGCCGGACCGTGGTGGCCGAGGGACGCCGACAGCACCCGTAGCGACGCCGACGCCAGCACCCCAGCCTCGTGGGCGAGGAGTCCGGGCGTGTCGGGGGCGACGATCGTCACGATGTGGGTGTGGGCGGCGGTGCCCGCCTCGAACGTCACGTGGATGCCGCCGTGGGCGGCGACGTCGACGAGTGCCGGGTCGATCGGGTGCGGTGCCGGTGCCGGTTCCCCGGCCATCGCGAGCCGGCACCGGCGCACCAGTTCCCCGACGAGCGACGCCTTCCATTCCCCCCACACGCCGGGCCCGGTGGCGAGCGAGTCGGCCTCGGCGAGGGCGTGCAGCAGTTCGAGCAGGATCGGGTCGCCGCCGAGCGTGTCGACCACCAGGTGCGCGGTCGCCGGGTCGTCGAGGTCGCGGCGTGTCGCGGTCTGCACCAGCAGCAGGTGGTGGCGCACCATCGCGGTGAGCACTGTGATGTCCGACGGCCACAGCCCGAGCCGGGCCCCGATCCGGGCGGCCAGTTCGGCCCCGACCTCGGAGTGGTCGCCGCCGCGGCCCTTCCCGATGTCGTGGAGCAGGGCGCCGAGCAGCAGCAGGTCCGGGCGGGTGACGCGGGTGGTCAGGGCCGCGGCCTGCGCGACGGTTTCGACGAGGTGCCGGTCGACGGTCCAGGTGTGGACGGCGTCGCGCGGCGGCAGGTCCCGCACCGCCCCCCATTCGGGCAGCAGGCGTCCCCACAGCCCGGTCCGGTCGAGGGCCTCGATCGTGGCGGCCACGCGCGGGCCGGATCCGAGCAGGACGAGGAAGTCGGCGAGCGCCCCGGCCGGCCACGGCTCCCGCAGCTCGGGTGCGTGGTCGGACAGCCGGGCCAGGGTCGACGCCGAGATCGGCAGTCCGGCCGACGCGGACGCCGCCGCGACCCGCACCAGCAGCCCGGGATCGCGTCGGGGGCGGGCGTCGCGGGCGAGCACCACCTCCCCCGCCTGGTCGACGACACCCTCGTCGAGCGGCCGGCGCAGCGGTCCGCGGCGCAGCGCCGACAGCCCGCGTCGGGGCAGCGCGTTCCCGGCGGTGCGCAGGCCGACGTCGACGGCATAGCCGACGGTGCGGGCGCTGTCGCTGAGGGTGCGGGCCAGGTCGAAGCGGTCCCCGATGCGCAGGGCCGCGCCGATCTCGTCGGCGTCCTGCGCCCGCACCTGTTCGCGGGGACGTCCGGCGACCCGGTGCAGTTCGGTGCGGACGTCGAGCAGTCGCCGGTGCGCGAGCGCGAGCCCGCCGCCGGGGGCGTCGGGGCCGGGACCGGGCAACCCGTCGGTGAGCTGCGCGAGGGACAACGCACCCAGCAGTTGGATGTCGCGCAGCCCGCCGCGGCCGTTCTTGAGGTCGGGTTCGGCGCGGTGCGCGATCTGCCCGGACCGCTCCCAGCGGTCATGGGCCTGCGCGACGAGTTCGTCGAAGCGGGAACGGATTCCGGTCCGCCACTGCCGGCGCACGCCGCCGATCAGCAGGGCACTGAGGTCGGCGTCTCCGACGATGTGCCGGGCCTCGAGCATGCCGAGGCCGGCGGTGAGGTCGGATGCGGCGACGCGCAGCGCCTGCGGCACCGTCCGCACACTGTGGTCGAGTCCGATGTGCCCGTCCCACAACGGATACCAGAGCTTGTCGGCGATCGACGACAACTGTTCGGGGTCGACGTCGTCGTGCAGCAGGATCAGATCCAGATCCGAGTACGGCAGCATCTCGCGGCGTCCGAGACCGCCGACGGCGACGATCGCGAGACCGGAGTCGGGGCGGATACCGAGATTGTGTCCCTGTGTGGTGAGCCAGAATTCGTGCAGGTCGACGAGTGCGTGCCGCAGGTCGGCGGCGTCGAGGCGGTGGCCGCGGGTGGCCCCGGAAAGCAGGCGGTCACGAGCGCGTGCGAGATCGCACGCGTCGTGACCGGCCCGGGACCCGGAAGGGTCAGATCGCATCCACTCCCCGCTCCCCGGTGCGCACCCTCACGATCGACTCGACCGGGGTGATCCACACCTTCCCGTCGCCGATCTTGCCGGTGCGGGCGGCCTCGACGACGATCTCGACGACCTTCTCGGCGACGGAATCGTCGACGACGACCTCGACACGCACCTTCGGGACGAAGTCGACGGAATACTCGGCCCCGCGGTACACCTCGGTGTGCCCCTTCTGCCGCCCGTAGCCCTGGACCTCGCTGACCGTCATTCCGAGGACACCGGCCTGTTCGAGTCCGGTCTTCACGTCCTCGAGCGTGAACGGCTTGACGATTGCGGTGATGAGCTTCATATCCCTCATGCCTCCCTGACGGCAACAGTGGCGGGCGCAGGCGTTGTGCGACCCGGGATCGGGCTTCCGGCGAGTGCGACGAAGTCGTAGGCGTTCTCGGCGTGTTCGCTCTCGTCCACCCCGCGAGCCTCCGCCTCGGTACTGACCCGCAGTCCGATCGTGGCCTTCACGATAAGCGCGATCACGGTGGTTGCAACGGCTGAGTAGAGCAACACGGCACCTGCACCCACGATCTGACGCCACATCTGGTCGAATCCGCCGCCGTAGAACAGCCCGTCGACGCCGGCCGGTGCGGTGTCGGTGGCGACGAGGCCGATCAGCAGGGTGCCGAGCAGACCACCGACGAGGTGGACGCCGACGACGTCGAGGGAGTCGTCGAATCCGAAGCGGTACTTCAGTCCGACCGCGAGCGCACACACCGCGCCGGCGACGACACCGATCACGAGCGCGCCGAGCACGTCCACCGACGAGCAGGCCGGGGTGATCGCGACCAGGCCGGCGACGATGCCGGACGCGCCACCGAGGGTGGTGGCGTGCCCGTCCCGCATCTTCTCCACCAGCAGCCACGCCAGCATCGCGGCACACGTGGCGACGACGGTGGTGACGAACGCGGCACCGGCGACACCGTTGGCGGCGAGCGACGATCCGGCATTGAACCCGAACCAGCCGAACCACAGCAGTGCCGCACCGAGCATCACGAACGGCAGGTTGTGCGGACGGAACGGGGTCCGCGGCCAGCCGCGACGCTTGCCGAGCACAATCGCCAGCACGAGTCCGGCGACACCGGCGTTGATGTGGACGGCGGTACCGCCCGCGAAGTCGATCGCCTTGACCTGGTTGGCGATCCAGCCGCCGGTCGCCGCGGTGACCCCGTCGAACGAGAACACCCAGTGCGCGACCGGGAAGTACACGACCGTCGCCCAGATTCCGGCGAACAGCAGCCACGCCCCGAACTTCATGCGATCCGCGACCGCACCCGAGATGAGCGCGACCGTGAGGATCGCGAACATCGCCTGGAACGCCACGAACACCAGCGCCGGGATCGTACCGACCAGCGGAATCGACGCGGCCGCACCGGTTTCCGCGTCGACCAGATACTGCCCGCCGAACAGCCCGCGCAGACCGAAGAACTCGGTCGGGTCGCCGATCACCCCACCCTTGTCGTCCCCGAACGCCATCGAGTAGCCGAACAGCACCCACAGGACGCCGACCACACCCATCGCGCCGACACTCATCATGATCATGTTCAGGACGTTCTTGGCGCGCACCATGCCGCCGTAGAAGAACGCCACCCCGGGCGTCATCAGCAGCACCAGTGCGGCACTGATCAACATCCACGCCGTATCCCCGGTGTCCGGGGTTCCGAGAACGGGAAAGTCCACCGTGAGCCTCCTCGTCAGTCTTGTCGGTCTGTTCCGAAAGACTGCTCACGTGGTGTTTCCGCCGTGGTGTCGGCGCGTTTCGGCTGCGTGAACGGATCAGCGGGGTGTGTTGCGATCGGGTTTCACGCGTCGCACGCGGTGTCCCGGCTGGGGTGACCGGCGACGAGTTCGGTGTCGGCCGGGACGGGCCCGAGTTTCGCCGATCCGCCAGGCGAACCGAGCGCCGCATCCGCACCGGGCAGCGGTTCGTGGAAGAACCGGGCGTTGTCGTCCACGTACTCGCTCCACTGCGCCGGGACGTCGGCCTCGTAGAAGATGGCCTCGACGGGGCAGACCGGTTCACAGGCCCCGCAGTCGACGCACTCGTCGGGGTGGATGTAGAGGGCCCGGCCACCCTCGTAGATGCAGTCGACCGGGCATTCCTCGACGCACGACCGGTCCATCACGTCGATACAGGGTTCGGCGATCACATAGGCCATCGGTTCCTCCTGATGTTCGATTGCATCCGAGACACTTTCACCGGCATATCACCGAGTCGACCGTTCCGACTCGGAAACGGTCTGCACGGCAGCCCGATGCCACCCGACGTGCTTCTCCGCCCGGAGCCGATCGACCATGTGCGGATAGTGCAACTCGAACGCCGGACGCTCCGACCGGATCCGGGGCAGTTCGGTGAAGTTGTGTCGCGGCGGCGGGCAGCTGGTGGCCCATTCCAGGGAGTTGCCGTAGCCCCACGGGTCGTCGACGGTGACGACCTGCCCGTACCGGTAGCTCGTGAAGACGTTCCACACGAACGGGATCAACGACGCCCCGAGCACGAACGAGCCGATCGTCGAGAACGTGTTCAGGAACGTGAACCCGTCGGACGGTAGATAGTCGGCATACCGGCGGGGCATGCCCTCGTTGCCGAGCCAGTGCTGGACGAGGAACGTGGCGTGGAAGCCGAGGAACGTCAACCAGAAGTGCCATTTGCCGAGGCGTTCGTCCATCATCCGGCCGGTCATCTTGGGGAACCAGAAGTAGATGCCGGCGTAGGTGGCGAACACGATCGTGCCGAACAGCACGTAGTGGAAGTGGGCGACAAGGAAATACGAGTCGGTGACGTGGAAGTCCAGTGCCGGGCTGGCGAGCATCACCCCGGTCAGGCCGCCGAACAGGAACGTCACGACGAAGCCGAGGGAGAACAGCATCGGCGTCTCGAACGTCAACTGTCCGCGCCACATGGTGCCGATCCAGTTGAAGAACTTCACCCCGGTCGGCACCGCGATGAGGAAGCTCATGAACGAGAAGAACGGCAGCAGCACGGCTCCGGTGGCGAACATGTGGTGCGCCCACACCGCCGACGACAGGGCCGCGATCCCGACCGTCGCGTAGACGAGTCCGAGGTACCCGAACACCGGTTTGCGGGAGAACACCGGGAAGATCTCGGAGACGATGCCGAAGAACGGCAACGCCACGATGTACACCTCGGGGTGGCCGAAGAACCAGAACAGGTGTTGCCACAGGATCGCACCGCCGGTGGCGGGATCGAACAGGTGCGCGCCGAGGTGTCGGTCCACGAGCAGGCCGGCCAGTGCGGCCGCGAGCAGCGGGAACACCATGAGCACGAGGATCATCGTGACGAGGATGTTCCAGGTGAAGATCGGCATCCGGAACATCGTCATGCCGGGGGCGCGCAGGCACACGACGGTGGTGATCATGTTGACCGCACCGAGAATGGTGCCGACCCCGGAGAGCAGCAGTCCGGTGACCCACATGTCGGCGCCGAGTCCCGGTGAATGCAGGGCGCTGCTCAGCGGCGCGTACGCGGTCCAGCCGAAGTCTGCGGCACCGCTGGGGGTGAGAAAGCCGCCGACCGCGATGGTCGCCCCGAACAGGTACATCCAGTAGCTCAACGCGTTGAGACGAGGGAACGCGACGTCGGGGGCGCCGATCTGCAGCGGCAGAATGTAATTCGCGAAACCGAACACGATCGGGGTCGCATACAGCAGCAGCATGATCGTGCCGTGCATCGTGAACAACTGGTTGTACTGTTCGTTGGACAGGAACTGCAGTCCCGGACGGGCCAACTCGACGCGCATCAGCAGCGCGAGCAGGCCACCGAACATGAAGAACCCGATCGACGTGACCATGTACATGATTCCGAGCATCTTCGGGTCGGTGGTCGTGATCGCCTTGTAGGCGAACGAACCCTTGATACCGGTCCGGGCAGGGTACGGGCGGACGGCCTGGCGGGGTGCGGCTGTGGATGTCATGGCACATCCGGCCCCGGGATCACGTCGATCATGGTTCACCTCCGGCAAGCGACAGCTTTTTTAGAGGAACGCGTTCCTCTAAAGTCTTACCGTATGCGGGAGCAGATGGGAACCGGTTCCTCCGACGGCACGGCCGAGGGCGCGACGCCGAATCGACGCGCGCAGTTGCTGCAGGATCTGCGGACCCGATCGGAACCGGTGACAGCGCAAGAGCTGGCGCAGGCCCACGGCCTGCACGTGACGACGGTCCGTTTCCATGTGGACGCATTGATCGCGGCGGGGCTGGTTGCAGCGGCATCGGAGAGCCATCCGCGGCGCGGACGCCCACGGATGCTGTATCGGGCGGTGACAGCGTTGAGGCCGGACGTCTCCCCCGGCGCCGGGTATGAACTGTTGGCGCGGGTACTCGCGGAGCATTGGTCGGGGCCGGCCGACGCCGATCCGACGCAACGCGCAGAAGCGGCCGGGGCGGCGTGGGCCGCGGAGAATCTGGCGGACGGGGTGGACGGCGATCCTGCCGTGGTCGTCGCGGCATTGTTTGCCGAAATGGGGTTCTCGCCCGTACTCGAATCGAGCGCTGACGACGCACGCATCGTGCTGCACGCCTGCCCGTTCGAAGCGGTAGCACGAGCGAATCCGACAGTCGTGTGCGCTCTGCACCGCGGTCTTGTCCGCGGGGCACTCGACAAGCTCGGCGCCGGCGACACCGACAGTCGGCTGATCGCGTGGGACACGGAGCGGACGTGCGTGGTGGAGCTGATGCGGGTGAATCATCACACGCCACCGATGCCGGGATCCGCCAAGCGCTCTACCCGGATTCATGATCGGGGTGAACGAGCACAATGAGGCCGTGCACACCGGCACGGACGAGGAGCGAGGAACGGGATATTGCGGGCGTGAAGCAGCCGCCTCAATGAGGCCGTGCCGCTTGGGCACGGACGAGTCCCGGCGTCGCGGGTACGCCTGCCAGAACTCATCGCCTCAATGAGGCCGTGCCGCTTGGGCACGGACGAGATGTTCTTGAGCAGGTTCCAGGGGGCGTCCTTGCCGCCTCAATGAGGCCGTGCCGCTTGGGCACGGACGAGCCGCACCTCCCCACGCCTGCCTCAGCAACTCCGTGCCTCAATGAGGCCGTGCCGCTTGGGCACGGACGAGCGGACGGGGTTGAGGCTCACGTCTCCCTCGACGAGGTGCCTCAATGAGGCCGTGCCGCTTGGGCACGGACGAGCCGTCGTTGCGGTATGCGACCGCGAAGCCACAGAAGCCTCAATGAGGCCGTGCCGCTTGGGCACGGACGAGCCGGGCGAGTTCATGCGCGCAGTCCAGGACTCCCTCGCCTCAATGAGGCCGTGCCGCTTGGGCACGGACGAGGTCGCCCTCGTGACCCGGCGCCCGCAACGGTGCGGGGCCTCAATGAGGCCGTGCCGCTTGGGCACGGACGAGGCCACGGGCGGCGGCGGCCAGGTTCGAGGGGGGTCGAGCCTCAATGAGGCCGTGCCGCTTGGGCACGGACGAGGGGTCCGCGGCGAGTTCCCGCACGTCCCAGCGGTCGCCTCAATGAGGCCGTGCCGCTTGGGCACGGACGAGATGTTCGCGGACGGGTAGTAGGTGTTGTTGCTCGTGCCTCAATGAGGCCGTGCCGCTTGGGCACGGACGAGGGCACAATCCCCTTCGCGCTCAACGCGTTACACAGGGCCTCAATGAGGCCGTGCCGCTTGGGCACGGACGAGGGCGTTGCTACATCTGCCAGAGGGCGAACGGTGCAACGGCCTCAATGAGGCCGTGCCGATTGGGCACGGACGAGCGAGATCAGCCCGCGGCCACCCCGTCGACGGCTTCTGCCTCAATGAGGCCGTGCCGCTTGGGCACGGACGAGCGCCGCTACATCGAGGCCAACCCGCAGGCCGTCTCGCCTCAATGAGGCCGTGCCGCTTGGGCACGGACGAGCGCGGCCTGCACCATCTGGCAGAACACGTCGTACGGGCCTCAATGAGGCCGTGCCGCTTGGGCACGGACGAGCTTTCCAGGCTCAGGACCGCAAGAAGGTCGTCCGAAAGCCTCAATGAGGCCGTGCCGCTTGGGCACGGACGAGCAGCTTGCGGAGGGCGGGCCGCCACGCCTTGTTGTGGCCTCAATGAGGCCGTGCCGCTTGGGCACGGACGAGCGGTGAGGTCCACGGCCCCGTCGCGGGTGAACACGCCGCCTCAATGAGGCCGTGCCGCTTGGGCACGGACGAGCCGTCACCGACTGCGACGGGCCCTCACTGAGAGCGCCTCAATGAGGCCGTGCCGCTTGGGCACGGACGAGAGGTACCCGTGTGACTCATTCCGCTGCCCCCTCGAGGCCTCAATGAGGCCGTGCCGCTTGGGCACGGACGAGATGTTCGACCAGGGTGGAACGACGAGGAGGAACGATGGGCCTCAATGAGGCCGTGCCGCTTGGGCACGGACGAGCACGGCACGGACTACCGAGCCGCGCAGGGCGCCGCCGCCTCAATGAGGCCGTGCCGCTTGGGCACGGACGAGCCCCTCCGGATCGGGCCGGGAGGGAATCGGGGGCCAGAGCCTCAATGAGGCCGTGCCGCTTGGGCACGGACGAGGCCGTCGACCTTCGTGCTGAACGAGGGTGTGATCGCGCCTCAATGAGGCCGTGCCGCTTGGGCACGGACGAGCCCGCGTCGACGACGCCCTCGAGTCCTCCCTCGGCCGGCCTCAATGAGGCCGTGCCGCTTGGGCACGGACGAGCCGCAGCCCGGACAGCGGGCGCGGCCCGCCGAAGTCGCCTCAATGAGGCCGTGCCGCTTGGGCACGGACGAGGGCCGCGAGCGGCTGGCCGGATACCTGGGCATGACGCCTCAATGAGGCCGTGCCGCTTGGGCACGGACGAGGAGAACGCGATCAAGAGCGCGACCAGCCGGATCGAGCCTCAATGAGGCCGTGCCGCTTGGGCACGGACGAGCCGGTCAGGATCTCGCGTACACGGCTGATGGAGAGTGGGGCCTCAATGAGGCCGTGCCGCTTGGGCACGGACGAGCAGGGATGATATTGGACAGATCTGTCCAAGTGCAAGGCCTCAATGAGGCCGTGCCGCTTGGGCACGGACGAGAGCGGCCATCGGACGGCCCCCTCCTGTGAGCGAAGCGCCTCAATGAGGCCGTGCCGCTTGGGCACGGACGAGGGTCGTCATCGTGGCGGACGGCCACCCACGGATGGTTCTCGCCTCAATGAGGCCGTGCCGCTTGGGCACGGACGAGTCCGCATCCGACAGCATCGACTCGGCGCACTCGTGGCCTCAATGAGGCCGTGCCGCTTGGGCACGGACGAGCTGAGACGCCCGGACGACGTAAGCGCACGGCCCGCGCCTCAATGAGGCCGTGCCGCTTGGGCACGGACGAGCTCGGCGGCCGGCAGGCCGTCGTCGATCCCGGAGGAGCCTCAATGAGGCCGTGCCGCTTGGGCACGGACGAGACGTTCGGCCTTGGTTGCGCTCGCTGCGGCCTTCTTGCCTCAATGAGGCCGTGCCGCTTGGGCACGGACGAGAGCTCCCGAAATTTGGGGTGTTTGACCTGCAGAAACAGGCCCTCTCGCGAGAGGCATCCGATACACAGTGTCACATGCATCCGAGATTTCACTATCGACTTGTCAATGTGCGTGCTGAGCTGGGCGCGAGCGGTCCCCAGGGATTCCGTACCGCACGGACCGCTCGCGTTCATACGATCACGGCCCCGGATGGCGGCATGAGCCTCGGGACACCGATGGTTTCGATGGTGGTAGCCCCTTCGACTGCACCGAGGTTGACGTGCACTACGGAGTCCATGCCCAAATCCATCTGGGAGTGAATCTCGGCCCGCCAGCGCGCAAACTCGATGCCCGACAGGTCGCACAGGAACACCGAGTACTGGATCCGAACCCCGTAGGCCTCCATAACCTTGCAGACTCGCCTGAGCCGCTTCGGATCCCGGATGTCGTACGCGATCAGGTACCGTCGCCGCGCCATCTCGTCACCTCGTCGTCATCGGTACGTACTGGTCGATCTCGCCGATCATGACGCCCGCCAATATCCTCGCCTGCACATCCAAGACCCTTCGGTAGCTGATCTTGTACTTGAACACCGGATGCGTGACTACCGTGTCCATCCGACGTTCGTAGGCGCGAAGCACCGACTTACGCCCGTTCGGAGTCAGCCAGGCTGCATCTCCCTTCCTGGTGAAGTCGCTCTCGGAGATTTCCCCGTTGTTGAGCACGTTGATCACCACGGAGTCCGCGATCAGCGGCCGAAACTCCTCCATCAGATCCAACGCCAGCGCCGGACGACCGTAGCGGGGACGGTGGTACACGCCGAGATACGGGTCCAAGCCTACTGCCAGGCAGGTGGCCACGATGTCCTTCACCAGCAGCGCATACGTGAATCCGAGTAGAGCGTTGACGGGGTCTGGAGCGGGCCGGCGACGTCTGCCGTTCTCGTCGAAAGTGGCCGCCATCGCCTCCGAGGTCGACAGCATCGACGAAAACCTCGAGAAGTAGATCCGCGCAGCTGTCCCTTCGATCCCCAAGAGCGATGCTGCGGATTCTGCCTGTTCAGCACCCTTCACAAGTGCACCCAACTGCGCCACCTCTGCGGCCACGTCCCCACGGGCATTACGGCGCAACAAAGTCCGGGAGTTCTTGATCTTGCCGACGATCAGCTGTTTCGCGACATCGAATCCGCCTTGCGCGTGCACGATCAACTGCCGTCGCCGCAACTCGACGTACTTCGACATCTCTCCCTGAGCCCATCCGCGCAGCCAACCGCCGTACGAGAACCAGAGAACCGGCGCTCCCGCCGACCACAACTCCGCCAGTGCTTGCGAACTGACCTGAACATTGCCGTACACGCACAGCTGCGACACATCGATCAATCGGGTCTCTACCAGCACACGATCATCCTTGGTGACCCGCAACCGTCCACCTCGGATCCCCACTGCCGCTCCAGCTTCGGTGACGTAGACCGGACGCGTATCCGGATCTCGCGGCAAGATCGTTCGTGCCGGTCCGTCCTCGCGGGCGAGGAGCGCATTCGTCTCGTCGGGTAAGCAGAGTCCGACCAGTGAGCATTTCGGGCACTTCCGGCTACCGACGAGCGGCAACGGCGGGCGCGGCTCTGCGGCGACGCGACGCGCCTCGTCGAGGACCTGCCGAACCTCGTCGAGCGCTTCATCGTCGACGTCCACAGATACTCGTTGATGCGTCTCCGCGTAGTAGAGAACTGCCTCGTCGACGAGGTAGCCGTTGTCACGCAACAGCGCAGACTGGGCGAGAACCTGGATGCGGTCGGCGGGCCAGGGACGCCCGTCTTTGCCTGGCCGGCCTTTCTTGACATCGACCGGAACCACGGTCCCGCCTCTGCCCTCGATCCGGTCGACGACCGCGACCAGTCCGAGGCGGCTGGATTCCAGCCGAACCGACGTCGCCCGACCGAGGAACTCGACATCGTCGGGTGACGGTAGAACGCCAGCTTTGCGGTCGACCTTTCGGTGAGTCCAATCCCCCTGCACCGTGTCTTCGCTGTCCGCCCACCGAGAGTCGACCCACTCCAAGTAGAACAGCCTCGGGCAGTAGACGAACTCGTTGAGCATTCGCGCCGGCAACAGATCCGGCTGTTCGACCATGTCCTCCACGTGAAGTACCCCCTCCGTAAATCTGATCAATCAGACAAACGCGCACACGATCATCATGAACGAACCCCCACCGCCCGGTATTGGGCCTTACCCCCGGATAGTGGACACAGGGGTGGATTACGCTGCGTCGCCGATGCTATCGGAGAAGTGGCGTTCGTAGGCGTTCGGGGATGTGTTGTCGCAGTAGGAATGCCGACGTCGCGTG
>NZ_SKCH01000029.1:7732-43894 GCF_005434945.1 Prescottella subtropica | reverse complement strand
TGCGTGCGACGGCGATGACGTCGCGTCGGAACTCCTCGGGGAACGGCTTCGGCATGGGGACATCCTTCCATCGTGAGGACGGATCCTCACAGATTGGGTGTCAACCAAACCGGGGGCAGTCCCTCTCACCCCTGGATGAACTTGCGCGGTTGGGTCTGCGCCCGTCCCCGATCGGCGTTACGGTCGCACTGGCAGGAGGTGATCGGACCGGTCGATCACGCACTGCAGGCCGGACGACCGATATGCCGGTGCCGCACTCGACACCGGCCCCCACTACACAGATCGGGGCGGAATGTATTACAGCAGCGGCAATTACGAGGCATTTGCCCGTCCACGCAAGCCCGAGGGCGTCGACGACAAGACGGCGTGGTTCGTCGGGGCGGGGCTCGCGTCCCTGGCCGGTGCGGCGTTCATGATCCGTGACGGGCGGATGGCCGGCAGCAACATCACGGTGCTCGAGCGGCTGAGGTTGCCCGGTGGCGCGCTGGACGGCATCAAGGAGCCGGAGAAGGGGTTCGTCATCCGCGGCGGACGCGAGATGGAAGATCATTTCGAGTGTCTGTGGGATCTGTTCCGGTCGGTTCCGTCGATCGAGGTCGACGATGCCAGTGTGCTCGACGAGTTCTACTGGCTCAACAAGGACGACCCGAACTACTCCCTGCAGCGGGTCACCGAGAAGCGCGGCGAGGACGCGCACACCGACTTCGAGTTCGATCTGAGTTCGAAGGCGCAGAAGGACATCATGAAGATCTTCCTCACGCCCCGCAGCGAGTTGGAGGGCAAGCGGATCGACGAGGTCTTCGGCAAAGAGTTCCTCGAGAGCAACTTCTGGCTGTACTGGCGGACGATGTTCGCGTTCGAGGAATGGCACAGTGCCCTCGAGATCAAGCTGTACCTGCACCGGTTCATCCATCACATTCGTGGGCTCCCGGATCTGAGCACGCTGAAGTTCACCAAGTACAACCAGTACGAGTCGCTCGTCCTGCCGCTCTACACGTGGCTGCTCGACCAGGGCGTGAACTTCCGGTTCGACACCGAGGTCACCGACATCGACTTCGACATCACGCCGGACCGCAAGCAGGCGACCCGCATCCACTGGATCTCCGACGGGCAGCCGGGTGGCATCGATCTCGGCCCGAACGATCTGGTGCTGACGACGATCGGATCGCTCACCGAGAACTCGGACAACGGCGATCATCACACGCCGGCACGGATCGACGACGGGCCGGCACCGGCGTGGGATCTGTGGCGTCGGATCGCCGCGAACGATCCGTCGTTCGGGCACCCGGACGTGTTCGGCGCGCACATCCCCGAGACGAAATGGGAGTCGGCGACGGTCACGACCCTCGACGCGCGGATCCCCGAGTACATCCAGAAGATCTGCAAGAGAGACCCGTTCAGCGGTCGTGTCGTCACCGGCGGCATCGTGACCGCCCGCGATTCGAAGTGGCTGATGAGCTGGACGGTCAACCGTCAACCGCATTTCAAGCAGCAACCGAAGGATCAGATCGTCGTCTGGGTGTACTCGCTGTTCGTCGACGTCCCCGGCGACTACGTGAAGAAGCCGATGCAGGAGTGCACCGGCGAGGAGATCACCCGCGAATGGCTGTACCACCTCGGTGTTCCGCTCTCGGACATCGACGACCTGGCCGCGAACGCCGCGAAGACGGTGCCGGTGATGATGCCGTACGTGACGTCGTTCTTCATGCCCCGCAAGGCCGGTGACCGCCCGCAGGTCGTGCCGGAGGGTGCGGTCAACTTCGCGTTCATCGGCCAGTTCGCCGAGACGACCCGCGACTGCATCTTCACCACCGAGTACTCGGTGCGCACGGGCATGGAGGCCGCCTATCAGCTGCTCGGAATCGAGCGGGGTGTCCCGGAGGTGTTCAACTCCACCTACGACATCCGTACGCTGCTGTCGGCGACGTACTTCCTGAACGACAAGAAGGAGAAGGACGTTCCGCTGCCGAAGCGGATGCGCAAGCACCTGAGTGCGCGACTCGACGAGAACGAGGTCGGCCGACTCCTCCACGAGTACCACATCTTCAGCGAGGAGTGACGTCCTCGGGGGCGGGGCTTTCCGTGGGCACACGGGGAGTCCCGCCTTCGTCTTGACGGATTAAGGAAGCATCCTTAACCTCGGGGGTGTGACGGACACCACCACATCGGCCTCGCCGCGGCTCGCGATGATGGCGGCCGCCGAGCGGATCGTCGCCGAACGCGGCCTGCCCGCACTGACACTCACCGGCGTGCAGCTCGCGGCGCACCAGTCCAACAAGTCGGCGGCCACCTACCATTTCGGCTCCCGCGACGGACTGCTCGACGCGCTCGTCGAACTGCGCATGACCCCCGTCGACGCCCACCGCCGACGGATGCTCGACGCGCTCGACTCGTCCGGCGCCGCCCCCACCGTCCGGTCCGCCGTCGAGGCCCTCGTGCTGCCGTTGGCGGAGGAGACTCTCGACCGGCCCGGCAGCCACTACGCCCGGTTCCTCGCGGCGGCCGTGTCCGATCCGGCGCTCGCGGACCTCGTCGGCCGGCACCTGCGCGGCGCGAGTTTCCGTCGCGTCCACCGCCTGCTGACCGAGCTGTGCCCCGCGCCGGGCGAGGTCGCGTCGTGGCGGGCCGACAACGTCGTCGTGCTCACCATGACGTCCCTCGCCGCCCGCGAGGGCGCCGACCGCACGCCCGCGCAGACCGCGGCGATCGTGACCGACCTCGTCGACACGTGTGCCGCCGTCCTCACCGCCCCCACCTCGATCCCCGCCCCGACAGGAGCCCCGTCGTGACCTACGCC
This sequence comes from Prescottella subtropica, assembly GCF_005434945.1. Lineage (GTDB taxonomy): Bacteria > Actinomycetota > Actinomycetes > Mycobacteriales > Mycobacteriaceae > Prescottella > Prescottella subtropica. Next base: position 41,097 of record NZ_SKCH01000029.1, on the reverse strand, counting down.
CTGCCCGCCACCGCCGCCCCCACCCCGACCGATCCGCTCGCGTGTTTCGGCCCGCTCGTCGCACCGCGCACCGCCGCGGGCGCCGACGACCGTCCGTACGAGCTGTTCTCGGTGGATCCGCAGACCCCGACGATCGGTGCGGAGATCACCGGGATCCGTCTGGGCGGCGACCTGTCCGACGAGGTGCTGGCCGAACTGCGGCGGGCCCTGCTCGAGTGGAAGGTGCTGTTCTTCCGCGACCAGGACATCACCCGCGCCGAGCACCGGGCGTTCGCGCAGCGGTGGGGTGAGCTGGAACAGCACCCGTTCTTCGCGTACACCCAGCCCGGGCAGTCCGCCGTCGACGTCACCACGCTGGCGAAGGACGCGACCGCCGTCGGTGCCGAGAACATCTGGCACAACGATGTGACGTGGCACGAGTTCCCGTCGTTCGCGGCGGTGTTGCGAGCCGTGGAGGTGCCGGCGGTCGGCGGCGACACCCTGTGGGCGGACACCGGTGCCGCCTACGATCTGCTGCCCGACGACCTCCGGTCGCGGATCGACGGCCTCGTCGCGGAGCACGATTGGATCCGCTCGTTCGGTGCCGGGATGCCGCAGGATGCGGTCGACGCCTTGCGGCCGCACTTTCCGCCGGTGCAGCATCCCGTCGTGCGGGTGGTCCCGGAGACCGGCCGGCGGGTCCTGTTCGTGAATGTCGCGTTCACGCAACGGATTCTGGGGGTATCGGAGGCGGAGTCGAACGAGCTCCTGCGGCTGCTGTACCGGCACGTGATGCGCCCGGAGCTGCAGGTGCGGCTGCGCTGGCAGCCGAACACCGTTGCGTTCTGGGACAACCGGGCGTGCCAGCACTATGCGTCGAGCGACTACTACCCGAATCGCCGCGTCATGGAACGGATTTCGATCGTCGGGGACCGGCCGGTCGGAGTCTCGGGCTGAGCGATCACGTCTCGGGGCCGACGCGGACGACGAGTTTCCCGAAGTTCCTGCCGCGCAACAGTCCGGCGAACGCGTCCGGCGCGTTCCCGAGCCCGTCGACGACGTCCTCCCGGCACTTCAGCCGACCCTCGGCGATCCACCGGGCGGCGTCGCGCTGGAAATCCAGGTGCATGTCGCGGACGAACTCGGCCTGGATGAATCCGCGCACGGTCAGGCTCTTGGTGAGCACCGCACCGAGGAACGCGGGCAGCCGGTCCGGCCCCTCCGGCGCGGAGGTGGCGTTGTACTGGGACACCAACCCGCACACCGGGATCCGGGCGTACGTGTTGAGCAGGGGGACGACCGCGGCGGTGACGGGGCCGCCGACGTTCTCGAAGTACACGTCGATACCGTCCGGGACGGCCGCCGCCAGCTGCTCCCGGAAGTCGTCGACGCAGTGGTCGACGGCGGCGTCGAAGCCGAGTTCGTCCCGCAGGTACGCACACTTCTCGGCGCCGCCCGCGATACCGACGGCGCGGGCACCGTGGATCTTCGCGATCTGTCCGACGGCGGACCCGACCGGCCCGGACGCGGCCGCGACGACGACGGTCTCGCCGGGTTGCGGACGCCCGATCCGCAGCAGGCCTGCGTACGCGGTGAAGCCGGGCATCCCGAGTACCCCGAGTGCGGTGGACAGCGGGGCCCGGTTCGGGTCGAGGAGGCGCACCGTGCCACCGTCGGCGACGGCGTGCGTCTGCCATCCCGAGTAGGCCAGCACGTGGGATCCGGCCGGGACGTCCGGGTGCCGAGACTCGACCACCTGAGCGACGGTGCCGCCGACCATGACGTCACCCACCTCGACCGGGTCGGCATACGATTCGGCGGCGCTCATCCGGCCGCGCATGTACGGATCCAGCGACAGGTAGACCGTACGCAGCAGCACCTGACCATCGGACAGTTCCGGCAATTCGGTTGTCTCGGTGCGGAAGTTGTCGGGTGTCGGATCTCCGTCCGGTCGCGACGCGAGAACGATGCGGGTGCTCGTGACAGCGCTCATGCCTCGACCGTACGCCGCTCGGACGCGCCGGCCGATAGGGTCGGAACCATGACGGACATTCGGAAAGTCACCGTGTTGGGAGCCGGGGTCCTCGGCTCGCAGATCGCCTTCCAGACGGCGTTCAGGGGTTTCGAGGTGACGTCGTTCGACATCGACGACGCCGCCCTCGACGCGGCCCGCGGCCGATTCGAGGGCCTGGCCGACACCTACCGCGGCGAGGTACCCGGCGCCGACGAGGATCGTGTCACCGATGCGTTGGCGCGGATCGCGACGACGTCGGATCTCGAGGCCGCAGTCGCCGACGCCGACCTGGTGATCGAGGCGATCCCGGAGATCCTCGCGCTCAAGCAGGACACCTACCAGCGGATCGGGACGGCCGCACCGGAGCGGACGATCTTCGCGACGAACTCGTCGACGCTGCTGCCCAGCGATCTCGCGGACGCCACCGGCCGCCCCGACCGTTTCCTGGCACTGCACTTCGCGAACCAGGTGTGGAAGTTCAACACCGCCGAGATCATGGGCACCGACCGCACCGATCCGGCCGTGTTCGAGACGGTATCCGGCTTCGCGGCCGCGATCGGGATGGTGCCGATCGAAATGCACAAGGAGAAGGCCGGTTACGTCCTGAACTCGCTGCTGGTGCCGTTCCTCAATGCGGCCGCGGGCCTCGCCGCCGGCGGCTACGCCTCCCCGGAGGACGTCGACAAGACGTGGAAGATCGCGACCGGCGCGCCGATGGGCCCGTTCCAGATCTACGACGTCATCGGCCTCACCACGCCGTACAACATTCTGTCGCAGGGTGACGAGTCGGCGCGCAGGCTCGCGGCCTGGCTCAAGGAGAACTACATCGACCAGGGCAAGCTCGGCGTCGCGTCCGGTGAAGGGTTCTACCGCTACGGCTGATCCGCCGTCAGCAGTTTCTTCTGCACCTTGCCCATCGCGTTGCGCGGCAACGATTCCACGATCCGCACCTCGCGGGGGCGTTTGTGCACCGACAGGGTCGTCGCGACGTGGTCGATCAAGGTCGCCCCGTCGAGGTCCTCCCCCACGACGTACGCGACGATCCGCTGTCCGAGATCGGGGTCGGGCAGGCCGACGACGGCGGCCTCCCGCACCCCCGGATGTCCGAGCAGTGCGGTCTCCACCTCCCCCGCGCCGACCCGGAAGCCCCCGGTCTTGATGAGGTCGGTGGAGGCGCGTCCGACGATGCGGTGGAAGCCGTCGGCGTCGATCACCGCGACGTCGCCGGTGACGAACCAGCCGTCGTCCGTCCAGGATTCGGCGGTGGCGTCGGGGCGGTTCAGGTAGCCGTCGAACAGCAGCGGGCCGCGGACCTGCAGCCCGCCGATGCTTTCTCCGTCGTGGGGGACGTCGCCCCCGTCCTCGTCCCGCAGCCGGGTCTCGATGCCGCGGACCGGCAGGCCCACCCAGCCGGGGCGCCGCTGACCGTCCACACGGGTACTGAGGGTGAGCATGGTTTCACTCATCCCGTACCGCTCGATCGGCGCGTGCCCGGTGAGGTCCTGCAGCTTCTCGAACACCGGCACCGGCAGTGGCGCACTGCCGGACACCAGCAGTCGTGCGCTGCTCAGCGCGCGGGCCGCGTCCTCGTCACCGGCGATCCGCGACCACACCGTCGGCACCCCGAAGAACAGGGTGCCGCCTGCGCGGGCGGCGTCCGCGTAGGCCTGCGGGGTGGGGGTGACGGTGTGGATCAGCCGGCTGCCCACCCGCAACGGTCCGAGGACCCCGAGGATCAGTCCGTGCACGTGGAACAGTGGGAGCCCCTGCACCACAACATCTTTCTCCGCCCACGCCCACGCCTCGGCGAGCGCGTCGATCCCGGCGGCGATCGCGCCGCGGCTCAGCAGCACCCCCTTGGGGGCGCCCGTCGTCCCGGACGTGTACAGCACGAACGCGATCGCCGACGCCGGCGGCTCCGGATGGGTGTGCCAGTCGCGGGCGTGCAGGCGCACCGGCACCACCGGCAACGTCGACCCGTCTGCGGCCGCCCCGAGCCACGCCTGCGCGCCGGAATCGGTGAGGATGTGCGTCACCTCGGCCGGACCCGCGTCCGGCGGTACCGGCACGACCGTCACCCCGGCGAGCAGGGCGCCCACGACGGCGATCACGGTGGCCGGGGACGGGGTCGCGAGGACCGCGACCCGCTGCGCACCGGCCAGACGTTTGGCGAGCGCACCGGCGGCACCGAGGATGTCGGTGCGGGAGAGCGTGGTGTCGCCGACGCGGACGGCGTCGGGCATGTCGTCGCCGCGCGCGACGGCCAGCGGGTTCAGCGAGGTGAGCAGCACGACGCCCACTGTCTCACATCACGGCTCGACTGCATTGCGGCTCAGCTGCGGGTCAGGGTCGAGCGCAGGAAGAACCGCAGGTTCGACGGCCGTTCCGCGAGCCGGCGCATGAAGTAGCCGTACCACTGCGCGCCGTACGGCACGTACACCCGCACGTGCCGTCCGACGTCGACGAGCCTGCGCTGCTCGACATCCCGGATCCCGAACAGCATCTGGTGCTCGAACGAGTCCGCGGCCCTACCGGTCTCCGCGACGAGTGGATCGACGGCGGCGATCATCGCCGGGTCGTGGGTGGCGACCATCGGGTAGCCGCCGCCGCGCATCAGGATCCCCAGGCACCGCCGGTAGGACGCGTCGACGTCGCCGCGGGACCGATAGGCCACCGACTCCGGTTCCCGATACGCGCCCTTGCACAACCGGATTCGCGAACCCGGCCCGGACAGGTCGCGACAGTCGGCCTCGGTCCGCCGCAGATACGCCTGCAGCACCGTGCCGAGCCACGGGAAGTCGCCGCGCAACTCCCGCACGATCGACAGCGTGGAATCGGTGCGGGTGTGGTCCTCGGCGTCGACGGTCACCCGCGCGCCGTGCTCTGCGGCGGCCGCGCAGACGGTGCGGGCGTGGTCGAGGGCAATCTTCTCCCCGTCCCCCGACAGCGCCTGCCCCAGCGCCGACAGCTTCACCGACACCTCGACCGGGTGCACCCCGGCGCGGGGGTCGACGGGCAGACGGCCCAGTGCGGCAATCAGTTCCAGATAGGCGACGACGATGTCCCGGGCCTGCCCGGCGTCGTGGGTGTCCTCCCCGAGATGGTCGACGCTCACCGCCCGCCCGGATGCGAGGAGCACCGACACCGCCGTCATCGCGTCGCCGAGGGTCTCCCCCGCCACGAACCGGCGCACGATCGACTTCGTCACCGGCACCCGCGTCACCGCGTCCTTCACCCGTCCGGACCGGGCGGCGGCCAGGATCGCCGGGCGCAGCGGATTCGACAGCACCGACGGCGTCATCACACGCCGTCCGGTCCCATGTGCGGGTAGCGGTGGTCGGTGGGCGGGACGAACGTCTCCTTGACGGTACGCGCCGACACCCAGCGCAGCAGGTTCAGCGGGGAACCGGCCTTGTCGTCGGTGCCGGACGCCCGCGCCCCACCGAACGGCTGCTGCCCGACGACCGCACCGGTGGGCTTGTCGTTGACGTAGAAGTTTCCGGCCGTGAAACGCAGTGCGGCCGAGGCCTGGTCGATCGCGGCCCGGTCGGTGGCGATCACGGCACCGGTGAGCGCGTACGGCGACGCCACGTCCACGGCCGCGAGCACGTCCGGCCACGCGTCGCGCGCATCGTCGTCGTACACGTGGATCGACAGGATCGGCCCGAAGTACTCGGTGGACAGCGCCTCGTCGCGCGGGTCGTCGACGAGCAGCACGGTGGGCCGGACGAAGTAGCCGACACCGTCGTCGTAGGTGCCGCCGACCGCGATCTCCACCCCGGCCGCGTCGCGGGCCCGTTCGATCGCGGCGACACTCTTGTCGTAGGCGCGACGGTCGATGAGGGCGCCCCCGAAGTTCCCGAGGTCGGTGACGTCCCCGTAGGTGAGGGTGTCGACCTCGGCGAGGAACCCGTCGCGCATCGTCTCCCACAGCGACCTCGGCAGGTAGGCGCGGGACGCGGCCGAGCATTTCTGCCCCTGGTACTCGAACGCGCCACGGATCAGCGCGGTGGCCAGCACCGCGGGGTCTGCCGACGGGTGCGCGACGACGAAATCCTTGCCGCCGGTCTCCCCCACCAGTCGCGGATAGCCGCGGTACCGGTCGATGTTGGCGCCCACCTCCCGCCACAGATGCTGGAACGTGCGCGTCGATCCGGTGAAGTGGATGCCCGCGAACCGCGGATCCTGCAGCGCCACATCGGATACCGCGAGCCCATCGCCGGTGATGAAGTTGATCACTCCGGGTGGTAGACCTGCGATCTCGAGAACGCACATAGTCCAGTATGCCGCGAGGGACTGGGTGGGCGACGGCTTCCAGATCACGGTGTTGCCCATGAGTGCGGGCGCCGTCGGCAGGTTCCCGGCGATCGCGCTGAAGTTGAACGGGGTGATCGCGTAGACGAACCCCTCGAGCGGCCGGTAGTCGAGCCGGTTCCACACCCCGGGCGACGAGATCGGCTGTTCGGCGAGGATCTGCCGAGCGAAGTGGACGTTGAACCGCCAGAAGTCGACCAGCTCGCACGGGGCGTCGATCTCGGCCTGCTGCACCGACTTCGACTGCCCCAGCATCGTCGCGGCGGCGATCGTCTCCCGGTACGGTCCGGCCAGCAGATCGGCGGCCCGCAGCAGGATCGCGGCCCGCTCGTCGAACGGCATCGCTTGCCAGGCGGGTGCGGCTGCGGTTGCCGCCTCGATCGCCACCTTTGCATCGTCGTACGTGGCATTGCCGATCGTCGCGAGCACCGACGAATGCCGGTGCGGCTGGACCACTTCCAGACGGGTACCAGTGCCACGGTGGTTGCAGCCGCCGATGACGTGCGGAATGTCCACGACGCCGGAGAGATGCAGATCCAGGGCATCCTTCAGCCGTGTGCGCTCGGCACTGCCCGGCGCATACGAGTGCACCGGCTCGTTGTACGGCACCGGAACCTGCGTGACGGCATCCATGCTGCCCTCCCCAGCGTCAGCCAAGAAAAACTGCAACCCACGCTCAGGCTACGCCCGCCGCGCCCCCCGCGTCCGCGCAACAAGTGCGCGAAACGCGGGTGCTCAGCGCCAATTCCCGCGACAAGTGCGCGAAACGCGGATCAGGACAGGCGGCTCGCCGCCGTCACACCAGGCGGCTCGCCGCCGTCGCAATGCGCTCGTCCGTCGCGGTGAGGGCGATCCGGACGTGCTTGCGGCCGCGGGGGCCGTAGAAATCACCGGGGGCGACGAGGATGCCGCGGTCGGCGAACCAGTCGACGGTGGTGCGGCAGTCCTCGCTGCGGGTGGCCCACAGGTACAGGCCGGCCTCGGAGTCGTCGACCGTGAAGCCGGCGCCGCGGACGGCGGCGAGGAGGATGTCGCGGCGGCGACGGTACCGTTCGCGCTGCTGCGCCTCCTGCTCGTCGTCGTTGAGGGCGGCGGTCATGGCGGCCTGGATGGGCAGCGGCATGATCATGCCGGCATGCTTGCGGATCTCGAGCAGTTCGGCGACGAGAGCCGGATCGCCGGCGACGAGTCCGGCCCGGTAGCTGGCCAGGTTCGACGTCTTCGACAGCGACTGCATCGCCAGCAGGCCGGTGTGGTCGCCGTCGCACACGCGCGGGTCGAGGATCGAGACGGCGTCGGTGCCCCAGTCGAGGCCCAGATAGCACTCGTCGGACGCGACGATCGCGCCGCGTTCACGGGCGAAGTCGACGACCTTGCGCAGGTGCGGGACGCCGAGCACCTTGCCGGTGGGGTTGGACGGGGAGTTGACGAAGATCAGTGCCGGCTTCTGCGGGCCGAGCTGCGCGGTCCCGTCGGCGCGCACGACCTGCGCACCGGCGAGCAGCGCCCCCACCTCGTAGGTGGGGTAGGCGACCTCGGGGATCACCACGAGGTCGCCGGCGCCGAGCCCGAGCAGTTTCGGCAGCCACGCGATGACTTCCTTGGTGCCGAGCACCGGCAGGATCGCCGCCGGGTCGATACCGGTCATGCCGTAGCGCCGCGCCAGCGCCGCCGACGCCGCCTCACGCAGGGCTGCGGTGCCGTGCGTCGTCGGATACCCGGGCACGTCCGCGACCGAGGCGAGGGCGTCCCGGATCACCGGGGCCACCGGATCCACGGGGGTCCCGACGGACAGGTTGACGATCCCGTCGGGGTGCGCGGACGCCGTCTCCTTCGCGGACGTCAGCGAGTCCCACGGGAAGTCGGGCAGGGTCTTGACTACAGAATGGCGCGGCACTGATCTTCCTCGAACGTTTCCGGTCAGGCCTCGTTCATGGGCGGCAGCGCCTTGATCAGCACGGCGTCGTGATCCACCTTGCCGAGCTTGGCGGCACCACCGGGGGAACCGAGATCGTCGAAGAAGTCGATGTTGGCGGCGACGTAGCCGCTCCACTGGTCCGGGACGTCGTCCTCGTAGAAGATGGCCTCGACGGGGCACACCGGCTCGCAGGCGCCGCAGTCGACGCACTCGTCCGGGTGGATGTAGAGCATGCGAGCACCCTCGTAGATGCAGTCGACCGGACACTCCTCGATACAGGCCTTGTCCATCACATCGACGCACGGTTCTGCAATCGTGTAGGTCACTGCTGCTCTCCCTGCCTTTCAGACCAGCCACCGGGCGTGGACACCCGACGACATGCGGAACCATCAGTATGAAGCGCCCACTATCGACCAGGCAGGGCAGGGTGCCCTTCACTTCCGTTGCGGACCATGCCCAGCAGTTCCCCCGCCGGGCCCGTCAGCTGCCGGTCGCCGCGCCACACGGCACGCAGCGGCCGATCCAGCCGCAGTCCCTCGACCTCGATCACCGCGAGTTCCCCGGACGCGACCTGCTCCTCGACGGCGAGGGTGCTCATCACCGCAGGTCCGACTCCCGCGACGACGCTCGTGCGGATCGCGGCCGCGCTGCCGAGTTCGAGCAGCGGCGGTGCCGCGTCGAGATCCTCGAGTGCGACGTCGAGTGTGGTGCGGGTGCCCGACCCCGGCTCCCGCACCACCAGCGGCGTGGAGGCCAGTTCGAACACCGACAGCGGCGTGTCCCGCCGCGCCCACGGATGGCCGGGATGCACGACGACGACCAGCCGGTCCCGCGCCACCACGACGCTGCGGAACGCGGGCCCGCCCGAGATCAGCGACGCGGTCGGGACGGACGGGGTCTCGACGAACCCGAGGTCGCACGCGCCGGCGACGAGCCGCTCGAACACCTGCGTGGAGTTGAGCACCTGCAGGTGGATGTTCACTTCCGGGTGCAGCGCGCGGAACCGGCCCAGCCAGGCCGGGAGCAGATGCTCGGCGACGGTCATGCTCGCCCCCACCGTCAGCTGCGCGGACCGTTCGGCGCGCAATCCGTCGGCCACGTCCATCAGCTGACCGGCCTCGGCGAGGACCCGTCGCGCCCAGTGCGCGACGACGGTGCCTTCCGCGGTGAGCGTCGAACCGGTGGGGCGGCGACGCACCAAGGTCACCCCGAACCGGTGCTCGAGTTGCCGCACAGCCCGGCTCGCGTTGGGCTGCGCCATGCCGGCGTTCCGGGCGGCAGCGCTGAGGCTGCCGTGATCGTCGATACCGACGATCAGATCCAGAACCGCCAACTCGGGCCACGAACGCGACATGCCGAAATGCTATAGCGGAACCATCTGCCATATCGATTCGATATGAGGCGATGCGAAACGAGTGTCTACCCGAGTCCCGTCCGACCCTGCACGGTGGAACGCGTGCAGACACAGCAGACCCCCACCGCCGTCCGACCACCCGATACCCGTGTCGCCGCGACATCGGTGGTCCCGGGACTGGTGGTGTGCGCGCTCGCCACCGCACTCGCGGTCGGCGTCAACCGACTGCTGCCTACCGTGAGTCCTCTGCTGATCGCGATCGTCCTCGGCGCCGCCGCGGCGAACGTCACCGCGCTGCCCGAGACCCTCAAGCCCGGTCTGACGATCGCGTCGAAGAAGCTGCTGCGGGTCGGTATCGCCCTGCTGGGCCTGCAACTGGTCCTCGACGACATCCTCGGCCTCGGCTGGGGTGTCATCGTGATGGTCGTCGTCATCGTCACCGCCGGCATCACCGGCACCATGTTCGTCGGCAAACTCCTCGGCCTGAGCTGGACCCAGCGCCTGCTGATCGCATGCGGCTTCTCGATCTGCGGTGCCGCCGCGGTCGCCGCCGTCGACGGCGTCACCGATGCCGAGGAGGAGGACGTACTCACCGCCGTCGCCCTCGTCGTCCTGTTCGGCACCCTGATGATCCCGCTACTGCCGCTGCTCGCGACCGCGTTCGGCCTGTCCGACACCGAGGCCGGCATGTGGGCCGGCGGCAGCGTCCACGAGGTGGCACAGGTGATCGCCGTCGGCGGTGCGCTCGGCGGCACCGCGCTGGCGATGGCCGTCGTCGTGAAACTGGCCCGCGTCGTGATGCTCGCCCCCGTGATGGCGGTGATCGGCCTGCAGCAGCGGCGCCGCACCGGCACCACCGGCACCCGGCCGCCGCTCGTGCCGCTGTTCGTCGTCGCGTTCCTCGTGTGTGCCGCCGTCCGCACCACCGGGGTCCTGCCCGACGCGGTGCTCACCACTGCGGGTATCGCCCAGACCGCGCTGCTCACCGCCGCGATGTTCGCGCTCGGGACCGGCGTCCGCGTCGCCACGATCCGCAAGGTGGGGCCGCGGCCGCTCGTGCTGGCCGCGATCTCGACGGCGTGGGTCGGCGCGATCGCGCTCACCGGCGTCCTGCTGGTGGCCTGACGGCTCACCGCACCGGGATCGGCGCCCCCTCGCGCAGCGTGTAGTTCGTCAGCCGCTCGCGGGCGGGGCGTCCGATGCCGTCGGCGATGGCCCGCAGTTCGGCGACCGTCTTCTCCGAGCCGTGCTGGGAGCCGGCCATCCGGGAGATGGTTTCCTCCATCAGGGTGCCGCCGAGGTCGTTGGCGCCGCCCTGCAGCATCGCGCGGGTCCCGGCGGTCCCGAGTTTGACCCAGCTGGTCTGGATGTTGCGGATGCGGCCGTGCAGCATGATCCGGGCAAGTGCGTGCGCGGCCCGGTTGTCGCGTTGCGTCGGCCCCGGCCGGGACGCGCCCGCCAGGTACAGCGGGGCGCTCTGGTGCACGAACGGCAGCAGCACGAACTCGGTGAAACCGCCGGTCTCGTCCTGGATTCCGCGGAGCACCCGCAGGTGTCCCACCCAGTGTTCGGGGCGGTCGACGTGCCCGTACATCATCGTCGAACTCGACGGGATCCCCACGCGGTGCGCGGTGGTGACGACGTCGATCCACGCGGACGCCGGCAGTTTGCCCTTGGTGAGCACCCAGCGGACCTCGTCGTCGAGGATCTCGGCGGCCGTGCCGGGGATGGTGTCGAGGCCGGCGTCCTTGAGTTCGACGAGCCAGTCGTGGATGCTCTGCCCGCCGCGGGACGCCCCGTTGACGATCTCCATCGGACTGAACGCGTGCACGTGCATCGACGGCACCCGGCGTTTGACCGCGCGCACCAGGTCCGCGTACCCGGTGACGGGCAGTTCGGGATCGATACCGCCCTGCATGCAGACCTCGGTGGCGCCGGCGACGTGCGCCTCCCACGCCCGGTCCGCGACCTCGTCGGCGGACAGGGTGAAGGCGTCGGCGTCGCCCTTGCGCTGCGCGAACGCGCAGAACCGGCAGCCGGTGTAGCAGATGTTGGTGAAGTTGATGTTCCGGTTCACGACGTACGTGACGTCGTCGCCGACCGCGTCCCGGCGGAGCGCGTCGGCGAGCGCGACGACCGCCTCGAGGCCGTCCCCGTCGGCGGTGGCCAGCGCCAGGTATTCGTCGTCGGACAACCCGGCCGGGTCGCGTTCGGCGCTGCGCAACGCCGACAGGACGTCGGTGTCCACCCGGGTGGGGGCGGCACGACCGAGTTCGAGGACCTGTTCGCGGACGGTCTCCCAGTCGCCGAACGCGCTGCCCAGATCGGAACGGGTGTCGGTGTTGCGGCCGTCGGTGTCGATCTCGGTGTTCAGGTCGATACGCCCCGACGACACCCACTCCTCGTCGGGTTCCTGCCACGGCAGACCCGCCGGTGTCGTGTCCGGACGCGCCAGGCCCGTCTCCGGGTCGGCGACCGCGCGCACGTGCGCGCCGATCCGAGGATCGATCCACGGGTGCCCGGCCAGCACGTACTGCGGTTGCGCGGCGGTGCGTTCGACGAGCGTGTACCCGGCCTCGGAGGTGATCTCGGCGAGCGTGTCCAGGTTCGGCCACGGCCGTTCCGGGTTGACGTGGTCGGGGGTGAGCGGGGAGACGCCACCCCAGTCGTCGACGCCCGCCCCGATCAGCGCGAGGCATTCACTGCCCGACACCAGGTTCGGCGGCGACTGGATCCGCATGCCCGGACCGAGTAGCAGCCGCGCCACCGCGATCGCCGCCCGGAACTCGTCGAGGTCCGCGTCGGGGACGTCGCGCATCGCGGTGTCCGGCTTGGCCAGGAAGTTCTGCACGATCACCTCCTGCACGTGCCCGAACGACTTGTGCAGCTTGCGGATCGCCATGATCGATTCGGCGCGCTCCCGGTGGGTTTCACCGATGCCGACGAGGATGCCGGTCGTGAACGGCACCGACAACCGGCCCGCGTCGGTGAGGGTCCGCAGCCGCACCGCGGGATCCTTGTCGGGGCTGCCGTAGTGACACTGCCCCTTGTCGATGAACAACCGCGTCGACGTCGTCTCGAGCATCATGCCCATCGACGGCGCGACCGGCTTGAGCCGCGAGATCTCCTCCCAGCTCATGACACCCGGGTTCAGGTGCGGCAGCAGACCGGTCTCCTCGAGCACCCGGATCGACATCGCCCGCACATAGTCGAGGGTGGAGTCGTAGCCGCGTTCGTCGAGCCACTGCTTCGCCTCCGACCACCGCTCCTCCGGCCGGTCCCCGAGCGTGAACAGGGCTTCCTTGCAACCCAATTCGGCGCCGCGGCGGCAGATGTCGAGGATCTCGTCGGGCTCGAGGTACATGCCGTGGCCGGCGGCCCGCAACTTCCCCGGCACCGTGACGAACGTGCAGTAGTGGCACGTGTCCCGGCACAGGCGGGTGATCGGGACGAACACCTTGCGCGAGTACGACACCGTCTTCGGGCGCCCCGCCGCCTCGAGTCCGGCGTCCCGGACCCGCGCCGCCGACACGCACAGATCCTCGAGGTCGCCGCCGCGGGCGTGCAGCAGCGTGGTGGCCTCGTCGACGTTGAGCGTCGCCCCGTCCCGGGCGCGCCGCAGCACCCGCCGCATCGCACTCGACGACGGCGCCTGCTCGGGAACAGCGGGAATCGGCAGGATCGCGGACCGGTCGGTGTCATCGCTCGAGGCACTCACCCGACGATCATGCGCCACCGCCCGGCCCCGCTGCCACCGCGGGTCTCGGACCGTCCCTCACGCGTGGGGATAGTCCTCGTCGTCGGGCACACTGCGATGCTGCTCGGCCGCATCGGCCGGATTCACCTCCAGCGGAACCTGCTGCGTCGACTCGTCCCGCTCGTCGTCCTCGTCCACTGCCGTCGCCTGTTCGACGAGATCGGCCTCCGGGACGTCGACGGGAACATCCTCGATCGCCTCGTCACGGCCGACGTTCCCGGCATCGATCGACACCATCTCGATCACCTCCCGTTCGGGTGGATGCGGACTGCCACCTCCACCATAGGACGCTCACCTCTGCGCCGACGCCACCAGCGACTCGAGGCGCACCCGGAACAGGTACAGCCCGGCCGGCAGCAGTGCGGCCACGAACAGCAGCAGTGTCCGCCAGTCCGAGAACACCAGGACGTCGCCGCCGGGTCCGCCGACCATGCACACCCCGAATCCGAACAGCCAGCCGAACAGGGGGGCCGCCGCGGCGAGGGCGCTGTCGGTGAACTTGCGGGCCCCGAGGACGAGGAGCAGGTTGACGACGGCCGCCACCAGGATCGTCACCGGGAACGGTGTCGCCCCGAGGTAGGCGGGCAGGAACAGCACCGACAGCACCGCGCACAGGAAGCCGTCGAACGTGAGCAGCGCCAGCGTCGTGCGGGACCCCGCCGCGGTCGGGGTACCGGTGGTCGGGATGTCGGCGGGCAGGCTCGGCGCGGTCATGGCGTCGATGATCTCACGGCACCGGCGGGTACCCGAGTGACGTCAGCAGGTCGCTGATCTGGTCCGCGAATGCGTACACGGACCCGTAGTAGAGGTCGTGCCAGTTCATACCCCAGCCCTCCCACGCGACAACATGTGATGCGGGTCACAGCATACGGGATCGGTGGCCGACCGGCCCTCAGACGTCGAGACCCGCGAACAGGTCGGTTTCCCGGCCCGTGGCGTCGACAGGTCCGGCCTGCCCGCGCACCAGCACGAAATGCTCCACGGCGAGGATCGGCTGGGCCACATCGTTCGACAGGGCCAGTGCGGTCTCCGACGGCGCCACCGTCACCTGCGTGGCGTGTGCCCGCAGCGCCGCGACCTTGGCGCCCAGCACCGCCGACACGTCCACCGCGGCCGTCACGTCGGCGTCCGGGACGGCGGGCAGTTCACCGGGTTCCGGCATCCGCCATCCGGTGGGGATCTCGTCGATCGCCGCCAGACCGGCCTCGAGCGCGGACCGCTCGGTGACGGTCCAGTAGAACTTCGCGACCTCCCACTGCGCCCCCGCTTCCGGGAACGCACCGGTGCCGGCCGCCTCGACCGCCGCGGTCGTGATGTGGTGTGCCCGAACATGATCCGGGTGCCCGTAGCCGCCGACCGGGTCGTAGGTGACGACCACATGGGGTCGCAGTTCCCGGAGCACCGCGACGAGCACGCCGACCACCTCGTCATCGGCGGAGTTCACGAAGGCCCGCGGATTCGCTGCCGACGGGGTACCCGCCATCCCCGAGTCCCGCCACCGGCCGGCGCCGCCGAGGAAACGGGGGCCGTGCGCGCCCAGCGCGTGCAGGGCCCCGGACAGCTCGAGGATCCGGTAGCCACCCAACTGGTCGGCGCGGTCCGCGACCAGGCCCGCCCAGCGGTCCCCGATCACCTCGCCCTCCTCACCGAGCGTGCACGTGAGCACGGTGACGTCGGCGCCGGCCGCGGCGTACCGGGCGATGGTGCCGCCCGTCGTCAACGTCTCGTCGTCGGGATGGGCGTGCACGAACAGGATGCGGCGAGAACTCACCGGGTCACCTCACTCATTTCGACGTCCGGGTCCACACGGCGGCGTCCGCGAAGAGTCCGACCTGCACCGGACCGGCCGGGGCGACGCCGTCGACGCCGGGGCCGGTCGCGACGATCGTGTTGTCCTGCAGCACCGGCAGGACCGCGGCCAACTCCCACAGTCGCGGTTCGGCGTCCGCGATCACGTGCGCCACGTCCGCCTCCCCGCGCAGTGCGGCGTCGATGCCGGACTGCAGCGCCGGATCGCACAGGCCGGACACGTTGCTCGGTGCGCGCAGGACCGGCGGGTCGCCGGCCTCCGGGGCCGGTGTCGCAGCCGGCGCCGCGACGGGCACGCAGCCGAAACGTGAGGCCAGTGACGTCGCCGGATCCGAACCGGCACGCTCCCAGCCGACGATCGCGTCGACCCGCCCGGACGCGAGTGCCGCCCCGTAGAGATCCTCGGCCCGCAGCGCCCGGACGGACGCCTCGATGCCGGCGCCGCGCCACTGGTCGGCGACGGTGTTCGCTACCGCGATCGCAGTGTCGTCGTTCTCGGGTGCGCCGAGCACCAGCGTCAACTGCTCACCGTCACGCATCAGCCGTCCGTCGGTGGCGGTCTCGGGTTCGACGTTCCCGGAATCGCTGGGGGCCGTGTGATATCCGGCGTCCGCCAGCACGACCAACGCCTGCTCGCGGGTGAGCGCCGGCGGATTCGTGGGGGCGTAACCGGGGTCGGACGGGGACAGCACCTGCGCGCGGGCCGGAACCACCGCGGACTCGGTGCCGGCACCGACCATCGCCAGCAGGTGCGCATCCAACAGCCCGAGCAACCCCTTGCGCACCAACACATTCGAGAGGGAGGCCTCACGACCGTTGAGGGCCACCGACAGCACCCGCGGCTGCAGTTCGGTGCCGGTGCGGACCGCGGGGATCGCCGACAGCTGTGCGAGCGTCGACACCCCCCCGTGCACTCGGGCGACCTGCGTGTCCCCGGAGCGCATCGAATCGGCCAGCTGCGCGGACGACCCGCCGCGGCGCATCAGGATCTGGTCGGGCTCGGCCGGGGTGTCCCAGAACCGGTCGTTGCGTTCGAGGAGGATCTCGTCACGGCCACGGTCGACGGACTTGATGTGGAAACGCCCGCCCGACACCGGGATTCCGTCGAGCAACCCACGGGCGAATCCGCCCGGGGAATCCTTGAGCAGGTGCGACGGCACCAGATCGGTGAACAGTTCCCGCCACGCCGGATACGGCGCGGACAGCTGCACCGTGACGGTCTTGCCGCCACCGGACGATTCGATGTCCTCGATCAGCCCGTACCCGGCCGGGTCCACGACCCCCGGCTGGCTCGTCATCTGCCGCCACAGGTAGCGGAAGTCCTCGGCGGCAATCGGGGCACCGTCGGACCATTGGGCCTCGTTGCGCAACTGGTAGACGATCGACGACGGCGCCTCGGGCGTCGGTGGCACGAGAGCAGCCGACACCAACACCGACGGATCCGCCACCCAGTCGGTGACGCCGGGCCGAGCAGGGTCGAGCACCGGCCGGAACGGACTCGGCAACACCAGCGACGTCACCGCCGCATTCACCGGCGACTGGTCCGCGAGCAGGTGCGGATTGAATCCGAGACCGACATCGTCGATCCCGACGACCACCGTGTTCTTGGTGGTGACCGCCGTCGTCGGCTTGGGGCTGTCCGTGCTCTCCACGGGCGGCGGCGGATTGGCGGTACAGGCAGTGAGGGCGAGACCGGCGACCAGCGTGGTCACCATCGGCAGCACTCGTCTCACACACCCGTCCCTTCTGCGCGGCTGCGCCGCTGTGCGCCTTTTTGGTAGTAACCCACTACCAAAAAGGCGCACAGGCGCGTCAGCGCACTTTACAGTGCGGCCTTGTCACGCGACTTCGCGCGCGAACGCTCACGGGCGCGGTCGGTCTGCGACAGGTGCAGCTTGCGGACGCGGATCACCTCGGGGGTGACCTCGACGCACTCGTCGGCGGCGCAGAACTCCATCGCGGACTCGAGCGTCAACTCGATCGGCTTGGCGAGGGTCTCCGTGTTGTCGGCGCTCGCCGCACGCATGTTGGTGAGCTTCTTCTCCTTGGTGACGTTGATGTCGAGGTCCTCGGCACGCGGGTTGATGCCCACGACCATGCCCTCGTAGGTGTCGACGCCGGGGTCGACGAAGAACGTGCCACGATCCGAGAGCTGGATCATCGCGAACGGGGTGACCGTGCCGGTGCGGTCGGAGACCAGCGAGCCGGTG
Organism: Prescottella subtropica; assembly: GCF_005434945.1. Classification (GTDB taxonomy): domain Bacteria; phylum Actinomycetota; class Actinomycetes; order Mycobacteriales; family Mycobacteriaceae; genus Prescottella; species Prescottella subtropica. The sequence continues at coordinate 23,742 of NZ_SKCH01000029.1, read as the reverse complement.
TGGCGGGCGCGGATCTCGCCGGCCCACGGGCCGTAGCCGTGCGAGACGGCGTTGGCGATACCGGTGCCGCGGGTCTCGGTGAGGAAGTCGGTGCGGAAACCGATCAGGCCACGCGACGGGACGATGAACTCCATCCGGACCCAGCCGGTGCCGTGGTTGGTCATCTGGACCATCTTGCCCTTGCGGTTGGCCAGCAGCTGGGTGATCGCGCCGAGGTGCTCCTCGGGGGTGTCGATGGTCAGCTCCTCGAACGGCTCGTGCAGCTTGCCGTCGACGTGCTTCGTGACGACCTGCGGCTTGCCGACCGTGAGCTCGAAGCCCTCACGACGCATCTGCTCGACGAGGATGGCCAGTGCCAGCTCGCCACGGCCCTGGACCTCCCACGCGTCGGGGCGGCCGATGTCGAGGACGCGCAGCGACACGTTGCCGATCAGCTCGGAGTCGAGGCGGCTCTTGACCATGCGGGCGGTGAGCTTGTGGCCCTTGACGCGGCCGACGAGCGGCGACGTGTTGGTGCCGATGACCACGGAGATGGCCGGCTCGTCGACGCTGATCGTCGGCAGCGCGACCGGGTTCTCGGTGTCGGCGAGGGTGTCGCCGATCATGATCTCGGGGATACCGGCGACGGCGACGATGTCACCGGCGACGGCGACCTCACCGGGCTCACGGCTGACACCGACGGTCTTGAGCAGTTCGGTGATCTTGACGTTCTTGACGCCGCCGGAGTGCATCCACGCGACCTGCTGGCCCTTGCGGAGCTCGCCGTTGTGGATGCGGACGAGCGCGAGACGGCCGAGGAAGTCGGAGGCGTCGAGGTTGGTGACGTGGGCCTGCAGCGGTGCGGCCTCGTCGCCCTTCGGCGCCGGGACGTGCTCCATGAGGACGTCGAACAGCACGTCGAGGTTCTCGGTGTCGGGGGCCTGGCCGTTCTCCGGCTGGTTCATCGACGCCTTGCCCTCGCGGCCCGACGCGTACAGGACCGGCAGGTCCAGCAGCGCCTCGGCGGCCGCGGCAGCCTCGTCGTCCAGGTCGGATGCCAGGTCGAGGAGCAGGTCCTGCGCCTCGGTGACGACCTCTTCGATGCGGGCGTCGGGGCGGTCCGTCTTGTTGACGACGATGATGACCGGCAGCGACGCGGAGAGCGCCTTGCGCAGCACGAAACGGGTCTGCGGCAGCGGGCCCTCGGACGCGTCGACGAGCAGGACGACGCCGTCGACCATGGACAGGCCGCGCTCGACCTCGCCACCGAAGTCGGCGTGACCGGGGGTGTCGATGACGTTGATGACGGTGACGGTGCCGTCGGCGTTGTGGCGGTGGACGGCGGTGTTCTTCGCGAGGATGGTGATGCCCTTCTCGCGTTCGAGGTCACCGGAGTCCATGACGCGGTCGACCAGCTCGGCGCGCTCGGCGAAGGCGCCGGACTGGCGCAGCATGGCGTCGACGAGGGTGGTCTTGCCGTGGTCGACGTGCGCGACGATGGCGACGTTACGGAAGTTGCTGGTGCTCACGCGGGGCGTTCTCCTGGCTGCTGACGTGGGCCACGCGAGATTGGTGTCGCACGGCAATATGGCTGCCGCTGCGCGCATGCATGATGTCCCATTCGCGATCCCTCCCGTCTGGAGCACATCGAACGTCGCTGGAAAGATCACGACATCTGTGCCGACGGAGGCATTGCGGCCAGCGAATACCCTACCTGCCCGGATGGGATCCGCCCACATCGCCGCCCGGAAAACCGGGCCGCGACCTGCGAATCGTGATATCCGCCACTGGCCCGGAAACGCCTGGGCGACACCCGCGAATGAGGGTACGCTAACTTGCGAGGCGGTCGTTCGGGCGTCGTGTTCGGGTAGGAAGGCCGGTCGCACACATGGGCAAGGGAAAGGTGAAGGCCAAGGACGTGTCCGGCCTCAAGCCCAAGAAGAAGTGCTGCCGCAAGAAGACCCGCTGCCTCAAGTGCCCCGTCGTGATCATGCGGATGAAGAAACTCGAGAACGACGGCGCCACCAAGAAGGAACTCAAGAAGGGCCTGAAGAAGGCCCGCGCGGCCTGAGCGTCACCCGCCGAGCAGAGCCACCAGGTCCGGCACCCAGCCACGATCGTTGCCGACGAGCGCGATCTCCCGCAGTTCCCGGGCGTCCACCCAGCGCAGCGCCGCATGGTCGAGCGGCCGGGGATCTCCGTCGACCAGCGTGGCCCGATAGGCCCGCAGCACCAGACCGTCCCGCAGCGGCACGTCGGCACCGATCCGCTCCCCCGCCACCGCCACGACACCGAGTTCCTCGACCAGTTCCCGGCGCAGCGCGGCGGCGGGCGTCTCCCCCGGCTCGACCTTGCCGCCCGGCAGTTCCCACAGACCCGCCAACTCCGGCGGCCGGGTGCGCTGCGCGAGCAGCAGCCGGCCGTCCCGGATCACCGCGGCCGCGACGACCTCCCGCTCCCCGCTCATTGCAACCTCCTCGCCGGCGCACCATCATGAGATATGGCCGAGTTGCTGTCCGACCCCGAGATCGATTCCGCACTCACCGACCTGCCGCACTGGCGCCGCGACGGCGCCTCCCTCGTCCGGGCGATCGAATCGGCGGGTTTCCCGGCCGCGATCACCCTGGTCGACCGGGTCGCCGAGGCAGCGGAGTCACTGAACCACCATCCCGACATCGACATCCGCTGGCGCACCGTGACGTACACGCTGTCGACGCATTCCGCGGGCGGGATCACGACCGCGGATCTGGAACTGGCGCGGCGGATCGACACGCTGGCGGCGTCGGCGTAGCGGCCGCACGGCGTCCGGCGTACGCCACCCACCCGAACACCACGAGCGCACCGAGCACGTTCACCGTCCCCGCCCACGCGAGCCCGCCGGGCCGGGAGATCGCCTCGCCCTCGAGTCGCTGCAGCACCCACGGCACCCCGACGACCGTGACGACGAGCCAGGCCGCGGCGACGATCCGGGTGCCGAGCAGTCGCCGGTACGGGCCGTGGAGCAACCAGATCAGCATCGGCAGCACCCACACCCAATGGTGTACCCACGAGATCGGTGAGATCAGCAGGCCGAGCAGTTGCACGAGCACCAGCGTGCCGAGTCGGTCGCCGCGGTCCAGTGCCCGCCACGCCGCGAACGCGAGCACCGCCGCGAGTGCGACGCCGGCGATCCACACCGGCCCGGTGCCGACATCGTGACCGGCGAGACGGCTGAGCGCGCCGCGCAGCGACTGGTTCCACGCCGAGCCGACGGGGCCGATCCGGTCGGCGTCCCCGAACTTGGTGGTGAAGTAGTCCCGCGCCTGCGACCCGATCACGAGGTAGCTGACCGCGACGGTGCCGGCGAATGCGACCGCCGAGAAGATCGCTGCCCGCCACCGTCGTTGCGCGAGGAAGTACAGCCCGGTCACGGCCGGGGTCAGCTTGATGCCGGCGAGCGCGCCGACGATGCCGCCGGACACCCACCACCGGGTGCTGCGGACCGCGAGCATCGCGCCGAGCACGAGGAAGACGTTGACCTGGCCGTAGTCGAGGGTGGTGCGGACCGGTTCGCTCCACACCCCGACCGCCGTCCACAACATGGCGACCGACTGCCAGTGCCGGCTGCGCGCGGTGTCGCCGAGCAGCAGTTCGAGGCTGATCCGGACGACGAAGAACAGCGCGGCCACGGTGCCGACCTGCCAGAGCAGCCCGACCAGGCCGAACGGCAGGTAGTGCAGTGGCAGGAACACCAGCGCCGCGAACGGCGGATAGGTGAACGGCAGCGGGAAGTCCGGGGTGTCCTCGGCGTAGGTGAACGCGTAGAGGTCACCGCGCAGCAGGGCCGCCGAACCGTCGACGTAGACGTGCAGGTCGACGAAGTTGAGGCCGTTGGGCGTCAGGATCGTCCACAGCAGCCGCGCCAGGACCGACACGACGAGGACCAGGGGGGCCCAGTGGAGGAGCCGGGGCCACCCGGCGTGCCTGCGAAATCCGCGCTCGGCGAGTGACTGCTCCGACACTGACTGGTGCTCTCCCGTGATCGTGTGGCTGGGCGCACCCAGTGTGGCGCGACGGCGGGGCGGACCCGGAGTCGCGTCAGCGTAACGCGTGGGGAAGAGCTGCCGGAAAATGCTTTGCCCATGCGTAACAGTTGAATCAAAGTTCACTTACTCCCCATCAGTAACGGGATATGGTCACGGGGCCATGGCAGTGACGTCACAGCATGCATAGACTGCACGCGACGTAGGTCACGATCGGGTCGTACGTAAAGGATGGGAACTGTGATTCGTAACCGAGGAATGCGCCGAGTGATCACCGCGTGCGCGGTCGTGGCCGCGGCTGCGCTCGCAGTCCCCGCAACCGCAACCGCACAGCCCACCCCGCCCGGACTCCCCGAGGGCATGCCGGTCGAGGCACTCGCCTCGCTCGCCCCGGCCATCATGGGTGCGGTCGCGGCCCCGGCCGACATCACCGACGTCGACGCCAAGGCCGACCTGCTCGCGCAGGCCCGCATCCTGCTCGAGGGCGCCAACCTGCCGCCGGAGTTGAAGTCGACGCTCGAGCGTGTCATCACGTTCCTCGACGGCAGCGGCGGCGGCGGACCGGAGATCCCGCAGGACGGCCCGCCGATCGCCCAGTTCCTCTACCCGACCGTCGGCAAGGGCTGCATCGCCCCGGCGAGCGACTCGGTCGGCACCGCCCTCGCGGTCCCCGGCCCCGCCACCCTGCCTCCGCCGGGACCGGCCGCCGGCCAGGCCGGATTCGTCTTCACCGCCCTCGGCACGGCGAAGGCCGCCCCGAACCAGGGCATGACGGTGTCGTGGATCAACGTCGACAACGGGCGCCGGGAAACCCAGAATCTGACGACCGAGGCCCGGATCAACCCGGACGGCCCGGCCACGCTCTCCGCGATCGCGAACACCGGCCCGGGCCGCGTCCTGGCCGTGATCTCGGGGTCGCTGACCACCGAACCGGACGGTGCCGCCCCGATCACGTGCAGCTTCCTGCCGACGATCGGCATGTTCGCGGTCGCCTGACGCCGTTCCGTGCTGGTCACGGCCGGTCCGGCCGTGGTAGACCGGGGCATGCCCGCAGATACGTGTTCGATCCGGTCGCGTCGTTCGCGGCGGTCGATCCTGTCGATCCGCTCGGAGGGCTCGATCCTGTCGATCGGCAGCGTCGGCTCGATCCTGTCCGTCGGCAGCGTCGGCTCGATCCTGTCCGTCGGATCCATCGGGTCGGCCGGGTCGGTGCTGTCGTCGCTGTCGTTCGGCAGCATCGGTTCGGCCCTGTCCGGTCTGTCCCGGTGGTCACTGCTGTCGTGGCGCGGAGTCGGCCATGCCCCCGACGAGCGTCCGCCGCTCGTCGTCGTCCCGGACGAATCCGAGCTCACCGATGTGCCGGCGGGTCACGTGCAGTCCTGACCGCCCGCCGCGTCGGGCCGGGGCCAGAGCTGGCCCTCGATCTGTTCGATGTCCCGGTTGAATCGGGTCAGCAGGTCGCGCAGGTCCCGGATGTCGTCGCCCGACCAGCGCTCGAGCACGCTCCCGATACCGTGCCGATTGAGGTCACGGTCTTCGTGTAGTTGCGTGAGACCTTTCGCCGTGGGCCGGATCTTGCGGGCGACACCGCCGTCCGGATCCGCGAGACGTTCGACGAATCCGTTGCGCTGGAGCGCGCCGACCTGCCGGTTGATCGTCGAGATGTCCAGGCGGAACGCCTCCGCCAGTTCCTTCAGGCTCATCGGCGGTTCGAGTTCGAGTCGACCCAGGATCAGGTACGCGGATCGTTCGAGTTTCTGGTCGCCCCGTTGCCGCGACATCGTGTGGTAACGCGACATCAATGTCAGCTCGAACTCGATGTCGGCTGTCACACGAGCGTCTTCGGGCACGGCGTTCATCCTCCCAACCAGTATTGTGCACACTGCACATGATGTGTAGCGTACACACCCTTGCTTCGTTGATTACTTTCTCTGCCGCTTTCCGAGGAGCACCACTTGACCTCATCCGTCGCTTCGGCGACGACGGCCCCGACCGAACCCCGGTCCGGCACTCCCATCGTCGCCACCCTCGGGTTGTGCGGCATCGTCGTCGCCCTCATGCAAACCCTCGTGGTCCCGGTCATTCCGGAACTGCCCCACCTGCTCTCCACCACCCCCGCCGACGCGTCGTGGGCGATCACCGCCACACTCCTCGCGGCCGCGGTCGTCACCCCGATCAGCGGACGCCTCGGCGACATGTACGGCAAGAAACGCATCCTGGTCGCGAGTCTGCTGCTCGTCGTCGTCGGATCGGTGGTGTGCGCGTTCGCGAACTCGCTGATCCCCCTGGTCGTCGGGCGCGCGCTGCAGGGCGCGTCGGTGGGCGTCATCCCCCTGGGCATCAGCATCCTGCGGGACGAACTCCCCCCGAAGAAGGTCGCCGGCGCGATGGCCGTCGTCAGCGCGACGCTCGGTGTCGGTGGCGCGGTCGGATTCCCGGTCGCGGCGGCGGTCGCACAGGTCGCGGACTGGCACGTGCTGTTCTGGATGGCCGCCGGCCTGGGCCTGGTGTGCACCGTGATCGCAGTGATCGTCATTCCCGAATCCCCGGTACGCAACCCCGGCCGGTTCGACGCCGTCGGGGCCGTCGGCCTCAGCGCGGCCCTGATCCTGCTGCTGCTCCCCATCACCAAGGGCGGCACGTGGGGCTGGAGTGCTCCCCTGACGCTGGGCCTGCTGGCCGCGTCGGCCGTGGTGTTCCTCGGATGGGGTGTGCTCCAGATGCGCACCGCGCACCCCCTGGTGAATCTGCGGGTGTCGGCGCGGCCGCACGTGCTGTTCACGAATCTGGCGTCGATCGCCGTCGGGTTCAGCATGTACGGCAACTCGCTGACGCTCCCCCAGTTACTGATGGCGCCCGAGTCCACCGGTTACGGGTTCGGCCTGTCGATGGTCACGACCGGTCTCGTGCTCGCCCCCGGCGGTCTGGTGATGATGGCGCTGTCCCCGGTGTCCGCGAGGATCTCGGCCTGGCGCGGGCCGCGCTTCACCCTCATGGTGGGATCCGTCCTCCTCGGCTGCGGCTACCTGTTCGTGTACACCTTCTCCTCCGCCGTGTGGCTGATCATGCTCGCGGGGATGATCATCGGTGCGGGTATCGGCCTGACCTACTCGGCGATGCCGGCCCTCATCGTCGGTGCCGTACCCCTGTCCGAGACGGCCGCCGCCAACGGTCTCAACGCGCTGATGCGCTCGATCGGCACCTCGACCGCCGCGGCGGTCGTCAGCGTCGTCCTCGCCGGCATGACGATCACGATCGGCACCGCTACGATCCCGACACTGGACGCCTTCCGCACGACGTTCGTGATCGCGATCGTCGCCGCGGTCGTCGCCCTCGTCCTCGCGTGGCTGATCCCCACGGCGAGGCGTCGCGCCTGACGACTGCTGCTGCGCACATACCGACGGGCCCGCACCGATCCGGTGCGGGCCGTCGGTGTGCGTCCTGTTACGGAGTCTGCGACTGTCCCTTGGACGAGCCGCCGGTCAGCGCGTCCGAGGAACCGATGTACAGGTTGCCGGCGATCGAGTACAGCAGGTTCATGAGGAATTCCACGGGAGCCTCCGGATCGTAGGTGGGTGTTGTCGGACGTATCGGGCCGCGACCCTACCGCGTTTCACCGTGACCGGTTCATCCGGATTCCGGCGAACAACTGAAACGTGTTCCATTCATGGGTTAGGTTGCAGGAGCCCCGCCGGCGCGGCGGGACGACCGCTACCGAGCAGGAGGAGCGCAGGGATGGCGTGGACCCGCGACGAACTCGAGACCGCGTTCGAGAACTACCAGAAGACCGTCGTGCAGGCGACGCGGACCGGCGACTGGAACCACTTCGCCGACATGTTCACCGAGAACGCGACCTACAACGAACACGGGTACGGGCAGTTCTCCGGTCGCGAGGAGATCCGTCGCTGGGTGACGCGGACGATGACGTCGTTCCCGGCCACCCGGATGACGTCGTTCCCCGTCTCCTGGTATGTGATCGACGAGGCGCGCGGCTGGGTGGTGTGCGAGGTGCAGAACCCGATGGAGGATCCGGGCGACGGCAGCGTGCACGGCGCCCCGAACATCACGATCCTGCACTACGCGGGCGACAACCTGTGGTCGCACGAGGAGGACGCCTACAACCCGATGAACTTCCTGGCGGCGACACGGAAGTGGTGTGCCCGCGCGGAGGCGTCCGGGAACCTGCCCGACGAGGCGCGGGTCTGGATGGAGAAGATGGCGCGGATCGCCGGCTGACATCGGGAGAAACGACGACGGGCGCCCTCCGCGTGGAGGGCGCCCGCTGCCGTTGCGTCGGATCGTCAGTAGCTGGTCCAGAGCACCGCGATCAGCGCGTTGGCGATCGCGAGTCCGCCGACGACGTGCGCGAAGTTGGGGTTGGCTTCGCCACGCTTCTGCCGGGCGCGGCCGATCTCCGCGACGGCGACGACGGCCAGGCTGATGAGCAGCTTGACGCCGATCTTGGCGTGGTCGTAGTCCTTGCCCAGCGACTCGACGGCCTCGCCGAGTCCGACGATGATCAGGCCGGACAGCAGCTGGATGCGGGCACCCCACACCATCACCTCACTGATCCGGGGGGCCTTCAGGACCGCGAGGTAGCCACCGACGATCGCGGCCATGCCGAGCAGGTGGACGGCGACGAGGATGTTGTAGACGACAGACATGCCCTTACCTTAGCTTTACGTTTGCGGGTCAGGACAGGAAGAACGGCTTGCTCGCCGACCACTGGCCGTAGTTCGGCTTGAGGATCGAGTTGACGTCGACGCCGATGCCGTCGATCTTGCGCTTGTCGATCTCGAACTGGTGCAGATGCGCGGCCGGATGGACGTACCCGGCGGGGGTGCCCCAGTTGTGCTGCCAGAACCAGGATCCGACACCGGTCCGCAGGCAGTGGTCGATGGTGGGCGAGTTGCCGTACACACCGACGTTGGTGTGCCCCAGCACGTCCTCCCACCCGCGCAGGTACGGGGTGATCAGGTTGGTCAGTTCCCAGCCCGACGGGTTGTCGTCGATGGACGCGTAGACGGGGCAGTTCTCGGGACCACCGGCGGCGCGGTGCAGTTCCAGGCCGCGGCGGGCGTGCCGGATGCCGGCATCGTAGCCGCCGCGCCAGTCCGAGGTCTCGCCCTTGCCGAGCTGGTAGCAGGAGACGATCTGCAGGCCCGTCGCGGCCATCGCGGCGGCCTCACCGAACTGCATCGGCTTGCCGAGCATCCACCCGGCGCCGGGCCGGCGGTCGGAGACGTAGCGGATGGCACCGACGTGACCGGCAGCACGGATGGACAGGGGCGACGGCACCCCGGCCGAGTAGTCGACGAGTGTGGCCGGACCGGCGTTCGCGATCGACGGTCCGGCGACGGCCGCCAGGCCCGCGGCAGCGGTGCCGGCGGCGGCGATCCGGAACAATCCTCGTCTGGAAACCTGCACCTGCAAACCTCGCATCACCGGCAGCATCCGGCATCGCTGTGACTGGCCTGCCCGCACCGATTCGGTTCGGGCCCTGTTCGATTCGACGCCTATTCCACCACAGCCGGTCCGGTTTCGTCTGCCACATCGGCGACGCGGACGGTCAGTCCGATCCGAGACCCACGAAGAAGTCCGGTTGCACCGTGACGTCCTCGACCACACGGGTCGTCGTGCACACGCCGAGCGCGTGTTCCTTGAGGAGTTCGCACAGCCGGTCGCCGTCGATGAGGTCGACGGGAGGAGCCCCGTCACGCCGGGATTCGGCCCGGGCCTCGCTGGTGAAGGTGCCCGTGGTGATGAGCAACCCCTTCTCGCCGCGCCCCGCCATCGCACCGCGCAGATCCCGTACCGCACCGACCCCGACGCTGCCGTTGATCCGCTTGCACTGGAACGCCACCGGAAAACTCAGCAACGAGATCTGGCACATGCCGATGCCGTCGATACCGCCGTCGACGCCCCGTCCGGTGATCGTGGCGGTCGAGAATCCGGCCTCGCGCAGCAGTCGCTGGATCAGGCGTTCGAAACCGTTCGACGACATCCGCAGGACCGACTCGAGCGCCGCGTTCTTCCAGACCGCGGTGTCCGCGTCGTCCCCGGGCGATTCGTCCTCCGACAACACCCCGCCGGCCAGCGGAAGCGCCTGCGTATCAGCGGCACCGGCCTTCCGCTCGAGCCGCTGCCGACGCTTGTCCGAGGTGAAGGTCACGAGCAGGGGCCGGATCTCGCGTTCCGCGACCTCGCGTCCCTGCTTCGTGACCGTCCACACGGCACGGCGACTGTTCGCGATCAGCCCCATTCCCTTGAGATACGTTCGCGCCCAAGCCAATCGATATTCAGCCTCGGTGCCGGGGCCCGCGCCGTGCAGGATCTCCTGCACCTCAGGCGACCAGCCCTCCCGTTCGACGACCGCGCCGTCGAGTTCGTGGTTGGACGCCGAACCGCCGAGGGCGATGAGCGCCTGCAGGGTCGGCCACAGCAGCTCCGTGTAGGGCGGAAGCTGGGCGATCGACCCGACCTGCGCCGTGTCGCCCCCACGCTGAGACTCCTGCACCTGCTACACCCGCTCCCATCACACTGTCGGTAGGCCGACGTGGATGCTATCGGCTGGCGCCGCCGGACCCGACACCGGTGGCCCGTGCGGCCGCGTCACGTCCGGCCACCCGACCGAACACGAGCGCATCCGCAATGTGGAACCCGCCGTCCTTGCACCAACTGTAGGTCGAACTCAGCTCACCGGCCGCATACAGGCCGCCGATCGCCGCACCGCGCGTGTCGACGACCCGGGCCCGGCCGTCCCGTCGCGGGCCGCCGTTGCTCCAGCCGAGCAGCGGACGGACCGTCAACGCGTAGAACGGGCCCTCGGTGACAGCCCCGAGCGTCTCGGGTGCGCGCCCGAAACGGTCGTCGTGTCCGGCCGCGCACGCCGCGTTGTACGACGTGACGGTGCGTTCGAGCGTCACCGGGTCGACACCGAGTTCGACGGCGAGTCCGACGATCGTGTCGGCCCGGACGATCCAACCCTTGGCGATCTCGTCGCTGTTGTCGGCGCTCCACCGCACCCCCTTCATCAGCATGTTCCAGCCGACCGGCAGCACGTCCGGGGACGGGCTGAGCGGCCCGGCGGTGCGCATCTGCTCGTCGAACACCAGATGGAACGGGCGCAGCGGGAACAGTTCGTACGCACCGCCACGGCGGACGTGCCCGTGCTTGGGTTCGGCGGCCTCGTCGACGAACCGGCGGCCGTCGTCGGCCACCCACAGATAGTTGTTCGCGTTCCAGAGCGCCAGGTAGTGGCCGTGCTCGTCGTCGCCACGGACGCCGGTGATGGTCATCATGTTGTCCATGTGCCACAGGTCGGCGCCGACGGCCTGCGCCATGCGGTGCCCGTCCCCGGTGGAGGCCGGTGACCCCCACAGCACGTGGTCCCGGACGCGCAGGTAGTCACGCACCATCGTCGGATCGGCCGCGAACCCGCCGGTGGCGAGGACGACGCCGCCACGCGCCCGGATGCGGTGCCGGCCGTCGCTCCCCTCGACCTCGACGCCGACGACCGTGCCGTTCTCGACGATCAACTCGACGGCCGGGGTCGAGAAACGGGTCTCGATGCCGCGTTCGGCGAGTGCACTCCGCAGGAACCCGTGCAGGAGTTGGTTTCCCATGCGTCCGGCGACGGTGTCCATGCCCGCGTAGCAGTCGCTGCCGTCGAGCTCGAGGTATTCGGGTTCGGTGTGGTAGTCGCCGCTCATCGCGACGTCCGCGCCGAGTTCCTTCAACCAGCGGGACACGTCGACGGTCTCGGTGGCCCAGGCGTCGACGACGTCGTCGGCGACCGGGAAGTCGCCACTGAGCGACCGCAGGAACGTCCGGGCGCGCTCGGCGTCGCGGTTGACCCACCAGCCGCCGCCGGAGACGCGGGTGTTGCCGCCCGCGGTCGCCGCGTCGCACTTGTCGACGACCAGCACGCGCGCGCCGGCCTCGTACGCGGCGAGCGCGGCGGCCGATCCTGCAGCCCCGGTCCCCGCGACGACGACATCGAATTCCTCGTCGAACCCTGCAACAGCCATGTCCACACCTCTCGCCGACGCCGATTCTGTGATCCGCGTCATCTTCACGCCGGTGGCGAGGTGGGCGCAGCAGGCGTTCCGCCCAACGGGAAGCCGGTTCGTCAGTCGAGGCTGCCGTGCACGACGTCGCCGGCGAACACGGTGGCCAGTACCCCGATGTCGGCGATCGTCTCCGGGTCCACGTCGAGCGGGTTGGCGGACAGGACGACGAGATCGGCGTGCGCGCCGGTCTCGATCGTCCCGAGTCCGTCGTCCCCGAACAGTTGCCACGCGGCGTCGACGGTCTGCGCGCGCAGCGCCGCCGCGACGGGGATCCGCTCGTCCGGCGCCAGGACCTTGCCGCCCCGGGACGTCCGGGTGACGGCGTCGGCGATGTTGCGCAGCGGGTTCGTCGGCGTGACCGGACCGTCGTTGTGGAACGAGATGCGATGGCCGGCCGCGAGCGCGGATCCTGCTGCGGCCCAGTGCCCGCCGTGGTCGCCGCCGAACAGGTCGTCGACCAGGACGTCACCCCAGTAGTAGAGGTGGTCGACGAACAGGCTCACCGTGACCCCGAGGTCGGCGGCACGCCGGAACTGGTCGGGACGCATCGCCCCGACGTGTTCGAGCCGCAACCGGTGGTCGGGACGCGGATGCGCGGCCAGCATCTTCTCCCACGCGTCGAGCACCATCGTGACGGCCTCGTCGCCGTGCGCGTGACACGCGATCTGCCACCCCTCCTCGAAGTACGGGGTGCTGATGTCGAGGAGTTCCTCACCGGTGTAGTTCGCGTGGCCGTGACTGCACGCCATCCCCAGCGCGCGGGTAGCCGGGGTGTCGAGGTAGGGAAAGCTGAGCGCGATGTTCCCGATCCACGGGGATCCGTCCGACCAGATCTTGATACCCACCTGCCGGACCAGGTCGTCCCCCTCTCCCGGTTCCACGTCGGACGACCGTGCCGGACCGGATGTTTCGTACAGACGCAACCGCGTGGTGAGCACCCCGGCGTCGACGGCCGCGGCCAGCGGCCCCCGCATCGCCGGATCGAACGCCATCTCGCTGACCGTGGTGACGCCGACGGCGTTCATGCGGGCGCATTCGGCGGCGAGGAGTTCGGGGAACCGGGACGCCGCGGACACCAGCAGTCGTCCGGCGACCGCGACGACCGCACCCATCTCGTAGGCGGTGCCGTCGAGTTCACCCGTGTCGTCGCGCCCGAAGCGCGCCCCCTCGGGGTCCGCGGTGTCCGCGGTGATGCCGGCGGCCGCGGCCGCGCGGGAGTTGAAGTAGGCGGCGTGCCCGGAGTTGTGCAGGATGATCAGCGGCGTGTCCGGCGACTGCGCATTCATCCATGCCAGGTCCGGCTCGTCGAGTCCCTTCTGCAGCAGCGGATCCCAGCCGTTGAGGACGGCGCCGTCCGGGCCCGCCTCGGCAACCGCCTGCGCGATCGCCGCGAGGACACCCTCGGCGTCGGGGATCGTGACGGGCCGGATGTCGACGACGGGCTCCCCGAGCATCACGGCCTCGTTGAGTGGATGCCCGTGCGCTTCGATGAATCCCGGCATGACGCAGGCGGTTCCGACGTCGTGGACGCGGGTGTGCAGACCGATGTGCGGTGCGACGTCGGCGTCGGCGCCGACCGCGACGATCCGGCCGTCCCGGACGGCCACGGCCGTCGCCCGAGGAACGGTGTCGTTCATCGTCAGAATGTCACCGAACAGCACCAGGTCAGCCATTGTTTCTCCCCACTTCGCACCGACCCGGGCCGGTCCGGTCCTCGCCTACCGGACACGCTACCGACCGGCCGTGGACTGTGCGAGACGAATGTCGATACAAAGTGTGCCGGCGTCCGGTCGGGTAGGAATGTGGCGGGACCGTGTGGTTCCCGGATCGAGAGGAGTCCGTCGTGGCGACGACGAAGTGGGCGGAGTTGAGCACTGCGCAGCGTGGGGTGATCGCCGTACTGGGTTCGGTGCAGGTGGTTCTCGCGGTGAGCGCGTGGGCGGATCTGGCGCGTCGTCCACGGGAGCAGATCAACGGCCGTAAGGGCAAGTGGGCTGCGATCATCGGCGTGAACGTCTTCGGTCCGCTGTCGTACTTCCGGTGGGGCCGCAGGAAGTCGGCCTGACCGAGCCGGTCATTCGATGAGGTCGGCATAGACGACGGTGTTGTCTCGGTAACTTCCTGCAGCAGTGTCGAATTCGCCACCGCACGTGATGAGCCTGAGTCCGGGATGGTCGATGTCGCCGTACACATCGAGGGTCGGGAAGGCGGTTTTCGCGTAGCGGTCGACGCGGTTGACACGGAACACCGGTGCGGTGCCGTCGGTGCGGTGGGTGATGATCTCGTCACCGGGTGCGAGGTCGTGGAGTCTGTTGAAGACACCGGTTTCTCCGTCCCAGTCGACATGTCCGGCGATGATCGCAGGTCCGAGGTCGCCGGGGACCGGTGATCCGGTGTACCAACCGGCGGGGAATGCCCCCGGGGGCACTTGGAGGGCGCCGTCCGGTTCGAGTCCGAGGTCCATCAGGTCGGCGTCGACACCGATGCCGGGGATGGTGATTCGGTCGGGTCGCAGGGTGACTGACGACGCTGGTGCCGGTACCGGCGCTGGGATGGCGCCGCTGGTTGTGGTGGTGGCGGCGGGTTGCGGTGGCAGTTCGCCGAGGGATACGGGCCCTGTTGCGGCACAACCGGTCAGTGTGATCGTTACGGCCGCGCACGCGGCGAGAACGACCGACAGGCCGCCGCGGCGGATACGCCGGGGTCGGCCTGTCGGTGTGGTGTTCATCGGGATGTTCGGTTCCTACTGCTGCTTGCGGCGGTGTCGTCCGAGGGCCGCAGTCGAGCCTGCAGCGGCGGCGGCGAGGAGCAGCGCGGTTCCGAGGAGGGCGTTGCGGCCGCTGGTGTCGTCGGATGCTCCCTTGCTGCCTGCTTCGACGCCGCCGACGGGGATGTCGGCGATCTGGCCGCCCCGCCGGGGTGCCGGCGCAGCAACGTCGGCGGCGGTGTGGGTGCCGGTGGTCGCGGCGATGGTACGGGCGATCGGGGCGACCCGATCGTCCTTGTCTTCGGTGACGGGGGTGCCGCTTCCGCCACCGCCTTCGAGTGCGCTGCCGATGGCGGCGCCGCCGGCGATGGTGCTGCCGAGTGCGGCGCTACCGAGGGCTGCGCTACCGATGGTCGCCCCACCGGTAGCGGCGCTGCCGAGTGCGAGGCCTCCGAGAGCGGCACTGCCGAGGGCTGCGCTGCCGAGTTCGGAACTACCGGCGTCGCCGGTCGATCCTGCCCCCGCCCCGGCACCGGTGTCGCCGCTGCTGCCGAGGGCCGGAAGCGCAAGGCTGCCCAGGTCGAGATCGCCACTGCCCGTGGTCAGATCGGAACTACCAGCAGGAAGTTCCGAGCTACCGGCGTCGGTTCCACCGGTGCTTCCACCGTCGCCGGCACTGCCGAGAGCACCGACGCTACCGAGGACCGGCAGGGCCAGGCTCCCCAACGGAAGCGCAAGGCTACCGAGCGGAATCGCCAGACTCCCCAGAGCCGGGAGCGCGACGCTACCCAAATCCAAGTCACCGCTACCGGCGGTCAGATCGGAACTACCGGCGTCGGTGCCACCGTCACTACCGGTGCCACCGCTCGAACCGGCATCTGCACCCGCGTCACCGAGACTGCCGGTCAACAGGCCGCCGAGTTCGAAGTCGCCACTGCCCGTGGTCAGATCGGAACTACCAGCAGGAAGTTCCGAGCTACCGGCGTCGGTTCCACCGGTGCTTCCACCGTCGCCGGCACTGCCGAGAGCACCGACGCTACCGAGGACCGGCAGGGCCAGGCTCCCCAACGGGAGCGCAAGGCTACCGAGCGGAATCGCCAGACTCCCCAGAGCCGGGAGCGCGACGCTACCCAAATCCAAGTCACCACTGCCGGCGGTCAGATCGGAACTACCCGCGTCGGTGCCACCGTCACTACCGGTGCCACCGCTCGAACCGGCATCTGCACCCGC
>NZ_SKCH01000029.1:6472-7633 GCF_005434945.1 Prescottella subtropica | reverse complement strand
CCAGAGCCGGGAGCGCGACGCTACCCAAATCCAAGTCACCACTGCCGGCGGTCAGATCGGAACTACCCGCGTCGGTGCCACCGTCACTACCGGTGCCACCGCTCGAACCGGCATCTGCACCCGCATCGCCGAGGCTGCCGGTCAGCAGATCACCCAGGCTGCCCAGATCGGAGCTGCCGGCGGGAAGTTCCGAGCTACCGGCGTCGGTTCCACCCTCGCTGCCGTTCCCGCCACTCGAACCGGCGTCACCGAGGCTGCCCGTCAACAGGCCGCCGAGTTCGAAGTCACCGCTGCCAGCATCCGTGCCACCGGTGCTGCCGCCGTCGCCGGCACTGCCGAGAGCACCGACGCTACCGAGGACCGGCAGGGCCAGGCTCCCCAACGGGAGCGCAAGGCTACCGAGCGGAATCGCCAGGCTGCCCAGTGCCGGAAGCGCGACGCTACCCAGATCCAAGTCACCGCTGCCGGTGGTCAGATCGGAGCTGCCGGCAGGAAGCTCGGAGCTACCGGCGTCGGTTCCACCCTCGCTGCCGTTCCCGCCACTCGAACCGGCGTCACCGAGGCTGCCCGTCAACAGGCCGCCGAGTTCGAAATCACCGCTACCCGCAGCCGGATCGGAACTACCCGCATCCGTGTCACCGGTGCTGCCGCCGTCTCCGGCACTGCCGAGAGCACCGGCACTACCCAGAGCCAGGCTCCCCAACGGAAGCGCAAGGCTGCCGAGCGGAATCGCCAGGCTTCCCAACGCCGGGAGCGCGACGCTACCCAGATCGAGATCACCGCTACCGGCGGTCAGATCGGAACTACCCGCGTCGGCGCCACCGTCACTACCGGTGCCACCGCTCGAACCAGCATCTGCACCCGCATCGCCGAGGCTGCCGGTCAGCAGATCACCCAGGCTGCCCAGATCGGAGCTACCGGCAGGAAGTTCCGAGCTACCGGCGTCGGTTCCACCCTCGCTGCCGTTCCCGCCACTCGAACCCGCGTCACCGAGGCTGCCCGTCAACAGGCCGCCGAGTTCGAAGTCACCGCTGCCAGCATCCGTGCCACCGGTGCTGCCGCCGTCGCCGGCACTGCCGAGAGCACCGACGCTACCGAGGACCGGCAGGGCCAGGCTCCCCAACGGGAGCGCAAGGCTACCGAGCGGAATCGCCAGGCTTC
>NZ_SKCH01000029.1:0-6375 GCF_005434945.1 Prescottella subtropica | reverse complement strand
CAGCATCCGTGCCACCGGTGCTGCCGCCGTCGCCGGCACTGCCGAGAGCACCGACGCTACCGAGGACCGGCAGGGCCAGGCTCCCCAACGGGAGCGCAAGGCTACCGAGCGGAATCGCCAGGCTTCCCAACGCCGGAAGGGCGACGCTACCCAGATCCAGATCGCCACTGCCGGTGGTCAGGTCGGAGCTACCGGCGTCTGCGCCACTGTCACTACCGGTGCCACCACTCGAACCGGCACCCGCACCCGCGTCACCGAGGCTGCCGGTCAGCAGATCGCCGAGTTCGAAGTCACTGCTACCGGCCGTCAGGTCGGAGCTACCCGCCTCCGTGCCGCCAACTCCACTCGAACCCGCACCAGCATCCCCCAGGCTGCCCAGACCGAGATCACCGCTGCCTGTGCTCGGATCGGAACTACCCGCATCCGTGCCACCGGTGCTACCACCGTCTCCGGCACTCCCGAGAGCACCGGCACTACCCAGGACCGGCAGGGCCAGGCTCCCCAACGGAAGTGCAAGGCTACCGAGCGGAATCGCCAGACTCCCCAACGCCGGAAGCGCGACGCTACCCAAATCGAGATCACCGCTACCAGCGGTCAGATCGGAGCTACCGGCATCCGTGCCGCCAACTCCACTCGAACCCGCACCGGCATCACCGAGGCTGCCCGTCAACAGGCCGCCGAGACTGCCCAGATCGAAGTCACCGCTACCGGCCGTCAGATCCGAGCTACCCGCGTCGGTGCCACCCTCACTACCGATGCCACCGCTCGAACCCGCACCCGCGTCGCCGAGACTGCCCGTCAACAGCCCACCGAGCTCGAAATCACCGCTACCCGTGCTCGGATCGGAACTACCCGCATCCGTGCCACCGGTGCTGCCGCCGTCTCCGGCACTGCCGAGAGCACCGGCACTACCGAGGACCGGCAGGGCCAGGCTCCCCAACGGAAGCGCAAGGCTACCGAGCGGAATCGCCAGACTTCCCAACGCCGGAAGCGCGACGCTACCCAGATCGAGATCACCGCTACCAGCGGTCAGATCGGAACTGCCCGCAGGAAGCTCGGAACTACCGGCATCCGTGCCGCCAACTCCGCTCGAACCCGCACCGGCATCACCGAGACTGCCGGTCAGCAGACCGCCCAGGCTACCGGCCCCGAGGCCCCCCAGATCGAAGTCGCCACTGCCCGTAGTCAGATCGGAACTACCGGCGGTCAGATCGGCGCTACCCGCCTCGGTACCGGCATCACCGGTGCTACCACTGTCTCCGGCACTGCCGAGAGCACCGGCACTACCCAGAGCCGGCAGGGCCAGGCTCCCCAACGGAAGAGCAAGGCTACCGAGCGGAATCGCCAGACTTCCCAACGCCGGAAGCGCGACGCTACCCAGATCGAGATCACCGCTGCCGGCGGTCAGATCAGAGCTACCCGCGTCGGTGCCACCTTCGCTACCGGTGCCACCGCTCGAACCCGCACCAGCACCAGTGTCACCGAGGCTGCCGGTCAGCAGGTCACCCAGGCTACCGGCCTCGAGGCCCCCCAGATCGAAGTCACCACTGCCCGTGGCCGGGTCGGAGCTACCGGCATCCGTGCCACCGGTGCTACCGCCGTCTCCGGCACTGCCCGAGGCGCCCGTACTACCGAGGACCGGCAATCCGAGGCTGCCGAGCGCAAGCTCCCCCAGGCTGCCCAGATCGAGGTCAGCACTACCGGCCGTCAGATCTGCGCTACCTGCATCGACGTCACCGGCACCACTCGAACCCGCACCGGCACCCGCGTCACCGGAACTGCCGAGCGCGGGCAGTGCAGCACTGCCGAGCACACCTTCCGCGGATCCGCCGAGGTCGGGATCGTCGCTGCTGCTGGTGGACCCGCTGCTACCGGTACCGAGGCTGCCGAGCGCCAGGTCGGTGAGACTACCGAGGTCCACGCCGCCGTCGGCGAGGCTGCCGAGGCTGCCTGCCAGTTCTTCGATACTGCCCAGGTTCAGGCCGCCACCGCCGAGGCTTCCGAGTGCCAGCTCGGCAAGCTGTGCCAGATCGAGGTTGCCGGCACTACCGGCTCCGGCACCGCCGGCCGCGCCGCCCGGCCCCGCAGCGCTCCCGAGGCCCCCTCCACCGTTGCCGTCAGCGCTGCTTCCGAGGCCCGAAACGCCGCCGGTTGCACCACCGTTCGCGCTGCTGCCGATACCGTTCGCGGACGCCGGCTGCGCCTGCCCGACGGACGGTGTCGCGATCGTCAGCGCACCGACGGCGGTGGCCGCCACCAGGATGCGACTCTTCATCCTCAGCGTTCTCATGTTTCGGGCTTTGTGGGTAGACATCGTACTTCGGCCTCCTCGATCGACATGCCGGCAACGCGCAACGGACAGCCCAACGGCATGACGACAGAATCAGGCGAAAAACGCCCCCCCGAGAATCCGTCTGGCCCCCACCAGTCGGATAGCAGAATCCCCCAGCCACATGCTTAGGCACGATCAAGATAACATCTCGGACAGAATGCGATGACGGATTCGACAGACCCACATCGTCACGAAATCAGTTAGCGCGTCTCAGCATTGACGCATCCCGTGCGGATGATCTGCACTTTCATCACCGACCACGAGGCGTCGCGAAACGGGAATTCACCCCTAATCTCACCCCGAATCGGACGGGTATCCCGCGTTGCCCGATTCGGCATGTAACGATCGGCGTTCACCCCCCGATTGTTTTATCTCAGCTTTGTCTGCTCGGTGGCCACGAGCGGCGCCTCGGGTTGCACTTCGACGAGCACGAGATGGACTCCGCGGGGCGCGTTCACGACCGCGACGACGGCGTCGGCCATGTCCGACGCTCGCAGGAAACGACCGTGCCGCGTGAAACCCCACGCGGTCCACATCTGCGCGACGGGCGCGATGATCTCCGGGGTCGAATCCATGCCCATCCCGGTCAGAGTCGGGCCGGGCCGCACCACCGAGGCGCGGATTCCGGTGCCCTCGAGTTCCATCCGCATCTGCCGTCCCATCGCCTCGACGCCGGCCTTGGCGGCGTCGTAGGCGCCCATGAGGGGACGCGGCCGGTCGGCACAGTCAGATCCGATGAGGACGAAGTCGCCGCGCCGGCGCTCCCGCATACCCGGCAGCACCCGGTGCGCGAGGCGTTGCGGCCCCACCAGGTGCACGTCGATCTGTTGCGCGAACCGGGCCGGATCGATCTCGTCGGCGGCACCGAACTCGAGGTCGCCGGCACCGGAGACGACGATCTCGGCCGGGCCGATCGCGGCTTCGGCCGCGGTGACGAACGCGTCGACCGAGTCGTCGTCGGTGACGTCGAGGACGTGCGTGAACGCCTCGCCCCCGTTGCGGCGGATCGTCGCGGCGACGGCTTCGGACTTGTCGACCCGGCGTGCGCCGAGCGCGACGGGATGCCCGAGTGCGGCGAGGGCGTACGCGGTGGCCGCACCGATACCGGAGGAGGCTCCACTGATGAGGGCGGGTCGTCGGGCCGGATTGGGTTCGAAACGCGGCATCAGCGCACCTGCACCGTCATCGGCAGGGACGCGAAACCGCGCACGTTCGACGAGTGGACACGCTCGGCTCGGGTGGTGTCGATGTCGTAGCGGGCGACCCGTCGCGCGAACTCGTCGAGCGCGATGTTCGCCTCGAGTCGCGCGAGATGCGCTCCGAGGCAGAAGTGGACGCCGCCACCGAAACTGACGAGCTTGCCCGCCGAGTCCCGGCCGATCCGGTACTCGTCGGCGTCGGGGAACGCGGCGTCGTCGCGGTTGGCGGACCCGAGCAGCAGCAGCATCTTCTCCCCCGCCGGCACCGTCTGCCCGTAGTACTCGAGGTCGACGGTGGTGGTGCGGGCGATGATCTGGCTGGAGGTGTCGAAACGTAGTGTCTCCTCGACCCATTCGGGAACCCGCTGCGGTTCGGCGAGTACCGGCGCCACCTGGTCCGGATGCCGGTCGCCCCAGTAGGCGGCGTTGCCGAGCAGCTTCGTGGTGGTCTCGTTGCCGGCGACCACCATGAGGAACATGAACGCGAGGATCTCCTGGTCGGAGAGTGTGTCGCCGTCGAGTTCGGCGTCGAGTAGCGCGGAGGTGAGGTCGTCGGTGCGCGAACGGCGACGCTGCTCGATCATGTCCTTGTAGTAGGTCATCAGCGTGATCGACGCCTCCATCGCCGCCTGCGGCACGTCGAGGACACCGGCCTCGCGGTGCACCACCAGGTCTGCGAGTCGACGCAGTTCGGTGCGGTCGGCCGGCGGGACACCCATCAGTTCGGAGACGACGTCCATCGGGAGTTTGCCGGCGACGTCGGCGATCCAGTCGAACTCGCCGGCCGCCAGCGCGGGTTCGAGGTAGCGGCAGGCGAGTTCCCGGATCCGCGGTTCGAGTTCCGCGACACGGCGGGGTGTGAACCCTCGGGACACCAACTGTCGCAGTCGCGCATGCCGGGGATCGTCCATCGCGAGGAACGACATCACCAGGTGGGCGTGCGGCCCGTATGCGGCCGGGTCCAGCGAGACGCCGTTGGCGCTCGACAGCCTCGTGTGGTCGCGGAACCCCCGCAGGACGTCGGTGTGCCGCGACAGCGCCCAGAACCCGATCTCCGGGTTGTGGTAGATCGGCGCCTCGTCGCGCAGGCGCGCGTAGACCGGGTACGGGTCCTCGTGGAGGTCGTAGTCGTACGGGTTGAACACCAGCGGATCGATCGGGGCTTCGGTCATCGGCGCACTCCCCATCTCGTTGCCAACCAGAATTGACCGAACTATAGTCCAGACACCTGTCCAGCAAGAAAGGTTCCGCGCCATGCCGCTGCGCCCGACCGACAGCTCGACACTCCTGATCGACGGCAAGCTCGTCCCCGGTTCCGGGGGTGTGTTCGACGTGATCGACCCCGCCACCGAGGACCGCCTCGGGTATGCCGCCGACGCCACCGCGGACGACATGGACGCGGCGATCGCGGCGGCCCGGCGCGCGTTCGACGACACCACGTGGTCCCGCGATCCGGCATTCCGCGCCCACTGTCTGCGCCAACTCCGGGACGCCCTGCAGTCGCACCTCGAGGAGTTACGGGACGTCACGATCGCCGAGGCGGGTGCACCGCGCATGCTGACCGCCGGTCCGCAGCTGGAGGGCCCGATCGCCGATCTCGGCTACTTCGCGGACCTCGCCGAGTCGTACACGTGGGAGACGGATCTGGGCGTCGCGGCGCCGCTGGGAATCCGCACCCGCAGGCGCATCCACCGGGAGGCGGTCGGGGTGGTCGGCGCGATCACGCCGTGGAACTTCCCGCACCAGATCACCTTCGCGAAACTCGGTCCGGCGCTGGCTGCGGGCAACACGGTCGTCCTCAAGCCGGCACCGGACACCCCATGGTGTGCGGCCCTGGTCGGGACGGTGATCGCCGAAGAGACCGACATTCCGGCCGGTGTCGTCAATATCGTCACCTCCACCGACCACCGGCTCGGCGACCAGCTGGTCCGTGATCCGCGGGTGGATCTGATCTCGTTCACCGGGTCCACCGCAACAGGCAGAAAGGTCATGGCCGCGGCGTCCGACACCCTCAAGAAGGTGTTCCTCGAACTCGGCGGCAAGTCCGCGTTCGTCGTCCTCGACGACGCCGACCTGACCGCCGCGTGCGCGCTGGCCGCGTTCACCGTGTGCACGCACGCCGGCCAGGGCTGCGCGATCACCACCCGGCTGTTGGTGCCGCGGGACCGCTACGACGAGGCGGTGGCGGCCACCGCCCGCACCCTGGCCGGGATCCGGCCCGGCCACCCCGCCGAGCCCGGAACCGTGTGCGGGCCGCTGATCTCCGCGCGGCAGCGGGAGCGGGTCGAGGACTATCTGCGGCTCGCCGTCGAGGAGGGCGGCACGATCGCCGTCGGCGGCGACCGACCGTCCGAGCACGAGCGGGGCTTCTACATCGAGCCGACCCTGATTGCGGGACTGGACAACTCGTCGCGCGTCGCGCAGGAGGAGATTTTCGGGCCGGTGCTGGTGATCCTCCCCCACGACGGCGACGACGACGCCGTCCGTATCGCCAACGATTCGCCGTACGGGCTGTCCGGGTCGGTGTGGGGCCGTGACCCCGACCGGATCCGGAACGTGGTGGCCGGGATCCGCACCGGCACGCTCGGCGTCAACGGCGGCATCTGGTACGCCGCGGACGCGCCGTTCGGCGGCTACAAGCAGTCCGGTATCGGCCGCGAGATGGGTGTCGCCGGGTTCGAGGAGTACCTGGAGACCAAGCTCGTCGCAGAACCCGCCGGCTAGGGCGTGTCTGGTAAATGCTCGCGGCCGGATACGCGACACTCACTGAGTGTTGCGTGCCGATGAGATCTCCGACGACCTGTGGACCGTGATCGTCCCCGTCTTTCCGATACCGTCGGGAAG
>NZ_SKCH01000028.1 GCF_005434945.1 Prescottella subtropica | reverse complement strand
TGCGTGCGACGGCGATGACGTCGCGTCGGAACTCCTCGGGGAACGGCTTCGGCATGGGGACATCCTTCCATCGTGAGGACGGATCCTCACAGATTGGGTGTCAACCAAACCGGGGGCAGTCCCGGAATCGGGTGAGGATTCCAGGGTTGCCGTCAGGTGGTTTCCGCACGGTGCGGGGCGTGATGATGCTGCTCGCCATGATGTCCTCACAGGTGGTGTGTATCTCCGATGAGACGAACGATAGGGGCGGCATCTGACAGGTGCGGCATCCGGCGGATGTGCTGTTGCACGGTTCTCGCTATGTCCGTATTTTGTGTCGCACAGGTCAATAGCACTCCACCACGGACGATCAGGGTCCGCGGAGATGAAATCCTGTCTGTCATAATGCTTCTCAGCTCAAGGCGCCAGCAAGGTCGCCTGTTTGCGCTGATCGTCGTGGAGACGGCAGACGAAACAGTTGCCGCGTTCACGGTTGGCCGGAGTGCCCCTATTCGATTGGAGTTCCCTCGTGTCCGTCGTCTACTCCCACGCAGTGCACGTCATCCAGTACCACTACGAGAACCCTCAGTACATTCGACTGAGGACGACGGCACTCAAAAGCACCCCAGCCATCAAGCAGTGGGTGCTGCTCACGCACAGCGACACCACTGAATGCCCGTACTGCAGTCACCGCCAGTGGCACATCCACATCATCGCGATCTTCGAAAAAGCCACCGCCCGGGACGAATGGGTCCACGGGCTCGATGCCCGGAATGCCAACGATGTGAAGTGCATCGACGGTGACGACCAGGTCAGGGCCGTCCTCCGCATGCTTCATCACTGCTCGATCACCGAAGCCGAGAACCCGTACCTGACAGCCTTCGCGCCGGCGGAGTGGCAGTGGTGGCAGCCGGTCTCCCACCGTGGCATCGCCCTCCCGCCTGCGGAAACTGATCCGAGTGGCGAAAAGGCGGGGACGGGGATGACGTTGGACGACTTCCTGGCGATGTCCGTATCTGACACGCCGATCGACTCGAGTCGGGGTATGAAAGGCATGGTCGCCGAGGAATCAGCCCTCGCCCGCCTGGCCCGTGCAGCCAGGGAGGGCGGGACGCAGGGCCGGCGATCGCGAGGCCACGACAGCTTCGAGCTGTAGGCAGTCGGAGCACCTGGAATGCGAACGGCAACGCGGGCTCGGTCGCCGGCGCTGGACGCATGCCGGTTCGCGCCCCGTGGACGCGGCCGCACAAGGCGATGCGGCGGAACTGCAGGTTCTACCGTCGTGTCGTTCCGTTGTCGTGATTCGAGGAGACCCTGCCGTGTGCCGTGTCGGTCGCCGATGCTTCCCACACTCTGCTGATCGTCTTGATCGCGCCGAGTCGGAGGTGCGGCGCCTGCAGCTCGTCCATGACGACCGTGTCGCGATGTCCGCTCGGCAGCCGATCTCGCCGGCGTGGATCGAACAGGCCGCCAGCGAACTGGCTGTTGCGCGCCGGCAGCTTCGGCACCGACAGATCGAGTTGGCGTCGACGGCGCGGGGCGCGCACAACCTGTTGCTCGAGGCGCAGGCGTTGGAGGCGTGCGGACAGGTTGAGCAGGCGGAGGAGGTGCGGCGCACGGTGACTCGCGGGTTTGCCCGGCGGCGGGCCGCGGATGTTGCCGAGAATCCGGCGGCCGCTGACGGGTGGACGCCGCCGACGGTGCGTGGAGGTGGAGGGCAGTGTCCGGCGTGCGGGCAGTTCGCGGCGGCCGCTCACCGGTGTCCGCCCGCGATCCTCGAAGCTCGTAGGCAGGCCCTCTCCCCCACCGGGGACATGCCATCTGTGCAGGCTGGCGTCACGGATGAGGGGTCGGCGGCCGCCGCGAGCCTCGCGGCCGGCTTCTACCGTGACATCCCGTTGACCGACGCGGACGCCGAAGCCATCGCAGCGGTCTGCGCCGACAACCTGTACGGGCCTCCGGTCGACGATCTTCCGTCGTTGCCGCGCCACGCTGACGGCAGCATCGACGTCGACAGTGCCGCGTTCGCCGCGCACCGGGATGCCGCGTTGGCCCGCACGCAGGACGCCTGCTTCGAGGACGAGTACATCGACGGGATCCCCGTGCCGGTCGTGCTCTCGCAGGGGGCGCTCGAACCCTTCGCGGTCCCCGCGAAACGGGAGGTCGCCACACAGCTCGGAAATGCGCTCGCCGACGCCGACGACGCCGAGTTGTTCGACACCGACGAGTGCGCCGCATTGGCGGCACCCGAAACCGCCCAGTGGGGGTCGACGACCAGCGGATTGTGCTGGCGGACAGGTGACGGGGAGCCGTGGCGACAGATCGGCACCGGGGAGCGGGTGACGACGCCGAACGTGATGGCAGCCGACCCGGCGCTGGTGCGTGCAGCGGCCCGGCAGACGGTCGCATCGCAGGCGATGGCTGCATGGGCGGCGCACACCGAACGTGATGTCGCACCAGCTGCGGTGCACACACAGGCCGCAGTGCGGGACGTGTTCGTGCAACCGAACCCGGATCCCCCGCAGACCGTGGAGGCGCGGCGGGCGCGGGCGATCGTGCGCGCCCAGTACGCCGTCACCCAACGGTATCTCGCTGATCGTGGGGTGTCGGAGGTGTCGGTGTCGCGGGGCATGTGGTTCTCGACTAGTGGCGACGCCCCGGCGTGGGTGCCGGCGAGTAAGGGTGAACGCAGCCACGGCGAGGTGGCGTTGAATCCGGCGTCGTCGTTCACGACCCGCAGTGAAGTGTCGTCGTACTTCGCGCGCCGTGAGTGGGATGACGACGAGTACGTGTCGGTTCGACTGCACGGCACCGTGCCCGCATCGCGGGTGTTGTCGCTGCCCAGAACAGGGATGGGATGCTTGTCCGAGGAAGAGATCGTCGTGATCGGCGGCCATGGACAGTGGGAGGTGGAGCGTGTCTGATCGTGCGCGTCGACCGCTGCCGGCCTACCGGGATTTGCGGGCGTGGGATGTTCGCGGCGTCGACGGCACCCTGGTCACGACGGTCACCGACCTGGCTGCCGTGCTGGGGATGCCGGTGCCGGACGCTGCCGAGTGGGTGCGTGCCCGGGCCGACGACCGGCCGATGCCAGCGGAGTTGGTGGCCGAAGCGCGCCGACTCCGCTGACGCTGCTGCCCGGGGATCAGTGGGCGCGTTGGCTTCCCGGCCGGTAGTCGGAGAACAGTTCCCGGTGGATCGTTTCGGTCATGTTCGGGCCGGTGGGCAGCGGTTGCGGGCCACGTGCTGGCGCGGGAGTGTTCCGAAGCGGACCCCGGTGGGCGCTGGTGCTGCGGTGGTTCATGCGTGGGAGCCTTCCCGGATCGTGTGGTGTGGCAGTGGGGAACGGTACTCGTGAAGTGGACAGCAGTCGGTGTGCCTTGCCGGTCCGCGACCACATCACAGCGATGTGGTCGCGGACCGGCAAGGATCAGTAGATCGCGATGATCGCGGCGACCGTGTACGTGATGCTGAGAGTCGTCGCACCGAGGATTGCGCTCTCGTGCACGACCGACCGGACGTTTCCGTGGATTTTCCGGTGCCGCGTGTACGCGAATGTCGCGGCGGTGAGGCACACGAGTGCCAGGAGTCCAACGAACGGCCCGACTGCCCAAAACCAGTGGTCGTAGGACGATGCTGATGCCGTGGCGATAGTGATGTCCGAGGTTCGGATCACGTCAACTACCGTTCCTTCCTGTTCGGGGAAGTCTCTGAATGCTGGCGTGTTTCGTCTGCTGCGGGCCCGGCGCCCTCACACCGGGCCCGCAGCAGCGGAATCAGGTCAGGCCGCGCCCGCGATGATCGCGGCGGCGTCGACCTGCACCTTCCGCAGGAGCGATGCGTGGGCCCGGGTTCGCATCGACCCGTCACCGTTGAGGTCAGCGAGGCTGAATCCCTTCGCAGTCTCCCCGACGACGACGAACAACTGGTCCTTGCGGGTGGAGACGGTGACGATGCTGCCGACCGCGACCATCGCGGCGGGGTCGACTGCGGCTGCGGCCGCGACCTGGGCGTCCGTTGCGGGCTGCACGCCGTATCCGGGGATGCGTACGCCCATACCCACTCCCGACAGTGGTGCCAACGTGAGCGTCTTGGGATTCACCTTCTTGACGACGTAGACGACGATCTTCTCGCCGCGCTTGAGGAACGCCTCACCGATCACGACGTTGTCTCCGACCTTCGGCGTGTAACGGTCACTCATGTCTGCCTCCTGTTGGCGTGCTGGTTGGGAACACCAGAAACGTATGGGCCGACCGAAGTGGTTGCGGCACGGCAGGATCCGCTGGGATGGAGCGGAGACGGTGCCGGTGATGCCAACTGCTGCCCGTGGGGCCGGCCACCGGAACCGGGGAAGATACAGTGCGTGCAGCGGCCAATCACGCTGGCCGTTCCCCGAGTGAATCCGACACCGTGCCAGGCGGATTCCCCCGAGGGCAAGGGTCTCGGACTCGCGTGATGTCTCGCATCCGTGTGTTTATGCGCCACGGCCGGCACGGGGCCAGGCGTCCGGACAGGAACGAGGAGAAACCCGCCATGACCCGGAATAAGGCAGCCAAGCGTGCAGCGCGGGAACGCGCGCACACCGTCGGGAAGTACACGGAGGACATGGCTACGGGCGCCCGGTTCGGGGAAAGCCAGCATCCGCCGAGGTTGCGTGCCGAGCAGTTCGCGACCGAGATCCTGGTTCGGCTTGGGGAATCCGTCGAGTGGGCGGTTCATGCGGCCGCGACGGCCGGCCGGGCTGCGACCGCGGGTGGGGGCTGGCACGCGGTTCGGATCTATGGGCGGCGACTCGACGGCACGGTTGTCGGCAGCGGGAGCGGTGTGGGAACCCACCCCGAACCGGGTCGGCTGTAAACGGTGCAGTGCCCGGCAGATGGTGGGGTCTGCCGGGCACTGCACGTCTGGTTCTACGGTTCGATGGGCGTTTCCACGATCGACCACCATTCGTACTCGTGGTCGCCGAAGTAGGCGTCGATCAGCTCGTCCTGGTCGTCGGGCATCGCACCGTTTCGGCTGTCCCACCATGCGGCGGCGAAGCGTGCGATCTCGTTTCGTGCGCTCGCGGCGGTGAGGTGGGTACTCACGTTGCTGCCGGACTTGTGTTCGATGATGGCCACGTGCACGGTGGCGATCGGGCGGGATTCCTGATCGGCCTCCCAGTCGGTCGGGTCGCGGTGGGCCGTCTGGCCGGGGTCGGCCGGGTAGAGACGCCAGGGGCCATCCCCGTAGGGGTGTGGGAGTGGGGAGTCGGTGTCGTCGTCTCGCCACACGTTGAACACTGCGGCGATGGTGCTGGCCAGTTCTGCGGCGACGTCTGCGGGGGCTGCACCGTTGTCGAGGGAGCGGAGCAGGTTCAGTGCGGCGGCACGGTCGGCTGCGGTGATGTGTGCGACGACGCCGGCGACGTCGGTGGCAGCGGTGTCGTGGTTGAGGAGGACGCGTTCGACGATGCTGGCCGTGCGTTCTCCTGTTGCATGGTTGGTCACGGATTCTCCTGGCGTGTTGCGGGTTTCATTGTCGATGTCGATCCTGTTGGGGACGTGTGGGGTGCGCGGCACGGCGCGTCGGGGCGGGTGAGATGGCGGACAGTGCGGCCGACTACCGGGCGGGTGCCGACATGTCGGAGGCCCCGCACACTGTTCGTGTGCGGGGCCTCCGGGTCGGGGCTGGGGTCTAGCGGGCGGCTGCCTCGCGGCGGGCCTCGTCGCGGCCCTCGCGGCGGAGGCGACGGTTGGCGCCGGTCTTGATCGCCTTGCGTTCGCCGGGCTTCCAGTTGTGGGCGTGGCGGCGGCGGGAGAAGGCGTCGACCTCGTCGCCACCAACGGTCTTGCGCTTCATATTCGGCCCCTTTCGTTGTCTTCCGTGTTCGATAACCACTGTCGCAACCGGTTTCGTCGGGTGCGGCACGGTTCCGGTGCGTGAGCTGGGCTTTCACCGGCTGGGAGTGGACAGGGTTCGGTGCCTGGTGTGCCGCCGAGCAGGGTCGGGATCTGCTCGGCGGCGGTGGTGTTCTGGCGGTCAGTCGCCGTAGGCGGCTTGGACGACGGCCATCCACTCGTCGGGCAGTTTCCCGGTGGGGACGGCGGTGTCGAGGTCGCGGACGTGGGCGGAGCCGTTGTACGCAGCGAGGGCACGGAAGTAGTCGTGGCCGGCGTTGGCGAGGGTGCCACGGGCGTCGCTGTCGGGGGTGGCGCGGATAACGAGTGCGGCGACGGTGAGCATGTCGCGGCCCGCGACCAGTCGGTCCAGCGGGTCGCGGTCGGGGATGTCATCGAGGTCGCGGGTGAGCATCGCGGCCATGCTGATGGCGCGCGCTTGAGCGGCGGTGCTTCCGGTGGTGGTCGCTGCGAGCATGTGGCTGCCTCCTGTGTTGGCGGATGTGGGGTCCACGTTCGCGGCCGTGCCGGTGGGGTGCGGCACGGGTCGCCGGCTGTTGGTGGGCGACGCCTGCGGGGAGGGCTGGACAGGGGTGGGTGTGCGGCCGGCGTCGGCTGCGGTGGGACGTTGACGGCGACAGTTGTCACCACTGTCAGCGCGTAGGGAACGGTATGTGTTTTCTGTCTGTGGTGTACATACATGCAACATGCCACCGACCGTGATCTATCTGGGGTTATGTGGTCGTGCCGCACCGCTTTCGGGGTGCCGTGAACCTTGAAGCCAACGCAAATACTTGTCTGATTCTTGGCTGCTGCGGTGGATCGCGGCGGCATGGGAGGAGTTCTGTCGTGGCTTCAACACGTGACACCGTCAATTCCGCTGTGCGGGCACTCGAACTAGTCCGGGATCTCGGCGACGAGTCCCCGGTCACCACCGGTCAGCGGGCGGCGCTGCAGGCGTGGCCCGGTTGGGGTGTGCTGGCGCCGGCATTCGATCCGGAACCGTCCGGGATGTGGCTCGACGTCGCCGACCGACTCGACTCGCTGCTCGACGAGCCTGCGCGGGCAGCCGCCGCGGATGTCGTCGACACCGCGTTCTACACGCCGCCGACGGTGGCGGCCCACCTGTGGCAGGTGCTCGGCGCGGCCGGTTTCGGTGGGGGTCGGGTACTCGATCTGGGGTGCGGGCACGGTGCGCTGATGGATGCTGCGCCTGCTGGTCTTCCTGTCGAGTTCACCGGTGTCGAGGTTGACCCGACATCGGCGCGGATCGCTGCACTGCTGCATCCGTCGGCAACGATCTACACGGGCCGCCTGCAGTCCACGTCGTTGCGGGACAACCATTTCGATGCGGTCGTGGCGAACGTGCCGTTCTCGTCGGTGCACGTGTACGACTCGGCGCACGAGATTCATGCACCGTTGCACACCTACTTCCTGCGGCGAGCGGTCCGTGCCGTCCGCCCCGGCGGTTATGTGGTGGTGATCGCGTCCCGGTTCGTGATGGATTCGGGGAACTCGCTGCGGGAGGTGTGCCGTGACGCGAACCTCGTTGCCGCGATGCGTCTTCCGACCGGCACGTTCACCGGCACCGATGTTGTTGCGGATGTGCTGGTGTTCCAGGTTCGTGGGGCCGGGGTGCCCCGGTCCGGGTGGCGGGATTCGGTCAACTACGACCACAGCCGGAGCGTGTACGGGTCGACGCAGGTCACAGACTGTCGTGACGTGGTGGACGTTCCGGTCACTGCTGGTGTGGCAGCAAGCCCGGTGCGGGTCAACAAGTATTGGGCGGCGTACCCGGAGCATGTGGCCGGGGTGATGCGGGTGACCGGTAACCGCTACAACGGGTTGGCGGTCCTCGCTGATGATCCGGTGGCGGCGACGGCGGCGATGGTCGCTGCGGTGTGCGCGACGGTGCCGCCGATCACCGCTGATCCAGTCCCCTCCGTGGGCTGGGCGGATCTGCCGGTGGCGGATGCGCAGGGCCGCAAGGAGCGGTCGTTTCATCTCGTCGACGGGCAGGTCGTCACGGTCACTGACGGGGTGTTGGTGCAGGTTCCGCGGCCGGCGAAGGAGTTGCGGGCGCTGATCTCGTTGCGGGATGCTGCGGTCGCGCTGATGGATCTCGAGTCGGACCCCGACCGTCCCGATGAGGAGATCTCCCCCACCCGCGCCCAGGCGTTGGACCTGTACACCGGCTATGTCGCGTCGTGGGGCCCGTTGAACCGGGGCACGATCGTCGAGGGCAAGCCGGATCCGGAGACTGGTGTTCCGGCGCTGTCGGTGCGCCGTCCCCCGATGGGTGGGTTCCGCCGCGACCCGGACTATTCGCTGGTCATGGCGTTGGAGGAGTACAACCCTGATACGCGGGAAGCGAAGCCTGCGGCAGTGCTGTTGGGGCGGGTCAATGTTCGTCCGCCGCGGGTCGAGCGGGTCGAGACTGCAGCGGAGGCGTTGGCGGTGACGCTCGGCGAGTGCGGTTTCCTGGATTTGCTGCGGGTGGCGTCCCTGCTGGGTGTCGACGGCGAGGATGCGGCCGCGGCCGCGCTCGAGGATCTGGTCTACCGGGATCCGCAGGCGGCGGGCGCGTGGACCCCGGCGCGGGACTACTTGTCGGGGAATGTGCGCACCAAACTCGTCGCCGCGGTGGCGGCTGCAGGCCGTGACAGCGACTACGCCCGGAACGTGACCGCGCTCGAAGAGGTCATGCCTGCGCAACTCGACGAGAACGATGTGCGGGTGAACCTCGGTGCGCCGTGGCTGACGGTCGAGGATGTGGCGGCGTTTGTGCGCGATGAACTCGGCGCAAACCATGTCGGGGGGATCCTGCACACTCCGTCAATCGCGTACTGGGAGTTGCCGAAGAATCTGGGCTGCTCTGCTGAGGCCCGGATCATGTACGGGACGGCGCATATGTCGCCGATCGACCTGCTGCAGTGCGGCCTGAACGGTAAGCGGCCGATCGTCTACGACTCCTTCTACGTCGACGGCAAGGAGAAGCGGGTCCGGAACCCGAACGAGACCGCGTCGGCCGCCGACCGGCTGCAGGCGTTGCACGAGCGGTTCAGTGTGTGGGTGTTCGAGGACGACACCCGCCGCCGCCGGATCCTCGACGCCTACAACGAGCGGTTCAGCTCTCACGTCACACGCCGCCCCGACGGCTCCCATCTGACGGTTCCTGGCCTGTCTGCGGGGATCTCGTTGTGGCCGCACCAACTCGATGCACTGGATATGGCGTTGTCCCGGCCGCGGACGCTGATCGGTCATGCCGTCGGCGCCGGCAAGACGTTGGAGATGGTGAGTCTCGCGATCATGCTGCGCCGGTTCGGGTTCGTGCACCGGCCGTGCATCACCGTGCCGAAGCATCTGCTCGAGCAGATCGCGCGGGAAGCGCAGCAGGCGTTCCCCGCGGCCCGGTTCCTGGTGGCGACCGACGATGACCTCGCCCGGGATGCCCGCCGCTTGTTCGCGGCCCGCTGCGCCACTGGGAATTGGGATGCTGTGATCCTGACGCATGAGGCGTTCACGTCGCTCGGGGTCGACCCGAGAACGGAAGCGTCATGGATCGAGGCGCAGAAGGCGGCACTACGGGCAAGCATGCACGACGGCCCGGGCCGCGGGCACGGCGCGAAGCAGATCGCACGCGCGGTCCGGTCCCTCGAGGAGAAACTGAGCGCCCTGCGGTCGAAAGTCGCCGACCCCGATCAGATCACCCTCGAACAACTCGGCATCGACTATCTCGCTGTCGACGAGGCCGACAAGTTCCTTCGCCTGCCGATCGCTACCCGCGCCGACGGGTTCTCCCTCGGATCGTCGAAGCGGGCCACCGACATGCTGATGAAGGTCGAAACGCTCGCCGACCGGCATCCGGGGCGCCCGGTGCTCGCCATGTTCACTGGTACACCGTTCCGGAACACGCTCGCTGAAACGTACTGCTGGGCTCGGCTGATGATCCCCGATCGTCTCGACGCGCTGGGGCTGTCCCATTTCGATGCGTTCGCGGCGACGTTCATCCGCTGGGAAACCCGTATCGAGGTCGCCCCTGACGGGTCCGGGTTCCGCACCCACACACGGCCGTCGACGATCCAAAACCTTCCCGAGTTGCGGCGTCTCCTCGACGAGTTCGCGGACCTGCTGCCGGCTGACGCTCTCGGGTTGGCCCGACCGGACCGGCGGGAACACACGGTCGTCGTCGAACCGTCCGAGCAGGTACTCGACTACGTTGCTGGTCTCGTGGCCCGCGCGGACGCACTGCAGGGCGCCAACACTCGTGAGCCAGGTAGCGACAACATGCTGGCGATCTGCGGTGACGGCCGCAAGATCGCGTTGGATCCGGCGTTGGTCGGGGTCGGATCGCAGTCCCCGAAGTTGGTGGCGGCCGCGGACCACATCACCGACGTCTACCGCCAGAACCGTGAGGCGGTGTACAACAACGACACCCCGGGGCCGCTGCAACTGGTGCTCTGCGATCTGGGCACCCCGAAGCCCGACGACACCTCCACCTACGGGCGGTTGCGTCACCTGCTGATCGACCGTGGCGTGCCGGCCGACCGAATCCGGTTCGTGCACGAGGCCACTACCGCGAAGTCTCGGGAAGCGTTGCACGCGGCGTGCCGTGACGGGTCGGTGTCCGTGCTGATCGGGTCAACCCCGAAGGTCGGTATCGGCACGAACATTCAGACCCGCCTGGCGGCCGTGCACATGGTGGCGCCGCCGTGGCGGCCGTCGGATGTCGAGCAGGGGTTGGGTCGCGCGTTCCGGCCCGGAAACCTGAACGAGGTCGTGGACGTGTTCACCTACGTCACCGAACGAACCTTCGACGCCTACTCGTGGGAAGTGCTGCACCGCAAGGCGCGCGCGTTCGCGCACCTGTACTCGCCGGATCCGGCGGTCCGCGAGATCGACGACATCGGAGATGCGACGTTGGCGTATGCGGAGATCAAGGCGGCTGCGTCGGGGAACTCGCTGCTGTTGGAGGAGGCGGAGATCAAGGCGACGGCGCGGACGTTGCGGCTGCGGAAGGCCAACCATCTGCGGAATCAGCGGGCCGCCGAGCAGCAGGCCGACATGTACGCCGAGGAGGTCCGCCGGTTGGGCCGTTCGCTGGCGGCGGTGCGGGATCTGCAGCAGGCGACAGCGACGACGGCAATTCCGTTCGATCGGGTCGCAGAGTCGGTCCGGTCCTTGCTGGCTCGCCCCTATCGGCGGGCGTCGCTCGGGCCGGTCACTGTCTCCGCTGAAACCGTCCACGACACAATCGTCGGGTTCTGTGTCGACTTCGATCACGTGCAGGTGGCATCGGCTCCGGTGTCTCGTGCTCAACTCCGGCGCGGCGTGTCGGCGCTGGCACCGGTGGTGGCGGTGATGCTGCAGGACGTTGACGGTGTGGCGTGCGAACAGCATGTGACCCGCCTGCAGGAGACGATCACCCGGTTCCGTGGGCAGGAGACTGCCTCGCGGGAAGCGGCCCGCTCCGTGTTCCCCGATGAACGGGCGCTTGTCGCCGCGGACGCCCGGTTGGCGGTCATCGCTGCGGAGATCGCTGACAGTCTCGCGGCCGAGTCGGTGGACGCACAGGCGGCGTAACTGCTGGCGGTGGGGCTCAACCTTGCATGAGGTTGAGCCCCTTTCCGCTACCTGCCCCAGGCTCACGAATCGCGGCGGGCAGGAGCATTCACGGACAGCGTCGGTGCTGCTGCATCCCAACCACTTTGGGGCTGCGTGTGACAATCGCACGCAGCCCCGCTATGGTGGTGGCACACCCAACCAGGAGGACCATCCATGACCGGACCACTCGCCGACCACCTCGCCGACGCACGCGCCGCCCACAAGTCAGCCCTGCGTCACGCCATCGAGACCGATGGATACACCCGCCGCGACCTCATCGACGCAGGAGCCACCCCCCACGAGGCGCGTACCGCCGCCGAATACGCCTTCGTCCTGAACTCCCCCAGCATCGCCGTCCCGACGCCCCCCGCCGACGCGAATCCGGTTGTCGCACTCATCGCCTCGGGTGCCCTCGCGCAGCGACTCCTCGACAAGTACGGCATCTACCTGCGTGCCCGCTCCCTCGCCCAACCCGTACGGAGGATCGCCACCCACCTCGGTACCGATCACCACCAGGTTGTCGACGAGATCCGCCCCATCGTCGCGCGATACATCGTCGCCTCGTCGACGATCACCGCACCCACCCACCCCGATCCCGCGATCGCCGCACAGATCCAGGCGGCGTGGGCAGACCCGGACCTCACCAGCGGTGACTACTGGCCGGAACCCGCTGACCTGTTCGTTCTCGGTGACCGACTCCCGGACATTTCGGTTCCCCTCGGATACCGGGGCGGTATCGCCGGCACCCGTCATCACGAGCTGGCCACCCTCCTGGCCGCACCGCAGCTTGTCGGACTCTCCTCCATCTGACGGACAGCCCGATAGGCCGGCCGGCCTCACAGACGACTGCGGCCCCAGCGAGGACATCCTCACTGGGGCCGCATGCGGTGAAAGCGTCAGCCGGTGTAGACGACGCGGCCACCCGCATCGACGTTGACCAGGCCGCCGTCCACCGACCAGCGGGTGAACGTCGGCCCCTCCGTGCCGATCTCGACGCATTCGACCTGCCCGTGCACGCCGATCTCCGCCAGTTCCGACAGTGCCGCCGACACCGTCTGCGCGTCGCTGGCCGGGCCGGATCCGTCGAACACGACGCACAGTTCAGCGCCACCGCGTTCGCGGGCGTGACCGCACATCCCGCGGTCCGCGTCCGGCCGGAACACTCCCGCCACCAGCGCGGCGAGTTGCGCGTCCAGGTTCACCGGCACACGGTCACCGGCATCGGCGTGGACGCCGACCGCGCCCAGGCGTGCGATCGCGTCACCGATCGACGCATCCAGCCCGTTGTCGTCCTCCGAGCAGTCCGGGAAGGTGAACGATCCACTGACCCAACGAGTCCCCATCGTCATCATGTGCAATCCCTCCGTCGTTGTGCATCTCCGATAAACCCATCGTCACCACCGGCCCTCGCGAGTGCGGCACCACGAAACCCACCCGGACCTGGCCGTCGGCGGTAGGTGTCGGACAGCCCACCCATCAGAAACTGTGGGCCGGCACCCCGAACTGGGGTGCCGGCCCACGGTCACGCTGCGGCAGTCGCGGACTCCTCGTCACGCCAGAACAACGTGCGCCGCTCACGACAACGCCAGCCGTCACGGACGAGCTGCATCGGCGTCCCGCAGCACTCGGGGACACCGCCGGGCAGATTCAGCGGCGGTCCAGGCTGCGGTGTGTGCCAGTGCTCCCACGGCAGAATCCCGGCCCCGAGGGCAGATCGGGCTGAGAAGTCGGAGTATTCGACGATCCGGTCCCCGTCGAGGAGGTGAGTCAGGTAGTCGCTGACAGTGCTCACACCGGGGATCGGGGACTCTCCTCCGGCACGCTGGCCGTACTCGTCGACCCACGTGAAATCGGTTCCCGCCGTATCCCACCGGCGGATCATCGGGGCCTCACACACTGAACAGGTGCTGGCTGTGGGTGCTTCGGCAGCCGGTAATGGCCGGTCGGGGCGGCAAACATCATCGAGGGCGGCGGGGGCTGGGGTCATGCGAGCACACTCCTGAGGCGCGTCGGAACTTGGACACCCCACCCTCACTGGCACCCAGAACCGGTGCGGCACAACAATGCACGCAGCGAAGCATCGGCACCACAGATCCCGCGCAACTGAATACGGACAGCGCCAGCAAGGCCAGTCGGGCAGTGACAACAGTGTCGCCCAACTGGCCTAAGTCATCCCGTTTCTTCGTATCTGCCCGTCCGGTCTACAGCGAGTCGACGATCTTCATCGTCTCGACCGCGACGGTGGTCACTCGCTTGATGAGGTCGACAATGTAGTCAGGCTGGTCGTGTTCGTCGCACCAGTCGTTGGGGTCGTTGACGATCCCGGATGCCTTGTCGATCTTGACCTGATACCGGTCGAGCATCCATGCCAGCGCCGAGCGGGGGCCAAGCATGTAGCGTTCGGCGTCTTCTGGGATGCCTGTGATGGTGACCTTCGGGTTGTAGACGATGGTGGTGCGATCGTCTACGTTCTTGCCGGTGTCGGGGTCTTTCTTCTTGCCCCACTTGATTTTCGACACTCGCCACGTCTCGCGGTCAGTAGCGGAGGCACCCTTCTTGAGTTGCACGTCCAGGTCGTACGGCTCGACGGTCTCGTAGTTCACGTGCAGGTCCGCCAACTGCCGGCCAGCTGCAGTGAGCTGCTCGAACCGTTCACGAGTTTCGGGGGTGGGGATGTGCGGGAGCATCTTCTTCAGATCTGCCGCATAGTTCGCGCGGTAGGCGGGGTCGTGGAGAAGTCCGTAGACGTAGTAGAAGATGTCGTCCTTGGTGACCTGATTGCCGACCGCGTCGCGGTAGAGGGCAAGGATGCTGTCGGTGATGTTGTCGACCCGCCGGTAGCCGTGCTCGTCGACGTCAGCGGCGCCTACTGACGCGAAGTCCAGCTCCCCGGCTGCCGGCTCGGCCTTCACGTACGTCCAGCGGGGAAAAAACTGACCGGTGTCTAGCAGATGGAGGTTCGGCAGTAGATCCGTGATGAACGGGGTGAACTCAAAGTGCGACGCCGGTGCAGTCAGCACGATGCCGATGTTCTTGTGGTCCGAGGTCGGGAACAGCACGGGGAGCTGATAGCGACGCTCGTTGAGCGCAGCGCTGTAGTACACGTACTGCTTAGAGAACGGTCGGTAGAGCCCGGCTGTGAGAGATTTCGGCTCGTACGAATGATGCTTTCCGGCAGCGAAGTCCGACCTGAGACCTCCACTCCAGCTGACCTTCGTCGGGTCGTTGTCCATGAACTGGTCTGCGGCGCCCTTCCGGTCTGTGACTGCGTTCCCCGCGCAATAAGCAGCAAAGTCGTCGACGTGACTGTTGTAGAAGTCGAGCGTGCGCTGGACGTTCGACGCGACTGCCGACTTCTCGTAGTTGTACACCCACGCATCCCGATTCGACTTCAAGCCCGACGAATACAGCGCGAAGACTGTGACCTGTCCCGGTGTCTGCTTCTTCTCGCCGATGGCAGGCCAGGCGAGGTAGTCGTCGTTGCGTTGGTTGACCCAGTCGCCGTGGGCGTTGGGGGTGATGGACTGCCAGTCGATGCTGGGGAGGGTGTCGGCGTCGACGATCTCGAGTTTCTGCTCGCGGCTCAGATAGTCGCCGATGTCGCGGTAGAAGACCTCGCAGGCGCCGGCGTGGGCGGGGTTCTTGATGCCGATGAAGACAGCGACGGTGTTACGACTTCCGGAGCCGAAGACCTTGCCGCCTTCCTTGCGGGAGAGTTCACCGGCGGTGCGCTGGTTGCCGCGCAGGTTGTAGACGTAAATGCGGGAGTATTCACCGGCGAGGGAGAGGCGGATGCCGTCGGCGGTGTTGCCGTCGATCCAGCCGCCGTTGGAGACGAACGCGACGATGCCGGCGTCACCGATGCGGTCGGTGGCCCACCGGAAGGCGCGCAGGTAGGAGTCGTAGAGGCTGTTCTTGTTCGTCGCGGTCGATCGCGCGGCGTAGGTGTCGGCGATCCGCTTGTCCAACGTAGGGTAGGAGATGTTGGCGTTCAGGTCGTTCGCACTGGTCTGTCCGACCGAGTACGGCGGGTTGCCGACGACGACGTTGATGGGGATCTGTTTCTGGCGGACGATGCGGTCGTTGTTCTGGGGGAACATGTCCGAGTCGAGGCTGTCGCCGTCTTCGGTGATCTGGAAGGTGTCGGCGAGCACGACCCCCTCGAACGGGCTGTACTCCCCGACGCTCTCGCTGCCGATGAGGGCGTGGTAGGTCGATTCGATGTTCACCGCCGCGATGTAGTACGCCAGCAGCATGATCTCGTTGGCGTGCAACTCGCGGCTGTACTTGCGGGCCAGGTCTTCGGGGAAGATCAGTCCGGACTGCAGCAGCCGGGTGATGAAGGTGCCGGTGCCGGTGAACGGGTCGAGGATGTGGACGCCTTCGTCGGTCAGGCCGCGGCCGAACGCGTCTCGGGAGGCTTGGTTGGCGGCGCGGAGGATGAAGTCGACGACCTCGACCGGGGTGTAGACGATGCCGAGGGCTTCGGACTGCTTGCGGAAGCCGAGGCGGAAGAACTTCTCGTAGAGCTCGGCGATGACCTTCTGCTTGCCGTCGGCGGTGCTCACTTCGGCGGCGCGGACGCGGACGGAGGCGTAGAAGCCGTCGAGTTTCGCGGTCTCGGCTTCGAGGCCGGCGTCGCCGAGGGTGTCGACCATCGCCTGCATCACCCGCGAGACCGGGTTGTGGGAGGCGAAGTCGTGTTCGGCGAACAGGGCGTCGAACACCGGTTTGGTGATCAGATGCTGCGAGAGCATCGAGATCGCGTCGTCGGTGGTGATGGAGTCGTTGAGATTGTCCCGCAAGCCTTGCAGGAACCGCTCGAACGCGGCGGTGACCTGCGGGTCGGCGGCGTCCAACTGTGCACGGATGCGGGTGTTCTGGGCGGCGGCGATGTCGGCGACGTCGGCGGCCCAGTCTTCCCAGTAAGCGCGGGTGCCGACCTTGTCGACGATCTTCGCGACGATCGCTTCCTGCCACTCCGACAGCGAGAACAGCGCCATCTGCTGCGCCACCTGCCCACCCGCATCGGCGGCGGCGGTCGAGGCGCCGTCGGAGCCGGCGGCGGTCGACGAGCCACCATCGGTGCTGTTGCCGGTGCCGGCGACGGATTCGCCGGTGCCGTCCGCGACGGGGCCGATGTGGTCGCCCATCAGCATCGACGAGCCCTTACCGGTCTTCTTCTCCGCCGCAGTGCTATTGAGGGCAATGGAGTTGACCATCGCGTTGAACCGGTCGTCGTGCGCGCGCAGCGCGTTGAGGACCTGCCACACGACCTTGAAGCGGCGGTTGTCCGACAACGCCTGCGACGGCGAGACGCCAGCGGGGACAGCGACCGGCAGGATGATGTAGCCGTAGTCCTTGCCGTCGGCCTTGCGCATCACCCGCCCGACGGACTGCACCACATCCACCACACTGTTGCGGGGGTTGAGGAACATCACCGCATCCAAGGCCGGCACGTCCACACCCTCGGACAGGCAGCGGGCGTTCGTCAGGATCCGGCACTCCCCCTCCGGGACCGGCGCCTTGAGCCACGACAACTCGGCGTTGCGCTGGAGGGCGTTGTAGGTGCCGTCGACGTGGTGCACCGAACACGCCAGATCCCGGTTCGTCGCCGCGATGTCGTGGCCGTCGTTCTCGCTCTCGTCCAACAGATCCCGGTAGGCATCCACGACGGCCGGGAACACGTCGGCGACCTGTTTGGAGGCGGCGATGTCCTTCGCGAACACCACCGCCCGCCGCATCGGCGGCTCCCCCGGCGCGAAGCCGGTGCCGTCCGGGGTCCGTCCGGCCCGTTTCGCCAGGCCGTTCCAGCAGCCGACGATCTTCGACGCATCATCGAGTTTCAGCTCGGAGAACTCGCCGGCGAGCTGCTGCTGCAACGGGAAGGCGACGAGGTCTTCGTCGACGGTCAGCACGATCACCTTGTAGTCGGTGAGCAGGCCCCGTTCGACGGCGTCCCCGAACGACAGGCGGTGGAACTCCGGCCCGAACTTCGTCTCGTCGTCCATCGACGCCAGCTCGGCCGAATGCTCGGCCGCCTGATCCTTGACCTTCTCGTCGAACAGCCGGGGTGTCGCCGTCATATACAGCCGGCGGGCCGTCTTGAGGAAGTCGCCGTCGTGGACGCGCACGAAGTTCGACTCGTCCTCACCGGCGAGGGTGACGCCGGTGGTGCGGTGCGCTTCGTCGCAGATCACCAGATCGAACCCGTCCACCCCCTGCGTCTGGGCGGCCGCGACCACCGGCAGGGACTGGTAGGTGGTGAACACCACCGTCAACCCCTTCGCCCGCTTCCGGTGCCCCATCTCCGCAGCCAGGGTCGCCGGATCGGTGGTCACCGGGATCGCGACATCCACGGCGCCGATGTCCTCCGCGGCGCGGGAAACCTTTGTATCCGAGCAGACCGCGAACGCCCGCAGATCCAACAAGGTCTGGGCGGTCCATTCCCGCAACGTCTGCGACAACAGCGAGATCGACGGCACCGCGAACAGGATCTTCGCCGACCCGCCCTGCTCGGCGGCGGTGCGTTCCGC
Organism: Prescottella subtropica; assembly: GCF_005434945.1. Lineage (GTDB taxonomy): Bacteria > Actinomycetota > Actinomycetes > Mycobacteriales > Mycobacteriaceae > Prescottella > Prescottella subtropica. Next base: position 28,037 of record NZ_SKCH01000028.1, on the reverse strand, counting down.
GATCTTCAACGCGGTGAACGTTTTACCGGTTCCGCACGCCATGATCAGCTTGCCGCGGTCGTGGCCGGCGTCGAACCCGGTGAACACCGCGTCGATCGCGTCCTGCTGGTGCGGGCGCGGATCGTGCCGCTTCGCCTCCGACAACGTGACCGTAAGTTCGCCCTTCGGCCAGGCCACATCCCAGTCGATCGGAGACTCGGCGATCTCCGCCAACCCGATCCGCTGCACCGGCGTGTTCTGATCCTCGAGTGCCGCCTCCGCGTTACGCCCCCACCGATCGGTGGTCGAGATGATCACTCGGTTCGTGAAGGGCTTCTTCCCCGACGCCGTGAAAAACGAATCGATATCCGCCTTGGCGAGGGTGTGGGTCGGCTCGTAGAACTTGCACTGGATCGCGGTGAACGCGCCCGTGTCCCGCTCCCGGGCGACCAGGTCGATCCCGGTGTCCGGTTTGCCGTCGCGGCCGGGCCAGTCCGTCCACCGCCACACCTGCTCGTACTGCTGGGAGAGCAGCGGGTCGAGTTGGAAGTAGCGGACCATCAACTGCTCGAACTTCGTGCCTCGCTCCGAATTGCTGGGTGCCTGACGGAACGCCTCAATGACGTCATGAACTGAACCCGACACCCGAGAGCCTGCCTTCGTACCTGTCGGCCCAGAGGTGCCGATTCCTACACACGGTCGGCGATGAGGTTACTGCCGAGAGCGGCCATGCTGGCACGGAGGCTCCACCTCGGAGATTGGACAGAATCGCTGGTAGTGCACCGGGGACGCGTCCTGCGAGGGCCGTCACATGTGGCTCTGCCCTTCACGGCAGGTGCGCTTCGCTATCTATCCCCACTGCACGGTACGGCCGTTCTCCACCGCCCAGGCCGCCAACCGGTGCAGATCGCCCAGACGCTCCTGGATGTAGCCCGGCCGTCGACCGCAGTCGATCATGCGAGGATTCCCGCCCACCGCGTGTGCAGGAACGCCCTCGTCGGCGGGGCTGAGAGCGGATGCCACCAGCACCCGTCCGAGGAAGTCGTCTGCGGGGCAGTCTCCGAAGCCTTCCGTGTCGAGGCCGAGCAGGTCGAGGAGCATCACCGCGTTGGTGTTCGACATGTTCACCTCGGGTGCATCGTCACCGTCAGCGGTGACCGACTCGATACCCGCGCCGTAGTAACGGGCGGACTCCGGGTCGGTGCAGCCGGGCAGAACGTCACCGGAGGCGTTCAGCGCCACCAGCTGAGCGGTGGCGTCCACGTGGTCGGCGATCAGGCCGCTACGGCCACCGAGGTGGTCGGTCAAACGGAAACCGATGACCGGCGCCATCTCCGGTGCGAACGTGATCGACATGGGGGCCTCGTTTCCCTCGACTGCGGTTGACGAGATCCAGACTGTCGCCCATCACGATCGGGTGCGGCACGGCTGACCGGCATCTGCTGTCGACCACCGGCGCCGGCTGACACGTCCGCCGGCAACGCTTGCACTGCTGGTCAGGACGCCGCCGACAGCAGGAACACTTCGCGGTTCGCGCCGTCGACAGCCACCGGAGTGGCGGACAGCAGACCGACCGCTGCAGCATCCGACAGCACCTGCACCAACCGGACTGAGAGCAGCCCGTCGATGTCGTCGTAGATGTCTCCCCGAGTCCACGGGGCGACGTTCCCGGACTTCAAGTCACCCACCGCGCATCGCATCCGGTCGGCAGCGGACAGTCGAGTATCGGCGGTCGGGCGGGCCAGCGGCTGCGACCATTCGCTGCTCCACATCACTTCCGGCATCAACCCATCGGTGGCGGGGTCGCACATCACCTCCGCGACCTGCCGTTCGATGTTGCTTCCGTTGGGGTCGCCGACCTCGCCCACCAGAATCCAGTCCCCCACGCGCAGTGTGTGGCCGGACTCAGTGGTGTCGACGGTCCACGAGATCGCCTGCACGGCATCCGGTACCGGATCCTGCTGCAGCACGTAGTCGACGACCTGATCAAACTGCGACGGCTGCCGCCGGATGATCGGGGTCGGTAGCACCAGGTGGCCGCTGCGGCCGATACCCACCCCATCGGCCACCGACTCCCCCCGATACGTGTGGGTGCCGGCCAGCATGATCACCGTGTCGGCGACGTTCGGGCCGGCCAGGTAGATCGGCATGCTTGTGAACGCGTGAACGCGCGCCTGCAGCATGTCCCGCACCAGTTGCGCGGCCATACTCAACCCGTCCTCGGTTCGGCGAGGAGTGCCCGGGGTGACGCCGTACGCGTACGGCAGCCAGCCAGTGAGCATTTCGGTGACATCGGCCCCACCCCGGCGTGGATGTGTGCGCGTCCACCACGATTGGGCGTTCTGCTGCTCGACGAACAGGCGTGCCACCGCCGCCATGTCACTGCCCATCCAGGCCGTCGACTGCTCCAACTGACTGATCACCGCCGGGGCGGCCGTCGCAGCATCCCAGTCCTGGACCGCTGAGGTCGTCGTCATCGTCATGTCCTTCCTCGACAGTGGAACCTCGCCGTATGGCCCTTGTCACCGTCCGGCGTCGACACCCGAACACCGTGCGCGATGATCACCGCATGGACGAAACAAGTTGGCATGTCACGCAAACGGATCGGCTGTGCGTGATCCTGCAGGAACGTAGCATCGCGGTTTCCCGTGACGTGGTCAGCGAGTTCGTCACCAACATGGTCACTGTGGTTGCCGAAACAGCCGGCGTCAGCACCGACACGGCACGGTCGATGATCACCGCCGAAGCCGCCGAACGATGGGCGGACAGCCTCGCCCCTACCGTGCTCACCAGCGACGGCGACACTGGCGAGAGTGTTCCCGCGGTCCTGTTGTCCGCTCATACGCTCGCCGAGTCCGCGGCCACTCTCGTCGAGGTGATGCGTGCTGCCCGGGCTGTCGAGCAAGTTGCAGATACGGCAGCTCTGGGATTGTCCAGCTATGCAGGTGATTCCGGTGCTCTGCGTGACCTGGCGATGACGGTGCAGCAGCAGGTGCAGTCGCTGTCCAAGGATGTTGCCCGTCATGTCGTCACGCAGCCCCCGTTGGAGATGCTGCAGTTGCCGGTCGTCACGTACACGCGGTTGGTCGACTTCCTCGACGAGGTGGCGCAGTCTCCGCTGTTGCTGGTCGCGGAAGACAATGGGCACGGCACCTACCACCACACTGTTGCCGGCGAGTACACGTTGAGTGATGTCGTCTCGGCGACACTGCACGATCTGGACCTGGCCGCGTTCTAGTCGCCGACAGCGCCCAGTTGCGCGACGATCTGTGCGACGGCGCCGAGGTTGCGGCCGGGGTGGTTGATTCGGTCGAGTTCACGCAACAGGACATCGAGCACCTGCGGTTGCAGTTCCATCGATGTGCCGGTCTCGCATTCAGGCCGGATCGCAGCCAACTCGCCAGAGAGCATCCACGACACGATCGTCAGTTCAGATGGGCTGGGTGAGTCGATGCCTGTCAACCGACTCTCCATCGCCGCGGTCAGTGCCGCCACCAAGGAGTCGGTGTCACCGGGTCGGTTGCCGCAGTGCGACTGTCCGACAGAACGCATGGGTGTTGTCCTTCTCGTATAGGGGTGTTTCCGGCCGGTGTGTGGCGGCGAGGGGTCGCAGTTGGTCCGCGACGCGTGAACGACGGTAGGTGTCGTGGTTCCGGTCTGCGGCAACGTCGATTTCTGGATGCCGGTAAACGACGCGGAGCCTCGAACCAGATGGTTCGAGGCTCCGCGACCCCGGTGGTGGGGCAGTGCATCTCCGATAGGTGGTGCCGCCGACAGGCGACGAGACAGGCGACCGCCCGTGTCGGAGTCAACAAGCTGTGCTGATGTCACCGCGCGATGGAACGTCCCCTATCCGATACGGACAGTAACAACATGACACACACATTTCAAAGCCACTTTGAAGCCATACCTGGTATGTGAGATAGTTACGCCGCTCCAGATCGCCGTCGCACAGCGCAACGCGCTGCGTAGACCTCGGAGCGAAGGCATGGTCGGGGGAGCCATGGACACCCGTGGTTGACGCATACAAGATGCAAGCGAGGTGCTTCACCGGATGGTCGACGGTTCAGGACGGCTCGGCGACTACGTTGCCGCCCGGAGACGTGAGCTAGGCCTCACTCGTGTACAGGTTCATCAAGCTGGTGGCCCGTCCGTCACCCGCCTCGGAACGATCGAAGAAGGCGCCGGACCTGGCCCCTCCGCGCAAACCCTCCAAAAGCTCGACACTGGCCTGCGATGGCAGCCCGGATCCGCGGCCCGAACCCTCACCGGCGGCCTCCCCACACCACTACCGGACACCGCAGAATCCGACGGACTGATCAGTGCATCGCAGGTCGCGGTATCTGTCGACGAACTCGCCGGTCTCATCCGGGCAGTCAACCGACTCACCGACACCTACGACGCCACCAACACCGACATCAGCGACTCTGTGCGCGCCGTGCAACAGTCAGCATCCCGTCTCGCCGGCCGCTGGGCCACCGAAGTCCTCGAACGAAACCGGCATTCCAGCACCCAGATCCCGGCGGTCCTCGAACTGGCCTTCGGGCACCTCCTCGACGCCCCCACCGCAGGGACACCAGAACCTGAGCACACCGAACGGTTGTATCGTCGATGGCTAAGCGGTCGAGTCACTGATCTCACACCTGAACAGTGCGAACAGTTCGCTCAACGACTACATCGCCGCCGATCAGGTCAAACGACCTAGCCGACGAAGAGGTGAGACATGACCGGGGAATGTCGCATGTGCCTGTCGGAAAGGGTCGAAAGACTCTTCACAACTCTGCCGAAATCTGATCGGACAGCCCATACGTCTGCGAGTATCGCCTCCGACATCAGCGCGACCTGCGGTGACACTGTCACCGCGGACTTCATCGACGGCATCCGCTCAGGGGCCGTCACCGATGTACCCGATCAGATCCTCTGCCACATCGCTGGCGCGTTCGGCTTCGACGCCGCCTATCTGATCGACGACGACTGCAGTGATCTCGATCAACAGCTCCGACTCTTCGGGGAGTTGCGCTCCGCCGGGGTGCCTTGGGTCGCGTTACGTCGGACCCCAGGCCCTGCATCCCCAGCTGAACGCGACCAGGTTATGTCCCTCCTCAGGAGTATCAATGAGCACCGAGCCCACACGTCAGGATGCGAGCGACGCAGCTCGTGAAGCAGCCGAACGAATCCTGCGCGATCTACCGCTGAGCCGGCCGTGGACCCGCGAACGATTCATCGCTGATCTGTCGATCCGCAACGGCCGCCCCATCGAAGTCCTCACCATCCCCGACGAGTTCGAACAGATCGAAGACGGCGACGGCAACAAGATCACCGGCGTGTGGATTCCCGGAGAGCGCATCGACTACATCTTCGTGACATCGCACGCGTCCGGCGACTACCGCGAACACATCATCTGCCACGAACTGGCGCACATCATCTTCCGGCACCAGGCCGACGAAAAAACTGTCGAGGCCCTGCAGTCCGCGTTCCTGCGCCGGCTGATGCCGAACATCCACCCCGACCACATGAAGAACCTCCTCCCGAAAGCCGTGTGCAAGCACCGCGCGGTGCTGACCGATCCGATCGAACGCGAAGCCGAATGGTTGGCAACCTTGCTGATGAACGCTGCCGATGAGTTGAAACAGCCGTTGTGGTGAGCGAACGTCGGCGACGTCGACAGCGCCATCCTCGGACGCCTCGCCCGCGCCGTCGGATGGGCGGTCCCGTGATCTCCATTCTCATCGGCCTTGTTCTCCCCCTGATCCTGCTGCTCGTCGCCGGCTACCGCGTCTACCGGTACCGCGACCGCCGCGAAACCTGGCTCCTCACCGCGGCAATCGGGTTCCTCGGTGCCGCCAAACTCGCGCGTGTTCCTGTCGTCACCGACGACTACGTCGACGAGTGGCTGCACGCCATCACCGGCATCTACAACCTGTGCGACTTCACCGGCATGTGGCTCGGCACGCTGGCCGCCACGACGTTCGCGGGATTCGCGGCGTTCACCGTCGGCGGCCACCAGTCCATCGGCCGGAGACTGCTCGTCGTCTACGCCGCAGTGACAGCTCTGATGTTCGGGACGTTCCTGATGACACCGGTCACCGACACCCCGACCAGTTACATGACCGCAGACTTCCCCATGACCGGATCGTTGGCGGCCTACTGGACCGTCTACCTCGGCACCATCGGTGCAGCCGGCACCGGTGTCATTGTCACCGCCATGCAAGCACTTCGGAAGGTTCGCCGCGGCCCGCTCGTCGCCGGCCTGTCCATCCTCGCGGCGGCCGCCGCGATGGCCGTTGTCTACGTGGCGTTCAAGATCGTCGACCTCTACGTCAACAACAACTCTGATCAGGCGCACAGCTGGTACGCCGAAAACTCGAAGGCCATCGCGTTCGTTCTGATCCTCGGGCTCGTGACGTCGTTCATCGGCTTCGGTGGCCTCGTCGCCGCGGTGACCCTGCCTCGCCGCTGCCGCCGCTACCGACTGCTGCGGACCCGCATGCAGGAGTGGCAGTCGGTCACGAGCAGCAATCGAGATGTGGTCCTCGAGCAGAACACCGCACCGCCCCTGACCCGGTGGGCGGCTTGGAAAGCGTCGACCGATTCCATTGCCTCCCACCGGCTCATGGTCGAGCTATCCGACGTCTACACGACTACGAACCTCACCCCGGACGCTGCGGCGGCCGGACAGTAGCCACGACACCTCCCGGCCGGGTTCTTCGGTGTACGGGAGGGTCCGGTCGATTCCGGCGGCGTAGTCCGCGATGCTCACCGCGCTGGTCTCCCACCCGTAGGGGGCGAGCCACGCCGCCGGATCGGCCACATACGACTGGAAGCCGTAGCCGGCCTCGTTCACCCGATCCTGCATCTGACGGGTCTGCTGCTCGTCGACGGAGCCCGGACCGAAGTGGGCGCCACACAGGACCGACCCGGGGGCGCTGATCTCACTGACCGTCGCCAACAGGTGCTCGTTCTGCTCGTCGGTGAGATAGATGAACAGGCCCTCGATCACCCACACGGTCGCCTCATCCGCGCGATGCCCAACCCCAGAAACAGCCTGTGACCAGTCACCTGTCACGTCCCCCGCTGCGGTGACACGCTGACATGTCGGCACGGAGTCAGCCGCAGCGAGCACCGGTTCCTTGAACTCGAACAGCGCCTCGAGATCCACCTCGAACACCGTCACCTCCGCCGGCAAACCCATCCGGTACGCGCGCACGTCGAGGCCCGCGCCGACGATCACCACCTGCCGCACCCCATCGCGGACAGCTGCCGACACCTGTTCGTCGAGGTAGTGGGTGCGGGCCGCCACCGACCGGTACAGGCGGTGCTCGGTGACGTTCGGCAACCGCAGGTCGCCGTCTGCGGAGATCCCTGATGCTGCAACGAACTGCTCACCAAGAGCGTCGACGAACAGGTGGTCCGGGCGCTTCGACTCGACGGACCGGAAGTAGGCGGTGGCGACGGCAGTCGCGCTGATGTTTCCGTTGATCTCCATCGCCACAGTCTGTCGGCTGGCTGGTCAACTGTTTGCTGCCGGGGCTGCACGGTGTGCGCGAGGTCGCAGCGCGAGTTCCGTTCTCCCTGTTCGCCCCCGAGCCCGGCGAATACGGATGCGCCGACACGGGGATCAGGCTGGGTCGACGAGGCATGCCGGCATCATCGCCGCCAGCCCCTCACCGTTCGACACTTCGTCCATGAGTCCCGCCCGGCCCGGGGTGAGCGTGTGCCGGCGGCCGCGATGCCAGTAGTAGGCGGCCAGCGAGTCGACTCGGGTCAGGAAGGCGAGATCATCGGCATGGTCGGCGTTCAGGAGGGGTTCAGCGCGCCACCGGCCGCGCCGCATATCGGCGACGGTCGAGTACACCAGCGCCGTCTGCGACTGCTGTTCGCACCAGTCGACGGCGTGGGCTTCACGGTCGAGTAGAGCGAGACCGAACGCCGGCAGGCTCGTGTGCGCGGGCACCTGCTGGATCCACCGCAGCTCCTGCGCCCACACCGTGAATGCGGTGTCCTCCATCGGCGACAGCCAGCGAGTGTGCAGGTCAGGTCCGATACGGGCCACGGGCCGGTCGTCGCGGAGGAGGACATGCGCGCGCCGGTCGATGCGGTACGAACCGTCGGGCACATAGGCGGCGGTCGCCGGCAACGCATGGAACCGGTACCCGCGGTGGGGGCGGATCGGTGTCGAGGCTGACGTGGTCGTGCGGGTTGGCATGTTGGGGTCGTCCCCGAACTCGTCGACCCAGAGTTCAGGTGCGCCGGCAGAGGTGGTCATCGGGTTGTCGCTTTCGTGGTGTCGTGTCCCGACGTGTTGTCGGTGCCGTCATGTATAGGTGCGGGAGGCTGGTGGTGAGGCATCCGCGGATGCCCCATGCCCGGAAACGGGTAAGGCACACTCGTGGCCATGAAGACGTTCCCCCGTACCCGTGTCTCCTTCTCCGCGAAGGACATCGACTGCTCGATCAGCGTCGGTGACAACGGGCTCGTGCAGCATGCGCTCTCGCAGGCACTGCGTATCGTCCTCGAGGCCGGCGGATCCGCTCCCGGGGTGGATGCGGTCAAGATCTGCGAAGCCCTGGAACTGTTCGCGTGGGTCGAGCAGGACACCAGCGGTGACACCGGGCAGTTCCTGCGAACCGACTACCCGCTCGTGTACGCGGCCACCGCGGCCCTGATCTTCACGCGTGATGTGCTGGTCGCGACGGCCGGGAACATCGAAGCTGGCTTGTGCCCGGTCCCCGACGGCCGCTCCGCCCCGGAGCAGGCCACCGATTTCCGTGAGTGCGCCGACTGGTTGAGCGGTCTGATCAACGACCCGGCCAACAAGACCCCGGACTCGGCGTACCTGCACGGCCCCTACTGATCTACCCACCCCAGGAGCTTCCCGATGACCACCATGACATTCCCGCTGCACCGCCTGCCGGCCGAGGTCCGCGAGATCAACATCTACGCCCGGTACGCGGCGATGGGCATGCTGCGCAGCAAGCTCTGCGACGCACTGCGGCTGCTGCTCGAGTCGGGTGTTCCGTCCGCAGCCGAGATCGACCCCCGCGACATCGCGGAACTGCTCACCTCGCTGACGTTCACCCTCGTCGAGGCAGACGACAGCCCCGAACTGTTCCAGAACGATCCGGCGATGGCGTACATGCCGCTCGGTGGGTTGGAGTACGCGGTGCAGGTGCTGCGCCGCACCGGCGACCACGTGAAGTCGGGCCTGTACGCGGTGCCGGACAAGCGGTCTGCCTCGAACCCGGAGGTGTACGGACAGACGTACATCGACGTTGCGGACGCCACCCAGCACATGGTTGACCAGATCCGCGCCGCAGCCTGACCCCCTGGCGGTCACCAGCGGCGGAGGACCGCAGCCAAGGCGTCGCCGATGATGTCCGCGGCCCGCGCAGGTTCACTCAGATCCATCACGGTCACAGCCTCGAGGTGGCGGTCGAGTCGTTCGAGCAGTCCGGGGCGCTGCTGATGTTCGGGCCCGGGAATCAGCCACAGCAGGCGCGTCCCCGTCGCGGCGAGACGCCGAAGGTGCTGTTCGGCCTCATCTGGGTTGGGGAGGTCGGCGTCGCTGATCACGGTGACCAGGCGTGGGCCGTCGCCCCGGCTCAACTGCAGGTGCGCGTCTAGTGCCAGCAGCGCCGCCGGCAGCCCATCGCTGCCGCCTACCGGTTCTGGAACATGGATTGCGCCGCCACGGGTTTCGTGGGGCAGGATCGCTGCGTCACTGTTCCAGGTCACCGCGGTGCTGTCGCCGCCTCGGGGTCGTGTGGCCCGGCGGACCATCCAGGCTGCCGCCGCCGCCGAATCGAGCACGGGTGCCATCGACGGCGAGTTGTCGATGGCGATACCCACCGTCACCGGTGGAGTGTCGACGTCCCGGTAGCTGGTGTGGGACCACGGTGTCGCTGACAGCCTCGTTCCGGCGGCGAGTTGTCCTTCCCTTCTGACGAGTTCACGCATCCGCAACCGGCCGGGAGGGGTGGTTCGGGTGACAGTGGTCATGGTGGCGCCACGGTCTGCGGCGCCGGCGACGAGTCGGTTGAGGCGAGCGGACTGGCGCAGCTCGTCCGGGGTGGGTCGCCGCACCGTGTGACGGTGCACGTGTGCCCTGCTCGCGCGGCCGGCTGCTGCGGTGTCGCGGTGGAGTTGGGCTGTGGTGTCGCGGCGCTGCTGTTCCGCGGTGGAGGTGACGGTCAGGTTTTCGGCAGCCTGCACTGCGGCGACAGCCCGTCGGGTCATGGCCGCGACTGCCGCGGCAACGTCATTGTTGCCGTCAGTGTGTATTTCAGTGCGCATTTCACTGTCAGTGCACATTTCGTTGACCTGCACCGATACCCCGGATCCTCCCCCGTCGTCACCGCCGTGGTCTACGACGTCGTCGTCGCAGTCATCCACCTGGTCAGACGCCTCCATCACGTCGGCGATCGCCACCGCACACCCGGTGAGGCCGTCGATGTCACCGTCGTCGAGGCCGACCGCGACACGTGTCTGCTGCACCAGCACACCGATCTGCTCGCCGGTGAGGAACGGAGCAGCGGCCGCGGCAAGATCGGGGAGATCGTCACGGTCGTAGACACCTGCGTCCACACGGCCGCCGACCAAGATCAGCAGACGTGCAGCCTCCCCAGCGGTCCGCGGGGTCGTATCCCCCAACAGCCGAACGGCCGCTGCCTGCAACCAGGTTCGTGTGCGCACGTTGCCGGCGACGACACGGCCTTCCATCCGTGGTTCTTCCAACAACGCCACCCACGGAGCGGCCCGTCGAGGCATCCCCAGTCGGCGGGCCGTGTGGGTGGCGTGTCCAACCTCGTGGACTGTCACACCCGCCAGCACCGGGTAGCGGGCGCAGTCCCGCGGATCACGCAGGTCGATCCGGTCTGGATCGTCTCCCGGGGAAAGCACTTGGGCGGCGTCAACAGTGATTGTTGCCGTGGTGTGGTCGAACAGGCCGGCGGGCCGATACCCGTCGACGTCGGGTGTGGCGTCCACACCGATGACGGTCACCAGGTCACGTCGTGGAGTGATCGTGTCGACGAACTCGCCGAGCCTGCTCGACAGCTGCCGCCACACGGTGTCCGTTGTCGCTTCGAGCGGGGCGGCGATCTGGGTCGTGGTCGTCGACGTCATGGGCGGAGTCTTCCTGGTTGGTGATTCGGGATGCCCGCACTCTCGCAGTCACGAAACCGGGTCGCGGCATCACACGAAGCCGGTCACGGGGATGAGGGAACGGCACGTACGGAACTCGATTCGTGTGGTGCCGCAGTCCCCAGCCGCTGCCGGAACACTCCTGTTGAACGATCGATTCCCGAGTAGAGAGGTGTGACAGATGGCGAGCATCAAGTTCGCTGCATGGGCCACACAGGATCCGGCTATTCCAGCAGGACGTGTGTTCGCCGCAGTCGCGTACCGAGATCCGTACACCAGCATCGAGACTGTGGCGTCCGCGTTCGGCACGCGGGACCAGTTCGATGCCGGCACCGTCGTGGTCCGCGAAGTGGATCCCGAGGAAAGGGATGTCGCCGGCCATTTCGAGCGACTGTTCCGCGCCCACTGCGATACCGCTGCGCACGGGCACCGTGAGCTGATCCACCCGCCGCGGGTGTGCCACACGACGGTCCCCGGTAACCGCCCGCTCAACCCTCTCGAACTGTTCGCGGCACTCGCCACGTCTCCGGCCGGGCCTGCCCTCGACCCGCTCACCGCTGCTGTCGACGCTCTCGCCCACGATCAGCACGTCGTCCCCGGCATCTCCGCCCCGCAGAGTGGAGTGGCGATCGCCGACCGCGTCCTGGCCGCGGTCCCCGCCGAAGACGCCGACGGCGTGCTCCTCGCTGACGGCCGCCGCTATCTGCCGCGGTCGATCGCCGGGCAGCCCGACTACCTGATTCTTCGGAAGTTACGCGGCCAGATGAATGTCCGCCTCAAGGGTGTCCCCGGCGGCGGGAAGACGACTCTGCCGGCGGCGGCATTCGGCGCTGACCTGATCACGGTGCAGGGTCACCGTGATCTGACGATGTCCTCGCTGGCCGGTCAGTACCAGCCGCACCCTGACGGCAGCTTCGTCTGGCACGACGGTCCACTGACCCGCGCGTTGAAGGAGGGGAAGGTGTTGTTGGTCGACGAGATCAACCGTGCCCCGTCCGGCACCATCGCCGCACTGCTGTCGGTCGCCGACTCGCGTGGCCAGCTCGTCCTCGACGACCGGCCCGACATGCCACCGGTGGTGGCAGCACCAGGGTTCAGCCTGATCATCACCTACAACGAGGAAGGGCAAGGTGTTCGACCTCTCGACGACGCGATCAAGCGGCGGTTCCCGTTCGAGGTGACGGTCGAAACCGACTACGACGTGGCCGACCGCGCAGGAATCGACGCGCGACTGGTGAAGATCGGCAGGCATCTGCTGTCCCACCATCGGGAGTCGATCGCCGATGGGGGTCTGCCCGTGTGGCGACCCCAGATGGCGGACCTTGAGGCTGCGCAGCATCTCCTCGACGCTGGACTCGGTATCGAGATCACGGCGGCGACTGTGGTGTCTGCGTGCACGAACGACGACGACGTCGACCTTGTCGCCCAGACGGTGGAGCGAGTCTTCGGCCTCGCCGACGTCCGCCCGCTGCAGCTGGGGGGCGCACTGTGACCACCGCCGGGGTGTCCTTGCCTGCGTGGAGGGCTCGGGGCCCACTCGAACACGTCGATGAGCATGGGGGCGATCCTGTCGATGCCGACCATGATCTTCTCGCGATCCTCCTCGACGACGAACCCGACGACGATCAGGTTCTCTACCTGCTGTCGGTCATCGACTACGAGTTCCTGCGCACGATGCGGGGGCTGCCAGCGCGCGGGTCCGGGCCCGGTGTGTCGGTGCACGGCACCACGGTGATCGTTCATGCGCCACTGCACGCTCGACGATGCAAGACCCGCACCGTCGACCAGGCGCTCCGCGACGCCTGCACCGGTATCCGGGACATCTACACGAACGGCAGCCCGGCCCGCGCCGACGGCAGCCGACTGTTCCATCGGCTGCCCGGTGCACTGCCGGAGATTCGCGGGTTCGCGCTCGGGCGGAGCCTCCGCTGAGGCGGTGATGCCATGTACGGAAGGCAGCCCCTCCCGACTCACCAATTTTCGTATTACGATATTGGGTATGAACGGCGAGACGATCAACGGCACCCCGGTCACCGACGAGATGATCCGAGACTGGGCCGACGAAGCCGAAGCCGGCTACGACGTCGAACGCCTCCGCAAGCGCGGCCGCCCGACCGTAGGAGACGAAGCCGGAACGATGGTGGCGGTGCGGATGGACGCTGCACTCATCGAGGCATTGAACGCCCGCGCCGAGCAGAACCACATGTCCCGATCCGAGGCGATCCGTGCCGCGGTGCGCGCCTGGGCCGACGTCGCGTGAAGGTCCACCCGTCCGCACTCAAGCACGACATCACCGCAGACGACGGCATATACGCCGCCGAACACCACGTGTATATCGCCGACCTCGACGACGACAACCCCGCCCGTGAACTCCGACTGGGATTCGACCCGAACGGTCGACTCCTCGAACTCGTTGTCCTGCGCTTCGACAGCGGCAACGAACTACTCATCCACGCCATGAAAGCCCGCCGACAGTACCTCGACCTACTGGCATAGCCCATAGCGCACGAGATCGAACCCATCAGGACCCGAACGTCATGCGACTTCAACGTCGGCCGCATCCAACAGACCCATCCACACAGCGCCAACGGCAGTCGGGGCCACGGACAGGCAGTCTCGGGCGAAACACGCGCCTCCCGAATCCCTTCTCGCGGGATGTTTCTGCGGCACTGTCGATGCGGAACCAATTCACTGTTCGATCAGGAGGATTCAGGATGCGGCTGCTTTCACGTGTGACTATCGGCGCGGCGATGGCGATTCCCCTCGCCGGCATGGCCCCCGCGGTGGCAGCGGCTGCCGACGCCGGCGAAGTGGCCTACAACTTCGCTGTGGACGGCTCGTCAGTCGTCAACACGATCACCAACAGCACCGGCGTCCCCCTGACGTGCGGGACTGCACTCGCGCCCGCACCTGACGGTGTGCTGCCTCCGGTCGCAGATGTCGTCATGGCAGGCCAGACCATCTTCACGCAGGGGCAAGTCGCACCAGGTGTGACAACGCAGACGGTGACCGCGATCCCCGATGGAAGCTACGTCGTCATGGCGACGTGCGGCCGCTACGACGCGACGCCGGCGATGTGGGTGTCCGCCTACCCCGGGATCGAGGAGTACCTGACGGCGTTCCAGATGCCGGCGTTCACGGTGGACGAAGCGTCCCCCGTCATCACCATTCCAGGCCCGGTCGTACCGGGGACCGGCATCGGCGCGATCTTCGGCAGTTGATGAGAAGGGCTGGCGGACAGCCCGACCCGCCAGACTTACGCGGGCCCACCGAACTGAACCAGTCCGGTGGGCCCGTACCCGTCAGGCGGTGAGCATCGCGACCACCGCGGTCTGCAGTTCGTCGTGGACCTCGAAGAATCGGTCCTCGACCTGCTTCCAGCACCCCATGATCGCGTCCTCGATGTCGTCGTCACTCACGTCCCGGAGCCGCTGCCGGGCGGTGTCGCTGAGTGTCGGGTTGTCGTCGGCTTCGCCGCGCACACCCTCGGCCGTCAGCACCCGGTGCTCGATCGGCTCGGCGCGGGACGCCGGCCGCGCGCCGAACACTGCGGCGGCGCGGCGGAGCAGGCTGTTGAGGTGGTCGATCACTGCGGTGAGGACCACGACGGCATCGAGTTGGGTGATGTCCGCGGGAAGCGGCAACTCGCGCACGTCGTCGATTCCCGTGTCCATGATCAGTGGCGCCGCCCCGACCATCACCGACAGACACAGATGTCCGTCGTTGGTGATCGAGCCTTCCCCATCGCACTGGAAGTCAGCGAACACGTGGGGCTGGGCGGTGTCGTCGCCGATCACATACAGCAGTTCCTGCGCGTGAGGCTCGGCGTGATGCACAACCAGATCCCGCACCATGCCCACGACGAACGGCGTCATCGTGCGGTCGTTGACATCGCTGTCACGCAATTCGTCGTTCAGCTCTGCCCACTCGTTGACCGCCAGGCGCGCAGCCACGTCGCGGTTCAGTCCGATTTGCAGCATCCGGTTCTCCGTCCGTTGTTGATTGCTGCGCCGAGTACATCGGGTGCCTTCTTCCCGCGCGGCACCACGAACCCGCCCCAGCTTCTGACGGACAGCTGCCAACGCCGCAACCTGCGGGGCGAGGATTGCCCGCCCCGCAGGTTGCGCGGCTAGTCCAGGATCACCGCGACCGCGGACGCGAGGGGTACGACGTGCAGGTTCTTGTTCTCGTCGGCGAACTGCACGACGACCTCGTTGACGCCGACGATGACGCCCGCCATCGCGAACGTGTGGCCGTGGTGGGTGGTGAACACCGTCCCGGCCACTGCCCCAAACCCGGCGCCGATCCGGTTGGTGATCAGTGCGGCCACATCAGCAGCCGCGTGCTGACCGTCCACAGGCTGGGCGACCTCCGCAGTCGAAGCGGTGACCTGCTCGGCGACGGTCTCCGGCGACACCGGGGTTGCAGCGTAGGGGCCGAAGGCGGGGATGTTCTTCTCGGTGACCAGTCCGGCCGGGGTGATGGTTGCGGTGCTCATCGTGGGTCTCCTTGTCGTGTTCGGTGCGGTGATCCCAGCGTCCTGTCGGGCCGCCGGCAGTGCGGCACGTCCAGAAGGGCCCGCGGTCGCGGTACACGACCGCGGGCCGGTACTCGCGACTAGGTGGTACTCGGCTGATCCAACGAGTCCTGTTCGCTGATCTCCACCAGATCGGTCTCGTTGAACCGGTCGATGGTCAGCCCGGTCTGCTCCGCCCACAGTCGGCCGCACTCTTCGACAAGGCCGTCCGGCCACGAGTGCAGGCTCTTCGGCAGGTAGTCGGGGATGCCGTCGGCATCGACGGAGACGGTGGCGGTGACGGTGACCGAGACCTCGAACGCGCGGGTGGTGTTGTTCATCGAAAGATGCCTCCTCAGTTGGTGTTTCGTTTCGTCACCAACTGTCGCGGCCGCTCGGCAGACCTGCGGCATCCCGATCCCGCGGTGGTCGTCGACGGACAGGATCGGCGCCGAACCTGCTCCACCTGCCCGTCAGTCAGGCCTCGCCACCGTTGTGCCGCTTGTCCAATGGGCGGGTTGAGAGCAGTGTTTCGAGTAGCCCTCTCCAAGCACGACCCGACTCCTCGTTACCGCAGTTCAGCACCCCAAGCCACGCCTGGGGATGCTGCGGTGCAGCAGTTGAGAGCAGCGCCTACGCGGCTCTGATCTGGGGAGTTGCGGGCCGGCGCATTGCGGCAACAACCTTCTTGCGGGGGCGACCGTTGCGGGCGGGGAGGGAAAGGCGCACACCGACATCCTCGAGGTCCGCGATCCGTTCGGCGCTCAGCAGTCCATCGTTGTACCGGCGACGTTGCCGCTGGAACCAGCGACCAAGGGCATATCCGTCCGCGCTGCGATAAGTCTTCGGCACCTGCGCGTGCCCAGTAGCGCGGATGAAGTCCTGCAAACGCAGCATGCTCTGCCGCCACCTGGCGGCCGAACTGTTCTCTGGCGTCGGTGAGGCGCCGAGGCTTTCGAGTCGATGGATGCGGTCGGCGTGCAGTTTCCCGGACTGCCATGCCTTGTACTGGCGGCGCCACCATTCCCCGACCGCGTAGCCATCGACAACCGCATCCCTGTCCGGGCCCGCATGCCCGTGTTCGGCCACCCATGCGGTGAAGGCGGCGAACCCGCGTTCCCACTGACTGTTGAACGCGGTCTGCCACGGCATGCCTGCCTCGATCAGCGGCTGCACCAGCTGTGTTCGTAGAAGGCCGGCCTCGTACAGGTCCTGCTGCCGCGCCAGCCATCGCCCGAGGTCTGCGCCGTCGGCGGTGACATAGCCCGCGGGAACCCGCGTGTGGCCGTGGTGTTCGACGAACTTGGTGAGGGCATGGAGGTAGCCGGCACGGTCGTCCCGCTTCGGCGCGAAGTCGACGCCGAGGTCCAAAAGAATCCAGGTACGAAGTTCCGGTAGTTGCCCCATCCGGTGCTTTCGCTTGATCCGGTGCAGCCATTGCCCCAGGCAGAACCCGTGCGCCGTCTGGTAGTCGGAGGGCACGTCTGCGTGATTGTGCGCTGCGACGAACTCGGTGAGCGCCACGATGCCGTCTGTCCAGCGGTCTGCGGCCGAGATCGACCAGGCGATACCTGCGGCGTCGAGACGTGCCCGAGTTTCGGGGTCGAGTCGCTTACGCCGGTGCTCGTAGCGCAGGTCTGCGATCGCTTCGCCGAGATGGACGTTGTCGATGACGCAGTTGACGGGGACACGACCATGCCCGTGGGCTTTCACGAACACCGGCAGAGTCGCCAACACGCTGTCGAGGTCGACGATCTGAGGCATGAGTTCTCCCTTCGGATTCGGAGCGGATGATGCGGCGTTCGCCGCCGGTGTCCGGCTGGTCAATTGCAGGTGTCGACCGCGGCCAGGATCATCATGCGAACCCCGATTCCGGTGGTGCGGCAGCGGCGACAGGATTCGGGAAGCGCGGTCATCGAGGTCGAACAGCTGCTGAGTCGACCCACAGCCACAGGTCCGCATGGCTGTGGCCATTCGCCGAGGACACCGAGGCGCATACCTGCGCGATCCAGCTGCCGGCGGACAGCCGAAGCCACGCGTGCAGGTACGCCGCCATCGAGGCTTCAAGTCGTATGCCGCCGGCCCGCACCCGTAGCGGGAGCCTGTCGGCGCGGGCGAATCCCCAGCTGGCGGGAAACACGTGGGGTGTATCGACGAGCACCGGGACCGGTGCGGGAAGCCTGTGCAGGATCGGGTTGTCGGGGAAAGGTTCTTTCCAGTCATCGATGCCGGGCGGGTTCACTGCGCGGCCTCCACCACGCCGGAAGCCGGAGAGGTCGCAGCGACCTGCCAGTCCACGTCGCTGTGAGTGCTGGTCAGGTCAACGCGGGCACGGCGAGCCTGCCGGCCGCGGGCGGTCGCAGTGATGTCGAGCGTGATGCCGGTGACACGGCCCCGGCGGCCAGGAACGCGCGTGTAGCCGGCTATCTGCGCATCCAGGTGCACATCGATTGCGGGCCAACGGCCGTTGGTGACAGCGAGAACTGCACCATGCTGGCGTGCTCTCGCGGTCACGGCGCGGGCCCGTGTCGGTGGGATGTCTGCGCCGCCGAGGTCGAGGACAACGAGGTCGATGCCTTCGACGAGGGTCGCCGCCACGGTGACGGGATCAGGGCCGGCGTCGCAGAACGCGCACCGTTTCAGATCTGCCCCCATTTCGACGGTGGCGAGGACACCGAACTGTGGTCGGCCGACGACCGCAGCCCAGCAGCCACTGCGGGTGACTGAGGCGACGAGTCCTGCGTGCATCGACGAGGCGCCGGTGAGATGGACTGTCGAGCCGCGGGCAAGCCCGTGGTGGGGCAGCAGTTCAGCGACCGGGGCGGGAACGGACAGGGTGTCGCGGGCGAGGCCAGCTGAGGTGGGGGCTGGGATGGGTGGGCATGCGGTCGGACCAGTGTCGGCCTCGCGCGGCGGCGGGCCCGGCCGTGCAGACATCGTCGCGATGCGTCGCCGCAGCATCTCGATGGTTGCCGTCTTTGATTGCTCCGGTCCCGTCATCGCTGTGCTCCCCGCGCCGCCTTACCTGCCCAGGATAGAACATTTGATCGAACACATGTTCGGGTGCCGTGGGGTTGGCGGCGGTCCGGGTTGGGTGGCGGAACACCGCCACCCAACCCGAGACTGTCGGCTATCTGGCCGCGGGAGGCTCGCATTCTGCGAGTCAACATCCGCTTCCTGTGCCGCCGCATTGCCACCTCCCGCTGCTTCATCCAGGCGGCATCCTCAGCTGTCCACGCCGCCAACGCCGCCGGAATCCGCGCCGACAACGCCTCGGTAGCCGCGAGCGCATCAGCGAGAGTCCCACCCATCGGATTAGCTGCCACTGCCAGCAGATCTGTCACGTCCCAGGCTGGGCATCCCTCACCACGAAGAGCGTCAACAGCCTCCGGTTCGTCGTCGATCCACGCGACCACCGGGTTACCGGTGCGCCGCTGATACCACCACCAGTGCCGCCGCTTGACGTCGACCGATGGGCGGACAGTGCCATCGAGGTAGAACGCGCGGTCATGGATCGTGCCCAGAGGGAACTGGTGGCGACGCAGCCACTCGTATGTCGCCGACGTGAACGGCTCGAACCGTGTCGTCGAGTAGGAGACCGTGAACCCGGCTGCGTGCAGCGAGCAGGCGAGTCGACGACCGGACTCGATCACGTCAGCGTCACCGAATCGTCGATGAAACTCAGTCCAGTCCCTGTCCGTGTAGCGGGGTGCGGCGATCAGATGCTCGTGCCGGTCCATCGACGCGATGACCCCGTCGATGTCGATGATGACCGTCGGCCCGGGTGCTGGCGTGTCCCGCCACGGAGTCGGCTTGTGGCGTCGCGTGGTGCGGGATCGTGGTGCGGGCATGATGCCTCCTGTCGTTGCCGGCGGGACTCTCCCGCTGGCGGCCGCCAGTGGATCAAGGAGGTTCTTCCCAACCACCGGTTCGGCGGCCGCCACTAGATCAGGAGGGTTCTTCCCGACCGTGGTTTCCGGCGGAGACCACAGCTGCAGCGCACTGTCGACGGTGGACAGCGCCACCAGAGTCGCCGCAGGTGGCAGTGCCGTTTCCGGCGGTGGAGAACCCGTGATGTACAGGCCCGGCGGCCGGATGTCCGGTCAGCTTTTCGTCAGGTAGTGGGCGTCATCGCCGAGCGCCGCTTCCACTTCCCGTTTCAACGTCAGACTGCGCAGCAAGTGCGGGTCGCGCGCCAAGATCGTCTGCGCATCCTCACGCGCCGCCAGGTGGATGCGGGCGTCGTCGATGAGGTCAGCGACCAGCAGGCCAGCGTCCCGGCCGGCCTGAGCGGATCCGGTCAATGCGCCAGGGCCGCGGATTTGCAGGTCGCGTTCAGCGAGAACGAACCCGTCGTCGGTCTCACACATCGCGTCCATGCGGGCGATACCGTCCTCGCTGGTCGTTTCGCCGACCAGCCAGCACTGGCCGGCCCATCGGCCGCGGCCGACACGGCCACGCAACTGGTGCAGCTGTGCGAGCCCGAACTTCGTGGCGTCCAGGATCACGATCGCGGTCGCGTTCGGCACCGACACGCCGACCTCGATGACGGTGGTGGCCACGAGAACATCGAGTTCGTGGGCCTTGAACGCGCGCATCGTCTCGTTGCGTTCGTCCGGCTTCTGCTTGCCGGTCGCCAACCCCAACCGCAGCCCGGCCAGCGCCCCGTCCGCGAGTTCGGCGAGGGTTTCCTCGGCCGCGGCGGCCATCTTCGTCTCCGATTCCTGCCCCGACACCTTCACCAGCGGGCACACCACGAACGCCTGCCGGCCCTGAGCGACCTGTTCCCGGACCGCCGCCCACACACGCGCAGACGGATCGGTGATGTCCGCAGACTCGATCCACTGCGTCACCGTCGGAGTTCGTCCGGGCGGCTTCTCATCGAGAATCGACAATGCGAGGTCACCGTAGGTGGTGATCGCCGCCGTCCGCGGGATCGGGGTCGCCGTGGCCTGCAGGATGTCCGGGGTCGCCCCACCTGGGCCCTTCGCCGCCAGGATCGCACGCTGGTCGACACCGAACCGGTGCTGCTCGTCGATCAGTGCGACCCCCAGGTTCGCGAACACCACCGGATCCGACAACACCGAATGGGTGCCGACGAGCAGGTTCGTCGTCCCGTCCGCCAGATCCGCGAGCACAGCCTTCCGGGGCCTGGGCAGATTTCGGGACACCAGCAGGTCCACCGTCACCCCGAGCGGCCGCAGCGCCTCCGCGATTTCCTCGAAATGCTGGCGGGCCAGGATTTCGGTCGGCGCCATCAGTACAGCCTGGTAGCCGCCTTCGATCGCCAGCAACGCAGTCCCTGCCAACACCAACGTCTTGCCGGCACCAACATCGCCCTGCAGGAGCCGATTCATCGGTTTTCCGGCGACCATGTCGGCGCGGATCTCCGTGATCGCGCGGGCCTGCGCACCGGTCGGCGTGTACGGCAGCCCAGCCAGCCACGCGTCGAGCAGTCTCCCCGTCGGCTTGTGTGTCACACCCGACTCCGCGGCCTGCGCGTTCCGCAGCACACCGAGCGCGAGCTGCAGGCGCAGCAGCTCGTCGTACGCGAGCCGGTCCCGGCCGAGTTCAGCATCCGCTTTCGACTCCGGCACGTGCACAGCCCGCAGCGCAGCCAACCGCGCCGGCAACTTCCGCCGATCCAACAGCACCGTGGGGATCGGATCATCCAACGCGGGGATGCGCCGCAACGCGTCGACAGATGCCCGCCGCAGCATCCACGTGTCGACCTCATGTTTCTGGGACTGCGGGTAGATCGCCAGCAGTGGGGCCGCCGCCTCCGTCATCGGTTCCAGTAGCGGTGCCGTCATCGACAGGCCGCCGTTGAACTCCCCGACATCGCCCTGCACGAGAAGTAGGTCGCCGCGGCTGAACCTCTTCCCCATCCACAGCGCGTTGAAGAACATCGCGGACACATTCGTCTTCTCATCACCGAGCGTGAACCGCGTATACCGCTTCTCCCAGCTCGTCTTCACGCTCAACACACGCGCAACGAACGTGACCTGTGGCAGTCCCGGACGCAGTTCACGCAGCGGAACCAGTTGGGTGCGGTCCACATAACGCAGCGGCACCCGCAGAAGCAGGTCGAACACGCTGCCGACACCACCAGAGGTCAGACGGTCACGAACCTTCTCGCTGACACCGTCGAGATCGTCGACCGGTACCCCCCGCAACGAGTCGAGCAGTCCATCGAACAGCAGCGGCTCCCCTGTCCCCTTCTGCGCGAGCACAGCGGCAGCGGAACGGTTGTCGGTGGTGTCGGGGATCGACAGGTCCAGGCCGGCGGCGGCGAACACCTGTGCGCGGGTCGGCGCCTGCGCAACACGGGTTCCGTTTCCCCACGGGGAACCCACTGCAGACGCGGGAGCGGGTGTGGAGGCCGCGGCAGTCGACTGCGCGGCACGCTGCGGAGTCGACCCCACCGGCGGCGCCCCCGCCGGCAACGGCGGCAGATCCTGCACAGTGATCCCCAACGGCCACAACGCTGCCGCGTTCGCACGCACATCCACCAACAACTGCGTGAGCAGCATCGGCGGCCACACCGAAGGATCGTCCGCATCACGGGCACGGGCCGCATCCATCGCCGGGGTCCGCACCCCAACCGACGCCAACTTCACAGCGGCGTCACACAACCGAACACGGTGCGCCACAGACACCTGCACGCCCACAACCTCCCTCGCAGACCGGACCCCGGGAACATTCATGTCCGAGATGTGTCTTCGATTCTGCGAGACCACTTTCCGGTCGCGGCACACCTACGACGCCGCACACCGGAACCCTCCTCCCCAGAATCAAGTCCATGACCACCACCTCCGAGACGCCCCTGAGAACCTGGGTCAGCGTCGTCGCCCCGACCGCCCAGATCGCGAACGCCTGCGAGGAGTTCGGGCTGACCACCCCGCAGATCCTGCTCGTCCTGGCGACCCGTGGCGGAGCCGAAGCTCTCCACGACCGCATGGTCACCCTTGGCCTATCACGGCCCACCGACAAGAAACCGGGACTCCCGCACATCGTTCACGCCGTCGAGGAGACCATCACCGGCTTCGCCAGCGAGCACCCCGAGCATCTGCTCGCCCGATCCGGTACCGGCCGCAGCTTCACAGCCGTCGACGACACCGGCGCCCGCTACACCGTCTGGGCCATGCTCGAACCGATCCTCACGGGACGAACCGGCACCACCACGTGAACTGCAGCGCACGGCCGTTCATTGCTGATGACACCGGCACGGAGCAACAGCACCCCGTAGGACCCGCGCCGGGACAGTGACTGTCGATCACGTGTCGGCGCCGCGGACGATGCCGTCAGCCGACATCACCGCATCCGCGAACACCAACAGCTGCTCCCGAGTCTTCTCGGACAGCTTGTTCACGTCGATGATGTTCCCGCCCTCGAGATGCTGGTCGAACGGCAACTCCACGACCGCGCGCACGATGTTCCGGTAGAAGTCGATGATCTTCGCGGTGTTCGTGTTCGTGCGATCGTGCCGAGAGTTGACGACCACCACCGCATCCTCAAGGAGCTGTTTGTACCGCGGGTTCGTCTGGGAGTGTTCGTTCATCCAGTTCGCGGTCCATGTCGACGACCGGACGCCGTCACCGCCTTCCGAGACGATGACCACCAGGTCCGCATCGGCGAGGACCGCGTCGACAACATCGGAGACCATGCCGGCCGCGCAGTCGGTGATGACGACCTCGTAGTGCCGCCGCAACGTCGCAGCCAGCACCTCGTACGCGGAGCCAGTGAACACGGCCTCCGTCGACATCGACGAATCCGCGGCAAGAACCTCAAGTCCACTGGACAGCTTGTTCGTGTGTGCCCGCACCTGCTCGTAGCTCGTGATCTGCCCGGCCTGGGCAACGACCGAGCGCACCGTTCCAGTAGTCGACTTCGGGGCCGGGACACGGTTCGCGAGATCACCGCATCCCGGTGAGGCATCGACCGCGATCACGGGGCCACCACGGTGCGCAGCGAGTGTCATCCCGAGCAGCACCGCGTTCGTTGTCTTCCCGGTGCCGCCGCCCTCGTTGATGAACGCGATCGTCTTCGGGGCCTGCAGTGGCCGCTTCACCGACGCTGCAAGCCGATCGCCACCCCCTGCAACAGGCGAAGTGGCATGTCCCCGGAACCAGGAACGCCAGCCCCGACGAGGCTTTTCCCTCACCCGCTCAACTGGACTCGCTGCAGCCGCCGGCTCTGTCACCGGGACCGCCGGCGGCGGCACGGCCACCGTCCGTCGCTTCACCGGCGGAACAGAATCCGACGCAGCACGCCGCACCGGCCGCTGGACAGGCGCAACCGGTGGCGCCGCAGCTTCCCGCCACTGCACATCCTCCGGTTCCATCGCCGGCGCCTCGGCCCAACTCTGGCCGTCGAGCGACCGGTCATCCCACGGGTTGTCCGGCTCGGCCCCGGCCGCGCCCTCACCCCAGGGATCAACCGCACCGGTCATCGATCCTCACCTCCTGGCTTTCTCGTGCACACCATGGTGACTGCTACCGTTCCGGTCTCCCGGTCAGGTGCTCACGCCAACGCTCGTGCACCGCGTCCGTCCGTCGATCAGCCCACCCCGTCGAGCAGTCCACCGACCACTGTCTTAGCCGTGACGTCGCCTGCGCCCCCATCCACGCGGTGAGCCCGGCATCCCCATCCCAACCCTGCCTGTTCGTTGTCCCCACCAGTACCAGCGAACTCGGGTGCCCGGCGATCTGGGAGCACAACTCCTTCCACGCCGCCTGCACCTGCTCCTGCCGCCGGTTCGCGACGCCGATGTCGTCGACGAGCACCACCGATGCCCCCCGCAGCCACGACTGCAGCCGGCCATGTAGCTCCCACGGTGCGACGTCACCTCCGAGGAGCGTCTCCTCGGTCGCGAACCGCACGCTGTCGGCGCCGAACCGCTGCACCGCCGCGTTGCAGATTGCGAACCCGGCCCAGGTCTTCCCGATCCCGGTGGGCCCGAAGAACATCAGGCCGGCCCGTGTCGTCCGGGCTGCAGCATCGTCGAGGGCGGACACGGCCGCGCGCGCCCACCTCGTGTTGCGTACGTCGTCGGTGTTCAAGCTCGCGGTCTCGTAACCGGCTGTCGCATCGAAGCCGACGATCCGTCGGTGCAGGCGGGCGCGCGCCTGCCGGTCGAGTTCGGCGTCCCATGCCTGCTGGGGGTCTTCATCACGGCAGCCTGCGCACACCACACGGTCCTGCCAGTTGGGGGGTTGACCTGCAAGTCCAGTCATTCGACTCACGGCCGCGCCGCAGGTTCGGCACGGCACCTGCACGATCCCGCCCCCGTCGAGAGTGAACGCCATCAGATCCCCTCCACTGTCACTGTTGTCGCGCCGACCGCCGCGACACCGTCCCCGGCAAGCGAGTTTGTGGTGGCGACCCCGGCCGCGACACCGCCGCGACCGCGAGGAGTGTCAGTTGCCATGTCGAGCAGAGCCTTTCGGATCTTCGGTGGTGACGGGAAGCTGTCTCCGTGCGTGTAGAAGCGTGCCCGACCTGCCTCCGGGTCGAGGATCCATCGCACAACCTGCTGCAGTTCCGGTTCCGGCACCGGCGCGCCACCGTCCGCTCCGGTCAGTAGTTCCCACACCGTGCGATACGAGGACGGCTGAACCGGCATGCGGTCCTTGCCGAGAAGTCTGGCCAGGTAGCAGGCCCATCCGCGGGCCAAACGCTCGATCACCGGACCGTGATCGCCGCCGTCACGGACGAGGTTGAATCCGGCGCCGGCGATCCGGTAGTCGGCGAGCATCTTCTTGAACGTGCGGTCAGCTGGCATGCCGTGGACGTTCGACCGCCAGTGAGGCCGGTTCCCCATCGCCCAGGTGATCACGGCCGCGGCCTCGGTTGCATCGCAGGATCGTTGGATCGCGAGAGCGTTCCGTCGCCACGCGAGTGTCGGGGACGGGTCGTTCACGACACCGTACAGGCGGATCTGCTCGACCACGGTCTCGATGAGCGGGTCGATCCCTGCCACCGTGCAGGCGCTGTCGCTTGCGTGTGCGGCTCGGTACTCCGCGAGCATCTGCGTGTACTGCCCGGACTTGGCGGTCCCGGACTTTGTCGGTGTCGGTGCCGCGATGGGTACCGGGTTCTCCCGCCAGTAGCTGGTCTCGCAGGTGTCGGCGAACGCCCAGTCGAACACGTCTTGGGGGCGTGCTGTCCCGCTGGCCGCGATGACGGCTTTCGCCCACGTTTCAGCGTCTCCGTGGATGATTTTCGAGCCGTTTCCTCGAACCCATTCGAGGAGTTCTTGAACGCTTTCATCGGGGGCGTCCCAAACGTCGCCGGGGGCCGGTCTGGTCCCCTGGTTGATGGTTCCCGCGGCGATGGTTGATGCAATTTTTTCGGCGACTGAATCGGCGATTGCATCCAAAAGTTCAGGACGCTTCGCGAAGGCCTGAACAAGAGCGTCGGCGAGTTCCTGCGCATCGATTGTCGGCATTGTTCCTCCCTTGCGTCTCGGTGTTCTGTCTGTGGTGTGCCGGGATCACGCTAGAGAGCCGGTTTCGGGTGTGCGGCACGTCGAGTGGCGGCCGTTGAGGGCGGGCTGGCCGGTCGTGGTCCCCGGCGGTCGACGCCGAGGGGTTGACCGAAGGCGGTGGCGGAAGTCGTTTCAGGCGGCCCTGAAACGGGCCCTGGTTGCCCCGCTGCCGGGTTTTGGGGGCCGCTCCCGCCTATCCGGGCGTCTCAGGGCCTCAGGATCGCGCTGAGGGCGTTTCAGGGCCGGTTCCCTGTTTCGGCCTGGGATGCGCCGGCGGCGCATCGGGGCCTTGACGCGCAGCGGCGAGGTCGTTCGTCGGAGTGGTTCGGCGCGGGCCCCTCCCCCTGGACCCCCACCGACCGTAGGGAGGTGGGGTTTTTACTTGTTGTGATCTTGTTCGCGCCCGCGCAGGTACGCCCGCGTGTGAGTATCCAATAGGGTATTGGATACCCTATCCAGAATCCTCCTGACCTGCATGTTCCTGCATGGATACCCTATCCGCATGGGTATCCACAGGGGTATCCGCTCCGGCGAAAATGGATAGGGTATCCACTAGGGTATGCGTAGGGGTATCCCACGATTTTCGGCCTGTTTTCGGGGCTGTGTGTGGGGAACGCAGAAGGCCCACAGACCGTGGTCTGTGGGCCTCCGTTCGTGGCGAGTCGACGCGTTATTGGCCGGCGGTCCGGGCCTGTAGCGGGGTGACGTTCCGGACCGGAGCCAGGGCTTTCTGCAGCGGAGCGCGCAGTTCCTCCTTCACCACGCACCAGTTCCGACGATCAAGTTCGACCGCAACGGTCTCGATGCCAGGTATCGAGGTCAGCGCACTGATCATGTACTGGTTGGGGTCGTTGATGTCGCCAACCATGGCCGCGATGGGAGGGAGATCGTTGCCGGTGATCTCGGCCCACAGGAGGCTGGCGCTGTCGTGCAGGTTCTGTGCCTTGTCCAAGGGCAGGTCCGAGAGCCGCAACCTCATCAGTTCGGTTCCGATGACAAATCGCAGTAGCGGACTGTCGACGTCATTCTGCAGTGGATACAGGCCGGACCGGAGGTACTTCGGGTTGTTGAAGCAATTCCGGCGAATCCATGAGCGGACCAGGATGTAGTAGCCGTCCCGGACGATCAGGCCGCGCTGTTCGAGCGA
Organism: Prescottella subtropica; assembly: GCF_005434945.1. Lineage (GTDB taxonomy): Bacteria > Actinomycetota > Actinomycetes > Mycobacteriales > Mycobacteriaceae > Prescottella > Prescottella subtropica. The sequence continues at coordinate 764 of NZ_SKCH01000028.1, read as the reverse complement.
GTTCAGCGACTTTTCCGCGTGATCCGGATTCGTCCCTTCGATGTCACCCCACTCGTGCTGCAGGTACAAACTACCGACAGCAGTCGTTGCTTTTGAGGTGATGATGAGCGAGAAATATCCGATCTCGGAGAAGCTGCATCCCTCTGCGGCCATCTCCTTCCAGAAGTCCTTGACGACGGGGACGAAGAACCCGGTCTTGCCGCGGGACCGACTCGGGCGGACCAGCTTCGGTCGTGAGGCGTTGATGTCAGACATACGGGTGGCCGTTCTTGTCGAGGTCGACGAGCCGCCAGCTGGTGAAGTCTCCGATGACCTTCCCCGCTGCTACGAGTTCGTTCCATGCCTGACGGGGGGTGACTGCGGCGGCGTCCGGACCCAGTTGGGTGTAGCGCAGCCGGGCCGGCAGCATCGCATCGGCGTCGGCAGGCCCGAACATGTCGATGCCCGAGCATCGTGCAGCGACGAGCAGTGCCGCACCGGCAACGGTGAGTTTGGGTGTTGCGGCGAGGCTGGTCATGCGACACCTGCAACCATCGACGGCATGACGGCCCCGAGCTTGCGGGCGATGTCGTCAGCGGAGGCTCCGGCGATCCAGCGGGCCCAGGCGGCCCGGACGACGGATGTTGCCGAGGTCGGTGCTCCCCCAGGGGCCCGGCAAAGTCGCATAACCCCATGTCAGGCGGCATGAAGTAGATCGATCGGCCGGTGTGGATCACGGCCGTGGTGGCGTAGCGCGCCGGCGATGTTGGTGTGGCCGGCGAGCC
>NZ_SKCH01000027.1 GCF_005434945.1 Prescottella subtropica | reverse complement strand
AATCCGAGCTCGCGGGCGACCTCGGCGATCGTGCGGCCCGAATCGATCACACGATGGGCGGCCTCGACCTTGTATTCGGTCGTGAACGACCGGCGGGTGCGGGACATACGGACATCCTTCCAGCGGGGGTTTCGATCCCGCTATCTCGGTGTCCGCTGTTCGGGGGGAACCTCACGGGGCTCACAGCCGACTTCCAGCGCCTGTTCGGTCCTTCGAATTCCGGGCGGAGTGACTTACATGCCCAGGTCCTCTTCAGTTGACACCGACGGCTCCGCGAGCGATGACGAGGTAGCGGTCTACTAGATGATCCGGGGTCAAGGACCCATCAGTCCTGTACCAACCTGCAACGGCGACACACATGGTGATGACTGCGCGACTGGCTTCATCAGGGAAAAGCGTATGAAAGTCGCCGGTGCGGACACCTTCTCGGACGATCGAGTCCAGCATCCGTTGCTGCTCGTCCCGCATGCCGATGTAGCTCGTACGTGCCGGCTCCCCCATGCTCCGAATCTCGGTCGAGGCGACGAACGCCTGCTTTCGACGGCACATGTGGAAACGCAACAGGGATTCCACGACGGCGTCGAACTGTTCTCTTGACGTCGGCCCTGCTTCCTCGAGTGCCGCACGACTCCTCCCCAGCAACTCCTCCATACTCATCCGCGTCAGCTCCACCAACATCGCTTGCTTCGACGGGAAGTGGTGGTAGAGGCCAGGGACCGACAAATCTGAGTGGATGGCGATCTCACGGATCGAGGTACCTTCGTATCCGCGTTCCGCGAACAGGTCCAACGCCGCCGACAGCGGTCCGGACAACGTCGAACCCCCGTAGTTACGCCACGCACCGGAAGTCGTGTCCGTCGTCATTCCTTCACCGTATTGCACACGCGTACCCGCACAGTGAAGTCCTCCATGCGCTGTGTACGCCCCTGGCGATCGCATGGCGTGGGTCCGCTCCGGTGGCAGTCATGCTCGTCGCAGGATGGAGTGGTCGCTGCTTGCCGGTACAGGGGTGTCGCATCTGTCCGCGAGTAGATCACCGGGGAGGGCGAATCGTCCGGCCACGGCAGTTGCTGCTGCGACGCTGGGCGAGACCAGGTGCGTTCGTCCACCATCCCCTTGTCGTCCCTGAAAGTTCCGGTTCGTGGTCGATGCGCTGCGTTGCCCGGACCCCAGTCGGTCTGGATTCATGCCGGTACACATCGAGCATCCAGCGGTCCGCCATTCGAATCCGGCGCGGCGGAAGACGTCGTCGAGCCCTTCGTTCTCGGCCTGCTGACGAACCTGCATCGAGCCGGGCACGACCAACGCGCGCACACCGTCTGCGATCTTCCGTCCGCGAAGGACCTCCGTTGCTGCACGCAGGTCTTCGATGCGGCCGTTCGTGCAAGATCCGATGAACACGGTGTCCACCGCGATATCACGAATCGGAGTGCCGGCGGTCAGTCCCATGTAGCGCAGCGCCTCGGCAGCACTCACTCGTTCCCGAGGATCGGAACAGGAGTCCGGATCCGGCACGAGCCCAGACAGCGGCACGACCTGGCTCGGGTTCGTGCCCCATGACACCGTTGGCATCACATCGGCGCCGTCGAGGGTGAGGTACTGATCGAAGACTGCGCCGTCATCGGTTCTCAGAGTCGACCAGTACCGTACGGCCTCGTCCCAATCACGACCTCGGGGAGCGAACGGCCGACCATGCAGGTAGTCGAATGTGACGGTGTCCGGAGCGACGAGCCCCGCACGGGCACCCGACTCGATCGACATGTTGCACAGGGTCATTCGTGCCTCGATCGAAAGTGATTCGACCGCCGTTCCACGGTATTCGATCACGTGCCCGACGGCACCGTTCGGACCGAGTGCCTGCACGACCGCCAGCGCCAGATCCTTCGCCGAGGACCCGCCCCCGAGTCCGCCTGTCACCTCGACGGACAGTGTTCGGGGACGCGGCAGTACGAGCGTCTGAGTCGCCAGAACGTGTTCGACCTCGCTGCTGCCGATGCCCATGGCGAGAGCACCCATCGCGCCGTGGGTAGACGTGTGCGAGTCACCGCACACGATCGTCATCCCCGGTTGGCTGAGTCCTTGCTCCGGCCCGATCACATGAACGATGCCCTGACGTGGATCCCCCATCGGATAGTTGGAGATCCCGAACTCTGCGCAGTTCCGTCGAAGCGTCTCCATCTGACGTCGGCTGGCTGGATCCTCGACGACGTCGCCCGTACCGAACGTAGGGACATTGTGGTCCTCGGTGGCGATAGTCAGATCTGGGCGGCGCACGGTCCGGCGTTGCGAACGGAGCCCATCGAATGCTTGTGGCGATGTCACCTCGTGCAGAAGATGCAGATCCACGTACAAGAGGTCCAGCGGTTGATCATCGACCGCTGTGACAACGTGGTCCGCCCAGATCTTCTCGACAAGCGTCCGCGGGCTCACTAGGCAGGCGCCGTCTCGCGAGATCCACGTGGGACAACGGCGCGATCGAGTTCGGCATGGAAATTCTTGGCTCCCTCCACGAGCCAGTTGTCGTACGAGGTGTAGAGGAACCGCGCGCCCAGCGAGACGAAATGATCGACCCGCCCTGGCATGCACAGTGTTCCTGCGGCGACCCCGTTGTCTGCGATCTGTTCCAGCGCACGATCGATTGCGCCGGCTACCTCCGGATGTCCGGGGTTTCCCTGGTGTCCCATTGCCTGGGCAAGGTCGTTGGGCGCGACGAACACGACGTCAACCCCCGGTACCGAGGTGATCTCGTCGATGTTGGACAGCGCCAGCGGGTCTTCGAGTTGAACCACCAGCACTGTGTTCTCGTTCTCACGGTCGAAGAAATCTTGGGCACCGTACGAGCGGCGGCCGCGGGAGACGCCACGACTTCCCAGCGGCGCGAATTTGGCTGCGCGGACGAGTTCCGAGGCCTGGTCGGCGGTCTGCACCTGCGGAACGACGATTCCGTGTGCGCCCAGGGTCAGCGCACGCGCGACCAGTGACGGCTCGAGTGTCCGTACCCGGTACATCATGGCCATGTTCCAGATCTCGCATGCGCGGCTCACGTCGCCGATCGCATCCCACGTTGCGGGACCATGTTCACCCTCGTACCAAAACCCGTCGAATCCGAGTTGGCCGACGAAGTCTGCTGTGTCGGCGCGACCGGAGTGCCCGGCAGCCACTACCGCGACTCCTCCGTTGTCGAGTTGGTGGCGGACCCTGTTGCCTCGGCGCGGGCCGAATGTTGAATCTTCTCGGTGGGTCATGTGTTCCCTCTCATGCCATTGCAGTGGGGCGACGGGACATGTCGGTGTGCTCGAGTTGGGCGTCGACGAGTTGGGCGAGATAGCGTGCCTTGACCTCGGCGTATGTGGGATCGCGCCAACGGTTGACCAGTTCACCGGGGTCGTCTGTGTACAGGAACAACTCGCCGTCGTCGGTTCCTCGGTAGACGGTGATCCGTCCGTTGTCGTCGACAAGGGTTCTCATCTGAAGTGGACCGCAACCCGGAAGCAGTTCGAACATCTGATCTTCCTCGATGTAGATACGGTCCCTGACGGCACCGGTGGGATCGTTCATCACACCGGTGAGGCTGTGGCCGTGGACACCTGCGTATCCCTCGACTCCCGCGAGGTCGAGCAAGGTAGGCCCGATGTCGAGAGAGGACACCAGTGCGTCCGATGCTCCCCCCGTCTCCCCTGGCGTCGAGATCACCAGCGGTACTCGGACACAACCCTCGTAGTGCAACCCCGCTTTGAGCATCAGTCCGTGGTCGCCGAACATGTCGCCGTGGTCGCTGGTGATGACGATGATCGTGTTGTCTCGGACACCGGCCTGTGCCAGTGCGTCGAGGACCGTTCCGACCGCGTCGTCGATGAAGGTGATGGCGCCGTATTCCTTGGCCGCGGCATCGCGGTACTGCTTTTCGGTGGGCGCGAACGGGGACATGGCACCTCGCTGGCTGCCTTTGTGTTTGATCTTCGATCGGACATGCGGCATCGATGCCGTGTGGGGGTCGTCGAAGGTCACCGGTAGTTCTACGTCTGCCGGCGAGTACATGTCGTAGTACTTGTCCGGCGGTGTGAACGGGTGATGGGGGTCCGGGAACGAGCACTGCAAGAAGAAGGGTTGCCCGCTTTCTGCTGCCGACCGGATCAGATCGGCGCTCCGATTCCCCACCCATGCGGTCGGGTACACCTCGGCCGGCATCGCAGGCCGGTAGATCTGGCCCCATTCGGGTGACGTCTCGCTTGCATGGTCGCTACCCCGAGCGTCAGGGTCGAAGCCCTGTTCACGAAGCCAGTGCTCGTAATGGCCTCCGCAGTAGTCGGCATGATCGATCGCCAGCTCGACATGGTCGAAACCGTAGTAGTCCTCGGGGATCTCCACCCGCTGTTGCTTGTGGAGTTCCAGGTTCTCCCATCGATCCCAGTCCGGTGCCCATGCGCGCTCGACCGCGTCTCGCTCGGGAGCACTCGCCGTCGCCCGGGCCGCGAACTCGGGTTGGTGGCCGATGTTCTGGAAGTGCGCCTTTCCGACCAGCATCGTCCGGTAGCCGGCGGACCGTAGAGACCTGACGAAAGTGTTCGCATCGGGATCCAACGCGATGCCGTTGTAGCGGGTGCCGTGCGACGACGGCACCCGAGAGGTGAGCATGCTGGCACGGTTCGGCATGCAGATCGGGTTCGCGACGTATGCGCGATCGAAGCGTGTCCCCTGTGCTGCAACGGAATCCATATTCTCGGTACGGACAACCCGGTTGCCGCCGAATCCGACGTGGTCGGCGCGTAGTTGGTCGGCGATGATCAACACGATATTCGGCACGTCGCTCGGATGAACGGCTGAGGTGTTCACGAGACTGCCCTCTCCTCGTCGACCCAGAACTTCTCGCGGAGCACTCGCTTCAGGATCTTTCCCGTGGCGTTCCGTGGGATCTCGTCAACGAACTCGACGCTCGTGGGGCACTTGAAGCCTGCCAACCGTTCGCGGCACCACGCGATGACTGCGTCGGATCGCAGGTCCATCCCCTCACGTGTGACGATGACCGCGTGCACACTCTCACCCCAGCGGGTATGCGGCACACCGATCACAGCGGCCTCACTGATCTGCGGGTGCTGGTGCAACAGCGATTCGACTTCCGCCGGGTAGACGTTCTCTCCGCCGGAGACAAGCATGTCTTTCGCTCGGTCGACGATGGTGAGGTAGCCGTCCTCGTCGAGGCGGCCGACGTCGCCGATGCGCCAGAATCCGTCGGGGGTCAACGCTGCAGCGGTGGCATCGGGGTTGTTCCAGTATCCGTCGAACGGTTCGGCTCCCCGCACGACGATCTCGCCGGGTTCACCGACTGGCACGTCAGCGAAGTCATGCCCGATGATCCGCACTTCCCAGTTCAGGGCCGGCTTGCCTGCCGACCGCAATCGCGCCGAGTCCGGTGTGTGGTCGTCCGGGTCGAGTGTCGACACCGGGAAGCCCCCTGTTTCGGTGCAGCCGTAGTTCTGTCGGAAGCGGCACCCGAGAGTGTCCATCGCGTCTCGTAGGAGATCAGGCGAGATCGCTGATGCCCCGTAACCGATCTCGACGAGTGAGGACAGGTCCGGCTTCGTGTCTCGGCTTCGGATCTCGTCGACGACCATCGAGATCGCTGACGGTACGAGATTGGTGAACTCGATCCGTTGTTCAGCGACGGTGTCGACGAAGGTAGCTGCGGAGAAGCGGCCTTGAATGAAGATCGTTGCGCCGATGAACAACCCGTAGGTGACGTTGGCCAGGCCTGCGAGGTGGAAGAGCGGCATCGCGCGCAGATGCCGTGCGCCTTCGTCGGCGCCGGGGACGACGAGTTTGAGATAGGTCGCCGACGAAATCAGCCGTTGGTTCGTCAACGGGATGAGCTTGGGAACGGCGCCGGTTGTGCCACTCGTATGCATCAACACGAACGGAGCATCGCCGGTCAGCCGGCCGATAGGCCGAGCTGGAGCCGGGCCGCCGAAAGTGTCGGGCATTCCGACACGGGGCATCACGACACACGGCAGGCTCGGAGCTGCCGCTCGGATCAACGGCAGGTCCTCGTCGTCGGTCACGACAGCAGCCGGGGACAGCTCGCCGAACAGGATGCCTACCTCGTCAGCTGAGAGACGCCAGTTGACCGCTGCGGGGACTGCTCCTACTCGGTTGAGTGCGAGGAGATGCACGATCCAGTCCACGCGGTTACGTGCGACGATCGCAACGACATCGTCGGGTCCGATCCCTGCCTCGGACCATCCGCCGGCACACTGTTCCACTGCGGCGTTGAGTTCTGCGTATGTCAGGCAGCGGCCTTGATCGTCGCTGAGTGCCAGGAGTTCTGGATGGCGGCGCGCGCGCCATTCGATCAGGTGAATCCACGACAGCATGCTGGGTTTCCTCCGGTCAGGAGTGTGAACTGGATGTGAGCGATCGAGGTGCGGGGGCTGAGGGAGTGGAAGTGAGATGGCATCTCACCGATCCGCCTGCTCGGTGCTGTGCTGCTGGGGCCTCGGTCAGACACCGGTCGATGGCCGATGGGCATCGGGGCGCGAACGCGCATCCACTCGACTGGTCCGCTGTAGCCGAAGACGGTTCCGACTCGGCGCGACGGTACCGCCGGCGCTTCTGTTCGTCCGGGTCCAGCGTCGGAGCGGCGTCGAGCAACATACGCGTGTACGGATGTGTGTGGTCACGGTAGATGTTCTCTGCAGGCCCTTCCTCCACAAGATGGCCTCGGTACATCACCGCGATCCGGTCACTGACGTGCCGCATCAATGTCAGATCGTGGCCGATGAAGAGATACGACACGCCGGTGTCTCGCTGAATTCTGTTGAGGAGATTGACGACCGTGCTCTGAGTCGAGACGTCCAGGGCACTTACCGGTTCGTCGCACACGATCAGGTCCGGTCGAGTCGCCAAAGCCCGTGCGATACCGATCCGCTGACGCTGTCCTCCGGAAAAGTCTGCTGGACGACGCTGATCACTAGCGGGATCGAGGCCGACGTGTTCGAGCAGTTCCCCTACCCGAAGGAGAAGCTCCCTGCGACTGACGTTCTCGTGCACCTGGATCGGCTCCCCGACGATATCGCGCACCGTCCATGAGGGGTTCAGGGACGTGGTGGGGTCCTGGAAGATCGATTGGACCCGGCGCCGATACCACTTCGGTACCTTGTCGAACGCGGTGACATCGTGGCCGTCGAATCGGACCGTTCCCGATTCTGGGCGGAGCAACCGCAGCACTGCCCGTGCGACGGTCGTCTTTCCCGATCCGGATTCGCCGACAACACCGAGTGTTTCACCGGCACCGAGTCTGAGTGTGACATCGTCGACGGCCACGAACGGCGGCGGGCGGCGGATCAGTCCGGGACGGCGGAAGGTGACACGAAGGTTCTCGATCTCGAGTAGCGCACTCATGGGTTACCCCTCGGCTCGGAGCAATGGATGTACACAACGCACGAAGGTGGACGTGTCTCCGTGGGCCGGCGGCGTACCGTGCGTGCAATGTTCGGTTGCGTAGCTGCAGCGCGGTGCGAAGGTACATCCCGAAGGGCGATTCCCCGGCAGCGGAACCGTTCCTGGAATGGTGCCGAGTTCCTCACCACGCGGCCGGCCTTGCGAGCTGGACTCGAGCAACGCCGCGGTATAGGGGTGTTGCGGATCCTTGAGCAGTGCCGAGGCATCACCAGTCTCGACGACATTGCCGGCGTACATGACGGCCACCGTGTCGGCGAGGTCTGCGACCATACCGAGTTCGTGCGTCACGAAGACCATGCCCATGCCCAGCTCGTCCTGCAGATCTCGAAGCAGGTCCGCGATCTGCACTTTCAGTGTCACATCGAGTGCTGTCGTCGCTTCGTCCGCGATGAGCAGCTCCGGGTCGCAGCTGATTGCAAGCGCAATCATGACGCGCTGGGCCATACCACCGGACAGCTCGTGCGGATAGCTCTTGTACCGCAGGTGAGGTTCGCGAATGCCGACACGTTCGAGCAGGTACAGAGTTTTCTCGTGTGCATCCTTGCGGCTCATCCCGGAATGACAGCGAATGACCTCGCTGATCTGGTCACCTACGGTGAAGGCCGGATCGAGTGCAGTCGACGGTTCCTGGAAGATCATCGACATCCGGGCACCTCGGATCTGATTCCACGAGGAGTTCGAGAGTCCGAGCAGTTCGGTGTTCCCGAGGCGAACAGATCCTCCTGTCACATGCGCGGCGGGCGGAAGCAATCCCATGACCGCGAGCGCTGCCATCGTCTTACCGCTGCCCGATTCTCCGACGAGCCCGAGGGTGCGGCCGCGATGCACGGTCAGTGAGACGTCTTCGAGGAGCATCACATCGTCGCTGTCACGGGTGACGTCGACGTTCAGGCCACGCACCTGCAGTACGACGTCCTGGTCGTCCGGGAGTTCGGCGACCGTGGTGGTCGTGACACTGGTCAAGGCGACCGTGATCGGTGCAGACGGGGTGCGGGACGCGCTGCGACGCCGGCGGCGTGAAGCACGGGGTTCGTCGCGCAGTCCGGCAAGAACGCCGTCGGCAACGATGTTGAGGCACAACACGGTCAGCCCGATCGCGATTCCGGGCGGTATCACCAGGAACGGTTGACGGGCGAGCATCTGTCCGCCCTCGGCGACCATGACACCCCAACTCGCTTCGGGTGGTTGCGCGCTGAGGCCGAGGAACGACAATGCTGCTTCCGCCAGCAGGGCCGCTGCCAAGGTGAGTGACAGTTGCACGATCAGTGGGCCGACGATGTTCGGGAGAACATGTCGAAAGAGGATCCGTGGTGTGCCGGCACCGGTTACCTGCGCAGCCTCGACATACACGTGCTGGCGTGCGGCCATCACCTCACCGCGGGTGACCCGGGCGAAGGTCGTCGAGAAAATCAGTCCCAGTGCGAGCATCGCGTTGCCGATGCCCGGCCCGAGTGCTGCGATCACTGCGATCGCGACGATCAGACCCGGGAGTGCGGTGAACCCGTCGACGACACGCATGACGACGTTGTCGAGCCAGCCTCCGGTGTACCCGATCACGAGACCGACGGGGACACCGACCAGCAGTGCGATCCCTGCTGCTTCGAAGGATGCGAGGATCGCGATACGACTCGAGTCGATCAGGCGGGACAGCGTGTCACGTCCCAGGTTGTCCGTGCCGAGAAGGTGTTCGGCTGACGGTCCTTCGAGTACCCGGGACAGATCGGTCGCCTCGGGGTCGTAGGGCATCAGATGGTCGCGGAAGATCGCACAGAACACGATGGCGATCAGTACGACGAGGGCAGCGAGCACCACCGGGTCGCTGATGAGTCGTCTGCCGACCCGTTCCCAGCGGCCGGGCGCACGAACGGTGTTCTGCGGAGTCGGTGTTTTGTGCGGGGCATCCGCGGCTCCGGAGTTCCGGTTCCGCTGCCGGGTGATGGTCGTCATGACTTCCTCACCTTGGGGTTGAGGTATCCGTAGCTGACGTCGACGAGCAACTGTGCGAGTGCCACACAGATTCCGGTGACCACGACAACTGCCTGGATGACCGGGATGTCGCGCTGGTTCACCGCCGCCAATGCGAGGTCACCGATTCCGGGAACACCGAAGACTTGCTCGACGACGACCGCACCGCCCAGAAGATGAGCGAAGTGGAAGCCCAGCGTGCTGACCACCGGGCCGAGTGCGTTCTTCAGTCCGTGCTTTCCGATCACGCTGATAGGGGGAAGCCCCATCGCGCGGGCGGTCCGGATGTGCGGCATCTGCATCACCGCGATCATCGAGGCACGAGCATGTCGGGCGAGCATTGCCGCCATCACCAGGCCGAGAGCGATACCCGGGAGGATGAGGGACTGGATCCAACCGGTGACGCTCACCGCCGGCGGGGTGTAGCCGGTGGCGGGTAGCCATCCGAGACGAAGCGCGAACACGGACACCAGGATCAGTGCGAGCCAGAACGTCGGCATAGCGAGCGCCGCCGACGCGAGCAGCGTGATGACCCGATCGATCCACGAACCCGGTCGGAGTGCCGCCGCCGTTCCCGCTCCGATACCGAGCACCAACCCGATCACTGCACCGGCAAGAGCGAGGGAGATTGTCACGCCGAGACGTTCGAGCACGACCGGTAGGACCTCGCTCTGGTCGATCACGGATCGGCCCAGATCTCCTTGGACGGCGTGACCGAGCCATCCGAAGTACTGCTCGAACACTGAGCGGTCGAGCTGGAGTTCGGATCGGATCTGCGCTACCTGTTCAGGGGTGGCGGAGGCTCCGGCGATGGTCTCTGCCGCATCTCCCGGGATCAGCTGGATCAGGCCGACGCTGATGACGGTGATCAGCAGAAGCATCGGTATGAGTGCGAGCGCCCGTCCGCCAATGAGTTTCGTCATCGCCTGAGTCCCGTCACGCAGTCACGCCGCGAAGAGAGGGGCCCATCACCCATCCCGGCTGCAGGGTGACTCCTTGAACCTTGTCGTTCCACGCCAGCGGCGTCTGGTCGGTGAACAGATCGATCCACAGAGCTTCGTCCGCAACCTCCGCGAGCATCTTTTGGTAGGCGACGTCACGTGATGCCTCGTCGGGGGCGGCCAACGCGGCGGCGTGAAGCTCGTCGATCGTCGGGGCGACCGTCCCGAACGGGTTCTGGGGCCCGTTCGGCGCGAGACGCTCGTTGTACAGCTGCTCGGGGTGTACCTGCTTGATCGGGGTGAGGAAGCCGCCGAAGTTCGTGGACCGGTTCTCCTTCTCGAGGGTTCCCGGCTGCACCAGCACGATCTCCATCTCGATGCCGACGTCACGCAAGTACCCCTGGACCGCTTCAGCAATCGGCTTGGTGGGGCCGAACGCGGGAACGGTGAACTTCGGCGACTGAACGCCCGATCGTGCCACCAACTGCCGAGCCTTCTCCGGGTCGTATCGGTACTGCTGCGGAAGAGTCCCCACGTGGAACGGGCTCTCCGGGCCGAACACCTGGGTGGTCGCCGTTCCCTGGCCGAAGAGGCTTGCGTTGACGATCGCCTCACGGTCGATGGCATAGCCGATGGCCTGACGGATGTCCTTGTTCGCCAGAGCCGGCGACTTGTCACCGCCGATGTCGGCGAGTTGGAGCATCCAGTGGTTTCCTGAGGTGAACTCGACGTTCATGCCGGCCGAACTGACCGCGTCGGCCTGTGCGCGGTCGACCTGGGCCATATCGATCTGACCGGAGCGTAGAGCGCCGGCCCGGGCCGCCCCGTCGGTGAGGACCTTGATCTCGACCCGATTCAGTCCCTGGTCGGTCTTGTCTTCGTAGTGAGGATTCTGCACGTAGACGTACGAAACGCCCTTGCTCGATGCCGCGGGGTCCAGCATGTACGGCCCGGAACCCACTGGAGCGGAACCCAAATCGTTCCCATCGAGCGCGCTCGGCGCCACCACCATTCCAGCGACGTCCGTCAATGCGATCGGTAGCGCCGGTGCCGGCGCCGATAGCTGTAGCGACACATGTGCTGGATCACTCACCCGCACCTCACTCACACTGGCAAGCGCGGTGGACGCGGGCCCGGCCGCGGACTTGATGTGCTCGAGGCTTTCCTTGACGGCCTGCGCATCCAGGGGCGTGCCATCACTGAACACCCGCCCCTCGGGGAGGGTGAGGTCGAGTGATGACGGAGTGAGCGTGTACTGCGTAGCCAGTCCCGCGACGACCTTGCCGTCGGCGTCGGTGCGTAGCAGCGAATCGTAGATCGGATCGAGGTAAAGACGTTGCCCCTGACCTGGATTGAGCGCCGGATCGAAGCTTTGGACGTCGACCAGAGTGCCGATCGCCAGTGTTCCGTCACCGGTCGCACTCGATGCCGAGCCGCAGCCGGTCACTACGCCGGCAACAGCGGTTGCAGCCACTGCGGCCACACCGATTCTCCGACAAGACCATCCATTCGACATAGAGATCTCCACTCGTCTGTGAACAGGAAACGAATCTGACTTCAGATTTAGTTATATATGTGACGCAAGTCTCTGTCAATAAATCTTCGTGACATCGATCACGCATCGTGGTGCACGTGGTGGCACGCGGTCACGGCCCCTAGCGTCAGGGCACGATATTGCGCAGAGAGTCGCCCCTGATGAGGCGACGGCAGTTGTCTGCCGCGATGGTGACACAGCGTTCGATCGTCTCGGCAGTCAGCCAGGCGACATGCGGTGTGACTACCACATTCCGTAGTGCGAGCAGAGGATTCGTGCTATCGACAGGCTCGACGGTGAACGTGTCCAGGCCGGCAGCAGCCATCCTGCCGGACGTCAGCGCCGCATGAAGTGCATCCTCGTCGACGAGTTCACCGCGCGCGGTGTTCACCAGTATCGCGCCCGGCTTCATCAGGCCGAGACGTCGTGTATCGAGCAGATGTGTGGTCGATGCATCAAGGGGCAGGTGCAGGGAAACGACATCCGATTCGACCAGCAAGTCGTCGAGGGATCGCCAGTTTTCGTCGGCCGAATCCGTTCTCCGAGTCGTATGCAGGACCCGGGCCCCGAGCGCCACCAGTGGTCGCTCGAGTTTTCGTGCGATCTCTCCGAACCCGACCAGTCCCACAGTTCGCCCGGCAAGCTCACCCACACGATCGGCCAGTGAGGTGTCCAGTGGCCAGCCGTCCCCCAACCGGGTGGCAGCGTCGAGTTCGACTGTCCGCCGTAACGCGGCCAACATCAGCATCAGTGCGGATTCGGCCACCGCCTGGGCATTCGCGCCGACCATGTTGGACACCGTAATTCCACGTCGGCGGGCCGATACGAGATCGATGGTGTTGACACCGGATCCCAACTTCTGGATGAGTTGGAGTCGCGGCGCACGCTCGAGATCGGCGTCCGTCACCGGCCTGAGCACATGCCAGAGAACGTCGGTGTCCGGGAGTAGATCCCGAAACCGTTCCTCGTCATGCTCGGCACACCACCGGATGTCCAGGTCGTCGAGTAGGGGTGCCAGTCGGTCCTGCAATCTCGGGGATCCATCGAAATGGAAGAGCACCCGCACCGGTTGCCTCGCCGTCACCGCAGCCACGGCCCCAGCCCTGCTCGCCCGACGAATCGACCGGATGATCCGATTTCTTCTTCGATGCGAATCATCTCGTTCCATTTCGCGGTTCGCTCACTACGCGTGACGGATCCGACCTTGAATCCGCCGCTCGCCCATCCGACCGCGAGGTGAGCGATAGTGACGTCTTCGGTCTCACCTGAGCGTGCTGACACGATGGCACCTAGCCCCTCCTCGGAGGCGGCATCGAGTGCGGCCTTCGCGCGTGTGAGGGTCCCGGCCTGGTTCGGTTTGATCAGCACGCTGTTGACGCTATGGGCTGCTGCCGCAGTTCGCACTCGATCTGCGTTGGTGACCAGGAAGTCGTCGCCGACGACCTGAACCCTGTCGCCCACAGCTGCGGTGATCGACTGCATTCCTACCGGATCATCTTCAGCGAACGGGTCCTCGATGGATGCGATCGGGTACTTCGACAACCACGTCAGCAGTTCCTCCCGCCAGCTGTCCCGGTCGAGGTCCCGGTCCTCACTGGCGAGGCGGTAGCCGTCGGCGGTAACGAACTGGGTCGCGGCGACATCGATCGAAATCCCTACCTGATCTCCGGGAACGAGTCCGGCATCCTCGATCGAGGCCACCAGAGCGTCGAGCGCTTGCACATTGGAGTCGAACGCCGGCCACCATCCGCCTTCATCGGCGACGCCGGCGAGTCGCCCGCGGGCATCCAGCCAGCGCCCGCCGGCGCGATGAATCTCGACGGCCCAGTCGACAGCTTCGGCGAACGAATGCGCCCCGTACGGCACGACCATGAGGTCCTGCAGATCGATGCGCCCGTGTGCGTGGGCTCCGCCCCCGAAGATCTGGATCTCTGGAAGTGGCAGTTGCCGTGCGTTCGGATTCAGGTACTTCCACAGCGGAAGTTTCTCGACCGCGGCAGCGGTGTGTGCGGCAGCCATGGAGGTGGCCACGGCGGCGTTGCCGCCGAGCGTGGCGAACGAACCGGTGCCGTCGATTGCCTCGAGTGCCGTGTCGATGCCCACTTGGTCGTCGACACGCCGACCGATCAGAGCCTGCGCAATCACCGTGTCGACATTGCGGACGGCAGTCGTGACATCCGCCCCACCACATCCGGGACCACCATCGCGGAGGTCGACGGCCTCTCCAGTTCCTGTCGATGCGCCGGCAGGAGCGATCGCTCGACCGACCGCGGTCGGAGTACGGATTTCGACCTCAACGGTCGGACGCCCGCGGGAGTCCCAACGGCGGGCTCCCCGGACGGCAATGATCTCATGTGCATCGGTCATGGCTCTGTCATCCGTTCGTCGATGTGAGTGACGCCCAGCGCGCGATGTGACTGTCGAAGGTTCGCGCCGGCGAGTTCAGGAGGTGGACGGCTGCCGCACGGACGACTGGTCGACCATTCGTGTTGTCGAGGTACTCCACTGGCGACATACCGTCGATGCGGGCAAGGGCGAGTGCAGGGAGATACATCAGCATTCTTTGCACGACGCTGTCGGAATCTTCCCAGTCCACAGTTGCCGCGTATGCGGTAAGGAGTGCGTCGGCCGCGGTGTGCAACTCGCCGACTCGGTCGGGCATCCATACGGCTTTGAGTAGGAGGTGGTTCAGGCAGAATGCGATGTCGAAGGCGGGATCTCCGAGCGACGCACACTCTGCATCCAGGAAGACCGGGCCCCCGGGGCCGGTGAGAATGTTCTTGGGGCTGATGTCACCGTGGATCACGGTCACGTCGGCGTGTTCGAGTGACTCGATGACATCCGCTAGTCGTGATGCACATTCCGGGTGTGCGCGGGCCGTCGAGCGGAAGTACGGGGCAATGCGCAGCGTCTCGAACAGAGGGCGGGCCTGAGCCCAACCGCCGAGATCCTCGTGAGTGCCGACCGCGTGGAGACGCGCAAGCGAGTCTCCGACGGCGCCGGCGAAGCGGACATCGACATGTCCGGCGATCAGTTCGTTCTTCCAGACGGGGTAGCCGCCGGGTTCGAGCCACTCGAGAATCAGCACCCCGGTGTCTCGGTCGAATGCCTTCAGGATCGGGGGCTGCACTGATCCCGCCATACCGAGCCAGCGCGCCTCCCACTGTGCTCTGGTTGTCGGCGCTCGCCAGTCTGCTGTCACTTTCAGCTTGGGCAGAGCCCGTTTCAGGCAGACCGGTCCGGAGGGAAGGTCTATCCGCCAGACGTCGGAGGAAACTCCGCCGGTCACGGGAACACCGTGGATATGTTCGGTGGGATCGGCGAGTCCCTGCCGTCGCAGTGCGGCGACCATCTCCGCCGGCACTGAACTCGTCGAGTTGGGTCGCGCCGTGGCCGCCGTCATGTGAACCGCTTCTCGATCCACGCTGCCGCCAGGTCCGCCAACTCGTCCCGTGCGCCGGGAGTCAGGAAGTAGTGGTCGGCGTGGAGTTCGTAGAACTCTTTGTCTTCGGATCCGAGGTGGGCCACGATTTCGGCTGCATCGCTGGGGAAGACCCCGGTGTCTGCGTCACCGTTGACGACGAGCGCCGGGACGGTGATGCGGGCGAGGTGGGGTCGTGCCCTGGTCTGCGAATCGTCGAGACTCCACAGCGACAGCCAGGTCCGCAATGTGCACGATGAGGCGATTCCGAATACGGATCGGTTGGTGCGCTGAGGAACTCCGACGTAGCAGCGGTTCGGTTCCCGGTTGGTCGGTTCGATCGTCGGGTCCACCATCCGGGGGTCGGCCCACGTGCGGTGCACCGCAAAGTGTCGGTCGTGGTAGCCGGCACCGTTGATCCGTCGAAGCTCGTCCTTCACCCACGCGGTGATGCGGTGGTTGCGGTCGATCTGTGCCTGCCGGTATCGGGCGAGGAATTCGGGGCCGTAGGCGGGACTGTTGTCCGGGTTGAACAGGTCGAGGGCGGGGTCGGTAGCGATCGGGTCGAACTCGTCGGTCACCGAACCGTCCATCCATGACGTCAGTACATCCGGGCGGCCGAGGTGCGCCGCGGTGGAGATGTATCCGTCCGCTGCGGGCAGATCGTCGAGGCCCGCAGCCGGGCGCATGCCGGCCACTGGTGTCACGTTCGATTCGACAGCTTGGGACTGGTAGACGGACATCAACGATCCGCCACCCGAGTTGCCCAGAAGAACAACGGTCTCCACACCGGCGACCTCGCGAAGCCACCGGATCCCGACGCCGATGTCGACGAGCGCGTGGTCGAGGAGGAAGTGGCTCTCGTCGCCCCGGAATCGTGTGTTCCAGCCGAGGAACCCGATCCCTCGCTCGGCGAGGTAGGTGGACATGTAGTGCTCGGAGAAGTCGATCCCGTAGTGCGTGGCGATGACCGCAACCTTGGGTCGTTTCCCGTTGACGTGGTAGTAGACGCCCTGACAGGGGTGGCCCCCCGCTCCAGCACGGGTCGCTGTCGGAGACGGCAACCCGACGAACGTGCGGCTGATCTCCATGAGATTTGCCCTTCGTTTCCGTCGGAACTAAATCTGACGTCACATTAGTAGCATCCGTCTTCAGCGCTGTCTATCACAGCGAAACACGTTGCCCCTCAGTTCAACCGGCAGCGATCTGAATGCGTGGACGCCGTCCGTGTCGGATCTCGTGAAACCTCTTCCAAAACCTGAATCTGATGTTAGCCTCAGAACCGTCTCGCCTGACTCGCCCTGGGCGGTTCTCGATACGAAATGAGGATCCATGACCTCCACCAACACCGAGTTCGAGCTCCGCGGCTTCAATCACGTGGCCCTCGTATGTTCGGACATGCAACGCACCGTCGACTTCTACAGCGGAGTCCTCGGTATGCCGCTGATCAAGACTGTCGAGTTGCCCGACGGCATCGGCCAGCACTTCTTCTTCGACGCCGGCAACGGCAACTCGCTCGCGTTCTTCTGGTTCGCCGACAACCACGACGCCGTACCGGGCATCTCTTCGCCCATCACCCTGCCCGGGTTCGGCGAGTGGACCAGCTCCGTCAGCTCCCTCAACCACGTTGCGTTCGACGTTCCTGCAGAGAAGTTCATCGAGTACCGCAACCGGTTGAAGGAGAAGGGCATTCGTGTAGGACCGCTCGTCAACCACGACGATAGTGACACCCAGGTAGCCGAGAGCATGCATCCCGGCGTCTATGTCCGCTCCTTCTACTTTCAGGATCCGGACGACATCCTCCTGGAGTTCTCGTGCTGGCTGCGGGAGTTCACACCCGACGACGTTCGCCACATCCCGAAGACCGGCGCCGAACGGGTCGCACGCGTCTTCTGACACCTGCCCCACCTGGCGCCTGCTCACGGGCTCTGCACTCCTGGACCAATCTCGGTCCGCTCGCACCCTGACCGGGCTCGGCCGGTCCGGGTCGACACCGCACGCCCCGCCGATCGAACTCGTTGACATCGATGCAGCAGTCACCGCACTGCCTCACTTCTCCAGGTAGTTCCACCCCGAACGAAGGAGCACCGTGAACAAGCCAACGTCCCTCGCCCACATGCTTCGAGAATGGGCCCGAGCCTCCCCCGACAAGACGGCCGTCGCCGTCGACTCCTCTCGCGCCCTGACATTCAGTCAGCTACATGACAGGACCAGTCGATTCGCCAACGCTCTCCTTGCGCTGGGGGCGATGCCGGGTGACCGGGTTGCGTTCCTCGGCCGAGACCCCGAAACGTGGGTGACCGCCCTCGTCGGCGCGTCGAAGATCCGGGCATCCGGGATCGCACTGAACTGGAGGTTGGCGCAACGAGAGGTACTCGAACTCGTCGCGGACGCCGACCCGGTCGTCACCGTGTGCGAGGCCTCGATGCTCCCCTTGATGGGACTGGCGGCCGGCACCCCGGGCGAGGTGTACGTCGTCAAGGGCGCGAAAGTCGTCGAGTTGGAGGAATGGCTCGCACCGCATTCACCGGAAGACACCGGTATCGACCCTGCCGCGGAGGATGTCGCGTTCATCTTCTATACGTCCGGGACCACCGGTCGACCGAAAGGCGTCCAACTCACCAACGCCAACATCGCAGCGAACCTTGCGAAGCCGACACCCTTCGACGTCGGATGCGATGACGTACTACTCATCCCGTCACCGCTGTTCCACATCTCAGGCACCGGCTTCTTCTTCCTGTGCCTGGCGCGAGGCGCGACTGCGCTTTTCGTGACCGAGATCGTCCCTGCGAACATCCTGGCTCTCATCAACGCGGCGGGAGTCACGTACGCGGCCATGGTGCCGGCGGTGATCCAGATGTTGGCCCGTGAACCTTCGATCGAGGGCGTGTCCTTCCCGTCCCTCAAGATGATCATCTACGGAGGTTCTCCGATCTCGACAACACTGATGAAAGAGGCGCGCGCTGCATTCGACTCCGACCTCGCCCAGGGTTACGGCATGACTGAAACCAATGGGCCCATCTCGTTTCTGTGGCCTGAGGACCATTCCGCCGGGGCACCCGAGCATCGTTTGGCGTCTGCGGGGCGGCCCGTGGACGGCATCGACGTCGGCGTCTTCGACCCCGTAACCGACGAGTCCCTTCCACCACATCAGGTCGGTGAGGTTCGGACTCGAAGCGATCTGGTGATGCTCGGCTACCGCAACCGCCCCGACGAGCAGGCCGCCGCATTCGTTGCGGGTGACTGGTTCCGTACGGGTGATGCCGGGTTCTTCGACGAGGACGGCTACTTGTACATCACCGACCGCATCAAGGACATGATCGTCACCGGTGGCGAGAACGTCTTCCCGGCCGAGGTCGAGAACGTTCTCATGGCCCATCCGGCAGTTGCCGAGGCTGCGGTCATCGGCGTACCGAGTGACCGGTGGGGTGAGACCGTCAGGGCGGTCATCGTCGCACGCTCCGGCCACTCGGTAACCCCCGACGAACTGATTGCTTTCAGCCGGGACTGCCTGGCGCACTACAAGTGCCCCACCGGTGTGGATGTTGTGGAGTCACTTCCTCGGAATGCCACCGGAAAGGTACAGAAAGTCGCCCTCCGTCAGCAATACTGGCCAGTAGGCGGTCGTCAGATCAACTGACGGGCAGCACGCAACCGAGCCGAATCTGATGTTAGTATCAGATTCGGCTCGGTTGCGTACGCCCTGCACCGTCCGGATCGGATGACGCTCAACAGAGGGGGATGTTCCGGTGAACACTCAAACCAAGCCGACGATTCGCGGCCGCGAGACCCTTGCGGCCATCGAGAACGCCGCACGGCGAGTGATCTCGCACAAGGGCTATCTGGCCACAACGGTCGCCGATATCGCCAAGGAGTCCGGGCGCTCGACGGCATCGTTCTACAACTACTACGACTCCAAGGAAGATCTGCTGTCGCATTGGGCACAGCAGTTCCGCGTGGACGCGCGAGAACGTGCGCTCGAAGCATTCGCCCACGGCAAGACCAACCGTGAGCGGATCGAACTATGGACGCGCGCACACTGGCTCACCTATCGGGAGCGCCTCGCGGAAATGGTCGGCGTCTTCCAGTTGGCGATGGTCAACGACACCTTCGCCGCCTTCTGGCAGGAACTGTGCGACGATCTCGTCGACGCGGTGTCCGAGACCGTGCGGCGTGCACAGAAAGAGGGCTACTGCCCTGGCATCGACCCTCGGTTGACCGGATCCGCCATCGTCGCCATGTTGAACCAGTTCTGCTACGACCAACTCGCCAACGGCGTCGACCCGGAGACCGTCGACGACGACGACGCAATAGCAGCGATGTCGTCGATCTGGTATCGCGCGATCTACTGGAAAGACTGACGAGGATCTGGGGTGATCGACGTCGGCGTCGATCACCCCCACCCCCTCGTCACCGCCGGCCGAACGCGGGGATCTGCTTGGCGCGGAACGCTCGAACGCCTTCCACGAAGTCCACTGATCCGAGCAACTCGAGCTGCCCCATCCGTTCCCGCGTGAACGCACGCTCGAGTTCGGTCAACGACGCAGCGTTGACCGCATGCTTGGTCTGCTGGAACGCGTACCGCGGCCCCGCGGCGACCCGGGCTGCCAGTTCCCGTATGTCCATGGCAAAGGTCGAGTCGGGGTGCGCCGATGCGATCAACCCGATGTCCACCGCATGTCGCGCGGTTACTCGTTCGGCGAGTAGCGCCATTCGCATGGCACGTGCACGTCCGATCGATGCCGAGACGAGAGCGGTGGCACCCCCATCGGGCATGAGGCCGATCTTTGTGAAAGCCAGCATGAAGTAAGCAGATTCGGAAGCGACGGTCAGATCGCACGCGAGTGCGAGCGATACGCCGACACCGACTGCCGGGCCGCCAACCGCGCCGATCACCGGGCGTGGGAAGTGTCGAATTGCGGCGACCGCACGATTGGCGGCATCGATAGTGGCCGGATCCGGTGGAGCTGTCAGATCGTTCAGGGTCGACAGGTCTGCGCCGCTGCAGAAGGCGCCTTCTGTTCCCGAGAGCACTACGACATGGACTGCCGGGTCGCGTGCGTACTGCTCGAAGGTGTCGGCCACCTCGTTGAGGGTCTGTGCAGTTACCGCGTTCATGACGGTCGGCCTGGCGATGGTGACCGCCAGAATCCCTGCGTCCAGTTCGACGTCGACGTCACGGACGGGTGTCGAGTTCATGATCGTTCTCCTTGACGATTTCGGGTGAGATTGGGCAGTTCAGAGGCCCGCCCGGCATGGCCATGCATGCCGTACAGCTTCGACTTGAATTGCGCTGGAACAGCATTGACGTTGACCGGGCGCAGTCCTCATGGTAGCTATTTAGCGAGCGTTAAGTAAGTCAATGGCAGAACTCATCTGGAGGTCCGCATGGCCGAAGAGCCGACTCCCACAGAACCTTCCGCGCTGTACGAGCGACGCGGTGCCGTCGCGATCATCACCCTCAACCGCCCGCGGGCATTGAACGCGGTGAACGGCGCACTCGCGACCGCGGTCGGCGCACTGCTCGAACAGGCCGACACCGACACACAAGTTCGTGCCATCGTCCTCACCGGCGAGGGACGCGCTTTCTGCGCCGGCGCCGACCTCAAGGCACTCGGCACCGGCGAACCCCTCGACGCCGATGGTCATCCAGAGTGGGGGTTCGCCGGGTACACCCAGCACTGGGTGAGCAAGCCGACGATCGCCGCGGTCAACGGATTCGCCCTCGGCGGCGGCACCGAACTCGTCCTGGCCTCGGACTTGGCCGTCGTCGATGAGCACGCGCAGCTGGGACTACCCGAAGTCACACGCGGACTGTTCGCAGCAGCCGGCGGTGTCATCCGGATGCAACAACAGATTCCCCGCAAAATCGCACTGGAACTCGCCCTGACCGGCACCCCCATCACCGCCACTGACGCCCGGCAGCTGGGATTGATCAACCGTGTCGCCCCTGCCGGCACGGCACTCGACGTCGCGATCGACCTCGCCCAGGCCATCGCCTCCAACGCCCCCCTGGCCGTGCGTGAATCGAAGTCGATGATCCACCGCACCGCCACCCACTCCGACTGGGACCAACACGTGTGGGACGAGAACGCGACCGCAATACGCACCGTATTCACCAGCGCCGATGCGCAGGAAGGCCCCCGTGCGTTCGCGGAAAAACGCACCCCGGTCTGGCAGGGGCGTTGACATCGACCATCTACACCCCGGTCGCACACACCAACTCGCCGTATCCGAGTTGAATCCACTCCGGTGAAAGGAACACACATGACGAACGCTGTCATCGTCGACGCGGTCCGGCTCGCGTCCGGCAAGGGCAAGCCCGGTGGCGCCCTGTCCGCAACACACCCCGTCGAGATGCTCGCCCACGTTCTCCGCACCATCGTCGATCGGAACAACCTCGACCCTGTACTCGTCGACGATGTCATCGGCGGCTGCGTCAACCAAGCCTCCGAACAGGCCCTCAACATTTCCAGAACCGCACTGCTCGCAGCAGGATTCCCGGACTCGGTACCGGCCACCACGATCGACCGCCAGTGTGGGTCGAGTCAGCAGGCCGCACACTTCGCCGCCCAGGGCATCATCGCCGGCGCTTACGACATCGTCATCGCCTGCGGGGTCGAGTCCATGAGCCGTGTCCCCATGGGTACTGCCCCGATGGGCAAGGACACCCACGGGCCGAGCCTGCGCACCCGATATCCGGAAGGCCTTGTCAACCAGGGTATTTCTGCAGAACTGATCTCCGCGAAATGGAAGCTCGACCGCGAAACGCTCGACGCCTATGCCGCGCAGTCACACCAACGGGCTGCGGCCGCGATCGCCTCCGGCGCGTTCGACAAGGAGATCGTGTCGATCGACATCACCACACCTACCGGTGAGACGGCCACACATACCCTCGACGAAACGGTCCGCGCCACGACCACAGCGGACGGATTGGCCGGGCTGAGGCCGTCCTTCCACACCGACGCCTATGCCGCCCGGTTCCCGGAAGCGAACTGGTCCATCACGCCGGGCAACTCCTCGCCGCTGACTGATGGCGCCTCCGCGGTACTCATCATGAGCGAAGAAGCCGCGAACAAGCTCGGACTGACTCCCCGGGCCCGGTTCCACACGTTCGCTGTGGCCGGGGACGATCCGATGCTCATGCTGACCGCACCGATCCCCGCCACCCGCAAAGCCCTGGCCAAGTCCGGCCTCGACATCGACCAGATCGACGCGTACGAGGTCAACGAGGCGTTCGCACCCGTGCCACTGGCGTGGGCACACGAGTTCGGGGCCGACCCGGCGAAGCTGAACCCACTTGGTGGTGCGATCGCTCTCGGTCACGCTCTCGGGTCCTCCGGCACCCGGCTGCTCACCACCCTCGTCCATCATCTCGAAGCCACCGGCGGCCGCTACGGCCTGCAGACCATGTGTGAAGGCGCCGGCATGGCCAACGCCGCCATCATCGAACGTCTCTGAACCACAGCATTTCTCGAAAGGACCTCCCACATGATCGTCACCGATAGCGTCGCCGTCGTCACCGGCGGTGCATCCGGACTCGGACTGGCCACCGTCAAAGCCCTCCACGACCAGGGCGCCCAGGTCGTCATCCTCGACCTGCCCTCGTCCGACGGAGAAACCGTCGCCAAGGAACTCGGCGACCGCGTCCGGTTCTCCCCCGGCGACGTCACCGACGAAGCCTCGGTGACCACTGCCCTCGACCTGGCCGAATCCCTCGGCCCGCTGCGTGTCACCGTCAACTGCGCCGGCATCGGCAATGCCATCAAGACCGTCGGCCGCAGTGGCGCCTTCCCCCTGCCAGACTTCACGAAGATCATCAACGTGAACTTGGTCGGCACCTTCAACGTCCTGCGTCTCGCCGCCGAACGAATCTCCACGGTCGACCCTGTCGACGGTGAGCGCGGTGTCATCATCAACACCGCCTCCGTCGCCGCGTTCGACGGTCAGATCGGGCAGGCCGCCTACTCCGCCTCCAAGGGCGGTGTCGTCGGCATGACCCTACCGATCGCCCGCGACCTCGCCTCACTGCTGATCCGCGTCGTCACCATCGCTCCGGGCCTGTTCAAGACCCCACTGCTCGGCTCGCTGCCCGAAGCCGCGCAGGCCTCACTCGGACAGCAGGTGCCGCACCCGTCGCGCTTGGGCGACCCTGCAGAGTACGGCGCTCTCGCCGCGCACATCGTGGCCAACCCGATGCTCAACGGCGAAACCATCCGTCTCGACGGCGCCATCCGCATGGCACCCCGCTGACGAACAACCAGGTACTGAAGAAGGAGCAGCGATGACGGCAGGGCCTGCATCCGAAACAGTCGACGGCTGGCGGGTATTCGAACCACTCCAACTCGATCCCGTCCTCGCCCAGGCCCTCCACGCCTTCCACGAGAACGGCTTCCACGGCACCTCGGTGCGCGAACTTGCTCGCAGGGTCGGGGTGACCGTTCCCGCCCTGTATTACCACTACGAGAACAAGGAAGCCGTTCTCGTCGCCCTTCTCGACACCGCGGTCCGTGATCTGATCGACCGATCGTTCGCCGCGGTCGCCGCCGGTGGCGACAACCCGGTCGTACGCTTCAGCAACTTCGTCGAAGCGATCGTCCTCAACATGACGCACCGGACCCCACAATCCGCGCTCGATTCCGAACTCCGCCATGTCTCCCCGGACAACCGCCGAAACTATGCGGCCACCCGCAAACGTCTGGAAACGATGGCCTCCGACCTGGTACGCGACGGTGTCGAACAAGGTGTATTCGTCATCGACGAAACCGAGGAACCCGTGCGCGCTCTGCTCGGCATGGCCCAGTCGATCGCCCGCTGGTACCAGATCGACGGCCCGCTCACTCCCGGACAGGTCGCCGACCGCTACACCGCTATCGCCCTACGCATCGTCGGCTATCAGAGCACACCCAGTGAGGAGATCACATGCTGACCACCGCATTCACCGACACCTTCGGCGTCCGCCACCCCATCGTGCAGGGCGGAATGCAATGGGTTGGCAGAGCCGAACTCGTTGCCGCCGTAGCCAACGCCGGAGCACTCGGCATGATCACGGCATTGACTCAACCCACCCCCGACGACCTGGCTCGAGAAATCGCGCGCACCCGCGAACTCACCGACCAGCCATTCGGGGTCAACCTCACAATCTTGCCTTCGATCAACCCTCCCCCCTACGCCGAGTACCGGCAGGTCATCATCGACTCCGGCGTCAAGATCGTCGAAACCGCCGGCGCGAACCCCGGACCCCATCTCCCCGACTTCCACGCGGCCGGCATCAAAGTACTGCACAAATGCACCAGCGTCCGCCATGCACTCAAAGCTCAGGACGCCGGCGTCGACGGCATCAGCATCGACGGCTTCGAATGCGCCGGCCACCCCGGCGAAGACGACGTCCCCGGACTCGTCCTGATCGCCGCGGCCGCCGAACACGTCACCATCCCCATGATCGCCTCCGGCGGCTTCGCAGACGGACGAGGCCTGGTCGCTGCCCTCGCGCTGGGTGCCGACGGCATCAACATGGGGACTCGATTCATGTGTACCGAAGAAGCCCCGATCCACCGCGACATCAAAGAAGCGATCGTTGCCGCCAAGGAAACCGACACAGAACTGATCTTCCGGCCACTGCGCAACACTGCCCGCGTCGCCCGAAACACCATCAGCCTCGAAGTCGTCGACATCCTCAACCGCGGCGGCACCTTCGACGACGTCCGGCACCTCGTCGCCGGCACCCGCGGCAGGACGGTCTTCGACACCGGCGACACAGATGCCGGCATCTGGACCGTCGGTTCCTCCCAAGGATTGATCCACGACATCCCCACCGTCGCGGACCTGGTCGACCGCATCGTCCACGACGCCGAATCCCTGATCGCCGAACGCCTTGCCCGCACACTCACCACCGTCGACGCCTGACACCTGACGACCTCACACTCTGGAGAGAACCGATGCAGCGCAACTTCTTCGAACCCGACCACGAGGCATACCGGGAAACGGTACGAGAGTTCCTCGCCCGCGAGATCGAACCCCACTACGACCGCTGGGAAGAAGACCGGATCGTCGACCGCTCCGCATGGCTCGCCGCAGGCAAAGCCGGCATCCTCGGACTCGCGGTCCCCGAAGAGTTCGGCGGTTCCAGCGTCACCGACTACCGATTCCGCTGTGTCGTCGTCGAAGAGGTCGCCCGAACCGCCACCACCTCGTTCGGCAGCGGCATCAACACCCAAGACGACATCGTCACCCCCTACATCGCACATCTGGGCACCGACGACCAGAAACAACGCTGGCTTCCCGGCATGGCCGCCGGGGAACTGATCGGTGCCATCGCCATGACCGAACCCGGAGCTGGATCCGACCTCCAAGGCCTCAAGACCACCGCAGTCCGTGACGGCGACCACTGGGTCATCAACGGCCAGAAAACGTTCATCACCAACGGAATCCACTCCGACCTGGTGATCATCGTGTGCCGCACCGACCCGAACGCCGGATCCAAGGGGTTCTCCCTGATCGTCGTCGAACGCGACACCCCCGGATTCAGTCGCGGCCGCAAGCTACACAAGGTCGGACTCGCCGCGCAGGACACCGCCGAGCTGGTCTTCGACAATGTTCGTGTCCCCGCAGCAAACCTTCTCGGCACCGAGGGACACGGCTTCACACACCTGATGAACAACCTGCCCCTCGAACGTCTGTCCATCGGGCTCAGCGCAGTAGCCTCCGCACGCGCCGCCTACGAATGGACGAAGAACTATGTGTTCGAACGCAAAGCATTCGGGAAACCGATCGGCGACCTACAGAACACACGCTTCGCCCTCGCAGAGATCGTCACCGAGATCGAGGTGACCCAGGCCTACATCGACCAATGCGTACTCGCACTCAACGCCGGCAACCTCACCGCTGTCGACGCCGCCAAAGCCAAATGGTGGGCCACCGAGATGCAGAAGCGCGTCATCGACCGCTGCGTCCAACTCCACGGAGGCTACGGCTACATGATGGAGTACCCCATCGGCCGCGCCTACGTCGACACCCGCATCCAAACCATCTACGGCGGAACCACCGAGATCATGAAGGAAATCATCGGCCGCGACATCGCCTCCGGCTTCGCATGAACCACCGCCCTATCCACTCTGAATTGAGGACGGTGAACGTCTCCACTGCTGCATCCCGCTCGATAAGCGAGGTTGACTGCGAGACAAGGTAGCCCCGCCCGACGGCGTCGCTCGACGGACCTTCGAGTGCGTGGGGTTCGACGATGGTTGCCACACCGGCACATCTCACGCTCACCGTGTTCGTTCCCCACTGGATCACCCACGCCACCCACGCCACGATCCGGTCGCTCGACCTCGACGAACGCACCTACGGCACCGTTCACGGGGTGCGACCCGACCTGCTCCGGGGCTCGGCGAGTACCCGCCTCGGTCCGTACCCCTATGCACCGCGTCCGCACTCATGACGATCCTGCGGAGGGTCCCCCACCTCGAGTCGTTCCCCGACCGACCCGAGGTGGGGGACGTGTTCGAGCCGACGACGTATTGGACGGATTCACCGTACTCGTCCCGGACGACGTCGGCGCGGTCGGCGCGACCACCCTGACCGGGTGCCTGATGTGGGATCGCTACTTGTGGAGCAACTACTACACGCAGCCCACCGGCCGGGTGCAGTTGATCGAGCGCGTACCGCTGATCCAGCATGTCGTGCACACCCCCACCGACTACCCGAACTGGTACAACGTCACCTACGACGGGCCGCGGACCCTGTATCGCGGGTGCGCGATCCCGGACGACCACCACGTCGTCGCGTATGCGCTCCGGGTGCGAATACTCCCGTTACACCCCTAGCGACGCAATCCATTCCGGCTCGAACCAGCCCGCCGCCGCGGCGGTGAACGCCGCCGCATCCAGGCGGCCGGAGCCTTCCGGGATCCGTCCTACCAGGGGCGCG
Source organism: Prescottella subtropica (assembly GCF_005434945.1). Taxonomy (GTDB): domain Bacteria; phylum Actinomycetota; class Actinomycetes; order Mycobacteriales; family Mycobacteriaceae; genus Prescottella; species Prescottella subtropica. The sequence continues at coordinate 22,090 of NZ_SKCH01000027.1, read as the reverse complement.
CCGGTGACGTCCGGGAGGTCGTCGAGGTTGCAGCGGGCCGCGAGGTCCGGTGTGTCCGGCCAGGATCCGACGACGAACCCGCTGCACACGACGTCGCGGGCGGTGAGGGCTTCCGCGGTGAGCGCGCAGTGGTTCAGCGTGCCGAGTCCGGCGGCCGCGACCACGACGACCGGGGCATCCAGGTCGGCGGCGACGTCGCGGATCGTGAACCCGTCGGCCCCGAGCCGCACCAACAGGCCTCCGGCGCCCTCGACGAGGACGACGTCGTGGCGGGCCTCGAGCTCCCGGACCGCGGAGACCACCTGCGCGCGCGTGAGCAGCGGCATCCCGGCGCGGTGGGCCGCGGTGTCCGGGGCGAGCGGTTCCGGGTAGCGGGCCAACTCGATCGTCGCCGTGATCCCGGTCAGCCGGGTGACGTCGGCGAGGTCGCCGGGTTCGCCCGGCGCGACACCGGTCTGGCCGGGCTTGCACACCGCCACCGACAGCCCCCGCGCGGCCGCCGCGGCCGCGAGCGCCGCGGTGACCACCGTCTTGCCGACATCGGTGGAGGTTCCGGAGACGACGAGCACGGTCATGCCGCCACCCGCACCCGATGCGCTGCCAGCACCTCGGTGAGCACGGCGTCGATCCGCGTCATCTCGTCGGCGTCGATCGTGGCGCGGGCCGTGAGCCGCAGCCGTGACGTGCCGGCGGGGACCGACGGCGGCCGGAAACAGCCCACGTGCAGGCCTCGTTCCCGGCAGGCCGATGCGGCGTCGTACGCGACCTGCGGGTCACCGAGAATCACCGACACCACAGCGGATTCGGGGGCGGCGGCGCCGGTGATCCGGGCCAGGTCGCGGGCCCGCTCCAGGACGGCAGCGGCCCGCTCCGGTTCCCGGACGAGGACCGCGAGTGCGGCACGGGCGGCCCCGACCGCGGCCGGGGCGAGACCGGTGTCGAAGATGAACGTGCGGGCCGCGTCGATCAGGTGCGCCCGCACCCGCTCCGATGCGATGACCGCACCGCCCTGCGCGGCAAGCGATTTCGACAGGGTCGCGGTCACCACCACGTCCGGCTCCCCCGCCAGGTCCACCTCGTGCACCAGGCCGCGGCCGCCGCGGCCGCGCACCCCGATGCCGTGGGCCTCGTCGACGAGCAGGACCGCCCCGTGCGCGCGGCACACCCGGTGCATGTCGCGCAGCGGCGCGAGATCGCCGTCGGCGCTGAACACCGAATCGGTGAGCACCAGCGCCCGCTCCTCGGCGCGTGCGGCGAGGGTGCGGGCCAGGAAGTCGACGTCGGCGTGCGGGGCGACGACCACCCGAGACCGGGACAGCCGGCACGCGTCGACGAGGGAGGCGTGGCAACCGGCGTCGGAGACGATCAGTGCACCGGGACCCGAGAGTGCCGTCACCGCACCGAGATTCGCGGCGTACCCGCTGGCGAAGACGAGACCGGCCTCGGCGCCGACGAAGTCGGCGAGCTCCCCTTCGAGCAGATCGTGGTCCGTGGTGGTCCCGGTGACCAGGCGCGATCCGGTCGCTCCCCCACCCCAGCGGCGGACGGCGGCGACCGCGCCCGCGATCACCTCGGGGTGCCGGACCAGGCCCAGATAGTCGTTGGACGCGAGGTCGATCACCGGATCCGACGCGCCCCGCGGCCGCAGTTCGCGGCGCAGTCCGGCCGTCCGCCGCTGCGTCTCGACGTCGTCCAGCCAGGCCAGTGCATCCCGTTCGGTTCCCACGGACAGCACCCTACAAGCCCACTTGAACAGCGTTCAAGTGGGCTACCGGCGCAGCCGGAAAACCCGAATGTCCAGTTCGAACGCGACGACCGCCGCGACCGCCGCCACGACGAGGCTCAGCAGCGGGAACGTCAACCACGGCGACGGGGAGGCCGCCCCGGACGACGGCGGAGATGCCGTCCACGCCCACGCGAAACACACCCCCGAGACCAGCGCGGTGCCGGTCGTCAACACCGCCAGTGGTCGGTAGCCGCCGTCCTGGGCGCGCGTCATCCGCCAGCCCTCCGCGTTGGCGCACGCGGCGACGAACCCGCCGACCCCCGCACCGAGACCGGCCAGCAACGGCAGGGTCGGCCACCAGTCGGGCGCGTCGGCGGCGACGTGCCACACGAGTGCCGCGGTCAGCCCCAGCAGCAGGCCGACGGTGACGAGCAGTGCGGTGACCGGGCGGGGGCGGCGAAACAGGTCGCGGTACACGCCCCGACCCTAGCGACGCGGATCACAGCCCAGGCCGGTTTTCGGAGGATTGGCTGCGGGCCGCGGCGACCATGCCGGCGGCGATGCGGTCGACGTCGTCGGCAGTGCTCACGTACGGCGGCATCGCGTAGATCAGGTTCCGGAACGGGCGCAGCCACACCCCGGCGGCGACGGCGGCGTCGGTCGCCGACGGCATGTCGACGGGTGCGGCGAGTTCGATCACCCCGATGGCGCCGAGCACCCGGACGTCGACGACACCGGGAATCTCGCGGGCCGGGGCCAGCCCGTGCTCGAGGCGCGCGTTCACCATCGCGACCTCGGCGCGCCAGTCCCGCGACAGCAGCAACTCGACGGCCGCGACGGCGACCGCGCAGGCCAGCGGGTTGCCCATGAACGTCGGGCCGTGCATGACGCCGCCGCCCTCGCCGGCGCTGATCGTCTCGGCGACCGCCGTCGTGCACAGCGTGGCGGCCAGCGTGAGGTAGCCGCCGGTGAGCGCCTTGCCGACGCACATGACGTCGGGCGACACCCCGGCGTGGTCGGCGGCGAACAGTTCCCCGGTGCGGCCGAAGCCGGTGGCGATCTCGTCGAACACCAACAGCAGACCGTGCTCGTCGCACATCCGCCGGAGTTCGGTGAGGTACCGCGGATCGTGGAAGCGCATCCCGCCCGCCCCCTGGACCACCGGTTCGACGATCACAGCAGCCAGCTCGTCGCGGTGCGCGGTGACGAGTTGCTCGAACTCGGCGACATAGTCCGGGTCGAAGTCACGGGGCGGGGCGGGCGCGAACACCTGCCGGGCCAGCACATCCGTCCACATCGTGTGCATGCCGCCGTCCGGGTCGCACACGCTCATCGGCGCGAACGTGTCGCCGTGGTAGCCGCCGCGCCACGTGAGCAGCCGGTGCTTGCCCGGTCGGCCCTGCGCCCGCCAGAACTGCAGGCACATCTTCACCGCGACCTCCACGGACACCGAGCCGGAGTCGGCGAGGAACACCGTGTCGAGGCCGTCCGGGGTGACGTCGACGAGCAGCTGCGCGAGACGCGCCGCCGGGGCATGGGTGAGGCCGCCGAACATGACGTGACTCATCCGGCCGAGCTGTTCGGTGACCGCGGCGTCGAGCACCGGGTGCCGGTAGCCGTGCACTGCCGACCACCACGAACTCATGCCGTCGACCAGTTCGGTGCCGTCGGCCAGGGTGAGGCGGGTGCCCTGCGCGGACTCCACGACCAGCGGCGTCGTCGACGCCGGGAACGCGCCGTACGGGTGCCACAGATGGGTGGCGTCGAGTTCGAGGATGCGGTCGGAGGACAGTTGCTGCGGGTTCACGCGGCCCGACTCTAACCAGCGACGGTCACAGCGGTGCGGTGACGGGCGCCTCCGGGGCGTGCGTGACGTCGGTGGTACCGGTCGTCAGATACTCGGTGACGGCCCGGTCGACGACGGTGTTCCCGCCCTGGATCGCGGCCCCGTGGTCGCCGCCGTCGACGGTGACGACGTGCGCGCCCAGCGCGTCGGCCAGGCGCATCCCGCCCGCGTACGGGGTCTGCGGGTCCCGCAGGCCCTGCAGCACGAGCGGCGGGGTGTCGAGGCCGGCACCGGACGGCGCAGGGACGGTGGTCACCGCGGGCGCCCCCGCACACGACGCACCGGCGCTGAAGCCGTAGCCGACGGCGTCGAACAGGTCGCCGGTGACGAACGTCGAGAACAGCCAGCCGGGAATCCGGTCGGGCCGCGGCAGAACCGCGTTCTCGTTGCACAGGACCAGCGCCTGCATGAGCTGCGAGGCGACCATCATGTCGAGGTCGGTCTCGTCGGGCTGCGACTCCGGCATCGCGGACAGGCCGTCCCGGACCACCCGCGCGATCGTCGGCCAGGAGTTGCGAGCCGGAAGTGCCTGGCGGGTGAACAGATACAGGCTCGACGCCGCCTGCGTGTGCGCCGGATCGATCGTCCGGCGCACGAACGCCTCGAACTGGATGCGGGCCGGGCCGGTGAGGTCGACACCCGCCCGGTAGGCGTCGGCGACGGCCGTGAACGCCGGCGGGACGTCCCCGATCTGCGCGGGCGGCGGCGCGAGCGTGGGGTTGCCCCCGGCCTCCTCGACGATCCGGTCCGACCACCGCTGGTACACCTGCAGCGGTGTGGCACCGAGACCGTAGGTGTCGTCGTGGGCGGCGATCCAGTCCATGAGGTCGTAGAAACGCCCCCGGTAGCCGTCGTTCTGCTGCCACAGCACCTCGTTCCACAACCAACCCCGGTCGACCGCCGAGTCGAGGACCATCCGACCGGTGTGCTGCGGGAACAACGTCGCGTACGTCGAGGCGAGAGTGGTGCCGTAGGACAGTCCGTAGACGTCGATCCGGTCCTCCCCCAACGCCGTTCGTACCGTGTCCCAGTCGCGGGCGGTGTTCTCGGTGGTCAGGTGCGCGGTGGCGCCGGGGGTTCCGCCGTCACACGCGACGCGGGTGGCGCCGCCGCCGAATCCGGCACCCATCGCGGCCATGATCTCCGGGGAGAGCACACACTCGGGCGCCCCGGCGTGCGGAAGTCCGCGCGGCTGCACCCCGATCACGTCCCACTGCTGCCGGATCTGCTCCGGAAGTGCCTGCGCGAGCATCGCGTTCGACGCGATCGCGTCGCCGCCCGGCCCGCCCGGGTTGGTGAACAGGACTCCGCGGCGCGCCGATGGATCCTCCGCGCGGTGCCGCGTCACCAGGACGTCGATCGTGCCGGCGTCGGGATTGCCGTAGTCGCGGGGCACGGGGACCGTCGCGCACTGCTCGGCGGCGTCGAGCGCGTACTCGGCGGGACACACCCCCCAGTCGAGCGTGTCCGCTGCGGACGCCGATGATGCTGCACCGGAGGCGAATCCGATCGCCATGCCGACGGTGAGCACCCCCGACCCGATCCGCTTGCCTGCCGAACGTCGTGCACCATTCCCCGAAATACTCACAAACACGACAGTAGCGTGCGGACCGACCGGTTGCCCGGCGCGGTCAGTGCGGGACCGGGCAGCCGCCGCCGTAGTCGACGCGAAGTTCCTTGATGCCGTTGATCCATCCGGACCGCAGCCGCCGCGGATCACCGAGCGCCGTGATGTCGGGCATGTGGTCGGCGATGGCGTCGAAGATCAGCTCGATCTCCATGCGGGCGAGGTTCGCGCCGATGCAGTAGTGGGCACCGGTGCCGCCGAAACCGAGGTGGTCGTTGCCGGTGCGGGTGATGTCGAACGTCATCGGGTTCTCGAAGACGTCCTCGTCGAAGTTGGCGGACGCGTAGAACATCACCACCCGGTCACCCTTGTGGATCTGCTGCCCGCCGAGTTCGGTGTCCACCGTCGCGGTGCGCTGGAAGCCGACGACCGGGCTGGCCCAGCGGACGATCTCGTCGATCGCGGTGGCCGGCCGCTCCCGCCGGAACAGCTCCCACTGGTCCGGGTTGTCCATGAACGCCAGGATGCCGTGGGTGATCGCGTTGCGGGTGGTCTCGTTGCCGGCGACCGCAAGCAGCAGCACGAAGAACCCGAAGTCCGCGGAATCGAGGGCGCCGCCGTCGATTTCGGCGTCGACGAGGGCGGTGAGGATGTCGTCCGCGGGGCACGTGCGGCGATCCTCCGCCATCGCGTACGAGTACGCGAGGATCTCCGTCGACGCCACCAGGGATTCCTGCGCGAACTCCGGATCGTCGTAGCCCATCATCTGATTCGACCAGTGGAAGATCTTGTGCCGGTCCTCCTGCGGCACCCCGATGAGTTCCGCGATGGCCTGCAGCGGCAACTCGGACGCCACCTGTTCGACGAAGTCGCCGCGGCCCGACCCGGCGGCCTCCGTGACGATCTTCTCGGCCCGCTCCTTCAGCGCGGCGCGCAGGCCCTGCACCGCTCGGGGCGTGAACGCGCGCGAGACGATCTTGCGCAGCGCGGTGTGCTCGACGCCGTCCTTGTTGAGCAGCAGGTGCCGCAGCATCTCGACGTTCTCACGGGGCAGGTCGTCGGAGAACCGGGCGATCGCGGTGTTCTCCCACGACGAGAAGATGTCGCTGCGGCGGGAGACCTCCTTGACGTCCGCGTGCCGGGTCACCGCCCAGTACCCCTCGTCGGCGAAACCGCCCGTCGTGGGCGACTGCTCCACCCAGTGCACCGGCTCCGACCGGCGCAGTGCCGCGAACTCCTCGACGGGGAGTCGCTGCTCGTACACGTCGGGGTCGGTGAAGTCGAAACCGTCGGGAACACCGGGAACTGCCATGTCGCACACCCTCTCTCGGAGACCGTCGCCTGTCATGACCATCGTCACACGGTCGACGGCGGGCGCGCTTGGCCGATCGGCACAACCGTCCGTCACGTTTTGTGCCGCGCACACAGCGAGTGGCGCCACTGATTCGACATCTGTCAATATAGACACATGTCGAATCAATCAGCGGTCGCGGACGGGACACTCGCCGACGCCCGGATGTTCAAGGCGCTCGGCGATCCGGTGCGCCTGCAGATGCTCGGGATCGTCGCCGCCCACGAGAGCGGCGAGGCGTGCGTGTGCGACATCTCGGGAGCCTTCGAGCTGTCGCAGCCGACCGTCTCGCACCACCTGAAGGTGCTGCGCGAGGCCGGACTGGTCGAGCACGAGCGGCGCGGCACCTGGGTGTACTACCGGATCGTTCCGGCGGCACTCGAACGGCTGTCTGCGGTGCTGCGTTTCGACGCCGCACCGGCCGTCGCGTCGTCGCGGTGCGCGGAGGTGGCCCCGTGAGCGACACAGCCACCGGACCCGTTGCCGCAGGTAGGCTTTCGACACTCGACCGGTTCCTGCCGGTGTGGATCGGCGCCGCAATGCTCGCCGGCCTGCTGCTGGGCCGGACGATCCCGGGCCTCGGGGACACCCTGAGCGCGGTGGAGATCGACGGCATCTCCCTGCCGATCGCCGCCGGCCTGCTGATCATGATGTATCCGGTGCTGGCGAAGGTCCGCTACGACCGCCTCGACACCGTCACCGGCGACCGGCGTCTGCTGCTCGGGTCGCTGCTGCTGAACTGGGTGCTCGGCCCGGCGCTGATGTTCGCCCTCGCCTGGATCTTCCTACCCGACCTGCCCGAATACCGGACCGGGTTGATCATCGTCGGCCTCGCCCGCTGCATCGCGATGGTCATCATCTGGAACGACCTCGCCTGCGGGGACCGCGAAGCGGCGGCGGTCCTGGTGGCGATCAACTCCGTCTTCCAGGTGATCATGTTCGCGGTGCTCGGCTGGTTCTACCTGTCGGTGCTGCCCGGCCGGCTGGGCCTCGAGCAGACCACGATCGACGTCTCCCCGTGGCAGATCGCGGCCTCGGTCCTGATCTTCCTCGGCATCCCCCTGCTCGCCGGATTCCTGACTCGGCACTTCGGGGAGAAGGCGAAGGGGCGCGACTGGTACGAGTCGACGTTCCTGCCGAAGATCGGGCCGTGGGCGCTGTACGGGCTGCTGTTCACCGTCGTGATCCTGTTCGCGCTGCAGGGTGAGCAGATCACCTCGCAACCGTGGGACGTCGCACGGATCGCGCTCCCGCTGCTCGCGTACTTCGCGATCATGTGGGGCGGCGGCTACCTGCTCGGTGCCGTAATGGGCCTGGGCTACGCCCGCACCACGACCCTCGCGTTCACCGCGGCCGGCAACAACTTCGAACTCGCCATCGCGGTTGCGATCGCCACCTACGGCGTCACCTCCGGGCAGGCCCTCGCCGGAGTAGTCGGGCCGCTGATCGAGGTGCCGGTCCTCGTCGCCCTCGTCTACGTCTCGCTCGCGCTGCGTAAACGCTTCAGCGCCGTGAAGGAGTCCTGACATGCCCAGTGTGCTGTTCGTGTGCGTCCACAACGCCGGACGGTCGCAGATGGCGGCCGGGTTCCTGACCCATCTGGCTGCCGGACGGATCGAGGTCCGCTCCGCCGGGAGCGCCCCCGCCGACCAGGTCAACCCCGCCGCCGTGGCCGCGATGGCCGAGGTCGGTATCGACATCTCGACGCAGAACCCGAAGATCCTCACCGTCGACGCCGTCCAGGACTCCGACGTGGTGATCACGATGGGCTGCGGCGACACGTGCCCGGTGTTCCCCGGAAAGTCCTACCGCGACTGGGTGTTCGACGACCCCGCCGGGCAGGGCCTCGACGCGGTCCGGCCGATCCGGGACGCGATCCGGGTGCGGGTGGAGGCGCTGATCGCGGAGTTGACCGGCGAGAGTTGACCGACCGGGACCGACCGCCGCCGCCGCGGGAGGCTGCTGTACCGAACATCGAGAGGCGTGCGCAGCAACCTCCCGCGGCAGGGTGCCAGGTGGTCAGGACACCGCGTCAGCTGTCGCAGCAGTCACAGACTTCACAGCAGTCACAGCAGGAACTGCCCTTCGGCTGCTTCTTCCTGCCCGGTGCGCCGTCGGCGAGCATCGCCACCGCCATCGCCCCGAGCAGCAGGGGTCGCACCAGCCGGTCGTCCCGCATCCGGATCCGCCCCAGTGCGTCGGCGGCCTGCCGTCCGAGGTGCCGCATCCGCTCCCGCGCCTGTTCGACGGTGGTGCCCGTGGCGTCGAGTGGGTTGTAGACACCGGCGGCACGGTCGGCCTCGAGGTCCTCGACCGCGTCCTGCAGGTGCGCGTACTCGCCGTACATCCGGCCGAGGTCCGCGAGCGCGTCCCGATTCTCCGGCACGCCGGCCAGGTCGGCGGTGGCCGCGAACATCGCGGACACCGCGTCCGCCGTCGGGGCGGTGATCTCCGGTAGCGCCGTCGACCGGGACTCCACCGCGGCCTGCCCGGCGAGCCGGTCGAGCACCTGCGGGACCCCGGCGGCATCGGCGACCCGGTGGTCCCGCCGCGCCTTGCGCGCCCATCGGGTGCCGGCGGCCGCCAGGAGTCCGACGCCCCGCCGCCGCGGTGCCAGACCGGCGCGCTGTTCGGCGACGGTGTCGTCGACCTTCGCGGCGGCCAGCGTGAGGGATGCGGTCGCCCCGAGTCGCACACTGAGCTCGCTCGGCGCGATGACCTGCGGGCGCACGGACTTCCGCAGCGGGCACGGGCCCGCGGTCCGGGTCGCCGCGGTCTCCGGTTGCTGCGCCTCCACCAGCGCGGACAGCAGCACCGCATCGGTGTTCGTCGTCGCCCGGGCGACCTGCCCGGCCCCCGACCGCAGCGCGAGACAGGTGCCGCACAGGTGTGCGCGCCACTGCTCACGCAGTTCCGGGCCCAGGCCCGCAGAACAGGGGTGGACGAGACCGAGCATGACGATTCCTCCCGAACACAGCTACCTGAGCGTGGTTCCCGGAACATCATGCACCGTGACGGTCGCCCTACCCGCCGGACACTCCATCCACCCCGGACACCGTCACCCATTCCAACGCGAGTTCGAGGGGCAGCCTGCGCGTCGACGGATCCCCGCCGAGGAGTTCCTCGATCCGCTGCATCCGATACCGGACGGTGTTCTTGTGGATGCCGAGCCGCCTCGCGGCGGCCTCGTGGTTGCCGTTGCAGCCCAAGACCGCTCGCAGGGTGTCCCGCAGACGCCCGGACGCCGGATCGGCGCCGAGCAGGCCCGCGAGTTCCCGCTCGACGAGGACCCGCGTCGCCTCCGGGCTCGCGGACAGCAGCGACACCACCTCCACGTCGGTGTAGCGGGTGACCGGGGCGCCTGCGACTGCCGTTTCCGCGATCCGCTGCGCCGCCGCGGCTTCGCGGTGGCTGCGCCGGAACCCGTCGATGCCGGGGGCGGTGTCGCCGACCGCGATCCGCACGCCCGCCGGCACGTCGTCGATACCGATGTCCGCGGCGTCGTGCACGATCCACGCCCACACGCCGCGCGCCCCCGACGGCACCGTCAACACCCGCCGGCCGTCGGCCATCCGCGTCACCACCGTGTCGAGGGAGCCGGTGAAGACAGCCGGGTCGTCGATCCAGGCGACGATCGCGGTGTGCGGCAGCCGCAGCGGATACCCGAGCCGGCTCGACGCCTGCGCCTCGTCCCCGACCCCGACCCCGACCCCGACCCCGTCGAGGATCTCGCGGACCGCCTCGAGCCGGGACGCGAACGCGCCCTGCAGCAGTCGTTCCCGCTCGTCGGTGTAGGTGACGGCGAGTTCGTCGAGCATCGTGTTGAGCAGTTCACTGGTCTGCGACCACATCGTGGTCAGCACCTGCAGCACGAATCGCGGATCGAGGTCCTCCTGCTCGAGGAATCCGGTCGCGAACCCGAGCACCGCGCGATGTCCGGCGTGGTAGAGCTGCGACAGCACCCGCAGTTCCAGGCCGCGTTGCGCGACGGTGCGGGCCAGGGCGTGGGCCTCCGCGGACACCGGTGCGGTGACCGGGCCACCCTCGGGCAGCCGGCTCGCATCGAGGAACACCGCCAGCTGGCTGCGCAGCGCGGCCCGCAGGTCCCGATGCAGTTCGGCGTCCGCCGCCAACTCCGGCACGTCCGCGGCGAACGACTCCTCGAGCCCGTCCAGGAACGCGTGCAACTCGTCCGGCGTCCACGTCGAGGCGATGTAGGTCCGCAACCAGATCTCGGCGCGCGACTGCTCCCCCATGCCGCCAACCTAGCCCCGCATCCGCTCCGCAACCAGTCTCAGGCCCGCCACCGTCGCCTCGTGGGGGACGGTGTGCGGGCGGTTGTGGATCAGAATGTGGTCGGCGAGCGCGGCTCCCGGGTCGTCGCGTAGGTCCTCGACCGCGCCGATCGGCCGGGACAGTGCCACCCGCGCCCGGTCCCCGGCGTACCGGCGGTAGTCGCGGACGAGTCCGGCGACGCGTTCGTCCTCGGCGCGGGGTCCGTCCGGGCCGACGGAGCGGCGTCCGACGATCAGGCCGAGCCCGCGGTCGGCGGCGGACCGCACCCCGCCCGCGCTGCCGCTGGTGATCCAGGTGCGTTCCCGTAGACCGGCCGCCGACGGCACCACCGTGTGCCGTTCCCCCGCACCGATACCGTCGGCGGCACCCAGGATGTCGTCGACCGTCCGCCAGAACCGGGCCCGGCGGTCGTCGTGGTCGAGTCCCCACGCCGCCGACGCCCGCGGCGACGATCCGCTCCCGAGCCCCAGTTGCAGCCGACCCGACGTGAGTGCGTCGACGACGGCGGCGTCCTCGACGAGCCGGCGCGGATCCTCGAATGCGGCCGCGATCGACGCGGTCCCCAACTCGATGCGGTCGGTCTCGCGGGCGAGGGCGGCGAGCAGCACCAGCGGACTCGGCATCACGCCGCGCTGGTCGCCGAAGCGGTGCTGCGCGATCCAGAACGAGTCGAATCCGAGGTCCTCGGCGACGCGGGCCAACCGGATCGTCTGCTCGATCGCGACGCCCGGACGCGGGTCGGTGTCCACGTGGCTGAGCACACCCCACTTCACAGCACGACCACCATCGGGCTGCCGTCGATCGGGTGCGCCCGAATGTCGGCCTTCACCCCGTACACCTCGTCGAGCAGTCCCGCGGTGACGATCTCCTCCGGTGTCCCCACCCCCCACACCCGGCCGTCGTGCAGGACCGCGACCCGGTCGCAGAAACGTGCCGCGAGACCCAGGTCGTGCAGGGCGACGACAGCCGTACAGGACTGGGCGCGAACGAGTTTCATCAACGCGTACTGGTGTCGGACGTCGAGGTGGTTGGTGGGTTCGTCGAACAGCAGTACCGACGGCTCCCCCGCGAGCGCCTGCGCCACCAGCACCCGCTGCCGTTCCCCACCGGAGAGGGTCGCGAAGTCGTCGTCGGCACGATCGAGCATCTCGACGGCGTCGAGTCCCGCGATCACCAGTTGGTGGTCGAGGCTGTCGTCGGCGTCGAACAGTCCCTTGTGCGCGGCCCGGCCCAGCAGCACCACGTCGGCGACGCTGAGCGGGAAGTCGGCCGGGGTGTGCTGGGCGACGACGCCGACGGTGCGGCCGATCGCGCGGACCGGGGTGCGCCACACGTCCCGTCCGGCGAGGGTGACGGTCCCGGACGCGGGCCGGATCGCCCGGTAGGCGGTGCGCAGCAGCGACGACTTGCCGCTGCCGTTCGGTCCGACGAGCGCGAGCACCTCCCCCGCCCGGACGTCGAGGGACACGTCGTCGACGAGGGTGGTGTGCCCGGCGCGGACGGTGACGTGGTCGAAGGTCAGCACGATCGCCTCACCGGCTCGTGGTGCGGCGCAGCAGCCACACGAAATAGGGGCCGCCGACGAGCGCGGTGACGATTCCGACGGGAATCTCCTGCGGGATCATCACGGTGCGCGCCACCAGATCTGCGGCGATCGCGAACCCGGCACCGACGACGAGCGCGACGGGCAGTACCCGGCGGTGGTCGGAGCCGACGAGCATGCGGGCGATGTGCGGGATCATCAGCCCGACGAAGCCGACCACACCGGACACCGCGACGAGGACCCCGGTGAGGACCGCGCAGCCGACGATCAGCCCGAACCGCATGCGGCGCACGTCGAGGCCGAGGGCGGTGGCGGATTCGTCGCCGGCGAGGAGCACGTTGAGGTGCCGGGCCAGCGGCATCAGCGCCAGGCACGACACCGCGAGCACGACGACCGGGACGAGCAGTCGGTCCCAGCGGGCGCCGCCGAATCCGCCGAGCGTCCACTGCAGGACCTGCCCGGCGAGGCTCTGATCCGGGGAGGTGAGCACCATCAGTGACGTCAGCGCACTGAGCACCGCCGACACCGCGGTGCCGGCGAGGACCAGCCGGGTCGGTTCGAGCGCGCCGCGGCCGCGGGCCACGACGAGGACGACGAGCATCGCGGCGAGCGCCCCGCCGAATGCGGCGACCGGCAGCAGCACCGCCTGCGCGCCGAGTCCGAACCGCAGCACCGCCACCGCGCCGACCGCGGCGCCCGCGGACACCCCGAGGATGCCGGGCCCGGCCAGCGGGTTACGCACCACCGCCTGAATCGTGGTGCCCACCAGGGCGAGTCCCGCCCCGACCACCCCGGCCAGCAGAACCCGGGGGGCGCGGGCGTCGGCGATGATGAGGTCCTGCGACCGCGTCCAGTCCGGGCTGATCATCCCGGATCCGACGATCCGGTGCCCGAGGATCCGCCACGCCGTCGCCGGGTCGACACCGACCGAGCCGACGAGGATACCCGCGGTCGCGACGACGAGCAGCACGATCGTCGCGATCGCGAGCACCACCCGGAACCGGGTGCGCTGCGCCTGCCCGATCACTCGAAGGCGGCGGGATGGAGCTGCCGGGCCACGTGCTCGACACCGGTGATCGAGTACGGGCCGGGCTGCAGCTGCGACAGCGTGACCGTCGCGAACCGGCCGTCCCGCAGCGCCGGGGTGTCGGCGATGACCGGCACCGACTTCAGGTCGGTGATCTTCTTCTCCACCGACGGCGACCGGTACTCCGGGGTGGTGCCCTCCTCGCGGACGAGGATCACGTCGGGCGCCCGGTCGGCGACCTGCTCCCACGACACGCTCATCCAGCGCTCCGGGACGTCGGCGAACACGTTGACGCCGCCGGCCGCCTCGATCAGCGCGGTCGCCGTGCTGTTGCCGCCGGTGGTCTGTGCCTTGTCCGTGCCCGACGCGTACAGGAACACCGTGACGGGGCGTTCGTCGCCGATCCGGTCGCGGACGGCGCCCAGTCGCTCCCGCAGCCGCGTCACCGACGCCTCCGCCCGGTCGGGAACACCGAAAATATTTCCGACGGTGGCGATCTCGTCGAAGATGCCGTCGATGCCGACGGGCGCCGTCGAGCATCCCTCCGCGTTGAGCCGGGTGTCGACGCCGACCTGCGCGAGTTGCTCGCGGGTGTGCCTGTTCTTCTCGCTGAACCCGTCCGGGTAGCCGGAGTAGACGAAGTCGGGGTCGACGTCGACGAGCTGTTCCATCGTCGGCTGCTCCGACGACAGGACCGGCACCGTCGCGTACGCGGCGGCGTAGTCCGGGGCGATCTCCCGGCCACGCATGTACGCGGTGCCGACCATCCGATCGGCGAGCCCGAGTTCGAGCATCGTCTCGGTGGCGTTCGACGTCAGTGTGACCGCGCGGGCGGGGACGGCGTCGTACTCGGTGGTGACACCGCAGTTGTCGGCGTCGGTGAACGAGTGGGTCCCGTCCGCGGCGGCGGGGTCGTCGGCCACGGCCTGGCCGCACGCGGTGAGGACGGTGGCCGAGCCCAGCAGCAGGGCCGCCAGGACGCGTCGGGACGAGAAGGGGGCAGGACGGAGCACCGAGGTTCCTTTCCGAGGTCGCACGCCTCGAAAGCCGGAGCGGACAGCGGGGCGATCTGACTCGCCGCGACGCATCGTCGCGGCTCACAGTGGCGGGACCGTGCCGGATTCACACCGGACTTCCACCCGTAGCGCTGTCCGAAACATGTTGGACGTCGCGAATACTAGCCGAGACCGGAATGCGCGAGCGCCACGAAGGTCCGGACCCCGAGCATCAGTGCCCGCTCGTCCAGCGTGAACGCCGGCTGGTGCAGGTCCTCGCGGGGCGAGGTGCCGTCCCACACCCCGAGCCGGGCCATCGCCCCCGGCACCTGCTCGAGATACCACGCGAAGTCCTCCCCGCCGCTGGACTGCGACGCCTCGACCAGGTGGTCGTCGCCGACGACCGCACCGATCGCCTCCCGCAGGTCCTCGGTGCAGTCGGGGTCGTTGACCACCGGCGGCACCCCCTGCCGGTAGGACAGTTCGTGCCGGACGTCGTACGGCGCCAGCAGTTGACCGATCGTGCGCGTCACCAGCGGTTCGAGGCTCGCCCACGTGTCCCGGGACGCGCTGCGCAGCGTGCCGACCAGCTCACCCGACTCCGGTACCGAGTTACCGGCCTGCCCGGCCGCCATCCGGCCCCACGTCAGGACCGTCGCGGTGCGCGCGTCGAGCCGACGGTCGAGGACCGACGCCATCCCCGTGACCAGCACCGCGGCGGCGTGGATCAGGTCACCGGTCAGATGTGGGCGGGCGGTGTGCCCACCGGCCGACCACAACCGCACCGTGACCGCGTCGTTCGAGGAGGTGATCGGCCCGGTCCGGGTGGCCAGCCGACCGACCTGCAGATGCGGATCACAGTGCAGCGCAAAGATCTTCGCGACGCCGTCGAGAACACCGGCGGCGATGGTGTCGACGGAGCCGCCGGGTGTCGTCTCCTCCGCCGGCTGGAACACCAGTCGCACCCGCTGCGGCGGCGGAGCCGCGGCCAGCACGGTCGCGGCCCCCAACAGCATCGCAGTGTGGGCGTCGTGCCCGCACGCGTGCGAGACACCCGGAACCGTCGACGCGTACGGCAGTCCCGTCGCCTCCGGCACCGGCAGCGCATCCAGGTCGGCGCGCAACGCCACACACTGCGGTGTGGCCGGGCCGAGATCGCACCACAGTCCGGTGCCGCCCGGCAGTAGGACCGGCGTCAGGCCCAGCGCCCGCAGGTGATCGGCGACGAGTGTCGTGCTGCGCCGCTCCTCGAACGACAGTTCCGGATGTTCGTGCAGATCCCGGCGCCACCCGACCAGTTGCGTGTCGGTGAGCCCGGTGGTGTCGCCGACGACTCCGGGCCGGAACGTCCCGGCGCGGTGGTGGTGCCGGTGCGCGGTGGTGGGTTCCCCGCGCACCGGTTCGACGGCGGCCGGCGGCTCCACCGGCACCGCGAGGGACCGGTCCGCCGTCTCGGCGACCAGCAGGTCGACGACGTCGGTGAGCCGGCCCCGCCGCCGCAGCGCCCGACGCTGCCGCTCCGCCGAGCTGCCGTCGCGCAGCGCGCGGGCGCACAGGTCGGTGACCGTGTCCCAGTCATCGGTGTCCTCGAGGTGCGGCCGCAGCCGGTCGACGAACTCCCCGACCAGGTCGGTGGCGGGCCGCGGAACCGCCCGGTCCACGTCGACCAGCCCGTCCTCGAGACCGGAACGCGCCGCCCGCCACAGGGCCGCCCGCGCCAGCGTCGGGGCGACCGTCGGCGGCGGCTCACCGGCCCGGACCGCGGCCACCTCCCGGTCGACGAGGGCCCGGAACAGGGCCGCGATCAACGCCACCGACTCCACGTGCGGGCAGCTGTCGCACACCCGCAGCTCCAGGGTGGGCCGGTGCGCCGACGGCCGGACGTCGAAGTACACCATCCCCGGATCGGAGATCACCCCACTCGATATGAGGCCGTCGATCAGTGCGTCGTACTCGGACGCCGTCGTCACCTGCGCGGCCGGCCCGGTGCTCGGCCACCGCGGCCACACCAGGGCCCGTCCGCTCGCGTAGCCGGTGTCGGTGCCGTCCGCCCAGAACGGTGAACTCGCGCTCAAGGCCAGGAAGATCGGCAGATACGGGACGACACGGCCCGCCACCCGGACAGCCTCGTCCCGGTCGGGCAGTTCGACGTGCACCTGGGTGCCGCAGATGAGCTGGTCGCGGGCCAGCAGCTGGTACTCGTCGAGCATGTGCCGGAAACGGGGGGACCCGGTCACCTCGAGTTCGGTGGGCACCGCCAGGGGCATCGCCCCGGCCGCGGCCACCCCGACACCGAGGTCGGCGGCCGTGTCGACGAGAAGCCGCCGGTCGGTGACGAGATCGGTGTGCAGGGCGGTCATGTCGTCGACGACGCTGCCGTTGACCTCGACCACGCACCGCTGCAGTTCGGCGACGAACCGGTCCTCCGGCAGCCGCGCCAGCAGTTCCTGCGCCCGTGGAGTCAAACGGCGGGTCCGAGCATCGACGAGGTGGAACTCCTCCTCGACGCCCACCTTCCGGCGGACACTCACCCAGTCAGGCTAACGCCGCAGGCCGGGTTTCCGGAAGGAGCCGGCAACTCCGGGCGGCTAGTGTTCCGGGCGTGAGGGCGATCACCGCGACGTACCGGCTGCAGTTGCGCGCCGGCACGTTCACGCTCGACGACGCCCGCCGCCTCGCCGACTACCTCGGCCGGCTCGGCGTCTCCCACCTGTATCTGTCGCCGATCCTCACCGCGACGACCGGATCGACGCACGGCTACGACGTCACCGACCCGACCACGGTGTCGGCTGTGCTGGGTGGACGGGCGGCGCTGGTGGCGCTGTCGGCGGAGCTGCGCGACCGCGGCATGGGTCTGATCGTCGACCTCGTCCCGAACCACATGGGTGTCGCCCGACCGCACGAGAACCCGTGGTGGTGGGACGTGCTGACCTATGGCCGCCGTTCCGCGTCCGCCCCGTTCTTCGACATCGACTGGCACGACGACAACGGCGCGGCCGGACGGATCGCGCTACCGGTCCTCGACCACGCCGCCGACCTGCTCGGGCTGCGCATCGACCGCGACGGGGACGACCCGGTCCTCGCGCTCGGGGACCGGCGGTGGCCGATCGCGCCCGGCACGGAGGGCGGGCCGGCCGTCGAGGTCCACGACCGGCAGGTGTACCGGCTGGTGCCGTGGCGGGACGGGGTCGTCGGGTATCGCCGGTTCCTCACGGTGGGTGACCTGGCGGCGCTGCGGCAGGAGGATCCGCGGGTGTTCGACGCCACCCACAGCCAGCTCGCGACGTGGGTACGGGACGGCCTCGTCGACGGGGTCCGCGTCGACCACCCGGACGGACTCGCCGACCCCGGCGACTATCTGTGCCGGCTACGCGGACTGCTCGGACCCGATCGGCTGCTCGTGATCGAGACGATCCTCGGACCCGACGAATCCCTGGACCCGACACTGCCCGTCGACGGCACCACCGGATACGACGCGCTCACCGAATACGGCAGCGTGTTCCTCGACCCGGCCGGGGCCGCGGTGCTGGCCGAACTCGCCGGCCGGGCCGGGGCCGCCGGCGACCGGGACTGGCTGCGCGACACAGGCGCCGAGCTGCGGCGGGACGTCGCCCGGACCGAACTGGCGGCCGATGTGGCCCGGCTGGGGCGGACCGTGCTGCGCGAATCACCGGCGTTCTGCAGCCCGGACCTGTTGCGGGACATCCTCGTCGAGGTACTCGCGCAACCGTCCGAGGTTCCGCTCCCCCGCGTGATCGCGGACCTGCTCGAGTCGCGGCCCGCGGCAGAAACCACCCTGACCGCCCTGACCGTCCTCGCCGGGGCCGTCGCGGCCGGCACCGAATCCCGGACCCGGCTGCGGCAGGTGCGCGTCGCGGTCGCCGCGAAGGCCGTCGAGGACCGCCTGTACTACCGGACCGCCCGCCTGGTGTCGCTGAACGAACTGGGTTCGGACCCCGGACGATTCGGCATGTCGCCCGCCGAGTTCCATCTCCGGGCCGCCGAACGGGCCCGGAGACGGCCGAGCACGATGACGACCCTGTCGACGCACGACACGAAACGCGGCGAGGACGTCCGCGCCCGCATCGGTGTCCTCTCCCAGGTGCCGGATCTGTGGATGCGGTGCATCGCCGACTGGGAGATGACGACCCCCAGCCCCGGCGGTGTCACGGGACTGTTCCTGTGGCAGAACATGTTCGGGGTGTGGCCGGTCCACGGATCCGGCACCGCGGCGGCGACGTCATCCGAGTTCCGGGACCGGCTGCACCGGTTCGCCGTCAAAGCAGCGCGGGAGGCCGGTCTGCGCACGTCGTGGACGGCCGTCGACGCGACGTTCGAGACGGCACTGCACGCGTGGATCGACCGTGTCGTCGACGGCCCCGTCGGCCGTAGCATCGACGCGGTGGCGCGGCAACTCGCCCCGCACGGCTGGTCGGATGTGTTGGGGCAGAAGCTGCTGCAGCTGTGCGGGCCGGGCATCCCGGACGTGTACCAGGGCACCGAACTGTGGGAGGACGCGCTCGTCGACCCCGACAACCGGCGCCCCGTCGACTATCGGGTGCGCCGCGACCTGCTGACGTCGATGGACACCCCCGGTGTCGATGCGCCACCGCTCGACGCGTCCGGTGCGACGAAACTGCACGTCACGCGCACGGCGCTGCGACTGCGCCGCGAACGCCCCGACAGTTTCGTCGGCGGCCGCTACCGGCCGATACTCGCCGTGGGCCCGGCCGGTGACCATCTGCTCGGATACGCCCGCGGCCCCGCCGACGGCCCGGCCGACGTCATCGCCCTCGCCACCCGCCACAGCATCCGGCTGACCGAAACCGGTTGGGGCACCACCGCGGTGACCCTGCCGACCGGAAAATGGTTCGACCGGGTCAGCGGCGACGTCCACATCGGCACCGCCCGGCTCGCGTCCGTGTTCGACCGACTGCCGGTGGCGCTCCTGGTGCGACTGGACCGCGGGTGAGCGCTCAGGCTTCCCGGCGTCGCACCGCCGACACCATCCACCGGTCCCCGGGGCGCGCGGGACGCTGCATCGCCTCCGTGGACAGGGTGCGGCCGTAGCGGCGGGTCAGGTCGTCGGTCGGGACCGCGGTGGCGTCCCAGCCGTAGCCGCCGAGCCAGATCTCGGGATCGTCCGGGCCGTTCCAGTTGAGCAGGTCCAGCCATTCCTCGCGTCCGAGCAACCCGTGCTGGAACGCGTTGGGATCGTTGCGGACCGCCTCGACGTCGACGTTCGTGACGGTCGCACCGATCTCGCTGCCGGGCGCCGACAGGTCCCCCACCCGGCGTATCAACCCGTCGACGGCATCCTCGGGCAGGTACAGCAGCAGCCCCTCGAGGATCCACGCGGTCGGGACGTCGGGGAGGAATCCGGCGTCGGTGAGGGCGGCCGGCCAGTCGTCACGCAGGTCGATCGGCACGACGATCCGCGTCGCCGCGCCGGGTGTCGCCGCACCGAGCACCGCGGATTTGAACGCGACCATCTCGCTGGTGTCGAGTTCGTACACGGTGACCGGTTTCGGCCACGGCAGCCGGAACGCGCGGGAGTCGAGGCCCGCACCGAGCAGCACCACCTGCCCGCAGCCGCCGGCCACCGCGGCGAGCACGTAGTCGTCCAGGAACTTCGTCCGCACCGCCATCCACGTCGTCAGCATCTCGCGGCTCGTGTCGTCCATCGCCTCGGTGGACGGCACCCAGCCCGCACTGCGGACGAATCTGCCCGCCCACTGATCGTCGAACAGATGATCGTCACGTTCGGATTCGAATGCTCGTCCCGCGGCGACGAACACCGCCGTCGCACCCACACCCTCGGGTCGGTTCACGACACCTACCTCCTCGCCCCCGCACAGTCGGTCCACCGCCGATTGTCCTCCAGGAAACGCTGTGCGGCCACCGCGCATCCGGTGCATGCTGGGCATGTGCACACCTTCGAGGTCTGGGCCCCGACACCGTCCATGGTGCGCGTCCGGATCGACGGCACCGATCACGACATGGCCCGCACCCCCGACGGCTGGTGGCGCGCCGAGATCGACGTGACGGCCGGGGCCCGTTACGGATTCGTGCTCGACGACGCGCCTGCGGTGCTGCCCGATCCGCGGTCGACGCGCCAACCCGACGGCCCCCACGCCCTGTCGCAGGTGCACGATCTCGATCCGGTCGGCTGGACGGATGCGGAGTGGACCGGACGGCAGCTCGCCGGGAACGTCGTCTACGCGCTGGATGTCGGAACATTCACCGAGACGGGCACATTCGACGCCGCAATCGACTGCCTCGACCATCTCGTGGACCTCGGGGTGGGGTTCGTGGAGTTGTGCCCGGTCACCGACGGCGCCGCCTGGTTCGCCGTCGCCGAGGCGTCCGGCGGTCCGGACGGGCTGCAGCGACTCGTCGACGCCTGTCATCAGCGCGGACTGGCGGTCGCGACCACGGTCGCCCACCACACCGGCCCCGAACTCGACGGCGTCGCCCCCTACCGCGCCGACGGTGCGCTCAACCTGTCCGGGCCGGGCAGCATCGGGGTCCGCCGGCACATCGTCGACAGCGTCCTGCACTGGTTCCGAGACTTCCACCTCGACGCCGTCCGGGTCGAGGACACCCACGCCCTCGTCGACCACGGCGCGATCCACGTGCTCGAGGAACTGTCGATCGACACCCACCGTCTGGCCGCGCATCTGCGGCGCCCCCTGACCCTGGTCGCGGACAGCGCGTCGGGCGACGCGAGGATCGTCACCGCCCGCGCTGCCGGCGGCTACGGCTTCGACGCCCAGTGGGCCGACGACGTCCACCACGCGGTGCATGCCGCGGTGTCCGGGGAACGGCAGGGCTACTACGGCGACTTCGGCTCGATCCGGGCCCTCGCCCACACCCTCACCCACGGCTACTTCCACGGCGGCGCCTACTCGACGTTCCACGGCCGGAACCACGGACGTCCCATGGACATTCGGCATGTTCCCGCCGACGCGATGATCGCGTACACCGGACGCTGCCGGGGCACCGGCGAACACTCCGGGCCGGTACTCACGGCCGGGCAGCGCGCCGTCGAAGCCGCCCTCGTCCTGTGCTCCCCGTTCACGCCGACCCTGTTCATGGGCGACGAATGGGGCACGGGCGCGTCGTCGACGCTCGACTGGACCGAACCCGGCCGGCCCGGGCACGACCGGCTACTCGACTGTCACCGCCGGCTGATCGCACTCCGGCACGCCCGCGCCGACCTCACCGACCCGTGGCTCGAACACCTCCGCATCGAATACGACGAGGACGCCCGGTGGATCGCCCTGATCCGCGGACAACTGCGTGTCGTGTGCAACCTCGGGGACGGACCGGTGGCAGTCCCGATCGGCGGGATCCCCGTCCTGTGGTGGGACGAGCCGCACGTCGACGAGACAGCGTCGGCCGTCACCGTGCCCGGACAGTCGTTCGCGGTCCTGGACACAGCACTGCGGGCTGTTGCTGCGGCATCGCCCGAGAGGCACACGCAGTAACAGCCCGCAGTGGAGGGCGGATTCATATGGTCACAGCAACAAGGTGATCGTGAGGAGGCTGGGATGGCGTTGGGATTGTTGAATCGGCGGCGGTTCGTCCGGCTGATCTGTGGTGGTGTGCCGCAGGGGAAAGCGGCCCGGGCGGTAGGGATGTCACGGCGGGGTGCGCAGTCGTTGTGGTATCGACTCGGGGGTCCACCGCTGCGTCGGGGCCGGGGTGGCGGACTGGTCACCCCGGTCGACGAGGAG
>NZ_SKCH01000026.1 GCF_005434945.1 Prescottella subtropica | reverse complement strand
AATCCGAGCTCGCGGGCGACCTCGGCGATCGTGCGGCCCGAATCGATCACACGATGGGCGGCCTCGACCTTGTATTCGGTCGTGAACGACCGGCGGGTGCGGGACATACGGACATCCTTCCAGTGGGGGTTTCGATCCCGCTATCTCGGTGTCCGCTGTTCGGGGGGAACCTCAGACCATCGGGCTACCGCTGGTGCAGCGAGACGCCTACGTGTTCGGTGTGCTCGACGGTGGGCACATGGACCCCGACACCCTCAGTGCACGGTTCCTGCGGCACCTGGAGTCGGCACAGAGCGCGCTGGGGGAGGAGGCCGTGCCGACGATCCGGGTGCACGACATCCGTCACACACACGCCTCTGCACTGTTGCGGGCCGGCCAGCCCGTGAAGGTCGTATCGGAGCGGCTGGGGCACACGGACGTGATGACGACGATGCGCGTCTATCAGCACGTGTTGCCGGGGATGCAGGCTGCGGCGGCGGATACGTTCGCGGCCCTGCTGGGGACGTAGATTCGGCCCGTAAGAACCACTGGCGGAACCAAAGTGGGGTTTGGAACCGCAAGCAAGCCTTCTACCTGCGTCTAACTGGTGCCCTCGGTGAGACTCGAACTCACACTGCACGGGTTTTGAATCCGTTTCCTCTGCCAATTGGGATACGAGGGCGTGCGGGATACCACTGTAGAGGTTCGTGGGATTCAGTCAAACCACCGGTACCCTCGAACCGTTCGCGCACCGAGTGGTGGGCGTCGACTCGAGGAGGATGGTGACCGTGAACGCGACCCCCGCACAGGATCGACCGGCTCGGCGTGTGGTGGTGGCGGAGGACGAGGCGTTGATCCGTCTGGACCTGGTCGAGATGCTCCGCGAGGAGGGCTACGACGTGGTCGGGGAGGCCGGGGACGGGCAGCGGGCCGTCGAGCTCGCGGAGGAGTTGCGTCCCGATCTGGTCATCATGGACGTGAAGATGCCGCGCCGCGACGGTATCGATGCGGCATCCGAGATCGCCGCGAAAAAGATTGCGCCGGTGGTGATCCTGACGGCGTTCAGTCAGCGGGAACTGGTGGAGAAGGCCCGCGACGCCGGTGCGATGGCGTACCTCGTCAAGCCGTTCTCCAAGGCCGACCTGGTGCCGGCCGTCGAGTTGGCGGCCTCCCGGTTCGCTGAGGTGGCCCTGCTCGAACAGGAGGTGGCGAACCTGTCGGACCGGCTCGAGACCCGCAAGGTCGTCGACCGCGCCAAGGGCATGCTCATGGCATCGCAGGGGCTCAGTGAGCCGGAGGCGTTCAAGTGGATCCAGCGGGCCGCGATGGACCGCCGCTCCACCATGAAGGCCGTCGCCGAGATCGTCGTCGACACGCTCGGTGGGGACAGCGCCACCGCGTGAGTGTCGGCGGGCCTCCCTAGACTGTGTCACCGTGAGCCCCGCAACCACACCCTCGCCCGCCACGACCTCCGCCGACGCGACAGTCTCGGCGTCGGAGAAGCCGACGCTGATGCTCCTCGACGGGCATTCCCTCGCCTACCGGGCGTTCTTCGCGCTGCCGGCCGAGAACTTCAAGACGCAGAGCGGGCAGCCCACCAACGCGGTGTACGGGTTCACGTCGATGCTCATCAACCTGCTGCGCGACGAACAGCCCAGCCATGTGGCGGCCGCGTTCGACGTGTCCCGGCAGACGTTCCGGTCCGAGGCGTTCCCCGAGTACAAGGCCAACCGCTCCAAGACGCCCGACGAGTTCAAGGGGCAGGTGGAGATCGCCAAGGACGTCCTCGCCGCGATGGGCATCCCGGTGATGGCGATCGAGGGTTTCGAGGCCGACGACGTCATCGCCACCCTCACCACGCAGGCCGCCGCGCTCGGCTACCGGGTCCTCGTCGTCACCGGCGACCGGGACGCACTGCAACTCGTCACCGACGACGTCACCGTGCTCTACCCGCGCAAGGGGGTCTCCGAGCTGACCCGGTTCACCCCGGAGGCCGTCGAGGAGAAGTACGGGCTCACCCCGCGCCAGTACCCCGACTATGCGGCGCTGCGCGGCGACCCGTCCGACAACCTGCCCGGCATCCCCGGGGTGGGGGAGAAGACCGCCGCCAAGTGGATCCGCGAGTACGGGTCGCTCGAGAACCTCGTCACCGACATCGACAAGGTGCGCGGCAAGGTCGGCGACTCGTTGCGCGCCAACGTCAACAGTGTCCTGCTCAACCGGCACCTCACCGAGATGGTCCGCGACGTCGCGCTGCCGTACACCCCGGACCAGCTGGCACTCGCCCCGTGGGACCGCGACCGTATCCACGCCCTGTTCGACGACCTCGAGTTCAAGGTGCTCCGCGACCGGCTGTTCGCGACCCTGAGTTCCGCCGAACCCGAGGCCGAGGAGGGCTTCGAGGTCCGGGGGCGGGCCCTGGAACCGGGCGAGGTGACGGCGTGGCTCGCCGAGCACGCGTCCACCGGTCTGCGGCATGGCCTGTCGATCGTCGGCACGTCCGCCCCGTACGGCGGGGACGTCACCGCGATCGCGGTCGCCGCGTCCGACGGTGAGGGTGCCTACATCTCCACCACCACGGTGACGCCGGACGACGAGGCGGCGCTCGCCGCGTGGCTCGCCGACCCGCAGCAGCCCAAGGCGCTGCACGAGGCCAAGCGGGCCGTGCATGCGCTGCGCGGCCGCGGCTGGACCCTCGCCGGCGTCACCAGCGACACCGCGCTCGCCGCCTACCTCGTGCGTCCCGGGCAGCGCAGCTTCGCCCTCGACGACCTGTCGCTGCGCTACCTCAAGCGGGAGCTGCGGGTGGAAGAGTCGGGGCAGCAACAGCTGTCGCTGCTCGACGACACCGATGCGGCCGACGCCGAGGCGGCCGAGTCGGAGAACCTGCGGGCCCGCGCCGTCGTCGACCTCGCCGCCGCACTGGATGTCGAACTCGCCGGCATCGAGGGCGTCGGCCTGCTCGCCGACATGGAACTGCCGCTACTCGCGGTGCTCGCCGAACTGGAGTCCACCGGCATCGCCGTCGACACCGACCACCTGCACGACCTGCAGTCCACGTTCGCGGCCCGTGTCGCCGACGCCGCGGAATCGGCGTACGAGGTGATCGGCAAGCAGATCAACCTCGGCTCCCCGAAGCAACTGCAGGTGGTGCTGTTCGACGAGCTCGAGATGCCCAAGACGAAGAAGACCAAGACCGGCTACACCACCGACGCCGCCGCGCTCGAGTCGCTGTTCGAGAAGACGCAGCATCCGTTCCTCGAACACCTTCTCGCGCACCGCGACGCCACCCGGCTCAAGGTCACCGTCGACGGCCTGCTCAAGACCGTCGCCGACGACGGCCGCATCCACACCACGTTCAACCAGACCGTCGCCGCCACCGGCCGGCTGTCGTCGACCGAACCGAACCTGCAGAACATTCCGGTCCGCACCGATGCGGGACGGCAGATCCGCGACGGCTTCGTCGTCGGCGCCGGCTACGAGACGCTGCTCACCGCCGACTACAGCCAGATCGAGATGCGGATCATGGCACACCTGTCCCGCGACGAGGGCCTCATCGAGGCGTTCAACACCGGCGAGGACCTGCACAGTTTCGTCGGTTCCCGCGCGTTCGGGGTGCCCATCGAGGAGGTCACCCCCGAACTGCGGCGCCGCGTCAAGGCGATGTCGTACGGGCTCGCGTACGGGCTCAGCGCGTTCGGTCTCGCCGCGCAGCTCAAGATCTCCACCGACGAGGCCCGCCAGCAGATGGACGCCTACTTCGCCCGCTTCGGCGGGGTGCGCGACTACCTCCACGAGGTCGTCGAGCAGGCCCGCAAGGTCGGCTACACCGAAACCCTGTTCGGACGCCGTCGCTACCTGCCCGACCTGATCAGCGACAACAGGCAGCGCCGCGAGGTCGCCGAACGCGCCGCCCTCAACGCCCCCATCCAGGGCACGGCCGCCGACATCATCAAGGTCGCCATGATCGACGTGCAGAAGGGACTGCAGGAGGCGGGACTGGCGTCGCGGATGCTGCTGCAGGTCCACGACGAACTCGTCCTCGAGGTGGCGTCCGGGGAACGCGAGCAGGTCGAGGCGCTGGTGCGGGAGAAGATGGCGTCCGCCATCGAACTGTCGGTGCCGCTCGAGGTGTCCGTCGGCACCGGACGCAGTTGGGACGCCGCCGCGCACTGATCGTGCGCGGGCGGCGCCCCGGAAGGTGTTGCGGCAGAACGGAAGGTCAGTTGGTCTGCTGCTCGGCGATCTGCTTACGCACGTCGTCCATGTCGAGGCTCTTGACCTGCGTGATCAGATCCTCGAGCGCGGCCGGGGGCAGCGCGCCCGCCTGATTGAACACGAGCACGCCCTCACGGAACGCCATGATCGTGGGGATCGAACGGATCCCGGCGCCCGCCGCGAACTCCTGCTCGGCCTCCGTGTCCACCTTGCCGTGGACGACGTCGGCGTGCTTGTCCGACGACGCCTCGAACGTCGGCGCGAAGTTCCGGCACGGGCCGCACCACGACGCCCAGAAATCGACGAGCACGATGTCGTTGTCGGTGAGGGTCTGCTGGAAGTTCTGCTGGGTCAGCGTCTGAGTGGCCACGAGGGTCCTTTCGGGGAAGCGGATCGTCGAACGTTGCTCGGTGCAACACCGTCGTGTCCGGGATTCTTCCGCACGGCTATCCGGGGCCGCCGATCCGCCACTCCCGCTTGTGCTCCGAATCCCAGCGCCGCACCCCGTCCGAGACGCCGGTGACGTCGCCGGCGGCGGCGCGGGTCACCGACACGGCGGTGCCCAGATCGGGGGCCGGGATGCGGCGGGCGAGGGTCACGTGCGGCGTCCACTCGCCGGGCACGATGTGGGAGGGCACGCCGTCGCAGTCGGCGATCAGATCGTGGACGAGGTGCTGCAGGGCCAGCAGTTCCGGTGTCGGCACCACGAGGCGGGCGAGGGTGAGCCGCCGGCCGCCGAACACGATCACCCCGCCCAGCCGGACCGGCAGCGGCGCCGACGGTATCTCCCGGGCGAGGGCGTCCTCGACGGCGTCGGGGATCGCGGTCGCCACTCCGAGCGTGACGTGCGGACGGTTCGATTCGGCGCTGATCCGGCCCTGACTCGGCAGGCGTGCGGCCGTGAGCCGACGCCACTCGGCCCGCACCGCGACGTCGAGATCCTCGCTCAGCAGCAACTCCACGGACTGCACCATCATCGGCCATGATGGTCCGATGAGGGCCGCGAGTACAGGAGATTCCCCGAACACGCGGATCGGTCTGCTCCGCGGCGACGGCATCGGACACGAGATCGTTCCCGCCGCCCGGGACGTCGTCGACGCCGCGATCGGTGCGGTCGGGGCGCCCGCCGTCGACTGGGTGCCGCTCCCGATCGGATTCGACGCCATCGCCGAGCACGGCACCCCCGCCCCGGAGAGCACGCTCGTCGCGCTCGCCGACCTCGACGCCTGGGTCCTCGGCCCACACGACAGCGCCGCCTACCCCGAACCGTTCTGCAGCCAGCTCACCCCGGGCGGCACGATCCGCAAACGGTTCGACCTGTACGCCAACATCCGGCCCGCCCGCGCCCTGCCCGGGGTGCGGGCCGTGTCCCCGCACATGGATCTGGTGATCGTCCGGGAGAACACCGAAGGCTTCTACGCCGACCGCAACATGTTCGCCGGGGTGGGCGAATTCATGCCGACCCCGGACATCGCGATGGCCGTCGGCGTCGTCACCCGTCCCGCGTGCGAGCGCATCGCCCACACCGCGTTCGGGCTCGCCCTGCACCGCCGCCGACGCGTCACGATCGTCCACAAGGCGAACGTGCTGTCCGCGACCACCGGCCTGTTCCGCGACGTGTGCCGGGACATCGGCCGGCAGTATCCGGACGTGACGCTCGACGACGAGCACGTCGACGCGATGGCCGCCCACCTGGTGCGCCGCGGCGACGAGTACGACGTGATCGTCACCGAGAACATGTTCGGCGACATCCTCTCCGACCTGGCGGGGGAGCTGTCCGGGTCGCTGGGTACCGCCGCGTCGCTCAACGCGTCGGCCACGAAGGCGATGGCGCAGGCCGCCCACGGCGCCGCCCCCGACATCGCCGGCCGCAACCGGGCCAACCCGACCGCACTGATCCTGTCGGCGGCGATGCTCCTCGACCGGCTCGCCGTCACCCGCGGCGACCGACTGCTCGCCGACGCCGCCGGCCGCATCCACAGCGGCGTCGAACGCACGATCGAGGCGGGTGTCGCCACCGCCGACCTCGGCGGGCTCGCCTCGACACAGGCGTTCACCGAAACCGTCGTCGCGCGCGTGCTGCGCCGCTGAGGCGCGATGCCCGTTTTGTCAACAGTTCGACGCGGTTCGTTTCCGGGGACACCGAGCCAGTAGTGTTCTTCGGGTTGTTCGGCGGTCCGGGAAGGTTCGGGGAAAGGATGGATTACGCGATGTTCGCACGAGGCGCGACCCGCGTCGTAGCCGCGTTCCTGACCGCTGCCGTCGCCGTCGGTGCCGCCGGATGCGTCAAGAACAACGAGGGACTCGTCCCCACCGTCCCGCCCCTGAACATCGAGCGCGTCGACGCGATCGCCGACCAGCTGCCACCGCAGGTCGCGGCGTCCGGGCGGCTGCGGATCGGTACCAACCCGCCGTTCGCGCCCAACGAGTTCAAGGACGACGACGGCACCATCGTCGGCTACGACATCGACCTCATCCGCGCCGCCGGCGCTGTTCTGGGCCTCGAGGTCGACGTCAAGCAGACCGACTTCGACAAGATCATTCCCGCGGTGCAGGCCGGCACCCTCGACGTCGGCGTATCCGGATTCACCGACACGTTCGAACGCGAAAAAGCCGTGGACTTCGTCACGTATTACCGGGCGGGTGTCCAGTGGGCGCAGCGCGCCGGCGACGACATCGACCCCGACGACGCGTGCGGCCTGCGGGTCGCCGTCCAGACCACCACGATCGAGGACATCGAAGAGGTCCCGGCCAAGAGCGACGCGTGCGTCGCGGCCGGCAAGCCGCCCATCAAGAAGATCAAGTACGGGACGCAGGCCGATGCCGCGAACGCCCTGATCCTCGGCCGGGCCGACGCCCTGTCGGCCGACTCCCCGGTCACCGCGTACGCGATCAAGCGCAGCGACGGCCGGCTCGTGCCCGCCGGCGGACTGTACGACGCCACCCCCTACGGCTGGGTCGTCGCCAAGGGCTCCCCGCTTGCACCCGTGCTGCAGCAGGCCATGCAGTACCTCGTCGACGGCGGCCAGTACCGCACGATCTCCGAGGCGTGGGGCGTCGAGGCGGGCATGATCGAGACGTCCGTCGTCAACGGCGCGACCAGCTAGAACACCAGAGAGGGAACAGTCATGCCAGCCAACGAGAGCCGGCCACCGACCGCGTCGTCGGCCTCCGAACCGGAGCCGATCAGAGCGGTCCCGCTGCGGCATCCCGGCCGCTGGGTCGCCGCCGTCGTCGTGCTGGGACTGTTCGGCCTGTTCGTCTACGGAGCCGCGACCAACCCGGAGTTCCACTGGGACATCTACGGGCAGTACCTGTTCGACGAGCGCATCGTCTCCGGCGCCTGGAAGACCCTCCAGCTCACCGTGCTGTCGATGGCCATCGCGATCGTGCTCGGCGTGCTGCTCGCCGTCATGCGACTCTCCCCGAACCCGGTACTGCGCTCCGCGGCGTGGCTGTACCTGTGGGTGTTCCGCGGCACCCCGGTCTACGTCCAGTTGGTGCTGTGGGGTCTGTTCCCGGCCATCTACAAGTCGATCGACCTCGGGGTTCCGTTCGGGCCGCAGTTCGTGCACTTCGACATCGTGTCGCTCGAGGCGGCATTCCTCTTCGCGATGATCGGCCTGGCCCTCAACGAGGCCGCCTACATGGCCGAGATCGTCCGCGCCGGCATCGGCTCGGTCAACGAGGGACAGATCGAGGCGTCCACCGCGCTCGGCATGTCGTGGACACAGACCATGCGCCGCACCGTGCTGCCGCAGGCCATGCGGGTGATCATTCCGCCCACCGGCAACGAGCTCATCAGCATGCTCAAGACCACGTCGCTGGTCGCGGCCGTGCCCTACTCGCTCGAACTGTACGGCCGGGCCCGCGACATCTCCGGCGCCAACTTCTATCCGGTGCCGCTGCTGCTCGTCGCGTCCACCTGGTACCTGGCGATCACCAGCATCCTCATGATCGGCCAGTACTACATCGAGAAGCACTACTCGAAGGGCGCCTCCCGCACCCTGACAGCGACGCAACTGCAGGGACTCGCCGACGCGCAGCGCCGGGACGAAGGAGGCACCGCGTGACGACACCCATGGTCCGCGCCGACCGCGTGTGCAAGAACTACGGCGCCCTCCAGGTGCTGCGCGGCATCACCCTCGACATCGAGGCCGGACAGGTGCTGTGCCTGATCGGCCCGTCCGGCTCCGGCAAGTCCACGTTCCTGCGGTGCATCAACCACCTCGAACGCGTCGACGCCGGCCGTCTCTACGTCGACGGAGAACTCGTCGGCTACGCCGAACGCGGCGGAAAACTCCACGAACTGAGCCCCCGCGCCGCGGCCCGGCAGCGCCGCGACATCGGCATGGTGTTCCAGCACTTCAACCTGTTCCCGCACCGCACCGTCCTCGAGAACGTCGTCGAGGCACCGGTTCTGGTGAAGAAGGTGTCCCGCGACAAGGCCGTCGCGAAAGCCCGGGAACTGCTCGACCGGGTCGGGCTCGCCGCGAAGGCCGACGCCTACCCGGTGCAACTGTCCGGCGGCCAGCAGCAGCGGGTCGCGATCGCCCGGGCGCTGGCGATGGAACCGAAACTGATGCTGTTCGACGAGCCCACCTCCGCGCTCGACCCCGAACTCGTCGGCGAGGTCCTCGGTGTCATGAAGGACCTCGCCCGCGACGGCATGACGATGGTCGTCGTCACCCACGAGATGGGCTTTGCCCGCGAGGTCGCCGACAAACTCGTGTTCATGGACGGCGGCGTCGTCGTGGAGGCGGGGGAGCCGCGGCAGCTGCTGTCCGACCCGCAGCACGAGCGCACCCGCGCCTTCCTGTCGAAGCTGCTCTGAGCCGGCCCCGAGCAGCCTCGGGCTGCTCCGGGCGGTCGACTCAGGCGGGCTTGCGGGTCACGAAGATCGCGGTGCCGGGGAACACCTGGCCGCGCAGCGGGCTCCACTGCCCCCACTCCCGGTCCAGCCACTCCGGCCACTCGGGTTCGACGATGTCGCGCACCTCGAGACCGGCCGCGACGGCCTCCCGGACCCGGTCGCCGATCGTCCGATGATGCTCGACGTACGTGGGGACGCCGTCGTCGTCGACCTCTACGTACGGGGTGCGGTCGAAGTAGGGGATCGTCGCGGTCAGTCCGCCGGGGCCCGGATCGTCCGGGAAGATCCAGCGGATCGGATGGTTCACCGCGAACACCCACAACCCACCCGGCCGCAGCACCCGCGCCACCTCCCGCATCACCAGGGCGGAATCCGCAACGAACGGAACCGCACCGAAAGCCGAACAGGCAAGGTCGAAACTCTCGTCGGCGAACGGCAGCGCTTCCGCGCCGGCCTGGACGAGGGGAACCCGCGCCCCACTCCGCTCCATCGCCGCGACACCCTTGTCCAGCATGCCCATCGAGATGTCGAGGCCGACGACGTCCGCGCCCTGCCCGGCCAGCCAGCGGGCACACGGCGCCGACCCGCAGCCCACCTCGAGGATTCGCGTGCCGGCGACCTCGCCGAGTAGGTGCACGTCACCCTCGTGCAGGCCCTCCGGGCACCACACGAACTCGCCGGCATCGGAGTCGACGCCCAGGAACTCACCGTGCGTGCGGTGGTAGTCGTCGGCGTCGGCGTCCCACCAGGCGCGGCTGGCGCGTTCACTGGCCTCGGTACCGATGCGGGTGCGACTCACCCCGCTCGTCCCGAGGATGGAGTTGGCGGCGGCATGGCGATCGTCGGACATGGTGGTCAAGCGTAGAGGGCGTATGCGACACTCTCCGCCCGGGTTTGCCCAGCTAACTCGAGGTCGAGTAGGCTGTTGCTCGCGAGTGTCTCCGCCGCATTTTCTCTCCGGTACGTTTTCTGGTTTCCGGTATGCGGGTGGAGTTCTCGCGGCGGTCCGGGAGACCGGACGACTTCGACCTCGAATCATCAAGTGCGAGTCGTGATCCGACGCCTTTCGGTCCGCCTGCCCGACAGAACATCATCAACCGACTTACGACCCGTCCGGAGCAACTCAACACATGCCCTCCAACACCGTGACCTCGCCGCAGGTAGCCGTCAACGACATCGGCTCCGCCGAGGACTTCCTCGCCGCCATCGACGCCACGATCAAGTACTTCAACGATGGCGACATCGTCGAAGGCACGATCGTCAAGGTCGACCGCGACGAGGTCCTTCTCGACATCGGTTACAAGACCGAAGGCGTCATCCCTTCCCGTGAGCTCTCCATCAAGCACGACGTCGACCCCAACGAGGTCGTCTCCGTGGGCGATGAGGTCGAAGCCCTGGTCCTCACCAAGGAGGACAAGGAAGGCCGTCTGATCCTGTCGAAGAAGCGTGCGCAGTACGAGCGCGCGTGGGGCACCATCGAGGAGCTCAAGGAGAAGGACGAGGCCGTCAAGGGCACCGTCATCGAGGTCGTCAAGGGCGGCCTCATCCTCGACATCGGTCTGCGCGGCTTCCTGCCCGCATCGCTCGTCGAGATGCGTCGTGTCCGCGACCTCCAGCCGTACGTCGGCAAGGAGATCGAGGCCAAGATCATCGAGCTCGACAAGAACCGCAACAACGTGGTCCTGTCGCGTCGCGCATGGCTCGAGCAGACCCAGTCCGAGGTCCGCAGCGAGTTCCTGCACCAGCTGCAGAAGGGCCAGGTCCGCAAGGGCGTCGTGTCCTCGATCGTCAACTTCGGTGCGTTCGTCGATCTCGGCGGCGTCGACGGTCTGGTCCACGTTTCCGAGCTGTCCTGGAAGCACATCGACCACCCGTCCGAGGTTGTCGAGGTCGGCAACGAGGTCACCGTCGAGGTCCTCGACGTCGACCTGGACCGCGAGCGTGTCTCCCTGTCGCTGAAGGCGACGCAGGAGGACCCGTGGCGTCAGTTCGCCCGCACCCACGCGATCGGCCAGATCGTTCCGGGCAAGGTCACCAAGCTGGTTCCGTTCGGCGCGTTCGTTCGCGTCGAGGAGGGCATCGAGGGCCTGGTGCACATCTCCGAGCTGGCCGAGCGCCACGTGGAGGTTCCGGACCAGGTTGTCGCCGTCGGCGACGATGCACTCGTCAAGGTCATCGACATCGACCTGGAGCGTCGCCGCATCTCGCTGTCGCTGAAGCAGGCCAACGAGGACTACAACGCCGAGTTCGATCCGTCGAAGTACGGCATGGCCGACAGCTACGACGAGCAGGGCAACTACATCTTCCCCGAGGGCTTCGACGCCGAGACCAACGAATGGCTCGAAGGCTTCGATAAGCAGCGTGAGGAGTGGGAGTCCCGCTACGCGGAGGCCGAGCGTCGCCACAAGATGCACACCGCTCAGATGGAGAAGATGGCTGCCGACGAGGCTGCCGAGGCGGCGGCCGGTGCGGCCGGCACCAACTACTCCTCGGAGTCGGACTCGGACGACGAGGGCGCTGCCCCGTCGGAGTCCGCTGGTGGCTCGCTGGCCAGCGATGCCCAGCTCGCCGCTCTGCGCGAGAAGCTGTCGGGCGGCGCCTGATAGCAACCGCCTGACACGTCAGGCGTGATCCACCGGAAGACCCCGGTCCTCGTACCCCGAGGACCGGGGTCTTCTGCATGTCCGGATGCCGCTGCCCGCGTTTCGCGCACTTGGCGCGGGGATCGGCGCCGAGAACGCGCGCCAAGTGCGCAAAACGCGGGTGGGGGAGAGCCCGACGGGTGCCCGGAAACGCCGGTGGCCCCGGTCCCGTGGGTGGGACCGGGGCCACCGGCGTCGATTCGTATATCGGTCAGTTCGCTACGGCGGGCGCCCATCGGGCCGGCATGGTCGCCGTCTGCTTACGAATGCTCGCGAAGCTGTGGCGGGCGGGCGTCAGCACGCTGGTGAACCAGGTGCGTCGATGCTCCGCGAGCGCCGAGGCGACCTCGGGAATGAGGATCGCGTGGACGCCGTTCTCCATGCCGAGACGGTGCCGGCCGAGTCGCGTGGACGTGCTGCGCATGAGCGGCTCCTGGTCGTTTCTCGAATTCGGCTGGTCGAACGGCTGCCTGCAAGGCTATCCGAACCGGTCACCGAATCGTGCATTTCGCCGCTTGATGATCTTCGGCGTGTTCGGTGAGAGACTGGTCGGCGTGTTGAGAGTGGGCCTCACCGGAGGCATCGGAGCCGGCAAGTCGACCGTGTCGCGTGTTCTCGCGGAACTGGGTGCGGTCATCGTGGATGCGGACGTCATCGCCCGCGAGGTCGTCGAACCGGGCACCCCTGGGCTCGCGGCGCTCGTCGACGCGTTCGGGGACGGCATCCTGCAGTCCGACGGCTCCCTGAACCGGCCCGCGCTCGCGGCGACGGCATTCGCGTCGGAGGAGTCCCGACTGCTGCTCAACTCGATCCTGCATCCGCGGATCGGGCAGCGCACCACCGAACTCGTCGACGGCGCCCCGACGGATGCGGTCGTCGTGCAGGACATTCCGCTGCTGGTCGAGGGCCGGATGGGTCCGATCTTCCACCTGGTGCTCGTCGTGTACGTCGAGGAGACCGAACGGCTGCGCCGGCTCGTCGAGTTGCGCGGGATGCCGGAAGCGGATGCGCGGGCCCGGATCGCCGCGCAGGCCACCGACGAGCAGCGCCGCGCAGCCGCGGACGTGTGGCTCGACAACAACGGCACCCCCGACGCCCTCGAGGCGCAGGTGCGGGCACTGGTCACCGATCGGTTGTTGCCGTTCGACCGGAACCTGCGCGACGGGGCCGTCGTGACCGCGCCGCCGATCCTGCGCGCCGACGACCCGCAGTGGCCGGCGCAGGGACGACGGCTCGTCGACCGACTCCGCGCCGTGTGCGGGGAGCGGGCGATCCGGATCGACCACGTCGGCTCGACGGCGGTTCCGGGACTCGATGCCCGCGACATCGTCGACATCCAGATCACCGTCGCCGACCTGGACGCGGCCGACGCCCTGCGTGCACCGCTCGCGGCGGCGGGTTTCCCCCCGATCCTCGAGGAGACGGTCGAACCGCCGAAACCCGAGTACGGCGTCGGCGGGGAGGCCGATCCGGCCCTGTGGGCGAAACGCACCCACGGCAGCGCCGACCCTGGCCGGCCGGTCCGGATCGACCTGCGGGTCGACGGCCGTCCCGGGCAGCGGTTCGCGCTGCTGCTGCGGGACTGGCTGCGTGCGGACGCCGTGGCCCGGAACGAGTTCCTCGACGTGAAACAGCGGGCTGCCGCCGAGGCCGCGACCGTCGCCCACGACGACGCTGCGGCCGTGCGGGCGTACGTGCAGACCACAGAGCCCTGGTTCGACCGGGGCTACCGGCGGGCGTGGGACTGGGCGGAGACGACCGACTGGTCCCCGCAGGGTTGACGGGGCGGGTCAGCGCCAGCTGACCGGCATGCCCTGCGCGGCCAGCCATGCGTCCAGGTCGTGACCGTGGGCGGCGATGCCGTCCACGGCCGTGACCGCCCGCTGGACGGCCCGTTCGGCGGCACCCGGCGACAGGTAGCCGTGGGCAGTGGCGGCGAGCAGTTCGTCGACGTCGAGCAGTTCGGTGTCCCGCCCGGTCCGGACCACCAGATCCAGGTAGTGGTCCTCGGAGCGCCACACGTCCGGACCCGGGGTGAAGTCGCCGATGTCGACGTAATGGTCCTGGTCGCGCTCGTGGTACGGGTGGAAGTGGAAGATCGACGCCCGGATCCCCAGATCGGGCAGGATCCACGATTCCAGATAGTGGAAGGTGGGGTGGTCGGCGGTGCGGGCCATGTACAGGCCCCACGGCTCGAGCCGGTAGTGCTCGACCGGACGTACGAACCCCTTGGGGTCGGTGTTGGTGCGTTCGACGATGTCGAACGACTCCACTTTGGGGCGGTGCACGGCGATCGGCTCGAGATTCTCCATACCGTGAGAAGGTACCGCCGCGGCGGCGGTGGTGTCGTGCGAACGTGTCGGTGCCGACGCCTACCCTGGTGCCATGGCGTTCGCATCCGAGCACCCCGTGGTGGCACATTCCGAGTTCCGGCCGGTCAGCGAGATCGAACGGTCCGACAGCAGGTTCCAGGTCGTCAGTGAGTACGAGCCGGCGGGCGACCAGCCGGCGGCCATCGACGAACTGGAACGCCGGCTGCGGGCCGGGGAGAAGGACGTCGTCCTGCTCGGTGCGACGGGCACCGGCAAGTCGGCGACGACCGCGTGGCTCATCGAGCGGGTCCAGCGGCCCACGCTGGTGATGGCACCCAACAAGACGCTTGCCGCGCAGCTCGCCAACGAGTTGCGGGAGATGTTGCCGCACAACGCTGTCGAATACTTCGTGTCGTACTACGACTACTACCAGCCCGAGGCGTACATCGCGCAGACCGACACCTACATCGAGAAGGATTCGTCGATCAACGACGACGTGGAACGGCTGCGGCATTCGGCGACGTCCAGTCTGCTGTCGAGGCGGGACGTCGTGGTGGTGGCGTCGGTGTCGTGCATCTACGGTCTCGGCACCCCGCAGTCGTACCTGGACCGGTCCGTCCAGCTCGAGGTGGGCACGGAGGTGGACCGGGACGCGTTGCTGCGACTGCTGGTCGACGTGCAGTACAACCGCAACGACCTGGCGTTCACCCGCGGCTCGTTCCGGGTCCGCGGCGACACCGTCGAGATCATCCCGTCCTACGAGGAACTCGCGGTCCGGATCGAGTTCTTCGGTGACGAGGTGGAGGCGCTGTACTACCTGCACCCGCTCACCGGGGACGTGGTGCGGCAGGTCGACACGGTGCGGATCTTCCCGGCTACCCACTACGTCGCCGGCCCGGAACGCCTGGAACGGGCGGTCAAGGACATCGAGGCCGAACTCGAGGAGCGTCTCGCCGACCTGGAGAACCGCGGCAAACTGCTCGAGGCGCAGCGGCTGCGGATGCGCACCCGGTACGACCTGGAGATGATCAAGCAGGTCGGTTTCTGCTCCGGTATCGAGAACTATTCGCGGCACATCGACGGCCGCCCCGCCGGGTCCGCGCCGGCCACCCTCATCGACTACTTCCCCGAGGACTTCCTGCTCGTCATCGACGAGTCGCACGTGACGGTCCCGCAGATCGGGGCTATGTACGAGGGGGACATGTCCCGTAAACGCAACCTCGTCGAGTTCGGGTTCCGGCTGCCGTCGGCCACCGACAACCGGCCGCTCACGTGGGAGGAGTTCGCGGGCCGGATCGGGCAGACGGTGTACCTGTCCGCGACCCCGGGCGACTACGAGATGGGGCAGGCCGGTGGCGAATTCGTCGAACAGGTCATCCGCCCCACCGGTCTCGTCGACCCGGAGGTGATCGTCAAACCGACGAAGGGGCAGATCGACGATCTGATCCACGAGATCCGGCAGCGCACCGAACGGGACGAACGCATCCTGGTGACGACGCTGACGAAGAAGATGGCCGAGGACCTCACCGACTACCTCCTCGAGCTCGGGATCCGGGTGCGGTACCTGCACTCGGACATCGACACGCTGCGACGGGTCGAGTTGCTGCGGCAGCTGCGGCTCGGTGAGTACGACGTCCTCGTCGGCATCAATCTGCTCCGGGAGGGCCTCGACCTGCCGGAGGTGTCGCTCGTCGCGATCCTCGACGCCGACAAGGAAGGGTTCCTGCGCAGCACCCGCAGCCTGATCCAGACCATCGGCCGCGCCGCCCGCAACGTCTCCGGCCAGGTCCACATGTACGCCGACAGGATCACCGATTCGATGGCCCGGGCCATCGAGGAGACCGACCGTCGCCGGGAGAAGCAGATCGCCTACAACCTGGAGAAGGGCGTCGACCCGCAGCCGCTGCGCAAGAAGATCGCCGACATCCTCGACCAGGTGTACGAGGAGGCCGAGGACACCGCGGTCGAGGTCGGTGGGTCGGGTCGCAACGCCAGCCGCGGTCGGCGTGCCCAGGGCGAGGCCGGGCGCGCCGTCAGCGCCGGTGTCTACGAGGGCCGCGACGTGAAGGCGATGCCGCGTGCGGAACTGGCCGACCTGATCTCCTCGCTCACCGAGCAGATGATGAACGCGGCCCGCGACCTGCAGTTCGAGTTGGCGGGCCGGTTGCGGGACGAGATCGCCGACCTGAAGAAGGAACTGCGGGGGATGGATGCGGCCGGGCTGCAGTGACGACGGCGGGAACCGGCTAACGTCGTCGACCATGGACGCTCAACTCGCCGGACGCACCGCCCGCGCGCACGAACTGCTGCACTCGCTCTGCTACTTCGCGCCCGAGGTGGAGGCCGAATTCGTCGGTGTCGGACTGGAACCGGGTCGGATGCCGTACTTCGCGGGCCGTGCGGCGCCGATGGGCGCGGTCACCGGCAGTGTGGTGGCGGCCGCGTTCTACAACTTCGCCCCGGAACTGATCGCGGACGTCGTGCCGCGCGCCTGGACCCTCGCCGCCCCCGGCGACATCGTCGCCGCCCGTTACCGGGGTGTCGACGCCGCCTACCGGACGCTGCTCGGGGACGCGGTGGCGTCACCCGAGATGGTGGAGGCTGCGCAGTTGGCGGCCATTGCGGCCCAGAGGGTTCCCGGTGTGGACGGCCGCCCCCTGTACGCCGGGTACGCCGACCTCGAGTGGCCCGAACAGCCGCACCTGGTGTTGTGGCACGCGCTGACACTGCTGCGGGAGTACCGCGGCGACGGCCACGTCGCCGCGCTGCAGACCGCGGGGCTCAGCGGTCTCGAGGCGTTGATCACACACACCGCGGCCGGGATCGGGTTCCGGAAGGCCTTTGCGCAGGCCCGGCGCGGCTGGTCGACCGCCGACTGGGATGCCGCAGTGGGCGGCCTGCAGGACCGGGAACTGCTCGACGGGCGCGGTGAACTCACCACGGACGGACGGGAATTGCGGGAGGTCGTCGAGGATCTCACCGACGAGTTGGCGTCGCCGCCGTGGACGGAACTCGGCGAGGACGGGGCCGCACGCCTGTCCGAACTCACCGCGCCGTGGCGGGCGACGGTGCGCGCATCGGGGCTGTTTCCGGCATCGCTGTTCGGGCCGAGGTACGGCGAATCACGCTGATGCGGTGCATCAGTGGGCGATGCTCGTGGTGAAATGGTGGTAATGGGGCCTCTTCTCCACGCTGGCCACCGACCCTGGATCGAACCGTACCCATGGAGGAATGAATGAGCGCCTACCGGACTGTCGTCGTCGGAACCGACGGATCGGACTCGTCGTATCGGGCGGTGGAGAAGGCTGCGGCCATCGCCGGTGACGCCGGTGCCAAGCTCGTGCTCGCGTGCGCGTACTACCCGGCGGACCCGAAGGACACCGAGGCCGCACAGGACACGCTCGGAGCCGACGCCTACCAGGTGACCGGGTCGGCCCCGACGTACGAGATCCTGCGGACCGCCCGGGAGCGGGCCACCGCATCCGGTGCCACGAGCATCGTCGAACGCGCGATCGTCGGCGCCCCGGTCGACTCGCTCCTCGAACTCGTCGACGAGGTCGAGGCCGATCTGCTGGTCGTCGGCAACCGTGGCCTGAACACGCTCACCGGGCGCCTACTCGGGTCGGTGCCGTCGGATGCGGCACGCAAGTCGCACTGCGACGTGCTGATCGTGCACACCGTCCGCTGACACCGGCCGGGGCCGGCCGGGATCAGTTCCCGGCCGGCACCGTCGCAGCGTCCACACCGTCGAGCACCGCCGGCAGTGGGCGGGCGTGCACGATCCCGAGTCGCTGGGTGGCACGGGTCAGCGCCACGTACAGGTCGTTCATGCCGCGCGGCGACTCGTCGAGCAGATCCTGCGGTTCGACGATGAGTACCGTGTCGAACTCGAGGCCCTTCGCGTCCTTGACGGTGAGCACACTCACCGACTCCGACCGCAGATCCGCCAACTGCTCGACCAGGTCGTGCCCGGCGAGGACCGCGGTCAGCCCGGGACCGGTCTCGGCGGCGACCTGTCGGCGCACCTCGTCGAGGAGTTCGGCCGTCTCCACCCGGTGCGCCCACGGTGCGTGCCCGGATGCGCGG
Organism: Prescottella subtropica; assembly: GCF_005434945.1. Lineage (GTDB taxonomy): Bacteria > Actinomycetota > Actinomycetes > Mycobacteriales > Mycobacteriaceae > Prescottella > Prescottella subtropica. The sequence continues at coordinate 33,894 of NZ_SKCH01000026.1, read as the reverse complement.
ACCGACCGGGGCACCGTCTGCTCCGGGTCGATCTCGGCGAGCACCCGGTGCGCGAGTTCCATGATCTCCGCCGGGGTGCGGTAGTTGACGGTCAGCTCGGTGAGCTTCCAGCGCCGCGCCACATACGGCCCCAGCACGTCCTGCCACGACGAGCTGCCCGCCGGATCCCCGGTCTGGGCGGTGTCGCCGACCAGGGTCATCCATCGGTTCGGGATGCGCCGCATCAGCATCCGCCACGCCATCTCCGACAGTTCCTGCGCCTCGTCGACGATCACGTGCCCGTACGTCCACGTCCGGTCACCGGCGGCGCGCTCGGCGGTGGTGCCGCGTCGGCCCATCTCGTGCCGCTCGGCGAGCTGACTCGCGTCGATCAGGTCGTACGCCATGAGGATCTCGGGGTCGAGGTCGTCCTCGAGATCCTGCGGTGCCGAGCCGGTGAGGATGTCGAGGGCCCCCTGCGCGTCGGCGATCTGCTTCCGCCAGCGACGCTGCGCGCGTTCACGTTCCGCGGCATCGTCGACGCCGAGGAGTTCGGCGAGCTCGTCGAGCAGGGGCGCGTCGGCGGCGCTGAAACCGATCCCGCGGGTCCTCAGCAGCGCCGCCCGCTCGTCGGCGGTCAGATCGGGGGCCGCGTTCGTCAACCGGTCGGGGGAGCGCAGCAGATCGGTGAGCACCTGCTGCGGCGTCAGATCCGGCCACAGGCCGTCGAGGGCCGCCATGATCGACGGATCCTCCCGCATCTCGTCGCGCATGTCGGCGATGTCGTCGCGGCTGAGCAGGTTGCCGCCGTCGACGACGTTCGCGCCGAGGGTCGCCGCCAACTGGTCGGCGAGGGCCTCGATCGCGGCCGACACGAAGATCGGCCGCGCCAGGTTGTGCGGGCGGCGTGACGACCGGGCCCGGCCTCGGGCCCGTGTGACGACCTTGCGGTCCAGGACGATCGGGTAGGTGTCGAAGCGGAGCTGGATCGGTTTCCGCGGCACCTCCTGCCGATCCCGCACCGCCTTCTTCAGGATGTCGATCATCGCGAGCGACCCCTTGAGTTCGCCCGCGGCCAGCGAATCCTCCCGGGTGGCGCGCACCCCCGGATACAGGTCGCCGATCGTGGACAGCAGCACCCCGGTCTCGCCGAGCGACGGCAGCACCTGCCCGATGTAGTCGAGGAACGTCTCGTTCGGGCCGATGATGAGGACACCGGCCTTTTCCAACTGCTGCCGGTACGTGTACAGCAGGAACGCGGCCCGGTGCAGGGCCACCGCCGTCTTCCCGGTACCCGGCCCGCCCTGCACCACCAGCACACTCTTGTGGTTCGAGCGGATGATCGTGTCCTGCTCGCTCTGGATCGTCTCGACGATGTCGTGCATCTGCCCGGTGCGGGCCGCATTGAGGGCGTCGAGCAGTGCGCTCTCCCCGGCGACACCACCGGAGGCGGGCGCGCGGCCGTGTGTATCGGCGGCCGCCAGATCCAGATATTCGTCGTTGAGGGCGGTGACCGTGCGACTACGGGTACGGATGTGCCGGCGCCGCGTCACCCCGTCCGGGGCGGCCGGGGTCGCCAGGTAGAACGGACGCGCGAGCGGCGCCCGCCAATCCAGCAGCAGCGTCTCGTAGTCGTGGTCCTCGTCGAGGATGCCGATCCGACCGATATAGCGGGGATCGTCGTCGGTGACGTCGATCCGGCCGAAACACAGGCCGTTCTCGGCGGCGTCGTAGCGCGCGAGATCCTCGCTGTACATCTGCGTGAACGACTCCCGTTCACTGCGTGCCTGCGGCGTGCCGCCGGTCTGCAGGAGCACCTGGGACAAACGGTTCTGCGCGTACGAACGCAGACCGTCCAGTCGTGTGTACAGCGTCGACACGTACCCCTGCTCGTGCTCGAGATCGGGATGCACACGGGCCTCGTCGGGCAACAGGACTCCTCTGTCGGTAGCGGCGGAAAAGCGCCCGAGCAGTCTAGTGCGATCCGACGGCACCGCGCAGACGTGCAGGTCCGGCCCGGTGTTCCACCGATCAGTCCTGCAGTTCCGCGGCCTTCTCGCGTGCGGTCGCCAACGCCCGTTCGGCCTGCTTCCGGGCCTTGCGTCCCAGGATCTCGCCCTGCTCGCCGGCCGCCTCGGCCCAGTCGCTGCCACGCTCCCGTGCGATTTCTCCCAGTTCGACGCCGCGTTCCCGCGCCACGTGCGCCCATTCGACGGCACGGGACTGCACCTGCTCGGCAACGTCGTGCAGCCGGTCGGTGTCGGGGTGGTCGGTGTGGGAGAAGACGTCGGCGATCGACTCCTGCGCGTGTCGTGCGGCGCGGCGGCCACGCCACCCGAGGGACGGGCGGCCCTCGGTGTCGACCGCGGCGATCATCAGACCGCCGAGCATCGTCATGTTCTTGAAGAACTGCATGCGTTGCGCGGCCCGCTGCTGCGGATCGGGCACGTTCCAGAAATCGTGGCCGGCGAGGGTGGTCGGCACGAGTGTGCCCGCCAGTACCAGGGACGCCGCCCGCGGCGCCTTACCGAGCGCCAGGAGAGTGCCGGCGCCGACCTGCACCACCGCATTGATCCGGACGAGGGTCTCGGGGTGCGCCGGCAGCTTCCCGGACACGGATCCGGGAAGGACTGCCGCGGTCTTCTCCAGGAACGGCGCCGCCGCCTGTGCCTTCGGAGCCGCGTTGCGCAGCGAGTCGATCCCACCGGCGAGGAACACCGTGGCAAGCAGCGGACGGGCGATACGGCGAACGATCATGGCAGCCTCCCGACATCGTGGTGTGGTTCGGTCGTGACGTGGTTCCACGGTAACGACGACGAGGCGATTCGGCAGGACACGATCCGGCCGGGTGGTCACCAGCCGCGCTCACGCCATTCGCTCAGGTGCGGGCGTTCGGCGCCGAGCGTGGAGTCCTTGCCGTGTCCGGGATAGAAGACGGTGTCGTCGCCGAACCGGGCGAACAGCTTCGATTCGACGTCGTCCAGGAGCGACGCGAACCGCTCCGCGTCCGGGGTCTTGCCGACCCCGCCGGGGAACAGTGAGTCACCCGTGAACAGATGCACCCGACCCGGGCCGTCACCGCGTTCGGTGAGCGCGAGCGTGATGCCGCCCGGGGTGTGCCCGCTCAGATGGATCACCTCGAGGTCGAGGTCGCCGACCGTGACGGTGTCCCCGTCGGACAGGCCGCGGGCCGGGGTGACGGACAGGATCTCCGAATCCAGCGGGTGTGCCGCGGTGGGCACCCCGGTCTTACCGGCGACCTCGGCGAGCGCGAACCAGTGATCGTGGTGCTGGTGGGTGGTGACGATCAGTTCGAGCTGCGGGGCCTGCTCGGCGAGCAGCGCCAGGATCCGTTCGGCGTCGTTGGCGGCGTCGACGAGCAGCGACTTCCCCGTCGCGGAACACGTGACCAGGTACGTGTTGTTGTCCATGGGGCCGACGGACATCTTGACGATCGTGGCGCCGGGGACCGTGCGCCGCTGCGCGCCGGTGCTCCCCGACAGGTCGCCGGTGTAGTCGTCGTCGACGGTGATGTGCTGCTCCATGATCGGGAGGCTACCGGTGCGGACCGACAGTGACCGTCCGACGACGGAAACTGCTGGTCGACGTGTTTGTCGGACCCCACGCCTACCATGGGTCGGGCCCGGACTGCTGTCCGCGGCGTGCCGGACACCGGTAGGACACCGGCCGGTGTCGAACCCGGGGCCGAACCGAGAAGGGACTACGTGTGGCGGATCGCCTGATCGTGCAAGGTGCACGGGAGCACAACCTGCGAGGAATCGATCTGGATCTGCCCCGGGACAGCCTGATCGTGTTCACCGGACTGTCCGGGTCGGGCAAGTCGAGTCTCGCGTTCGACACGATCTTCGCGGAGGGACAGCGGCGCTACGTCGAATCGCTGTCCGCGTACGCGCGCCAGTTCCTCGGGCAGATGGACAAGCCGGACGTCGACTTCATCGAAGGCCTGTCCCCGGCGGTGTCGATCGACCAGAAGTCCACCAACCGGAACCCGCGCTCGACCGTCGGCACCATCACCGAGGTGTACGACTATCTGCGGTTGCTGTACGCCCGCGCCGGCAGCGCCCACTGCCCGGTGTGCGAGGAACCGATCGCCCGGCAGACGCCGCAGCAGATCGTCGACCAGGTCCTCGAGATGGAGCAGGGCACCAAGTTTCAGGTCCTCGCCCCGGTCGTGCGCACCCGCAAGGGCGAGTTCGTCGACCTGTTCGAGCAACTCAACACGCAGGGCTACTCCCGGGTCCGAGTCGACGGCGTCGTGCACCCGCTCACCGACCCGCCCAAGCTCAAGAAGCAGGAGAAGCACGACATCGAGGTGGTCGTCGACCGCCTCGCCGTCAAGGCGTCCGCCAAGCAGCGGCTCACCGATTCGATCGAGACGGCACTGCGGCTCGCCGAGGGCATCGTCGTCCTCGACTTCGTCGACCGCGACGAGGACGCCCCCGACCGGGAGCGCCGCTTCTCCGAGAAACTCGCGTGCCCCAACGCGCACCCCCTGGCCATCGACGACCTCGAGCCGCGCTCGTTCTCGTTCAACTCGCCGTACGGTGCCTGCCCCGAATGCACCGGCCTGGGCATCCGCAAGGAAGTCGACCCCGACCTCGTCGTCCCGGACCCGGAACTCACCCTCGAGGGTGGGGCGATCGCCCCGTGGTCGATGGGGCAGAGCTCCGAATACTTCGGACGCCTGCTGTCCGGGCTCGGCGACATCATGGGCTTCGACATGGACACCCCGTGGAACAAGTTGCCCGCCAAGGCCCGTAAGGCGATCCTCGAGGGCAGCACCGACCAGGTCCACGTCAAGTACAAGAACCGGTACGGGCGCACCCGCTCCTACTACGCCGAGTTCGAGGGCGTCATGCCGTTCCTGCACCGCCGCCTCGAACAGACCGAGTCGGAGCAGATGAAGGAACGCTACGACGGCTACATGCGCGACATCCCGTGTCCCGCGTGCAACGGGTCGCGGCTGCGCCCGGAGATCCTGTCGGTGACGATCTCGTCGGACGAGTTCGGACGCAAGTCCATCGCCCAGGTGTGCGAGCTGTCCATTGCGGACTGCTCGGCGTTCCTGAACAGCCTCACCCTCGGCGCGCGGGAGGAGGCGATCGCCGGCCAGGTCCTCAAGGAGGTCCAGGCCCGGCTCGGGTTCCTGCTCGACGTCGGCCTCGACTACCTGTCCCTCGCACGTGCCGCCGGCACCCTGTCCGGCGGTGAGGCGCAACGCATCCGGCTCGCCACCCAGATCGGGTCCGGTCTGGTCGGTGTCCTGTACGTGCTCGACGAGCCGTCCATCGGCCTGCACCAGCGCGACAACCGCCGGCTCATCGAGACCCTCACCCGGCTGCGGGACCTCGGGAACACCCTCATCGTCGTCGAACACGACGAGGACACCATCCGCACATCGGACTGGGTCGTCGACATCGGCCCGCTCGCGGGCGAGCACGGCGGCCGGGTGGTGCACAGCGGACCGTACGAGCAACTGCTCACCAACACCGAATCCCTCACCGGCGCCTACCTGTCGGGACGCTCCGTCATCGAGGTGCCCGCCGAACGCCGCGTGATCGACCGCAAACGGCAGGTCACCGTCGTCGGCGCCCGCGAGAACAACCTCCGCGGCATCGACGTCAGCTTCCCGCTCGGAGTGCTCACCGCGGTCACCGGTGTCTCCGGCTCCGGCAAGTCGACGCTCGTCAACGACATCCTCGCGACCGTGATGGCCAACAAACTCAACGGCGCCCGGCAGGTGCCGGGCCGGCACACCCGGATCAACGGACTCGATCAGCTCGACAAGCTCGTACAGGTCGACCAGTCACCGATCGGCCGGACCCCCCGCTCCAACCCGGCCACCTACACCGGCGTGTTCGACAAGATCCGCACCCTGTTCGCCGCCACCACCGAGGCCAAGGTCCGCGGCTACCAGCCGGGCCGGTTCTCGTTCAACGTCAAGGGTGGACGCTGCGAGGCCTGCTCGGGCGACGGCACCCTCAAGATCGAGATGAACTTCCTGCCCGACGTGTACGTGCCGTGCGAGGTGTGCCACGGCGCCCGGTACAACCGGGAAACCCTCGAGGTGCACTACAAGGGCAAGACGATCGCCGAGGTCCTCGACATGCCGATCGAGGAGGCCGCCGGGTTCTTCGAGCCCGTCACCTCCATCCACCGCTATCTGAAGACGCTCGTCGAGGTCGGTCTCGGCTACGTCCGGCTCGGACAGCCGGCACCGACCCTGTCCGGGGGCGAGGCGCAGCGCGTCAAACTCGCCGCCGAACTGCAGAAGCGGTCCACCGGACGCACCGTCTACGTCCTCGACGAACCCACCACCGGTCTGCACTTCGAGGACATCCGTAAACTCCTCGCGGTCGTGGGCGGACTCGTCGACAAAGGCAACACCGTCATCGTCATCGAACACAACCTCGACGTCATCAAGACGTCCGACTGGATCATCGACATGGGCCCGGAAGGCGGCTCCGGCGGCGGCACCGTCGTTGCGCAGGGCACCCCGGAAGACGTCGCGGCCGTCCCGGACAGCTATACGGGACGGTTCCTGAAGGAAGCACTCGCGGCGGCGGCGCAGGTGACCGATCCCGTCCCCGTGAAGGCGCCGGTGAAAGCCGCGCCGCGGAAGAGGACTCGCAAGGCGGCCGTGGTCGGGTAGACACGAGGACTGCAGGAAAACGCGAACGGCGGTGGAGACCGAAGTCTCCACCGCCGTTCGAAGTCTGGCGCGGCTACTACTGAGCCGGGGTGTCCTGACCCTGCTGCTGCGTGGCCGAGCCGGCGCCCAGCAGCTTCTCGAACAGCGCCTTGATGTCGAAATCGCCGAGGATGTCGGTGAGAGAACCCATTCCAAACTCCTTCAGATCTGGTTCCGCGATGCGGAACCCATGGTGGGGATTGCGCGGTTTCTGCCGTGCGAGGAGGACGCTACACACTGTGACGGTCGTAACGGACGGTTTTCGCTCACCCGTTTTTTCGGGCGTGTCGGATCAGTAGACGGGGCCGGTGTACTTCTCACCAGGGCCGTTGCCCGGTTCGTCCGGATGCGACGACGATTCCCGGAATGCCCGCTGCAGGGCCTGCAGGCCCTCCCGGATCGGTCCGGCGTGCGGGCCGAGGTATTCGACGGACGACGTGACGAGGCCGGCGAGGGCGGTGATGAGGCGCCGGGCCTCGTCGAGGTCGAGGTGGGGGCTGTTGACCGGGTCGGGGTCGGACAGGCCCAGCTTCTCGGCGGCCGAGCTCATCAGCATCACGGCGGCGCGGCTGATCACCTCGATGGCGGGGACGTCGGCGAGGTCGCGTACGTCGTCGAGATCGTCCGGGGCGGGCACGGAATCGGCCGGATCGGGGTTCTGCGTCATGGCGTCCAGGATTCCACCGCGCACGGTCGCGGGGTCGTTCGGGTGGTGTGAGCGGGCACGATTCGATCGGCGGGCCCGGTGGTGCTAAGCTTTGCGCCACGACCGCCCTCGGTTTCGGCCAGGGCAGCAAAGTGGAGTCCGACTCCCACCTCTGCGCGGCACCCTCGGTGCAGTTCAGTGGTCCGGTCGCCGCCGACGGAGATCTTTTCGACGATCGTCCGTCAGCGGCTCCTTCGGTCAACGAAGGGGTGGTGATCCGACGATTCGGATCCTCATCGCACCGGTCGACATCGGGCCCCGCACGGCGAGTTTCTCGCCGACGCGGGGCTTTCTTGTTGAGGAGGCAGGGCGCACGGGCTGCGGCGCGGTCAACGGACTGCACCGCACTACCTAGGAGGCCCCATCAGCACTGAGACCCGCATCAACGAGCGCATCCGCGTCCCCGAGGTTCGCCTCATCGGACCCGGTGGCGAGCAGGTTGGGATCGTGCGTGTCGAGGATGCGCTTCGCGTCGCCCTCGAGGCCGATCTCGACCTGGTCGAGGTCGCTCCCGATGCCCGTCCACCGGTCTGCAAGATCATGGACTACGGCAAGTTCAAGTACGAGACGGCGCAGAAGGCGCGCGAGTCGCGGAAGAACCAGCAGCAGACCGTGATCAAGGAGCAGAAGCTCCGGCCGAAGATCGACGACCACGACTACGAGACCAAGAAGCGCAACGTCGTTCGCTTCCTCGAGGCCGGGTCGAAGGTCAAGGTCACGATCATGTTCCGCGGTCGCGAGCAGTCCCGCCCCGAACTCGGGTTCCGGCTGCTGCAGCGCCTCGGTGCCGATGTCGCGGACCTCGGATTCGTGGAGACCTCCGCGAAGCAGGACGGTCGCAACATGACGATGGTGCTCGCTCCCCACAAGGGTGCGAAGACGCGCGCGAAGGCTCAGGAAGGCGTGCAGGCGGCACAGTCGAAGCCGGCCGCCGGTGAGGCCGGCGCGGCGCCGAGCGCCTGACGCAGACCACTTCACGCAAGACCGAAGTACGCAATACACAAGAACTGAGGACTCCATGCCCAAGTCGAAGACCCACAGTGGCACCGCGAAGCGATTCAAGGTGTCCGGTAGCGGAAAGATCCTGCGCCAGAAGGCCGGACGTCGCCACCTGCTCGAGCACAAGAGCTCGCGTGTGACCCGCCGTCTGGACGGCAAGGCCGTCGTCGCCGACGCGGATGCTCCCCGCATCAAGCGCCTGCTCGGCATCTGAGTTCTTCCCCCTACTTGACCACACGGGGTGCGTCCGCGCCCCGACAGATTGACAGGATTTTGCAGTGGCACGCGTAAAGAGGGCCGTCAACGCCCAGAAGAAGCGTCGTTCGATTCTCGAGGCATCGAAGGGCTACCGCGGACAGCGTTCGCGCCTGTACCGCAAGGCCAAGGAGCAGCAGCTCCACTCGATGACCTACGCCTACCGGGACCGTCGCGCGCGCAAGGGTGACTTCCGGAAGCTGTGGATCGCCCGCATCAACGCTGCGGCTCGCGCCAACGACATCACCTACAACCGCTTCATCCAGGGCCTGAAGGCTGCGGGTGTCGAGGTCGACCGCAAGATCCTCGCCGAGCTGGCCGTCTCCGACGCCGCCGCGTTCGCCGGTCTGGTCGCTGTCGCCAAGGCTGCGCTGCCTGCAGACGTCAACGCTCCGGCCGGAGAAGCGGCCTGAGCCAGCAGTTCCGGAATCGACCCGTGGATCCGTTCACCGAACGGACTCCGCGGGTCGTTTCTGCTGTCAAGCTCCTGCGCGGCGCAGAGCGCAGGAAGACCGGCCGCTTCCTCGCCGAGGGGGAGAATTCGGTCACCGAGGCGCTCGCGACCGCTGCCGTGCACGAGGTGTTCGTCACCGAGTCGGCCGGTGAGCGCTACCGCGACCTGATCGACGCCGCGGACGGCGCCGGAATCCGGGTCTCGCTCGTCACCGACCGCGCGATGACCGCGCTCAGCGACACCGTCACCCCACCCGGGGTGATCGCGGTGTGCGATCTGCTCGACGTGCCGCTGGATCGGGCGATCGGCGGCGGCAGTCGTCTGCTCGCGGTTCCCGTGGCGATCTCCGAACCGGGTAACGCCGGCACCGTCATCCGGGTCGCCGACGCGGTCGGCGCGGATGCCGCGATCCTGGCCGGGGACAGCGTCGACCCCCACAACGGCAAGTGTGTCCGCTCGTCCGCCGGCAGCCTCTTCCACCTGCCGATCGTGCGGGAACGCGACACCGGCACCGTCCTCGACGCCCTCGCCGACGCCGGTATCCAGATCCTCGCGACCGCCGCGGACGGCGAGGTGGACCTCGACGACGCCGACGATCTGCTGGCGCGGCCGACCGCCTGGCTGTTCGGCAACGAGGCGCACGGACTCGACGCGGGGACCGCGGCGCGCGCCGACCGCCGGGTGCGCATCCCGATCCGCGGCCGTGCCGAGAGCCTCAATCTCGCGACGGCCGCGTCGATCTGCCTGTACGCCAGCGCCCGCGTCCAGCATCGCGGCGGGTGAGACTCGCGCGAACGCGTGCGAGGCCGCGGCGGCGCATCGCCTAGGATTTCCGGCAGGCGTTTCCTGCGCGCGGGTGGACGTCGACGGACAGTGTCGGACAGAGAAGGAGTTGCACCGGTCGTGGCTAACAATGAGGGCGGCGGACCGCCGACTGTCGATACGGATGCGCTCACCGAGGAGGCGTTGACCGCTGCGGCCGACGTGGCGGAGAAGGCGTTCGCGGCGGCCGCGGATCTGGACGAACTCGCCCAGGCCAAGATCGAGCATCTCGGTGACAAGGCGCCCATCGCGCTCGCGAAGCGGGGTCTGGGGGCGTTGCCCAAGACGGATCGTGCCGACGCCGGTAAGCGGGTCAATGTGGCTCGTACCCGTGTCGCCGCGGCGTTCGAGGCGCGTCGTGAGGTGCTGCTCGCGGAACGCGACGCGGCCGTGCTGGTCGCCGAGGCCATCGACGTGACGTTGCCGTCGGGTCGTCGTCCCGCCGGTGCCCGGCACCCGATCACGATCATCTCCGAGCAGACCGCGGACGTGTTCGTCGCGATGGGCTGGGAGATCGCGGAGGGGCCGGAGGTCGAGACCGAGCACTTCAACTTCGACGCCCTCAACTTCCTGCCGGACCATCCGGCACGCACCATGCAGGACACCTTCCACATCGCGCCGGAGGGGTCGCGGCAGGTGCTGCGCACCCACACCTCGCCGGTGCAGGTCCGCACGATGCTGTCGCGGGAGATCCCGATCTACGTGGTCTGCCCGGGCCGGACGTTCCGCACCGACGAGCTCGACGCCACCCACACCCCGGTGTTCTCCCAGATCGAGGGTCTCGCGATCGACAAGGGTCTGACGATGGCGCATCTGCGTGGCACGCTCGACGCATTCGCCCGCGCCCTGTTCGGTCCCGAGACGCGTACCCGTATGCGCCCCAACTACTTCCCGTTCACCGAGCCGTCCGCCGAGGTGGACGTGTGGTTCCCGAACAAGAAGGGCGGCGCCGGCTGGGTCGAGTGGGGCGGCTGCGGCATGGTGAACCCGAACGTGCTGCGTGCGTCCGGTATCGACCCCGACGAGTACTCGGGTTTCGCGTTCGGTATGGGCCTCGAGCGGACGCTGCAGTTCCGCAACGGTATCCCCGACATGCGCGACATCGTGGAGGGCGACGTGCGGTTCACGCAGCCCTTCGGTGTCCAGGCCTGATCGCCGCGACGATCGACGAGAACGAGAGAGCTGAGTAGACGTGCGAGTAGCGCAATCGTGGCTGACCGAGATCCTGCAGCGGGCGACGCCCGACTGGGGGGTGACCGCCGACGAACTCGATGCCGGGTTCGTCCGTGTCGGGCTCGAGGTCGAGGAGGTCGACCGGCTGGAGCCGGTGACCGGTCCGCTGGTCGTGGCCCGGGTCGCCGAGGTCGAGGAACTCACCGAGTTCAAGAAGCCGATCCGCTTCTGCAAGGTCGACGTCGGCGCCGACGCGCTGCAGGAGATCGTGTGTGGTGCCCGCAACTTCGCCGTGGGTGACCTGGTCGTCGCGGCCCTGCCGGGTGCGGTGCTGCCGGGCGGGTTCGCGATCGCGTCCCGCAAGACGTACGGCAAGGTGTCCAACGGCATGATGTGCTCGGCGTCCGAGCTGGGCATCGGCAAGGACCACTCGGGCATCATGGTGCTCGAGCCGGGCACCGCGGAGCCGGGCACCGACGCGAACGTCCTGCTGGGGCTGGACGACACCGTCATCGAACTGAACATCACCCCGGACCGCGGCTACTGCTTCTCGGTCCGCGGCCTCACCCGCGAACTGGCCTGCGGCTTCGACCTGCCGTTCGCCGATCCCGCGGACGCGGCGCCGTTGCCCGCCGGGGACGGCGAGGCGTGGCCGGTGCGGCTCGACCCGGAGTCGAAGGCGACCCGGTTCACGGCCCGCACGATCACCGGTATCGACCCGAACGCCGTCAGCCCGTGGTGGCTGCAGCGGCGGCTGCTGCTCTCGGGTGTGCGCCCGATCTCGCCGGCCGTCGACGTCACCAACTACGTGATGCTCGAACTCGGTCAGCCGCTGCACGCGTTCGACGCCGCGAAGGTGTCCGGCGGGCTCGTCGTGCGCCGCGCGCAGGCGGGGGAGACGCTGACCACGCTCGACGAGGTCGAGCGCACCCTCGATCCCGAGGACGTCGTCATCGCCGACGATTCCGGGGTCGTCTCGCTCGCCGGTGTGATGGGTGGTGCCTCCACCGAGGTGCACGCCGGGACCACCGAGATCCTGCTCGAGGCTGCCACGTGGGATCCGCTGGCCGTCTTCCGGACGGCGCGCCGGCACAAGCTGACCAGCGAGGCCGGCAAGCGGTACGAGCGCGTCGTCGACCCCGCGGTGGCGTTGCCGGCGCTCGACCGGGCGGCCGCGCTGCTCGTCGAGATCGCGGGTGGCACGATCGCACCGACCCTCACCGATGTCGGCGGTGTCGTGCCGTCGGGGCAGATCCGGATGGACATCGATCTGCCGGACCGGGTGGCGGGCGTCGCCTACCCGAACGGCACCGCGGCCCGCCGCCTGACGCAGATCGGCTGCGCCGTCGAGGTCGGCGTCAGCGAGACCGGGCACGGACAGTTGGTCGTGACGCCGCCGTCGTGGCGCCCGGACCTGACGCAGCCCGCCGACCTGGTCGAGGAGGTGCTGCGACTCGAGGGGCTCGAGAAGATCCCGTCGGTGCTGCCGCACGCCCCGGCCGGACGCGGCCTGACCCCGCAGCAGCGTCGCCGCCGGGCCGTCGGCCGGATGCTCGCCGCCACCGGGCACGTCGAGATCCTGCCGCCGGTGTTCCTGCCGCACGCCGTGTTCGACACGTGGGGTCTCGGCGCCGACGATCCGCGCCGCAACACCACCACGGTGCTCAATCCGCTCGAATCCGATCGTCCCGAACTCGGGACGACGCTGCTGCCCGGCATGTTGGAGGTGCTGGCCCGCAACGTGTCCCGTGGCCAGCGGGATCTGGCGTTGTACGGCATCGCGCAGGTCGTGCAGCCCGGCCCGGACACCGCGACGGTCGAGGCGCTGCCGGTGGACCGTCGCCCCACCGACGAGCAGATCACGCGGCTGCTGACGTCGCTGCCCGCGCAGCCGCTGCACGTCGCGGTGGTGCTGTCGGGTCTGCGGGAGCCGTCGGGTCCGTGGGGTGCCGGACGCGCCGCCGACGCGTCCGACGCGTTCGCCGCGGTGCGGACGATCGCCGACGCCGCCGGGGTGGCGGTGGAACTGCGTGCCGCGCAGCACCTGCCGTGGCATCCGGGTCGCTGCGCCGAGGTTGTGTTCGACGGTACCGTCGTCGGTCATGCCGGTGAACTGCATCCGGCGGTCCTCGAGCGTGCCGGTCTGCCGGCCCGCACGTGCGCGGTCGAGATCGACCTCGACGCCCTCCCTGTCACCGAAGTGCTTCCGGCGCCGAGGATCTCGCCGTTCCCGGCCGTCCTGCAGGACGTCGCCGTGGTCGTCGACGCGGCCGTACCGGCAGCCTCGGTCGAGGCCGCGCTGCGGTCCGGTGGCGGCGACCTGCTCGAGGACATCCGCCTGTTCGACGTGTTCGAGGGCGCGCAGGTCGGCGAGGGCCGCAAGTCGCTGGCGTTCGCGCTGCGCTTCCGCGCCGCCGACCGCACCCTCACCGAGGACGAGGCCAGTGCTGCCCGGGACGCCGCGGTCGCTGCCGCGACCGAGGCCGTCGGCGCGGTCCTGCGCGGCTAGGCGCACGTAGACAGCAGGAGCCCCCGGACCGTCGTGGTCCGGGGGCTCCTGCCGTGTGGGAAGGAAAATCGGGCGTCGTGGTCGCCACCGTCACGCGGCCTGCCGAAACATCCGGATACGTGCCTGTGGCGATACTCCCGGGTTCACACGGCGGCCGGCGCGGTGTCGGAGGAAACGTCGGCGATGCCGTGCTGCTCGTCCTCGGGGCGTCCCTGCCGGGGCAGCAGGAAGGTGATGGCGAGGAAGGTGAGCAGCAGGCAGGCCTGGACGATGAGGGCGTAGTGGAAGCCGCTGGTGAAGTCGCCGGTCTCGGCCTGGGCGAAGAACACGGAGCCGAACACGGCGACGCCGATGGAGCCGCCGAGGGCCTGGACGGCGGACAGGACTCCGGAGGCGGAGCCGATCTCGTGGTCGTCGACGGCGGCCAGCATGAAGCTGAACAGGGCGGCGATGACCATGCCCGCGCCGATGCCGGAGACGGCCACGCCGGGGGCGATGTCCCAGATCGAGAACGAGACCGGGGACAGGCCGTCGAGTTCGAACCAGAGCAGTGCCGTGCCGGCGAGCTGGACGAGCGGGCCGATCTGGAGGACCTTGCGGCCGATCCTGTCGGCGAGGACAGCGCCGCTGACCGCGCCGCCGATGGCCGTGCCCACCGCGAGCGGCAGGTTGCCGAGTCCCGCCTCGCCGGCGGTGAAGTGCCGGCCGATCTGGAGGTAGAGGGTCAGCACGAGTTGGATGCCGATGAGCCCGGCGAAGAACAGGGCGATACCGCCGAGTCCGACGGTGAAGGCGGGCTTGCGCAGCAGGCCGGGGGTGACCAGCGGCTCACGGCCCGACGCGGCGGTACGGCGCTGGTGCAGCGCGAACAGGGCGAACCCGATGGTCGAGGCTGCCATGCACAGCCACGTCCACAGCGGCCAGCCGTCCTCCTGCCCCTGGTTCAGTGGCAGGACGAGGAGCGCGCAGGACGCCACGACCAGCGCCGCGCCGGCCGTGTCGACGCGCACCGTGTGGTCGCCGGCCTTCTTCGGCACGCACTGCGCGGCGACGATCAGCGCCGCGAGGCCGATGGGCACGTTGACCAGGAACACCGACCGCCAGCCCAGGCCGAAGAAATCGCCCTCGATGAGGAAGCCGCCGAGGACCGGGCCGATGATGCCGCCGAGCCCGAGGACCGGGCCGAAGATCCCGAAGACCCGGGTGAGTTCCGGACCGGAGAAGTTCTCCCGCAGTAGGCCGAGACCCTGCGGTAGGAGCATCGCCCCGGCGGCGCCCTGCATCAGCCGGAAGACGATCAGTGACTCGATGTTCGGCGCCAGCGCGCACATCAGTGAGATGGCGGTGAAGGCGGTCAGGCCGAGCAGGAACATGCGGCGTCGTCCGTAGCGGTCGCCGAGTCTGCCGCCGAGCACGAGTCCTGCGCCCAGAGTGAGGGCGTAGCCACCGATCACCCACTGCAGGCCGACGGAACTGGCGCCGAGGGATCTCTCCAGGTCCGGACCGGCCACGTTGACGATCGTGGCGTCCAGGAGATCCATGATCTCCGCGACGAGCATCACCGCCAGGATCAGCCACCGCCACCGGTAGGGCTCGGTGGTCTTCTCGTGAGTCCGGGACGGATCACGCATACCAGATACCTCCATCGTGAAGTAATTTCACGATGAAGGTAAAGTGGTGACGGTAAGTTGTCAAAAACAAGCCGCCGACGCGAACCGCACGGCAGGGGAGACGGACGGAGGGCTTCGGTGGAGGACGCGATGAACGACGACGGCGCAGCGCAGCGTGAACGGCTGATGGAATCACTGCGGATCTACGGCGGCCACTACGCCGAGCTCGGTCGGCGCTTCGCCGTCTGGCTGGGCCTGCACTCCACCGACGCGACCGCGGTGCTGGAGATCGCTGCCGCCGAAGAACGCGGCACCCCACTGTCGCCGACGCGACTGAGTGAGCGCATCGCCCTGTCCACGGGGGCCACCACCGCGCTCCTGAACCGTCTCGAAGCCGCAGGGCACATCACCCGCGTCCGCGAACACTCCGACCGGCGCATCGTCACCCTGCGCGGTGGCGGGCACATCCAGGAGCGGGCGAACGAGTTCTTCGACCCGATCGCCCGCCGCCTCGACGCCGCGATGTCGCACTACCCGCCGCAACTCCTGGAACAGTTCGAGTCGGTCATGGCCGACCTGAGCTCCGCTCTGGACACCTACCTCTCGGAGCAGGACTCGGCGATACCGCGCTCCCTCCAGGACCCCGGTGACCAGACTCTGCAGCCTCCCCGCGACGGCCGGTGACGCACTGAAGCGAGGTGTCGTGCTGGGCCGGTCTTTTCGCCGGACGGTGCGGGAACGGGTGACCGTGTCGCGGATGGTGGAGGGGAAGTCGAGACCGGCATCGACCTCGCCGCCGCAGGCCTCCTCTCGGTACTCTGGGCAGGGGTGGCGAGAGGAGTTCTTCATGGTGGAGGCGGGCAGCAGTTCGGACCCGAACCAGGCTGAGTCGAACGAGAATGGCCGTGCCACCACGAACGTTCCGCCGGACCCGTCGCGTCCGGCCGCGACACCGGAGGTGCCGCCGCCGCTGACGATCGTCCCCGACTACACGGAGGCCGGTGTGCCGACGTTCGAGCGGGTCCGCGACAAGATCGAGGAACGCCTCGGAACAGCGATAGGCGCCGAGGAATTGGGCCGTGACAGCCGTTCCGGCCGGGACCTCGACGAGCAGTGGGAGGCACGGGAGAAAGCGGCCCGCGACAAGCTCGACGAGATCCGCCGCTCGATGAAGAACGACTAGCCGCTCAGTGCCGCTTCAGGATCGCCGCGAGATCCGTTCCGGCGGGCAGCGAGCCGTACTCGAGGTCCCGGTCGGGGCCGAGTCGGGCGGCCAGGAATGCTTCGGCGACGGGCGTGGGTGCGGTCCGCAGCAGCAGTGACCCCTGCAGGGCGAGGGCCATCGCGGCCGCGACCCGACGCGCCCGGGACTGGGCTGCCGCGGCGTCGAGTCCGGCCAGCTCGCCGAGCAGCGACCGCATCCGGTCGTGGTGGGCGTCGAACAGTGCGGAGGCTCCGCGGGCGAGGGACAGTTCGGCGTCGAACGCGGCCACCGACTCCGGCTCCCGGGTCATGGCCCGCAGCACGTCGAGCGCGATGACGTTGCCGGAGCCCTCCCACACCGCCATCACCGGCTGTTCCCGGTAGCGGCGGGCCAGTGGGAAGTCCTCGGTGTAGCCGTTGCCGCCGAGACATTCGAGCGCCTCGTACGCGTGGTGCGGTCCGCGTTTGCAGATCCAGTACTTGCTCACCGCCGTCGCGAGCCGCCGCAGCGCCTTCTCCGTGTCGGACGCGTCGTCGTCGTGCGCGCGGGCCAGTCGCAGCGCCGTCGCGGTCGCCGCCTCCGATTCGAGCGCCAGATCCGCGACGACCGCCGTCATCGCCGGCTGGTCGATCAGCGTCGCCCCGAACGCCGACCGGTGCCGCACGTGCCACAACGCTTCGGCCACCGACTGCCGCATCCCGGCCGCCGACCCGTACACGCAGTCCAGGCGGGTGCGGGCCACCATCTCGATGATCGTGCGCACCCCGCGGCCCGCCTCCCCGACCAGATGCCCGAGAGTGCCGTCCAGTTCGATCTCCGACGACGCATTCGACTTGTTCCCCAGCTTGTCCTTGAGTCGCTGGATGCGGAACACGTTGCGGGTGCCGTCCTCGAGCACCCGCGGCACCAGGAAACAGGACAGGCCGTCAGAACAGTTCGCCAGCACCAGAAACGCATCCGACATCGGCGCCGAACAGAACCATTTGTGCCCGGTGAGCGCGTACGTCCCGTCGGCCAGTGGACGGGCGACGGTGGTGTTGGCGCGCACGTCCGAGCCGCCCTGCTTCTCGGTCATCGCCATCCCGAACAGGACGCCGGGCTTGTCGGCGGGCGCGGCGAGGTCGCCGGAGTAGCCGCGGGAGTACACGCGGGGCAGCCAGCGCGCCGCGAGATCCGGGGCGAGCATCAGTGACGGCACCGCCGAGTGCGTCATCGAGATCGGGCACGCGTGCCCGGCCTCGATCTGGGCGAACAGCATGAACGTCGCGGCGCGGGCCACGTTGGCGCCGGCCCGCGGCTGTGCCCATGCCGCGGTGTGCGCGCCGTGTTCGACGGCCGCGGCGATCACCCGGTGGTAGGCGGGGTGGTAGTCGACCTCGTCGATGCGGTTCCCGTACCGGTCGTGGGTGCGCAGGCGGGGGAGTTCGGTGTTCGCGAGGTCGGCCGCATGCTGGAACTCCGCCGTCCCGACGAGGGTTCCGACCTCGGTCAGGTGCGGGATCGCCCAGTCGGCGTCGTAGCGGGTGACGGCGTCGACCAGGGGGATATTGGACGTGAACTCGTCGATTCCCGCCCGTGGCGGGGCCTGGTTGAACACCTCGTGCGTACGGTGACCGTGTGGCATGGTGACCTCCTGTGCCCAATCTAGAACCGACGGCCCGATGTACCCCCGAAACCCACTGTGAATGTTCTTGCATGATGGTGCATAATCATCCGCATGGGTACTTCTGGAGACGCTGGAGCAGCGACGGCCGAGCAGCGGCCGCCGATCAAGGTCGCGATCGCGGGAGCGAGTGGGTACGCGGGCGGCGAGATCCTGCGCCTGCTCCTCGGGCACCCCGCCTACCGTGACGGCTCGCTCGTCATCGGTGCGCTCACCGCGGGCGGTAACGCCGGCAGCACCCTCGGCTCGCACCACCCGCACCTGCTGCCGCTCGCCGACCGGATCCTCGGGGCCACCGACGTCGAGACCCTCGCCGGCCACGACGTCGTCTTCCTCGGCCTGCCGCACGGCCATTCGGCGGCGATCGCGCAGCAGCTCCCCGCATCGACGGTGATCATCGACTGCGGTGCCGACTTCCGGCTCACCGACGCCGCCGCATGGGAGAAGTACTACGGCAGCCCGCACGCCGGCAGCTGGCCGTACGGCCTGCCCGAGCTGCCCGGCGGCCGCGACAAGCTGGTCGGCGCCACCCGCATCGCGGTGCCCGGCTGCTACCCGACGGTGTCGTCGCTCGCGCTGGCCCCGGCCGTCGCGGCCGGGATCGTCGAGCCGCGGGTCAACGTCGTCGCGGTGTCCGGCACGTCCGGTGCGGGCAAGGCGCCCAAGGCGGACCTGCTCGGCTCCGAGGTGATGGGGTCGGTGCGCGCCTACGGTGTCGCCGGCGCCCACCGGCACACCCCGGAGATCCGGCAGAACCTGTCCGCCGCGGCCGGCACCGACGTGACCGTGTCGTTCCTGCCGGTCCTCGCGCCGATGCCGCGCGGCATCCTCGCCACCTGCACCGCCCCGACGACCGCGACCGCCGACGAGGTCCGCGCCGTCTACGAGAAGGCGTACCGGGACGAGCCGTTCGTGCACGTGCTGCCCGAGGGGCAGTTGCCGCAGACCGGTGCGGTCGTCGGCTCCAACGCCGTCCAGATCGCCGTCACCGTCGATGCCGACGCCGGACTGCTCGTGGCGATCGCCGCGATCGACAACCTCACCAAGGGCACCGCCGGCGGTGCCGTCCAATCCATGAACCTCGCTCTCGGGCTCCCCGAGACCGACGGCCTGAGCACCGTGGGAGTGGCCCCGTGACCACCGAACCGACAACCGATTCCGCCTTCAGCGACGCCGTCGAGACCGCCGGTGGCCGGCTGATCCGCAGCCAGGGTGTCACCGCACCCGCCGGGTTCCGGGCCGCCGGCATCCAGGCCGGCATCAAGGCCAGCGGCCGCTCCGACCTCGCGCTCGTGTTCAACGAGGGTCCCGATCTGGCGGCGGCCGGCGTGTTCACCGCCAACAAGGTCAAGGCCGCGCCGGTGCTGTGGTCGCAGCAGGTGCTGACGGCCGGGGCGCTGCGGGCCGTCGTCCTCAACTCGGGCGGCGCCAACGCCTGCACCGGCGCCCCCGGCTTCCAGGACGCCCACGCCACCGCCGAACACGTCGCCGCCGCCTTGTCCGACTGGGGCACCGACACCGGCGCCGGTGAGGTCGCGGTGTGCTCCACCGGCCTGATCGGCGACCGGCTGCCGATGGACAAGATCCTCGCCGGCGTCACCGAGATCGTGCACGAACTGGCCGGCGGCATCTCCGGTGGCACCGACGCCGCGTACGCGATCATGACCACCGACACCGTCCCCAAGCAGGCGGCCCTGCACCACGGCGGCAAGTGGAACGTCGGCGGCATGGCCAAGGGGGCGGGCATGCTCGCCCCGTCACTCGCCACGATGCTGTGCGTCGTCACCACCGACGCCGTCGCCACCGCCGCCCAGCTCGATCAGGCGCTGCGGCACGCCACCCGGATGACGTTCGACCGCCTCGACGTCGACGGTGCCACCTCCACCAACGACACCGTGCTGCTGCTGTCGTCCGGCGCCAGCGGCGTCACCCCCGCCCAGGACGAACTGAACGCCGCCGTCCTCGCCGTGTGCGACGACCTCGCCGACCAGATGATGGCCGACGCCGAGGGTGTCACCAAGCGGGTCACCGTCACCGTCACCGGCGCCGCCTCCGAGCAGGACGCGTTGATCGCCGCCCGCACCGTCGCCCGCGACAGCCTCGTCAAGACGGCACTGTTCGGCTCCGACCCCAACTGGGGCCGCGTCCTCGCCGCCGTCGGCATCGCCCCGATCACCCTCGACCCGGACCGGATCGCGGTGTCCTTCAACGGCAATCCGGTCTGCATCGACGGCGTCGGCGCGCCCGGCGCCCGGGAGGTCGACCTGTCCGGCGAGGACATCGCCCTGCGTATCGACCTCGGTGTCGGTGACGCGGAGGTCGCCATCCGCACCACCGATCTGTCGCACGCGTACGTCGAAGAGAACTCGGCGTACTCGTCGTGAGCGGGGCCATCGAAAATCTCACCTCGAACCAGAAGGCGTACGTCCTGGCCGAGGCGCTGCCGTGGCTGCAGCGGTTCCACAGCAAGACCGTCGTGATCAAGTACGGCGGCAACGCCATGATCGACGACGATCTCAAGGCCGCGTTCGCGAAGGACATGGCGTTCCTGCGGACCGTCGGCATCCACCCGGTCGTCGTGCACGGCGGCGGACCGCAGATCAACGCGATGCTGTCCCGACTCGGCATGGAGGGCGAATTCCGGGGCGGCTTCCGGGTCACCACCCCCGAGGTCATGGACGTCGTCCGGATGGTGCTGTTCGGGCAGGTCGGTCGGGAACTCGTCGGCCTGATCAACGCGCACGGCCCGTTCGCCGTCGGGATCTCCGGTGAGGACGCCCGCCTGTTCACCGCGACCCGCCGCACCGTGCAGGTCGAGGGCACCCCCACCGACATCGGTCTCGTCGGCGACGTCACCAGCGTCGACCCGGCGGCCGTCCTCGACCTCATCGACGCCGGACGCATCCCCGTCGTGTCCACGATCGCCCCCGACGAGGACGGCGTCGTCCACAACATCAACGCCGACACCGCGGCCGCGGCCCTCGCCGAGGCGATCGGCGCGGAGAAACTCGTCGTCCTCACCGACGTCGAGGGCCTCTACACCGACTGGCCCGACCGCAGCTCGCTGGCCTCCGAGATCGACGCCACCGCCCTGCGCCGGCTGCTGCCGAGCCTCGACGCCGGCATGGTCCCCAAGATGGAGGCCTGCCTGCGCGCCGTCGACGGCGGCGTGCCCACCGCGCACGTCATCGACGGCCGCGTCGCGCACGCCGTGCTGCTCGAACTCTTCACCGGCGAGGGCATCGGCACGATGGTGACCCCCGAAACACTCGACACCCCGACTACCCCGGAAGGACCGCAATGACCGCCACCACGGATCTCCAACAGCGCTGGTCCGGCGCCCTGATGAACACCTACGGCGTGCCGCGGGTGGCGCTGGTGCGCGGCGAGGGCGCGGTCGTCACCGACGCCGACGGCAAGCAGTACCTGGATCTGCTCGCCGGTATCGCCGTCAACCTGCTCGGCCACGCGCATCCGGCGATCATCGAGGCCGTCACCGCGCAGCTGTCCACGCTCGGGCACGTGTCGAACCTGTACGCGTCCGAACCGTCCGTCGCGCTCGCCGAGCATCTCCTGTCGCAGCTCGGTGCGGGGGAGACCGGTACCGTCACCGGACGGGTGTTCCTGTGCAACTCGGGCACCGAGGCCAACGAGGCCGCGTTCAAGCTGGCGCGGCTCACCGGACGTCGCAAGATCATCGCCGCGGAGAAGGCGTTCCACGGCCGGACGATGGGCGCGCTGGCGCTCACCGGCCAGCCTGACAAGCGGGCCCCGTTCGAGCCGATGCCGGCCGGTGTCGAGCACGTGCCGTACGGCGACCTCGACGCCCTCGACCGGGCCGTCGACTCGGACACCGCCGCGGTCCTGCTCGAACCGATCATGGGTGAGGGTGGTGTCGTCGTCCCGCCGGAGGGCTACCTGGCCGGTGCCCGGAAGATCACCGCCGAGCGCGGCGCGCTGCTCATGCTCGACGAGGTGCAGACCGGTATCGGCCGCACCGGCTGGTTCTATGCGCACCAGGCGGCCGGGATCGTCCCCGACGTCATGACCCTCGCGAAGGGCCTCGGTGGCGGCATGCCGATCGGTGCGTGCATCGCGACCGGTGCGGCGGCCGAGCTGTTCGGCCCCGGTAAGCACGGCACCACGTTCGGCGGCAACCCGGTGTGCGCGGCTGCCGCGCTCGCGGTGCTGAAGACGATCGCCGACGAGGATCTGGTGTCGCACGCCGACGCGATCGGCAAGGTGTTCCGGACCGGTATCGAGGCGCTCGGGCATCCGCTCGTCGACCACGTCCGGGGCGCGGGCCTGCTGCTCGGTGTCGTCCTCACCGACGACGTCGCGCCCGCCGTGGAGACTGCGGCCCGCGACGCCGGGTATCTCGTCAACGCCGCCCAGCCGGGTGTCGTGCGGATCGCGCCGCCGCTGATCGTCACCGAGGAACAGGCCGAAGGCTTCATCGCGGCCCTGCCCGCCATTCTGAATGCTGCCGCGGCAGCGATGCCGACGGAAGGTAAGTAACTCCATGACGATTCGTCACTTCTTGCGCGACGACGATCTGACCCCGGCCGAGCAGGCCGAGGTGCTGGCGCTGGCCGCCGAGCTCAAGGCGAACCCGTTCTCCCACCGTCCCCTCGAGGGGCCGCGCGGTGTCGGTGTCATCTTCGACAAGAACTCGACCCGCACCCGCTTCTCGTTCGAGGTGGGTATCGCGCAGCTCGGCGGGCACGCCGTCGTCGTCGACGGCCGCAGCACCCAGCTGGGCCGCGACGAGACCCTGCAGGACACGGGGCGCGTGCTGTCCCGGTTCGTCGACGCCGTCGTGTGGCGCACGTTCGGGCAGGAGCGGCTCGAGCAGATGGCCGAGGGTGCGACGATCCCGATCGTCAACGCCCTGTCCGACGAGTTCCACCCGTGCCAGGTGCTCGCCGATCTGCAGACGATCGCCGAACGCAAGGGCGACCTGAAGGGCCTGCGGCTGACGTACCTCGGTGACGGTGCCAACAACATGGCGCACTCGCTGCTGCTCGGCGGCGTCACCGCCGGCATGCACGTCACGATCGCCGCACCGGCCGGGTTCACCCCCGACCCGACGATCGTCGACGCCGCCCGGGTGCGCGCCGAGCAGACCGGGGCGATGATCACCCTCACCGACGACGCGCAGGCCGCGGTCGTCGGCGCCGACGTCCTCGTCACCGACACGTGGACGTCGATGGGGCAGGAGGAGGACGGCCTCGACCGGATCGGACCGTTCCGGCCGTACCGGATCGATGCCGACCTGCTGGGGAAGGCGGCCGACGACGCGGTCGTCCTGCACTGCCTGCCCGCGCACCGCGGCGAGGAGATCACCGACGACGTCCTCGACGGCCCGCAGTCCGGGGCGTGGGACGAGGCCGAGAACCGGCTGCACGCGCAGAAGGCCCTGCTCGTGTGGCTGCTCGCGCAGCGCACCGGGTCGCGGCCGTGACCTCCGCCCCCGGATCCGGACGTACCCCGTCGGCGGCGGTCGCGCACACCCGTGCCGGCCGGCAGGCGCGGATCACCGCGCTCGTCGCCGAGGGGCACATCCGCAGCCAGGCCGAGCTTGCCGGTCTCCTCGCCGAGGAGGGCATCGAGGTGTCGCACGCGACGCTGTCGCGGGACCTCGAGGAACTCGGCGCGGTGAAGCTGCGGGCGGCCGACGGCGGCGCCGGCGTGTACGTGGTGCCGGAGGACGGCTCGCCCGTGCGGGGCGTCTCCGGCGGCACCGACCGCCTGTCCCGGCTGTTGGGGGAGCTGCTGGTGTCCACCGACGCCAGCGGCAACCTCGCCGTCCTGCGCACACCTCCGGGGGCCGCGCACTACCTGGCCAGCGCCCTCGACCGGGCGTCGCTGCCCGACGTCGTCGGCACGATCGCCGGCGACGACACGATCGTGGTGGTGGCTCGTGAACCGCTCACCGGATCCGAGCTTGCCGCCGCGATCGAGCGCCTGGCCTGAGCACTAGACTCTTCCCTCGAACACATCGAATTTCTAAGGAGCACACACACCATGGCTGATCGCGTCGTACTCGCCTACTCGGGCGGGCTGGACACCTCTGTGGCCATCAGCTGGATCGGCAAGGAGACCGGCAAGGAAGTTGTCGCCGTCGCCATCGATCTCGGCCAGGGCGGCGAGGACATGGACGTCGTGCGTCAGCGTGCCCTCGACTGCGGTGCCGTCGAGTCGGTCGTGGTGGATGCGCGTGACGAGTTCGCGGACGAGTACTGCCTGCCGACCATCCAGGCCAACGCGCTGTACATGGACCGGTACCCGCTGGTGTCGGCCATCAGCCGTCCGCTGATCGTCAAGCACATCGTCGAGGCCGCGCGGGCGCACGGCGGCACCGTCGTCTCGCACGGCTGCACCGGCAAGGGCAACGACCAGGTCCGTTTCGAGGTCGGTTTCGGCGCCCTCGCCCCCGACCTCGAGGTCATCGCACCGGTCCGTGACTACGCGTGGACCCGCGAGAAGGCCATCGCCTTCGCCGAGGAGAACAACATCCCGATCAACGTCACCAAGCGTTCGCCGTTCTCGATCGACCAGAACGTGTGGGGCCGCGCGGTGGAGACGGGCTTCCTCGAGGACCTGTGGAACGCGCCGACCAAGGACGTGTACGACTACACGCAGGACCCGACCCTGAACTGGAACACCCCGGACGAGCTGATCATCAGCTTCGAGGCGGGTAAGCCGGTCGCGATCGACGGCAAGCCGGTCACCGTCCTCGAGGCCATCCAGGAGCTCAACAAGCGTGCGGGCGCGCAGGGCGTCGGCCGCCTCGACGTCGTCGAGGACCGTCTCGTCGGCATCAAGAGCCGCGAGATCTACGAGGCCCCGGGCGCGATGGTCCTCATCACCGCGCACCAGGAACTCGAGCACCTCACCCTCGAGCGTGAGCTGGGCCGCTACAAGCGCCAGATGGAGCAGCGCTGGTCCGAGCTGGTCTACGACGGCCTGTGGTTCTCGCCGCTCAAGGACGCGCTGGACTCGTTCGTCGCGAAGACCCAGGAGCGGGTCACCGGCGACATCCGCCTGTTCCTGCACGGTGGCGCGATCACCGTCAACGGCCGCCGCAGCCCGCAGTCGCTGTACGACTTCAACCTGGCCACCTACGACGAGGGCGACACGTTCGACCAGTCGTACGCGAAGGGCTTCGTCAACATCCACGGCCTGTCCTCCAAGGTCGCGGCGAAGCGGGACCTGGGTCTCTAGGCCATGAGCGACGCTCACGGAACCAACGAGGGCGCCCTGTGGGGCGGCCGGTTCGAGTCCGGACCGGCCGCCGCCATGGCGGCGCTGAGCAAGTCGACGCACTTCGACTGGGTGCTGGCCCCGTACGACGTGCGGGCCTCGCAGGCGCACGCCAAGGTCCTGCACAAGGCGGGTCTGCTCAGTGACGCCGACCTCGCCACCATGCTCGACGGTCTCACCCGGCTCGGCGCGGACGTCGCCTCGGGTGCGTTCGGGCCGGCCGAGTCCGACGAGGACGTGCACGGCGCGCTCGAGCGTGGCCTGATCGAGCGGGTCGGCCCCGAGGTCGGTGGCCGGCTGCGGGCCGGACGGTCCCGCAACGACCAGGTGGCGACGCTGTTCCGGATGTGGCTGCGGGACGCGGCCCGTCGGGTCGCCGACGGTGTCCTGGACGTGGTCGACGCGCTCGCCACCCAGGCGGCGGCGCATCCGGACGCGGTGATGCCGGGCAAGACGCATCTGCAGGCGGCGCAGCCGGTGCTGCTGGCGCATCATCTGCTGGCGCACACGCATCCGCTGCTGCGGGACGTGCAGCGTCTGCAGGACTTCGACAAGCGGGCGGCGGTGTCCCCGTACGGGTCCGGTGCGCTCGCCGGGTCGTCGCTGGGTCTGGATCCGGACGCGATCGCGGCGGAACTGAAGTTCGACGCGGCCGCGGAGAACTCGATCGACGCGACGTCGTCCCGCGATTTCGCGGCCGAGGCGGCGTTCGTGTTCGCGATGATCGCGGTCGACCTGTCCCGGATGGCCGAAGAGGTCATCATCTGGAGCACCCCGGAATTCGGGTATGTCACGCTGGCCGACGCCTGGTCGACGGGGTCGTCGATCATGCCGCAGAAGAAGAACCCGGACGTCTCCGAACTCACCCGTGGCAAGGCCGGACGCCTCATCGGCAACGTGACCGGTCTGCTGGCGACGCTCAAGGCGCAGCCGCTGGCGTACAACCGGGACCTGCAGGAGGACAAGGAGCCGGTGTTCGATTCGGTGGCGCAGCTCGAGCTGCTGCTGCCGGCGATCACCGGTCTGGTCGGCACCCTCGAGTTCCACACCGACCGGATGGCGGAGCTGGCTCCGGCGGGCTTCACTCTGGCCACCGACATCGCGGAATGGATGGTCCGCCAGGGCGTTCCGTTCCGGGTGGCGCACGAAGCGGCGGGCGCGTGCGTGCGGGTCGCCGAGGCGCGGGGCGTGGGCCTGGACGAGCTCACCGACGCGGAACTGGCCGGGGTCGACCCGGCGCTCACCCCGGCGGTGCGGGAGGTGCTGACGGTGCCCGGTTCGATCGCGTCCCGTAATGCGCGCGGCGGTACCGCGGGCGTGCGGGTCGCCGAACAGCTCGGCGGCGTGCGCCGGTCGGCCGGTGCGCTGCGGGAGTGGACGCGCGCGTAGCGGTGACCCGCGAGTCGGTGTAACCCCGAGTTCACCCACGCAGTAGGGTGGAGGCTCATCGAAACAGTATGTGACGCGAGTCACGACGGTTTGCTGGGGGAGTGCACTGGTGAGTCCGAGTACCGACTACGTGGTGGGTTCGTTGCGGCGCGCCGTCGCCACGGCACAGAACGGCCTCGAAGTGGTTCGGCTCGGCGGTCTGGAAACGGGGGCGACCCCGTCCCCGTTCCAGATCGTCGAGCGGGCCCCGATGTACCGGCTGCGCCGCTACTTCCCGGACACCGATCCGGCCGCGGCCGGTGCGCCGATCCTGTTGATCCCGCCGATGATGATGTCGGCGGACGTGTACGACGTCACCCGTGATCAGGGGGCGGTCGGCATCCTGCACGGGCAGGGCCTCGACCCGTGGGTCGTCGATTTCGGCTCCCCGGACTCGGAGGAGGGCGGCTGGAACCGGACGCTCACCGACCACATCCTCGCGATCGACGAGATCGTCCACCTCGTCCACGAGCACACCGGCCGGGACGTGCACCTGTCCGGGTATTCGCAGGGCGGCATGTTCTGCTATCAGGCGGCCGCGTACCGGCGCTGCCGCAACATCGCGAGTGTCGTCACGTTCGGCGCCCCCGTGGACACGTTGGCGGCGTTGCCGTTCAACATCCCCGCCGGCATCGCCAGCAAAGGCGCCGACATCCTGGCCGATCACCTGTTCAACAGGTTCTCCATCGCGGGCTGGATGGCCCGCACCGGGTTCCAGTTGCTGGATCCGGTGAAGACCGCGAAGTCGCGGATCGATTTCCTCCTGCAGTTGCACGACCGGGACGCGTTGCTGCCGCGCGAGCAGCAGCGCCGGTTCCTGTCGCAGGACGGCTGGGTCGCGTGGTCGGGTCCGGCGGTCGCGGAACTGCTCAAGCAGTTCATCGTCCACAACCGGATGATGACCGGTGGTTTCGTCATCAAGGACACCGTGGTGAGCCTCGCGGAGGTGACCTGCCCGATCCTGGCGTTCGTCGGCGAGGTCGACGACATCGGTCAGCCGCTCGCGGTGCGCGGCATCAAACGGGCCGCCCCGCGCGCCGAGGTGTTCGAATCCACGTTGCGGGCCGGCCATTTCGGGCTGGTCGTCGGGTCGGCGTCGGCGTCGCACACGTGGCCGACGACCGGCGAGTGGGTGCGCTGGCGGGAGGGTATCGGACCGCGCCCGGAGTTGGTGGACGTGATGATCCACGACGAGCCGTCCGGCCACGACACCGGTGTGAGCATCACCAACCGGATCACCCACACGGTCGCGTCGATCGCGGAGGTCGGTGTCGGGTTCGGTAAGGGTCTCGCCGATTTCGCGGCCGGCACGGTGCGTGGGACGAAGGAACTCTCGATCGAGGCGACGCGGGCGCTGCCGCGGCTCGTCCGCCTCGGGCAGTTGCAGTCGCATTCGCGGATCTCGCTGGGCCTGCTGCTCGCCGAGCAGGGCCGGCACGCGCCGGGCGGCGAATGCTTCCTGTTCGACGACCGGGTCCACACCAACGTCGCCGTCAACACCCGCATCGACAACGTCGTCCGCGGCCTGGTCCATTCCGGGGTGCGGCCGGCCAACCACATCGGTGTGCTCATGGCGACCCGGCCCAGCGCGCTCGTCACGATCGCGGCACTGTCCCGGATCGGTGCCGTCGCGGTGCTGCTGCCGCCGGGTCGGGACCTGGACGAGGCCGTGCGGTTGGGGTTGGTCGAGAAGATCGTCGCCGATCCCGACCATGTCGCGGACGCGGTCGCGACCGGCAAGAAGGTCCTCGTCCTCGGCGGTGGCGAATCCCGCGGCCTGCCGGTCGATCTCGGGCCGGACGTCGTCGATCTCGAGCAGATCGACCCCGACACGGTGACGCTGCCCGGCTGGTACCGGCCGGATCCGGGGCTGGCCCGTGAGTTGGCGTTCGTCGTGTTCAGCGGTGCCTGCGGCAGCCTCGAGGCCAAGTACATCACCAACTACCGCTGGGCGTTGTCGGCGTTCGGTACCGCGTCGGCCGCGTCGCTGAGCCGCGGCGACACCGTGTACTGCCTTGCCCCGTTGCATCATTCGTCGGGGATCATGGCGACACTCGGCGGTGCGATCGCCGGCGGCGCGCGGATCGCGTTGTCGCGGGGCCTGGATCCGGAGCGGTTCGCGGAGGAGGTGCACCGGTACGGCGTCACCGTCGTCAGCTACACGTGGACGATGATGCGCGAGATCCTCGACGCCGAAACCCTGCCGCTCGAGGACGGTCACCCGATCCGGTTGTTCATCGGATCCGGTATGCCGCCGGGCCTGTGGCGCCGGACCACCGAACGGTTCGCCCCGGCCCGAGTCCTGGAGTTCTACGCCTCCACCGAGGGTGAGGTCGTGCTCGTGAACGTGTCCGGCGCCAAGGTGGGGTCGAAGGGGCGGCCGCTGCCGGGCAGTGCGGACGTGCGGATCGGCGCGTACGACCCGATCGAGGGTCGTCTGCTCGAGGACGAGCAGGGGTTCGTCCGGGAATGCGCCGACGACGAGGTGGGACTGCTGCTCGGGCGTCCCGGCACGCGCGCCGAGTTCGCGCCCGGCGTGATGCGCGGGGTGTTCGCGGCGGGCGACGCGTGGGTGCCCACCGAGAACCTGTTCCGACGCGATCCGGACGGCGACTTCTGGCTCGTCGACCACAAGCGTGCCGTCGTCGCCGCCGAACGTGGTCCGGTGTACACACAGCCGATTGTCGATGCGCTCGGGGAGATGCCGCAGGTCGGTCTCGCCGTCGCCTACGGGGTGCCGGCGGGAGACCACCGGGTGCCGGTCGCGGCGATCACCGTCGACGGCGGCCGGACCCCGAGCATCGCCGAGATCACGGCCGCACTCGGACAGTTGCCGATCGCGCAGTGTCCCGACATCGTGCACGTCGTCGACACGATTCCGCTGGGTGCGTCGTACCGGCCGAATTCCGCGGCGCTGCAGGCGGCGGGCCTGCCTGCGCCGAGTGCCCGGTCGTGGCATCTCGACACCGAGACCGGCCGGTACCGGCGGTTCACGAAGGCGATCGCGGCGCGGTACGGGGAGCGGTCGGCGTGACTTGTACCCTGGACCGGCCGAGATCGACGAACGGCCCGAGAGGATTTCACGTGTCCATTGATCCGACCCTGCTCAGCATCCTGGCGTGCCCGCAGGACAAGGGCCCGTTGCTGCTGGTCGGCGACGAGGTGCTCTACAACCCGCGCCTGCGCCGCGCCTACCCCATCGAGAACGGTATTCCGGTGCTGCTGATCGACGAGGCCCGTGACGTGGACGACGCCGCGCACGCGGACTACCTCGCCCGCGGTACCGCCGCCGACGCCTGACCGGTCACGGCGTCCGGCGCCGCAGCGTGGCCGCGGCCAGGCACAGGGCGGCGACGACGAATCCGGCCACGATACCGATGTCGCGCCACATCAGCCCGGTGGTTCCGGGGTGGGCCGCGACCTGCTGCAGCGCCTCGACGGCGTAACTCAGCGGTAGGACGTTGCTGACCCATTCGAGCCATTGCGGCAGTTGGCCGCGCGGCACGAGCAGCCCGCAGAGCAGCAGCTGCGGGATGACGATGACGGGCATGAACTGCACGGCCTGGAACTCGGTGCGGGCGAACGCGCTGCACAGCAGTCCGAGGGCGACCCCGAGGACCGCGTTGACCACGGCGATGAGGATCACCCACACGAGCGATCCCTGTGTGCTCAGTCCGAGGAACCCGAACGCGACACCGCACGCGAGGGCGGCCTGCGCGGCCGCGGCCAGAGAGAAGGCGGTGCCGTAGCCGCCGAGCAGGTCCAGCTTGGACAGGGGAGTGGTGAGCAGCCGTTCGAGGGTGCCGGAGCTGCGTTCCCGCTGCATCGCGATGGATGTCACCAGGAACATCACGATGAACGGGATGATGCCGAGCATCGTGATCGCGATCCGGTCGAACAGCGGGACCTCGCCCGGGGTGGTCGGCACGTTCTGGTACAGGAAGTACAGCAGGATCATCAGGAGGGACGGCACCAGCAGGATCATCGCGACCGTCCGGTGGTCGCCGCGCAACTGCCGGAGGATACGGACGGTGCTCGCCGCGTAGATGCGGGGTGTGACGATCATCGGTCGATCCCCACCCGGCCGCGGATGAGGGAGAGGAACGCCTCCTCGAGATTCGTCTTCCCGGTCCGGGCCCGCAGATCGTCCGGGGCCAGGTGCGCGAGCAGGCGCCCGTCGCGCATCAGCAGCAGGCCCTCGCAGTGGTCGGCCTCGTCCATGACGTGACTGGACACGATCAGTGTCGTGCCGGCCGCGGCGAGCGCGTCGAAGTGCTCCCACAGGTCGGCGCGCAGCACCGGGTCCAGGCCGACGGTGGGTTCGTCGAGGACGAGGAGTTCGGGCCTCCCGACCAGGGCACACGCGAGCGACACGCGTCCGAGCTGGCCCCCGGACAGATCCGACGCCCGATGCCGTGTGCGACTCGTCAGGCCGACCGCGTCGATCGTCTCGTCGACGGCGGCGGAGTCGGCGCCGTAGGCCGCGGCGAAGTAGCGGACGTTGTCGCGCACCGACAGGTCGAGGTAGACGCACGGGTCCTGGGTGACGTACCCGATCCGGCGACGCAGCGACGACGCCCCGGCGGGGCTGCCGAGGACCGTGACCGCCCCGGATTCGACGATCTGCGTTCCGACGACGGACCGCATGAAGGTGGTCTTGCCGCAGCCGGACGGCCCCAGCAGCCCGGTGATCGACCCGGACGGGATCGAGACGGACACGTCGTCCAAGGCGGGGACGTCCCCGCGGCGCACCGTCAGACCGCGAGCGTCCACGGCGGGAGGGCCGGTCATGGTCGCCTCGATTCCTCGGGGGAACGAACTCATCGCACGAGGACATCGTCGTCCCGGGGGCGGGCCGCGGTCAACGACCGGTCCACGAGGGACGGGCCGCGGTGCAGAATCGGCAGCGTGACCTCGAACGGACGAACGATCCTGCGCGACGCCGACCATCCGCTGACGGCCGCCCGGGCGGTACTGGGCGCGGTGTTGACCGTGGGCACCGTTCGTGCCCGACTCGTCGAGGTCGAGGCGTACGGCGGTGACCCGGACGGTCCGTGGCCCGACCCTGCCGCGCACTCGTATCGGGGCCGCACCGCCCGCAACGCGGTCATGTTCGGTGAGGCCGGACATCTGTACGTGTACCGCAGTTACGGCATGCATTTCTGTGCGAACGTCTCCTACGGCCCGGACGGGGTCGCCGGTGGTGTGCTCATGAGGGCCGCCGAGATCCTGTCCGGTCACGATGTCGTGGCGACCCGGCGGCCGGCGATCCGGCGCCTGTCCGACGCCGCCCGCGGCCCCGGCAATCTCGGCAGTGCGCTCGGACTGTCCCTCGACCGCAACGGAATCGACCTGTTCGGTCCCGACCCGGGTATGACGCTCGAACTGCATCCGGTGGACGACGTCCGCAGTGGACCGCGGGTGGGGGTCGCTGTCGCCGCGGATCGGCCGTGGCGATTGTGGGTACCCGGTTCGACGGCCGTCTCCGCGTACCGGCGCAGCCCACGCGCACCCGCCGCAACCGGGCGGTGGGATGATCGGGTGCGTGACTGAGAACATCCTTGACGAACTTTCCTGGCGGGGCCTCATCGCCCAGTCGACCGATCTGGACGCGCTGCGTCGTGAGACCGAGGCCGGTCCAGTCACGTTGTATGCGGGCTTCGACCCGACCGGACCGAGCCTGCACGCCGGCCACCTCGTGCCCCTGCTCGCCCTCAAGCGTTTCCAGCGGGCCGGCCACCGTCCGATCGTCCTGGCCGGCGGCGCCACCGGCATGATCGGTGACCCGCGCGACGTGGGTGAGCGGGTCATGAACTCGGCCGACACGGTCGCCGAGTGGGCGCAGCGGATCCGCGCCCAGCTCGAGCGGTTCGTCGACTTCGACGATTCACCGACCGGCGCGATCATCGAGAACAACGCGAACTGGACGTCGAAGCTGTCCGCGATCGACTTCCTGCGCGACATCGGCAAGCACTTCTCTGTGAACGTCATGCTGGCCCGCGACACCGTCAAGCGTCGCCTCGAATCGGACGGCATGTCCTACACCGAGTTCAGCTACATGCTGCTGCAGGCCAACGACTACGTGCACCTGCGTCGCAACTACGGCTGTGCGCTGCAGGTCGGAGGCTCCGACCAGTGGGGCAACATCGTGGCCGGCGTCGACCTCAACCGGAAGGTCGACGCGGCCTCCGTGCACGGTATGACGGTGCCGCTGGTGACATCGGCCGACGGCAAGAAGTTCGGTAAGTCCACCGGCGGCGGCAGCCTGTGGCTCGACCCGGAGATGACGAGTCCCTATGCCTGGTACCAGTACTTCGTGAACACCGGCGACGCCGATGTCATGCGTTACCTGCGCTGGTTCACGTTCCTCACGCAGGAGGAACTGGCCGAACTCGAGACGGCGACTGCCGAGCGTCCGCAGGCACGGGAGGCGCAGCGACGCCTCGCCGCCGAGATGACGACCCTCGTCCACGGCCAGGCGAACACCGACGCGGTCGAGTTGGCGAGCCGGGCACTGTTCGGGCGCGCGGAGCTGACGGAGCTCGACGAGTCGACGCTCGCCTCGGCACTGAAGGAGGCGTCGATCGCCGAGATCGCGGCCGGACAGCCCCGCACGATCGTCGACCTGCTCGTGGCGAGCGGACTGTGCGACAGCAAGGGCGCCGCGCGCCGTGCGGTGAAGGAGGGCGGCGCGTACGTGAACAACCAGCGGATCGAGTCCGACGACTGGGAGCCCGCGGCCGGCGACCTGTTGCACGGACAGTGGCTGGTCGTCCGGCGCGGGCGGAAGAACTTCGCCGGCATCAAGACCCTCGCCGGCTGAGCCGGTATCCCGGCACCGCCAGCTGACGTGTCCGGCGTCACGAAGAAGTAGATCGGCCCGATGGGGGCGGGATTCGTCCCGCCCCCATCGCGCTACCTGGGGTTTTGCTGCGACGCTGTCCGCATTCACATCTCTGACCAGGCGATTTGGCAAAGCGGTGATCGGCCCCGTAACTTATTCCAGGTCAGAGCGACACGGACACCGACCCGGACGCGATCTTCACAGGTCAGCGAGGGAAAACGAGGTTGTACGGGGAGCGCCTGACGGTCTCCGAGTTTGACTGGTGTTCAC
>NZ_SKCH01000025.1 GCF_005434945.1 Prescottella subtropica | reverse complement strand
CCTCCATCGAACCTGCCCCGCCCGCGGAGACGGACGTGGACGAATCTGTCCCGCTTACGGCATAATCACCGGCACCACAGAGCTACGCGCTCAACGGTTTACACCACTCCACGGGGCTCTATCACGGCCTCGGCCGTGGATCTCTGGACGTAACCGAGCCTGGGTCGCGTTCTTGCTGGCCCAGGGTTGTCGGTGTCGTGTTGTTGAATCGTCGTGCCGGCGGGGGCATCCCGAGGGGATGTGTCTCGGTGCCGGTCGGAGCAAGGGGGCTGTAGTAGATGGTGTTCGAGGTGAAGGCCACGCATCGGGTGGTGTCGACGGGGGAGGCGGCGTGCGAGGTCCATCCCGATGTGTTCGTCGCCGAAGGGGGCCGGGTTTTCGTCAACGCGGAGGTGGTGGCGGATGTGTGTAGTTCTGCCGCGGTGCGTCCGGTTGACGAGGCCGGTTGTGTCTTCGTCGTCGACGACGCGGCGACCGCGCAGGCCGTCCAGTGGATTCAGGTGTTGTCCGGGAGACAGTCGGCGTGGATGGACATGTTCGACAGTGTGCGACACGGGGAATCCACGGCCGTGTCGGATCCATTTCGTCTGCCGAACCCCGACGACCTCCGGGAAGCACGCAGGGGCGACGAGCGGACTGTGCAGATCGAGGTGCGCGCGACGCACCAGGGGAAGTCGAGCAAGAGGCCGGCGTGTGAGATCTATCCGGATGTGTTCGTTCCCTGCCGCCCCGGTTCGGCGTTCTCCCGGTTGGCGGGCATGGCGATGCAACAGCCGGGTGACATTGTCGAGGCGTTGCCGCCCGAAGAGCGAAGCTGGCTCGTCGTGGACGGCCTCGAGGGATCAGCTGACTGGATATCTGTCAGTGCTCGATTCAGGGGGCCCAGTGACCGAGAGCGGCGGGCGGCTCGCCGCGCTGCACGGGCCGAGAAACGCCCGTAGCGGTCGGTCGGCGTTGCGCGCGTCTCGCAGGGTGACCGCTCCGGTGGAGGTGCCGGCATCAGTACGGCACGATCAGGTATTTCGGTGAAAGACATGGATGTGGGAGGTTTCAGGTAGGTGGAGATCAGTGTGCTGCGGCAGGTTGTTGCCGGGCTGGGCCCGCGGCAGCCGTTGACCGATGCGTTCGAGTGTTATCCCGATACATCGGCGCAGCGGTTCTCCTCGCAGAAGGAGCATCTGCTGGGCTGGCTTGCCGGCTACGACGGGCCCGGCTCGTACAACCGGAAGAACCCGGGGAAGGATGCCCGCTTCTTCTACACGCATTTCCGGTGCGCGCCGGGGCTGCTCTGGCTGGCGGAAGCGCTGGGGGAGGATCCCGCCACCCTTACGGAGGCGATCGGACAGGTGAAGGCGGCGCGAGCGAATCCGTCGTCGCAGTGTGCGGCGTTTCGGAGGGTGGTTCCGTGGGAGCGGATCGTCGAACTGGTGGAGCAGAACAAGACTCGTACCGCGTCTACCGGCGGACCTGTAGAGCGGATCGCGCGGTGGGTGTCGCGACTGAGGAGTTGAGCGGACGCGACCGATGATCCACCGTTGATCTCTCGTGCCCTGAGCCCGCTCGCGGCGGTCCCCAGGGTTTGGCAGCCAAGGCATGTCCCGTGTCTGCCGGTGACGCCGTGTAATTCGGGCCGAGTCGATCGGTTGGTGGTCACAGCCTGCACCCCGGTGAAGGCCCGGCCGCTCGCGTTGCCCGACCGCCGCAGATACTGCAAGTGACCTGCCTCGGTTTCGGCTGCCTGTAGCACCGAATGCGCAAGTTCCACGGACCGAATCTACCTACGACCCTGGCTGTACTCGACTACGGTCGGTGGCATGGCAACGGAGTGGACACCCGAGATGCAGGCGTGGGTCGACGAGGCGCTCTCCCGTGCCACCCCGCTGACCATCTTTCAGGAGACCGTGATCAAGGCGGCGTTCCGAACGGTGAAGCTGGATGAGATTCCGGGGTGCCGCAGCGGCGAGAACACCTGATTGGTGCCGGCCAGGTCCGGCACCACACGTAACAGCGGAGTCCACCGCTCGGATGCTCACCGAGCATGCGCGACCTGTCGTTGTTGACAGCTCGCAGCCTCGGCCTGTTTGAGGGCACTCGTCGGACTCGCTGCCTTCGCGTGCGGTGGAGCCTCAGTCTTCCAAACTGATTACGCGGGTTCGATTCCCGTCATTCCCTCCACCCCTTGTTTCCCTCTCCTACCAGTACGTTCCCGCTGATTGTGGGTGCGGTCGGTCCGACCTTCCGGCGCCCCCTCGTCACGCCCCACCCGACAGCGAGTAGGTCACGTACTTGCCGCCCCATTCGAGGAACGCGCTTGTCGTCGCCTGTCCCCGGATCTGGTCGTTCTGCCACTGGTACACGTCGTGCCCGGGCGGTAGGGTGCCGACGCGTTCGAGGGTGTACATCCGGTTGTGGCCGGGGGACCGGCGCCCGGCTATGTCGTCGAGGCTCATCGGCGGGGAACCGCCGAGCAGATACGTCCGGCCCAGGGAGGAGATCCGGTCCGGCGGCGCGAAGACATTCAGGCTTCGGTACAGGACCGCGAGATACAGGTACCCGGCCGCCAGGACAACCACGAGCGCGAGCCCCCCGATCCGTACTGCCCGCCTCATATCCGCGCCCGCCATGAGTGCCCCGGATGCACCTTCTCGAGCGCGTCGCGGAGCCAGACGCGCTGCGCGCCGCTCAGACTGGGCAGAACCGTCGTCAGGTCGGCGACGTCCTTGTCCCGCGCATGTTTCGCCTTGAACAGCAACACCACCTCCGGAATCAGATACGGCACACCGTCAGCCGTGACACCGACGACGTCCGTCCACTGCATCGTGATCGTGGGGTCGCGGCGGCAGATCCAGGTGTCGCCGTCGTGCAGGTCGCGGAACACATCGAGGACGAACGCGCTGTCTTCGACCGACCACAACCATGTCTGATGCGTGCCGGCGCGCGCCGGCGACTCCACCGGAAACAACCGGCCGTCGACCGGCAGCAGCCACCGCCAGTCGTCACCGGTGAACGCGTCGAGCACGGCCGGCACGTCGGCGCCGAGCACCACGATCTCGAGGTCCTCGTGCTCCCGCGTCCGACGGCCGAGATGCAGATCGAGTGCCCACCCGCCGGCGATCGCCCACCGCACCGGACGCCCGCCCGGCGTGCACAGGCCGCGCAGGCGAGCTGTCACGTCCCGCGGCGTCCACGCCGTCCACGGGACGTCGTCGTCGAACGGGACACCATCAGCCGACGCGCCTGCCACATCCGTCACGCACCGATCATGTCAGCGTGGGGGCTTAGGCTGGCACGCATGACGGTCATTCTGTTGCGTCACGGCCGCTCGACGGCGAACACGTCGCACACGCTCGCGGGGCGCACTCCGGGGGTCGCGCTCGACGATGTCGGTGTGGAGCAGGCGAAAGCGGTGGTCGAACGGTTGGCGGGGGTGTCGGTCGAGGAGATCGTGCATTCGCCGCTGCTGCGGTGTGAGCAGACCGTCGCCCCGCTCGCCGCGGACCGCGGCCTCACCCCGCGGGTCGACGACCGGCTCGTCGAGGTCGACTACGGGCAGTGGACCGGACGGGCTCTGAAGGAACTGGTCGAGGAACCGTTGTGGAAGGTGGTGCAGCAGCACGCATCCGCGGCCGTGTTCCCCGATGGGGAGGGGCTCGCGCAGGTGCAGGCGCGGGCCGTCGCCGCGATCCGTGAGCACGACCGCCGGCTCGCCGAGGACCACGGCCGGGACGTGGTGTGGGTGGCGTGCACGCACGGGGACGTGATCAAGTCGGTCCTCGCCGATGCCGTCGGCTCCCACCTCGACGCGTTCCAGCGGATCGTCACCGAGCCGGCGTCGATCAGCGTCGTCCGCTACAGCGACGTCCGCCCGTACGTGCTGCGGGTGAACGACACCGGCGGCGACCTCGGTGGGTTGGCCGCCCCGCCGCGTGCCGGCGACACGGCGGTGCCCGGAGGTGAGGTGGGTCGTGAACGCTAGGCGGATAATGAACCGGTACGCATAGTTCGAGGAGGTGCAATGCCACGCGCAATCCACGTTTTCCGCACCCCCGACCGATTCGTCGCGGGGACGGTCGGTGAACCCGGCGAACGATCGTTCTATCTCCAGGCCGTGCACGATGCCCGGGTGGTGAGTGTGCTGCTCGAGAAGCAGCAGGTGCAGGTTCTCGCCGATCGGATGGGACTGCTGCTCGAGGAGGTGCACCGCCGGTTCGGGACCGCGGTGCCGCCCGAACCCGGCGAGGTCGGGGACCTGAGCCCCCTGCTCACCCCGCTCGACGTCGAGTTCCGGGTCGGCACGATGGGCCTCGGGTGGGACGCCGAAGCCGAGTCTGTCGTCGTGGAACTGCTCGCCGTCAGCGAGACCGAGTTCGACGAGTCCGTCGTCCTCGACGATGCCGAAGAGGGCCCGGACGCGGTGCGGGTGTTCCTCACCCCGATCCAGGCCCGCGAATTCGCGCTGCGCTCCGAACGGGTCGTCTCCGCCGGTCGCGCCCCCTGCCCACTGTGCGGGGAACCGCTCGGCGCGGGCGGTCACGTGTGCGTGCGCACCAACGGCTACCGCCGCGTCGCCGGATTCGACTCGACCGTCGAGTTCGGGGAAGAGCTCTGACGATGACACCCGGAGAGGTGCCCGCCACCGGGGAGTTGACGGTGGTCGGACGCATCGTGCAGGCCAGCAACGCCACCCTCGTGTGTGACGTCGAACAGGACGGGGCGCAGGTCCGGGTCGTCTACAAGCCGATCCGCGGGGAGCGTCCCCTGTGGGACTTCCCGGACGGCACCCTCGCCGGCCGCGAGGTGGCGTCGTACCTGATCTCCGAGGCGCTCGGCTGGGGCGTCGTCCCGCACAC
Organism: Prescottella subtropica; assembly: GCF_005434945.1. Taxonomy (GTDB): domain Bacteria; phylum Actinomycetota; class Actinomycetes; order Mycobacteriales; family Mycobacteriaceae; genus Prescottella; species Prescottella subtropica. The sequence continues at coordinate 47,336 of NZ_SKCH01000025.1, read as the reverse complement.
GATCCTGCGGGACGGGCCGTTCGGGCCGGGCATGGTGCAACGCTGGATCGACACCGTCGACCGGCGCCCCGAGGCGGGGGACCGCCCGGACCTGGTCGACATCTGCCCGCCCGACGCGGTGCCGTCCGGCTGGCTCGAGGTGCTGCGGGCGTTCGACGCCGACGACAACGAGGTGTCGCTCGTCCACGCCGACGATCCGCGGCTGCACCGGATGGCGGTCCTCGACGTCCTGCTCAACAACGCCGACCGCAAGGGCGGGCACGTCCTCGAAGGCGTCGACGGCGCGGTGTACGGCGTCGACCACGGCATCTGCCTGCACGAGGAGAACAAGCTCCGCACCGTCCTGTGGGGGTGGGCCGGGCGATCGATCGGCGACGACCTGCTCGCCGACCTCGACGCGTTCACCGGGGCACTCGACGGCGACGCGTTCTCCACCCGCCTCTCCGAGCACGTCACCCTCCGCGAGGTCGACGCCCTGCGCGAACGCGCCAAAACCCTGCTGGCTACACCGGTCCTGCCGATCCCCGACGGGCCGCGCACCATTCCGTGGCCGGCGTTCTAGGCGTCGCACGCACGCCCGGAATCTCCGGTCCACTAGGCTCGCCGGTATGCAGTCTTGGTCCGACACCGCTGTCCCGTCCGTGCCCGGTCAGGGCCCTGCTCTGCGGCTCTACGACACCGCGGACCGGCAGGTGCGTCCGGTCACGCCGGGGTCGATCGCGAAGATGTACGTGTGCGGCATCACCCCGTACGACGCCACCCATCTCGGCCATGCCGCCACCTATCTGACGTTCGATCTGGTGAACCGGATCTGGCGGGACGCCGGCCACGACGTGCACTACGTGCAGAACGTCACCGACGTCGACGATCCGCTGTTCGAGCGGGCCGACCGGGACGGCGAGGACTGGGTGGTCCTCGGCATGCGGGAGACCGCGCTGTTCCGGGAGGACATGGAGGCGCTGCGGGTGCTGCCGCCGCGCGACTACATCGGTGCCGTCGAATCGGTGAACGAGGTCGTCGAACTGGTCGAGAAGTTCGTCGCGTCCGGCGCCGCCTACATCGTCGACGACGCCGAGTACCCGGACGTGTACTTCCGGGCCGACGCCACCGCGCAGTTCGGCTACGAGTCCGGCTACGACCGCGCCACGATGGAGCATTTCTTCGCCGAACGCGGCGGCGACCCGGACCGCCCCGGCAAGCGCGATCCCCTCGACGCCCTGGTATGGAGGGCAGCCCGCCCCGGCGAGCCGTCGTGGCCGTCGCCGTTCGGTGCGGGACGTCCCGGCTGGCACATCGAGTGCGCGGCGATCGCCCTCAACCGCATCGGCTCCGGGTTCGACGTGCAGGGCGGCGGCTCCGACCTGATCTTCCCGCACCACGAGTTCTCCGCCGCGCACGCCGAATCCGCTTCCGGCACCGACCGTTTCGCCCGCCACTACGTGCACACTGGCATGATCGGACTGGACGGCGAGAAGATGTCGAAGTCCCGCGGCAACCTGGTGTTCGTCTCCAAACTGCGCGGTGCGGGCGTCGACCCGGCCGCGATCCGGCTCGGGCTGCTGTCCGGGCACTACCGCACCGACCGGGCGTGGACCGGCGAGGTCCTCGAGACCGCACAGCAGCGGCTCGCCCTGTGGCGCGCCGCTGCCGCGTGTGAAGCCGGTCCGTCCGCCGACGACACGATCGTCCGGCTGCGCCAGCACCTCGCCGACGACCTCGACACACCCAAGGCGCTCGACGCGCTCGACGGCTGGGTCCGCCGCACCGTCGACCATGGTGGCCCGGACACGTCCGCGCCGGCCGCGTTCGCGACCGCGGTGGACGCACTGCTGGGCGTCGACCTCTCGTAGGTCGTATGGGAAGGATCGGCCCCGGAACCCGGGGCCGATCCTTCCCGATCGATATCGCGCCGGCCGCCGTTTCACCCGGCCCCGGTCACCGTCAGCCACAGCAGTGCCACGTTGAGGGCGATGATCAGGCCCGCGCAGCCCCAGGCGGCGGCGGTGGTGGCGCGGGCGTTGGTTTCCGGGCCCATGACGGTGGTGTCCGAGGTGATCCGCACGAGGGGGATCAGCGCGAACGGGATGCACAGGCTCAGCACGACCTGACTGACGACGAGCGCCAGGGTGGGGTCGACGCCGATGCCGAGGACGATCAGCGCCGGGATCAGCGTCACCACGCGCCGCGCGAACACCGGGATCCGCACGTGCAGCAGTCCGTGCATGATCTCGGAGCCGGCCGCGCAGCCGACGGACGTCGACGCCAGCCCGGACGCGAGGAGGCCGACCCCGAACACGATCGCGATGCCCGGCCCCAATGCTGCCTGGATCGCGGCGTGCGCGCCCTCGATGGTGTCGGTGCCCGGCACGCCGCGCAGCGCGGACGCGGCGAGCAGCAGCATGCCGATGTTGACGCTACCGGCGACGACGAGGGCGCCGGCGACGTCCCAGCGGGTGATCCGCAGCAGCCGGCGCAGCCGTGGCCCGTGCCCGGCGGCGCCGTGCCGGTCCCGGGCGAGCGCCGAGTGCAGGTAGATGGCGTGCGGCATGACGGTGGCACCGAGCATGCTCGCGGCGAGCAGCACCGTCTCGGTGCCCTCGAAGCGCGGGACCAGGCCGCCGGCCGCGTCGCGGGCGGACACGTCGGCGAACGCGAGTCCGGCGAGGAAGCCGATCGTGATGATCGCCAGCAGGCCCAGGACGACGAACTCGAACGTGCGCTGGCCGCGCCGGGACTGGATCGTCAGGATCGCCATCGACACGACACCGGTGATGAGGCCGCCGAGCAGCAGCGGCAGCCCGAACAGCAGGTGCAGGGCGATCGCGCCGCCGATCACCTCGGCCAGATCGGTCGCGGCGGCCATCACCTCGGCCTGCACCCAGAACGCCCGGCGGCTGTTCGGCCGCAGTCGGCGGCCGAGCATCTCGGGGAGGGAGCGGCCGGTGACGAGCCCGAGTTTCGCGGACAGGTACTGGACGAGCACCGCCATCGCGTTGGCGGCGACCAGCACCCAGATCAGCAGGTAGCCGTACTTCGCGCCGGCGGTGAGGTTCGCGGCGACGTTGCCGGGGTCGACGTAGGCGATGGCGGCCACGAACGCCGGACCCAGCAGTGCCAGGGAACGCAGACCGCCCCGCCGGTGTGGCGGGGCGGGTGCGGTGATCTCGGTGCTCACGGAACTCCACGGTGCGTCGGGAACAACCGCCGACCGGCTATTCGATACTTCGCACTATAGAGTTCGGGTCACCGAACATTCAAACGGTCAGTGCAGGATGCCGAGGGCGCGCTGGAAGCTGTCGATGCGCTTGAGCAGGCCGTGGGTGCCGCCGTTGACGATGCGCGACACGTTCTCGATGCTGCCGCTGTCGGAGACGGCGTTGAGGTTGCGGGACTGCCAGTACCAGGCCGCGGTCTCGAACGCGTTCTCCGGGGTGGCCATCAGCTCGGGGTTGGCGACGAAGTCGATGCCGAGGTAGTCGCTCACGCTCTGGTAGTTGTGCCGGCCGGTGACCTGGATGGCACCGCGGCCCTTGTAGCGCTCGCCGTCGCCGGGGGCGACGTTGCCCAGATCCGAGCGGCCCTCGTAGGCGCGACCGGACGCGTACTCCTCGAACGTGCGGAACGAGTCCGACTCGACGACGAGCTGCGCGATGAACGCGGCCTTGCGCAGCGGGGTGTCGATCGCGGCCTTGGCGAGGGCGTCGTTGAGCGGCGCGACGTACTGCGAGAGCCGGTCCGGCGCGACCTGCGGCACGATCTGCACCAGCTCGTCGAGCGTGACCGACGACGGGCTCGGGGCCGGGGGGGCGACGGGGGCGGGGGCCGGGGTGGCGATGTCCTGCGCGAGCGGTGCCGCCTCCGGCGTCGTCGCGGGCAGGTTGAGGGCCGCGAGCAGGCCCGTCGAGTCGAGGAACTTCAGGGGTGCGGCCAGCGGCGCGGCGGCCTCGGCCGGCTGGGCCTGGGCGGCGGTCTCGGCGTGCGCAGGCAGGGCGCCGGCGACGGCCGAGCCGACCCACAGGCCGGCAGCGGCGAGGGTCGCGATGCCGGCGGCGCGGGTCCGGGTCATGAACCCGCAGCGGGTGGTCGACGTCTGGTCGAAGGTGTTCGTACGCGAATCGTTCAAGGTTCGTGCTCTCCATCTTCGGGCTGCAGACGGGGCAGCCTCCGAACGTGAACACCGGTACAGTCGAGAGAGGGTTGCTTCGATCCAACCGGATCGATAACTCGGTGATCACGACAAGGTCACAACCAGGTAACAGCTGAATCGCTCAAGATCGCAACCCTGCGAGGTTTATGTCACAGATCGGTGACATTGTGACGTGGATCACCTATGATGCGTGGCGTGTGGCGCCGACCACCAGTCGGACGACGTGGTAGCCGGCGCCGAACGTGGGCCGCTGCGGCCCGGGCGTCAGGCCGGGGAGTCGACGAACTCGAGACCGCCGTCGACGGTCGTCGGCAGACGCCGCCGCATCGGCGACCCGAGTGCCCGCGCCAGGTTGCTGCCGTCGTGCTCGGCGAGCAGGCCGCCACCCGACCACACCAGCAGTGCGGCGCTGACCGTCTGCTCGGCCGTCGAATGAGCCAGGTCGTAGTGCGCGCACCCCGGCACACCCGCGTAGGTGATCCACAGGTCGTAGCCGGTCATGAACAGGTCCAGATCGAACTGCACACTCAACCCGAGCAGCTCGCTGCGGCCGTTGTCGTCGACACCGGCGAACGCCTCGTCCAGGCCGAGCAGGCGCGGCGAATGCGGATCCGCCGACGACAGCATCACGTGCGCGGCCGCGAACAGCGGCAGGTGCAGCGACACCGACTGCTCACCACCGGAGAGGGCGCTGTGCCGGGCGACGGTGAGCCGGTCCTCGCTGCCGTCGCCGCCGACCAGCGTGAACGAGAACACCCGCCACCGCCGGTAGTCGAGGGCCGACGCGAGGATCTCCGGGTACGAGCGTTCCGGGTGCGCGGCCCGTGCCGCCCGCACCTGGGCCGCGAAATGTGCTCGGACGGACGACAGTTCGTCGCCGCTGAGCGCCGACGGGGCGCGGTCGAGCAGCTTGGAGACGGCGCGGGCGTTGTCGTCGAGGTTGTCGGCGAGCACCCAGTGCACACCGATCGTCGAACCCGACGACATGCGCCGCTCCCGCATCTCGGCGCCCATCTGCGCGATCAGCAGGCGGGCGTCGGCGGTGCGTTCGTGGATCTGCTGCGCCAGACCGGTCAGCAGCGCGTCCTCGAGGATGCGGCGCTCCGAATCGGTGAGCAGCACCTCCTGATCCCGGCGGGCCGCCTGGATGCGGGTCGCGAACTCGCCGATCGACGCATACCCCTGGTCGTCCTGCACCCGGACGACGGTGAGCCCGTCCGGGGCGTCCCACTGCAGCCGGTAGTCCTGGCCGGCCGCGGCGAGTTGGGCGTCGAAGTCCTGCAGGGCCGCGGTCAGGGCCGAGCGGGTGGCCTTCTTCGCGTGCTCGCTGGTCTTGACGTCCGCGGTCGCCGTCTCCAGTGCGCGGTGCAGGGCCGTGACGTCCGGCGGCAGGATCGGGGCGTCCACGTCCCCCTCGGTCACGATCCGGTACACCAGCTGTTCCGCCGTCAGCCACGCAGCCGAACTCTGCGGCCAGCCGTGGTGGGTGGGCACCCCGAGTAGGTCGAGCAGATCCCGCCGGGCGTACGGGGCGAGCCGGTCGGCATCCGACCGGGTCTCGGTCAGCGCCGCCCGCAGCGCCTCGACGGCGGCGGTGTGTGCGCCCTCGGCCTTGCCGATCTGTTCGACGGCCGTGTCGTACGCCTTGCGGGCGGCCCGCTGCTCCGTCTTGCACACCTCGATGCGGGCGCGGGCCGCCTCGAGGTCGGCGTCGATCTGCTCGGTGCTCGCCCCGAGCGCGTCCCGCAGCGTCTCGAGCCGGGACACCTGGTGGATGTAGTTCTCCTCGGCGACCGCGGCCTCCTCCACGAACTCCTCGGTGTTGCCGCGGGCCTCCTCGAGCCGGTCCTCCGTCTCCCGGTGGAGTTCGAGTTCCTTCTCGTGGTCCCGGCGGGCGCGCAGCGACTGCTCACCCTGACCCTCGAAGTGCCGGATCGCGGCCACGAGCGCGTCGACGTCCCGCGGATCGGGGGAGGTGCGGTGCGTCGCGGCGACCGCACGGACCTGCTTCTCCTTCGCGGTGTGGTCGGCGATCGCCTGGTCGAGTTCGTCGCCGGCACTCGCCGTCGACTCGGCGCGGGTGCGCAGTGCGCCCGCCGCCTCGGTGAGCTTGGTGATCGCGGCGAGAACCCCGGACGTGCGGGGCAGCGTCTTCCCGGCGGCCGTCAACCGGTCCAGGACCGCGGTCGTCTCGGCCTCGGCGTCGCGGGCGGCGGCGAGGGCCTCCTCGGCGGCGGCGATCTCCTCGTCGAGTTCGGTGAGCCGGGCCGCGCGGCGCCGCTCCCGGGCGGTGGTGCCGATGAATTCGGCGTGCTCCTGGACGTGCCGGCCGTGCGCGACGCCCTGCCGGAAGCGGCCGTCGACCGTGACGCCCACCTCGGGGTGGTCGGCAGGGTCGGCGTCGGGATCACGGGAATCCAGCGCGATCGATTCGAGGATCGCCTGCACCAGCGTCTCCGGCACCCCCGCATCGGACTCGGGGACCAGGACGTCGGCCAGGGTCCGGCCGGCCGGTCGCCGCTCGGCGGGCAGCGGACGCAGGAACTGCTCGGACTCGATCTCGGGCAGCGGCCCGTCGTCGCCGACCACCCACGCGTCGAGCAGGTTCGCGGCCGCCAACGCCGATTCGACACCGGCCGCGGCCGCCGCCGAGACGGTGTCGGCGAACCGCACCAGCCGCCACAGCGGGGCGCCGGGCAGGCCGCTGCGGTCCCCGGTGCGGAACGGCACCCCGGCGGGGGCGTCGTCGTGTTCGGCGGCGACCCGCGCCCGGTCGGCGCGCAGCCCGGCGATCCGCTCCCGCACCGCCGCCTGCCGGGCGACGGCGTCCCGGCGGCTGCCGCGCTGCTCGTCGAGCGCCGACTGCGTCTGCTCGTGCAGCACCGACGTCAGCGCGGGGGAGTCGTCGTCGCCGGCCCGGGCGAGTGCGGCGTCGAGCGCCGTGAACGTCTCGGCGGTCACTCCGATCGACGCGTACTCGCCCGAATGCTCGGTCCACCAGGCGCGCAGCGCGGCCGCGCAGTCGGCGCGAGCCAACTCCACCGACGCCTCCGCCTCCGCGACCGCGGCCCGGGCGGCGTCGAGCAGTTCCCGGCCCCGGCCGGCGGCCCGGTCGGCGCGGTCACGCTCGGTGCCGGACTTGTCGACCGTCGCCAGCGCTGCCCGCACCGCCCGGACGTCGCCGGTCCGTTCGGTGGCCAGCCCCCGGACGGTCGTGGTGATCCGGTCGGCCCGCGCATCCTGCGGCAGCGGTGTCCAGGTGATACCGGCCTGCTCGGCGGCTGCGGCGAGTTCGTCCTCGGCGTGGGCGAGCGCGGCGTTCGCGCGGCGCACCGATTCCGTCGCACGGGACGCCTCGTCGGTGCGCTGGGCGAGTGTCGCCTGCGCCTTGCGGGCCTTGTCGGCCTGCTGCGCCGTCGACACCTTCAACTGTTCGACGGCGGCCGCGAGATCGTCGAGCTGCTGTTTGCCCTCGTAGGCGCCCGACCGCTGCAGCGTGTCGAGGTCGGCGCGGGCCTGCTCGAGGGCCCGTTCGGCGGCGGTGAACCGGTCCTCTGCGAGCAGCCGCTCCTCCTGCCGTGCCGCCTGCCGGGTCAGGGCCTCGTCGCGCACCGTCGTCGTCCGGTCCACCGACTCGAGGCGTCGCGCCACCTGCTCGACGTCGGTACGAGCCTGCTGCGCCAGATACGTCGAGTACACGGTGACGAAACTCTGCGCGGCCCGGTCGGCGGCGGCCAGGCCCTCGAGCGCCCGGCCCACCTCCTCCATGTCGCTGAACGAGCGGGCCGCCTCGAGCACGAGCTGGTCGTCGAGGGGCCGCAGCCCGTCGGTGAGGGCCTGCGACAGCCCCTTCGGGTCCAGGTTCTTCGCCAGCTGCGGGCGGCGCAGCGTCAGGATCAGGTTGATCAGCTGCTCGTAGCGTTGCGCGCCGAGACCGAACAGGCGGGCGTCGATCGCGGCCCGATAGTCGACGGGGCGGTCGGTGATCGCGTCGCTGCCGAGTTCGTCGGCCAGCTGCTTCTTCGTCAGCGGCCGGTCGTCCCCGTCGAGGAGGGAGAAGTCGACGCCGACCCGGCCCTCGGCGACGAAGTACCAGCGGGTGACCTTGTCGTTCTGTTTCGTGGCGCGCATGCCGATACCGACGGTGACCGCCTCCGGGTCGTCCTGCGAGCCGCGGCAGAACTCCATCCACACGTACGAGTACGCCGAATCCTGTCCCCGGTACAGCAGATTCGACTTCATCGTCCGCTCCTCACCCGCGAACGGGTTGAGGCGACGCGGCTCGATCCGGCCGTCGAACACGAACGGGAACAGCACCTCGAGGGCCTTCGTCTTACCCGAACCGTTGGGCCCGCGCAGCACCAGACGCCCGTCGGCGAACGAGAACTCCTGATCCCGGTAGTCCCACAGGTTGACGATCCCGGCGCGGGTCGGCTTGAAACGCGCAGATGCCATGCGAAGAATGCCTCTACTTCTCTACGGAGTTCTCGGAGTCGGCGGGGTTCTCGGGGGTGGTCCCGGCGTCGGGGTCCCGGAACAGCTCGGGCTGGGCGCTGCGCTCGCGGACGGTGACGACGACGCCGCGGAACCGGGCGATCGCCGGTAGCACCAGGACACTGTCGTCGACGGCGCACACCAGATCCAGCCGGTCGAGCAGGGCGACGGCCTGCCGGCGCAGCCCGACCGGGTCGGCCTGCCACTGCGCGGCGAAGGTGCGCCCGAACTGGTGGACCAGTTCGTCGACGGCGCCGGTGATCCAGTCGCGGTCGAGCAGCGGGTAGCGGGCCGGGTCGGGACGATCCGCCGCCGGGCCGGCCGCGGGAGCCGGCGTCTCCTCGTCGGCGAGGTGCTCGAAGATCCCGGCGGCGGGGATCGCGGCGTCGAGCTGCTCGATCAGCAGGTCCTGTCCGGTGGCCGGCCGCGGCCGGGCCGGCAGTGCGGGCGCGTCCAGGTCGAGGACCCGGTCGGCCATCTCCCCGGCCAGCAGCAGCGCCACCTGGGAGACGGTGCCGGTGCCGGGGAACCGGGTGTCCGACAACCGGCCCGACGTGTCGATCATCGCGACCCCCTCGGCGCGGCGTTCCGCGGACAGCCCGGTGAACCGTTCGACGTCGGCGGCGGTGGCGGGCAGCGCGAGCTGCAGCCGTTCGTCGTCGGTGAGGTCGTCGGCGTAGACGACGGGCCGCTGCACCAGTGCACGGCGCATCCGCCGGGCCGTCTCCCGCGGATCGGCGGCCCGGTAGCCGAGCGGATCGTCCGGGTCCGGGGCCGGCGCGCCCGCGAGCAGCGCCCGCACCGACGTCAGGTGCTGCAGTGCCCGCGGCGGCCGGAACAGGGCCACCACCACGGACCGGTCGATGTCGTAGAGGGCTTCGCCCGCCTCGGGATTCGACGCCCACCCGCCGGCGTCACCGTCGGCCAGGACGATCGCGCCGCGGGCGGCGAGCCAGCCGACGGCGTCGACGAACGCGTCCCGGTCCGCGGCCCGGTCGGTGGACAGCGTCACCCCCGGCACCTGCGTGGCCTCGGCGGCGACGTGCTCGGCCAGCTCGGAGAGGGTGATCTGGCTCCCGGCCCGGCCGAGCGCGGCCAGTGCGAGCGCCAGGTACGCGTAGCGGTGCCGGTCGAACGTGCGCTCGGTGGCGGTGCGGGCCGGGGTGGCGGATCCGGTCCGGTCCGGGACCGTGAACAGCCGGGCCGTGGTCTCGGTGACCTCGAGCCGGTACCCGAACAGGTCGAGCAGGTCGTCGCGCAGTTCGGTGGCCCACCGGCGCAGCAGTGGCAGCGCCGTCCGGTCCGGATACGTCTGCGTCACCAGATGATTCGACAGGATCATGCGGGCGGCCCGCTGGTACGAGTCGAGTTCGAGGGGGGAGACGGTCACTGCACGCTCACCTGCAGTCCGTCCAGGTACAGCCGGCCGCGGGCGGTCTGCACCACCGTCGGCGCGGTGTGCGGGCTCAGCGTCAACCGCACCCCGCTGTCCGAGCCGGTCGAATCGGCGATCGCGCCGCTGACCGGGACCCGTGCCGTGAGCGCGGCATTGAGCAGGCTGAGCAGCACATCGGTCTCCTCGACGTCCAGGACCCGGTCGTAGGCGCCGTTGGTGGCGAGCGACGACGCCGCCACGGCACGGGCCCGCTGCGACGCGAGCTGGTTCTCCCGCAGCCGCCGGATGCCGCCCTCGTTGCGCTGCACCTTCGACGGCGCGCCCGGTGAGGCGGGCCGGCCCGTCTCGGCGAGCGTCCGGGAGATCTCGACGGGTGTGGCGTCCCACCACGAGCGGGATTCGGGAATGATGTCGGCGTCCGGGTGCACCATCGACAGGTGCCGCGGCCGGCCCAGGTCGAAGACCAGCTCGAACAGGGTGTGCGCCGACTCCTCGCTGGGGGTCGCCGCGAACCAGCCGGCCAGGTGCCGCAACTGGCTCTCCCGGCTCACCCCGCCGCGCCGGGTCTCGGTGACCCGCCGCAGCAGCGACAGCACCGCCGCGATCGCACTCATCGTGCCCTCGCGCAGCCGCTCCGATTCGCTCGGGCCGGTCACCCCGACGAACCACTGGGCGAGCCCGGACCAGCGTGCCCGCCAATCGGATTCGCGTTCCTCGCGGGACAGGAACACCCGCTCGTCGCTGGTGGCGGCGCGGGCGATCAGCTCGTCGACACCGCTGCCCTCGATCGCGGCGATCGCGGCCGCCAGTTTGGGGGCGTACCGGGCCAGATCGGAACTGAACTCCTGCATGTGCCGCAGCAGGGCGTCCTTGTGGGCGAGGAACGCCTCCGGGGTGATCTCGGTGGTGCGGACCAGGTCGCCGAGCATGAGGTAGAACTGCGCGGCCCGTGCGGCCATGTCGGTGAGCGTCGCGTCCAGGCGGGACAGCTTGCGGTAGATCAGGTCGGCGTCGCCGTGACGGTTGGCCGCGGCGAGTTCCTCGAGGTCGGCGAGCAGATCCGGCAGTGTCAGCCGGGACAGCGTCGCGTCCTCGAGCCGGGCACCGAGGACGTCCTCGACGGCCCGGAACACCAGATAGCCGGCCTGAGCGAACTGGTAGACGAAATGCCGGTTGCGGTACTCGGCGAGGGTGGCGGCACGGCTGCCGTCGTAGCTGCGTTCGAGGATCCCCCACGCGTGCAACTGCTCGAGCAGGGGAGTGATCTCCGCGCTCGTGAGCCGGCCGGAATCGTCGTCGGCGATCCGGTCGAGGAGATCGGCGACGTCGCCGGCGTGCAGCAGCACCACGTAGTTGGCGCGGGCGGTGTCGAACGCGCGCAGCACCCACAGATAGTCGGCCCGTTTCTCGGCCGTCGTGAAGGAGAACAGCCGCAGCCGGTCGTCACCTGAATCGTTCACCGGGACAGCCTAGGGGCAGACGCCGACAGGTTCGCACACCCGCCGGTCACCGCGCTCGCCGGACGGGACGTCGCCACCCGGTCTCGTCGGTGGTCATGGCCGTGAGCAGGTATTCGGCGGCGTCCGGGTGCCGGAACGGGCCGGCGACGAGGTCGGCGTACGCGTGCGACGGGGCGACGCAGCGCAGCCCGTCACGGTATTGCATGTGGTCGAACACGACCGCCGACCAGGGGGTCGCCACCACGATGTCGGCGGCGGAGGCGGTGGTCCCGGCCCCGCTGTCGACGGGCCGCAGGTCCAGGGCGGCGGCGAACGCGTCGACGTCGTCGGCGTACACCTCGAGGACGGTGGCGGTGGCGTAGTCGGTGGCGCCGACACCGGTGACCGCGTACCCGAGGTCCGGGGCGGCCTCGACGAGCCGGGTCCGCAGGTCGTCGAGACCGTTCGGGGCGGCGAAACTCCGGGTCGGGCACGGCTTGCGGTCGGCGGCCCACGCCCGCAGCATGTGCGGCCAGCGGACATCGGTGACGGGGCCGCGGGGCAGTCGGGTGATCAGTTCCCGCTCCTGGAGGACCTCGACGACGCGGTACGCGGCGCCGGTCGACGCCCCCGACATCTTGATCAGGTCGGGGACCGACATCTCCCCGGCGTGGTCGGCGAGGGCCCGCACGACGCGTTCGGACGGCTCCCCGGTGAGGACGCCCGACGGGCGGCCCGGCCCGCGCCACGGGTCGGCGTCGGCGCCCCGGTTGCGCACCCAGATCGCCGGCCGGTCCGCGACGAGCGCGACGTTGCCGGTCGCGTCCGCGTAGGAGATGCCGTGACCGTCGAGTTGCCGGCGCACCGGATCCGACAGGTAGTGGGCGCACACGAACGCCCGGTCGCTGTCGGCGAGTTCGGCGACGATGCGGGCGACGTCGCCGCTGAGGACACCCTTGGGGGTGCTGATCGCGTACGAGACGGTGTCGCCGTCGGGGGCGGTGACCAGCAGTCGGGCGGGGGCGGCGGGGGAGCGGGGCCGGTCCGCCGAGATCGACCAGCCGGGAGGCAGGTGCGTCTCGAGCCACGACACCGACCGTCGGTAGATGTCGATGGCCCGTTCGGGGCGCGGATTCGGAGAATCCTGATGACGCAAGTTCGGAGAATCCTGCTGTGGGGAGGAGGCGCTGGTCACGATTCCAGGGTAGCTGCTCGGTGGCGAACGGAACCGTAGAAAAAGCCGAAACGGCGGTTCGGCGCGTCGCCTCCCTGTGTCGAAGTCTGCGCGAGACGGAACTGAAAGGAAAACCGAACACCCCAACTCCGGAAACACGAGAACCCGGCGGTCAGGAAGAGCTGTCGACGGTGCGGGGCCGCGGCATGAGCAGTGGCGGGATCAGGGCCAGGAGCAGTGCCGGCACCAGGAACGACGCGTACGGATGGACCGCGTAGACGGGGGTGAGGGCGATCGGGGCGAGCGCCGAGCCGCCGAACCGCAGCGACTGGACGACCGACACCGCGCCGCCGCGGTTGCCGCCCGCATCGCCGAGGACCGCGGCGTTGACGCCGACGAGCACGAACTGGGAGGCCACCCCGGAGACGAACCAGGCCGCCGCGACGACCGCGACGGATCCGACGGTGCCGGCCACGGCGACGAGGACGGCGCCGGCGGTGGCGCCGACGAGCACGGTGCGGCGGGCGCCGATCCGGTCGATCAGGGTCCCGACCGGCCGGGCGGTGAGGATGCCGGCGACCCCGAATCCGGTGAGCAGCAGGCCGCGGGCCGCGGGATCGAGTGCGAAGACGTTCTCGGCACGGAATGCGACGAGGAAGCCGAGGCCGCCGAGCGCACCCCAGCCGAGCAGGGCGACGATCCCGACCCGCAGCACGGTGGGGTGCAGGGCGTCCCGCAGGCGGGCCGGTGGGCCGGTGGGGGCGGAGCGGGCCGCGTCGGGCAGGCCGACCGCGCCGAGCAGTGCGGCGACGACGGCGATCGCGAGGAACGCCCACCGCCAGTCCGCTTCGGCGGCGAGCCCGCCGATCAGCGGTGCGCTGGTCTGACCGGCGGCCTGCAGTGCACCGAACGCGCCGAGCGCCCGGCCGAGGGCGCGTTGCGGGGTCATCGCGGCGAGCGCCGCCAACAGCAACGGTGTGGTGAACGCGTTGGCACTGCCCTGCAGGACCCGCGCGGCGAGGAACAATTCGAGGGTGGGGGCGGCGAAACACGCCACCGACGCCGCCAGGTACACCCCGTACGCGACCCGCACCGTGCGCATCCGTCCCCACCGGGCACCGAGGGTGCCGGAGACGAGCATGACCAGTGCGAACGGCAGCAGATACGCGGTCAGGGACGTCGCGGCGGCGTTCGCGTCGACACCGAGCCCGTCACCGATCTCCGGCAGCATCGACGTGACGACGCCGCCGCCGAACGGGCCGAGGAATCCGCCCGCGTACAGCGCCGAGAGTTGGAGGCGGGTGCGCAGTCCGGGTGAGTCGGGCGCGCTCACGCCCCGAAGCGTCCCGGCCCGCGACGGCGCAGATACTTCTCGAATTCGGCGGCCAGCGCGTCACCGTCGATCTTCGCGATCGCATCGTCGATGTCGGATTCGGCGTCGCCGCGCTCCTCGAGGGTGCGGACGTACTCGGCGATCTCCTCGTCGTCGTGCGTCATCTCGTTCACCGACTCCTCCCAGTCCTCCGCCTGACCGGGCAGATCCCCGAGCGGCACCTCGACGTCGAGGACGTCCTCGACCCGCCGCAGCAGCGCGATCGTGGCCTTCGGGTTGGGGGGCTGGGAGACGTAGTGGGGGACCGCCGCCCAGAAGGAGACCGCCGGCACCCCGGCCTTGATGCACGCGTCCTGCAGGACACCGGCGATACCCGTCGGGCCCTCGTAGCGGGACCGTTCGAGATTGAAACGTTCGGCGGCCTCGGTGGAGTGCGCGGTGCCGGTGACCGGCACCGGCCGGGTGTGCGGGGTGTCCGCGAGTAGTGCACCGAGGATGACGACGGTGTGGACGCCGAGTTCCTCGACGAACTCGAGCAGTTCCGCGCAGAAACTGCGCCAGCGCATGTTCGGTTCGATACCGCGCAGCAGCACCACGTCCCGGTCGCCGCCGGGCGGGCTGCACAGTGACAGTTGGGTGGTGGGCCACACGATCTCGCGGGTCACGCCGTCGATCTGCCGGACCATCGGCCGATTGACCTGGTAGTCGTAGTAGTCCTCGGAATCGAGTTCGGCGAGCGGCTCGGCGTCCCAGGTGAGTTCGAGGTGTTCGACGGCCCCGCTCGCGGCGTCTCCCGCGTCGTTCCAGCCCTCGAACGCGGCGATCAGGACCGGGTCGCGCAGGACGGGCACCTCGGTGTCCGCGGCGATGTCACGGTCGTCGGAATCCGACGCCGGTGCGGGGTCGAAGAACTCGGGGGAACTCACGTACCCAGCCTACGGCCAGGGGCGTTCCGGTCGCCCACTAGTGTGGATGGCATGTCTGCACCTTTCCACTCGGCCCTGTTGGATGCGCTGGAGAAGCGCGTTGTCATCGGCGACGGCGCCATGGGCACGATGTTGCAGGCCGCGGATCTCACGCTCGACGACTTCCTCGGCCTCGAGGGCTGCAACGAGATCCTCAACGAGACCCGTCCCGACGTCCTCAAGGACATCCACCGCGCCTACTTCGAGGCCGGTGCCGACGCCGTCGAGACCAACACGTTCGGCTGCAACCTGCCCAACCTCGCCGACTACGACATCGCGGACCGTATCCGCGACCTGTCGGAGCGCGGCACCCGCCTCGCGCGTGAGGTCGCCGACGAGATGGGCCCGGGCCGGGACGGCCTGCCGCGTTTCGTGCTCGGCTCGATGGGACCCGGCACCAAGCTGCCCACCCTCGGGCACGCCCCGTTCGCGGTGCTGCGCGACGCGTACACCGAGTCGGCGCTCGGCATGATCGAGGGCGGTGCCGACGCGATCCTCGTCGAGACCTGCCAGGACCTGCTGCAGGTGAAGGCCGCGATCATCGGCAGCCAGCATGCGATGGAGAAGCTGGGACGCCGGCTGCCGATCATCACGCACGTGACCGTGGAGACCACCGGCACGATGCTGCTCGGCAGCGAGATCGGTGCCGCGTTGACGGCGCTCGAACCGCTCGGCATCGACATGATCGGCCTCAACTGTGCCACCGGCCCGGACGAGATGAGCGAGCATCTGCGGCACCTGTCGAAGCATTCGCGGCTGCCGGTGTCGGTGATGCCGAACGCGGGTCTTCCGGTGCTCGGTGCGAACGGCGCCGAATACCCGTTGGGTGCAGACGAACTCGCCGACGCGCTGGCCGGTTTCGTGCGCGAGTACGGCCTGTCGCTGGTCGGCGGCTGCTGCGGCACCACCCCCGAGCACATCCGTCGTGTCGCCGAGGCTGTCGCGAAGGTCGAACGCGCGCAGCGCAATCCGGCTCCGGAGGACGGCACGTCGTCGCTGTACTCGTCGGTGCCGTTCGAGCAGGACGCGAGCTTCCTGGTCATCGGTGAGCGGACGAACTCGAACGGTTCCAAGGCGTTCCGTGAGGCGATGATCGCCGGCGACTACCAGAAGTGCATCGACACCGCGAAGGACCAGACCCGCGACGGCGCGCACATGCTCGACCTGAACGTCGACTACGTCGGCCGTGACGGTGCGCTCGACATGGCCGCCCTGGCAAGCCGTTTCGCGACGGCGTCCACGCTGCCGATCATGATCGACTCGACGGAGCCGGAGGTGATCCGGGCCGGTCTCGAGCACCTCGGTGGCCGCTGCGCGGTGAACTCGGTGAACTACGAGGACGGCGACGGCGAGAACTCCCGGTTCCAGCGGATCATGCGGCTGGTGAAGGAGCACGGTGCCGCGGTGGTCGCGCTGACCATCGACGAGGAGGGGCAGGCCCGCACCGCCGAACACAAGGTGCGGATCGCCGAGCGGCTGATCGCCGACCTCACCGGCAACTGGGGCATGCGCGAGTCCGACATCATCATCGACGCGCTCACCTTCCCGATCTCCACCGGGCAGGAGGAGGTCCGCCGCGACGGCATCGAGACCATCGACGCGATCCGTGAACTCAAGAAGCGGCACCCCGCGCTGCACTTCACCCTCGGCATCTCGAACATCTCGTTCGGCCTCAATCCTGCGGCGCGCCAGGTCCTCAACTCGGTGTTCCTGCACGAGTGCGTGCAGGCGGGCCTGGACACCGCGATCGTGCACGCCTCGAAGATCCTGCCGATGGCGCGGATCCCCGACGAGCAGCGGGAGACCGCCCTCGACGTGGTCTACAACCGTCGCCACGAGGGCTACGACCCGCTGCAGAAGCTGATGGAACTGTTCGAGGGTGTGTCGGCGGCGTCGGCCCGCGAGAGCCGGGCCGCCGAGCTGGCGGCGCTGCCGCTGTTCGAGCGGCTCGCCCGCCGCATCGTCGACGGTGAACGTGCCGGCCTCGAAGCAGATCTGGACGAGGCGATGACGACCCGGCCGCCGCTGGAGATCATCAACGACACGCTGCTGTCCGGCATGAAGACCGTCGGTGAGCTGTTCGGGTCCGGGCAGATGCAGCTGCCGTTCGTGCTGCAGTCCGCGGAGGTCATGAAGGCCGCCGTCGCCTACCTCGAACCGCACATGGAGTCCACCGACGACGACGGCAAGGGCCGGATCGTGCTCGCCACCGTCAAGGGCGACGTCCACGACATCGGCAAGAACCTCGTCGACATCATCCTGTCCAACAACGGCTACGAGGTCGTCAACCTCGGCATCAAGCAGCCCATCGCGACGATCCTCGACGCGGCCATCGACAAGCGGGCCGACGTCATCGGCATGTCCGGTCTGCTGGTGAAGTCGACGGTCGTGATGAAGGAGAACCTCGAGGAACTCAACGCCAAGGGCGTCTCCGAGCAGTTCCCGGTCCTCCTCGGCGGTGCGGCCCTGACCCGCTCGTACGTCGAGAACGATCTCGCCGACGTGTACGAGGGGGAGGTGTCGTACGCCCGCGACGCGTTCGAGGGCCTGCACCTGATGGACACCATCATGGCGATCAAGCGCGGTGAGGGTCCGGACCCGGACAGCCCGGAGGCGATCGCGGCCCGCGAGAAGGTCGCCGAGCGCAAGGCCCGGCACGAGCGGTCCAAGCTGATCGCCGCGAAGCGTAAGGCGGCCGAGGTTCCGGTCGTGGTACCGGACCGCTCCGACGTGGCCGCCGACATCGACGTGCCCGTCCCGCCGTTCTGGGGCACCCGTGTCGTCAAGGGCATCGCCCTGGCCGACTACGCCGGGCTGCTCGACGAGCGTGCCCTGTTCCTGGGGCAGTGGGGGCTGCGCGGCCAGCGCGCCGGTGACGGCCCCACGTACGAGGAGCTCGTCGAGACCGAGGGGAAGCCGCGGCTGCGGTACTGGCTGGACCGGCTCGCTTCCGAGGGCATCCTGCAGCATTCGGCGGTCGTGTACGGCTACTTCCCGGTCGTCTCCGAGGGCGACGACGTGGTTCTGCTCGAGTCGCCTGATCCCGATGCGGCCGAACGGTTCCGGTTCACGTTCCCGCGTCAGCAGCGGGACCGGTTCCTGTGCGTCGCCGACTTCGTGCGCTCCCGCGAGGACGCCCGGAAGACCGGGCAGGTCGACGTGCTGCCGATGAACCTGGTGACGATGGGCCAGCCCATTGCGGACTTCGCGAACGAGTTGTTCGCGGCGAACAACTACCGCGACTACCTCGAGGTCCACGGCATCGGTGTGCAGCTCACCGAGGCACTCGCCGAGTACTGGCACCGCCGGGTCCGCGAGGAACTGATCACGACCGCCGGCACCGCCGTCGCCGCCGACGATCCGGCGGACGTCGAGGAGTACTTCAAGCTCGGTTACCGCGGCGCCCGCTACTCGTTCGGCTACGGCGCGTGCCCCGAACTCGAGGACCGGCGCAAGCTCGTCGCGCTGCTCGAGCCGGAGCGGATCGGCGTCGAGCTGTCCGAGGAGATGCAGCTGCATCCCGAGCAGTCCACGGACGCGTTCGTGCTGCACCACCCGGAGGCCAAGTACTTCAATGTGTGATCCCCGGCATTCCGGGACCGCGTTGGTAGGGTGCGGGCCATGACGGATCGTGTACCGGCACTCGTCGAGATCCGGCTGACCTCGTTCAAATCGTTCCGGAACGAGGTCCTGCCGGTTCGTCCGGTCACTCTGCTGACCGGTCTCAACAGTGCCGGTAAATCGAACGCCCTGGACGCGATCGGGGTTCTGGCCCGCATCGCCGGCGGTGACAACCTGGCCAACGCATTGGACACCACCCGGCAGGCGGAAGGGCCGGTCCGAGGGGGCTCGGCCGGATGTCCGCCGCACGGCACCGACCGCTTCGCGCTCGGCTGCACGGTGGCGGTCGGTGACGACCTCCTTCGGTGGGACATCGACGTCCAGACCGGGGATCATCTGCATGTCCACGGGGAGAGCCTGGTCCAGGTGTCCGGCCGCAAGACGCAGACGTTGTTCACGACCGACGACGGTGTCGGTCCGAGCATCACGGCCCGCGTCATGAGCGGCAAGCGGGGGATCGATCCGCCGACCGCGCTGTGGCGTGATCGGGCGGTTCTGACCCAGGTGCCGTCCGTCCTCAAGGACAATCAGGCGCACCGCGGTGTGCGTGCCGCGGTCGATGCGGTGCGGGCCGCGCTGGCCGGCGTCTACCACCTCGACCCGGTGCCGTCACGGATGCGGGAGTTCGTGCCCCGCAAGGATGTTCAGCTGCGACGGCATGCGGAGAACCTGTCCGCTAGTCTGGCGGAGTTGCAGACCGATCAGCCCGACGACTTCTCGGCGCTCGTCGATCTGGCGCGCAAGGTCGTGGACGAGCGGGTCCTCGGGATCGACTCGGTGACCAGTGAACTCGACGATGTGATGATCGCGCTGGTGGAACGGCAGGGGCGCCCGGACAGCGGAATCGTCGAGAAGACCCCGGCCCGCGTCATGAGCGACGGACTGCTGCGCGTGCTGGCGGTCGGAACAGCGCTTCTGTCGGACCGGGGCGGATTGGACATTGCCGGTGCGCCCTCACCGGACGAGACGGCCGGTGCGCCGCTGCTCATCGTCGAGGAAGTGGAGAACGGACTGCACCCGTCGCAGGCCGGGCGTGTTCTCGATCTGCTGCGGACCGCGGGGGAACAGCGCGGTAAGCGCGTTCTGGTGACCACTCACAGCCCCGCACTGCTCGACGCCGCCGAAGGCGACCTCAACGACGCGATCGTGGTCTGTTTCCGGGACCGGGACACCGGCAACAGTCGTCTCGTGCCGTTGCCGGAGCTGCCCGGGTATCTGCGGGCGATGGCGACCGGTTCGATCGGCGACAACGTCACACAAGGCCGGTTGACCCGACCCGAACACGACGTCGTCGACACCTCCGCGTTCGACGAGATCTTCGGACTGGGCTGATGGTGCGTACCACCGTGCGCGCGGTGTTCGTCGATACGTCGGTGTTCTGCAACCTCCTGGCGGTACCCGGACTCGACCAGGACCGTGCGATGGTGACGGCCGAGTACCGCGAATTCGTCGAGGCCTCGGTTCCGATGCTCCTGCCGGTCACCACTGTGGTCGAGACCGGGAACCACGTAGCCCACTGCACCGGTGACCGCAGGTCGGTGGCGACGAGGTTCGTCGAGACTCTGCGTAAGGTCGCGCAGGGGAGCGCACCGTGGATTCCGCACGAGATCGACTGGAATGCGGGGCTGATCAGCGAACTGGTGGACGGCGGGTCCGAACCGCTCCGCGACGGACTGGTGCGCGGTGTGGGGACCGGTGACTGTCTGATCTTGACGGAACGGGCGATCTACTGCCGGCGGATGGGGTGGCCGGTGGACGACGTGGGGATCTGGACGCGCGACAAGCATCTGAATGCATACAACTGACAACGATGGATCAGAAGGTGAAGTTCGAACGATGGTGACTGCAGTGGAACGGGCGCCGGCGAGCACGCTGCGTGCCGTGCTGTGGGACATGGACGGCACGCTGCTCGAGTCCGAGGATCTGTGGGACATCGGGGTGCGGGATCTGTCGCTGCACCTCGGTGGCCCGATGTCGGAGGAGACGCGGCTCGCGACGATCGGCGCGTCCAGTGCGGACGCGCTGGCGACGGTGTTCGCCGCGCTCGGGCTCGAGCAGACTCCGGCGGCCCTCGGCGACGCGAAACGCTGGCTGTACACCCGGATGGGGGAGTTCTTCACCGCCGGGCTGCCGTGGCGTCCGGGCGCGCTCGACGCGTTGCGGACGGTGCGCGCGGCCGGGTTCGGCACGGCGCTGGTGACCAACACCGACCGGGAGCTGGCCGAGTGCGCGCTCGACACCCTGGGCCGCGAGTACTTCGACCATTCGGTGTGCGGTGACGAGGTGCCGGCCGGCAAACCGGATCCGGCCCCGTACCTGCGGGCGGCGGAGTTGCTCGGGGTCGCCCCGGAACACTGTCTGGCCGTGGAGGATTCACCCACAGGAACGGCGGCGGCCGTGGCGGCGGGCTGCCCGGTGCTGGTGATCCCGTCCATCACGGACGTGCCGGCCGGGCCGGGACGCATCTTCCGGACCACACTCGAGGGGCTGACGGTCGACGACCTGCACGCCCTGCACGCCGGCACGGTGGTGTGACGATGGCGACCCCGAAGATCGTGCTGTTCTACCGGTTCACGCCGCTGCCGGATCCGGAGGCGATCCGGTTGTGGCAGCACACGCTGGCCGCGTCGAACAATCTGACCGGACGCATCCTGATCTCCGAGCACGGCATCAACGCGACCGTCGGCGGCGACATCGCCGACGTCAAACGGTACGTGCGCGGCACCCGCTCGTACGGGCCGTTCAAGGATGCCGACATCAAGTGGTCCGACGGCACCGGCGGTGGGGGCACAGACTTTCCTCGCCTCTCCGTCAAGGTGCGCCCGGAGATCGTCACGTTCGGTGCCCCCGACGAGGTGAAGGTCGACGAGAACGGGATCGTCGGCGGCGGAGCGCACCTGTCGCCGAACGAGGTGCACGACCTGGTCCGGCAGCGCGGCGACGACGTCGTGTTCTTCGACGGCCGCAACGCGTTCGAGGCGCAGATCGGCCGGTTCCGGAACGCGGTCGTCCCGGATGTCGCGACCACCCGCGATTTCGTCGCCGAACTCGACAGCGGCCGCTACGACCACCTCAAGGACAAGCCGATCGTCACGTACTGCACGGGTGGGGTGCGCTGCGAGGTGCTCTCGGCGCTCATGCGGAACCGTGGTTTCGACGAGGTCTACCAGATCGACGGCGGCATCGTCCGCTACGGCGAGACGTTCGGCGACGAGGGCCTGTGGGACGGGTCGTTGTACGTGTTCGACAAGCGGATGAACGTCGACTTCACCGGCAACGCCGTCACCTTGGGTCGGTGCACGCTGTGCGAGACGCCCACGTCGCGGTACCGGAACTATCCGGACGAGGGTGGCCGGGAACTCACGCTCGTGTGCGAGTCGTGCGTTCCCGACTGACATGACCCGTGCCCCGCTGCCGGTGCGCGACGGCCTCGGCCCGGACCGGATCCGGATGCCCGCCGACCGGGTCGCCGGCACCGTCGTCGAATTCCTCACCGCCGCACACCCGGACGAGAACTGGGCGTCCCGGCTCGCGGCCCGGGAGGTCGTCGACGAGCACGGCCGGATCGTGGACGAGACGACCGCCTACCAGCCGACCCGGTTCGTGTACTTCTACCGGGAGCCCGCACCCGAGGTGCCGGTGCCGTTCGACGTGGACGTCCTGTACCGCGGCGACGGCCTCGTCGTGGTCGACAAACCGCACTTCCTGGCCACCATTCCCCGCGGCACCCACATCCGGGAGACCGTCACCGTCCGGTTGCGTCGCGACCTGGACCTGCCCGATCTGGTGCCGGTGCACCGGCTGGACCGGATGACCGCCGGGGTGCTGCTGTGCACCACCGAGCCGGGGCTGCGCCGCCCCTACCAGGAGATGTTCGAGCGGCGGCAGGTCACGAAGGTGTACGAGGCGATCGCGCCTGCCGTGCCCGGAGAGTTCCCGCGCACCGTGCGCAGCCGTATCCGCAAGGTCCACGGCGAACTCGCCGCGACCGAGGAAGCGGGACAACCCAATTCGGAGACCCGCATCGAGGTCGTCGACCGGCACGGCGACCTGGCCCGCTACCGGCTGCACCCGCACACCGGACGCACCCACCAGCTGCGTCTGCACCTGTGCTCCCTCGGCGCCCCCATCGTCGGCGACAACTTCTACCCCGTGTTCCGGCGCCGCGACCCCCACGACTTCACCGACCCGCTACGGCTGCTCGCCCGCAGCCTCGCCTTCGACGACCCGATCACCGGGGCGCCCCGGCACTTCGAGAGCCGGCGGACACTGGAGTACTGAATGCGGCCCGCAGCACACGCCGTGTCAGAATGGTTTCCCGTGAAGACCTTCGAATCCCTGTTCGCCGAGCTGACCGAGCGCGCCGCCTCCCGCCCCGAGGGATCCGGCACCGTTGCCGCGCTGGACGCAGGTGTCCATGCGCAGGGCAAGAAGGTGCTCGAGGAGGCCGGCGAGGTGTGGATCGCCGCCGAGCACGAAAGCGACGAAGCGCTCGCCGAGGAAATCTCGCAGCTGCTGTACTGGGTCCAGGTCCTGATGGTGGGCAAGGGGCTGAAGCTCGAGGACGTCTACAAGCATCTGTGATCCGACAGGCCGCAGACCCTCGACCTCTCTTCCCGGAAGGACCACCCCACATGCTGCGCGTCGCAGTGCCCAACAAGGGCTCGCTCTCGGAGTCCGCGAGCCAGATCCTGGCCGAGGCCGGATACCGCCGTCGTACCGATTCCCGTGACCTGACGGTGCTCGACCCGTCGAACTCCGTCGAGTTCTTCTTCCTGCGCCCCAAGGACATCGCGATCTACGTCGGGTCCGGGGAACTGGATCTCGGTATCACCGGCCGCGACCTGGCGCTCGATTCGGGTGCCCCGGTCGTCGAGCGTCTCGCGCTCGGTTTCGGACGCTCCACGTTCCGGTACGCCGCCCCCGCCGGCCGCGAATGGACGGTCGCCGACCTCGCGGGCAAGCGGATCGCCACGTCGTACCCGAATCTGGTGCGCTCGGATCTCGCCGCCCACGGCTTCGAGGCCGAGGTCATCCGCCTCGACGGCGCCGTCGAGATCTCCATCCAGCTCGGTGTCGCCGACGCGATCGCCGACGTCGTCGGCTCCGGCCGCACCCTGCGTCAGCACAACCTCGTCGCATTCGGTGAGTCGCTGTGCGACTCGGAGGGTGTGCTGATCGAGCGGGAGGGCGCCGACGTCGACAACCGGGTCCGCACCCAGCTGATCAACCGCGTCCAGGGTGTCGTGTTCGCGCAGCAGTACCTGATGCTCGACTACGACTGCCCCAAGACGGTCCTCGACGAGGCCGTCAAGATCACCCCCGGTCTCGAGTCGCCGACCCTGTCTGCGCTCGTCGACGAGAACTGGGTGGCGGTCCGGTCGATGGTGTCCCGCAAGGAACTCAACACCGTGATGGATCAGCTCGCCGAACTCGGCGCGAAGGCGATCCTGGCGTCGGACATCCGGTCCTGTCGCGTCTGACCCGGATCCGACGCGAACGTCCGCGAGGGCGGTGGCGTCCGGAGTTTCCTCCGGTGCCGCCGCCCTCGCCGCGTTCCCGGGTTCAGCGGGCGCGGACCTGCACCGTCTGGCTGATCCGGCCCACCGCACCGGTCTCGTCGTAGATCACGCCGGCACACATGCCGACCCCGTCCGGGCCGTACGACGTCTCCGACGACAACCCGATCCACTCGCCGTCCGGCACCCGGAACAGGTGCACCGTCAGATCGGTGTTGAGGAACGTCCACTCGCTCGGATGGATCTTCGCGCCGACCCCGTTGGAGACGTCGACCACCGAGAACAGCCGCTGGATCGGGGTGAGCGACTCGCCCTCCACCAGAACCGGATTCGGCCGCACCCACACCTGCCCGGGGCCCTCGCAGCCGATGTCGGCGAGCCACCGCCAGTCCAGGGACGTCACGAACCCCGACCCCCAGAACGCGCCCTCCATCGGCAGCTCGTGACCGGCGGACACCGGTGCGATCATCGGGTCCGCAGTGTGCACGACGGCCGTCGTGTCCACCGTCTGCATCCGCCACCCGGTGCCGCGGGCCACCGCACGGGCGGTGCCGTCCGGGCCCGTCGCCCACAGTTCGGCGACCACCAGCTCGATGCGTTTTCCGGGCCGCTCCACCCACGACCGGACCTCGATGTCGGCGATCGGCACCGGACCGAGGATCTCCACCACGACCCGCGTCAACCGGGTGTCCGGGCGCTGCGCGCACCGCTCCAACGCCCGCACCAGCAGCGCCGACGGCGGCGCCCCGTGCTGCATCGTGTCCGCCCACGTGCTCGCCGTCAACGGCGTCGACGCGAACCGCTCGACCCCGTCGACACTGGACTCGAGTGGAAAGTAATAGGCCAGATCACTCACGTGACCATCTCCTCCCTACATCCGAGCCGGTGTGCTCGGGTTCACTCCGGACACTACGGTCGGACCCGACGCAGGGGGCGGTCGAGGGCACCTGGCAGGCTGTCCGGGTGGATCCGGCGCAGTGCCGGGCCGTGGAAGAAACGGAAGTGGGCTCGAATGGCGTCAGGCGGACTGGGACGAAGCGGACCTTTCCAGGTCGGTGACCGCGTCCAACTCACCGATGCCAAGGGACGCAAGTACACCGTCGTCCTCGAACCGGGCAAGGAATTCCACACGCACCGCGGCGGCATCCTGCACGACGCACTGATCGGCGCCGACGAGGGCAGCGTCGTCACCTCCACCAACGGCACCCCCTACCTGGCGCTGCGGCCGCTGCTCACCGACTACGTGCTGTCCATGCCGCGCGGTGCCCAGGTCATCTACCCCAAGGATGCCGCCCAGATCGTCCACGAGGGCGACGTGTTCCCCGGCGCCCGCGTCCTCGAGGCCGGCGCCGGCTCCGGTGCCCTCACCTGCTCGCTGCTGCGCGCCGTCGGCCCCACCGGCCGCGTCGCATCGTGGGAGATCCGCGAGGACCACGCCGAACACGCCGTCCGCAACGTCGAGACGTTCTTCGGGGAGAAGCCCGCCAACTGGGAACTGACCCTCGGCGACCTCGCCGACTACGACGCCGACGTCCACGGCGAGGTCGACCGCGTCGTGCTCGACATGCTCGCCCCCTGGGACGTGCTGCCCGCCGTGTCCAAGGCCCTCGTGCCCGGTGGCGTCCTCGTCGTCTACGTCGCCACCACCACCCAGCTGTCCAAGGTCGTCGAGGCCATGCGTGAACAGGAATGCTGGACCGAACCCCGCTCCTGGGAATCGATGGTCCGCGGCTGGCACGTCGTCGGCCTCGCCGTCCGCCCCGAACACCGCATGCAGGGCCACACCGCGTTCCTGGTGACCGCCCGCCGCCTCGCCGAAGGCACCGTCACCCCCAAACCGCAGCGCCGCCCCAGCAAGGGCTGACGCGGGGCACTGCTCCCGAAACAGCTGAAGGGTCCCTTCGTTCGCCTGGAGCGCACGAAGGGACCCTTCAGCTGTAGTGGGGGAGAACCCGTCAGGAGCAGCTCAGGCGGCCCATGCCGAAGATGTCGCAGGTGCTGGCGTCGGTGATGACCCAGGTGCCGTTCACGTCGGTGAAGGTGACGGGGACGGGGGCGGTGCCGTGGGAGGTCGCGATGTCGGTGACGGCGGTGACGGTGCCGCCGTCGGCGGTGACGGACGTGACGGTCGCGGTGAGCGGGTAGCCGGCGAGGACGCCGTTGAACTGCTTGAGGAGGGCGGCGCGGTCGGTGCCGCGTTCGACGACGGCTTCCTTCTGTTCGACGGTGGCGGCCGGGTCGAAGAAGACGGTCAGCTGCTGCTGCAGGACGTCCTTCGCCGGGGCGGTGGCGGTGTCGGTGGAGTCGTTCGAGCTGCACGCGGTCATGCCGATTGCGGCGGCGAGCACACCGGCGGCGACGAGGGACTTGCGGATGATCACGGGTGGGGCCTTTCGTTTCGTGGGCCGTTCGAACACGACCGAGCACTAGGAAGGTAAGGCTAACATGGGTGTTATGGGGTGGTTTTCGGCCCGAGTGTGAGCTGACGGACAGGTCGGTACCCGTGTCGCGACCCGCATCGACCGCGGTGCCGGTAGCGTTGATGAATCGACCTGGGAGGAGCTGCACATGAACCCGACAGAGAACCCGGATCCGATTGCGGCGGCACGTGAACTCGACGCGTTGAAGGCGGAGGCGGCGGCACTGCGCAGGCAGCTCGCCGGATCGCCGGACGCGGTGCGTGACCTCGAGTCCCGTGTGGAGTCGTTGACGGTCCGCAACGGCAAGCTCATGGACACCCTCAAGGAGGCGCGGCAGCAGCTCATCGCGTTGCGCGAGGAGGTCGATCGGCTCGGTCAGCCGCCGAGCGGGTACGGCGTGTTGCTGGCCGTCCACGACGATCAGACGGTCGACGTGTTCACGTCGGGCCGCAAGATGCGTCTGACGTGCTCCCCGAACGTCGAGACCGACGCGTTGTCGACGGGGCAGACGGTGCGCCTCAACGAGGCGTTGACGATCGTCGAGGCCACCGATTTCGAGCAGATCGGCGAGATCTGTGCGCTGCGTGAGGTTCTCGACGACGGCCGGCGGGCGCTGGTCGTCGGGCATGCCGACGAGGAACGCGTCGTGTGGTTGGCGGCGCCGCTCGCGGAGATCGCTGCCGAGGAGGTCGTGAAGGATCCGGATTCGCCGTCGCGCCGGCTGCGTCCCGGGGACTCCCTGCTGGTCGACACGAAGGCCGGGTACGCGTTCGAGCGGATCCCCAAGGCGGAGGTCGAGGACCTCGTGCTCGAGGAGGTTCCGGATGTCGGCTACGAGGACATCGGTGGTCTGGGCCGGCAGATCGAGCAGATCCGGGACGCGGTGGAACTGCCGTTCCTGCACAAGGATCTGTTCCACGAGTACGCGTTGCGCCCGCCGAAGGGTGTGCTGTTGTACGGCCCGCCGGGCTGCGGCAAGACGCTGATCGCGAAGGCGGTCGCGAACTCGCTGGCGAAGAAGATCGCGGAGGTGCGCGGTGAGGACAGCAAGGAGGCCAAGTCCTACTTCCTCAACATCAAGGGCCCGGAGCTGCTCAACAAGTTCGTCGGCGAGACCGAGCGGCACATCCGGATGATCTTCCAGCGGGCGCGGGAGAAGGCGTCCGAGGGCACCCCGGTGATCGTGTTCTTCGACGAGATGGACTCGATCTTCCGGACCCGCGGGTCGGGGGTGTCGTCGGATGTGGAGACGACGGTGGTGCCGCAGCTGCTCAGCGAGATCGACGGCGTCGAGGGCCTCGAGAACGTCATCGTGATCGGTGCGTCCAACCGTGAGGACATGATCGACCCGGCGATCCTGCGTCCCGGCCGGCTCGACGTGAAGATCAAGATCGAGCGGCCGGACGCCGAATCGGCGCAGGACATCTTCTCGAAGTACCTGACCGAGACGCTGCCGCTGCACGCCGACGATCTCGCCGAGTTCCACGGCGACCGGATCGCCTGCATCAAGGCGATGATCGTGCGGGTCGTGGACCGGATGTACGCGGAGAGCGACGACAACCGGTTCCTCGAGGTCACGTACGCCAACGGCGACAAGGAGGTCCTGTTCTTCAAGGACTTCAACTCGGGCGCGATGATCCAGAACATCGTGGACCGGGCCAAGAAGTACGCGATCAAGTCGGTGCTCGAGACCGGTTCGCCGGGTCTGCGGGTGCAGCACGTGTTCGATTCGATCGTCGACGAGTTCTCCGAGAACGAGGATCTGCCGAACACCACCAACCCGGACGACTGGGCGCGGATCTCCGGTAAGAAGGGCGAACGGATCGTCTACATCCGCACCCTGGTCACCGGGAAGAATGCGAGCGCGAGCCGCGCGATCGACACCGAGTCGAACACCGGGCAGTACCTGTAGGGCACACGTTCCACGAAAAGGGGGGATCCGGCCGGATCCCCCCTTTTCGTGCACCCCGGTCGTCAGTCGCCGGCGGCCTCGAGTCGGGCCCGCACGAGGGCGAGCCGCTGCGACAGTTCGGTCTCGTCGACGACGTTCCTGGCGATCAGCGAATGCGCGAGCGCCACGAGCTGGTTCTCGGGGAACGGTAGGTCGCGGTAGACGTCCTCGACGAGCGCGTCCTCCTCGCGACGCCGGGTGAGCGGCGGCAGCGTCGTCGCTTCCCGGTCGAGGGCGTCGCACGTCGCGTCGAGGCTGGACTTCCACGGCGGAACGGGGTTGGTGACCCCGTGCTTCTCCGCCATCCGCGGCCACACCTGACCGCGGGTGACGATCCGGTCCAGGACCGGCACTCTGATGCCGGTGACGTTCTGTTCGTCTGCCATCGTCAGTCCTCGCTGAGTTACTGATCGCCGATCGGGTGTACGGCGGGATGGACCGGGCGTGCGGCATTCGAGGTGACCCCGGGGGTGGGGAGGGCGACCCCGATCAGGCAGTCCCGGGTGACGATCTCCGCGAGCCGGTCCTCGCTCCAGCCGTCGGTGCCGGCCGGGCGGACGGGCAGCACCGCGAACCGGTGCTTGGAGTTGGAGTCCTCGACGCGGATCGCGACCTCCTCGGGCAGGAAGAGCCCGAACTCGCCCAGGACCTGGCGGGGCCAGCGCACGATGCGCCGACGGTAGTTCGGGGTGCGGTACCACTCCGGGGAGTTGCCGAGCAGCGGCCGCGGATAGCAGGAGCACAGCGTGCAGACGATCACGTGGTGCAGCGTCGGGGTGTCCTCGAGGATGTGCAGTGCCGTGAAGTCGCTGGGCGTGCCGAACCCGGTCGGCTGCAGCCAGTCGACGCCGATCTCGGTGCAGGCGGCGATGGGGTCCTCGAAAACCAGCTGCCGGTAGTCGGGGTCGGACCAGGCCTTGGCGACCAGGCGGGAACCCGGTGTCGGTCCGAGTTGCTCGAAGTACTCGGTGTAGCGCCGGTGGTCCTCGGCGGTGAACAGGCCCTTCTCGATCGCGAGTTCCCGGATCGCGATCTCGAGGACCTCGAAGTCGGTGACCTCCTCGACCATGGGGGCGCCGTGCCGGGGAGGTGAATCGTCGTCCGGCGCAGTGCGATCGGGTTCGTCCGATGGCGTGCTCATCCGAAGTCGTCTCGTCGACGGTGATGGATCGACGGCATCACAGCGGCGCGAGCCAGGGTTCGGAGATCTCCGCCTGGAGGGTGTCGTCGGGGCAGCCGCGGTACGGATCCCACAGGTCGCGCATCGCGAACCGCACGATGTAGAACCACTGCGGCCGCTGATCTTCGCGGTCGAACGCCTCGTCCTCGGGCGTGGGGCTCTCGTAGGAGACCCTCGCGACGGTGGCAGGCTTGTCGCGCAGGTACTCCTGGGTGCGGGTGTAGAAGATCGTCGGCAGATCCCGCACCAGCACCCGGTCACCCACCGCGAACCTAGGGGCCTCGGCCCGGCCGGCGAAACACTGGGGATCTCCCTTGCCGACCGCCTCGGTGTGATGGCGGTTCCGCACCACCGCGGCGCCGTCCCCGATGCTCCGGGGCGCGGCCTCGAGCGGCCCGGTGCCGTTCTGCTGACGGGACCGCACCGCGTCGGCTCGCTCGACGAGTTCCCCGAGCGTGATGTGATGCTTGTCGACCAGGCAGCGGGCCATGGCCAGCACCCAGCGCCCGTAGTAGGGCAGGGCGAGATAGTTGGTGCGGCCGACGTCGACGTTCCCGAGCCGTCGGCGTTCCTCGGAGGTCCAGATGCCGCGCCAGCCCAGGACCTCGCAGGTGACGAAGGTGTTGAGCTCCCAGAGTTCTTCCTGCTTCTCCTCGAACACGGCAGGAGCATCGGGTTCGCCGCCGACATCGTGCGGTGTCTTCGTCAGGGCGCGGAACAGTCCGTGACTGATCTGGTCCGGATAGGGCCAGTCCTGCAGCCGATGAAACGCGGTCCGCAGCTGGCTTCCGTAGTCGTCCATCACCGAGTTGGCCATGGTCGTCGCCTCCCGGGGCGAGACAGTGTGTGGTCAACGCTAACACCGTCGGCGGGCCCGGTGGCCGGGTCCGTCCACGGCAGAATCGACGGAATCAGACGAGTCCCGCCAACAGGATCCGGGTGTCCGGCACGAACGGCCACCGCGGGTCCTGCAGGTGTTCGTGCAGTTGCCGGTCCGTCCACCACCAGCCGTCGGCGATCTCACTGGCCTGGTGCCGGATCGGACCGTCGTAGCGGGCCTCGAACGCGAACAGGTGGCAGCGCAGTGGCGCATCCGCCCACACACCGTCCCACGCGATCCGCGACAGCGGCGTCAACGGTACCCCGGTGACCCCGAGTTCCTCGGCCAGTTCGCGGCGGGCCGCCTGCTCCGGCGTCTCACCCGGGTCGACGACGCCGCCGGCCAGGCAGTCGTGCAGGCCCGCGAACACCGCCTTGTCCGGGGAGCGGCGGTGCACGTACAGGCGACTGCCGTCGAGCGAGCGCAGCAGCACCCCCGCGCTCGCGTGCCACAGGCCCTCCGCGTACACCCGGGACCGCAGCGCGGTCCCCGTCGGTGTGCCGTGCTCGTCGTAGACCGCCACCACTTCGTCCATGCACCCATCGTGGCACCGGGCGCGATCAGCGCATCGCCGGGTTCTCCCGGATCGCCAGGATCGCCGCCGCGGTGGCCGCGACCGTCCGGTCGGCGTCACCGGTCATCCGTTCGAGCGCCGCCCGGGCCGTCTCGCCGGGAATCTCGGCGAGCGCCTGCGTGATCCGTCCGCGGACGGCCGCGTCGACGGCGGTGTCCACCCGGTCCAGCAGCAGGCCGACGGACGGGTCGCCGACCAGCAGTCCGAGTGCCTCGGCGGCCTCGACGTCACGTCGCCCGTCGACGATCATCTCGACCAACTCGGGTGCCGCGTCGACGACGCCGCGGGATGCGAGCGTGAGCGCCGCCCGCTCCCGGACCATCGTGTCGGTGTCGTCGAGGGCCCGGCGCAGCGCCGCCGACGCCTCCGCGGTGCGGACCGACGCGATCGCGGCGACGGCCCGCCGCCGGACGTCGACCGAGCCGGAGTGCAGGGCGGTGGACAACTCCGCGGGCACCGGCCCGCCCGTCCGCGCCAGCAGCCAGCGCAGTGCGCCCGCCACGTTGAGGTCGTCCTCCGTCAGCACGGCCTCGACCAGCGCCGCGGCGGACAGGGCGGTGTGCGCGTCCGGGGCCAGGGCCGCCTGCTGCCGGTGCGCCGCGGACTCCGAGTCGAGGGCCCGCAACTGTGCGACGACGTGCAGGACGTCGTCCCAGTCGGCGGGGGCGGAGGCGTCGACCCGCTGCAGTGTCGCGAGCAGTTCCTGTTCGGCGGCGATCCGGTCGCGGGTGTGCCGGACCAGGTCGCCCACTAGGTCCGCCGGTGCGAACCCGGGCTCGTCGAGTGCCCGTCCGACCTCCTGCAGCGACAGTCCGAGGGCGCGCAGGCTCTCGACGTGGAACAGGCGCCGGACGTCGTCGGCCGAGTATTCGCGGTAGCCGCCGGACGTCCGTCCGGTGGGGCACACCAGCCCCAGCGTGTCGTAGTGGCGCAGCATCCGGGAGCTGACACCCGACCGCCGTGACACCTCGCCGATCAACATCCGGTCCTCCTATCCGTCGGGCCCGGTGACCGCGACCCGCGTCGCCGCCTCCACCGACAGGGTGAACGCGCTGTCCGGGTCGCGGTGCAATCGCAGCGTCGCTTCGGCGTGTGCCCGTCGTCCCGGATCAGACCCGGCCGCGGCCTGCTCCAGTATCGGCACGATCACCTCACCGAGCGCGACGAGTGCCCGGCTCAGGCTGCGTTGCAGGTCGTGGTCGCCGCGGCCGAGCGCGGTCGCCAGATCGGCGGCGAGTTCGGCCGTGCCACCGTCCGGGACGAGTGCCACCGCCGCCCGCCACGCGCTGCGGGCGACCTCGTCGTCCGGGTCGTGCAGCAGCGCCGATACCGCCGGCCACGCCTGCGGGTCCCCGACCTTCGACAGCGTGTGCAGTGCCTGACTGCGGGCCTGCGGAATCTCGGACCCGAGCTCCGCGATCAGTGTCGGCACGGTGGTCTCGGCCGGGAGGCGGCACAGCGCCCACGTCAGCATGTCGCGGACGTAGAAGTCCGGTTCGACGGCGCAGCGGCCGATCAGCGTCCCGAGAAGTGCGGGATCGGGGTCGGTGCCGGCGGCGAGAGCGGCACGCAGCCGGGCCGACGGGTCGGGTGCAGCCAGTGTGTCCGGGGCCGTGTTCACGACGACCACCTCCTTCACCGACCATCCGAGTCCCTGACACAGTGTGAAGGTCAAGGCACGGGTCCGGCCGTCGTCGGGTTGCGGACGTGCCGAACGATCTAGGCTCGTGCCATGCAGCGGATCATCGGTATCGAGGTCGAGTACGGAATCTCTTCACCCAGCGACCCTTCGGCGAATCCGATCCTGACGTCCACGCAGGCGGTGCTCGCGTACGCGGCGGCGGCGGGGGTGCCGCGGGCCAAACGCACCCGGTGGGACTACGAGGTGGAGTCACCGCTGCGGGACGCCCGCGGTTTCGATCTGGGCCGCACCAGCGGGCCGGCCCCGGTGATCGACGCCGACGAGATCGGTGCCGCCAACATGATCCTCACCAACGGTGCCCGCCTGTACGTCGACCACGCGCACCCCGAGTATTCGGCGCCGGAGGTGACCGATCCGCTGGACGCCGTCATCTGGGACAAGGCGGGGGAGCGGGTGATGGAGTCCGCGGCCCGGCACGCGTCCAGTGTTCCCGGCGCGCCGCGGCTGCAGCTGTACAAGAACAACGTCGACGGCAAGGGCGCGTCGTACGGCACCCACGAGAACTACCTGTGTTCCCGCGACACCCCGTTCTCGTCGATCATCGCCGGGTTGACGCCGTTCTTCGCGTCCCGTCAGGTGATCTGCGGGTCCGGGAGGGTCGGGATCGGCCAGTCCGGTGACGAGGCCGGCTTCCAGTTGTCGCAGCGGGCCGACTACATCGAGGTCGAGGTGGGTCTCGAGACGACCCTCAAACGCGGCATCATCAACACCCGCGACGAGCCGCACGCGGACGCCGACAAGTACCGCCGCCTGCACGTGATCATCGGGGACGCGAACCTCGCAGAGACGGCGACGTACCTCAAGGTCGGGACGACGGCGCTCGTGCTCGATCTCGTCGAGGCCGGGGTGGATCTGACGGATCTGCAGTTGGCGCGCCCGGTGACCGCCGTCCACCGGATCAGCCACGATCCGACGCTGCGGGCGACGGTGGCACTGGCCGACGGCCGGGAACTGACCGGTCTTGCGCTGCAACGGATCTACCTGGACCGGGTTGCGCGGTTCGTGGACCGGGAGGGCAACGACGATCCGCGGGTCGCCGACCTCGTCGAGAAGTGGGCGATGGTGCTCGACCTGCTCGAACGCGATCCGATGGAGTGTGCGCACCTGCTGGACTGGCCCGCGAAGCTGCGCCTGATGGAGGGTTTCCGGAGCCGGGAGGGCCTGGCGTGGTCGGCGCCGAAGCTGCACATGCTCGACCTGCAGTATTCGGACGTCCGCCTCGACAAGGGCCTGTACAACCGGCTCGTGGCCCGCGGGTCGATGCAGCGGCTGGTGACCGAGCAGCAGATCCTCGACGCGGTGCACACCCCGCCGACGGACACCCGGGCGTTCTTCCGTGGTGAATGCCTGCGCCGGTTCGGGGCGGACATCGCGGCGGCCAGTTGGGACTCGGTGATCTTCGATCTGGGTGGGGAGTCGCTGGTCCGGATCCCCACCCTCGAACCGTTGCGCGGCAGCCGCGCTCACGTCGGTGAGCTTCTGGATTCGGTGGATTCGGCGGCTGAACTGGTAGATCAGCTCACGAACTGATCTCGCCACGAAATCTCCCCGCGCGCTTGCCGCCCGACGGGCACCGTCGGTCGGTAGTGTGAGGGTCCGAGCAGGACTCGCCGGTCGCGTGTCGGCGGGTCCGCGGTGAGAAGGAGGTCGGTGGCCATGGCGCAGGAGCAGACCAAGCGAGCCGGTGGTGGCGACGACGACGATGCCCCGATCGGCGACGGGCCGGCCGGGCAGGAACGTCGCGAGAAGTTGGCGGAGGACACCGACGATCTCCTCGACGAGATCGACGACGTGCTCGAGGAGAACGCCGAGGACTTCGTGCGCGCCTACGTCCAGAAGGGCGGCCAGTGAGGACGGATCGCGCAGGCCTGCCGTCGGGTACGCACGGATTCGGGTTCGGTGGCGGGTTCGGTCCCGGGTCGACGCTGTCCTCGTTCACCGAACATCTGCGCCTGCACGCACCGGACATGTTGCCGGGTAACCGGATCGACGGACTCCGCACCGAGGGAGGCGACACGGACATCGCACCGCACGGGACGACGATCGTGGCGATCACGTTCGCCGGTGGTGTGCTGATCGCCGGTGACCGGAGGGCCACGATGGGCAACCTCATCGCCAGCCGGGACGTCGAGAAGGTGTTCGTCACCGACGACTATTCGGCGGCGGGTATCGCCGGGACCGCCGGTGTCGCCATCGAACTGGTGCGGCTGTTCGCCGTCGAACTCGAGCATTACGAGAAGATCGAGGGCGTCCAGTTGACGTTCGACGGCAAGGCCAACCGGCTGTCGTCGATGGTGCGGGGCAACCTGGGTGCGGCGATGCAGGGTCTGGCGGTCGTGCCGTTGCTCGTCGGGTACGACCTCGATGCGGCGGACGCGCAGCGGGCCGGGCGCATCGTCTCCTACGACGTCGTCGGCGGCCGCTACGAGGAACGCGCCGGCTACTACGCGGTCGGCTCCGGGTCGCTGTTCGCGAAGGCGTCCCTGAAGAAGCTGTACCGGGAAGGCGGCGACGAGGATTCGGCGCTGCGGTCGGCCGTCGAGGCCCTGTACGACGCCGCCGACGACGATTCCGCGACCGGCGGCCCGGACCTGGTCCGGTCGATCTTCCCGACGGCCGTGACCATCACGTCGGCCGGTGCGGCGTACGTGCCGGCCGAGCGGACGGCCGAGTCGGCGCGCGCGGTGCTCGCCGACCGCACCGAGGAAGGACGCACCCCACGATGACGCTGCCGTACTATGCCTCCGCCGAGCAGATCATGCGGGATCGCTCGGAGTTGGCGCGCAAGGGAATCGCGCGCGGCCGCAGCGTCATCGTGCTCACGTTCGCCGACGGGGTGCTGTTCGTGGCGGAGAACCCGTCGACGGCGCTGCACAAGGTCAGCGAACTGTACGACCGGCTGGGGTTCGCGGCGGTCGGCAAGTACAACGAGTTCGAGAACTTGCGCCGGGCCGGCATCGTGCACGCCGACATGCGCGGCTACTCGTACGACCGCCGGGACGTCACCGGACGCTCCCTCGCCAACGGGTACGCGCAGACCCTGGGCACCATCTTCACCGAGCAGCCCAAGCCGTACGAGGTGGAGATCTGTGTCGCCGAGGTCGGCCGGCACGGCAGCGCACCGCACGCACAGCTGTACCGGATCACCTACGACGGGTCGATCGTCGACGAACAGCAGTTCGTGGTGATGGGCGGCACCACCGAGCCGATCGCGACGGTGCTGCGGGCGTCGTACCGTCCGGGCCTGGATCTGTCCGACGCGGTCGCGGTCGCGGTGCGGGCCCTGCAGGACGGCACCGGCACCGAGACCGAACGTCGCGTGCTCGGCGTGTCCAGCCTCGAGGTGGCGGTCCTCGACCAGTCCCGGCCCCGGCGGGCGTTCCGTCGGATCACCGGTCCCACGCTCGAGGCGCTGCTGCCCGCGGCACCGGCCGAACCGGCCCCGGACACCGCAGATGCTGCAGACGCTCCGGGGGAGCCCGGAACGGACACCGACACATAGGCCGACACGGAGGCAGGCACACGATTCCCCGGCCGGGCACGCAGCAGCGTGCCCGGTCGGTTCGTGTCGGGGCCGGGGTGCCGGCCCGGCGAAGGTCTCGCTTCGGCCACGTTCTCGGTCCGCGGCGACGCGACTGTTCCTGAACGGCAAGGCAATCGGCTTCGACGGTTGTACTGTCGAGGTGTGCAGAGACGAATCATGGGTATCGAGACCGAGTTCGGTGTCACCTGCACCTTTCACGGTCATCGGCGGCTGAGTCCGGACGAGGTTGCCCGCTACCTCTTCCGGCGGGTGGTCTCGTGGGGCCGCAGTTCCAACGTGTTCCTCCGTAACGGTGCGCGGCTGTATCTCGACGTCGGTTCGCATCCCGAGTACGCGACCGCCGAGTGCGACAGCCTGCTGCAACTCGTCAACCACGATCGGGCGGGGGAGCGGGTCCTCGAGGATCTGCTCGTCGATGCCGAGCAGCGGCTCGCCGAGGAGGGTATCGGCGGCGACATCTACCTGTTCAAGAACAACACCGATTCGGCGGGCAACTCGTACGGGTGTCACGAGAATTTCCTGGTGGTCCGGGCGGGGGAGTTCTCGCGGATCTCGGATGTGCTGCTGCCGTTCCTGGTGACCCGGCAGCTGATCTGCGGTGCCGGCAAGATCCTGCAGACCCCGAAGGCCGCACAGTTCTGTCTGTCGCAGCGGGCCGAGCACATCTGGGAGGGGGTGTCGTCGGCGACGACGCGGTCGCGGCCGATCATCAACACCCGCGACGAGCCGCACGCGGACGCCGAGAAGTACCGGCGGCTGCACGTGATCGTCGGTGACTCCAACATGTGCGAGACCACCACGATGCTCAAGGTGGGCACGGCGGCGCTGGTGCTCGAGATGATCGAGGCGGGGGTGCCGTTCCGGGACTTCGCGCTCGACAACCCGATCCGGGCGATCCGGGAGGTCAGCCACGACCTGACGGGTCGGCGTCCGGTCCGTCTGGCGGGCGGCCGGCAGGCCAGCGCACTCGACATCCAGCGGGAATACCATGCGCGGGCCGTCGAGCATCTGCGGAACCGCGAACCCGACGCGCAGGTCGAGCAGGTCGTCGAACTGTGGGGCCGGATCCTCGACGCGGTGGAGGGCCAGGACTTCGCGAAGGTCGACACCGAGGTCGACTGGGTGATCAAACGCAAACTGTTCCAGCGGTATCAGGACAAGTACGGCATGGAGTTGTCCGATCCGAAGATCGCGCAACTGGATCTGGCGTACCACGACATCAAACGGGGCCGTGGCGTGTTCGATCTGCTGCAGCGCAAGGGCCTGGCCAAGCGGGTCACCGAGGACGAGACGGTGGACCTGGCGGTGTCGACGCCGCCGCAGACGACGCGCGCGAAGCTGCGGGGGGACTTCATCGCCGCAGCTCAGGACGCCGGACGCGACTTCACCGTCGACTGGGTGCATCTCAAGCTCAACGATCAGGCGCAGCGCACCGTGCTGTGTAAGGACCCGTTCCGGTCGGTCGACGAGCGGGTGGATCGGCTCATCGCGTCCATGTGACGGTTGGTCGGGTTGGTTGCCACTAGGCTCTGCGGGTGGCAATTTCCAAAGTGGAGCGGTTGACGAACCTGGTCATCTGCCTGCTCTCGACCCGGCAGTTCCTCACCGCGGAGAAGATCCGGGCGAGTGTGGCCGGGTACGACGAGTCGGCCAGTCACGACACGTTCAGCCGGATGTTCGAGCGGGACAAGAACGAGTTGCGGGATCTGGGGATCCCGCTCGAGACGGGGTCGGCGAGCCGGTTCTCGGGGGTGGAGGGCTACCGGATCAACCGGGACGCCTACGAGCTTCCGGACATCGACCTCGACGCCGCGGAGTCGGCCGCGGTCGCGGTGGCGGCCCGGTTGTGGAGTTCCCCGGAGATGACGGCCGCGTCGCAGAGCGCGCTGATGAAGCTGCGGGCCGCCGGCGTGCAGGTCGACGGTGAACTCGACGCGGTCCCGATGTCGGCGATCCCGGCGCGTACCCGGGGCTCGGAGTCGGCGATGCGGCAGCTGCTCACGGCGATCGACGCCG
Organism: Prescottella subtropica; assembly: GCF_005434945.1. Classification (GTDB taxonomy): domain Bacteria; phylum Actinomycetota; class Actinomycetes; order Mycobacteriales; family Mycobacteriaceae; genus Prescottella; species Prescottella subtropica. The sequence continues at coordinate 8,981 of NZ_SKCH01000025.1, read as the reverse complement.
GGCGGGCGGTGACGTTCCGGCATCGGGGCGCGCCCACCGAGGATTTCGTGACCCGCACGGTGCAGCCGTGGGGTGTGGTGACGTTGCGCGGCCGGTGGTATCTCGTCGGGCACGACGTCGACCGGGAGGCGACGCGCACGTTCCGGCTGTCCCGGATCGCGGATCCCGTCGAGGCGGTCGGCCCGGAGAATGCGGTGCGTAAACCGGAGGGTGTCGATCTGCGGGAGGTGGTCGCGGCCGTCACGGGGGGCGGTGAGGTGACCGGCAGCGCAGCGGTGTGGGTGGCCGACGGCCGCGCACTCGAGGTACGGCGGCTCGGTGTCGACCGGGGTCCGCGGCAGTTGGGTTCGCGGTCGGGCACCGTCGTCGACATCCCGGTCCGGTCGTGGGGCTGGACGGCCCGGATCGTCGCCGGGCACGGCGCCGACGCGGTCGTGCTCGAGCCTGCGCAGTTGCGGGAACGGGTGCAGGAACAGTTGCGGGCCGTCGCCGGGATCGCCGGCGACCGGACGGAGGAGACCCGATGAGCGTGCAGGTGTCGCGGTTGGCGCGGCTGCTGAACCTGGTGCCGTACTTCACGGCGAATCCGGGGATCAGCAAGGAGCAGGCGGCCCGGGAGTTGGGGGTCACCGTTCCGAAGCTGATGAAGGATCTGCACCAGCTGTGGGTGTGCGGGTTGCCCGGCTACGGCCCGGGTGACCTGATCGACCTGTCGTGCGACGAGGACACCGTCTCGGTGGTGTTCTCCGCGGGTATGGATCGTCCGCTGCGGTTGACGTCGACGGAGGCGACGGTGCTGCTGGTGGCGTTGCGGTCGCTCGCCGAGATGCCCGGCATGGTGGATCCGACGGCGGCCCGGGGGGCGATCGCGAAGATCGAGTCGGCGGCCGGCACCGCGGCGCGGGAACTGCACGGCGACGACGATCCCCGTCCGGGGGCGGCGTCCGATTCTCCGGTCGCGGCGACGGTCCGGTCCGCGCTGCGGCACGATCATGCGCTGCACCTGACGTACTACTCGGCGTCCCGCGACGCGGTGTCCGAGCGGGTCGTCGACCCGGTCCGGTCGCTGCTCGTCGACGACCGCACGTATCTGCAGGCGTGGTGCCGGCAGTCCGAGGGTGTGCGGCTGTTCCGGTTCGACCGGATCGACGCCGCCCGCGAACTCGACGAGCCGTCGGCTCCGCCGGCGCAGGCGGTCGACACCGACGAGCATCTGGTGCTGTTCAGTGACGACGCCCCGCTGCCGCGGGCGCGGCTGCGGATCGCGCCGTCGCACGGCTGGATCCTCGACACGTATCCGATGGATCCGGTGCGGACGGAACCGGACGGGTCGGTGGAGGTGACGATGCGGTACGGCTCGCTCGAGTGGATGGCGCGGCTGCTGCTCGGTTTCGGGGCGGCCGCGACGGTGCTGGGGCCGCCGGAGCTGGTCGACGAGGTGCGGGCCCGGGCCCGGTCCGCGCTCGACGCCTACGACGCCGTGAATGCCTGATTCGTCTGTTCGGATTGCCCGGTTCGGGTACGCGGAGACGGCGGGACGGGTAACTTCGGGTGACGGGTGCGTGAACCGGTTCGCCGGCACGTGCGCATACCGCTCCGGTGGGTTGTTACGTCACGGTGAACAGGACATTTGCGCCACGACCGTCGTACGCAGGTCCGGTAGCATCGAGTCAACTGATCTGTGGAGGAAGCAATGGGTTCGCTGAGTATCTGGCACTGGGCCATCGTGGCACTGGTCGTCGTCATCCTGTTCGGCTCGAAGAAGCTCCCCGAGGCCGCCCGCGGTCTCGGCCGGTCGCTGCGCATCTTCAAGAGCGAGGTCAAGGAAATGCAGAACGACGGCAACCCGCCGTCGACCGCCACCGAGGTGACCTCGTCGGCGCAACTGTCGTCGCCGATCGACGCGACCGTCGTCGACGCGCCGCAGCCGCGCACCGAGCCGAAGACGGCCTAGTTCACGATTCTCGAGCATCCGGGGTGGCTGCCGGTTCGATAGCCGCCCCGGATCACTGCTGACCAAGGCCAGGGCCCCATAGTGCGAATTCCGTTCGACCCGCGTCACAGCCGGCGCAGGACAAATCCAGACGGCACGATGTCACTCGTCGAGCATCTCTACGAGTTGCGTACCCGACTGCTCATCGCGGTCGCGGCGATCATCGTCACCACGATCGTCGGCTTCGTCTGGTACTCGACCCGCATCTTCGGGATCGAGAGTCTCGGCGAACTGCTGCGGGGACCGTACTGTTCCCTGCCGCAGTCCGCACGCGCGGATCTCAGCACGGACGGCGCATGCCGACTGCTCGCGACGGCCCCGTTCGAACAGTTCATGCTCCGCCTCAAGGTGGGCCTGACCGCCGGCATCGTGCTGGCCTGCCCGGTGTGGCTGTACCAGCTGTGGCGGTTCATCACCCCCGGCCTGTACGCCAAGGAACGCAAGTATGCGGTCGGGTTCGTCGTCGCGGCGTCGTTCCTGTTCGTCGGCGGTGCCGTCCTGGCCTACCTGGTCGTCGCGCAGGCCCTGCACTTCCTGCTCACGATCGGTGACAACGTCCAGGTCACCGCGCTCAGCGGTTCGCAGTACTTCGGGTTCGTCATCAACGTGCTGATCGTGTTCGGTGTGAGTTTCGAACTTCCGCTGCTGATCGTCGCGCTCAACGTGGTCGGTGTGCTGTCCTACGCCAAGCTCAAGGCGTGGCGGCGCGGGCTGATCATGGCGTTGTTCGTGTTCGCGGCGATCGCCACGCCGGGTCAGGATCCGTTCACGATGCTGGCTCTCGCCGGGGCGCTGACGGTGCTGCTCGAGTTCGCGATCCAGATCGCCCGCCTGCACGACAGGCGCAAGAACCGGCACGAGGCTGCGGCGCTGGCCGCCCTGTCGGACGAGGAGGCGTCGTCGATCGACGGCCCGGCACCGATCGATGCGGTCACCGCGGTGCCGCCGGCCACCGCCCCCACGAAGCAGGACTACTCGGACACACTGTGAGGACACCGACCCAACTCGACACGTTCGCCCGGCAGCTGAGTTTCCCGCTCGACCCGTTCCAGGTCGAGGCGTGCGCGGCCCTCGAGGCCGGGCACGGGGTGCTGGTGTGTGCGCCGACCGGTGCCGGGAAGACGGTGGTCGGCGAGTTCGCCGTCCACCTGGCGCTCGCGTCCGGCCGCAAGTGCTTCTACACCACACCGATCAAGGCGCTCAGCAACCAGAAGTTCGCCGAGCTCGCCGAACGTTACGGCCCGGAGTCGGTCGGACTGCTCACCGGCGACAGCAGCATCAACTCGGATGCTCCCGTCGTGGTGATGACGACCGAGGTGCTGCGCAACATGCTGTATGCGCAGTCGCCGGCGCTGCGGGGGCTCTCGCACGTGGTGATGGACGAGGTGCACTACCTCGCCGACCGGTTCCGGGGCGCGGTGTGGGAGGAAGTGATCCTGCACCTGCCCGCGGAGGTGCGGCTGGTCAGCCTGTCGGCGACCGTCAGCAACGCCGAGGAGTTCGGCTCCTGGATGGAGACCGTGCGGGGCGACACCACGGTGGTGGTCGACGAGACCCGGCCGATCCCGCTGTGGCAGCACCTCCTCGTCGGACGCCGCCTGTTCGATCTGTTCGACGCGAAGGCCACCCCGACCGGCGGCCGGAGCCTGGTGGTCGATCCGTCCCTGGTGCGGCACGTCAAACAGCGGCTCGCGCAGGATCGGGCCGACTCGTGGGAGTACCGGGGGCGCAGCGACTACCGTCCGCTGCCGCGCCCCGAGGTGATCGCCCGACTCGACGAGGAGGGCCTGCTCCCGGCGATCACGTTCATCTTCAGCCGTGCCGGCTGCGAGGCGGCCCTCGGCCAGTGCGTGCGCTCGAAGCTGCGGCTGACCACCCCCGAGCAGACCGAGCAGATCCGGGAGATCGTCGAGAAACACACCGAGGATCTGCCGCGCGCCGACCTCGAGGTGCTCGGCTACTGGGGGTGGCGTCAGGCCCTCGAACGCGGTTTCGCCGCCCACCACGCCGGGATGCTGCCGGCGTTCCGGGAAACCGTCGAGGAACTGTTCGTCCGCGGGCTCGTCCGGGCGGTGTTCGCTACCGAGACCCTCGCGTTGGGCATCAACATGCCGGCCCGGTCGGTGGTGCTCGAGCGGCTCGTCAAGTTCAACGGCGACACCCACGCCGAACTGACCCCCGGCGAGTACACGCAGCTCACCGGGCGGGCCGGCCGGCGCGGTATCGACGTCGAGGGCCACGCGGTGGTGCTGTGGCAGCCGGGGATCGAACCCACCGAGGTCGCGGGCCTGGCGTCGACGCGCACGTTCCCGCTGCGCAGTTCGTTCAAACCCGGCTACAACATGTCGATCAACCTGATCGACCGGATGGGTGCCCCCGAGGCCCGTGCTCTGCTGGAACGCTCGTTCGCGCAGTTCCAGGCGGACCGCTCGGTGGTGGGCCTGACCCGCGGTATCGAACGCAACGACGAGGTGCTCGCCGAACTCCTCGAGCGGCTCGGCGGCCCCGGCAGCGAGTACGTCGAGTACTTCCGGCTGCAGGAGAAACTGCGCGGCCGGGAACGCGCGCTGGAACGCCAGAAACGGTCGGACCGGCGGGAGGCGGCGGTCGCGGCACTGACCGCGCTGCGCCGCGGCGACGTCATCGCGATCCCGTCCGGGAAACGGTCCGGGCTCGCAGTCGTCCTCGAACCCGATCAGGGGCGCGACGACCCACGCCCCCTCGTCCTCACCGAGGAGAAATGGGCCGGACGCCTCAGCGCCGCCGACTTCCCGGTCCCGGCCCGGCCGCTGGGGAAGATGCGGCTGCCCCGGCACGTCGACCACCGCACCGCGCGGGTGCGGCGGGATCTGGCGTCCGCGCTGCGCAGCACCGGCATCCACGCGCCGCGGAAACCGAAACGGGAGAAGAGCGGCCGCGAGGACCGGGAGATCACCGAACTGCGCAAGGTGCTGCGCGCGCACCCGCGCCACACGAGTCCCGACCGGGAGCAGATGAGCCGGATCGGGGAACGCTACAACCGGGTGGAGCGGGAGACGTCGACGATGCGGCAGAAGGTGGCGGCGACGACGAACTCGCTGGCCCGCACCTTCGACCGGATCCTCGCGCTGCTCACCGAACGCGGCTACGTGGCCGCCGGTGACGAGCATCCGATCGCCACCGACGACGGCCGGCTCCTCGCCCGCCTCTACAGCGAGAGTGATCTGCTGGTCGCCGAGTGCCTGCGCCGCGGCGTGTGGGCGGGGCTGGGCCCGGCTGAACTCGCGGCCGTCGTCTCGGCCGTCGTCTACGAGTCCCGGCAGGACGCCGACGCCCCCGATCGTGGCCCGACCGAGCCGGCCCGGCAGGCGCTCGCCGAGACGATGCGGGTGTGGGGACAGTTGCGGGCCGACGAGATCCGGCACAAGCTGCCGCTGACCCGGGAACCCGACACCGGGTTCGTCACCGCCGTCTACCAGTGGGCGGGCGGCGGTTCACTCGTCGACTCGCTGGTCGCGGCCGGCTCCGGCGGCAAGGAACTGTCCGCCGGCGACTTCGTTCGCTGGTGTCGGCAGGTGATCGACCTGCTCGACCAGGTGCATTCGACGGCCACCGACCCGGCCGTTGCGAAGGCCGCGGCCCGCGCGGTCGGAAAGATCCGGCGCGGGGTGGTGGCGGTGTCGGCCACCTGAGCGGTTGACTGGTGGGTGGACGCTTCGACGTCGGCCTGTCGGGGCGCCGTGCGAGAGGAGTTCGATCATGAACACCACCCAGTGGACGGTGGAGATCACCGTCGACGAACACGACAGCCGCACCCGCTCGACCGCCCGCCTGCACACCGGCGACACCACCCTCGTCGGGGTCGGGTTGGCGCGCCGCAACCCGGTCGACCGCAACGTGCCCGGCATCGGGGACGAGTTGGCGACCGCGCGGGCACTGTCGGATCTCACTCAGCAGCTGATCGAGTCGACGGTCGGCGACATCGAAGCCGTCACCCACACCCCGGCGCACGTCACGCCGTGACGGCCGCGGGTCGCGCTGCCGTCGTCGCCGCCCGCTGCGTAGGGTGACCGGGAAGTCTGTTCCGGGTAGGTGCCCGGACCGAGATCGACGGAGGGCGACGTAGTGGGCGACGCGGGGAACGACGGGAAGAGCGAGCCGCAGGGGCAGGGGACACCGGGCGAACAGTGGGGGCAGCCGAACCCCGGTGCACCACAGCCGCAGTGGGGTGGCCAGCCGTGGGGTGGGCAGCAGCAGTATCCGCAGCAGCCGTGGGCGCCGCAGCCGGGTCAGCAGTACCCGGGTCAGCAGTTCCCGCCGCAGTATCCGCAGCAGCAGTTTCCGCCGCAGCCGTGGGGCGGGCAGCAGCCCGGCTATCCGCAGCAGCCGTTCCCTGGCGCACCCCAGGGGCAGCCCGGTCCGCAGCAGGCCCCGTGGCCGGCGCCGCAGCAGTCGCCGCAGGTTCCCGGGAACAAGAAGCCGCTCATGTGGGTCGGTATCGGCCTGGTCGCGGTGGCCGGGATCGCCGGGATCGCGTTGCTGGCGTCGGCGGTTCTCGGAGCGAAGACCCTCGACCGGGCGGCCGCGGAGCAGGGGGTCGAGCAGGTCGTCACCGAGTCGTACGGGGCGCGCAGTGTCAGCGAGGTGAGTTGCCCGGCGGATCGGAAGGTGCGGGAGGGCGATTCGTTCGACTGCACCCTGAAGATCGACGGCACCCCGAAGAAGGTGACGGTCACGTTCACCGACAACGACGGCACCTACGAGGTCGGCCGGCCCCGGTAGTTCTGGGTCAGGGGCGGTCGGCGGCCATGGCGGTGGTCAGCCGGGCCACCGACCGTTCGATACCCAGTGCGGCGGCGAGCGTCTCGAGGTGCTCGTTGTCGACGGGCGTCGTGGGCAGCAGATCGGACGTCGACAGCTGTACGTCGGTGTCGGTGACGACCTGCACGACGGGTAGTGCCGCGTCGAGATAGTCGGCGGCGGCGACGAGTTTGGCGCGCACCCCCTTCGCGAGATCGGAGGCGGGGTCGGTGACGGCGTCCCGCAGGGCGGTGAGGGAGCCGAACTTCAGGAGCAGCGCCGACGCGGTCTTCTCGCCGACGCCTTTGACGCCGGGTAGGCCGTCGGATGCGTCGCCGCGCAGCAACGCGAGTTCGGCGTAGGCGGCACCGGCCCGGTCGGTGGGCACCCCGTACCTGTCGGCGACCTCGGCGGGACCGAACAGTTCCGCCTTCGCGAGGCCGCGTCCCACGTACAGCACCCGCACCTGGACCGGTGTGTCGGAGACGACCTGCAGCAGGTCCCGGTCGCCACTGACCACGACGACATCGTCGACGGTCTCCTGTGCGGCGAGGGTGCCGAGCACGTCGTCGGCCTCGAAGCCGGCGGCGCCGGCGGTGGCGATGCCCGCGGCGGCGAGGACGTCATGAATCATGTCGACCTGCGGGGTGAGGGTGTCCGGTACCTCCTCGGGGGACGTTCCGGCGCCGCCTGTGTCATTGGAGGATTCGGCGACGCGGTGCGCCTTGTAAGAGGAGACGGCGTCGACCCGGAACTGTGGACGCCAGTCCAGGTCGAGGCACACGGCGACCCGGGACGGCTGGGTGCGGGTGATGAGGGCCGCGACCATGTCGGTGAACCCGCGGACCGCGTTGACGGGACGCCCGTCGGGCGCCGTCATCGACTCCGGTAGGGCGTAGAACGCCCGGAACCACAGACTCGCACCGTCCAACAGCAGCAGGGGTCCACTCATGCGCCCCATCCTGACAGATCGGCGAGCAGTTCCGAGACCGTCGCCCGGTCGACGTCGTCGAGGGTGCCGCCGCGCAGGTCGACGGACACCAGCGTCTGATCCGGGTAGCCGTTGTAGGGGTCACCGACGCCCATGCCGGGGTCGAGACCGAGGAGCACCGACACGGTGTCGCCCAGCCGGTACCGCAGCCCCTGCCCCCACCCGGCCGGGTTCTCCCACACCGGCTCGGGGTCCCGGTAGTAATCGCCGAGAATCCAACGAAGTTCAGGTCTTCTGCCTGATGAAGGATGTGATCGAGGAACCAGGTCCTACGCCCTGGGTGCGGTGCCGCTGACGATCCGGTGGATGGTGGAGCGGCCGACGCTGTACTCGTCGGCCAGATCGGCCAGGCTGGAGTCGTCGTCGGGGTCGTGGTAGCGGCGGTGGATCGTCTTCCGCGCGGCCAGGGGCAGTTTCGGCTGTTTGCCCTTGAGTCGCCCCTTGGCGCGGGCCTTCGCCATCCCCTCCCGGGTGCGGAGGTGGTTCAGGTTGGCCTCGAACTCGGCGACCATGGCCAGGGTTTGCAGGAACAGCTTGCCGAACGGGTCGTTCCAGTCGTAGATCGAGCTTCCCAGCCCGAACAGCACGTCGCGTTCGCGCAGTCCGGTCAGGATCTCGCCGGCCTCGGCCATGTTTCGGGCGAATCGATCGAACTTCGTCGTGGTCAGCACCACCTGCCGCCCGTCGACGGCCGCCGCGGCGGAGGTGACCGCGGCGAGGGCGTTGTCCAGTCCGGTCCGGTTCTTGCGGGTGGTGCCGGAGAACCCTTTGTCGATGAAGATCCGCTCGGACGGCACCCCGAGCGCGAGTAGCTGCTCGGTTTGGATCCCGACGTCCTGTTCGTCGGTGGAACAGCGCACGTATCCGACGAGGAAGGGCTCGACCACACCCCAATCGTTCCATATGACGGGGGATCACCGGAACAGTCCGCGGAACACTTCACCGGAACACCGGCGACCAGTGCGGGGATCCTCCCGCCGTGGTGTTCCGTTGGCCGATCGGCTTACGGAACACCCAATGGCCGGCGTCCACACCGTGTCCGGTCTGCGCCGCAACGATTCACCACCTGACCGAGGGAACGATCACCCCTGGACGCAGGGCCCCGGAATAGTCGCATTTCCTCAGGTCAGGACCAGTGCAGCAGCGTGATCCGGATGCCTGGCATGGTGGCGTAACCCTTCGGCGATGTTGGCCCAGCCGGCAAGTCGGAGCAGACCG